>CAWBFP010000039.1:0-186494 GCA_963788095.1 uncultured Alphaproteobacteria bacterium | reverse complement strand
TCATCTGGCGCAGACGGTGCTGGTCGTTCGGATTGGCGACGTTGAGCGCGCTGAAGTCGGGCAGACCGTAGGTGATGACAGACTGCCCGGCCTCCACGAACGCCGCGGGAAGATCCGAGTAGGGATTGCGCGAGTTCAGCAGGCTCTCGAGATCCCGCTGAACGGCGCGTCTGAGGTCGCGGACGCTTTCGGCTCGAGACACCGAGGCGTCGCGCGAGTTCTTGTAGTCCGAATCCAGGAGCCGATCGAGCACCGAAGGGGTGACCCTGACGTCATAGTCGGACTTCGGCACGGCGGTCACCCTGGTTCTACCCGGCGAACCGGTCCGGAGTTCGTTGGCCGCAGATCCCACCCCGCGGGACCGTGCCCTGCGGTTTGCCGGTCTTGTCGATCGGGATGTATTCGAGCTCGGACCTTGCCGAATCGGACGCTCACCTCTTCGAGCGGCAGGGCATCGCCGCCCTGGGAGCTTCCACCGGGCGGACAGACGACACCAGCACATCGCTGAACTTGTAGGACATGTACTTCTGCTTGTCGCCGCCAGCCTTGCAGAGCTCGAGTGTCACTTCGTAGATGTGCTCACCGGTGCAGCATGCCTGACACAGCTTCGGCGACGCCTTGTCCAGCGAATGGACGAACGAGAAATCGCTGAGTCGGCGCGCTGGCCGGCTTGCCCGCCCGTCGAACTCGAAGACCCTCCCTTCATCTGCGAAACTCCCCAGCTGTAGGACAGCACTTCAATCCATTCCTTGTGCTCTGTCGTCGGTCCTCTCGCCTGGCACGGTCGCGAACTTGAAGAACGCATCAAACGGCATCCCGGCCTCCTCAGCGCGTCGAAACAAAAGCTACTTCCGCGGCGGCGGCAGCTTCGGCCACCAACCTCAAAGAAACGTCCAGCTCGTCCAGTTGAAAATGCGGGCGCAGATAGGAAATAGGCGACCCGCGGTTTCCCCGCGGCTGATGGCGGAGATACTGCGGCTTGCCGTCGCGCCGCGCGAGCCTTGCAAAGATGCCGAGGATCTTGGTCGCGCGCTGCGCGCCCATCAGGGCGTAGAGCTCGACGAATTGCCCGAGATCGAAGTCGCGATCGGCCGCCCTGCGGCCCGTCATGTATCGGCTGACGAGCGCGTCCTCGAGCGTTTCCGGCACGTCGACCCGGGCATCCTGCAGCAGTGAGACGACGTCGTAAGCGGCTGGCCCGAGCAGCGCGTCCTGGAAATCGAGCACGCCGACGCGCGCGATGCCCTTGCGGTCCGGCAGCCACAGCAGGTTGGGGGAATGGTAATCGCGAGGCCCAGGTCGGCGGCGTCGCCAGCGCGGCGGCGAGCGCGTCGCGCCAGAGCACGTCGAACTCATCCCGCGCGTCCTGCGTGAGCGTCGCCTGCTGCTGCGGAAGGTACCAATCGCACAGCAATTGCACCTCGATCATCAGCGCGCCGAGATCGTAACGCGGCAGCCGGTAGCTGACGCTGGGCGCGACCGGCAGCGTGTCCGGCAGCGCGACGCGATGCAGCGCCCGCCAAAACCTCGAGCGCTGCCGCATAGCGGTCGTCGAGTGGCGCCGGCGGATTGCCGCCCACGATCGGCTCGGAGCCGAGATCCTCGAGGATGACGAGGCCCTCGCCCAGATCGGCGGCGCGGATTTCCGGGGTCGAGATCCCGCGCTCGCGCAGCGCCCGCGCCAGCGCAACGAACGGCACCACATCCTCGGCCAGATGCGCGATCGCGCTGTAGGACAAGCCGTCGCGGATCGGCGGTCCGTCCGGCCGCCGCGGCGCGATCATCAGGATCGCGTGGCGGTCCTTCTGCGTGACGCGCTCGTAGATCCGGGTGGAGGCGTCGCCCTGCAGGCGCACGCGCTCGGCCTCGCTGTAACCCGCCTCCTCGAGAAAGCGATGCATGCCGACCAGGCGGTGGGTCCGCGATGCCAGCGCGCCGTGTCCGCGAATCGCAGGCGCCGGTGCTCGGGACCGGCCTCGGGCGCAAGCGCAAGCTCGATCTCGAGGCGATCCGGCGGCAGCAGGGCGCCGGCGCGTTCCGGCCATTCGATCAGCAGGGCGGCGCCGCTGGCGAGGTCGGGGAAACCGATCTCCATGAGTTCCGATGGCTCGTCGACCCGGTAAAGGTCGACGTGGACCACCGGGAACCGCGGCAAGTCGTAGGTCTGCACCAGCGTGAACGTCGGGCTCGGCACCTCCAGGCGCGCGTCGCCGGCGAGCTGACGGATCAGCGCGCGCGCAAACGCGGTCTTGCCGACGCCGAGATCGCCCGAGAGCGCAACCACGTCGCCGGGCGCCAAGGTGTCGGCAAGGTCGGCCGCCAGCCGGCGGGTCGCCGGCTCGCCCGCCAACATCCGCTCCGTTTCCAAGGAGACGCCGATCGTGCTCAGCATCGGCCTCGCGCTGCCTGTCTACTCCGCCGCTACCCGCCTTGCCGTCTGTTCGAGCGGAAACACGCAGCTCACCGTGGTGCCGCGCCCCTCCGCGGATTCGAGCTTTACGACCCCGCCATGAAGCTCGACAAAGGAGCGCACGATCGATAGCCCGAGCCCCGCCCCGTTGTGCTGCGACCCAAGCCCATGGCTCTCAAACCGGTTGAACACCCGGTCGAGGATATCGTGCGGAATGCCGCGTCCACGGTCGACGACCGAAAACACGACGGCTTCGGGCGTGCGGTCCGCGGTCAGGGTGATGGTCCCTTCGGACGGTGAAAAGACGATCGCGTTCGATAACAGATTGAACAAGATCTGGCGAATGCGCCGCTCATCGGCGGTGAAGCTTCCGATGTCCCGGGCGGCGCGGATATCGAGGGTGAGCGCGTGCTCCTTGAGCCGGTCCTGCACGCCCTCGGCGGCGGCCTCGATCGTGCCGCGGATGTCGACCAGGCCGAGGTCGAGCTTCATCGCCCCGGCGTCGATCGAGGCGAGGTCGAGGATGTCGTTGATGATGGCCAGCAAGGCGGCGCTCGACGACGAGATGTAGCCCAGATATTCCTGCTGCTTGTCCGACAGCGGCCCGGTGGCGTCGTCGTCCAGCAGGTGCGCGAAACCGATGATGTTCGTCAGCGGTGTGCGCAGCTCGTAGGACACATGGTGGACGAAATCGTTCTTGAGCTGGTCGGCCGCCTCCAGCGCCTCGTTGCGCTCGCGCAGCACGCGTTCGACATTGACCGTATCGGTCAGGTCCTGGAACGTGATCAACGTGCCGCCGTCGGGCAGCGGAACGGTGGCGCAGTCGAGCACGCTGCCGTCGTTGCGCTCGATGCGGCCGGTCACCGGTTCGCGCCGGTCGAGACCGGTCACCGCGCTCCGGAGCGTCTGCCACAATGCGCTATCGGCCTGCACCCGGCACCAGTCGATGACGGTCTCGATGTGCGGGTGGTCGGAAAGCAGCGCCTGCGACAGTTTCCACATGCCGGCGAAGGCGGGATTGTTCAATCGCAGCCGGCCATCGCTCGCGAATGCCGCGACGCCTTCGGCCAGATGGTCGAGCGTCTCGCCCTGCATGCGTATCAATGCGTCATGGCGGCGCTCGAGATTGAGCCGCTCGGTCACGTCGTCGAACACATAGGTGACGCCGCCTTCCGGGTTGGGCGTCGCAACCACTCGCAGGGTTCGCCCGTCCGGCAGGTGCCACCAGTGCTCCTGCGGCTCGAGCGCGCGATAGGCCTCATGCAGCTGGCTGCGCCACTGGCGGAAGTCGGCCTGCTCGGGCAGCTTGCGCGCCGCACGCAGATGGTCGAGCACGGCGGCGTCGGAGGGCACGTGGTCGAGGAAGGCCGTATCGATGTCCCACAGCGTGCGGTAGGCCGCGTTGCAGAACGTCAGGCGCTGATCGGCCCCGAAGATCGCGACCGCGGTCGGCAGGTGATCGAGCGTGCGCCGGTGCGCCTCGATCATGTGCCCGAGCTTGGCCTGCACGATCTCCACCTCGGTGGCGTCGATACCGATCCCGGCGCTTCCCTCGCGCGCCGGAAGATCCAGCACGTCGAATACCCGGCGCTCGCCGGCGACGATCACCGGGACGCGGGCCTTGTAGGATTTCCCGTGCTCGCGCGCACGCACGAGCTCATCGCGCGCCGAATGCTCGAGCAGTTCCTGCCCGCGGCCGATCGCCTGGGCCGCATCCTTCGCCTCCACGGCGCGCGCGTAGGCGGGATTGACCCACACCAGCTTTCCGGCCGCGTCGCGCGCCCAGATCGGCAGCGGCACGCTCTCCAGCAAGGTGCGCAGGGTTCGACGTCGGCAAGCAGCCGCTGGTGCACCAGCGTCAGC
The DNA here is from genome assembly GCA_963788095.1 of uncultured Alphaproteobacteria bacterium. Lineage (GTDB taxonomy): Bacteria > Pseudomonadota > Alphaproteobacteria > Rhizobiales > Xanthobacteraceae > CAVTXS01. The sequence continues at coordinate 182,221 of CAWBFP010000039.1, read as the reverse complement.
TCCGCCAGCGCGCGGCGCGTTCCGGTCACCTCCTTGAGCCGCATCACCGCCCGACCGCCGACGGCGCGTCCTTCGGCTTCGATCTGCCGGCCCGAAAGCGTGCTCAGGTCCAGCGCAAAGCTCTGCCCGCGGGCGCGCAAGCGCGGCGACGGCGTCGTCCAGCTCGCGCGCCTTGTCCCCGGCCAGCCAGGTGGCGAATGCGAGCACGCGCCGCGGGATCGGGACCGGCGTGACGAGTGCGGTGTCGCCGAGGATCTCCGGCTCGTCATCGACGGGGGACCAGACCACCAGCACCTGCGGCTCCGACAACAGCATCGTGACGGCACGATCGAGGCCGGTCTTGAGCGTGGTGATTTCGGCGCGCGCCGCGGCCTCGGCATGTTCCGCCCGCGCCCGCGCCCGCACCAGCGCGATCGCGGTCACCACCGCAAACGCCAGGATCCCGAGCGTCACCGCGAGCGCCGCGAGCTCGTGGCGATCGAGCATCGCGAAGGCCTTGAGGTAGAATCGAACGCGGCCGGGCGGCCGCTGTCCTGCGCGGACCCGCGACCGGGGCCGTGAAGGAGAAAGCGCCGCGAAGAAGCACGCAAATCCGCCGCCGCGGCGGGGACGAGCGCGTGTGCTGCCGCTCCTCACCATGCCTCTGGCCCCCGCCGGCCCGGACGGTCACGACGCGCGGGATGGACCCGTCCGCGCCTTCGACCGAACGGCATCCGCCATGCCGTTCGAATCAAGCCACTCTAGCGGTAGGCGAATCGCGCGGTAAGAGTCCAGACCGTGAACGGGTGCGGCCTCAACTCGCGCGCATTGGCGGAAATATGATCGGCGCGCAATCGGCGCCGGCGGCAGTGCGGCCCGCGGCTCGGACCTCACGCTCCGGTTCAGGGCGACCGAATGCGGGCTTTCGACCGGTTGCCCGGGTAGGCGCTAACGGGCGCGGTCCATGCGTCCTTCGGGCGATCTCGACGGGGCCAAGCCGCACTCGGTTGAGTGAGGTCGACGCTTCGAGCTTATGATCGGAAGCGATCGCAGCGGAGCAGCGACGCTCCGCCGCATCATCAAGCAAGAGAAACCGCCTCTGTCCGAGCAACCGTATCTCGTCGACCTCGGTAGCGTCCGCCGCGCGTTCCCGCTTCACATCGAGCCGCCACATCTTTTGCTCGATTTCGCGGCTTGGCTCGATGGCCGACTGTGGGGCAGCATCGGATGCTTCGATCTAGTTGGCAGTTCTCCGAGCAGGCGCCGATTGTCGACGGTAGCTTGTTGCGCAATGATCTGGCCCTGTTTCTCCACCTGCCGGACGGCTCCGCTGTCGGCTCATGGTGCCTGCCGGCGATTGGCCCGGAAGATGCGCCGATCGTTGTCCTCGCCTCGGAAGGGCAGCGCGAAATTCTCGCATCCTCGCTCGCAGGGTTACTTGCGAAGATCGCTTTGCAGCGGTTCGAGGAGGAAGGCGAATGGAGCGACTTCACGCCGCACGATGACAGCGAGGATGCGACCGGAGAGCTTGCTCATTGGCTCCGTGAGCGCTTTGGATCAGAAGACCTCGAGCGCATAGCTGAACTCCCGACTGGACTGCCGGATTTCGCTGGCTGGCTGGGCAAGTGGTGCAGTAGATCGCGAGGAATATTGGGCGGCCCACCCGGTCATGGCAGAACTCGCACGGCGTTTGACGGCACACAGGCCGACAAGCAAAAACCCATGGGACAGCACGCACTTCGAGATCGCAATCGTCGGCGCCCAATATCAAGAACGCGCGTGCTGCGCCGCGGTCGCCCCAGCCGATCGATGAGGCGGCTGCCGATCGAACCGCTCTTGCGTCGTTTGCGCGATGATATGTGCCGGACACAGCCTGACCTGGGTCTGTGGTACTCGATGACGTTCGCCCTGATGCCGAATGGCTGTATCCTGCCGAACTTCGACTACGAATTCGACCGATGTTCGGCGAAACTGCCGCTGACCTCGCCCAGGCAAGAGCCGACCTCAGCCCGGTGCACCACGACCCCGAGCGGTGGACGCCAACTTGGTTGGCAAAGCCATAAGCCGCCGCTGCCGCAACACGGACCTGCGTTAACTTCCCGATGACAACGTCGTAGCCTTGACTGGCTTGTTCGTGAAGCTCAGTCGACCACGCAGCCAGCCTGCAAAATCCGGCAGTCCCGCGACGTCGCGTTCGGTGCGCATGGCGGTGCCGGTCTGCAAGTCCTCGAACAAGGCCGTCGACAGGTACCGCTCGGCAAACGAGGGCAGCACCACGACGACGGTCTTGTTCGCCATGCCGGACCGCGCGCCCACCTCGAGCGCGGCGGCGACGGCGGCGCCGGACGAGATCCCGGCCGGAATGCCTTCGTAGCGGGCGAGCGCGCCGCGCCATGTCGAACGCGCGTCTGGTTTGCGACCGTCACGACCTCGTCGATCACCGATCGGTCGAGGATGTCGGGAATGAAGCCTGCCCCGATCCCCTGAATCTTGTGCGAGCCGGGCTGGCCGCCCGACAGCACCGCGCTGTCCTGCGGCTCGACCGCGACGATGTGCAACGAGGGTTTGCGCGGCTTGAGCACCTGGCCGACGCCGGTGATGGTGCCGCCGGTGCCGACGCCGGCGACGAACACGTCCACGGCGCCGGCGGTGTCGTTCCAGATCTCCTCGGCGGTCGTGCGTCGGTGAATCGCGGGATTGGCCGGGTGCTTGAACTGCTGCGGAATGAACGGCGTTGCCGATGTCGCGCGCGAGCTCCTCGGCGCGGGCGATCGCGCCGCGCATGCCGTCGGCCGCCGGGGTCAGCACGACTTCGGCGCCGAGCAGCGCCAGCATCCGGCGCCGCTCGAGCGACATCGATTCCGGCATGACCAGGATCAGCCGGTAGCCGCGCGCCGCCGCCACGAAGGCAAGCGCGATCCCGGTATTGCCGCGAGGTCGGCTCGATCAGCACCGTGTCCTGGCGTCAGCCTGCCGTCGGCTTCGAGCGCGTCGATCATCGCCACGCCGATGCGGTCCTTGACGCTGCCGAGCGGATTGAAGAACTCGAGCTTGGCGAGGATCGTCGCCTTGATGCCCTTGATCTGCGGCAATCGGTTGAGGCGAACGAGCGGCGTGTCGCCGATCGTATCGGTGATCGAATCGAACACGCGGCCGCGGCCGGGACGAAGCTGGGCGGACGGGTGGACCAGGCGCGGGCCGGACGCGGCAGTCATGAGGCCTCCTGTTCAGGTGTCTCCAAGCGTGTGCATATAGGCATTTGCCGCCCGGTGTGTCGACCGACGGAAGGGCCTCTCAATACAGTGGCCCGATTTGCCCCAGCGGCAACGGGCCGCAGGAACACGGTGCCATCGCTGAAGCGCAGCGGCATCGTGATCGCGCGCTTGCCTTCCAGCTCGGTTTGGCCGCCGAGAATGGCGAGCCCCGCCAGGATGCCGGCCTGACGTCCCCCTTGACCGGGCGTCGGCAAGCCGAGCCAGCGCGACAGCTCGTCGAATCCGGCCGCCGTGATGGTCAATGCGCCGTCCAGCCGGCCGCGCGGGCTTAAGCCAGGTCGCCCTTGGCGACCGCGACTGCGTCGCCCTGCTGCAGCCGGATCGCCGTGATCGCCAACCGGCCTCCGGCGCCTGCCATTCCCGCAGCCGGCCGCGATCGGTTTCGGCGCGAGGTCGGACAGGCCGCTGAGCACCGCCGTCGCCTCGGCGTTGAGCGGCCGCGCCAGCCAGCGCCGGCAGGCGGGAACGAGCGCCGCCGCGACGCGCGCCGCGAGATCGTAGGCGGGCTTGCCGCTCTCGCGTCGGCGCTTCGCCGCGCATGGAATTCGATGCGTTCGGCCTGCATCGATCGGCTCCGGGCTCGCACCGCCCGTCCGCTGCAGCTTCGGCCCTTGCACCACCAGCGAAACGCGCTCGACCCCGACGGCAGCCCGCGTACGCTCGCCTGCAGCAACGACCAGTCGGCCGTCAGTGGATGAGCCTCGCCCGGCTCCGCGACCGTCATCGGGCCGGTCACCTCGGCGATCATCAGATTGGGCTGGTAGACCTGCGCCACCGCCAGGATTTGCCGCGCCTTGATGACGACCGGCGCGATGCCGCCCGCGCAGCTCCACCGTCGGGTCGGCGCAGCGCGTCTCGATGCGGAACGGATATCCGCCGATGGTGCGGGAGGCGCAGGTGTAGACGCGCCCGACCTTGGCCTCGCGCTCGATCCACGCCGCCATCATGCGGTCGGCGGCGTGCGCCGCGTAGAACCAGAAGCCGGTCCAGACAAGCGCAAGCACGACGCACCAGCAGCAGCGGGGCAAGAATCCAGTACGAGCGGCGGGGCGTCACGGGCATGCGTTCCGAAGCTCCGGGGCCGGGCCGACGCTTGCGCGCCACCAGCCGGCTTGATAGGCGAGCGGAACCTTGCGTCGCTGTCAACGCGGCTTTCAAACCATCCCACCAATGGACGCGCATTTCGAGCAAGCCAGAGCAAGATCTGTGGGTGTTCGCCTACGGCTCGTTGATGTGGCAGCCCGGCTTCGATTTTCTCGAGCGCTCGCCGGCGGTGTTGATCGGGGCGCACCGGGCGTTGTGCGTGCTCTCGCACGTGCACCGCGGCACGCCGGAGCGGCCGGGCCTGGTGCTCGGGCTCGATCACGGCGGCGCCTGCCGCGGCCTCGCCTACCGCGTGGCCGCCGCGGCGCGGGCGCACACGATCGCGTACCTGCGCGCGCGCGAGCAGGTCACCATGGTGTATCTCGAACGCACACGCGCGGTGTGGCTCGAAGGATCGCGGCGGCGCGTGCCGGCGTTGTGCTATGTCGTCGATCGCGGCCACCCCCAGTATGCCGGGCGCCTCTCGCTCGACGCGCAGCTGCATCACGTGCGGCAAGGCCACGGCCGCTCCGGCGCCAACCGCGACTACGTTTTGGCGGCGGTCAAGCAGCTCGAGGCGCTCGGCTGCCGCGATCGCGACCTGCATCTGTTGGCGGAGCGGCTGCATGGGGTGCACGAGGCGGTGTAGCGAATGGCGAATAGCGAATAGCGAATGGCGAATGGCGAATAGTGAATAGTGAATAGTGAAGTGAGGAGTGAATTGATACGGCACGCGCACTCGCTGCTCACTATTCGCTACTCGCTATTCGCTATTCGCCATTCGCCAATCGCCAATCAGACTTCCGCGGAGCAGCCCATGGCGGACATCGGTACAGGCTACGGCAGCATGCAACTGGCGCCAAAGGTCGCGATCGTGACCGGCGCGGGATCGCGCGCCGAAGGGATCGGCAATGGCCGGGCGGCTTCGATCCTGTTGGCGCGCGCCGGCGCGCGCGTGGCGCTTGTCGACGCCAACGAGCCATGGGCCGCGCGTACCAAGGAAATGATCGAGCGCGAAGGCGGCGAGTTGCTGGTCGTGCCGGCGGACGTGACCTCGGAGGCGGACTGCAGCCGCATCGTCGCAACGGCGGCCGCGCATTACGGGCGCGTCGACATCCTGGTCAACAACGTCGGCATCATCGGTGCCAAGGGAACCGCGGTCGAGGTCGACCTTGCGGAGTGGAACCAAGGGCTGCTCGTCAACGTGACCTCGATGATGCTGATGGCCAAATTCGCGATACCCGAAATGCTCAAGCAGAACGGCGGATCGATCGTGAACATCGCGTCGGTCGCGGGACTGCGCGGCGGCACGCCGAGCCTGCTATATCCGACCGCGAAGGGCGCGGTCGTCAACATGACACGGGCCATGGCGGCCCATCACGGCCGCGACAATATCCGGGTGAACTGCGTTTGCCCCGGGATGGTGCATACGCCGATGATGTATGCCGGCGGCATGTCGGCGGAGATGCGCGAGGCCCGCCGCCGGCGCTCGGTGCTTGAGACCGAGGGCACCGGCTGGGACACCGGGGCTGCCGTGCTCTACCTTGTCTGGACAATGCGCGCTGGATGACCGGCGTGATCCTGCCGGTCGATGCCGGCACCACCGCAGTCACCCCGCCGGTAACCGCGTGAGCGCAAGCGGAAGTAGCGAATGGCGAATGGCGAATAGCGCGTAGCCCGGATTGAGCGCAGCGAAATCCGGGGCCAGCCACGCCGATCTTCGGGCCCGCTCCATCTACGGCTCGCCGAAGCGCCCGCGATCTTCACCGAGATCTCCGCCCCAGTCGGGCGGCAACACACCGCGTCGCACGTAATCGGTGAAACGACGACTACGGCCAGTCGCGGACCCTGGTAACCAGCGCGTGCTTGACTGGATTGAAGTGGATGTAATCGACATGGCGCTCGAAGTCGCTTTCGCCGCGGATGGTGTGCTCCCAGAAGCGACGCTGCCAAAGAGCGCGCTCTCCGTTTCGATGGCGCAAGACGCGAACGCCCGCGCGCATCACGGCGTCGGTGAATTGGCGCTTGATCAGGCTCAGCCGATTTGAGAAATCCGCATCGCCATCGGGCAACGTCATCAAGAGATGCAAGTGATCCGGCAGCACCACCACCGCGTCGATCACGAACGGGTGCGCCTGCCGCACTGCGCGAACCGCCGCACGCAGGTGCTCGATATGATCGACCAGCGCGCCGGATGTTCGATCGACGAGCGTGATCGTGAAGAAATACGTTCCACCCGCGACGAAATTCCGCCGGTATCGAACCATGCCCAGAGGATAACCCGGATTTCGCCGTGCTCAATCCGGGCTACGAGCTACTACGAGCTACGAGGCCGACCCCGGATTTCGCATGCGCTCAATCCGGCTACGAGTTGGACGGCTACGCCGCGGCCGACGCCGGCGCGGTCGCGGCGCCGGCGTCGCGCCGGCCTTCCTCGATCAGGCGCGTGGTCGCGCGCTCGATATCGTCCTGCAGCCGCTGGAAGAACGCTTTCGCGTCGAGGCCGGGCGGGATCGGGTCGAGGATCTCCACCACGATCGTGCCCGGGTAGCGCAGGAACTTGCGGCGCGGCCAGAACAGCCCGGAATTGAGCGCGATCGGCACGCACGGCGCGTCGAGCTCGGCATAGAGCCGGGCGATGCCGAACTTGTATGCCGGCTCGGCGCCGGCGCGCGCCGCGTGCCCTCCGGGAAAATGATGATCTGCCGGCCCTCGGCGAGCGCCGCGCGCGCATGCGCCAGCATCTGCGGGATCGCCTGCGCGCCCGCGCCGCGGTCGACCGGGATCATGCCGGCCCTTGACGGTGAACCAGCCGAAGAACGGGATCCACATCAGCTCGCGCTTGATGATGAAGGTGAATCGCCGAACAGCGGCAACAGCGCGAAGGTCTCCCAGGTCGACTGATGCTTGGCGGCGACCAGGCAGCCGCCCGGCGGAAGCTTCTCGAGCCCGCGCCATCTCGTAGCGGGTGCCGCAGATCACCCGCAGCAGCCAGAGGCTGGTGCGCCCCCAGCCTTCGCCATGCCGAGAATGCCGCAGCGCGGCATGAAGAAGGTCGACGAGGCCGCCAGCAGCAGCATGGCCAGGTTGAGATAGAACAGGAGATTGAACAGAGCGAGCGGATGAAGAGCACGGGACGTCCATCGAGCAGCGAAATAGCGATAGCGATGCGAATAGCGAATCGGGAGCAGAGAAACTAACCCGGCGCGTTCCGTTGCTACCCTATTCGCTAGCTATTCGCATCGCCAGGGCTCGGATTCGCCGGTCAGCTGCCGATCGCCGCCGCCCGCCACGTCGGTCGTGTCGGAAGCCGGCTCGAGCCGCATGCGCACCTGGGCGACGCATATACTTCAGATATTCGGAGAACAGCAGCTTGGCGGTCGACAGCTCGTCCACCAGGGCTCGGCGCGCAGCTTGTCGCTCACCACCGGAAACGGGATCAGCGCCACGTCCGGCAGCTGGCGGCCGAGCTCCGCCATGGTGCGCGGCATGTGGTAGTTCGAGGTGACCACGATCAGCGAGCGGAACCGCGGTCCTTGCGCCCAGCGCCGGGTCTCGGCCGCGTTGCCGACGGTGTTGACCGCGGAATGGTCGAGGTCGACGCAGCATTCGAGCAGCCGATCGTGTTGCGGCAGCACGCGGGCGATCTCGCTTCGAGGAGGTGGCGCGGTGAACGCCGGTGATCAGCAGGCGCTTGCCGTGGCCGGCGGCCAGCAGCTCGACCGCATCCGCGATGCGCGAGGCGCCGCCGGTGAGCACCACGATGCCGTCGGCGTTGCGCCGGAGCGCGACCTCCTCGCTCGGAACCGCGTGCAGCGAACCACAGGAAGCCGCCGACGAAGACCAGCGCGATGCTCGATCGCCAGGGCCGCGATCACGCGGCACGACTGCGCCGACGACGCGCGTGCGGCCGATGCGGACGCGCGCGCCGGTCCGGCCCGCCGCCGCGCAGAGCCGCTGTCCGCTCGGTCCGCAGGCGTCGTCGCGACATCGATTCCGTCCGCGGCTATTATCGCAAATCATGGATGGCTGCGCAGCAGCCTTACGGCCTATTCCAGGGCCCCGAGCGTGCGCGTGCACGGTGACGCGCGAGGTCATGGCCGTCACCGCCGCGACCAGCACGATCACGCCCACGATGCCGGCATAGCCCTCGGCCCGAGCGACAGGCTGCCGAACAGGTCTGCACTTGATCCTCGCTCGCCGGCGCCTTGGCCGTCAGTCGGCGAGCATGCCGGCGCCAAGGAAGAACAGCGACCGCCGCGCCGCCGCCGATGCTCGCCGCCCTTGAGCCCGAGCAAGAGAAAGTGGCGCTGGAACTGGCCGGCGATGTAGCGGTTCTTGGCGCCGACGAAATGCAGCACCTCGACGATCGCGCGGTTCGCCGCCATCGCGCCGCGGGTTGCGAACGCGACCAGAGCACGGTCGCGGCCAGCACCAATCCGAGCACGCCGATGCCGACCGCGATCGCCGCCCGCGTCATCGCGCGCATGCGTTCGACCCAGCCGCGGTGATCGTCGAGGCTGGCGCCGGCGACCCGCTCGGCGAGCGTCTTGCGCAGGCGGTCGAGGTCCGGCGTGCCGCCGGCCGCGATCGTCACCACGATCATGCGCGGGCACCGGCAGATCGTCGAGCGAGAGGCCGGTGCCGAGCCACGGCTCGAGCAGCCGCGCCGATTCCTCCCGGGTGTAGCGCCGCGACGTCGGCGACGCCCGGCGTGGCGCGCGCGAGTCGACGGCGCGCGCCACCTCCGCCTCGATGTCGCGGCCCTCGGCCGGCCGGATCTGGATCGTCATTTCGCGCGCGACCTGCGACTGCCACTCGCGCCGCCGCGCCGCGCACCAGCACGACGGCGCCGAGCGTGAGCGCCGCCAGGAAGCTCATGATGGCGATGACCGCGACCAGCGCGCGGCCCGCGATCGAGTTCGGCGGCACGATCGGCGTCATCGCGTTCGGCATCGGGCGCGCGCCGGGCGGGCGGCGCCTCGACCGCTTCGGTCGGCTCCGGACCGGTTGATGCTCGCCGCGCGGCCAGCGCGACTCAATCATAGACATGCAATCGTCCGTCGTGCAGCACCAGGCGGCGCGCGTCGTACTGGTCCATCAGCGCGATGTCGTGGGTGGCGATCACCACCGAGGTGCCGGACTTGTTGAGCTCGACGAACAGGCGCAGCAGCCGTTGCGCCAGGTTGGGATCGACGTTGCCGGTCGGCTCGTCGGCGAGCAGGAGCTCGGGCCGCGCGATCACCGCGCGCGCGATCGCCGCGCGCTGCTTCTCGCCGCCCGAGAGCACCGGCGGCAGCGCCCACAGGCGCTCGCCGAGGCCGACCCAGCGCAGCAGCTCGATCACCTCGGCGCGATAGCTCGCTTCTCGTCGGCCGAGCACGCGCAGCGGCAGCGCCACGTTCTCGTAGGTCGTCAGGTGGTCGAGCAGGCGGAAATCCTGGAACACGAGGCCGATGCGCCGGCGCAGCGTGGCGAGCGCATCCTTGGTCAGGACGGCGACGTCGTGGCCGAACAGCGTGATCAGGCCGCGCGTCGGCTTGAGCGACAGGAACAGCAGGCGCAGCAGCGAGGTCTTGCCGGCGCCGGACGGCCCGGTCAGGAACTGGAACGAGCCGCGGCGCGATGCGGAAGCTGAGGTCGCGCAGGACCTCCGGCCCGAGGCCGTAGCGCAAGCCGACATTTTCGAACCGGACCACGCGTCGTCCTCCGTCGCCCTGGCCCAGTATTGGCCCCGCCGCGATTAAGAACGCATTAACTCTGCTGCCTGTTCAGGGCATTCGCATCCGTTCAGCTTACGACCAAAAGCGGCGAAGCATGGCGTCTTTCCTTTACGTCCGGCGTTCGGCCCCTTAACGTTGGATTAAGCACAATCAGGCGCCGGTCCTTAGTTCATTTTTGGTCGGGGGGCTGCTCTAGATCACGTCGTGACGGGACACCTGCACGGCAGCCAAACAAATGAACGCTGACCGAACCGCTTCATCGAAACGCTGAAGCCGCAAGGGACAGCGGGTTCCTCGTGTCGGGCCCGAACAGCAGGCTGCCCCTTTCTGTACGGTCTACCGGAAGCAAGGCCTGGGAAGGTCATCCATTCGTTTCAACCATGGCGACGCGGAGTTGCTTGAGGAGCGTAGAAAATGGCTGATCCGTTTGGTCCCGCCCGGATATGGTACCAGAGCTTTGTTCACCCGACGGAGCAAGCGGCGTACATCAAGCGGCTGCAAGGCCTGCTGGACGCAGCGGCCGGTGCGGGCATCCGTTTCGAGGTCCATGGCCTCGATCCTCCCGACCACCTCTTCCATCCGCTGACGGAATTCCGCTGCGCCGCGCAAACGATCCGCAACGCGCTGGAAGCCGAGCGTGCGGGATACGACGCCTTCGTCATCGGCCACTTTCAGGAGCCCGGTCTGCTGGAAATCCGCGGCGCGCTCGACATTCCGGTCGTCGGTCTGGGCGAGGCGACGCTGCTTGCAGCGTTGAGCATGGGCGGGCGGCTCGGCCTCGTCACCATCGACCCGGTGTTCATCGACTGGCACGAGCGGCAGGTGCGGACACACGGGCTCGAGCAGCGTGTGGCGGGCGTGCGGGCGATCAAGGTGGACCTGCCGGGGTTCATGCGCGCTTTCACCGACGAGCCGAGCTATGCCCAGGTGCGCGCGGATTTCGTCGATCAGGTCCGCCCGCTGGTTGCCGCCGGGGCCGAGGTCATCATCCCGGCCGGCGGCCTGCCGATGCTGCTGTTTGCACGCGAATGTCCCTTCGTCATCGACGGCGCGCTCGTGCTTAACGGCATCGTGGTGGTGGCCAAGGCCGCCGAGATGGCATTGGCGCTGCAGCGCCTGACCGGCTCCGTGGTCAGCCGCCGCGGCACCTACGCCAAGGCGTCGCCAGAGTGTGTGGACGAGTATCTCGGTGCCCGCTGGTAAGCGTCAGCGCGGCCCGCGCAAGCGGAAAAGTCAGCGGGGTCCCGGCTCTCGCGCTTCGCGCTCGGCCGGGACTACAAGGTGCCGGTCCACGACCTCGAGCAGGGCCGGCCAGTAGGCGGCGCCGAGGCCGCTTGCGACCGTGTCCGCGAGGACGGCGCCCACGACTTCGGCCCCCCGCGCCGTCACTCCGACCTCGCGCGCGAGGTCGAGCGCGTAGCCGAGATCCTTCAAAGCGTATTCGGTCGAGAACGCGCGCGCCGGAAATGTCCGCGGCAGCATCGCCTTCATGCCGTGGTTGCGCAGCGCAAAGCTGTCGGCCGAGCCCTTGGCGAAGGTCGCGAGCAGAAGCGCCGGCGCAACGCCGGCGCGCCGTCCGATCGCCAGCGCTTCGGCGAGCGCGTTGACGGTCTCGAACAAAACCATGTTGTTGAGGATCTTGACGACCTGGCCGGCGCCGACCGGGCCGCAATGGGTGACCTCGCTGGCGCAGCAGCGCAGGAGCGGCTCGATGCGGGCGAACACTGCCACATCCGCCCCCACCATGATGCTGAGCGTGCCGTCCTGCGCGGCCTGCCGGGTGCGCGCGATCGGCGCATCCGCGAAGGTCGCGCCGCGCGCGCCGAGCCGACCGGCAAGCTCGCGCGCGAGGCCGACCGGCGAGGTGCCGAGATCGACGAAGGCTTGGCGGCGCTGCGCGCGCACGTTCGCCAGGATCCCGTCCGGGCCCTCGAACAGCTCGCGGACATGCCGCCCGCTCGGCAGGCAGACGAACACCACGTCGGCGCCTGCCGCTACCTCGCGCACCGATGCGGCGGCCGCCGCCCCTTCGGCGCGCAGGCGCGCGAGCGGCTCGGGCGCGACGTCGAAGGCGATGACGGGAGCGCCGCTCTTGCGCACCAGGTTGCCGCACATCGGCTCGCCCATGGTGCCGAGCCCGATGAAGCCGATGGTTGGCGATGCGGTCATGGTCCTGCTCCCGAACCCGTCTTGGGAGAGGCTACCGCAGGCTCCGGTTAATTTTCATGGTTTCCAATTCGTTAACGAACGGCCGCTAGCCTCGGCGGACATCGACGTGGAGGCTGAACGCCTATGCGCGACCAAGCACGACTGCCTGCCCGCTCGTTCCCGCAACTCAAAGCCGACGACGCACTCGCCTCCGGCCAGGCGCCGCTCCGCAGCGAGCGCGCCACGCCTGGCGGGGCGCGCCGGCGCGAGTGGGGCCTCAGCCGCCAGGCCCGGCGGCGAAACCTGCGGCTGATGCTGATGTTGCTCGGCCCGGTGCCGATGTCGCGGCAGGCGTGAGAGCCGTCACTGGGTTACGCTGGAGCCCGCGCCCGAGAGCGTCGTCAAAGGCTCTGGGACGCGGCGGATCGCAACCGGACGCTTCAGACGATGAGCCAGTCCGCGTGCAGGTGTTCCGGAAGATGCGGACGAGCCGTCTCGGACATGTGCGATGCATGCTCCGGCAAGTCTACGACCGGCGGCACGTCTTCAGGGACTTGCGCCTGCGGCGGCAGGTTCTCGGGCGCCAGCGATGCCGGGGCTGAGCCTTGAATGTCGGTGAAGACGAAGAAATCGTCAGGCACGCTCTCGACCGCTTTTGCAGCCATGTTTGCTGCGGCGGCGGGCAGGGTCACTGGGTTTGCCTTGCCGGGCATCACATCCTCCCATACGAGTTCCCATACAAACTCTGAGTGTATTTTGGCCGGATCCGGGACGTGGATCAATGGCCCAGGACGAGATGGAGCAACCATCCGCAGAGCGCGATCGATGCAATCCAGATGCAGGCGATCACCACGGCGGCACCGCGGCTGACCGGGCGCTGCTGCGCCGTCGCCGCGAGATTGCGATGCTCGGCCATCACCTCCGGTGGGATCAGCCGGATCACCAGCGCTACGCCGAGCGGGAGCAGGATGACCTCGTCCAGGTAGCCCAACACCGGGATGAAATCCGGGATCAGGTCGATCGGCGAGAGCGCATAGCCGGCGACCGCCGCCGCCATCGCCTTGGCGTACCAAGGCACGCGCGGGTCGCGGCTCGCCAGATAGAGGGCGTGCACGTCGCGCATGACGACGCGCGCCCACGTTTTCAGGCGATCGGAAATCGACACGGTTTAGGTCTCAAGCTCGAGAACCGACACCACGGTTGCCAATGCAACACGTCGGCACGGCCGGATCGAGGCGGCGCCGTCCTGCATTGCCTTGAGGTCCGTCATTGCCGGCAATCCAGAAATTCCGCCGCGGTCCTCGATTGCACCGCTTCGCTCGCAATGACGGCTCCGTCATTGCGAGTTGCGTCAGCGACGAAGCAATCCAGAAACGGCACTGCAGCCTGGATTGCTCACATGGGGATGTGCCGAGTCAAGGTCTCACACTTTGGTGTCACCTCTTTGTTCGAGCGAGGAGCACCTCTTCGTCCCGAGCGTGGAGTTTTGAAGATGGCGCGCGCAGATCGGGTCAAGGTCGGCCCGCAGGGCCGCCGCGCAGCGGCTTGGCCTTGACGCGATCGAGCACGCCATCAGGCTCCAGCGGTCGGGACGAAGAGCGGTTCATGATGCAAGGAGGACCATTTGCAGTTTTTCTACGATCGAGGTCGAGCCGGTTTCGCGATCAGGTTTGACGCCAGATCAAACTCACATTCGGTCGGCCGCACGAGCGTGCCGTACCAGGATTCCGCTTGCGGCGGGCGGCTCGAGAGGACGAAGCCATTCTTCGCTACGGCTTTTGAAGCCATGCAATCCATCGGTTCGTCCGCCCGGATCGGCCGAGACTGATCGGGTCTCGGCGGATTGGTCATGGTGCTGTTGCTGCTCAACTGTGGGTGAGGTGGCTCGCCTGACGAGACGCCTGGCTTGCCGCCTAGGCAGCGCCCTTGAGCGCCGCACCTTCGATCACGACGCCGGCGGTGACATACTTCCACAAGGCGACCAGCAGCTTGCGCGCCAGTGCGACGATGGCGACCTTGCGATGGGCTTGCGCATGGAACCAGCGCGCCAGTGCCGACCCCGGTTGATGGCGCAGCCAGAGCCAGGCGAGCTGCACCAGCTTCTTGCGCAGTCGCGCATTGCCGGCCTTGGACACGCCTTGCTCATGCGCGACCGACCCGCTCTGCCACGGCGTCGCCGCCAAGCCCGCATAGGCGGCGATCTGCCGGCGATTGGCAAAGCTCCGGTAAAAGCACTCGAACCAAAGCGCAGCCGCAAATTCCTCCCCGATCCCCTTCACCCCCAGCAGCATCGCCAGCGGATGCTCCCGCGTGTTCTCGTCCACGCTCTGGCTCAACCTCGCCAGCATCGCGTCCCGCTCCGCCTCGACCGCCTTGATCTGCACAAGCAGCAGCTCGAGCCGGTCGAGCTCGCGGCCGATCTGCGCCCTCAGCTGCTGGGCAGCTCACGCCCGTCCGCCGTGCGCAGCGCCTCCAGCCGCGCCCGTCGATCGCGCCGCAACGGGGCATAGCCAGAGATCCCTTGCGCCAGCAAAAGTCCCTTGATCCGGTTGACATGCCGGATCCGCTCGTCGAGCAAGACCTCGCGCTCACGGCCGATCCGGCGGCGGTCCTCTTCCTCGGCGCAAGGGGCTACCACCATCGAGCACACCCGCGGTTCGCCCCGCTTGTAGGCCAGCAGCACCCGCAACAGCGCCTCACCGTCGATCTTGTCAGTCTTCGCCCGCCGCCGCCGGCGCGGCACCGCAACCGAGGCGGCGTCCACCACATGGCTCTCGATCCCCTCCTGCTGCAGCACGCGGTGCAGCGAGAACCCGTCCAGCCCCGCCTCCTGGATCGTAATGATCGGATAGTTCTTGCCGGTGCGCGCAAACGCCTTGCGCTGCAGCTCCGCAAACTTCGCCAGCAGCGCCACGAGATCTCCCGCCGCAACGCCGTGCTTCGACATCTTTTCGCCGTTGCCCGGCGACAGCGAAGTGATCAACCAAGTCGAACGGCTCAGTTCCAACGAAACAAAAATTGCGCCAAGATGCGTTCGGATAGCGGTCGGTTCAGTGTCAGCGATACGATCAGCGAGCAGCATCGGTCGTCCTCCAGGTTGAGTGGGTTGAAGCAACCTCAGTCTGGACCTGGACTCGGCTGCTATCCACTCCCCATGGAATCTTCGCTTCGCTCGCAATGACGGCTCCTCATCCTCCGCGCGCCGCCGGCTATTGCGGGCGCGGGGCACGTTCCTCTAGCCTGATCGCGACGACAGCACAGCAGGGGGCATCCATGTGGAAGCATTCCGTTCTCACGGCTGCACTTGTGATCGCGGGTGCGACGGCAGCGCTTGCGCAATCGACCTCGCCCAATGGGGTGAGGACGCTTTCGCCCGAGGGCGCGATCAAGCCGACCGGAACCTGGAATCTCGGCACGCGCGCCGGCGATTTCGTCTTCATCGCCGGGATGCGCGGCATCGATCCCAAGACCAACACGCTGGTGCAGGGCGACGAGGCACGGGTTCGCCAGGCGTTCCTCAACATGAAGCTGATCGCCGAGTTGGAGGGCGCCAGCCTGCACGACGCCGTCCGCATCGTCGTCTACGTGACCGACATGTTCCGGTACCGGCCGATCGTGAACAAGGTGCAGGAGGAGCTGTGGGGCAGACCGCCCTATCCGCCGCGCACCATCGTCGAGGTGGACCGTCTCAACCAGGACGACATCATGGAGGTGGAAGGGACCTTTTACGCGCCGGCAAAGAAGTGATCGTGAGCCGCCTCGCCTCCCGTCGGCGCGAGGAGCGCGGCGCATCCCATCGGGCAGGGCGCCGGACCCCGACGAGCGATTGAGCGTCCGTGCCCGGACCCGGGCAATTTCGTCTTTGACAGAGATCAAAATCCGGGGAACCGTCGGTGAACGATTTGGGTCCGTACTGGAAACGCAGCCCCTTCGTACCGTCCAGGAACACGGGCTTGATGGTCGTGGGGACAGCCGGCGCGGCCTTGCGCCGGGACATTTCACGATCGGGTGAAGCTATCGCCACCATGACCGCTGGCCGGCGCGCCAACCCGGGCCACCGGCATCATCGGAACCAGTACGATCATTGTTCGGCCGCGTGCGGCCGCGAAGGCCGGACCCCGGCCGCGCGCGAGCCGAACTTGTCGTCGTTTGTGATGGAGGTGGCGACGACGACGGCCGAGCCTAAGGCGGACGCGCAAGGGCGTCTGTCCGGTACCTGACCGATGGTTGCCAAAAATGCCGCAGAGCTGCGATGCAGCCCGATGACGCCTGGCTGCTCACTGAGCGTCGCCGACGTGGCGGGCCATTATGATGGGCACACCAAACCCGACCGCCTCGGGGCTGCGCGCTATTGTCCTCAGTAAACCGGGGAGCAGAACATCCGGGCCGAACATGTGCGTGTCGAGGTATCGCAATGCTTTCGATAATTTGGCCGGGGACGAACATTTTCCCGGGCCTGGGAAATGCTTTCCGCCCGCCGTCGACCTCGCCGCAAACTCGTGGCGTTTACTTTCATTCTTAAGCTTTCATTAGATTTATCGGAGCAGCGTTACTGAACAAGCTCCCCAGCTTGGGGCCTCCGGACCGGGCAAGTAGTGATCCTGCGTACCGGAACGGAGGCCCACCAAATCGCCGGCGAGGCGCACGCATCGCCGTGCGTGGCTTCAGGGGCACAACGACGAAGAGGTTCCAATGCCGACACGTCGAATGAACAACGACGCAATGATCAACGAGTTTTCGGCGGCCTGGTCAGAGCTCGAGCGGGCCGCTGTCGCCGAAGCCGAGGCCTGGGCGGAGCTCGAGCGGGCAGTCGAAGCCGCGCGACGCCCCGCGCGCGCGATGACTGGCGCGCTGATTCCGGCTGGCAAAACGGTGGCGCGCTAGCGCTGGCGCCGATGCGCAAGGCGCGGCGACACAAGCCCGGCGAAGTCCGGGTGGGCAGGATCGTGCGCGATTTTGTCGGCATTCGCGAGATGTGACAACAACGGCGTCAGTGCTGACTCGTCATGCCCGCGCTTGTCCACGCTTGTCGCGGGCATCCACGTCCTTCTTCCCTCGCCGGGACACAGCCAGACGTGGATGGCCAGGACAAGCCTGACAAGCCCGGCCATGACCATCGGATAGGTCATCACAATTGCCACTCTGGTCACAGCGCCTCACGGACTGAGACTTAGCGGTCGCCCGAGCTCCACCAATATTCCAGCGCCGTCGAGTGTGCGCGATGCCGGTGCGGCCGCAGGCTCAAGCCCTGCCAGAATCCGTACAGCATCAGCAGGCAGAAAGCGCCGCCGAGCACATAGGGCAGGGCATGCAGAAACGACGCCAACACGGGGCGATCTCTCCGGTCACGGGGCTAAGCTATTGGACGCCGCGTCTCGCCTAACGGTTCATCCGCCGCACGCCAAGATCGCGCCCGCAGCCCGGATTGAGCGCCCGAGCAAAGTCCGCGGCCGGATGGCTTCAACGGCACCGGGATCAGCGGCCACCAGGTCGTTCGGCAACAACCGGATCTATCCGGTCGCCGGCACGGCGCCGACGCCGGCCGCCGGCGATACCCACGACAAGGGCCAGCTGTGAGGTCGAGCGATCTCGGCGCCGCCGGAGAGGTGTGCGATCGGCATGCATCGTCATCCCTTATGCGGCCCGCCGGCGCGCACACCGCGGGCCGTTTTTCGTCGTCCGCATCACCAGACGAGATGAGGCCGCGCGTCGGTCGGCGTCAGCGCGTAGCCGGGCGAGCGGAGATGAACGGGAGCGGAACCGAACGGCCATTCCGGATCGCCGGTTCTGGCACTCCGGCGAACGTACAGACCCAGGGGTTGCGATGTCGGAATTGAGAACCATACCGGCCTTTGGCTATCGGCGTCCCGACCTGCGAGTTGGCGCAGGCGGCCGGTATCTCCCTTAGTCGTGCCGCGGACCGCCCTGGTTCACACTTCGGTCGCCAAAGCGCATCGTTTTCGGAAGCACGCCGGGCACAAATCACCCGTCCGATCCTCCTGGAACAACCGCCGCGGGTGTACGATCCGCATCGTCATGGCCGGCTTTGAGGCGGCCCAGACGACGCATCGCTTGGGCCACTTGCAGCCGGGCGTGTCATCTCGGCTCATTCACAATCAGGTGGAGCTCCAGTCATGAAGACGATCACGCTGCCGGGGGCCTTCCTCGGAACGATGCTCATTCTGTGGCTGATCGCGGTGCCGGCTCACGCGCAGTTCACCATTACCTATGTGTCGGGGCTCGGAAACGACGACAACCCGTGCACTAGGACGTCACCCTGCAGCGTCTTCCCGAAAGCCATGCAAAATACCGCCGTAAACGGCGAGGTTCGTTGTCTCGATCTCGTTACCAGCATCGAGATAACGATCACCAAGTCGATCACGATCGACTGCCACGAGGTTCCCGCCCTCATTCTCGCCGCTGGCGGCCCCACGTGCATCATTATGAACTTGTCGACCCAGCCGAGGGTCGATCCCCTGCAAACGGTGAGGCTGCGCAACCTGAACTGCAACGGCTCCGGGGAAGTCGGGGACGCCCGCACCCGCAGCGGCACGCGAGGTATCGAAATCGTCAATGCCAAGGCCGTCTTCCTTGACGACATGCGGATCGAAGGCTTCGTCCTTCAGGGCGTGCGCGACGTGCGCACAACACCTTTCGGCAAGCTCTACATCCGGAACTCGATCATCAGGGACAATGGCGGCGCCGGCGTCGCCGTCGCCGGCACTGGCAACCCGCAGGTCAACGCCGTGGTCGAGAACAGCCACCTCACCGGCAATGCCGCCGGCGTCGCGGTGGGCGCCAATAATGCCGTGATGATCGCCCGCTCGGTGCTGACCGGGAACACCGTTGCCGGGATCTTTGCCGATCCGAACGCGGTCATCAGCGCCGACGACAACGTCATCACCAGCAACCCAACCGGTGTGCAGGCCGGTGGCGGCGCGACGGTGCGGCTGTCGAACAACAACATCGGCTCTCAACGGCACCGGCATCAGCGGCGCGACCACGTCGTTCGGCAACAACCGGATCTATCCGGTCGTCGGCACGGCGCCGACGCCGGCCGGCGGCGATACCCACGACAAAGGCCAGCTCTGACGTTGATTGATTTCAACGCGGCCGGGCGCGTAGGTTGGTGTCACTGCGTCGTGTCAGTGCGTAGCCCGGATGAGCGTCAGCGAAATCCGGGTGGTTCCGGATTTTGTGCCGCTTGATCCGGGCTGCGCTACCATGGGCATTGTCGATAGAGCCCAGCAGACGTCGCCGATGGGCTTTGCCATGACTGAAGAGAATGAGTTGGCTCGCATTGTTGCGTTGCTCGCCGATGCGGACAGTCATGAGGAGGAGGCGCAAATCGGCAGGAGCGAATTGGCGAGCCTGTTGTTCCACGCCAGCCCACAGCTTCTCGACGGGATTCTGAAGGCGGCGCGCCGTGACAACCGAATGCGTCGGTGTTTGGCCGCTGCCAGATACTATTCAGGCTTGAGCCAAGAGAAGTGCGACAAGATTGACGCGGTGCTGCAGGCGCCGTTCCCCAAGGCCGCCAAGCATAGAAAGTAATTGTGCGATGCGTAGCGATTGCCGCGGCAGCCTACGGGCGGCGGGCTCGTCGTGCTAGCCCACCGGTGCCGCCAGTCCTGAAAGAGCGTAGAGCCAGGCCAGCAGCGTCGGGACCGACAAGAGCGTCGTGATCGAGACCGTAGCCGCCACCAGCGGTTCCTCCACCTTGTACTCGCCTGCCAGGATATACACCGTCTTCGCGGTCGGCACGGCGCCACAGACGACGGCGGCGACCGTGTAGAGCGGATTGAGGCCCGACGCCACACACAGGGCGTAGACGATCAACGGCATGATCACGAGCTTCACGGCCGCGAGCACGAGGGATGCTGCGAGGTTCGAGCGCATCCCTTCAACCGAGAGGCCAAGCCCGATAGCGAACAGCGCGCACGGGGTGAGCGCGGCCGCGAAGATATTCATGTAATCCGCGATCGGGGCCGGAATCGGCAGGCCCGTGATCGCCCACGCCAGACCGACCATGGTTGAGAGCACCATCGGATTGAGCACGATCTGCTTCAGCAGGGCGACCGGGCGTGCCGACTGCCCGTGCGCGCCGCGTCGCTCGCGTTCCAACAGCACGACGGTTATGGGGAACATCACCACCGCCACGAATACGGTTGCGATGGCGGCGGGCAGAACCGCAGGCTCGCCGTAGATCGAGTGCAGGATCGGCAGCGCCACGAACCCGGTATTGGTCATCGCCGCCGTCATTCCATAGATCGTGCTGCTGGCGCGGTCGCCTCGCCACGCGGCGCGAACCGCCAGAAACACCAGCGCGAAGCACAGGATGGAGCCGCCGCCGAATGCCAGCAAAAAGCGCCATTCCAGAAGATTGTCTGCCGGCTCCTGCGCGATCGTGACGAACAGCAGCGCCGGCATCGCGACGTTATAGGCGAAATGCACGAGCCCGTCGGCCAGCGACCGCGAGATGTAGCCGAGCCAGCCGGCCAGCCAGCCGGTGACGATGATCGCAAATACCGGAAGGACCATGTCGGCGACTTGCATCTTTTCCCCCTTTGGCGATGCCCTGACCGGGCGCATCGTCGGCGAGAGCGAAGCATATTGCGCGGAGCGTTGTCGCTCATGCGCACGCGCTGACCGGCCATCGCCAATTCGGTATCCTGAATTCGGGCGCGACTGCCTCTTGTCGGCCGGCATGCGATTGTCGAACACTGGCCCGCGCTACGCCCCCGGCAGCAAAGGGAGCACGAGGCCGCCTGATCGACGACGGCGGGCGCGACGCCCCCGGCGCACGACTAAGGCTGACGCCCATGGAGGAAGACCGATGTCATTCTACCGAGGCATGACCTGCGAGAACGTGACCATCAAAGGCGACCAGGGAACGCCGATCACCGCCTATGTGGCCAAGCCCTCCGGTGCGGGCCCCTTTCCGGGCGTGGTGCTGGTCCACCATCTCCCGGGCTGGAGCGAGCTCTACATCGAGACGACGCGGCGGTTCGCGCATCACGGCTATCTCGCGATCTGCGCCAACCTCTATGAGCGCGCGGGCGAGGGCAACCCGGACGACGTCGCCGCCAAGGTGCGCGCCGACGGCGGCATTCCCGACGCCCAGATGGTCGGCGATACCGAGGCCGCCGTGAAGTGGATGCGCGCGCAGCCCAATCACAACGGCAAGGTCGGCCTGTTCGGCTCCTGTTCCGGCGGCCGGCACGCCTTCATCTATGCCTGCCAGAACAAGGACGTCGACGCCTGCGCCGACCTCTGGGGCGGCCGCGTGGTGATGGGCAAGGAGGAGCTCAACGCCAAGACGCCGGTCGCGCCGATCGACATGACGAAGGACCTCTGCTGCCCGCTGATCGGCATATTCGGCAACGACGACCGCGCGCCGAGCCCCGAGCAGGTGAACCAGCACGAGGCCGAGCTCAAGAAGCACGGCAAGGCGCACGAGTTCCACCGCTACGACGGCGCCGGCCACGGCTTCTTCTATTGGCACCGGCCGCTCTACCGGCCCGAGCAGGCCATGGACGGCTGGAGCAAGGTGTTCGCGCTTCTTCGGCAAGCATCTGGCGAAGTAGGAGGCCTGAGACATGTGCACGTCCATCATCGAGATCGCGCGCGCCGAGGGCATGGCCAAGCGCGGCGACGAATGGTTCCCGCTCTCGCAGGCGGTGGTCGCCTATGACCATGCGCGCCATGCGCCGCTGGGCGACGTCATCACGCTCGACTTCATCAACGCCGGCCTCGAGCCCGGGGCGCGGGCCGGCATCGAGCTGACGCTGGAGACCGCCAAGGAGCTGCACGCCGCGCTCGACCGGGCGATTGCCGCCGCCGAGTTCGAGGAGGCGGAAGTGAGGGGCAAGGGCGCCGTGCCGAGCCTCGTTCGGGCAGCGTAAGCCACGCGACGAGCCAGCCGCGGGCTAGCGCCCGCGGCTTCAGCTCAGGGCTGCGTGTTGTGCCGAGAGCAATTGAGATCCCGGATCGAACGTCCGCCGAAAATATGCAACTCCTGTCGGCTTTGCTGCTGCGGCTTGCCAACGGCGCACTTGCCCTCGCTCTGATCGTCATCTCCGTGGCCGCAACCCTCGCCTTGGGAGAGCTGTTGGTTCGGTACATCGATGGGTTCGAGCTCGCACGCGTTCGATTGGCACCGCGGACGCCCCTCGATGCCGAGGCAGGTCGGGACGACGCCGCCCGGCGACATCTTCGTGCGGTCCGGCTGGCGGCCGGCATGGAGCGCGATTGGTTCGAGCTGTCACCCGAGGCTCCGGCTAAGCCTCCTGTAGATCCTGCGGTGTGGGAGGCGTCGGCACGTTCGGACGCGGCGGGAAGACCGGGAGAAGGGGATCGCATCTTCAACTGGAATTTTGTCCGCAGCCGGATCTGCTGGCACGAGAATTTCCGCCGGTCGCCCGGTTTCGCATTCGTATTCGATCCGCCGGCGGGATCGGAATATCCCCGCTTCCGGTTTGCCCGCAACGACACCACGCGTGGGGGGTTGAGAACGAACCGCTTCGGTTGGCGGGGGCATCAGATCGAGTTGCGCAAGCCCGCCCGAACCGTCCGCGTGGCTTTTGTCGGCGCCTCGACCACCGTCAACGATCATGGCTATCCATTCTCCTATCCGGAACTTGCCGGCTTTTGGCTGAACAAATGGAGCGACCGACAGGGCTATGGCATCCGCGTAGAGATCATCAACGCCGGACGCGAGGGCATCACGTCCAGCGATATCGCCGCCATCGTGCAGGACGAGGTACTGCCGCTGGAACCTGACTTGGTTGTCTACTACGAAGGATCCAATCAGTTCAGTTTTGACGAGCTCATCGTTCCGTCCACCGGCACAAAATTCCGTACGCGGCTGCTATGGCTGATCGCACGCAGCGAGCACCGGTTGGCGTTCGAGTTGGCGCTCCTGCTACGGATTGTTGCGCTCATTCGAGGCTCCTCGCTCGAACACGACGCCGACGAACGCAATTCCCGGCTGTCGTGGCCCAGCGACGTAGACGAGTTTGCGCCGGCCTTGAGCCATCCCAAGCTTCCTCTCAACCTTTCCACGATCATCGCAGACCTCGACCAGACCCGACGACGCACGGCGCGTAGCGGCGGCGAGCTGGTGATCAGCTCGTTCTTCTGGCTGGTGCCCAAAGAACTGCAACCTGATTCCACGCGCGACCGGATGCTCATCGACTATCTGAATGCAAAGTTCTTCCCGCTTCGGCGCCAGGAGATCGAGCGACTTGTTGCGTTCCAAGATCGAGTTCTGAGAGCTTTTGCCGCGGCGACTGAAACTCCGTTCATGGACGTCGCCGGCCAGCTTCCGCAAGATCCGGCACTCTATTGGGATGCGGTTCATGCGACCTACGACGGAGTTCGTCTGCAGGCGTGGATCGTGGCGCAAGGATTGGCTGAGCTGTTGCGGCCTCGCATCGAGCATGGCCGCCTGCCAAGAGCAGCACAGAATATCGGCAGCGTGCACCCGGCTTTTGCCGCCCGTGACCGTACGATCACCTTCGACTGTTCCGGCGCCGCCGGCGTCGTTGAGTATGCCGACGGCCTGGTCGTTCCCGCCAAATAAGCTCGGCCGACCGGCTCAAGGCCATCGGCCCGATGCGGTAGAATTGCATTTCTGGCCGGCACTCGGTTCGATATAGTCGACACGTCGACCAGTCCGAAAAGTCGAACGCGGATCTATAGGGGGAGTCCGCGCCCGTGAGCGCAGTCTCGAGCGCAGTCTGGCGGTTGTTTGCCTGGTCGATGGCCGCGGCGGTCCTGCTTGCGGCGCCCTCGGCGGCGCAGCCATTGCCGCGCTCGGTGCTCATTCTGGATCAGTATGCCGGGTCTCTGCCGTGGGTCGGTCTTCGCAACACGACGTTCCGACAGCGCTCAACGCCGGGCGGGCCGAGCCAATCTCGATCTACGAGGAGTTTCTGGACCTCAATCGATTCGCTTCACCGAGCTACCGGGGCAATCTGAAACACCACCTTGGCGAAGAAATATCGCGACAAGCCGATCGGGTTGATTGTTGCGTTTGGTCCGTTGGCGCTCGATTACGCGGTTCACATCCGTGACGCGTTGTGGCCGGGCACCTCCATCGTGTTCGGCGAGGTCGCCGAAAAAGCAATCTCGCGTCGAGCCTTCCCGCCGGCGTAACCGGTACCACCATCAGCATCACGCTTGCCGAGCTGGTGGTCGCCGCGCGCGCGCCGATACCGGACCTCGAGGGCGTCGCGCTCGTCGGCGATTCGCTCGATCAGCTGCCCGCCTATCGGCATTTCAAGGAGGAGATCCCGCTCGTCACCCATGACGTGGATCTGATCGACTTGACTGGGCTGACGATGGCGGACTTGCGAAGGCGCGTGATGGCGCTGCCCGATCGCACGGCAATCGTCTATACGACGATCAATTTGGATCGAGCGGGAGTGTCGTATGTCCCAGCGGAGGCGCTGTCGCTGATCGCCGAGGTGGCCAATCGGCCGATCGTGGTGAGCACCGAAACCTTCGTCGGACGCGGCGCGGTCGGCGGCTTCGTGGTGACGCCTGCCGCCGTCGGCCAAGATGCCGCCCGGCTGGCGGCGCGCATTCTCGACGGCGCAGATGTTTCGGCGCTCGCGGCCAGCGCCAACAGCGTCAACAAGCCGGTATTCGATTGGCGGGAACTGCGGCGATGGGGCATCCGCGAGTCGCAGCTGCCGCAGGGAAGCGACATCCGCTTTTGAGAGCCGACATTGTGGCAGCAGTATCGAGGGCAGATTCTGGCGATCTGGGCCGTCGTTTTGGCGCAGGCCGCGATGATCGCTTGGCTGCTCAACGAGCAGCATCGTCGTCGGCGCTCGGAGGCCGCCGCGCATGAATTGAGCGGCCTCTTGATCAAGGCGCAGGAGGAGGAACGATCGCGACTTGCGCGCGAGTTGCACGACGACGTGACGCAGCGGTTGGCCGTGCTGGCAATTGAGGCTGGCCGCGAAGAGCGCGAATCCGCAGGTGCCGGGGGCGCAACCAAGAGCAAGATGCGCGAAAGCCTGGCGCGATTGAGCGACGACGTGCATGCCCTGTCGTATCGATTGCACCCCTCCATTCTCGCGGATCTCGGCTTGCGCGAGGCGCTCAGATCCGAGTGCGAGCATTTCTCCCAGATCTCCTTGTTTCGAATCGATCTGAGCGCCGATGAAATCCCCGACCGGGTGCCCCACGACGTGGGCCTCTGTCTTTATCGCATCGTCCAGGAGATCTGCGCAACATCGCGCGTCACGCGTCAGCCAGCCGGGCGGGGATTCGACTGCGGCAGTTGGACGGCGGGCTGCAGCTCACGGTCAAGGATGACGGCGTGGGTTTCGATGCCGCCCACGGTGGCGCCCGCGCCAGCCTCGGCCTTGCCAGCATGCGACAACGCGTTGCCCTCCTCGGCGGCAAGCTCAAGATCGACAGCAAGCCGCGCGAGGGCACCACGGTCTGGGCCTGGGTGCCGTTCGAGGCAGCGCGCGCCTAGATCCGTTTCCATTCGGTTTGGCGCCGGCGGCGCCGCTTCGTCACCTCTCCCCGATGAGAGAGGTGATTCAACCGAGTGGAAAGCGCGCCTAGTCGCCCGCTGCTCGCGGCCGGCAGAGGCCGGACCTCTTTGTCGCCTTCGCGTCGATGGCATAGCCTGCGGGTCGAGCTGCTCACAGCGGGGCGTGCCGAACCGTCCGTTCGGACAAGAGGGCAGCCATCATGCCATCGGCAGGCGCGGGTATTCGCTGATCAGCGCTGCGCTTTTTCAGCGCCCCACGGATCGACGCCAAGGCATCCGGCGTACCGCTCCGGCGGGGCGCTGGGCAAGCGTGGTGCGCAAGCATGGAGAGCATCATGCCGACATTCGTCTTGTCCCTCGGCTGGACCGCGCAGGGTATTCAGGCGGTCAAGGACGCGCCCAAGCGCGCGCAAGCGTCGCGCGAGCTGGCCAAGAAAGTGGGGGTAAAGATCAAGGACGTCTACCTTACCTCCGGAGAAAGCGATCTGCTGGTGATTGTCGATGCGCCCGACGGCGACAGCGTCGCCAAGTTTGCGCTCGCACTCGGCTCACAAGGGAACGTGCGCACCCGAACCGCTCGCGCGTGGTCGGAAGCCGAGTTCAAGAAGCTGATATCCGAGCTTCCATAAATGCGAGCTCAGCTCCGGGGAGAACCCCGGGCTGATCCCTTAGGCGCCGACGTAACCCATCGCTTGTCATCCCGGCCGAGCCCTCGGATCGGCGCTTCGCGCCGTCCGAGGACAGGCTCCGCGAGAGCCGGGACCCATGTCTCCCGGTCTCTCAAGCTGGGATTCATGGATCCCGGCGCGCGCTCCCCCGGCTCAAGGCCGGGGTCGCTTGGCCGGGATGACACCCAGGGAGCGCCTATGGGACTTGGGTCCGGGCTCGACAGCGCTGAACGAAAGCTAAGCGCGGCGGCACCCGATCGCGCCGACCCCGACCGGGGCCTTGCCGCCGGGCGGGTGCGAGGCGCCGCCTTATAGCCCGGCCCGGTCGCGCCTGGTCAGAAGTTCGTTGGGATACCCAGACCAGCGACGCTCCGGAGCATAGCCGTAAGCTCTTTGGGCCTCTGCCTGTAGGCGAAGCCGTCGCTTGGCTTCTTGCTTCGCGAGTTGCTTGGCTCGCCTGGCACGCTCCAGCCGCGTGGCTTGATGCTCCTCGACGTCGTGGGGCGGTGTCGTCGCCGGTTGTGCCGGTGGCGACGGGACCTCTACGCGGAGCGCTTGCGCGCGCTCCTGCTCGGCGAGTGCAGCGGCCTTCTCCTTCTCGGCATAGGCGAGCTCTTCGGCCTTTCGATCGAGCCATGCTTGAACGCGCGGCCCGACGACCGGGGCCTTTTGCTGCACCGGCGCCGGCTTTCTGGGCGCCAATTCCGCGACAACAAACAGAGCTGCCGCAGTGCCGCTTGCGATGACTGCCGCCGCAATGAGGCACAGCACGAGGTTTACAATCAGATGCATGACACTGACTGAGCCGCCAAACTTGGCAGGCGCGCCCGACGGTGGAGCGGCCACGGCGCCCAGGCCATGGAAACCCCCGCCCCATCAGCGCGCAAGCTGGGCTTTCATTTTCGTTCAGATGACGCGCACTGCTGCCGAAGCACCGGGCCGAATGCCGGGAACCTCATCGACTACCGGTGTTCGTGCCCCGGTTCCCAACCAGCAGTGGTCAGCAGCATACTACCTACGGCCCCCCGGCGCCATCGATGTTTTCCATCGAGGCGGAGTCCTCACCGGACTGTGATGGGAATTCCGGCGCCGGCCTGGCGGCCTCGCAGCACGCGCGATGAAGCTGCGGCGGCTTGATCACGGAAGCAGCGATGCCCGCCGGCCGCGAGGCCGCCGACCGCAATGGAAGGCAAGCGACAGCACCCGGTCGCCTCTCTGATCGATCACCGGCCGCAGACTGGGGCGAGTACTCACAAACCGGTCGGCTGAAAGAGGTCCCCCAAAGAAGAGCGTAAAAGGTCGCGGCCGCTCGCTCGATTGACATTTGAGCGCCGGCAGCAAGGACCGCCCCATACCAAGGAGCCTCCGAGTTAACGATTGGTTAGGGGGACTGCTCCAATTTCGTCGTAACGCGACCGTGCGGGAGAACAGATATGAAGACGCTTCGCGACGGTGAGCTCTTGCAGAGATTTCGATTGTGTCGAGCCGACATGGTTGATGCACTGGGTGCGAGCGAGCGACCGCCACACCCCAGGACATTACGGGAACTGGCCGATCTGCAGTTGGCGATCATGGCGACTGAAGCGGCGATCTCAGACAAATCAGATTCCTACTTTCTTCAGCAGTTCGAAGATCAGGCAGCCTGATGCATGACTTCGCCTTCGATATCCCGGTGCTCCTCCATTCTCGGTTGGGCGCGCCGATCAGGACCGCCGAAGAGGCGGCAGGCATTGTCCGCTCGTGCCTGCGGGAGCGGTTCACCATGGCAGGCTTGACCGCGCTCCTGATGCTCGAGCGTGCTGCCGAAGGCAGCGAGATTGAAGAGGCGAGACAAGCCTTCTGGACGTGGGCATCGAGCGAGCGGTTGCTGGCATCTTGACCAGCACCGATAGCTTGGACCCTCTCAGGTTTTCCGCCGCCCAGTCGGAGCCGTTGCCATGGAGGAGTCGTCGCGGACGAATGCTTGATCTGTAGGTCCAAAGTCGCCAGCATTGATCTCGGCGAGACTAGGCATCTAGTCTTTCCTCGCCGCGGTGCGCGGGAAGGCGCGATGCGGGTTCATGACTTTCGATGGGGCTTGCGGCACTCACTTGCGCACGCAAATGATGCGAGGGCGAGCACAAGATGGACGACACGACCCCGCTCATCTTCCCGCAACTCGGTCCCATCTATCACGCGCTCTTTCCCTGGGCCGAGGCGCTGTTGCGCGTCGTGGTGGGGCTTACGCTGGTCCCGCACGGGTTGCGCAGCACGTTCGGGATGTTTCCATCGACTGGCGCGCAGTCGCACAATTTGACCGAATTCGCGAATGAACTCGACGGCGGCGGCTATCGTCCCGGAAAATTCTGGGCGCTTGCCATCGTGCTCACGCAGCTCGTGGCCGGCCCGATGCTCGCGTGCACGGCGGCGGCGTGATCTCCGTCGATCACCTTCTGATCGGGCGAGAATTCTGACCTCCGCGCACTCGTCGCCCAGCAACCCCGCGCCCGTCCTTCTTCCGCGGCAGGTCGCTGCGTCCTGTCTGAGGAAGGTGTTCGGCGACTTCCGTCGAAGCGTCTTGACTTCGACGGAGGAGGCGAGCATCGCTGTGCGGGCCCGATGGCGGACGCGCAAGCGTGCCGCTCATCACCCACAAACCCTGCGCGGAGGTCGAGATGGCTACGAAGCAAAGGCGCCCCAATCCTGACCGGCTAACGCATCCGCTTCTCGAGAAGCTCGGCGCCATACCGGCAGCTCAAGTCGAGATTTTCGCATACAGCGTGAAGATCGTGTGCGGCAAACAGACCGAGGCACACTGTTGTTGTGTCGCGGGCGCCCGGCCGGGCGTGTACGCGACCGAGGTCAACATTCAAAATCTCAATCTCGTGCGCGCGCCGGTTGTGAAGCTCATCCTGCCCTTGATCAACTCGGGCGCCGTCGTTGCGCGCGAGCCCAACGTCGCCGACCCCGCTGCGCCTGGCGGCATGCGCGCGGTCGAGGCCATCATACTTCCCCCGCTGGCGGCGACGATGGACGATTGTTGCCGCATCGCAGAGTTGCTGCTGGGCGGCCCCCCGAGCGGAGACACCGGGCTCACCATCGGCCTCCTCACGATCGTGAGCCTGGTCGAGCTGTCCGTCTCCGCGGTCTACACCGCGAACCCGCTGAGCGGGGACGGCGTCAGCATCGACGTCGAGTACATTCCGTCGCGACGACTGGGACTTCGTGGCCCCGACTAGCAGAAGCCCTTGCACTCCCCCGGCGAGTGCAAGCGCACGGACACGCGCTGCCTCGACATCCATGAGGATGAGGAGCTCGACGAAGCTCAACTCGCCGTTTGGGTGAATCAGGCCAGCCAATTGCCCGGCGAACGATGTGAGCGGGAAGTCGCGAGTGGCGTGCGTGGCGTGAGCGGACGCCAAGTCACCAGCCCGCAAGCCCACGAAGCCGCGGCAAAGAAACTGCCGGCGACCTGCTCGCCGGCCGCCGCGGCTACCTGGTTGCTTCCCCCGTCAATGCGCTGGCTGATGAGCGCAATGGCCCGTTGATAGACTGAAGCGGCGTTCCACGCCCTGCCCACCGCACCTGGCGACCGCCGCCTATCTCACCGGCACCGTGCGTTACGTGAGCGCCAGTCGCGTCAATAGTGCAAGGTTGCGTGGAGAGTGGGTTGCCTGCTGCGTACGCGCCGCAGCTCCCTTCACGCCGAGCGCGGCCATCGATCAAAGGCCGGTGCCAAGCTTGCTCGATCGCAGGCCTCGCCCCTTAGCGCCGACTTTATCAATGGCATCGACCACTCACGAGACATGAGGACCCCGGGCGTCGCCGGTGTTCAAAACTGCGATTGGTTCATGAGTTCGCGCGGCCAAGCTGTTGTGTGAAGTGCATCACAACGTGCCAGACCGAAGCCTGCTACCCTTCACCTCTGGTTGACCCGCTCACAAGAGGAGCCTGAACGCCTATTGGAACTGGCGCTACTTTGGCGGCACCAACGATGACATCCGCCGCGCAAAGCTTTGGTGAGCAGCTCGCCGGCTGCAGGCTTGCAGGCCTCGACCCCCCGCAAGCGCTCACGGCCTCGGCCGCCTGTCGCTTACTGCACAGCCCATCGTCGCGCTAGCTGCTGGTGAAATGCTAACGACTCGGGAGGAGCCCATGGGGCGGAACATCATTCTGCTGTCCGACGGGACGGGAAACAGTGCTGGCAAGCTGCAGAAAACCAACGTGTGGCGCCTCTACGAGGCGCTCGACCTTTCCACCGACAGCCAACTTGCCGAATACGATGATGGCGTCGGCACCTCTTCGCTCCGCCCGCTGGCCCTGATCGGCAGTGCATTCGGCATAGGCCTCGCGCGGAACGTGCGCCGCCTCTACGCCTTCCTGTCACGCAACTACCGCGGCGCGGACGACAAAGTCTATGCATTCGGTTTTAGCCGCGGCGCTTTCACGATCCGCCTCTTGATCGGCCTGGTCCGCAATCAAGGCCTCGTCGACTTCAGGCTTCCCGAGCAGGAGTTTCAGAAGGACGTCCTTGCCAGGTGGGATGCCTTTCGCAGCGACCGCTTTCGCCTGCTGAAAGGAAAGCCCTTGCCGCAACGCGGCCTGGAGGAGATCAAGAAGGAGCGGTTGATCCCTGATTTCACGTTCGTGGGATTGTGGGACACCGTCGACGCCTATGGACTGCCCATCGATGAACTCCAAAGTGCTGTCGACTTGTATATCTATCCGTTCAGTTTCTGCGATCGGCATCTCTCCAGCATCGTGAAATGCGCCTATCACGCGCTGTCGTTGGACGACCAACGCCGGACCTTTCATCCCCTCCTATGGGACGAAAGCAAGGCCGAAGATCGGGCGCGTATGCAGCAGGTGTGGTTCCCCGGCGTGCACTCCAATATCGGGGGCGGGTACGCCAAGGACGGGCTGGCTTATGTCTCCCTCGAATGGATCTTAGCAAAGGCGCAATCATTGGGTTTGACCTTTCTAAATGCGCACGTGGCGGAGATCAAAAAGCAAGCCGACGCGCACGACCACCTTTATGACTCGCGAGCAGGTCTCGCCAGCTATTATCGCTACGCTCCGCGGCCGGTAACCACGCTGTGCCACGACACTATGAACGGGGTTGCGATCGATCTGCCCAAAGTACACGAGAGTGCGTTCGCGAGGATTTGCGGCGAACGCGTTGCCTATGCACCGATCGGTGTGCCGCTCGCCTACGAGATGGTGTTGCGGGATGGGACGGTCGTTCCCGGACCGTGGACAATCGAGAAGGATGAAAAGGGACACGCCAAAACCGATGCAGGGGGAGACCCCATCGTAGTGCGTACAATACAGATGGCCGCGGCCAAGAGCCGTTTCTCGGAAGACTCCGATAGAGCGCAGCGGCGCGCCGAACGAATGGAGGCGGTCTGGGACATCGTGTGGTGGCGCCGCATCGTCTATTTTCTCACGCTGACTTCCTCATTATTCCTGATCCTGTTGCCAATGATCGTCGATGTATGGAGCACGAAGACAGCGCTTCCGCACCTGACGGACGAGGTCGGCGCTGTGCTTCGACCAATATTGAAGGTCGCCGCCTACTTGGTGCCGAACTGGGTCGGAGAGACCTGGCTTGACGAATTCGGCAAGGAGCCGGTCCTGTTTCTGATTGGCGTACTCTGCCTGGCAATCACCATGCTCACCGGGTTGTGGCAGGAAGAGACCATCCGCTCGCGCGCCGGGGAGATCTGGCACGACAGATGGAAGCAGATACCAAAATGGGCCGAGAACCCGAAATCGACCTGGATCTACAAGCTGCGGTCCAACAAGAAAGTCATCAAGCTATACCGCTTTTTCGCCTGGCGCGTCCTACCGACGGTCGTTCTGGTGGCGTGCGTGCCCGTGATCGCTTGGCTTTATTGGACATATCAAAAGCAAGTCATCGTCTATGGGTTGCTGCTCTTGTTTGCAATTCCGATGCGCACTTGGATCTTTCGCGGGCTCTATAAAGCAAAACGCCGGAAACAGCATGTCGCGAGGACCCGACAATTGGAGAGCGCCGCCGCCGTACAACTTCAATGATGGCTTGGGAGACTGCGCGATGGGTACCGTCGGGGCCGCATCCCAGCCGGGTATCGCAGGCCGGCAGCCGCCGAACGGCGCGCGCCAATGAGCCAAGCAGAATGGCAGAGCTTGGCCAACGGACCACCCTCCGGATCATGGTGGATGCGGACGAAGGGCCCAAAAAAGAGCTGTTCGGATTTATGGCTCGGAGCGGACATCTCGCAAAAGGGCGAGGCCGCCCACCGAAGTGGCCTCTGCGGCCGATCCCATCGGCAGAGCTGCTAATAGCTATCCGTTGTACACAACCATATCAAACACGACCACCTTTGAGTTCGGGCTCGAATTCAGGGGATGGATCCAGGAGTTTTGTTATCAACAATTGCTTCCTTCCCGCGCTATTCAAGAATGGATCTTTCTCGTTGTGAGGATCGTTTTCAAAGTACATTTGCGTCACGAGTTGGTCCTGTCGCCCGCTCACCTGGAAGTGGATATGTGCCGGCCGGATCAGGTTAGGGCCCGCAGGATCTTGCGTCTTCGGCAGCGGCTTTGCGACCTCACCGGCGCTGCCGATGAAGGGCTGGGCGACGGGGCTGCCGATCATCGAGCTTGCAGGCGGCAGAGCGCAGTGAATCCATCCCCGCGGGCCCATGGCGTTCCGCATGTCTCAGTTCAGTCAGGGGCGGTTGTCCAAATGGCCTTCGCGCAAGTCCGCCCGGGCGGCAGAGAAGGACGGTGGGCTGTTCGGGGGCGTCAAACTGTGCGTGTTCGGATGCAACGTGCCCATTAGCCCGGCCGCTGGCATGGCCGAGCTGGTCCAGTGCAAGGAGAAGAGAGGAGACCCGGTTCATTGAAGAAAGCAAATCCGCCAGACGCTGATAGTTGTCGACGAACCAGTTTAGTGCGCCCTGCACGATGACAAAGGCCGCGGCCGCCTGAATGACTTCACCGAGGGTCATTGCGCCGCTGAGATATTTCGGAATGCAAATGACTAAGGCAAAGACCGGCGCCACCACAAAGTTCAGATGAGTGACGAAAGTGGTGCGCATGAGCAGGTGACACAACTCTCGCCAGCGCGACACGACCCTGTCCAATGCCGAGTTGACAAAAGAGTGCTCGTCAATCACGCGGGTCGAAATCGCGGCGCCTTCGCCGCAATGACGCAAATGCGCTGCCCTCGACTTCAACTCAGCCTCCGCCTGGTTTTTTTCTTCGATCACGTGCGCCAGGCGACGGCCAACGAGCATCATCGCCAGCGCGAGAGCCGTCGAATAGAGGACTGCCGCGATTACCAGATAGCCCGGAATCGTCATATTCATCCCGAACGCCGCGATCGAGAGATTTCCTCCGACGTTCCACAGGACACCGACAAAGGTGACGGCGCTCAGCAGGGCGCTGAACAAACCCAAACTGAGGTCAATGGGCGCGTCGGTCGCGAGCCTCGCGTCTTCGGCGATGCGGTACTCAGGACATCGATGCGGTCCGTTTACCAGTCTCAGGCGCCGGTAAGCTTCATCACCAACCCAGCGCTCGATCAAATGTCTGCTCAGCCACTCGCGCCATTGGCGTTGAACGGTCATGCGGCCCCAGACAGAGACGATTGCGAGCATTACACTCACGGCCGTAAGCAGCACAAATAGCTTCGCCTGGTGCCAAAGTGCTGCCGAGTCCCTCAATTCGAGTGCATTGAAGAAATCGCGATTCCAAAAATTTATCCAGTATTGGACCAGCAGCTGTAGTATTATTGTGGAAATCAACAGCGCAACCAGCAGCCATACTATCTTACCACCCCAGTATCCCGAAGCACTTCGCCAGAAGCGAGTGATGAGCAACTTCCTATTTCTCGCCTGAGGGCTGCGTTCAAGCATTCTCCACACGCCCCGCGCTTGTTTTTGTCTTTTTTCATCGTGGAACGTTATCCTTAACGATTAGTGAAGCAGGGTCAGGCAAGTTCATCACTGCAATTCCCTATTCGTCCCTACGTGCAAATGCGCGCCAGTTCGGCTCAAAGCGCTGCCGATCGATCTGCCGTTTCGGCCTTGGCCGGTCGCGATCGCCAGGTTGAAGAAACCGATAAGCACCGGCCTGTTTCACGTTCCCGGCCTTGAGCCCGGTTCGCTGCCAGGCTCGCGCCAAGGCAGTGTCAGGCGCACGGCCGTTCCGCTGGCACCGCTCTCTCGCTCGATCCGGCCGCCGAGCTGTCGCGCAAGGGCCTCCACCAACCGGCCGCCGGAGCCGGAATCCGTGCGCCGGGGGTCGACTCCCTTGCCGTCATCGGCGACCGTCAGGCGAAGCTCTCCCGGACTGCGCTTGAGCGCCACCAAGATAGAGCCGCTGGTCTCGCTCGGGAACGCGTATTTGACGGCGTTGGTGACGAGCTCGTTCACAATGAGCCCGAGCGGAATCGCGCGATCGGCCGGCAGGCGCTCACGCTCGATGTCGGTCTTGAGCGCGATCGCGATGCCATTCTCCTTTTGCACCGACTCGATCAGGTTGCGGCACAGCGCCTCCAGATAGGTGGCGCCATCCACCTCCTCGACAGAATCGGTGTCTCCCAAGACGGCATAGAGCCGTCCGAGGGCGGCGATCCGATGCGACACGCTTTCAAGCGCGATCTTGCCCTCGCGGGTCTTCTGGCTGCGCGCTTCGAGGCTGATCATGGAGACAATGATCTGCAGGTTGTTTTTGATCCGGTGGCTGAGTTCTTGCAAGAGTGCCGCAATACGCGCGTGCGCAGTCTCGCGCTCGTGCTCGAGTCTCCTGCGCTCGGTCACGTCCTCGATCGCCAGCAAGATCTCCTTTGTGTGATCGCCGGCGCGATGGACCCGCCGCGCGTTGAGCAGCATCACCCGTCGTCCAATCGACGGGAACACACGATCCACCTCGAAAGCCTCGATCGTCGCGCGTTCGGGAAGGATGGTTTCGAGAAGGGCGCGCAACTCGGGAATGTCCCACTGGCCATCGCCGAGCTCGTAGAGCTTGCGGCCGACCGTATGCTCCGGAACCACGGCGAATGTGTCGCAGAAGGCGCGATTGGCAAAGCGCACCGTGAGGTCGGGCTCCAGGACCAGCAGGCCTTCACGGAGCGTCTCGACGAGTTCCAGGGGATCGACTTCGCGCAATGGACTGGCTCCTGCCCACCTTCGAGGACGGCACATGCTCAACAGCAGCAATGGTTTGCTGGAGACGCCAGATCCTACGGTCCAATTGTGAGCCACCTGTGGGGCGTTGTCGGTAATGTACATTACCATCTGGCAGGGGGCAATTTAGACGTATGTCTTAGGGAGGTGAGCAGCGACGCGCGTCCGAACCAGCTGGTAACACTCGCACGATTCCTCCATGAGGCCCGGTCGATCAAGTATCGTAACTTGCCGCCTGCCGCGCTCAATGAGCCCGGCATCTTCCAACTGCTGGGCCGCATTGGTGATCGTCGGCCTCTGCACCCCCAGCATTTCGGCAAGCAGGCTCTGGGTGATCGGCAGGGCGTCATCGTCGCTGCGGTCGCGCATCATCAGCAGCCAACGCGCGAGCCGCTGCTTGAGGCTGTGTGCGCCGTTGCACGCGACCGAGACCAGGACCTGCTCCAAAAAGGCATGGACGTACGCCTGCATCAGATGTCGAAACGATGGCATCGACCCCAGGGCGCGTGTGAAAGCCGCACGCGACATTTTTGCCGCGCTGCCCGGGATTTGGACCAGAAGCTGGACGGAGGAGGTTTTGGCGCCGAAGACGGCCTGCATGCCCGTGCAACCCTCCCGGCCGATCGTTGCCATCTCGATGATGCTGCCGTCGGCATAGACCGCCACTACCGAGACGACGCCGCTGTCGGGGAAGAACACGTGGTCGAGCGAACTATCGGCGTCCATCAACACCTGACCGTGCTGGCAGCGAATGGGCTCAAGCTCCGGCATCAGCCGCTTCAGATTGCGGGATGGCAGGGCGAGCAAGAGCCGATTGCGCGGCCAGTCCGATAAGGCGTTCACATTCATAAAACCGCGTGCGGATCGCATTGGTTCCCCAGGAAGCGAGCTGTGCTCGGGGATGGCTTCCCCGCCAGGTGAACAAGAACGCCTCGAAGACTTCGCGGCCACACCGACACCTGATCTCGTACGCCCTGTTCTCGGCGAATAGCGCGGCGCCGCGCTGATTGCCCTAGTCCCCTCCGCCGGGTCACGACCGATAAGACTCAAGGTGAGCATGACGATCCCGCTTTTGGGTGGAAAGCGGCCGCGACGCCCCTGGCGATCGCGGTTTCATCAACTCTTGCCGCAACGCCTTCCGTCGCATCGGATCGTTCGGTCGGGACAAACCCAGCGTGTCTTGATCGCGGACCAAGTGCAGGCTCCGGTGTTGCCGCCGACCTTGTAGAAATCGCTCCAGAATCCAAAGTAGAGGTACTGCCTTTCGTATTTCTCGCCGGCAGGGCAGAGGCGCCACGTATAGTCGCCGCGTTCGTCGCCGTACGGGACGCATAGGTCGGCCGCGTTCGCAGCACACACGCAAGCAACAAGTCCGCAGATGGCGGCGGTCAGTGTCGACCAGCACGTCGCTTTCGTCATTCGCGATCCTTTAGGCTTCGCCTCGGACTTGAAGCGCTGGCGCAGTTCGGAACAACCACCGGGTTCGCGCCCGCCTAGCCAACGGGTTCACCCACCAGCCCGCGCGCCCGCCGCCATCGAACGGGCGCGTGAGGGCGCCTGTGATCGCCTGCTGGGGTTGACTTTTCTCAACGCAATTCGCGGCCAGTCTCGGCAGACTACACGCGTGCAGCGGCGCCGATACAGACAATACAAAGTCGATCACAAGCGACATCGGCGCGATACGCAACGGGCCTACCATTTGTCCCGACAGCGAAGGGGACAGGGATAGCCGGCCAGGAGATCGGGTAGGAGGCCAACGTGATGACGCTCCGCGACGACGGTTCGATCGACTGTGATTCTTATCGCCCCAAGGCCATGTCATTCGATACGCCCGCTCCGCGCAAGGCGTCGACAGTCAGTCCACCCCGAGATCGTCGGGCCAGAACCGCACCGACGCCGGCGGAGCTCTTGAGCCGGCACCCCATCTTCGGAAAACTCCCACAAAAGGCAATCGGCCAGTTTGCGGCCTACGCCGCGCGGCGACGGGTGGTGCGGGGAACTGCCATCTTCAGCAAGGGTGATCCTGGCAACAGCCTAATAACTGTACTGGATGGATGTGTGCGGATCAGCGTTCCAACGGCCAATGGACATGAAGTTGTTTTGAGCATGGTGCAGCCGGGGGAGATCTTTGGCGAGATGGGGTTGCTCGATGGTCAGCCTCGATCTGCGGACGCAACTGCCGTCTACGATAGCGAACTGATGGTCATCGATCGGAGGGACTTCGTTCCCTTTATGCGCAGTGAACCCGACGTTCCCCTATGCGGACGGCTGCGGCGGACGAATGAGCAAGTTGAAGATGCCATGTTCGTGAGCCTGGCGGTTCGGCTCGCCAAAGCTCTCCTGAGATTCGTGCAAATCGAGGCTGAGGACATCGGGCCAGTAGACGTACCCATTACTCAGCGAGAGCTTGGCGAAATGATTGGATTCTCCCGCGAGAACACCAACAAACAACTACGAGCTTGGGAAAAGCGTCAATGGGTGAAGCTGGCACGTGGCCGTATCAAGATAGTCGATCCGGGTGCTCTCCTTCGGCTGTCTGAGGACGGTGCGGGTGACGTCTCGTTTCAATGAGCGCGGCGATCTATACCTTGGTTTGGTCCTCTGAACCTTCCGCTATTGGAGTTGACCTTTGGGGCAATGGATGCGCATCGCTGTTCATGGTCTCTAGTCTCCATCAGCATTGAATAAGTTCGAAAGGTCTGGGCATGGACACGATCGAGCTGAGGCGCAGAGCGGAGTTCTGCCTGCGATTGTTGCAGCTATGGACGGCTCGATCATTGGCTGGTCGGCTCAGCTGCCTGGCTGCGCGTTACCATGAAGCTGCGCTGCGTGCGGAATTCGGCGTTCCTGCCGATCTGGACACTGCGGCGAAGCAACAGACAGCGGCCTGACGCCGGTCGCAGATCTGGCCGCCTCGGAAAGCGCTCGGCGGACCCGATGTGGACGGACGAACCGCTCTTGCGCTCGCCACAGCGTCCCGTCCGGCCGGCATCCCTCGCGGGCGACGGGACGCGAGTGCGGCCCACGCCCGCCTAGGGCCTGTCCTCAATTGAGCAAGATAACGCTGGCCGCCAAATGGATTCCGGCGAGAAAGTTTCTGGCAGTCTTGTCATAGCGGGTCGCTATAGCGCGGAATTGCTTGAGCTTGCAGACGAAATTCTCGATGAGATGGCGTGCCTTGTACATCTCCCGGTCGAAAACGCGCGGCGTCTTACGACTGCTCTTGGGCGGGATTACCGGGGTCTTGCCCGCCGCCAGGAGTGGCTCGATCATGCGCGCATCGGCATCGAAGGCTTTATCTGCGAGTACGGTATCGGCTTTCATTTGCGCACGCCGTCGGCGCCTGCAAGATCATGCACCTGACCGCCGGTCAGGAAGAAAGCAAGCGGATTGCCCAGTGCATCGACCGTGAGATGAATCTTTGTGCTCAGCCCGCCTTTGCTGCGCCCGATCGCTTGATCTTCATCGTCTTTTTTTGGGCGCCAGCACTATGTTGGTGGGCACGCACAATCGTGCTGTCGATCATGGCGTATTCGTTGTCCGCATCGGCTGCCAAAATCTCGAATATCTTCGTCCAGACGCCGCTCTTGGCCCAGCGTGAAAACCGCGTATGAACCTTTATCGGATCACCAAAACGCTCCGGCAGATCCCGCCACGCAATACCTGCTCGATAACGGTAGAGAACGGCTTCTACGAACAGCCGGTTGTCTTTTGCCGTCACCCCAACATGGCCTTCTCTCAATTTTTTTGTCCCACTGGTCGTCTCGCAAGGCGTATCGTCGCATGGGTCAGCTCCGAATCAAGCTGACCCCATGAATCACGCAACGAGACGCTTGGGAATCGTGTAATTGAGGACAGGCCCTAGTCTCCTCCGCCGTCAATCCGTTGGCCGATGAGCGCAATGGCCCGTTGATAGACCGAGGCGGCATTCCAAGCCTGGATCGCCGCGAAATTGGCTTCCCCGGCTGGTAGCCCGCGCCTGCGCGCCAGCCATGGCCTTGAGGAAATTTGCCGTCGAGGTCAGGGCGGTGGCAGCGTTGTCGAGGCTTCCGGTGCCGTAGTTCAGGATGCTCTTGGGCAGGAATTGTCAGAGACGTGCGGTAGAATCCGCGGGAGTACTTGAAACCCGCAGCCCGCGCGCGGCAACTGGACGGCTCAAGCTACTGCACCGCGCGAGCGTGGAGAAACGATGCCGAAGCAGCGGGGCGTCGATTATCGTCGAGCGTCAGGCGGCCGTCGAGGTGGCTCTGTACAACGAACAATCCCGTCGCCGCGACCATGCTGGTGATCGCGCCGAAAACAAGCCCGATCAATCCGAGCCCGCTACGGTCCGGCATGGCTTGCCTCCTCTTATGCATCGGAGACGAGTTCGTATCCTCGATAGTGCTGACCATGATCGAAAGAGCTTGGACGCTCCATTGTACGGAGGTTAAGTCGTACTGCCGAGTTGGTATCGATGCTTTACACGTTGGTATAGGTCGCCGGAATGCGATCTAGTCGAAGAGATTCAGCCAGCCGTTAGCCGCCCCACTTCACGGGCCGAGCGACGGGAAGTGACGCGCGCTGCCTATGCGCCTCCACCAGCGCTTCCCCGTTCGCTCGATCTCCTCAATTGCCTGCCTCGTTTCAATGAGCGCGGCGATCTATACCTTGGTTCCGGACGCTGGCCGCAGATCTGGCCGCCTCGGAAAGCGCTCGGCGGACCTATGCCAACGTCGATTTGGAGTTGAGCCACCCACGCCGCTTCTGCTGACCGCCTGTCGTTCCCGAAAATTCCGATCGAGGGCTGGCAGCGATCGACGCGACCCACACTGATCTAGGTCAAAAATGCGATCACGGCTTGGTGCTAATCGATTCGCGGGCAGTTCTACTGCGCGGCCGCACCATTCCGATGCGCATCGATCGAGGCGTTTGAGAGATGGGCAGTCGCGCCACCAGGAAGACTAGATCAGTGGCCGCTAGGCGGTAGGAACTTCTCGACACACCGATCGGAGCTGACAGCGCACAGGGACAAATGGCTCGCGAGGCTCTTGGATGTCCGGCCGCGACCTCCGCGCCGGCTACACGCGGTTCGACGCCCCGCTGGCCTACCACCTTCCCGGGGACATCGTTACTATCGCCGGCGTTACCGAGCACTCCGCAACGCCCCGTGATCTATCATGACGGCCGTCATCTCCTGGCTTGAGGAAATCGTTGAGCAATATCCCGCTCCCGATGCTGGAGGTATGGGGGCGATTCGCCTATATCGTCGGCCTCCTCTTGGCTATCTGCGCATTCGGCGGCTTTACGTTCCGGGTCGGGGAGCATTGGGGATTTGGCCGGGCGCGGCAGACGTGGAATGTGAAGGCGTTCCTGAGCGTGCCGCTGACGTTCGTGCTGATCATCGCGACCGGCTACATCGGATCATTCATCGTGTTGGTACCGGGCGCACAGACGTTCGAGTCCTTGAAGGATCTGGTCGTGCTGTTGAGCGTCGTCCTTCTGGGGTACCCGGCGCTCATTGCCATCCCGTTCGCGTACGGCTTGTCGGACTTGATTGAGGGCGTCCCTCCGGAGTTCCTGCTCGCCTGGCTGCCGGGATATTTCATCAATCCCGCGTGTTTCTGGATTGCCCACCAGTTCATTGGCAAGAATCCCGACTTTCGGATGGCTAAGACGTGGTGGCGATATCTCGCGGCCGCCGTCTTGTTCATGACGCTGGAACCCGTGTTGTGGGGGTACGTGTCTTCGGATCAGTTCCCCTCAGGGATTTCGTATCACAGCATCACGCCGGCGCTGTTCTTCACGACGTCGATCACCTGGGTCATGGGGCCCGCGGCCTTTTTTGCCGCCCTGCCGCTGGCCAGACGGTTCGGATGGTTCTGGGCGGAGATCCCCGGACACGTGAGAGAACGCGCGATTGGGAGCAGCGAGTGGATCTGGGAAGCAGGCCGCGGCGAGACGCGGGGCAACGCCGACGCGGTGCAGGAAGGCCTTCCAATCCGGATCTTCATCTTCACGCCATTCATCGCACTCGTGCTCGTGATGGTTGGTGCCACGGCGATTGTCGCGCTTCGGAGCGCAGACGATGATGCAGCGAAGCTGGCGACGAACCTCCATCAGGCAATGTCGGCGAACATCCGCATGCGGCTGGACGACTACCTCGCGCGTTCGCTGTCGCCGGTAGGCGCCCAGCGCGAAGATGCTCTCGTCTCTCTGCTGCGAAGCCAAGCCGTCGGCACGGAGGGTCGCGCCTTCATCCTTGACCGAACCGGCAAGATGATCGCCTCGTCCGCTCCCGTCGGCGACCCGGTGGTCGAGAGTGCGGTTGCAGCTCTGGCGCGGCACACTGGTCCGTCGGGCCTGTCTGCACCATGCGACGGAGTTCCAGTTCGATTACGTCACGGCAAAGCCGCTCTCGCGGGAAACGTGGACGAGCCTATGCGACCGCGTATCGCGACGACAGCGCCGGCCGTCATTGGACTCTGATCACGGCCATGCCTGAAGCGTTCTATTTGGCGGGCTTGCGCAAAGCTAACAGCCGTTCCGCGATGGTGCTCGCCCTGGCGCTGGTGCTCTCCCTCGTGCTGGCCGCAGCGCTGGCGTCGATGGTGACCGCGCCGCTCCGGCGCATGGCGCACGCGACGCGAACGATGGCGCACGGAGAGCTCAGCGTACGAGTGCCAGGCAGCAAATTGGAGGAGCTGGATGCCCTCGCGGAATCGTTCAACGCCATGGCGGCCAGGCTCAAGAAATCGTTTGATGATTTGGTCGGAGAAGTCGAGACACGGAAAAGCCGCGAGCGCGAGCTGAAGGAAAGCGAAGCTCGCCTGCGCGTGAGCGAAGAGCGGCTGCAACTCGCCATCGATGCGGCGGGCCTCGGTATCTGGGACTGGGACGTCAAGCAGGATCGGCTGGTGTGGGACAACTCGATCGTACCGGCTCTACGGCGTTCGCAAGGATGAGTTCAGCGGCACTTTCAATGCCTGGTCGCGGAGCCTCGTGCCGGAAGACTTCGCGCGGGCCAATGCTAATGTCGAGGCTGCACTTCGCGGTGATCGCGAATTCCGGTCCGACTACAGGGTGCAGCGAGCGGACGGCGCCATTCGCGCCATTCGCGCCGCGGCGCTAACCATCCGAGACGCGGACGGTTCGCCAGTGCGCATGGTCGGCATCAATTGGGATGTCACGGATCTGACTAACGCGGAGCGCGAACGAGAGCAGCTCGTCCACGAGTTGCGACGATCCGCGACTTATCTGACCGAGGCCGAAAAACTGAGTCATACCGGTTGCTGGACCAGGAATACCAAGACCGGCGAGCTGTTCTGGTCGCCGGAGGTGTGGCGCATTTTCGGCCTCGACCCGGCAAAGACGCAGTTGTCTTATCAGATGTTTATCGAGTTGATTCACCCAGAGGATCGAGCCTCCTTGGAAGAGAACAGCCGCGCGAGCCATTCGGGACAAGGATACCGTTAGACATTCCGTTCCGCGCCGTGCTGCGCGATGGGACGGTTAAGCACCTTCATAGCGTCGGCAAGCCGTTCGAAGGACCCGGAGACGTGGTCGAGTACATTGGTGTCACGATGGACGAGACCGAGCGCGTCCGCGCCAACGCGGCCATGCACGAGACGGAGAGGGAGCTCGCACGAGTGGCGCGGCTCACGACCATGGGCGAACTCGCGGCTTCCATTGCCCATGAAGTCAACCAGCCGCTCGCCGCGATCGTCACCCACGGAAGTGCGGCGCGCCGATGGCTGGCCCAGACCCCGCCCAATCTCGAGGAGACGAGGGACTCACTCGAGGACATCATCAAGGAAGGCAATCGCGCAGGCAAGGTGATCGCTCGCATTCAGGCGCTGCTCAAACATCGCAAGCCGGAATACGTCGAGATCGACATCAATGAGGCAATAGGAGAGGTTCTCGCCCTGGCGGTGGGCTCGCTGCGGAGCCGTTCGGTAGCGGTTCAGACGATACTGCCCGCGGATCTTCCGCTTGCATTGGGCGATCGGGTTCAGCTGCAACAGGTCATCATGAACCTGATCATGAACGGGGCGGACGCCATGGGCTCCGTCACCGACCGACCTCGCGTCCTACAGATCGGATCGAAGGTCGACGGCGAAGACAGCATTCAGGTCACGATCAGGGATTCGGGCACTGGAATCGAGGAAGCGATCCGTAATCGCATTTTTGATCCGCTGTTCACGACCAAACCCACCGGCATGGGCATGGGGCTATCGATTTGTCGAAGTATTATAGAGGCGCATGGTGGCCAACTCTGGGCCTCACCGAGCTACACCGTATGGCACTGATTTCCAGTTCACGATCCCGACGGTGGCGAGCGGTGGAAGAACGGATGATCGCTTGATGTGAAGCGAGCCTCCGTTCAGTCACGTATCGTCAAGGCAGAAGAGAGGACGGAGGTCAACCATGTTGAAGAGGACGGCAACGCCAATGAGCGGGTCACTCCTGTCTGCCGACCGCAACACGCACATTAGGATCGTCGCCGTAGCGCTCGTTGCCGCCATCGTTGTGGTGACGGTCGGGATTTTTGCTCGGAGCACCGACCCGGGAACGATGACGGCGGGAGTAGTCGAGCGCGACCGGCTCGTGGTCAAAACCGGACAACCCGCCACCGTTACGGACAACGCGCGCTCCAGCGTCCGCTGAAACGGGACGTGGTCGCAAGACGGGCGATAGGTGCCGCAGGAGCTATAGGCCCAAGGGCCAACTCGACATCCGGCGGGTTTGAGCGCAGCGATGCGCT
The DNA here is from genome assembly GCA_963788095.1 of uncultured Alphaproteobacteria bacterium. Taxonomy (GTDB): domain Bacteria; phylum Pseudomonadota; class Alphaproteobacteria; order Rhizobiales; family Xanthobacteraceae; genus CAVTXS01. The sequence goes on along the minus strand of CAWBFP010000039.1, from coordinate 137,931 downwards.
CCAGGTGCACTGTCGGCCCACATGACGATCGTGGACGATGGTGGCGTGCGCCGGGTACAAGGTGGGCGCTGTAAGCGTCCTCCTTCGCCCCGGCGAGGTATGGCTCGGCATCGAGTAACCCGGGCAGCGACCGGCATCAGTCGATCTACGTAGGATTGTCCGGATCAAAACAGGGGGAACATGGCACTTCTGGGACGAACCAAGGAGGATGTCATGGCTACCAATCTAGTCTCTGTCGTCATGCAGTTCCTGACCCCGGACGTGATCGCGAAGATCGCGTCTGCTTTGGGTCTTGACCGCGACGTCGCGCAGAAAATGGTCGGAGGTGCGATACCTGCAATCCTTGCAAGCATGGCCGGCGTCGCCGCCAGCCCGGGCGGCGCGCGCCAGCTCGCCACTGCGGTGGCGCAGCAGCAACCCGGAACGCTCGACAACCTCAAGAGCCTCATCGGACAGGCGGGACAGCAATCCTTCGCCAGCGCTGGCTCAAGCGCGCTGTCCGGCTTGCTCGGTGGTGGCGCGCTCGACGCGTTGACGCAGTCCGTCGCCAAGTTCGGCGGCGTCGGCGAGAGTACCGGCAAGTCTCTGCTCGGCATACTTGGCCCGGTGGTCGTCGGAGCGCTGGGTCAGCAGCAGCGCAGTGCAGGTCTCGATGCGAACGGGCTTGCGTCCCTTCTAACCTCGCAGAAGGATCAGTTTGCCGCCGCGATTCCGTCCGGACTGGCGGATCGGCTGGGCGCGACGGGTCTGTTGGATACCATCGCCGGCGGCATGCGCGGCAGCGCTGAGGCGGCCTCGGCGGCGGTCACCAGAATTGGCAGTACGGCCGAAAGGGCGGCTGCCGGAGCGCATCAGGCAGCCTATGCGACGCAAAACACCGCCGCTCATGCAGTACGCACCGCTGGATCGTCGCAATGGCCCTATTGGGCGATTGCCCTCGTCGCGCTCGGCGGTCTCGCCTGGTACTTCTTCGCCGGCACCGACGCGCACAAGGTCGCGGAGCTGCGGCCTCCACCCGCAGCCCAGCCGACCAGACAGGTCATCGATACCACTGGCCTTGCGACGCCGAACCTGACGGTGAGCGGAGTTGATCTGGTGGCTCAGATCAACTCGTCGATCGGCGGCTTGCGGACAGTGCTTACCGGGATAACGGACACCGCTTCGGCCCAGGCCGCGATCCCCAAAATCCGCGACGCAACCGCGCAGCTCGACGAGATCGCCACGCTTTCCGCGAAACTTGCGCCCGAGGGCAAGAGCGCGCTCGCCAAGTTGATCGCGGCGGCGATGCCGACCATCAATCAGCTCTGTGACAAGGTCCTCGCAACACCGGGCGTTGAAGGCGTTGCAAAGCCCGCAATCGACGCGCTTCGGGGAAAGCTCGATACGCTCGCCAGAGCCTAGGTATCAAGGGCGCGCGGGCGCCGCCAAAACGTCCGCCCACGCTCCCCTGAGAGTCGTTGAGACGAATGCGAAGCGCAGCGCCCCGCCCGCGGGGCGCGCCGACGGCGAGGACGCTGGTGAGTCGACCCTTTTTGACTTGCGGCCAATGGCGCGAGGGACCGTAGCGGAGGAAGATCAATGGCTGACAAGACCAACTTCACCAAGGAAGAATGGACGCTGCTGCTCGAGAGCCCAATGATGGCCGGCATGGCCGTTACGGCTGCTGATCCGAGCGGGCTCTGGGGTCTGTTGAAGAAATCATTCGCCAGTGGCGGGGCGCTCGCTCAAGCAACGACGGACTCTAAGGCCAACGCACTGGTCAAAGCCGTAGCCACCGACCTTATTGGCGAGGGTCGGAGCGTCGCGCGCGACGAACTCAAGGCGAAATTCGCCGGCGCCAAAGTCGCGGAGATCAAGACCAAGTCCGTCGATGCCCTGCGTCAGGTTTCGGCACTGCTCGCCGCAAAGGCACCCGGTGATGCAGCGGCCTTTAAGGACTGGTTGCGCCAAATCAGCCAACGCACCGCCAATGCGGCGGAGGAGGGTGGTGGCTTTCTCGGCATCGGCGGCATCGCGGTGAGTGAGGCGGAGAAAGCGACGCTTTCCGAGATCTCGAGTGCCCTGGGCGCTTGACGTGCTCACGGACAGGATCAGGTCCACTCTGCGTCTTCGGCATGCCGGAGATTTCCCTTCGCTGCGAGGCTGGGACGGGTGGGCGGAGGCCGGAGGCGATTGAGGTTGGTGGCCGACAGCCAGCGCCGAGCTTGAGTGGAGGCAAACAACGAGACGAAGCCTTGCCAGTGCGGCTGGGCTTCCGTGCCCCGAGGACCCAACGACACCACAACGCGCCAATCGGAGATCGGCGCCTCGGATAGTGCCATGCGCCTCATGATAAACATCGTGCTGTGTCTCGTCGCGGCCGCGATCATCGCAAGCGGTACGGCAGCCGCTCTGATCGTGGCCAAGGAGCTGGCGCCCAGACGGTCGCCGGCTCAGCAACAGGCGAAGGCGCCCAGCGTGGGTCCGCGCGTTCAAGCCTGGCTCGACAGAAAGGCCGAAGAGCACGCCTATGCCGAAAAGGAGAAGGCCGCTGCATTGGCCGAGAAGGAGCGAAAGGAGAAGGCCCTGTTGGCGGAGAGGGAGCGAGCCGAAGCGCTTCGCGCACAGGTCCCGCCACCTTCAGAGCCTGCCGCGATGGCAAGCGCGCGCAACGCGGCGGAAAACCAAGCCGCGCAGCTTGAGCGCGCCAGGCGAGCAAAGCAAGCCGCCAAGCAAGAGGCCAAGCGACGACTTCATCTGCAGCAAGCGGAGGCCCAAAGAGCTTACGGCTATGTGCCGGAGCGTCGCTGGTCATCGTATCCGGACGAATTTCTAACCAGGCGAGATAGGTCCGGATTATGAGCGGCGGCGAGCTGAGAGCCCGGCCCGGATGAGGCATGCGTGGGCTCGCCACCTTGAGCGTACCAGCGGGATCGTGGCTCAACTCGGCTTGCGTCCATCAGGCTATGGCTGCGCGCCGATGAGTCCCCGCCCTGGGCTAGTCGCCTCCCCCGTCAATCCGTTGGCCGATGAGCGCAATGGCCCGTTGATAGACCGAAGCGGCGTTCCACGCCTGGATGGCCGCGAAATTGGCATCCCCCGGCTGGTATCCCGCACCCGCGCGCCAGCCATGGGCCTTGAGGAAATTTGCCGTCGAGGTCAGGGCGGCGGCGGCGTTGTCGAGGCTTCCCGTGCCGTAGTTCAGGATGCTCTTGGGCAGGAATTGCGTGTGGCCGATCTCGCCGTGCATGGAGCCGCGCGCGTTGGCCGAGAGCACGCCACGATCGATCAATGACAGCAAGGCGTTGAGCTGATCGGTGAAATAGGCCGACCGGCGGCAGTCGTAGGCGAGAGTGGCCACGGCCGACAACGTGTGCTGATTTCCACGCTGACCGCCGAAGGCGGTCTCCATTCCCCAAATGGCCAGAAGCGGCCCCGGCGGGACGCCATAGCGTTGCTGGATGGATGCGAACAGCGCCGCATGGGATTGCTTGAGTGCGCGCCCGCGCGCGACGATGGCCGAGCCCCCGCGCTTGGCGAGAAACTGGTCGAGCGACAAGCGGAAGCTCCGCTGGCCGCGATCGGCCGCAATGGTCGCAGTCGCGTAGTTGGTGGCCAGCAGGGCTGAGACGGTGGCGGAGCTGACGCCTCTGGCCCTGGCCTCGGCGGCGAACTGCTGCTTCCATGCCTCGAAGCCGGCCGCGGTGCTGCCGCACTGCGCGGCCTCGGCCTTGCCGGCCGTGCACAGCAGTCCCACGAGGACCGAGACGATGAATGTCTTGAGCTGACCGCGCTTGGTCATGTGAGAACCCCTTCCCGTTGGCATCGCACTAACGCGGCTGGAGGGCGTCGGTTGCACGCGGATGTCCCGCCAGGATCGTCAGCCATGCGGCAGGTCAGAGACAAGCACGGCGCAGGGCGGTGCGAAACTGATTCAGATCATGAACGAGGAGAGAGATGTCTGGTAGGTCTGCCGCAATGGATTGCCCTACTTGCGCGCCGATCGCAGAAGCAAGGACCGAAAGACCAGATACATCGATGAGCGAGTCGCTGCGGTCGGCCGACCGCCACGCCCATCTCAGGATAGTCGCAGTGGCGCTGGTCGCCGCGCTCGGCGTGGTGATCGTCGGGATCCATGCCCGCGACCGCAACCCGGGAACGGTGACCGCGGACGTCAAGGTGGACCGTCGCGTGGTCAAGGCGGGCCAGCCTGCCGCCTATACCGACCGCGCCGGCTCCAACCTTCGCTGATATACCAGTGGACCCGTAACGACCGGCCCGCGCTCGCACGCGTCCGCGTGGGCGTGCGAGGGGGCCGGCCGGAACACCGTCGCCGTAGCGGTCGAGCTGCCATGGTTGCCGACAGGCCTCAGCCCCACCCCACGACGCGCCGCGGCCTCATCGTCAGCGGCGCCGCGACATTGGCGGCGATCGCATTGCGCCCATTCGCCGCGCGCGCCAACGAGATCGAAACCCATGGCCTCTCGGCCTACGGCGATCTCAAGTATCCGGCCGACTTCCGCCATGTCGACTACGTCGATCCGAACGCGCCCAAGGGCGGCAGGCTGTCGTTCATCGGCCAGATCCGCGCCTACAACCAGTCCTTCCTGACCTTCAACTCGCTCAACAGCTACATCCTCAAGGGCGACGGCGCGCAGGGCATGGAATGGACCTTCGCCACCCTGTTGGCCCCGGCGCTCGACGAGCCGGATTCGTGGTACGGCGCCGCCGCCCGCCTGGTGCAGCTCTCGGCGGACGGGCGCACCTACCGGTTCCTGTTGCGGCCGGAGGCGAAATTTCATGACGGAACGCCACTGACGGCACACGACGTTGCGTTCTCGCTGACCACCCTCAAGGCCAAGGGGCATCCGAACATCGCGCAAGCGCTGGAGGACATGGAGGCCGCCGAAGCGGCGGACGACGCCACCGTCGTGGTGCGCTTCGGCACCCGCGCCCGCACCCTGCCGCTGTTCGTCGCCGGGCTGCCGATCTTCTCCCGCGCCTACTATGCCGGGAGGCCGTTCGACGAGAGCACCGTCGAGGCGCCGCTCGGGTCCGGCCCCTACAAGGTCGGCCGCTTCGAGATCGGGCGCTTCATCGAGTACGAACGGGTGAAAGGCTGGTGGGGCGCCGAGCTCCCGATCTTCCGCGGCCAGCTGAACTTCGACGTGCTGCGCTACGAGTTCTATCGCGACCGCGTGGTCGAGTTCGAGGGCTTCACGGCCAGGAACTACCTGTTCCGCGAAGAGCTCTCCTCGCGCTTCTGGGCGATGCGCTACGACCTGCCGATGGTGCGCGCCGGCCGCATCAGGAAGGACGTCATTCCCGACCATTCCCCGTCCGGCGGCCAGGGTTGGCTTCTCAATACCCGACGGGAGCAGTTCAGCGACGCGCGGGCGCGCGCAGCGCTGATCGACGCGTTCGATTTCGAATGGACCAACGCCAACATCATGTATCGGTCCTACCAGCGCACGCACTCGGTGTTCCAGAATTCCGACTTGGTGGCGCACGGGCCGCCTGGTCCCGAGGAGCTCGCGCTGCTCGAGCCGTGGCGCGGCAAGGTGCCCGACGAGGTGTTCGGCAACCCATACGTGCCGCCGGTGTCCGACGGCTCGGGCCATGACCGCGCGCTGCTGCGCCGTGCCGACGGGCTGTTGCGGCAGGCCGGATGGGCGATCCGGGACGGCAAGCGGGTCAACGCCGACGGCGAGCGCTTCACGGTCGAGTTCCTGTTCGAGGAGCCGACGTTCCAGCCGCACACGATGCCGTTGATCAAGAACCTGGCCAAGCTCGGCATCGATGCCAGTGTGCGCATCGTCGATGCCGTGCAGTATCGGCGCCGTCTCGACGAGTTCGACTTCGACGTCGTCATCCAGCGCGCCAATTTTTCGGCCACGCCGGGCGAGGCGTTGCGGCAGTTCTTCGGCTCGCAGGCGGCGGCGACGAAAGGCTCGTTCAACCTTGCCGGCATTCGGGAGCCCGCGATCGACGCCCTGATCGAAACCGTCGTCGCCGCCAACAGCCGCGCGGAGCTCACCGTGGCGTGCCGTGCGCTCGACCGGCTGATCCGTGCCGGGCGCTACTGGATCCCAATGTGGTACAAGGCCGTGCACTGGCTGGCCTATTGGGACGTCTATGATAGGCCGGCCATCAAGCCGCGCTACGGCCGCGGCATCGTGGAGACGTGGTGGTACGACCGCGACAAGGCCGTGAAGCTCGCGCGCGCCGGCCCGTTCCGGGTGGCGGCCGCCAACGTGGCGCGCGTCGGCACTTTCGGGCGCAGGACTAAGAAGTCGAAGAAGAAGCGGCGGACCAAGACGTGAGGTCCCGCCGCTCCGGCTACGCCGCCGGCGCGGACGCGCGGTCGCGCCACGCCGCCAGCGCGGGGGCCGCGAAATTGATGAGATAGGCGTACATCGCGATCGTCGGCTCAACCAGGCTCACCGCCACCGACATGAGCGCCGAGACGATCAGGACGCCGAGCCGGATGCGCGTCGCGCGCCGGAGTTGCGGCTCGTCAGGTGCGAGCTCGGCCATCGCCAGGCCGGGCACGGTGACCAGGATCATGTTGGCGGCGTAGAGCCAGACCGCCGGCGCGAGGTAGCCGTAGCTGCCGACGATGCTGGTCGAGATCGGCACGCAGGTGATGAAGAACAGCCGCAGGAGCCACCAGCCGGCGTGGCGGTCGGAAGCTTCTTCGGGCCCGCCGCGCGCCGACGCCTCGCCGCGCCAGAACGCCGCCAGCACGAAGAAGCTGATCGCGTAGGCGAGAAACTCGTGGCCGAGCTTGCCGAGCGCGGCCACGAGCTCGGCGGCGCTGCCGTAGTGCGCCTGCGCCGGCAACTTGATGTCGAGCACGAGGATCGTCATCACGATGGCGTAGACGCCGTCGGTGAGCGCGTCGATGCGGTGCTTGGGAATCGTCTTCATGACGGCAATCTACAGCGTTTGGGCATGGCCGTACGTCCGGGTCTGGCCTCAAACAGGACACGTATCATCGCTGGCCCTTCTAATTCCCTTTTCTCAACGGTCTCGCGATTTCGCGCGCGCAGTCTATGAAGAGCCGAGCCAACGGACCCAGCGTTCGGTTCCTCAGGGTAACAATCCCGGTTGGATAAGTATTTTCGGGTGTCTCAACCGGCAGCAACTTGAGAGGCAAATGTTTGCCGAAGCGCAACATCGACATCGGAAGCATCGTCAAGTAACGTCCCGTGGCCAGCAGATGCTGATGCAACGGGATGGAAAACGAGACCATGTGCGCGTGAGGAGGCTCCAAGCCACTCGCGCGAAACACCTCGGCGATGCTCAACCCCGGGAGGCTGTCGGGTGGCGGTAGAATCCAAGCCTCGTTGATCACGTCAGCTAAAGTGAACTTTCGGCGGCGAGCCCATTTGCTTTCCGCCCCCGCAAGGACAACGAAGCGGTCCTCGAACAGGACATCCACCTCGATATCCTTTTCCAGGTCCAGACCTGGTGTAGTGGTAACGGCGAGCTCGACGGTGCGCTGGCGCAGCTCGCGGTTCAAGAGCGTGGCGCGATCTGCAGGAACGAGATGAAAAGTGGCCCGTGGATACTGCCGCGAGAGACGGTCGAGCACGGCGGATACGAATCCCGCGGAGAGAGTTTCATTGCATCCGATGCACAATTCCCCGGCGGTCGGGTCGGTCAGAAATTCAAGCTGTTTAACTCCCTGCCGGAGCTCGTCGAACACGGCGACGCCGCATTGCAGCAGTGCTTGCCCGTAGAGTGTCGGCCTGATTCCGTGGGGCCCCCGATCGAGAAGCCGCAGACCGACCGCATGCTCGACATCGGCAATCGCCTTCGACACCGCAGGCTGAGAAATAGCGAGATCGGCTGCCGCCTTTCCCATGCTGCCCGACTTGGCGACGGCAAGGAGAATGTGCAGGTCGCGTAACTTCAGCCGGCGTCCGAGTCGGTCTGACCAATGCATGAGCTGTCTCATCATCGAACAGTTATGGCCTGATCAAACAATAGAATTACCTGTTATGAGCCATTTCGGCTAGTCTCAAAGTGACCAGCTGGAAGATCCATGCTGGTCGGGCCCGACAGCACGATACACTCCAACCGTACAGGAGGTTGCGATGAAGACGTCGCTGTCGTTTTTGGTTCTGGGATTCCTGCCGCTGTTCGCGCTTTCGGACGCGGGTCAACGGCCCGCGCGAGGCGAGGGTTATCCGACCAGACCGGTCAAGGTCGTTGTCCCCTACCAGCCTGGGGCCGCCGCCGACATCATCGGGCGCCTCGTCGCGCAAAAGCTATCGGAGCTCTCCGGCGCGCAGTTTTACGTGGAGAATCTCGGCGGCGCGGGAGGAACGATCGGCACGGGAGCGGCGGCGCGCGCTCCGGCCGACGGCCACACCCTCTTGATCGTGAATCAAGACTTTGTGGTGCAGCCGCTGGTCAAATCCAAAGTCCCTTATGACCCCTTCAAGAGCTTCACGCCGGTCGCCACGATCGCAGCTGCGCCCGAGACAATCGCCGTGCACCCATCGGTTCCCGCTGCAAATATGAAGGAGCTGATGTCTCTGATCAAAGCCAATCCCGGCAAGTACACTTATGCCAGCCCGGGTTACGGGACCTCGCCGCACATCGCGTGCGAGCGGTTGTTCAAGCTCTCCCACGGCGCGGATGTTGTGCAGGTGCCCTTCCAGGGCGGCGGACCGGCCGTGCTCTCGACGCTTGCCGGTCAGACCGAAATTCTCCACATCACGCTGCCGCTTGTCGCCGAGCACGTTAAAGCCGGCAAGCTGCGGGCGCTGGCGGTCGCCGACAAACAGCGCTCGCCCGCCTTGCCCGACGTACCGACGTTGGAGGAGGCCGGCATCCCGAACCATGAAGTCGGATATTGGACGGGCGTGCTGGTCCCGGTCGGAACACCTGCGGAAGTTATTCGCTTTCTCAGCCGCCAGATCGCGCGGCTGTTAGCGCTTCCGGACGTCAAGGACCGTTTGGCGACCCTCGGTTTTGGCCCCCTGGTCCGCACGCCCGAAGACTTTGCCCTCCACATCAAGGCAGAATTGGCTGAGTGGGACAAAGTTGTACGCGACGCCAAGATCAAGATCGACTGATGTCGACGATGACTCAAGCAAGAAACAAGCACCCCGATGGGGCCTGCCGTGGAGCGTCCCGCGCCAATGTGGGACGCTCCCATCGTGGGAAGCCTGCGGTGAACGATATCCGGGATGGCTCTGCCATAACGCCAGATCATATCCTGGAGATCGGTTATGGGTTCTGGAAATCCAAAGCGTTGTTCAGCGCGGTCGAGCTTGGTGTCTTCACGACACTGTCGAACGGGCCATTGGATCTGGACACCCTCACGGCGCGGCTTGGACTCCATCGGCGTGGCGCCCGCGATTTCTTCGATGCGCTTGTCGCGTTGAACTTCCTGAAGCGTGACGCGATTGGCCGATACTGCAACCAGTCAGACGCCGATCTTTACCTGGATCGGCAAAAGTCGACCTACATTGGCGGTCTGTTGGAGCACCTTAACGCGCGTCATTACCAGAATTGGACTTGGCTGACGCGGGCACTCCGAAGCGGGACGCCGCAAAGCGGCGCATTGGCTACGGGCAGCTATCCGGCACTCTATGCCGACAAAGTTGCCCAGGAAATTTTTTTGAGCGGAATGACCGCTGGCAGTCTGTTGGCGGCCCAGACGCTCGCGAGGAATTTTCCTTGGATCCACTATCGCACCGTCATCGACATCGGGACCGCGCAGGGTTGTGTGCCGGTGGAAATTGCGCGAGTGCACGCTCACCTGACGGGCGGCGGTTTTGACCTTCCCGAAGTCGAGCCCGTCTTCTCGGCCTATGTGAATAAGCACGCTCTGAACGAACGGCTTCGGTTCTATCCAGGCGACTTCTTTGCAGACCCGCTGCCCCCGGCAGACGTCTTCGTCATGGGGCGCATCCTGCACAATTGGGATCTGCCGACGAAGAAATTGCTGCTGACGAAGGCGTACGACGCGCTGCCGCATGGTGGAGCGCTCATCGTCTATGATCCTCTCGTCGACGACGATCGCCTGCATGCGCACGGACTGCTTTCCAGTCTCAACATGCTGATCGAGACGGCCGGCGGGTTCGAGTACACTGGTGCGGAATGCACTGAGTGGATGCGAGAAGTTGGTTTTGCCAAGACCCGTATTGAGAAGCTAGGAGACGTCCATGCGGGGGTCATTGGCATCAAGCACGATGGGTTGCGCTAGCTTACTTGGTCCTCATCCTGGTGGGGCGTCCGGTGCTGTTGGACCGAAAGCTGACCTGCCGTCAGCTCGCCGGCGACCGGGCTCCGGCCGCGACGGTCGATCAGCTCATTTGCGGAAACGCGTCGGACCTACGCCCGCATCCTGGAACTTGGAGAAGACCTCACGACCTTCGGGTCCGGCGATGCAGCGCCCGCTCTCAAGTGGCTTGAGGAGTTGGCAGTTCGCAAGCCGGCGACATCAGGCTAGAACAAGATCGCATCGGTTGCGGGGGGAGCTCATGCGGCGCAGGCATTTTCTCGGCGCCATGGCGGTTGCCGCCACGGCGCCTCTGATCTACGGGCGCAGCGCGAGCGCGCAGCCATTTGCCGGGAAGCAAATCCGCTTGATCGTGCCGTTTCCGGCCGGCGGGCCGACCGATATTGTGGCGCGACCGCTGGCGCAATTCGTGGGCGATGCCCTGAAGGCCACGATCATCATCGACAATCGCGGCGGCGCGGGCGGCTCGATCGGCGCCGACGCGGTCGCAAAAGCCGCGCCCGACGGCGCGACGCTGCTGATGGCGACGGTCGGCACCCACGCCATCAATGCCAGCCTCTACAAGAAGCTCCCCTACGATCCGGTCGGCGACTTTACGCCGATCTCGTTGGTCGCGGCCGCGCCGGTGGCGATCGTCGTGCACCCCGCGCTGGCGGTGATGAGCCTTGCCGACCTGGTCGACCTTGCCAAGCGCCGGCAGGGCACGCTCACGTTCGGCACCGCCGGCAACGGCACGCCCGGACACCTGACCGCCGAGATCTTCAAGCGCGCGGCCGGGATCAGCATGCAGCACGTACCCTATCGGGGCAGCGCGCCGGCCGTCACCGATCTCGTCGGCGGGCAGATCGATCTCATGTTCGATCCGCTGCAATCGGTGATATCGAACGTACAAGGCGGCAGGTTGCGCGCGATCGCCGTCTCGAGCCGCGCGCGCTCGCCGGTGCTGCCCCAGGTGCCGACGGTCGCCGAATCCGGCTACGCAGACTTCGAGACCACGGCATGGTGGGGAGTGTTCGCCCCGGCAAGGATGGCCGACGACCTGGCGGCGCCGCTTGCCGACGCCATCGCCGGGGCCGTGCGCAGCGACGCGTTCCGCAGCAAGCTCGAGCCGCTTGGCGTCGTGCCAACGGTTTTGAGCCGCGCCGACTTCGCGCAATTCCAGCGGCGTGAGCTCGACAAGTGGAGCAAGGCGGTGCGCGAGTCCGGCGTCACCATGGAATGATGCGGATGCGGTTGAACGAGGACGAGCAGGAGATTCTCGCCGGCAGGCACGGCCCGCTGCCGCAACGCGCGCTGCGCCATCAGATCAGCGTCGGAGATTTCTTCGGCGCCGCCGACTTCGTACCGGTGACGCAGGCGCACATCATGGCGGATACCGAAAGCCTCGGCGAAGCGGGCGTGTGTTACCTGGAGGAGCTGGCGGCCTACGACGAGGGCCAGCGACGGGTGAGGATCCCGACCATCACCGATCCGCGCGGCACCGACTTTGCCAAAGCCAGCATGCTGGGGCAGACCACCGCCATGCTCGAGCTGGAGCGGCGCGCGATCGCTGCCCTCGTCAAGCTCGGCGTCACGATGACCGACACCTGCATCAACTATCAGACCATCCAGGCGCCGATCCGTCGCGAGCACGTCGCCTTCGGCGACACCGGGGTGGTCATCTATTCGAATTCCGTGTGCGGCGCGCTGTCGAACTTCGAGGGCGGACCCTCCGCACTGGCGGCGGGCCTGACCGGCCGCACCCCGCGCTATGGCTTCCACCTCGCGCAGCAGCGCCGCGCAACGCTGCATGTTCGCGTCGATTTCGCGCCGGTGTCGCTCAACGAGTGGGGCGCGCTCGGCGCCGTCATCGGGCGGATCGCCGGCAACTACTGGGCGGTTCCGGTGATCGAAGGCATCGAAGGCGCCCCGCGCTCGGATCAGCTCAAGCATTTCGGCGCCGCCATGGCGAGCTTCGGCTCGACCGCGCTCTTCCATGTCGTCGGACTGACACCGGAAGCGGCGCGCCTGGCCGATGTCGCGCCGGGCAATCTGCCGAGCCACCGCGTCACGCGCGATGATGTGATCGCCTTGCAAAAGTCCTACTACACCAGCGACACGGTCGACGTGGTCGTGTTCTCGGCACCGCAGCTGAGCCTCTATGAGCTGCGTGATTTGGCCGAGCTGTGCGACGGGCAGCGCTTCAAGGTGCCGCTGCTCGCCGTCACCAGTCCCCAGGTCAAGCCGGATGCCGACCGGGCCGGCTATACGGCGCGCATCGAGGCCGCCGGCGGCAACGTGCTCGCCGGCATGTGCTTCTACCAATCCTATGCGCGCGAAATCGCCGAGGCCAACGGCTGGAGATCGCTTGCGACCAACAGCGCGAAGCTGGTGAACATTCTCGGGGGGTACGGTTATCGGCCGATGCTGGCCTCGATGGAAGAGTGCGTGCGCGCGGCGGCAAGCGGCACCTTGAGGCTCGGATGACGGACAGGGTTCTGCGCGCCCGTCATGCCATCGGCCGCACGGTGCGAGGCATTGCGCTGGTCGCCAGCGACGGCTTTTCGGCCCGTTACGATCTCGACCGCACCGCCGGCGTGTTCTGCCGGCCGACCCACAAGCTGGCCGGCCAGTCCTATGTCGGCAAGATATTGGTGCTCGACACCGCCAAGGGCGGCGTCGCCACCGCCTGGATGCTGCACGAGATGCAGTCCCGCGGCGTCGTCCCGCTGGCGGTGGTGCTCAATTCCGTCAACCCGATCCTGGCCCAGGGCGCGGCACTCGGCGATGTGCCGATGCTTGCCGGATTCGAGCAAGACGTCACCCTCGCAGTTCCGAACGGAGCCGAGGTAGAAGTCGATCCGTCGGCCGGCACGCTCACGATCATCGGCGATCAAGAAATACCCTGAGGGCTAAACTTAAGGCGCCGGCTTGGTGCGGTCGACCGCGACGAGGGCACGCCGCGTCGATCATGGCGTCCGTCACAGGAGATCAGGCGGGCATGCGTGCCGCGCGTCGAGACGCGCTCGGCCCGGCGACTTCATTCCCGTACCACGTTCGCAATACGTATAGGGCTCACACGGCCGCCTCAGAGCCTGACCGGAAACTAACCCCGTCATCCTGAGGCGCTCGGCCGCGAAGCGGCCGAGCCTCGAAGGATGATCCAGAAGTCGCCAACGGTGCCGCCGCACGTGCTTCGAGGCTTTCCCCGACTTCGTCGGGGAAAGCGCCTCAGCATGACGGGGTTGAGAAACGCCGGAAAAACAGGTGCCTCTTTTCCGGTCAGACTCTCAGGTGTTGACCGATCCACCATCAACAACGATCGTCTGCCCCGTGATGAAGTCGCTGTCTCCGGATGACAAGAAGATCAGTGCTCCCAGCAGGTCGGCCGGATAACCGTCTCGTTGAAGTGCCCTACTTCGTATGACCTGATCACGGGCAGCCGCGGTCCGGGCTGCATTGGCGTGAGTGCCCTCGGTCTTGATCAGTCCCGGCGCCAGCGTGTTGACGCAAATGTTGTGCGCACCGAGTTCGCGTGAGAGTGCGCGAGTGAATGCAAGAATTCCGCCCTTTGACGTCACATAGTGCAACATCAAAGGCATTCCTTTATAGGCCGTGCCCGAGCTGACATTGATGATCTTGCCGTACTTGCGCGCGATCATTGTCGGAGCGGCGTGCTTCACCATCAAGAAAGGGCCGCGCAGATTGACGGCCATGACCTTGTCCCACTGCGCAACGTCGATATCGGCAAACGCAACGGGCGCAAGCGCAGAGTAGATCGCCGCATTGTTGACCAGGACATCGATCCGACCGGTGTTTTCAAGAATCCTCGACATCGCTCCTTTGACGGCGACCTCATCACCGACGTCGGCCGAAATGCCGAGGCAGGCCTTGCGGCCCAGGCCGGAATTGATCTTAGCGGCGGCAGTCTCGCAATCGGCGAGATCGACGATGGCGACCGTCGCGCCTTCGCGCGCGAGGGCCTGCGAATATTGACGGCCAATGCCCGTTGCACCGCCGGTCACAATCGCCGTCCTATTTTCGAGCTTTCCCATCTTGAACCCTCCCCGATCCAATGCCGCCATCGCGGCAGCCCCGGCGCGAGTCAGCGCGTGGAAGCGTTTGCCGCTCAAGATCGACAAGTCGCAGACTGAGCATAGCTCTTGAATCGCCGACCAGCGTGCTGATGAAATCGCGGCCGATCTGAAGCAGCGTTGATCTCTGAACGTTCATAAGGCGGTGGCTCGCGGACGTTCTCCCCAACCGTTACCCGTCCCAAGGACATTGTCGAAGCAATCCTGTCGAGCTATTCAATCGCTGGCGTCGGCGCGGCAGCACAGACAGCGGCGGAGCGAGGAAAGCAGATGGCGATCAACAAGGCGCACGACGAGTTCCACACGCTCGATCTTGGCAGCGGATGGGAAGTGCCGGCCGGCTATCCGAGCGGCATCCAGCAGAAGATCCTGGCCGGCAGCCTGAATGAATCAGCCAAGCGCGGCAGCCGCACGCGGCTGCTTCGTTTCGAACCCAGCGTCTACACTACCAAGCCGTTTGTGCACGATTACTGGGAGGAGGTCTTGCTCATAGCGGGCGACCTGACGGTCGGCAACGACGAGCGCGGCAACGGCGGAAAGGCATTCCATCCGCACACCTATGCATGCCGCCCGCCTGGCGCGGTGCATGGCCCGTTCAAGTCCGAGAATGGCTGCCTGCTCCTGGAAATTCACTATTACGATCCCGCCTGAGCCGGGGGCCACTTCACGGCAGCGTTCCCGGGATGCGGGAATCCAATAATCACCGGCGCATTGAAGTCGGATCTTCGGGGTTGCTGAGTTCCCTTGGCCGCTCGATCGCGTCTTCTGCTGAGCCTAAGGGACGGCTTGCAAGGTCGTCACCTCGCCGCGCTCGATCTGCAGCGTCGCATCGGTGATCCGCTCAAGCAGCTTCGGCGTCGATTCAGTGATCAGCAGACCGAGTTCCGGGCGTTGCTTGCGCAAGCGCGCGAGCGTGCTGGCGTAGGTGAGCGCGAGGGCGGGCGCCAATCCCTGGAATGGCTCGTCGAGCAGCAGGTAGCGCGTACCGACCATGAGGGCGCGCCCAAGCGCCACCATCTTTCCTTGCCCGCCCGAAAGCACGCCGCCGGCGCGCCGTCGCAGCGGCGCCAATTCAGGAAGCAGAGCATAAACTTCATCGAGGCGCGCTTTGCGCTGGTGCTGCGCAACTCGCAACGCGATGGTGGGCAGGAGTAGGTTATCCTCCACCGAGAACTCCGGAATCAGGCGCCGGTCCTCCGGGGCGTAGCCCAATCCATGCTGCGCCCGCTCGTGCGCCGCGACGGTCGCGAGATCCACTCCATCGAGCGCGATCTCGCCGCCGACGAGCGGCAGCAGGCCCATAATGCTGCGAAGCGTCGTCGTCTTGCCGGCGCCGTTGCGTCCGATCAGCACGGTGGTGTGGGCAGGTACCACGTCGAAGCTAACGCCCCGCAAGACCGGCTGCTGCGCGATGTCCACCTTGACGGACGCGAGCCGCAGCATCACGCCACCCCGATTACGCGTTCGAGCACGTCGGCATTGCGCAGTACGATCGCAGGTTCGCCCGACGCGATCACGCGGCCCGCGTCCCACACAAGCACGCGTCCGGCATAACGTTCCACCACATCCATGTCATGCTCGACGAATAGCGCAGTGACCGACTCGCGCCGCAAGACTTGGACGATCGTATCCATCAGCGGCAACTTCTCGGCGGCGCTGACGCTGCTCGTCGGCTCATCCAGCAGGAGCAAGCGGGGCTTGAGGGCCATCGCCAACGCGATGTCGGCAAGCTTGCGCATTCCCTCAGGCAGCGCCGAAGCCGGCCAGTCGGCGGCGTGCGTGAGCGAGAACAACGCGAGCGTCCGAAGCGCTTCATCGCGGTAGGCCGCGCGAGCGAGGGGCCGCGCGGCCTGCCAGATGCCCTCCCGCGCGGCGATCGCCAGCATGAGGTTGACAATGAGCGCCTGCTCGGTGAACAGCTGCGGGATCTGGAAGGCGCGCGTGATCCCGCGGCGCGCGATCATCCGCGGCGACATGCCGATGATGCTCTGGCCCTCGAACAGCACGCTGCCGCGCGACGGACGAATGTACCCGGTGCACAGGTTGAGGAATGTCGTTTTGCCGGAGCCATTCGGGCCGATGATCGCGACGAACTCGTCGCGCCAGATGTCAAGATCGACGCCATCGGCGGCGGCAACGCCGCCGAAGCTCACGTGCAGATCGCGGGCGCTGAGCAGAGGCGGGCTCACGCGGCTGCTCTTTTTCGTCTTTCGGCGCGGGCGATCAGCCCATAGAGACCTTCCGGCAGGAAGAAGATCACCGACAGCAGGGCCACGCCAATCACCATGTTCCAGGCATCGGCCGCGAAGCCGACCGCGAACGTGCGGACCAGTTCGAGGAAGAACGCGCCGATGAATGCGCCGACCACGCCGCCGGTGCCGCCGAGGACCGCTATGAGCACCAGTTGGCCGGAGAGCGTCCAATACGAGAACTCAGGAACGATGTGGCCGACCGCGATGCCGGAGATCGCTCCGCCGACGCCCGCGAGCGCGGCCGACGCCGTGTAGGCAACGAGCAACACGCCGCTCGCGGAGACACCGAGATACTCGAGGCGCACCTCGTTGGTGTGGATCGCGCTCAATGCCACGCCAAGCGGACTGGCGAGATAGCGTTGCACGAGCACCGCCACGGCGACCATCAGCGCGAGCGCGATCAGCAGCAATGTCGTGTCGAAGGTCGCGCGGTCGAGCGCCACTCCCAGGATGCTCGGCGTGGCGACGCGCAGGCCGTCGGTCCCACCGGTCAAGTGGTAGAGCTTGGAGAGCAGCGTAAAGAACACCATGGACACGGCGAGGTTCAGCATCGCGAAGAAGATGGCGCGGTAGCGCACCATGAACGCGCCGATCACCAAGCCGGACAGTGCCGCGATGATCGTCGAAAGTACGAGGACGGCGAACAGTTCGTTCACGCCAAAGCGCCGCATCAGGAGCGCGGTTGCATAGGCGCCGATCGCGAAGAACAGCGCATGCCCGATCGAGATCAGTCCGGCGCGCAGCAACAGCGCCAGGCCAAGGGCCGCGAAGCCCTTGCCGACGGCGACCGTCAGCGGAAAATTAAGCCAGGGCAGAACGAGCGGTAGCAGCGCCGCGACCAGGGCCAGCGGGACCACGTACCGCAGCGCCGCCACGTCAGATCCGCCTCAGGCTGATCGCGCCAAACAGGCCATACGGGCGCACCAGCAGCACGGCCAGCATCACCAGATAAGGCACCACCGGCTGAAACTCCGGCGCGAAATAGATGGCCGCGCTGCGCGTGAGCCCGACCAGCAGCGCCGCTACCGCCGCGCCTTCGATCTGGCCGAGACCGCCAATCGCCGCTACCGCGAACGCGAGCACAATGGTTTCGGCGCCGAGGCCAGGCGCCACGCCGACGGTCGGGGAGGCGAGCGAGCCGCCTAGCGCTGCAAGGAACACGCCGAGCGTGAACGCGTACACGAATACGCGGCGCGCATCGATGCCGAGCGTCAACGAAACTTCGCGGTCGGCAACGACGGCGATGATCATTTTGCCGAGGCGCGTCCGCGTCAGCACGAGACGCAACCCGATGGCCGTCACCACGGCCAGAACGATCAGCACGAGCTGGTAGTTCAGGTAGACGATGCCGCCGATCTCGATCGTGCCGAGGAGCTGCATCGGAGCATCCTGGAAATATGACTGCACGCCGAAGACGAGCTTCTGGAGATCCTCCAGGATCAGGAACAGCGCGAAGGTGACGAGGATCTGCAGCGCTTCCGGCCGGCCATAGGTCCAGCGCAGGAGCCCGCGCTCGATCAGCGGCCCCATAACGAGCGCGATCAGGATCGGGCCCACGATCAGCGCCGGCAACGTCAAGGCGGCGCCGACGCGTTGTCCCGCCAACCACAATGCGATGACGACGCTGAGATAGGCGCCGAGCGCGTAGAAGCTGCCATGCGCCACGTTGAGGATGCGCACGACGCTGAACACGAGCGTAAGCCCGACGGCGACAAAGAAGATCAGCGCCGCGTCGGCGAGCCCATCGACGATCAACGGCGCGTAGCTGGCGAGCATGCCTACGTTCGCCGAAACGGGTTGTTAACCCTCCCGCAGTTGCGGGCGAGGGTGGAGGGCCGCGAAGCGCGCGTCAGGAGGGGTTGCTCTGAAAGTCATTTCACCCCAACCGGCCGCTCGCTTCGAAAGGAGCCAACCCTCTCCTTTCAGGAGAGGAATGATCGAGCCTTTACTTGTACGATCCGGGCTTCGGCAGTTGCGCCAGCATGTCGGGTTTGAGCTGACCGATCCAAGCGATTGGATCAACGCCGGCGGGAGGCGTAACGGCCCTCGCCGGATAACGCACCATCTCGCTCATGATCGGGAACGGCTGTCCGGCATCCTTCTTGGTCACGCCGACGATCTGATCGACCAGGCCGTCGTTATCTTCGCGCAGCTCCAGCGTTCCCGTGAGAGTATCGAACTTCATGCCTTTCGCGGCCGCCACCAGGTCGTCGCGCGAGGGCCACTTGCCACTCCCGCTGGCGATCGCCTTCTCGTAGATCGCCTTGATAGCCAGAATCGTGTTGGTCATCTTGAACGAGGGGAACACCGGATACTCGTTGTATCTCTGCCTATAGGCGTCCACGAACGTTCTGGCCTGTGGCTTTGCCTGTGCATCCGGAGACATCCACCAGCCGTCGCCGATGACGCCGATGATAACGCCGTCGGGAATACTGCCGCCGACGCGTTGCAGGACCGACTCGCCGAGCGCAAGGACCACCTGTCGGCCGGAGAACAGTCCGCGTGGCGCGGCTTGGCGCACGAAGTTCTCAAGATCGGCGCCCCAGAGATTGGAGAAGACCACGTCGGGCGCGGCGGCCACGATACGCGATATTTCCGTATTGAAGCTTGGGGAGCCGAGCTTCGGAAACAATTCGGCGGCGACTTCGACATCCGGCTTCAATGCTTTCAGCGTCTCCTTGAAGATCAGCGCGGCGTCGCGACCGAACGCGTAATCCGGATTGATGATCGCGACCTTCCTTACGTCCGGCTTGATCGACAGGAGATAGAGCGCGGAGGCGATGAATTCCGGCACCGTGCTCGAATTGGTCCGATAAACGTATTTGTAGCGGTCCTTCAGGAAGAGTTGATGCGTATCGCAATTCCACATGAAGGTCGGCATCTGCAGCTGCTCGGCAACCGGCGCGAGCGCCAAGCAGTTCGCACTCGACAGCGCGGCGATCATGGCTTGGTTCGTCTGGTCTGACGCGAGCTTGCGGAATTCCGCGACCACACCTTCGGTGCCTTGACCCTCATCGACGTAGATCGGCTTGATCGGCACGCCGCCGATGCCGCCGGCGGCATTGATCTGGCTGATCATCAGCTCGGCCGCGTTTCGCCCAGGCATGCCATACGCAGCTGCCGGCCCGGACGTGAAGGTGAAAATGCCGATACCGATCTCGGCTGGTTTGCCGCTTTGTCCCGGTGCCTGGGAGGTGAAGGCCACCAATACGGCGGCCGCAGCTACTATTCGCTTCATCAACATCTCCTCATGGCTGCCGGCTGCTCGAAGACGCTGCCCAGCCTGGTTGTGCGTCAGTTCATTGGCATGGGAAAGTGCTGTCAAGAGGGGAGCCTGATTTCATCTTGCGAGTAGCACACCGGCCCGGCGGCCGATCCACCTGGATGAAAGTCTTGGGCGCCGTTCAGCGCCGACCTTTCTTCCAAGGAGCGTGGCCGCATGGCTTCATGCCCGTCCATGTAGTGTCATCCTGGCCAAGCGAGCGGAGCGAGCGCGAGCCGGGATCCATGAACCTCATCATCCGAGGCAGGGATACATGGATCCGGCTCTCGCGCCTTTCGGCGCTCGGCCGGGACGACAGCAGAAGGAACGTCCTCGGGCTTAGGCAGGCCGCCGCACAGCCTGTCCTCGCATGGCGCGAAGCGCCGGTCCGGACTACATGCGAGTTGCGTACCGGCCTGGCGGCCGATGAAACCCTTGGGCGCTTTTCAGCGTCGACTTTTCTTCCTAGCACCTGCCAACGAACTCCCGCAGCATAACGGGCGCTCGCGACGAGAGATGCGCCTGCTCGGGACGTGCTAGGCTGGTCATGAATTGGGAGGCAGCGATGCAGTGCAAGACCGGCGCAGAGCACCTTCGATCGCTGAAGGATGGGCGCACTGTCTACATAGACGGCGAGCTCGTTGACGACGTTACGACCCATCCGGCCTACCGCAATGCGGTCGCGTCGGCGGCTCTTCTGTACGACTACCAGGCGCGTCCAGAGAATATCGAGCTGATGACGTTCATGCCCGAAGGCGGCACGCGGCGCGTAAACCGTTGTTGGCAAATGCCGCGCAGCTACGATGAGCTCATTCAGCGCCGCAAGGCGCTGCAGGCTTGGGCACAGGTGAGCTACGGATTCATGGGTCGCTCACCCGACCATGTCGCCTCGACGGTTATCGGCCAATATATGGGCCTGGATGTCTTCAGAAAACATGCGTCGGCACGTGCAAAAGCGCTTGCGGATTATGTGGAGTACGCCACGAGAAACGACGTATTCCTGACCTATGTCATCGTCAATCCGCAGTCGGATCGCTCCAAGGATTGGGGTGACCAAGTCGAAGAGCTTGTTGCTCAAATCGTCGATGAGGACACGACAGGATTGACCATCCGCGGCGCCAAGATGCTGGGCACCAGCTCGATCATGGCCAATGAGGTGTTCGTCGCCAGTTTGCAGCCACTCAAGCCCGGTGAAGAAGCGCTCGCCTTCTCCTGCGCTCTGCCGATGAACACCCCGGGCCTGCGCGTGCTCTCTCGCAAGAGCTACGAGGCGCATGCAGTGTCGATGTACGACAATCCGCTCTCAGCGCGGTTCGACGAGAACGACGCGCTCCTCTACTTCGATAACGTGAAAGTGCCATGGGAGCGCGTGTTCGTGCATCGTGATACCGACATGTGTCGCGCCCAATTCCACGACACGCCAAGTCACATCTTCCAGAACTACCAAGCCCAGATTCGGCTCTCGGTGAAGATGCGATTTCTCGTCGGCCTCGCGCACAAGATCACCGAGGCGATCGGTACGACCAACATGCCGCAAGTGCGCGAACAGCTCGGTACCTTGGCGGCCAGCGCCGGCATGGTGGATGCGATGCTTTCCGGCATGGAGGCGGCGGGCAGCAGGCGTGGCGAGTTCTATCTGCCAAACCGTCACATGCTCTATGCGGCGCAGGTCGTGACGCAGGACCTGTATCCGCGTCTGATAAACCGCATCCGCGACCTGGCCGGCGGCTCACTGATCATGCTGCCGTCGTCCTTTCGCGACTGGGCCGATCCCGAGCTTGCGTCGATCCTGCGCAAGACCCAACGATCGCCGAACTTCAGTTCCGAGGACAAGGTCAAGCT
The DNA here is from genome assembly GCA_963788095.1 of uncultured Alphaproteobacteria bacterium. Classification (GTDB taxonomy): domain Bacteria; phylum Pseudomonadota; class Alphaproteobacteria; order Rhizobiales; family Xanthobacteraceae; genus CAVTXS01. The sequence continues at coordinate 116,262 of CAWBFP010000039.1, read as the reverse complement.
TTTGAAGGCGGCGTGGGACGCCATCGGCTCGGAGTTCGGATCGCGGCACTCGCAGTATGAGATGTTTTATGCCGGTGCTCGCTTCGTCACCACCGGTCACAGCTACCGCACCTTCGACTGGGGCGCGGCACGCGGAATGGTCGATCACTTGCTATCGACCTATGACCTTGAAATCGCCAGGTCGGCTGCGGAGTGAGCTATGCCGCTGAGTTGACGAACATGGCCTTCACGTCCGGCGAATTTCGCAAGGCGCTTGCAGTCTTTCCTACCGGCATCGCGGTCGTGACCGCTCGTGCACCGGACGGGTTGCTTGTGGGCATGACGGTGAGCTCGTTCAACTCGGTCTCGCTGGAGCCCCCGCTCGTGTTGTTCTCCGTTGCACGCACTGCGCTGAACTTCCCGGCTTGGCAGGCAGCAAACGTGTGGGGGATCAGCGTCCTTGGCGAGACACAGGATGGCCTATCGACGCGGTTCGCCCAATTCGGAAGCGGCAAGTGGCTGGGGTTCGAGCCTATTGCCGGTTCCACTGGCGTGCCGCTCATTCCGGGGGCGTTGGCTCATTTCGAGTGCGAGCGCTACGCGGTGCATGACGGCGGCGACCATCTGATCTTCGTCGGCCGCGTCTTGGCGCTCGGTCGACCAGCGGGCTTCGGCTCTCGCCCGCTCGTCTTCTTTTCCGGCCGCTACCATCAGATCGCCCAAGCTCGCGAAGGCGCAAGCGAGAACGATGAGGGCCTGTTGCACGGCTGGTAGGTCTCGGCGGATGCGTCCAGAATGCCCAACGCTGCGCCGGATGCGCCAGCGAATGGGATCTTCAACTGTGCTCTCATGAAGCGCCTATTGTCGGATGTGGATCGGCCGAGGATCGTCGAGTGCACGGTGCGGATGACCACGGCCTGATCATTGATACCGAAAATGCCCCGCCCTGCGCATCGCGGCGAATCGGCCATGCCGGGAGCGATTTCGTCCTGAAGCAACTTGCGGAGACTGAGCATGCGACGCGATAACAGACATGCGTTTGCGATCCTCGCGGGGCTGGCCGTGTCGATCGCCGCGACCCCTCCAACGGCCGCGCAGCGGATTTCACCCGAGGTCGAGGCGCTCCTGACCCGCGACGTGCGCGGCGGCGCCGACCATCCGCTCACCGGCCGCTACGCGGGCTCGGTGCTGTTCGCGCAGACAGCCAGGGCTTTCGACGAGATTACGCTGCCGAGCGGTCCGGCCGAGGGCGAGACTTTCCGACCGGCGGAGCAGAAGTTCGCCGCTACCGTTACGGCGCAGGGGCGGGTGACACGCACCGTCTACATCGCGCCGCCTGGGCGTTCCTCGCTGGAAGTGACCGCAAACTTCCTCGACGCCGTCGCGGCCAAAGGATACGAGCCGGTTTTCCGCTGCGCCGGGCCGGCTTGCGGCAAAAGCTTCGAGATCCTCAAGTACCGCTGGGACAAGCCGCACACCCATGTGCTCGGTGAGGGCTACGAGCACCTGCGCACGCTGTTCATCAAGGACCAGATCTTCACTCACATGACCGACCTGCGCTACGCGCTGATGAAGAAATCAGCGGCCGGCGGCGACAGCTATGTCGCGGTCTACGGCGCCGTGCACAACGGCAACGCCAACGAGTACCAGCGTGCGCTCGGTGGCCGTGCCGGCGTGCTGGTCGAGATCGTCGAGCCGCGCGCCATGGAGCGCCGCATGGTCGTGGTGAGCGCGGCCGAGATCGGCGGCAAGGTGACCTCGGAGGGCAGGGCCGTGTTCTACGGCATCCTGTTCGACTTCGATCGCGCCGACATCAAGCCGGAATCCGAGCCGCAATTGGCCGAGATGGCGAAATTCCTCAACGGCAACCCGGCGAGCCGCATGTTCATCATCGGCCACACCGACAACAAGGGCACGCTCGATTACAATCTCGGCCTGTCCAACCGGCGCGCGGCCGCGGTGGTGCAGGCGCTCGCCGGCCGCTACGGCGTCGACCCCAAGCGGCTGACGCCGCGCGGCCTGGGACCGCTGGCGCCGGTCGCGAGCAACCGCAGCGAGGAAGGTCAGGCCAAGAACCGGCGGGTCGAGATGGTCGAGCAGTGAAGGCGGCTGCTCGCCAATCGAGGCCGCCATATCGAAGGACGCTATCTCGCCCTGGCCCCACAGTTCATCATGACGGCCCCCGCCGATCGACGGCGGGCGCCTGCGGCCGCCCAGGGGGCCGGGCGGCCGAGGATCTTGGCAAAGCCGGTGTGAAGAAGCTCACACCCTGCGCCGGCGGCATTGTGCTTGATAGCCCGTGGATATTCGGGAGGGGCATCCATGCGGCAGGATCTCAGGGCGACGCATCTTTGGCTGGAGGCAGGGGCATCGGGCCCGTTGGCCGCCGGACCGGAGCCGACGGCGCTTCGGGCCGTGACGCGCTGTCTCATGGCGGTCGGGATCTGCGCCGCGTTGGCGATGATCGCGATGGTGACCGACAGCCGGACGCGGGCCGTGGAAGCGACCGCCTGGATGGAGCAGCTCGCTGTCGACTTGGACCGCGCCGCCGGCCTTACCTCGCAGACGGTCGACAAGCTTGCGCGGACGATCCGGCAGCCCTGGTATGATTGCCGTCACGTCGCCTGCGACCCGGAGCTCGAAGCGCGCAATCTGGCCGCCCGTAGCCGCTTGCAGCAGGCGCTGGCGCACCACGGTTTCGCGACCGAGCTGGCGGTCAGTTCCAGCCGCGAGAGACCTGCGGCGCCGTCGATCTAAAGTGCGATTTGCCCCGTGGCGCCGCCCGGCGTCTGCACGAAGCCGAGGCGAGTTCCCCAGGCTAGCCGAATCGGAGCCCAACGAGCGGCAGCAGCAGGCTTGCGAGCAGGATGAGCCCGACAACGACCAGATGCACCATGTGAAGGGGAGCGACGGTCGGCAGTGGTCGGCCTAGCTTGCGATCCTCCTGGCGGACGACCAATGTGCCGAGCGCGAGGTCGTGTAGCAGCACTTGCCGCGTCTCGTTGCTGAGCGCGAGCAGATAAATCATTGCGATCAGCAGGCCGCCTCCCACCACGTTCAGCAGTGCCTCGATAATCAGTGCATCGGCATCCGTCCTCACAAAGAACGGCGCCGTCAGGAGTGCGGCACGCAGCGCGGCCGCCGGCGGCGACAGGTAGGTATTGTCGGCGCGGACCACGCAGATGCCGAGAAGCCGCTTGCCGATGGATCGCCCGCTTCCGAGCGTGCTGTCGAAGCCGGCGAAATAGGCCAGCACCAGGCCCCAGCCGATCAGCCGGCCATGTCCGCCGGCGTCGCTCATCGGTGCCAAAGGGGCGAGGCGAACCAGCTTTTCGAGTGCACCGATGAGCGCGAGATCGATGATGAACGCAAAAAGCCGCCGCCAAAACGAGGCAGTGCGCGCCGTGACGATCGACCCCGTCGTACTCGTTGGTTCGGGTTGCCCGGGCATCTGACGCGCTGAGCTCGTTGATGTTCTTCGCCTCGCCGTAGTCGCCGCGGGCATCGACTTGGTTCACAGGGTCGCGCCAAGAATAGCGCCGAAGCGGCCCGCGAGTCGGGCCGGATGGCAGCGGTGGCGCCGACCCCGGAGCAAACCCCATAAGGCGCTAACTAACTTTCGTTCATGAGCTGGCTAATTGGCTCCCTGGGTGTCATCCCGGCCAAGCGACCCCGGCCTTGAGCCGGGGGAGCGCGAGCCGGGACCCATGACGCACAATCTGGCCGACAGGGCTACATGGTTCCCGGCTCTCCCCCGGCTCAAGGCCGGGGTCGGCCGGGATGACAGGAGATGGGTTACGGCAGCGCCAAGGGAGCAACCCCGGCGTTCCGAGTTGGCAGGCTCGCCTGAATGGCGCTATGAGTTGCCCGAGCGCGAAGCAGGGGTAGCCCGATCGGATGCCACGCGCATGATGTCCCGGTTCATGACGCCCAAGCACGAGCGGCCACGGTCGCGCCCGGTGCGGCTTGCGATTGCCGGTCTGGCCGCGCTGAGCGCGGCAACCGATCATGCCGGCGCCACTGGCGTTCGGGGCGAACGCGCAATCGAGACCGTCGCGTCACGCCCCGTCGGCGAGCCGCTCATGGCCGTCATTTCGCTGCGCAACCAGCGCATCACCGTCTATGACGCTAACGGCTGGATCCTGCGGTCGCCGGTGTCGAGCGGCCAGAGGGGACGCGAGACGCCGGCCGGCGTCTTCAGCGTCATCCAGAAGAACGCCGAGCACTACTCGAACCTATATGACGACGCCTACATGCCGCACATGCAGCGCATCACCTGGTCGGGGATCGCGCTGCACGGCGGCCTGCTGCCGGGCTATCCGGCATCGCACGGCTGCGTCCGGTTGCCGTTCGACTTCGCGGCGCGGCTGTTCGAGCTTACCCGCATGGGCATGCGGGTGATCGTGTCGCCAGGCGATGCGGCGCCCATGGAGATCGCGCACCCGGCTCTATTCCCGGCGAAGCCGCGCAACGCCGAGGCGGCGCTCGCCCGCGCCGCCGAAGCGGAGGCGGCCGCCAGGAGCGCCGACCAGGCCAGGCTCGCCGCCGTGACGGCCTTCCGGGACGTCACCCGCGCGCGCGCGCAGGTGCGCCTGGCGGAGAACCTGCAGGGCCGAGCCGAGGCGCAGCTGGCGGCGGCCGAGGCTGCGATCGGTTCTGCAACCTCGCCGGAGGCACGGCTGTTGGCCGAGGACGCCAAGAGCAAGATCGTTGCCCGGATCGCCGAGCTGCAGGCGCAGCGGGCCGCGGCCATGACGGAGCTGCAACCGAAGCTCGCTTTGGTCGCCACTACGCGCGAAGCCGCCATCGCGGCCGAGGCCGCACACGTCGCCGCGACCGAGGCGGCGCGCCAGGCCGCGCGCGAGCTCGAGCCGATATCGATCTTCGTCAGCCGCAAGAGCGAGCGGCTTTATGTGCGGCGGTCGTTCCAGCCGATCCTGGAGAGCCCGGTCACAGTTGTTGATTCCGACCGACCGATCGGCACCCATGTCTTCACCGCCGTGGAGCGAGCCGACCGCGACGGCAACATGCGATGGTCGGTCGTGTCATTGACCCGCGGGCGTGCGCAGGCCGGGAGCGCCGACGTCGTTCGCCGCGCGCACGCGGGCCGCGATCGGGACGGCGAGCCGATCCCGCCCGACGCGCGCGGCGGGAGGGCCGCGCTCGACCGCATCGTCGTTCCGCCGGAGGCATTGGATCGCATCTCCGAGATGGTGTCGCCGCGATCCGCCCTCATCATCTCGGACGAGGCGCTGAGCTCGGAGACCGGCAAGGACACGGATTTCGTGATCGTGCTCAGCGACGAGCCGCAGGGAAGCCTCAAGATCAGACGGTCCGCTCGCGCGCCTGCGGGGCGCCCGCCGCTTTGGGGCTCGACCTGGTGAGCGGGTGCGGGCGGCAGCGACTCTAGAGCAATTGTCGCTTGCGCTGAATCACCTCTCCCGGAGGGAGAGGTCGACCGCGCGAGCGAAGCGAAGCGCGGGCGGGTGAGGGGTTACGAACTTCTACGGCAAGGCATTGTGCCCCCTCACCCGGCGCGCTTCGCGCGCCGACCTCTCCCCCACGGGGAGAGGTGGCGCAGCGGCGCCGCCGTGCACCAACACCGGGAAATACCTTAGCTCGACCGGGCCGCGACCTTGCCGCGCATGTGCTGGCCGGCCTCGAGCCATTCGGAAATGCTTTCCGAGATGATCTTTACCGAGGCCGTTGCGGTCTTGTTGAGCTGCGCGAAACGCATCGCCTCTTGATGAATGCGATCGCCCTCTGACTGCAGGAAGCTGCGGGTCTCCTGCAGCTCGCCGATCACCCTCTCGATCTCCGCGATCGAGCCGGCGGCGATCTTCTGAAGCAGCGGCTTGATGCCGTCGCTCGTGAGATCGGCGGCGGTTGCGGCATCAGCCTTTGGGCTCGTCGGAGCCTCGATGGCGGCGGACGCGCTCGATTGCCCTTCGACCGGCTTGTCTTTGTCGTCGGCGGCCAACAGCTGGCTCTTGGAGGCATTCATGGCGTCCCCCCTTCGGAGATCGTTAAACAGCGATCTGCCATTTCATATTCAATAAAGTTAACGCCGAGTGAATCCTGCGGGCGGACGCACCCGTTTTTTCGCGCATTTGTTTTCGAGGCGCGCGCATTGCACGGCGCCGCCGCTGCGTCACCTCTCCCCGCCGGGGAGAGGTCGGCGTGAGCGACATCCGCGCTAAGTCGCGGCGGCGAGCGCGGCCAGCTTTGCGACGGTGTTGATATTGCATGCCGTGCCGTTCTCGGCCGCGGGGATTTTCAGCTTCGAGCGTCCGATGCCGGCCGCCCCATAGGCGACATAGATCTCCCGCTTGCCCAGGCGCACCTGCTCATCCTTTCTGCCTCGGATGGCATCCACCGCGTCAGACGGTGGCGGATCGTCCAGGAAGATGACGACGGTGCGGTTCGGGGCGGACTTGGGAAAAGGGTTCGACCGCAGAATTGCCGCCATCTCCTGCGCGGTGCGCAGCATGATCCCCATCGGCCTTCCGGCATGGGCTTGCAGGCGTTTTTCCAGCGCAGCCTTGACCTTCGCGGCCGGCGCCTTGGCCTCGAACGCCACGTTGCCGCTGGCGATATAGGTCTCAACTTTCGTGAAACCCGCGGCGGCGCACATCGCCTTGAGATCCGCCATCGCCAGCTTTCCGGTGCCGCCCACGTTCACGGCGCGCAACAGCGCGATATAGGTCGGCATACGAGCTCCTGGATCGCACTACTCACGCCTTGACCTTTGTTGGCGAACAGCTGCGAATCACAATGTCAACAGTGAGGCTGCGCCGGTCAACCTTCGAACACGAGGCTCGAAATCGCATGGATATCGCTGTCAACGAGCTGTGGAGCATGTCGGAAGTGGCGCTGGTCGGTCGATACGCCGACGCCCGCCGGCAGTTCGTTGAAAAGAAGCTCGCCCGGGATACACAGCGGGCGCGACTCGAGTGGATGAGGGCGAAGGCGTTCGTCAACAGCGCGGGCGGGGTGACGGAGCGGAGGATGGCGGTCGACGTATCCGAAGAGCTTGCCCGCAAGGGCCAGGAGTTGCGCGAGATGACCCGCGACCTCGACCTTCTCAAGGTCGACATCGATGTGATCGCTATCGTGATCCGACTGCGCGGGGCGCACGCACCGCCCACCGTTCAGATCGAAGACGGCGCGGAAGGAGATCCGGATCGGACCTGACCGCGAATGGGGACGCGCACCCGTCGACACAGTAGGACGAAGCAGGTTAAGGAGTAGTGCGCTCCTGCAGTGCGCGCGTCCCGCGCACGCCCGCCAGCACGTCACGCCGCTTCGTCGGCTCGCATCGCGGCGCCGATGCGCCGCAGATCGTGCACGAAGGCGTCATACTCTTTGGCCTTTCGGCCCTCATCTTGCACCCGCAGCAGGAACGAGGGGTGGATGGTCACAAACCCGCGCAGCGGGCCGAACATCGTCGGCCCGCGCTCGCGCATGACCGACACCGGGCGATGCGCGAGCGCGCCGGCAGCGGTGGCGCCGAGCGCGACCACGAGCCGCGGACGAAGCGCGGCGATCTCGCGCTCCAACCACCAGCGGCAGGCCGCGACCTCGCCCGCGTTCGGCTTCTTGTGGATGCGCCGCTTGCCGCGCGGCTCGTACTTGAAATGCTTCACGGCGTTGGTGATGTACAGTTCGCCGCGTTCGAGGCCGGCCTCGGCGATCGCGCGGTCGAACAGTTGACCGGCTGGGCCGACGAACGGCCGGCCGGCGAGATCCTCCTGGTCGCCCGGCTGCTCGCCGACGAACACGACCCGCGCATCGGGCGGCCCCTCGCCCATGACGGCCTGCGTTGCCGGGCCATGCAGCGGGCAGCGGCGGCAGGCCAAGACCTCGGCCCGCAGCTGCTGCAAAGGGACGGCGGGGATGGCAGCCGGGGGCCGGCCGCGCGCCGCGATCTTCTCGGCGAACAGCGGCGGCACGTCCGGCGCGCCGGCGCTCATCTCCTCGACGGGGCGGCCGGCGTCGGCGACCATCGACGGGATCAACGACGCCTCCGGCATGTTCGGCCAGTAGTGCCGCGGCATCTCGTTGACCATCGCTTTGAGGCGCACGCGCGCCGGGTTGAAGGTCGTGCGGTAGTAGGTCAGCCAGGCTTCATCGAGCACGGGGTCGGGCTCGTCGGGAGGTTTCGGCACCGGCGCACCCAGGGTGAGCTCGCCGGCGCTGTAGGCCGCGGTTCCGATCGGGGTCGCGATCAGCCAATCCATGCTGGCGAAGCGATCGACGAAGAACGGGACGGCGCGCCGCAAAATGAAGTGCTGCGGCTCGAACCAGGCGACGAAGAGCGCCCGGCCATCGATCCGGTGCGGGCGAAAACGCAGGAAGGCGTGCATCTTGTGAATGTCGCGGCGCACGGCGTGGGCATAGTCATTGAGGCGCGCGACGCTGGGATCGGCGGCGTTGTGCATGAGGTCGCGTTCGCCGTGCACGATCCGCCACAGCACCTCATAGAGCAGTGCGAAGCGATCGGGGGCGCTGTGGCAGATCGCGTCATCGAGGAGCTCGCCGTAGGCGCGCGGCACCCGGAACGCCGGCGCAGGGTCGCCATCGGGTAGTGGCTCGAACAGCGACGGCTGGTCGGGATCGACGAACACCACCTCGCTCGGCGGCACCTTAAGCGAGAGCGCGCGACGGGCCTGGTCGCGGAAGTCGACCGCATCGGCATCGCGGGGGAGGCGAACGGCATACATGGTCGTCACGCGAACAGCGGCAGCTGCACCGGCTTGGGCGCAAGCCTGCGGCGCAGATGCGCGTCGTCCAGGATCGCGGTCGGCCGCCAGTCCGCCGTGACGATGAAGGGCCGCGCGCGCCTGAGCGCGCCCGAGAGGCGGGCAACGTCGTCGAGCCGCAGCGTCGCGGTCCGTCGCGACGCGATGATGCGATCGACCGTGCGGGTGCCGAGCCCCGGTACCCGCAACAACGCTTCGCGGCTGGCGCGATTGACGTCGACCGGGAACTGCCCGCGATGTGCGAGGGCCCAGGCGAGCTTGGGGTCGATGTCGGGGCGCAGCATGCCGGCGGGCGCGGCCGCGGCCAGCTCGGGCAAGCTGAAGCCGTAGAACCGCAGCAGCCAGTCGGCCTGATAGAGCCGATGCTCGCGCATGAGCGGTGTCGCGACCTGGGGCAACCGCGCCGACGGGTGGCCGGTCGGGCTGAACGCCGCGTAGTAGACGCGCTTCAAGCCGTATGAGGCGTAGAGCGAGGTGCTGGCCGTGAGAATCGTCATGTCGCTCGCGTCGTCCGCGCCGACGATCACCTGGGTCGACTGACCGGCCGGCGCGAACTGCGGCGGACGCGCGCGTCCGATCGTGCCCGGCGAATTCTTGCGCGCGTCGCGCGCGTCCTCGATCATCGCGCGGGTCGCGGCCAGGCCCTGCTTGATGCGGCCTGCGCTCTTCTCCGGCGCATAGGTCGTGAGCGACGCCTCGCTCGGCAGCTCGACGTTCATCGACAGCCGGTCGGCATAGCGCCCGGCTTCGGCGATCAGCGCGTCGCTGGCGCCGGGGATCGTCTTCAAGTGGATGTAGCCGCGGAAGCCGTGCTCGGTGCGCAGCGCCTTCGCGACCCGCACCAGGTCCGCCATGGTGTCGTCCTCGCTGCGCGCGATGCCGGAGGAGAGGAAGAGGCCCTCGATGCAGTTGCGCCGGTAGAGATCGAGCGTGAGCCCGACCACCTCGGCGACGGAGAATTTCGCGCGCTCGACGTTGCTGGAGCGGCGGCTGACGCAATAGGCGCAGTCGTAACGGCAGAAGTTCGTCAGCAGGATCTTGAGCAGCGAGACGCAGCGCCCGTCCGGCGTATAGGCGTGACAGATCCCGGCGCCGGTTACCGACCCGATGCCGCCGTCGCCAGCGGTTCGGCGCGCGCCGCCGGAGGACGCGCAGGACGCGTCATACTTCGCGGCATCGGCCAGAATCTCGAGCTTTTGCAATAGACCCTTGGGCATGCCCCTAGCATACGTTCTCTTTTTGTTCCAGACAAGGTAGGTCGTGCAGAGAAATGCTGGCTGCTATTGCGCGGCCCGGGCGGGAAGCGCGGCGTCGCGGTCGGAACCACAATTCGACGCGGCCGTTTGCTTCGGTGGCAAAACGAAGGGAAACAACCATGCCGACGCCGCAGGAGTTGGAAGCCAAATTCTGGAAAGCCTTGAAGTCCGACATGACCATGATGCTCGGCCTCGACGGCGTCGAAGACGGGCATGCCCGTCCGATGACGGCGCAGATCGAGGATGCGCGCAGCCCGATCTGGTTCTTCACCGCCCGCGACACCGCGCTGGTGCAGAAGCTCGGCAAGGGCAACCGCGCGATCGCCACGTTCACGTCGAAGGGCCACGACTTGTTCGCTACCCTTCATGGCAAACTGAGCATCGACAACGATCGCGCCACTATCGACCGGCTGTGGAACCGGTTTGTTGCGGCCTGGTACGAGGGCGGCAAGGATGATCCCAAGCTGGTCCTGCTGCGCCTCGATGCCGAGCGCGCCGAGATCTGGCTCGACGCCTCGAGCCTCGTCGCCGGCATCAAGCTGCTCTTGGGGGTCGATCCGAAGCAGGACTACAAGGACAAGGTCGCCGAAGTGGCGTTGAGGTGACGTAGCGCGTCCGCCTAAGCGCGGCGTCATTGCGGGGAGCGTCAGCGACGAAGCAATCCAGAAACGGCACTGCCGCCTGGACTGCTTCGCTTCGCTCGCAGTGACGGTGATGACGGCCGTGCGTCATTGCGAGAAGCGTCAGCGACGAAGCAATCCAGAAACGGCACTGCCGCCTGGATTGCTCACATGGGGATGTGCCGAGTCAAGGTCTCACACTTTGGGGTCACCTCTTTGTTCGAGCGAGGAGCACCTCTTCGTCCCGAGCGTGGAGTTTTGAAGATGGCGCGCGCAGATCGGGTCAAGGTCGGCCCGCAGGGCCGCCGCGCAGCGGCTTGGCCTTGACGCGATCGAGCACGCCATCAGGCTCCAGCGGTCGGGACGAAGAGCGGTTCATGATGCAAGGAGGACCATTTGCAGTTTTTCTACGATCGAGGTCGAGCCGGTTTCGCGATCAGGTTTGACGCCAGATCAAACTCACATTCGGTCGGCCGCACGAGCGTGCCGTACCAGGATTCCGCTTGCGGCGGGCGGCTCGAGAGGACGAAGCCATTCTTCGCTACGGCTTTTGAAGCCATGCAATCCATCGGTTCGTCCGCCCGGATCGGCCGAGACTGATCGGGTCTCGGCGGATTGGTCATGGTGCTGTTGCTGCTCAACTGTGGGTGAGGTGGCTCGCCTGACGAGACGCCTGGCTTGCCGCCTAGGCAGCGCCCTTGAGCGCCGCACCTTCGATCACGACGCCGGCGGTGACATACTTCCACAAGGCGACCAGCAGCTTGCGCGCCAGTGCGACGATGGCGACCTTGCGATGGGCTTGCGCATGGAACCAGCGCGCCAGTGCCGACCCCGGTTGATGGCGCAGCCAGAGCCAGGCGAGCTGCACCAGCTTCTTGCGCAGTCGCGCATTGCCGGCCTTGGACACGCCTTGCTCATGCGCGACCGACCCGCTCTGCCACGGCGTCGCCGCCAAGCCCGCATAGGCGGCGATCTGCCGGCGATTGGCAAAGCTCCGGTAAAAGCACTCGAACCAAAGCGCAGCCGCAAATTCCTCCCCGATCCCCTTCACCCCCAGCAGCATCGCCAGCGGATGCTCCCGCGTGTTCTCGTCCACGCTCTGGCTCAACCTCGCCAGCATCGCGTCCCGCTCCGCCTCGACCGCCTTGATCTGCACAAGCAGCAGCTCGAGCCGGTCGAGCTCGCGGCCGATCTGCGCCCTCAGCTGCTGGGGCAGCTCACGCCCGTCCGCCGTGCGCAGCGCCTCCAGCCGCGCCCGTCGATCGCGCCGCAACGGGGCATAGCCAGAGATCCCTTGCGCCAGCAAAAGTCCCTTGATCCGGTTGACATGCCGGATCCGCTCGTCGAGCAAGACCTCGCGCTCACGGCCGATCCGGCGGCGGTCCTCTTCCTCGGCGCAAGGGGCTACCACCATCGAGCACACCCGCGGTTCGCCCCGCTTGTAGGCCAGCAGCACCCGCAACAGCGCCTCACCGTCGATCTTGTCAGTCTTCGCCCGCCGCCGCCGGCGCGGCACCGCAACCGAGGCGGCGTCCACCACATGGCTCTCGATCCCCTCCTGCTGCAGCACGCGGTGCAGCGAGAACCCGTCCAGCCCCGCCTCCTGGATCGTAATGATCGGATAGTTCTTGCCGGTGCGCGCAAACGCCTTGCGCTGCAGCTCCGCAAACTTCGCCAGCAGCGCCACGAGATCTCCCGCCGCAACGCCGTGCTTCGACATCTTTTCGCCGTTGCCCGGCGACAGCGAAGTGATCAACCAAGTCGAACGGCTCAGTTCCAACGAAACAAAAATTGCGCCAAGATGCGTTCGGATAGCGGTCGGTTCAGTGTCAGCGATACGATCAGCGAGCAACATCGGTCGTCCTCCAGGTTGAGTGGGTTGAAGCAACCTCAGTCTGGACCTGGACTCGGCTGCTATCCACTCCCCATGGAATCTTCGCTTCGCTCGCAATGACGGAGCCGTCATTGCGAGGAGCGTCAGCGACGAAGCAATCCAGAAACGGCACTGCAGCCTGGATTGCTCACATGGGGATGTGCCGAGTCAAGGTCTCACACTTTGGGGTCACCTCTTTGTTCGAGCGAGGAGCACCTCTTCGTCCCGAGCGTGGAGTTTTGAAGATGGCGCGCGCAGATCGGGTCAAGGTCGGCCCGCAGGGCCGCCGCGCAGCGGCTTGGCCTTGACGCGATCGAGCACGCCATCAGGCTCCAGCGGTCGGGACGAAGAGCGGTTCATGATGCCAGGAGGACCATTTGCAGTTTTTCTACGATCGAGGTCGAGCCGGTTTCGCGATCAGGTTTGACGCCAGATCAAACTCACATTCGGTCGGCCGCACGAGCGTGCCGTACCAGGATTCCGCTTGCGGCGGGCGGCTCGAGAGGACGAAGCCATTCTTCGCTACGGCTTTTGAAGCCATGCAATCCATCGGTTCGTCCGCCCGGATCGGCCGAGACTGATCGGGTCTCGGCGGATTGGTCATGGTGCTGTTGCTGCTCAACTGTGGGTGAGGTGGCTCGCCTGACGAGACGCCTGGCTTGCCGCCTAGGCAGCGCCCTTGAGCGCCGCACCTTCGATCACGACGCCGGCGGTGACATACTTCCACAAGGCGACCAGCAGCTTGCGCGCCAGTGCGACGATGGCGACCTTGCGATGGGCTTGCGCATGGAACCAGCGCGCCAGTGCCGACCCCGGTTGATGGCGCAGCCAGAGCCAGGCGAGCTGCACCAGCTTCTTGCGCAGTCGCGCATTGCCGGCCTTGGACACGCCTTGCTCATGCGCGACCGACCCGCTCTGCCACGGCGTCGCCGCCAGGCCCGCATAGGCGGCGATCTGCCGGCGGTTGGCAAAGCTGCGGTAAAAGCACTCGAACCAAAGCGCAGCCGCAAATTCCTCCCCGATCCCCTTCACCCCCAGCAGCATCGCCAGCGGATGCTCCCGCGTGTTCTCGTCCACGCTCTGGCTCAACCTCGCCAGCATCGCGTCCCGCTCCGCCTCGACCGCCTTGATCTGCACAAGCAGCAGCTCGAGCCGGTCGAGCTCGCGGCCGATCTGCGCCCTCAGCTGCTGGGGCAGCTCACGCCCGTCCGCCGTGCGCAGCGCCTCCAGCCGCGCCCGTCGATCGCGCCGCAACGGGGCATAGCCCGAGATCCCTTGCGCCAGCAAAAGTCCCTTGATCCGGTTGACATGCCGGATCCGCTCGTCGAGCAAGACCTCGCGCTCACGGCCGATCCGGCGGCGGTCCTCTTCCTCGGCGCAAGGGGCTACCACCATCGAGCACACCCGCGGTTCGCCCCGCTTGTAGGCCAGCAGCACCCGCAACAGCGCCTCACCGTCGATCTTGTCAGTCTTCGCCCGCCGCCGCCGGCGCGGCACCGCAACCGAGGCGGCGTCCACCACATGGCTCTCGATCCCCTCCTGCTGCAGCACGCGGTGCAGCGAGAACCCGTCCAGCCCCGCCTCCTGGATCGTAATGATCGGATAGTTCTTGCCGGTGCGCGCAAACGCCTTGCGCTGCAGCTCCGCAAACTTCGCCAGCAGCGCCACGAGATCTCCCGCCGCAACGCCGTGCTTCGACATCTTTTCGCCGTTGCCCGGCGACAGCGAAGTGATCAACCAAGTCGAACGGCTCAGTTCCAACGAAACAAAAATTGCGCCAAGATGCGTTCGGATAGCGGTCGGTTCAGTGTCAGCGATACGATCAGCGAGCAGCATCGGTCGTCCTCCAGGTTGAGTGGGTTGAAGCAACCTCAGTCTGGACCTGGACTCGGCTGCTATCCACTCCCCATGGAATCTTCGCTTCGCTCGCAATGACGGCTCCTCTCTCATCGCGTACAGCGGCCTATCGCCCCGCGTCGGTGGCGGCGCGGTCCGCCGCGCCCACCACGAGCAGCGCCGAGCCGGGCACGAGCGCCAGCGCCTCCGGACTGCGCAGCACGCGCGCCAGATTGCGGCTGGCGAGCCGCGTGTGCTCGCGCGTGAGGTTCTCGGCGCGCGTTCCGTCGTGGCTCTGGACCGCTTCGACGATGCCAAGGTGCTGATCGTGAGCGACGATCAACATGGTGCGAAAGTCGGAAACTTTTGCGCGCGCCAGCACCAGCCCGCTGGGCGAAGCAAACGGCAACGCCGAGGCGCGCTCGAGCTGCCGCGACAGCGGCGGGCAGGCCGCGAGGTCGGACAAGAGGCTGTGAAACTCGTCGTTGAGGGCGGCGTAGGTGGTGGGACCGTCGGTCGCGGAACTCTTCGCCTGCTCGACCAGGCGTCCGATCGCCAGCACGCAGTCGCGCAGCGGCGCCAGTTGCGCGGCCGACAACCGGCGCTCGGCCGCGAAGCGGGAAGCGAGACCCTCCAGCGTCGCGCGGATCTCGATCGCCGCCAGAACATCGCCTTCTGAAAAACCGCGGACGGAAAAACCGCCGGAACGAACCGGCTCGACGATGCCCTCCTCGCGCAGCCGCATCATCGCCATGCGGGCTGGCGTGCGGGAGACGCCGAGACGCTGCACCATGGCCATTTCCGAGAGCCGGGTCGCGGGCGGAAGCTCGCCCTGCAGAATCGCTTGCTTGAGCGCCGCATAGGCCTTGAGGGTCTGGGCACCCAAGCGATCCGCGCGACGCTCGGGCAAAGCCATGCGCGCGATCTTCCGGGGTCTTGCCAACGGCTGCACCTCAGCAGGCATTGTCCGCAACCTCGATTGCAACGGGCGCTGTCACACCACCACCCGCAGTTCCGTCTGCGCCGCCAGAAGTACCGGCAGGAAGCTCTTGACGATCTCGGCCACCTGCATCCGCGCTGCCGGCACGCTGATGTTGACCGAGGTCGAAAGCTTGCCGCGCGCGTTGAAGATCGGAACGGCGATCGAGCGCAGGCCGAGCGCGAGCTCTTCGTCGACCAGCGCGAAGCCTTTTTGTCTCACCTCGTCGAGCGCGACCCGGAGCTCGCGCTCGGAGTGCTTCGTTCGGGGCGTTATCGCCACCAAGTCGGCACCGGCGAAGTACTCGTTGACCACCTCGGGCGGGGAGAACGCCAAAAAGACACGGCCGAGCGCCGTGCAATACGCCGGCAGCCGGCTGCCGACGTTGAGGTCGACCGCCATGATGCGGCTGATGCCAGAGCGCGCGATGTAGACGACGTCGGTTCCGTCCAGCACCGCGGCGGAGCTCGACTCGCCGGTCTTTTCGGAGATCTCTTCCAGGAACGGCTGAATGCGCGCCGGGAAGCGCGGTCGACGACAGATACGCGTAGCCGAGCCGCAGGACGCGCGGCGTGAGCGAGAAGAATTTGCCGTCGAACTCCGCGTACCGGTTGCGCACCAGGGTGAGCAGATAGCGGCGCGCCGCGGCGCGCGTCAGCCCGGTCTGCCGCGCGACGTCGGTGAGCGTCAGCCGCGGCTGCGCCTCGCCGAACGCCTCGATCACGGCGAGGCCCTTCTCGAGCCCGGCCACCACGTCGCGCTCCAGTACTGCTGCGGGATCCATGCGCGCCCTTTGTGCGATATACGCACATGAGGCGTATAAACGCACTTGACAGCGGCCGTCAAGCTGATATTGTGCGTATTGCGTTATAAAGTGCGATAAACGCACAGAAGGAGTCAACCGTTGTCTCTCGCTTTCCCGGAACCGAGACCCGCCCCGCCTGCCTCCCCACGCCGCCAAGCCACCTCGAAGAGGTGCTCGAATGCATCGAAGTTCAGAGCGCGCTCGAGGGGCTGGGCGCGCGCTGGGCGGCCGAACGCGGGATCTCGCTGGCGCAAGCGAGTGCCGTGCGCGCGTGTCTGAGCGAAATCGACGCCCTGCTGCAGACGGCGAATGCTTCCGTGGCGGCGCTGTTGGAATACGTGCGTCTCGACCGGCTGTTTCACCGCGCGGTGCTGGAGCTCGCGCACTGCGACACGCTCAGCCGCTACTCCGACGCAGAAGCCGCGACCGTGCTCACGGTCCCGGAAGTGACGCGGCTGATGACCTCCAATCCCGCGCGGCTGCAGGCTTTTCTGCTGATCGAGCAGGACCAGCACCATCGCATTGTCGAAGCGGTGGAAAGCGGCATGGGCGCGCGCGCCGAAAGCCTGGTCAGGGAGCACGGCCGGCTGGCTCGGCGTCATTTGACCGCCCTCGCCTGATCATCGCCGAGCTCGGCGCGGATGATTGGCCTGCATCCGCTCGCGGTCGACCACGAGACCTTCGGCCAGCGCACGCGCTTCCCGCAGCGCGCCCGAGGCCAGCCCGAACAGCGGCGGCAGCGCATGCCACTCGGCATGCCAATGTCCGACCGGGCGCTCGTGCAACGCTGCCATCGCCGCCAGCAGCGCCGACACCTGTCCGTTGGCAGCAAAGTGGGCGGCGAGGATCACGGTCGCGCCGACGGGGTTGCGCTTGTGCGGCATCGCGGAGGAGCCGCCGCGGCCGGCAACGTACGGCTCCGCCACCTCGGCGACCTCGGTCGAGGCCAGGTGCGCGACGTCGGTCGCGAGCTTGGCGAGCGCGCCGATCAGCAGCGTGAGCCACATCCCGATCTCGACCATGGCCGGCGCGGCGGACATGCCACGTGATCGCGGCCGACCCGAGCCCCAGCTCCTGCGCGAACGCCTCCGCAACAGCCGGGCCTTTGTCGCCCAGCCCGGCCAATGTGCCGACCGGGCCGCCGAGCGAGGCGACGAGGCTCCTCGAGCGCAGCGAAGGCAGCCGATCGGCGACGTCGGCTATCCCGGCACACCAGACCGCGGCCTTGTAGCCGAAGGTGACGGGCGCGGCGTGCTGACCGTAGGTCCGGCCGACGCACGGCGTTGCCGCGATGCGCGAGCGCAAGGCGCATCAGGCCGCCCAAAATGGCGCAAACCTCGGATGAGACCAGCGCCAACCCGTCGCTCACCTGCAGCACCGATGCGGTGTCGAGGATGTCCTGCGTGGTCGCTGCTTTGTGGAAGCTGCGCTCCAGCTCTTTGGGCAGCTCTCCCTGCACCGCCTTGACGAACGGAATTGTCGGCACCCCTGCCACCGCGGTATCGCGGCCGAGCGCGGCGGCATCGAGTGTCGCGGCGTCGATCCCCTCGATGGCATCGGCCAGCGCGGCCGGCACGACCCCGAAGCGCGCCTGCGCGCGCGCGAGCGCCGCCTCGGCCCGCAGCATGGCGGCGAGCCGCGCGCGATCGGAAAAGGCGGCGCGCATGGCGTCGGTCGCAAACAACGGGCCGAGGAGGTCGGAGTCGAGCGCCGAGAAGGCCATCAGCCCCCCTGTCAGTCACGGCGCCATCCGCGCGCCGGCGCCGCGCCTTGCGCTCAGCGCAGGGCGCAATCGGAAGCGGCGCCGACCCGTCCTCCGGCGCTGCTCGAACCCGGCCGGATCACGCGCCTGGCAGCCCGAGCATGGCCCGCGCCTCGGACATGGTCGCCGGCCGCGCGCCGTGCTTGGCGCACAGCTCGGCCGCCACCGTGACGAGCTCGGCGTTGCTGTTGGCAAGTCGCGACTTGTTCAGGCGGATGTTGTCTTCAAGCCCGGTCCGCACCGCGTCGGCGTCGCGCGCCAGCGCCCATTTCATCACTTCGGATTGATGGCGTCCGATGCCGGCGGCGGTCCAGGTGGCCTGCGGGAATATACGCCTGAGCTCCTGGAGCAGCATCTCGAGCAGGTGCTCCTTGGCCGGCAGCGCATTCTTCACGCCCATCACGAACTGCACGTGCGGCCGCTCGTCCATCAGCCCCTCGTCGGCCAGCCGGCGGGCGCCGTGAATGTGCGACAGGTCGAAGATTTCGATCTCCGGCCTGATGCCGAACGCCTTCATGTCGTTCGCCAGCTCCTGCACCAGCATCGCCGAGTTCTCGTACACGATGGTCGGGAAGTTGACCGAGCCGGTCGAGAGCGACGCCATGTCGGGCCGCAGCTTGAGCGCGCTGCCGCGCGCGCTTGGATCGCGGCCGCGCCCGCCGGTGGAGAACTGGATGATCATGCCCGGGCAATGCTTCTTCACGCCCTCCTGGACCTGGCCGAACAGGGCGGGATCGGAGGAGGCGCTCTCGTCCGGATTGCGGACGTGAATGTGCACCAGGCTTGCGCCCGCATCGTACGCCTGGTGCGTGGACTTCGACCTGCTCGGAGACGGTCACCGGCACCGCCGGATTGTCTTTCTTGCGGGGAACGGAACCGGTGATGGCGACCGCAATGACGACCGGTCTCATCCTCTCCTCCCTGATCGATGGCTCCTGATTTCCTGGAGGTAAGCAGAACGCGGTATACAAATCCAGGGGTAAGGGGTGGCTGTGTAATATCGCCGGGGCGCACGACGCGGCTGGGCGCGAGGACCAAGCGGACCCCGCCACGGCGTCAGAACTGCGGTCGTAGCAACGGGCGCAGACGGTCAAGTAGCGAATAGCGACGCTGCTTGATGCTCATCCGGATCGTCAGGGCAGGCCGCGGTCACCTCCGCGCGCCGGTATACCGACGGCAGACGATCAGCATAGACCAGCGGTCGCAATTCCATGCTCGATGCAGTTGGTGACGTGCTCGACCAGCACGGCTTTCGCCGCGGAGACGTCGCGTCGCAGGGCACATTCCAGCAAGGCCTGATGCTGCCGCGCCGGCTCCTCGCCGCGGTAGCTGAGCGCAATCATCTGATAACGAAAGTATTTGTCGAACGTGCTGGCGTGCGTCGCGAGAAGCGAGCGCGAGCCGCAGTTCGAGATCAGGGCGTGGTGGAATTCCCCGTCGTAGCGCTTCCACTGCTCAGGATCGCCAATGCTCGAGCTCATCAGTCGCTCGGTCGTTGCAAGTTTGTGATGAGCGGAAACGACGCGGCCTTCCCACTCCACATCGGCGCGTCTGAACGAAACCTCCAACGCATGCGCCTCGAGCAGTAATCTCAGCTCAGCGAGCTCCCTGAGGTCGTTCGCGGATACCGGCGCGACTTCGAATCCGCGGCGGCCTTCCGCCACCACGAGACCCTCGGCGGCGAGGCGGCTCAGAATTTCCCGCAGCGTGCTGACGCTGATCCCGTATTCCTCTCGCAGCCCTTCGAGCTTGAGCTTCTGCGCCGGGGGCAGACGGCCAAAGAGGATGTCGGCGCGGATCCGGCGGAATCCGTCCTCCGCAACGTTCTCAGGCTCCAAGCCTCTTTCGATCAGCGTCATCGAAACCCCGCCTTGCGCCGCTGATTACCCGGCAAATCGCCGGCCGACAACTATCATATAGACTATGGTATATCATATAATTTACATATCATCATTTGACTTATATACTGTCATATGGCTTATGCTCACTCAGGTTGGCAGCGGCTTGAGGAAGGAAGTGGGCATGAAAGTGCGTGTGTTCTCGGTCTTGGCGGTCGTGGTCGCGGCACCCCTGCTGCTACTCGCCCCAGCGGCCGCTCAGGTTCAGGACCGCACCATCCGCTGGGGGCACCTCAACAACACCGATCATCCGATCAGCTTGGGCGTTCAAAAGGTCACGCAGATCCTTGCGGCCAAGAGCGGCGGGAAGCTGAAGATCCGCGAATTTGCGGCTTCACAGCTCGGCAACGTGATGCAGCAGCAATCCGCCGTTCGGGGCGGCACGCAGGAGATGTTCTCGGCTTCCACGACATCGCTCGCCGGTACCGTGAAGGAATTCGGCCTGCTCGACTTTCCGTTTCTTGTGAGCACGACCGACGAGGCCGATGCGCTCGTTGGCGGTGCGTTCGGCCAGGCGATGATCGACACGCTGCCCGAGAAGGACTTGATCGGTCTTGGCTACTGGGGGCTCGGCTTCCGGCATGTGACCAACAGCAAACATCCAATCAGCAAGATGGAAGACCTCGCCGGATTGAAGCTGCGGGTCATTCCAAATCCGGTCTACTTGGAGACGTTCAGGGTTTTCAAAGCCAATCCTGTTCCGCTGAATTTTGGCGAGCTCTATAACGCGCTGGAGATCAGGACCGTGGACGGGCAGGAGAATCCCTACTCGGTCATCCTCTCCAATAAATTTTATGAAGTGCAGAAATACGTTTCCGCGACCGGTCACAGTTTCACGCAGAACATCATCATCATCAGCAAGAGGTTCTGGGACCGGCTCTCGCCTGAAGAACAGAAGATGATAAGGGAATCCGTCGCTGAAGCGCGCGACTATCAGCGCGAACAGACGCAGTTGGCGGCCGAAAAGGCGTTGGCCGAGCTGCAGGCCAAAGGCATGCAGTTCAACGAGATTACGCCGGCCGAACACGCGCGCATGCGCGAGGCCACCAAGTCTGTCGCGGAACGGTTCTCCGCTGACTACGACCAAGCGAAGGTCAAACTGTTCAACGCCGAGCTGGAGCGCATTCGCAAGAAGTAGCCGCGAACGCGACGAAACGCGGGCGAGCTTTGCTATTCGCATTCGCGTCAATCGTTTGCGGCGCTCGGCCGAGGCCGAGCTTGACATCTCCCGCTCGCAAACGGCGTGTGGGCGACTTGTGAGAAAGCGGAGCCCCGGATGAGTGCGCGCCTGACCATTCTCAATGGTCCCAACCTCAATCTCCTCGGCGTGCGCGAGCCGCACATCTACGGCACGACGACGCTCGACGCCATCAGGGCAAGCTGCGAGGACTTCGCCAAGTATCTCGGCGCGGCGCTCGCCTTTCACCAGTCCAATCATGAGGGCGAGCTGGTCGAGTTGATCCACCGGGCGCGTCAATCGGCGGACGCCATCATCATCAATCCGGCCGGCTACTCGTTCACGTCGGTCGCGATCTTCGACGCGCTCAAAGCCTTCGAGGGGCCGATCATCGAGGTGCACATCTCCAACATTCATGCGCGCGATCAGCTGCACCGCCATTCGATTCTGTCGGCGGCGGTCGCGGCGGTCATCTGCGGGCTTGGGCCTTACGGCTACATCGTCGCCATGCAGGCGGCGGTACATGCCCTCGGGAAACTGCCCGAGGCGCTGCCTGCGCCGTTGCGGCCAAAAGGTTGACCGGATCGTGCTCGCGATCCGCGGCGACGGGACGGCGACACGCCTCAATCCACCCGCAAGGGAGGCGAGAAGCCTCCCTTGCGGTATACAAATCTAGTGGCAAACCCCACCGTTCGACGTTAAGCTTGACACGACGGATGCTCGCTCGCCGCTCGTGGCGAACCGGCCCGCGTCGAAAAAATGCGGCATATCAAGCCGATTTTGGTCAGTAACGCCAACGGGAGGTGCGCTCCGGCGCAGATCGACCAAGCCGGAGCTTAGAGAGCCACTCGGGCAAATCGGTATACCGATTTCTTGTCGGCCGTGCTCAGACGCAGGGCGACGAAGGAAAGGGGGAAGCATGGATTGGGAGAGCGAGTTCTTCCAACGCGACCGCAGCATTCATCCGCCGGCGCTGACGCCGGAGTACAAGACCAGCGTGCTGCGCTCGCCGCGCCAGCCGCTCCTGTCGCTGCAGAATTCGCTCTCCGAGGTGACCGGTCCGCTGTTCGGCCAGGGCGAGCTTGGCCCGCTCGATAACGACCTCATCCTCAACTACGCCAAGGACGGCCATGCGATCGGCGAACGCATCATCGTGCACGGACGGGTGAAAGACGAGAGCGGCCGGCCGGTGCCGAACATTTTGATCGAATTCTGGCAGGCCAATGCGGGCGGGCGCTATCGGCACAGGAACGACCGCTATATCGCTCCCATCGACCCGAACTTCGGCGGCTGCGGCCGAACGATCTCCAACGAGGACGGCGAGTACTGGTTCCGCACCATCAAGCCGGGGCCCTATCCGTTCCGGAATTTTCTCAACAGCTGGCGGCCGTCGCACATCCATTTCTCGGTGTTCGGGACCGGGTTCGTGCAGCGGCTCATCACCCAGATGTATTTCGAGGGCGACCCGCTGCTGACGAAGGACGTGATGTTCCAGATGATCCCGGACGAGGATGCCAAGCGGAGCCTGGTCGCGGCCATCGACTTCAACGCCACCGTGCCGCTCGATACCTTGGCCTATCGGTTCGACATCGTGCTGCGCGGGCGCCGCTCGACCCGGTTCGAGAACAAGCTGCAGGGGAACTAGCATGGTCCAGCCGATCGGCTACCTCGGCGAGACCCCGTCGCAGACGGCGGGCCCGTACGTGCACATCGGCCTCATTCCGCAACAGGCCGGCTTCGACATCTTCGAGAGCAATTTCAGCAACGCGCTGGCCGGGCCGAATACCGCGGGGGAGCGGATCCGGATCGAGGGGCAGGTGATCGACGGAGCGGGCGCGCCGCTCAAGGATGTGCTGCTGGAGATCTGGCAGGCGAACGCGGCCGGGCGCTACAATCACCCCGCCGATCGGCAGGAGAAGACGCTCGATAAGGATTTTCGCGGCTGGGGCCGCGCCGGTTCCGACTTCGAGAGCGGGCTCTACCGCTTCGAAACCGTCAAGCCGGGCGCGGTCGTCGGCCGTCGCGGCCATCGGCCGATGGCACCGCACGTCAATTTCTGGATCGTTGCGCGCGGCATCAATATCGGCCTCAACACCCGCATGTATTTCTCCGACGAGGAGGCCGCGAACGCCACCGACCCGGTCCTCAACATCATCGAGCCTGAAATCCGGCGCCGGACCTTGATCGCGCAGCGCGAGACGCGCGGCGCGGACGTGATCTACCGGTTCGACATCCACCTGCAGGGCGATCGCGAGACGGTCTTCTTCGACATCTAACCCTGGCCCGACGCTTGGCTTCGCAATGGAGAAGGTTGGTGAGCCGCACCGTCTACGTCCTGAACGGGCCGAACCTGAACCTGCTGGGCAAGCGCGAGCCGCACATCTACGGGCACGAGACGCTCGCCGACGTGGAAGCGCAATGCCGGCGTCTCGCCGACGAGCTCGAGCTCGCGATCGAGTTTCGCCAGAGCAATGCCGAATTCCAGCTGATCGACTGGATCCACGAGGCGCGCGAGGCGGCGGCCGGCATCATCATCAATCCCGGCGCCTTCACCCACACCTCGGTCGCCATCCTGGACGCGCTCAACGCCTGCGAGTGCCCGATCCTGGAAGTGCACATTTCCAACGTGCATCGGCGCGAGGCGTTTCGCCATCACTCCTATGTGTCGCTGGCGGCGACGGCGGTCATGGCCGGGTTCGGGACCCATGGCTACCAGCTGGCCTTGCGGCACATGGCGCAACTCGTTCAAGCCCGAAAGCGACAGCCCCGCAGCCGAAAGAGCTGAAGCTTAGATGACGAGCAGCAACATCAGCGGCCAAACCGCGATCGTAACCGGCGCAGCGCGCGGGATCGGGCTTGGCATCGCCCAGCGGCTTGCCGGCGAAGGCTGCCGCGTGATCCTGTGGGATCGGGACTTTTCGGGCTTCGACCCGGCCGACGCCGGCTTTCAACCGCTGGCGCAGCAGGTGGTCGATATTTCGGATTGCGCCGCGGTGGAGAAAGCCTTCGCGGAGGCGATCCAAAGCGCGGGCGCGCTGGAAATTCTCATCAACAACGCCGGGATCAACGGCCCGGTCGCGCCGGCCTGGGAATATCCCATCGACGCCTGGGACCGCGTCCTCTCCATCAATCTCAACGGGGTCTTCTTCTGCTGCCGCGCCGCCGTGCCGCACATGCGCGAGCGTCGCTATGGCCGGATCGTCAACATCTCGTCCATGGCCGGCAAGGAAGGGGTGCAGTACATTTCCGCCTATTCGGCCGCGAAGGCCGGCGTGATCGCGTTCACCAAGGCGTTGGCCAAGGAGCTTGCCGCCGACGGCGTGATGGCGAACTGCGTGGCGCCCGCAATGGCCGAAACCGAATTGTTCCGCGAGATGACCAAGGAGCATATCGCGGCCAGCAAGGCTAAGATCCCGATGGGTCGATTTCTGCAGATCCCGGAGATCGCCGCCATGGTCGCATGGATCGCGAGCCCGGAATGCAGCTTCACGACCGGGTTCGTTTTCGACTTGAGTGGCGGACGGGCCACCTACTAGGCACGCAGAGAGGCGCCGCATGTCGTTGCCACGACTGTCGCTCTCGCACCTGTCGGCGCTGGAACTGCGGCCGGCGGAGTTGCTTTCGGCCGCGGCGGCGGCGGGATTTTGGGCGGTCGGGCTGCGGCTCAATCCGGCGGCCCCGGGCGCGATCAGCTATCCGCTGCGGACGCGATCGGCCGAGCTGTCGGAAACGCGGCGGCGCATGAACGACACCGGCATGGCGATCTACGATGTCGAACTCGTTCCGCTGGTGCCGACGGTCGACGTCGGCAGCTACGAGGGGATGCTTGCCGCCGCGGCCGAGCTTGGCGCCCGGCGCCTCAACGTGTCCGGTGATGATCCCGACCGGGCGCGGCTGGCCGCGCACTTCGCGCAGATGTGCGAGCTTGCCGGCCGCTACCGATTGGGGGTCGATCTCGAGTTCATGCGCTGGCGGCACGTTGCCTCGCTGGCCGACGCCGTTGAGGTGGTTACGCGGGCCGGGGCCGCGAACGGCGGGATTCTGCTCGACGCCCTCCATCTCTTTCGTTCCGGCGGCTCGGTGGCGGAGGTGCGGGCGCTTAAGACGGGGTTGATCCGCAGCGCACAGCTCTGCGATGCTCCGCTGCGCGCGCCGCCGCCGGAAGGCATCATCGACGAAGCGCGAACCCGCCGCCTGTTGCCGGGGCGGGGAGAGTTGCCGGTGCGCGAATTGATCGAGAGCCTTCCGCCAGGCGTCGCCTTTGCGGTCGAGGTCCCGCTTCCGGCGGGCGCCGTGGCGGCCGCGCACCTTGCCGAGCTTCGCAGCGCCGCTCACGCGCTGCTTCAATCGGCGGCTTCCTTCAATGCCCCCGGCCCGCCCGCGCCGGCTTCTGCGGGCTGTTCAGGTAAGGAGATGATCGATGAAAACCGAATCTAGATGGTCGCTCGCGCTGGCTGTCGCGCTGCTGCTCGCAGCCGATGCCGCATACGCCCAGGACTTCAAGGAACGGAGCCTCCGGGTCGCCTATCAGAACGCCGCCGATCACCCGGTCGGCCTCGGGCTGCAACGCTTCGCCGAGATCCTGCAGAGCAAGAGCGGCGGCAAGCTCTCGATACGGCTGTTCCCGGGCGGGCAGCTCGGCGGCGACCTGCAGACCGTGTCGGCGCTGCAGGGCGGCACCCTCGATATGACGGTGCTCAACACCGGCGTCCTGGCCGGCATCGACAAGAACACCGCGGTCCTCGATTTTCCCTACCTGTTCAACAACGAGAAGGAAGCCGACGCCGTCGTCGACGGGCCGGTCGGCAAGAAACTGCACGAGAGGCTGGCCGCAAAGGGGCTGATCGGGCTCGGCTATTTCGAGAACGGCTTCCGCCAGCTGACCAACAGCCGGCGGCCGGTGACCAAGCTCGAGGACTTCCAGGGTCTGAAATTGCGCGTGCTGCAGCTGCCGTTGTTCATCGAAGTGTTCAAGGAGCTGGGCACCAACCCGGTGCCGCTGCCGTTCCCGGAGCTGTACACGGCGCTGGAGCAAAAGGTCGTGGACGGCCAGGAGAATCCGCCCAATACGATCTATTTCGGCAAGCTGCACGAGGTGCAGAAATACGTCTCGCTCACCAAGCACGTCTTCAATCCGCAGTCGGTGCTGATCAGCAAGCGCACCTGGGACCGCTTGTCGGCGGACGAGAAGAAGCTGATTGAAGAGGCCGCCAAGGAGGCCGCCCTCCATCAGCGCCAGCTCTCGCGCGAGCAGAGCAAGAAGTCGCTCGAGGCGATCAAGGCCGCCGGCGCCGAGATCAATGAGGTCTCGCCGCAGGAGATCGAACGCATCCGGCAGAAGATCAAACCGGTGGTGGACAAGTTCGCCAAGGAACTGGATCAGGAGATTGTCCAGCAGGTCAGCGCTGAGGTCGCCAAGGCACGCGCGACCAACTGAAGGCGCGGGTACCCGCGCTTTCGCGCGGGACACGGGTCGCGGAGCTCGCCGGGGCGATAACGGCCGCGCCGGCGAGCTCGAGTTCCGCATCGAACGAGGTCGCGCGGCGATCCATGGATTGCAAATCGAGAGGCCCGATCGGACCAAACATGACCGCAAAAGGCTCAAAACCTTCCGTCCTGTGCGGCCTGATCGGGGAGGGCATCCAATCGTCTTTCACGCCGAGGATGCACATGCAGGAGGGCGAAGCGCAGGGCATGCGCTACGTCTACCGGCTGGTGGATCTGCAGCGCGCTCGGGCTCGGGGTCGAGGCGCTGCCCGACCTCCTCACCGCGGCGCAGCGCATGGGGTTTGACGGGCTCAACATCACGTTCCCGTGCAAGCAGGCGGTGATCCAGCATCTCGACGACCTTTCCGAGGAGGCGCGCGCGCTCGGCGCGGTGAACACGGTCGTGCTCAAGGATAGCAAGCGCGTCGGCCACAACACCGATTGCTCGGGCTACGGCGAGGCGTTCCGGCGCCAGATGGCCGATGCCGCCAAGGCCCGGGTGGTGCAGATGGGTGCCGGCGGCGCTGCGGCCGCGGTTGCGTTCGCGCTGCTTTCCTCGGGCGTGGGCGAGCTCACCATCTTCGACATCGAGAAAGCACGCGCGGAGGATCTCGCGGCCAAGATGTCGGCCCATTTCGGCGCCGGCCGCGCGGTCGCGGGCAAAGACGTGGTCGAAGCCGTCAAGGCTGCCGATGGCCTGGTCAACACCACCCCGGTCGGGATGAAGAAGCTGCCCGGCATGTCGGTGCCGGCCGAAGTGCTGCGGCCCGATCTGTGGGTATCCGAGATCATCTATTTTCCGTTGGAGACGGAGCTGTTGAGCCGCGCGCGCGCGGTCGGCGCACGAACGCTGGATGGCGGCGGGATGGCGGTGTTCCAGGCGGTCGCGGCCTTCCGGCTATTCACCGGCGTCGAGCCCGACAGCGGCCGCATGCTCGCCCATTTCGACGCGCTGCGGCAGTCCGCCGGCGCCACAGAGTGAGAAGGCACGCGATCGCAGGCACGCAACGACACGCCGATGCCGCAAACCTGAGAGGCCGTCATGACCCGGGTCGTCGATCTCTACTTCATTGCGCTGAAGTTCCTGGTAGCACTGTTCCTCGCGGTCATGGTGGTCCTGGTCTTCGGCAATGTGTTTCTGCGCTACGCGTTCAATACCGGCATTACGGTCTCGGAAGAGCTGTCGCGCTGGCTGTTCGTCTGGATGACGTTCCTCGGCGCGCTGGTGGCGCTGCGCGAGCACGCGCATCTCGGCGTCGATACGCTGGTCAAGCGCCTTCCGCCGCTCGGCAAGAAGATCTGCCTCGTGCTCAGCCTGCTGCTGATGCTCTATGTCACCTGGCTGCTGCTGCAGGGCAGCTGGGAACAGACCCTCATCAATCTCGACGTCAAGGCGCCGGCCACGGGCCTATCGACCGGGCTGTTCTATGGCGTCGGTCTCGTCTTCGGGGTGACGGCGGCTTTCATCCTGCTCCATCAGCTTTACCGCGTGGTCGCCGGCAAGGCTACCGACGAGGAGCTGGTGATGGTGAAGGAGTCGGAGGAGCAGGCCGAGCTGGAAGAGCTTCAGAAGCAGCTGGCCGAGCGCGACGCGGCCGACCGCCCCATACCGGCGAAGAAGTGAGGGCTCGCCATGACCATCGCCGTCTTCACCTTTTCACTGCTCGGCGCCATGGCGCTCGGCATGCCGATCGCCTACGCGCTGCTCGTCTGCGGCGTCGCGTTGATGCTCTACATGGACATCTTCGACGCGCAGATCGTGGCGCAGAACGTCATCAATGGGGCCGACAGTTTTCCATTGATGGCGGTGCCGTTCTTCATGCTCGCCGGCGAGATCATGAACACCGGCGGGCTTTCCAAGCGCATCGTCAAGGTCGCGCTGGCAGCGGTCGGGCACGTCAAGGGCGGCCTCGGCTATGTCGCAATTCTTGCGTCCTGCATCCTGTCGGCGCTTTCCGGCTCGGCGGTCGCGGACGCGGCGGCGCTCTC
Source organism: uncultured Alphaproteobacteria bacterium (assembly GCA_963788095.1). GTDB lineage: Bacteria > Pseudomonadota > Alphaproteobacteria > Rhizobiales > Xanthobacteraceae > CAVTXS01. The sequence goes on along the minus strand of CAWBFP010000039.1, from coordinate 87,839 downwards.
CGCCCTGCTGATCCCGATGATGGTGGCCGCCGGCCACGACAAGGCGCGCTCCGGCGGCCTGATCGCCGCCTCCGGCATCATCGGGCCGGTCATCCCCCCCAGCATCGGCTTCATCGATCTTCGGCGTCGCCGCCAACGTGTCGATCACCAAGCTGTTCCTGGCCGGCATCGTGCCGGGGATCCTGATCGGAATCGGGCTGTGCGTGGCGTGGTGGTGGGAGGTGCGCAAGGAGACGATCGTCAGCCCGCCGAAGGTAGCGGGCCGCGAGCTGGTGAGGGCGATGCTCGACGGCTTCTGGGCGCTGATGCTGCCGGTCATCATCATCCTCGGCCTCAAGTTCGGCGTCTTCACGCCGACCGAGGCCGCGGTGGTGGCCGCGGTCTACTCGCTCGTCGTCGCCATGTTCATCTACCGCGAGCTCAAGCCGCGGAGCTCTACGCGGTGTTCGTCACCGCCGCCATGACCACCGCCATCGTGATGTTCCTGGTGGCGGCCGCGCTGGTGTCGGCCTGGCTCATCACGGTCGGAGATCTGCCGGCAGGCCATCGTCGACCTGCTCGAGCCGTTCATGGGCAACCAGACGCTGCTGCTGATCGCGATCATGGTCCTGGTGGTCGATCGTCGGCACCGCGATGGACATGACGCCGACCATTCTGATCCTCACGCCGGTGCTGATGCCGGTGATCAAGGAGGCGGGGATCGATCCCGTCTATTTCGGCGTGCTGTTCATCATCAACAACTCGATCGGCCTGATCACGCCGCCGGTCGGCACCGTGCTCAACGTGGTCGCGGGCGTGGCCAGGATCGACATCGAGGACCTGATCAAGGGGGTATGGCCGTTCATGCTGGCCGAATTGATCGTGCTGCTTCTGCTCGTCGTGTTCCCCTGGCTGGTCACCGGTCCGGCCAAATGGATCGGCGGGTAGCGGGCCGCGACTAGCCCGCCAAGATCCGATCGGAGCAACGATCCCGGCAACGATAGCGACCATAAAAGGAAGGACCTGACGGCATGGCAAGCAAGTCCGCTGAAGTCGCCTTTAGCGACGCGCTCAAGAAACAGACCTCGACCACGAAGAGCCAGGTCAAGCAGCTGGTGGCGAAGGCGCGCGCCGCACAGGCTGTCTTCGAGGCTTTCTCGCAGGAGCAGGTCGACGCCATCGTCAAGGGCATCGGCAAGTACGTCTACGACAACGCCGAGATGCTGGCGCGCATGGCGGTCGACGAGACCGGCATCGGCGTCTACGAGGACAAGATCATCAAGAACAAGGGCAAGGCGCGCATCATCTGGAACAACCTCAAGGACAAGAAATCGCGCGGCATCATCGAGGAGGATGCCGAGACCAACATGGTCCTGGTCGCCAAGCCGATGGGCGTGGTCGGCGCGGTGACGCCGGTCACCAACCCGATCGTCACGCCGATGTGCAACGCGATGTTCGCGCTCAAGGCCGGCAATGCGGTGATCTTCGCGCCGCATCCCAAGGCGGAGAAATGCACCCGGCATCTCACCGAGGCGTTCATGGACGTCGTCAAGGCGAACGGCGGGCCGGACGACCTCGTGCAGATGATCACGCAACGGCTCGGTCGAGACGACGCAGGAGCTGATGAAGGCCGTGGACGTGGTGGTCGCGACCGGCGGCGGCGCGATGGTGAAGTCGGCCTACTCGTCCGGCAAGCCGTCCTACGGCGTCGGCGCCGGCAACGTGCCGGTCATCATCGACCGCGACGTCGATCTCAAGGAGGCCGCCGAAAAGATCGTCACCGGCGCCGCGTTCGACAACGGCATCATCTGCTCGCACGAGCAGTTCGTGCTGGCCCCGCGAGGAGCACTACGACGAGACCATCGAAGTCGTTCATCGCCACCGGCAAGGTCTGGTTCACGGCGGACAAGGACCAGGTGCAGAAGCTGCGCGACGTCGTGCTTCCCGGCGGCCATCTGAACAAGGATGTCGTCGGCAAGTCGGCCGCGCGAGATCGGCGCGCATGGCCGGCATCGACGTCCCGACATCGACACGCGTCATCCTGCTGCCGGCCGACGGCGCGGGCACCGAGGATGTGCTGGCGCAAGGAGAAGCTCTGCCCGGTCGTCGCCATCCTGCCCTACGAGACGTTCGAGGAGGCCGTGGCGGCGCCAAGGCCAACCTGCTGGTCGAAGGCGCGGGCCATTCCGCGGCGCTGCACTCCAACAACGAGCGACACATCCGCTACACCGGCGCTGGAGCTGCCGATCAGCCGCCTGGTCGTCAACCAGCCGTCGTCGCTGACCGCCGGCGGCTCGCTGACCAACGGCTTTGCGCCCACGACGACGCTTGGCTGCGGCTCCTGGGGCGGCAACTCGATCTCGGAGAACCTCGACTACAAGCATCTGATGAACGTCTCGCGCATCGGCAAGGTCATCACCGGCAAGAAGGTTCCGACCGACGCGGAGATCTGGGCTTGAGCCGCCCCCGACGGGAGCGCGAATGCAAGTGTCGTGCGCGTCATTGCGAGCGACGCGGTCGTAGGCGGCGCCCCTTGTGGGCGCCCGCACGCCGTCATCCTGAGGTGCCCGAGCGAAGCGAGGGCCTCGAAGGATGCTGCTCCGACGTGCAGCTGCTATGTTGTGCGTCCTTCGAGGCTCGCCCGACCTCGTCGGGCGAGCGCCTCAGGATGACGGGTCAGAACAAGCGTTGTCCCCACGACACCGTCATCCTGATCAAGATGAGAGGCATCGCCCAAGTTTCATCCAGGTGGATGGGCCGCGAGGCCGGTGCGCACTCGCAATGACGGACGGCTGTGAAACGGCAAGGTGAGGTCGATGCAGACGGCGATCGCCACGGTCTCGCTCAGCGGCACCCTGAAGGAGAAGCTGGAAGCGATCGCCGCGGCGCGGTTCAAGGGCGTCGAGATCTTCGAGAACGACCTTTTGTCCTTCAACGGCACGCCGGCGGACGTCCGCACCATCGTCGACGATCTCGGCCTCAAGAGCGTCACGTTCCAGCCGTTCCGCGATTTCGAAGGCATGCCGGGACTGCAGCGGGAACGTGCGTTGGCGCGCGCCGAGCGCAAGTTCGACCTGATGCAGGAGCTCGATTGCGACCTGCTGCTGGTCTGCAGCAACGTCTCGCCCGATTCCCTCGGCGGCATCGAGCGCGCCGCCGCCGACCTGCGCGAGCTCGGTGAGCGGGCGGCCAAGCGCGGGCATGCGGTCGGCTTCGAGGCGCTCGCCTGGGGCCGGCACATCAACGACTATCGCGATGCCTGGGAGGCGGTGCGCCGCGCCGACCATCCGGCGATCGGCATCGTGCTCGACACGTTCCACATCCTGGCGCGCGAAACCGACCTCAAGGCGATCGCGCTCGATCCCGCGCGACCGGATCTTCCTGGTGCAGCTGGCGGATGCGCCGAAGCTCGACATGGACTACCTGTCCTGGAGCCGCCACTTCCGCTCCATGCCCGGCCAAGGCGATCTGCCGCTGCTGCGAGTTCATGGCGGCGCTGCAGACGACCGGATTCGACGGCCTGTTGTCGCTCGAGATCTTCAACGACCAGTTTCCGCGCCGGCTCCGCGCGCGCGGTCGCGATCGACGGCCAGCGCTCGCTCGATCCACCTGCTCGATCGAGCTGCGCCAGATGAGCGGGCAGGCCGATACCCGGCGCTGCCCGATGCTGCCGCCGCGCTCGGTCTGCCGTGGCGTCGAGTTCATCGAGTTTGCGATCGACGAAGCGACCGCGCCCGCGTTCGAAGCGCTGTTGCAGAGCCTCGGCTTTCGCAAGGCGGGAACGCACAAGTCCAAGGCGGTGACGCGCTGGCACCAGGGCGAGATCAACGTCGTGGTCAACTGCGAGAACGAGGGATTTGCTCACTCCTACAACATCACCCACGGCTCGTCGGTGTGCGCGCATCGGCTCTGAAGGTCGACGACGCCAACGCCACGCTGGAGCGCGCGCAGAAGCTTCTCGATCAGCCGTTCCGGCAGGCGGTCGGCCCCGGCGAGCTCGAGATTCCGGCGGTGCGGGGGCTCGGCGGCAGTCTCGCTCTACTTCGTCGACAGCGCGAGCGAGCCTCGGCAGGTATCGGGAGATCGAGTTCGATCCGGTCGACGGCGGCGCCACGGGGCCCGCGGCCGCGCTCACCCGCGTCGACCACATCTCGCAATCGATGCACTACGAGGAAATGCTCAGCTGGCTGCTGTTCTACTCCTCGCTGTTCGACGTGACCGAAGACGCCGGTGCAGGACGTGATCGACCCCGGCGGCGTGGTGCAGAGCCAGGTGGTGCAGAGCGCGGACGGAGGCTTGCGCATCGTGCTCAACGCCTCGCAGAGCGATCGCACCCAGTCGGCGCGGTTCGTCTCCGAGCTGTTCGGTTCCGGCGTCCAGCACATCGCGTTCACGACCGACGACATCTTCGCGGCCGCGGAGCGGTTTCGCGCGAGTGGCCTCGAGCCTCCTGCCGATCCCGGAGAATTACTACGACGACCTGGAGGCGCGCATCCGACCTCGCCGCCGGGTGAGATCGAGCGCCTCACAGCGAGCAACATCCTGTACGACCGCGAAGGCGGCGCCGAGTTCTTCCAGTTCTATACGCAGGACTCTCGAGGACAGGTTCTTCTTCGAGATCGTGGAGCGGCGCGGCTACAAGGGTTTTGGGGCGCCGAACGCCCCGATCCGGATCGCGGCCCAGACCCGCCTCGCGCGCCATCCGGCCATCCCGCGCCGGTGAGCTCCGGCGGCCCGGCGACGTCCGAGCGCACGCAATGCGACGCCGCCCGTCATTGCGAGTTGCGCACCGGCCTGACGGCCGATCCACCTGGATGAAACTTGCAACCCCTCATCCTGATCAGGATGACGATGTTGTGGGAGCAACGCTTATTCTGACTCGTCATCCGAGGCGCTCGCCCGACGAAGTCGGGCGAGCCTCGAAGGACGCACGACATAGCAGCTGCACGGCAGAGCAGCATCCTTCGAGGCCCTCGCTTCGCTCGGGCACCTCAGGATGACGGCGTGGGAGGCCCGAAACCCATTCGCCTGTTTCTTCCTAGGAGCATGAGCGACGAAGCAATCCAGAAACGGCACTGCAGCTTGGATTGCTTCGCTTCGCTCGCAATGACGCGGAGTTGCGTGCGCCGTCGCTATGGCGCCGGTGAGCCGAGCTGGACCTCGCGCTCCACGACCAGCCAGATTGCGCGCGCGACTGCGAGGACGTCTCCGTCCGCCCCCAGCAGCGCGCCTTCGGCAAAGAGCTTGCGACGCTCGCGGCCCGTCGGCCACGCAACCACGACACATCGGTCGCCTGGCCTCGGACGCTCATCGACTTCGAGCCGACATGCGCCCCAGCAGGATCGCCTCCGTTCCGCTCATCCCCAAGCGGCGCGCGCCCAGGCCGGCATGGCCGGTCGGGCAATCGAGCGAAGCCCAGACGAACTCGGGCGCGACATAGCCGTCCTGACTGGCAAGATTCGCATCGGGAACCCATGGGGCTGCGACTACGTGCATGCCCTCACCGGCGCTTGGCGCCAACGGACCCGTGAAGATGCGCAGACCGTCGCCAGGGGCGCGCCCCGGCCCGCATACGAAGCACCCGGGCAGTTGGTGATTGCGCTCGTCATAGGGCGTCCGGCGCGCGGCATCTTCGGCGTCGGCGAAGCTCGCGGTCGGAATGTCGGAAAGGTCCACGTGCTCGCGCCGCCCGGTGGCGAGAATGGTCGCACCGTCACGCAGCTCTGCGGCTCCGTTGCCGTCGACGATGAGCTCCAGCTCGCGGCCGAGCGGCGGCGGCGCCCTTAACGTGATCTCGGCACTCGCCCCGATGTGGGCGGCAAGGAGCCCGCAGACATAGCCGCCATTGCCGGAGTTCGGCGGGCCGCAAAAGCGCTGGTCGATCGTGATCGATGGCATCAGTCGTTTCCTCGAACGGCCGCCATCGTATCAGCTCCTGCAAGCATTTCAGCGGCGTCATCTGGCGCAGGCGCGCTTGTGACGCACGGCTGGACCATACATCCTTGCAGCAGCATTCCGCTGACCCAATGCAGACGGTAGGGCTACCGTGTCCAGATCAGCCCATTGATTTGACGAGCTGGAAAAGCGCGAGCGCGCTGACCAGGAAGCCCACGACAGCCATGAGCGAGTGTGGCGGAACGTGGCGCACCACGTATGCACCGAACGGAGCGGCCAGAACCCCGCCGATGATCAGGGCGGCGATGTGCTCGATATGAGCAGTCCCCAACTCGATGAAGAATGTGGTCGCCACCGCCACCGTGACGAAAAATTCGGCTGCACTGACTGAACCAATCACCGTGCGCGGGGCGTGACCCGACCCGATCAATGTGGAGGTAACCAGGGGCCCCCACCCGCCGCCTCCAATCGCATCCAAGAACCCGCCTACGAGGCCGAGCGGGGCGGCGTATTCTACTTTGGCGTCCTCGCTGGTAGGGACCAGCTTGACCGCCTTCATGAGGATGAGCAGTCCGATCACAAGAAGGTAGGCGGCAACGAACGGACGTATCGCTTTGCCATCGATGTTCGAGAGGACATATGCCCCGAGCACGCCCCCGAGAATTCCGGCGCCGACGAGCATCAGAAGCAGTCTGCGGTGGATGTTTCGGTGGTATAAGTGCGACAGCCCCGAAGCCGCCGTGGTCGCCACTTCGGCCGTATGCACCGCCGCACTGGCCTGAGCTGGTGGGATGCCAAGGAGGAGCAGGGCTGTCGTCGAGATGAGCCCAAATGCCATCCCGAGCGCCCCATCCACAAGCTGCGCAAAGAAGCCAATTCCTATCAGAGCAAAGAATTCCGGTGTCATGGAGGGGCGCTATCGGGACAATGAGGAGCTGCCGTGCAAGGAACGATGGCCATCTTGGGTTCCGCTCTTTTCTTCGTGGTGGTGCCGTGCGTGCTGGCCGGGATCATCCCTTGGTGGATCACATGATGGCACCTCGGGCCGGCATTTTTCGGGCTGGAACTGACGCGCGGCAAAGTCTTTTTGCATCTTGCACCAGCATTGCGCGCGCTCGGCGTTCGCTTGCGGGGGTCACCGGAAGCGTTGGAGGCGTACATGAGAAAGCTTCTTCTCTCCGTCACGTTCACGGCCATGTTGGCAAGTCTCGCCGAGGCGCAGCAGGTTTCTGACGCCCGAGTTGCTGACCTCGTACAGGCCGGTAAAATTCGCGTCGGGGTGCACTCCGTCATGTATACAAAGGATCCGCAAACGGGTGAGCCGAAGGGAGCCTCGGTGGGGATCATCCTTCTCGACCTTGCTCGCACACTCGGGGCGCGGATCGGAGCTGAGATCTTGCCGGTCGGACATCCGACCATTCCTGAGATGTTGACGTGCCTGACGGCCGGCGCGTGTGACATGGGATTTATGGGGCCCGACCCATCTCGGACCGGTGTCGACTTCTCGCCTCCGATTCTCCAATTGGACTACACCTTCCTGGTGCCGGCGGCGTCTTCGATCCAGAGTATTGCGGACGTGGACCGACCGGGCGTTCGCATCGCGGTGGTGCGCGGTCACGCTTCGACCTTGACCTTGAGCCGAATACTCAAACACGCCCAACTCGTAGATGACGCAACTCCCGACCCCACTTTCGAGCTCCTGCGTTCCGGACAAGCGGACGCGTTTGCCTCGATCCGCGGCGTGCTTCTGGAGTATTCGGCAAAGCTGCCGGGCTCGCGCGTGCTGGACGAGCACTACGGTGCCAACCTCCTCGGCATGGTGGTTCCGAAGGGTCAAGCCGCGCGGCTCGCCTACATCAGCGAATTTATCGAGCAGGCCAAGGCCTCAGGATTGGTGCAGCAGGCGATCGAGCGCGTCGGCTTGCCCGGATACAAGGTGGCACCCGCAAAGACGAACTGACCGCTTCGCTCGCAATGACGGCTCTTCGTCATCGCGAGGCGCGCAGGCGACGAAGCAATCCAGAAACGGCACTGCAGCCTGGCTTGCTTCGCTTCGCTCGCAATGACGCAGCCGTCATTGCAAGGAGCGTCAGCGACGAAGCAATCCAGAAACGGCGAGCTTCGCTCGCCGACCTCCCCCTTTTCAGGGGGAGGTGAGCAAGCCACGTCTTATTGCGTCAAGGGTGAGGCTCAGCGCTCGTTCGTGATGGTCCAGATCACGCCCGACTTCGGCACCGTGTAGAACTGCGGCGTCATCTGGAAATCGGTGAAGACCTCGCCGTAGTCCACCACGTACATGGTGCGGCCGTCGTTGCTGAACACCACCTTGTTCGGCCGCTCGAGGCCGCCGCGATTCTCCGGCTTCTGGTAGGCGTTCGGCCCGGGCTCGATGTTCTGCGCGAACGCCGACCATTTTACTCCGGTCGGCTCAAGGAACTCGATGCGCAGCACGACCGGCCAGGTCGGGACCAGGCTCTCCGGGCCGGTATCGAGGATGCCGTAGACGGCGCCGAACAGATTGTTGTCCGCGCCGAAACTGCTGCGCGCTCCAGGCGATCCCGTCGATCGGATTGTTGGTATCCCATTCGAGGACCGGGTTGATGTAGCCGTTCGGATTGGGTTGGCGGCGATCAGCGGGACGCCGCGGGCGCCGTCGACGTGGAGCTGGAACCGGTAGGGTGGCGGCTTCGGCGCGAACGGCTTGTCGCCGATGTAGAGCTGCGGCAGCGGCCGGTCGACCGGATTGCCGCGATAGGCCTGCCAGGCAAAGCGCTTGTTGGTGACGAAGCCGAAACCTTCCTTGTCGGGGAAGCCGGCGTCCTGGCCCTTTTCGGTGACGATGTAGATCTTCTCGGGCGCATTGGCGATGCGGCGATGGCCGAGGTCGTTCGCGCCGTTGTCGGTCACCGCCAGCGCGTTCGCCCACTTGGTGCCGGGCGGGCCGAAGGCGACTCCCGGCCTGGTTGCGGAAGCCCATGGCGTAGACTTCCATCTTCTCATGCGGATAGATGCCGTCGGCGCCCTGATCGGTCATCTTCACCCGCATCACCGAGCCGCCGCACGGCACGCGCGCCTTGATCACCATGCCGGGCTTGGCTGGAACGCCGACTGGCAGCAGCGCCCCGGTCATGCGGCCGTCCGACGACCTCACGTTCAGGCCGGTATGCACGATGTCGCGGCACACCGGATCATGCGGCGTGGTGCCGTGGCCGTCCGTGATGCTTCACCCAGAACGGATCGTTCGGGATGTCGGTCCAGCCGTGATTGTCGGGGTCGGCAAAGCCGCTGTTGCTCGGGAAGCCGAGCGCAAAATAGATGAAGCCGTCCTTGCAGGTGATGCCGCCGTTGCGATGGTCGCCGATGAGCAGATCTTTGATGATCAGTTTCGGCTCGGCATTGACGCCGTCCATTTCCCAGATTTTCTCGCCGTATTCGGGAATATAGGTCTTGCCGTTCTCCGCGCAGAAGCCGATCTCGTTCATCACCGTCTTGAATGTGCCCTTGCCGACCTCGCGCAGCAGCTTGCCGTCCTTGTCAAAGATTTTGACATGCGCGGGCTCGAACTGGTCCGCTTCCGGGCTGCCCAGCAGCACGCCCGAGATCGCGACCCAGAGATTGCCGTCCTTGTCGATGGTTGCGGACGCCGGGGTGTCGAGCCCGGCCTTGAAGACGCCGACCTTGTAGCCCGGCGGCACCACCACCTTGCTGGGATCGGGCTTCACCGGCGTCCGTTTGATCCACTGGCCCGTTGGCTTCCCGCCTTGGGCTGCCGCCGAATACGCCACCCAAACCATGGCCGCAGTGGCAGCGAGCGCGGCCATTACGATGCGCATGGAAGGATCTCACAGCTTTTCCTCCTTGAGATGTTGTGGTGCCTAGATTCCCCTCTGCCGTCGTCGTCTTGGTGGTGTGGCGGGGGTCTGCTTGGCTTAAGGTGCGTTCTTGTCTGGGACGACCCCGCCCGTCGCGCACGACGAGGGCGCACGCGACGCGGCAAAGCAGATCACAGCGTCGATGTCAGTACAAGGGAAAGGTCCGCACGTAGGCGATCACGTCGGCGATGTCCTGGCGACAAAGCGTGGTCCTGAACGCTGGCATGTAGGCGCTCTTGCCGAAGGCCACGCCGCCCTCGGAAATGATCGCCGCGAGGTAGCTGTCCTCCAGCAGTTCGGTGTAGCCCTTGCGCGTCAGCGCGCCGACGTGTGGCATGAAGTTCTTTCCTCCGCCGCGACCGTTGGCGCCGTGACACCCCGAGCAGTAGCGCTGGAACATCGGCTCGCCGCGCTGCGGGTCGCCGGCGAACGCGGGCGCGGAGGCGAGCAGGCAGAGGCTCGCAAGCGCCACCGCGCACCAATTGCGCCGATCTCGGCGTTTGAGGATTTCCACCGGCGACCTTCCTCGACGGTCAATGGTGCGCCAGCATAAGCGTGGACAGCATCGCCGACAAATGTGTTGCGATCGTGAGCGGCGAAGAAAGTATCGCGGTGCGTCGACACCGTCCGGCGCCAACCGGTTGCGGCGGCTGGGCCGCGCCGTGTTCTTGTACGGGTTCGCCAAGAACGAGCGCGACAACATCGGGCCTGACGATCTGGCCGCGTTGAAGAAGCTCGCGGCGGTCTATCTCGGTGCCACGACGGCGGCGCTGGAGGCCTGGTGCGGAGCAGGCGAGTTGAGAGAGGTGATGTGTGATGGCGAAGAGGTACCGGAGCCGGATCGCTGAGACGGTCCACAAGACGGCCGAAGGGCTGCATCGGATTGGCGCGATCGACAACACCACGATGCGCGAGTTCGATGTCATGTGTCTGACGCTGGTCGAAAACCTCAGCGCGCGCGAGATTCAGCGAATCCGCAAGAATGCCGGCGTGAGCCAGGAGGTTTTCAGCAAGTACCTGAATGTGCCGGTGACGCTGGTCTCGCAATGGGAGCGCGGCGAGAAGAAGCCGTCCGGCCCGTCGCTCAAGCTCCTCTCGCTGGTCAAGCATAAAGGGCTGGAGACGATCGCCTAAGCGGCGTCGATGGCGCGCGCGAATCCACGCTATCTGCGAAAGCCGCGCGCCGCCCTGGCCCGCACGCTCGGGGGCCAGGAGATGTTCATCGGCATCGGATAGCGGCCCTCTCGATGAATCCCGGGATCGACCTCATGTGCCATGGTTCGGAAGTCGCCCGCCTTGCAGCGACAAATTCGTACAGATCGATCTGGCTGTCGCTGCGGGCTGAAGGGCAATCCGATACCACGCTTTCACAGCAACACGTGCCAATCGCTCACGCCGCTGACGCTCAGGAGCTGAATGCGCGAACCGTCGTTGAGCGTCAGCGCCGTATCGAGCACCGTATCGCCGTTGACGTCGAGTTCCGCCATCTGCGTGACCGACAATCCCTGGAACAGCAGGTGATCCTGGCTGACGACGAAATCGGCGACGACATCGACATCGCCCGCCTGACTTTGGGCGGCCTGGAACACAAACGTATCCCTGTCCAGTCCGCCGGTGAGCCAATCGGAACCGCGGCCACCGATGAGCCGGTCGTTGCCGGCATCGCCATAAAGCCGATCGTCGGCGCGCAGGCCCGAGATCGTGTCAGCGCCGGCACCGCCGCGAAGAACGTTGGCCAGATTGTCGCCGTTGATCGTATCGTTGCCGGAGCCGCCGGTCACGTTCTCGAACGAGAGCAATCCATCGATGCCGATCTGCGCGCTCGTCGCGGTTCCGACGCCATTGAGCGTAATGCCCGAGGCGGTGGTGCCGAGACTGACGGTCGCGGCGGCGCTGGTTTGCGAGAAGTCGAAGGTGTCGGAACCCGCTTCGCCGAAGTAAGCATCGGCGCCGTCGTTGACAGTCGCCATCACGGTATCGTTGCCGCCGCCGGCGCCGACCGAGTCCTGGCCCGCGCCGGCGACGATCAGGTCATCGCCACCACGGGCGTCGATCACATCGTGGCCCGCGAAGCCATTGATCAGGTCCGCCGCCGCGGTACCGTTCAAGGCGCGATCGTTGCCGGGCGTGCCGTTGATGACGTTGTAGACCGGTCCGTCGGCGGCGCCGTTGATGGTCAGCGTCAGCGCCGACGACGCGGCAGCTCCGGCCGCGTCGCGCATGGTGTAGTTGACGACGACGGTTGCCGTCTCTCCGACATTGAGCGGATCGAACAGCGTGCCCGGGCTCAGCTGGATCTGATTGCCGGCAATCGACAAGGCGCCCGCCGCCGCGATGCCATTGACGGCGCCATTGGCGCTCGACACGGCGACGGCGTCGATCGACACCAGCGTCCTGCTGTCGCCTGCATCCGGATCGGTGTCGTTGGCAAGCACATCGAAGCTCTTGGTCTCGTTCTCTCCGGCCGAGCCGGTATCGGGGTTCGCGGTCGGCGCGTCGTTGGTGTTGGCCACCGTGAGCACGAAGTCGTCGAACACCGAGGCGAGCGCGCTGTCCGTCGCCGTCACTCGCACCGTGATCGGGCCGACGTCGCCGTTGAGCGGCGTTCCGGAGAACGCGCCGGTAGCGGGGTTGAACGACAGCCAGGCCGGCAGCGTGCCACCGCCTGCCAGCGTCGCCGTCAGCGTCCGGGCATCGCCCAGGTCGGCGTCCGCGAACGTGTTTGGCGGCAACGTGAAGGCAAACGGCGCATCTTCCGTCGCGTTCTGGTCCGCGATCGCATTCGCCACCGTCGGCGCGTCGTTGACCGGCGCGACGTTGATCTGCACGGCGATCTCGTCGGAGAAAGCGGTGCCGTCGAAGGCGTGGTAGGTGAACGAATCCTGGCCGTTGAAGTTCGCCTCGCCCCGGTAGCTGAACGAACCGTCGTCGTTGAACGTGAAACTGAGCGCATGCGACGGCCCCGATACCAGCACCGCCGTCAGCGCATTGCCCTCGAGGTCGCTGTCGCCGGCGAGCACGCCGCTGGCCGCGTCGACGTCGAGCAGGGCTTCTTCGTCGACGCCGTAGGGGCCGTCGCCGTCGGCGACCGGCGCGGTGTTGAGGATGTCGGCCTCCGCCAGCGTGACGTCGCTGAACTCGAACAGCTCGAAGCCGGAGACGAGATCGATGCCGTCGTCTAAGCCGGCGCGGTTGTCGGTGATGCGGTACTCGTTCGGATCGCCGATCGCCTCGATGGTGTAGTCGCTGCGCCGGCCGGACAGGACCAAGCTATCGGTGCCTTCGCCGCCACCGAGCGCGTCGTCACCGCCGCGGCCCGCGATGCGGTCGTCGCCGCCCGCGCCGTCGAGGACGTTGGCGTCGGCATCGCCCGCGATGTGGTCACCGCCCGCGCCGCCGGTCGCGTTCTCGATGTCGATCAGCGTGTCGCTGCCGATCTCGGCCCCGGTCGCGGTACCGGCGGCGAGATCGACCGCGACGCCGAGCGTGGTCGACGTATAGGTGACAGTGTCGTGATCGGCGCCGCCGTCATAGGTATCGTCGCCGCCGCCGTGGCCGCCGACCACGGTGTCGTCGCCCGCGCCGCCGCTCACCTGGTCGTCGCCGCCGCCGGCCTCCAGCGTGTCGTTACCCTCGCCGCCGTCGATGTCGTCGTCGGCCGCGCCGCCGGTCAGGTCGTCGTTGCCGCCGCCGCCGTCCATGGTGTTCTTGGCGGTGGCGCTGCCGGTCACGGTGTCGTCGCCCTCGCTGCCGGTGGTGGTGATTTCGGCGAGGCCGGCTTGGGCCGTGAGGGTGACGCCGCCGGCCCCGGTAATCGTCAGCGTGCCGGCCATGTTCGCAAGCGCGCCAATGTTGATGGTGGTGTCGTCGTTGCTGCCGCCTTCCATCACCACCGTGCCGCCGCCGGGACCGAGCGCGCTGGCATCGACCGAGATGGCGTCGGGCCCGGCCGCGATGGTCACGTCGCCGGCTACGGCGTCGAGACTGCCGAGGTCGATCGTGGTGTGAGGCGTCGCGATGCTGACGGACCCGTCGACAGTGGCGAGGTTCGGCATGTCGATGGTGAGCAGGCTGCCGTTGTTGAGGATCGACACATCGCCGCCGACGCTCACCAACGCGGTCAGGTCGAGGGTGATGACGCCATTGTCGGCGATGACGATGGCGCCCGCGGAAATCAGCGCGCCGAAGTCGATGGTGACGGTCGTATTACCGGTGATGCTGACCACGCCAGTCACGGTTCCGGAGCTCGTGGTGCTGACGGTGCCGGTATTGTCCGTGATGGTGATATTTCCCGTCACGTTTCCGGACGTGGTGCTGACGGTGTCACTATTTTCTGTGATGGTGATATTGCCCGTCACGTTTCCGGACGTGGTGCTGACGGTGCCGGAATTGTCTGTGATGGCGATATTGCCCGCCACGTTTCCGGACGTGGTGCTGACGGTGCCGGTATTGTCTGTGATGGTGATCTCGCCCGCCCCGTCCCCGGACGTGGTGCTGACGGTGCCACTGTTTTCCGTGATGGCGATATTGCCCGTCACGTTCCCGGACGTGGTGCTGACGGTGCCGGTATTGTCTGTGATGGTGATTTCGCCGGTCACGTTTCCGGACGTGGTGCTGATGGAGCCAGAATTTTCTGTGATGGTGATATTGCCCGCCGCGTTTCCGGACGTGGTGCTGACGGTGCCGGTATTGTCTGTGATGGTGATATTGCCCGCCACGTTTCCGGACGTGGTGCTGACGGTGCCGGAATTGTCTGTGATGGTGATTTCGCCCGTCACGTTTCCGGACGTGGTGCTGACAGTGCCGGAATTCTGGCCTACGTCGATCTCCCCGGCGCTGCCGGCATCGATCGTGACAATGCCAGTGGGAGTGGTGCTGCTGATGTTGATTGCGCCAGTCACGTTCCCGAAGTCGATGTCGACGACGCCGGTATCCCCGCTCACGCTGACCGATCCGCCGACAGTCGGGAGGTTCGGCATGGTCACGGTCAGCAGCGCGCCGTTGTTGCTCAGCGTGAAATTGCCGCTGATGCTGATCAGGTTGCTGAGGTCGATGGTGGCGAGGTTGCCGCTGTTGCTGATGGTAAGGCTGCCGCCGAGATTGATCAGCGCCGACAGGTCGAGGCTGATGTCAGCTACTCCGTCGTAGGTGACATCGGCCGGCGGCGGTGGCGCGACGAACTGGTAGACCGCGGTATAAGGGCGGTCGCCGCTATTCCAGGTTATGGCGTAGGCGCCGTCCGCGAGCGCCGTGGTCGCGGGAAAGAAATCATTGACGCCCGGGCTCTGAGTGACGTTGATCGGCCCGACCGCCTCTTCGCCCTGGGCCGTGTACACTGCGGTAAACAGATCGAGATCGTCATCTCCCACCCCGGCGAAATCCGACGTCCAGGTCAGGGCATAGGCGCCGTTCGACAGGACGGTGATATCGGCCGACGAATCCTGGCCGAGGCCGCCGCTGACATTGACCGGCGCCGAAACCTCCTGGCCCAGGTTGTCATAGACCGCGGTGAAGACATCGGCGCCGTCGCTCCAGAACAGCGCGTAGTCGCCGCCCGCTAGCGCGGCGATCCGCGGATCGCCGGCGCCGCTGCCGACCAGAGTGGGCGGCGCCACCTCGTTGCCCGCGTCATCGTACACCGCGGTGTGGATTTCGCTGAGGCCGTGCACCCACACCAGCGCATAGCCGCCGGTCGAGAGCGCCGCGATCCGCACCCCGCTGTCGTCCTCGGCGTTCTGGCTGATGTTGACGGGCGCTGCGATCTCCACACCGAGGTCGCTGTAGACCGCGGTGTAGATCTCGTTGTCGCTCGCCTGACCAGTCCAGGCGAGCGCATAGCCGCCGGTCGAGAGCCCAACCACGTTGGCCGCACTATGTCCGCTAATGGGGTCGAGAAACTCGAAGACAGTCGGACTTTCCGTGACATTGATCGGCGCCGCCACCGGCTGGCCCTGGGCGTCGTAGATTGCCGTGTAGATTTCGGAATCGGCCGACGTCTCACGCTGCCAGACCACGGCATAGCCGCCGCCGGACAGCGACGTAATCATCGGGAAGATGTCGAGACTGGGATCATCGGTGCTGACGGGAAGCGCCGCCGCCACCACTTGGCCCTGCTCAGTGTACACCGCCGTGTGGATGGGGTCGAAGATACTCTCCCACGCCAACGCAAAGCCGCCCGAGACCGTCGCAATGGCCGTCCCGGGGCCGCCGAGATCGTTCCCGGTAGCCTCACCGCCAGTGACAAACTGGCCGAGCGGGTCGAACACTTCAAAGAAGACATCGGCGACGCTGCTATAGGTCACTGCGAAGTTGCCGTTCGCCAGCGTCACGATCTGCGGGGGACCGAACGAGAATTCGGTAGGGTTGATGTTGGTCGGCGGCTGGATTTCGTTCAACGGCGGCGGCGGGACGAACTGGTAGACCGCCGTGAACACGTCAAATCCGCTGCCGGGTGACCCGCCTTCCCAGCTCAGCGCATAAGCGCCGTCCGCCAAAGCCGTTGCTTGCGCGAAGGTCTCGTCGACGCCGGCGGTGTCGGTCACGTTGACCGGCCCGACCGCCTGCTGGCCGTCGGCCGTGAAAACCGCGGTGAACAGATCGGTGTCGACGCCGCCTACCGGCGAGAAATCCGATGTCCAGGTCAGCGCGTAGGCGCCGTTCGACAGCACGGTGATGTCCCAAGGCGCGTCGGCGCCGAGGCCGTTGCTGACATTGACCGGCGCGGAGACCTGCTGGCCCTGGTCGTCGTAGACCGCGGTGAACACGTCGGCGCCGTTGCTCCAGAACAGCGCATAGTCGCCGCCGGCAAGCGCGGCAATCCGCGCCGCGGTCCCGCCACTGGTTGCGACCACGGTCGGTGCCGCGACTTCGCCACCCAACTCGTCACGGACCGTGGTCACGGTTTCGGAGCCGCCGCCCGCGGCAGCGCGCTGCCAGGTCAGTGCGTAGCCGCCGGTCGAGAGCGCGGCGATTTCCGCCGCGTTGTCGGCTTCGCCCGGGTTGTTGCTGACGTTGAGCGGCGCGACCACTTCCTGTCCGTTGTCGCCATAGACCGCGGTGAAAATCTCGAGATTGTTGCCCGATCCGCTGCTCCAGACGATGGCGTAGCCGCCGCCTTCCAGCGCGGCGACCGGAGTTGCATACAGTCCGAGCTCGTCGGCCGTCGCTGGGCTGTCGGTGACGTTGATCGGACCCGACGCTAGCAAAACGCCAGTCGCGTCATAAGCGACCGTGTAGATGTCGGTGCTCTCCTGCCGCTGCCAGGTCACGGCATAGCCGCCGCTCGACAGCGACGTGACAACGGTAAATACGTCCGTGCCGAGATCGCCGCTCGCCAGCGTGGGCGGCAATACGGGGTGCCGTCCTCCTCGAATACTGCGGTATAGATTCCCCCGGCGATGGCATCTTCCCACGCCAGCGCGAAGCCGCCGGTGACCGGCGCGATGGCGGGCGAGAGTTCAACACCGCCCTGGGGCACGCCGCCGCCAATGATGGCCTGGCCCTGCGGGTCAAATACCGTCCAGACGACGTCAGCGCCGTCATTGTAGGTCAGCGCGTAGTTGCCGTTCGCCAGGGTCGCGATCTTCGGCTCGAACGACACGCCGTCGTTGCTGATGTTGGTCGCCGGCTGGATTTCGGTCAGCGGCACATCGACGAACTGATAGACCGCATGAAACTGGTCGCCCTCGGCACCGCCGTTCCAGGTGATCGCGTATGCGTCGTTGGCGAGCGCGGTGACGGCCGGGAAAGTGTCAAACACACCGGGGCTGTTGGTGACGTTGAAGGCCGCAATGAGCTCGTTGCCTTGTGCGTCGAACACGGAGGTGAACACGTCCGTGGAGAAGTCCGGCATCACGCCTTCCCAAGTGAAGGCGACGTCGCCGCTCGACAACGGCGTGATCTGCACCAAGCTGCCGCCGGCGGGAGCGGTGCCGTTCACATTGACGACCCCAGACACCGGCTGGCCGTCCGCGCTGTAGATCGCCATCTGGGCGTCGGTGAAGCCCCAGGACACGACGTAATTGCCGTTGTCCAGTCCCGCGATCCGCACGTCGCCGCCCACCGCGCCGGGAACGGCGAACGGCGCCACCAGCTCCTGGCCCGACGCGTCATAGACCGCGGTTAAGACCGCGGCGCCTTCCCCGGTCCAGACCGCCGCATAGCCGCCATTGGCCAGGGCTGCGGCCTCCGGATCCACCACCGCGATGCCGTCGGTGGGACTGGGATTGTACGGAGCGGTGATTTGTACCCCGTCCGGGGTGTAAACCGCGGTGGCAAGATCGACAGTCCCGTCCACGCCGCTGCCCCAGACCACCGCAAAGTTGCCGTTTGCCAGCACCGCGACACTTGTCCTGCCGATCTGTTCGTCGAAGTCAGGGGTATTTGTGATATTGGTCTGCGACAGCACGACGCCAGCCGCGTCATGGATCGCGATAAAAAGGTCTTGGTCTGCCGGCGTGCTCGGGTCCAGGGCGGCGATGACATAGCGGTCGTTCGCGAGCGCGGCGATGTTGTTCTCGAATCCGTGGCCCACTTGGTAGGGCGAGAGTGTCACACTGCCCGCTGCGTCGTGAACCGCAGTGAAAATCTGGCCGAAACTTTGGCTCTCCGACGCCAGGGCGAAGCCGCCGCCCGAGAGCCCGACGATCACCGGAAAAGAGCCGATGTTGTCGTGGGCGCCGCCGGCGATCGGCTGACCGTGCGGATCAAACAGCGACCAGAACACGTCGCCGCCCGCGGCGGCAAAGGTCAGCGCGTACTGGCCGTCTGCCAATGTGGTGATGCCCGGCAGCACCCCTAGAACAAACGCATTGCCATTGGTGATGTTGGTCGGCGCCAGAACTGGCTGGATCAACGGCATGGCGGCTCCCTCTGGATCGGATTCGTTCCGCTCCTGGGCTGCCATCTGCCGTGGCGAGGTCGAAAAGGGCGGCCGTCGCCATGTAAACGGCGTCCAGTCGTTCGACCTCATTCAATACCCGCGGCCCGCTGCGCGATATCCGGTTGCCGCCGCTAACTATCCGGAAATTGCAAGACATTCGCCTTTGCTGCTGTTACTTTGGGAGGTCATGCAAATCGCGCTACCCTTGCTGCATAACCGGCGACTCTTTGCGAGCCGGAATCCCGATGAGACCGGCGCCTTCATGGTGGCGAAGGAGTTCCGGCTGGAACTTTCGTCGCGCGAGGCCGGCGCCTTCGACTTCATTTCCAACGTGGCATACATGCCCGGCACCCACTTCGGCTATGTCCAGTACGGCGCCGCCGCGACCATCCATGTCCCTGACGTGCGCGTGCGCGACGACTATTGGATGCATATCGGCGTGCGCGGCGGCTGCGAGATCATCAATTGCTTAGGGAGTGCGATTTGTCAGCCGGATCAGGCCGTGTTCTCTTCACCGGTCGGGCATCGCACCCACTCGGGAGCCGGTAGTTCGCGTCTCACGGTTTCCGTGTCGCGCTGGACAATGCTCGGCCGGCTGGCGGCGCTGCTCGGCGATGCCCCGACCGGCACGCTCGACTTCGCGCGGATGATGGACCTTGGCTCGCGGCCGGGCCGCCGGCTGTTGCGCTATGTGCAGCTTGCCCTGGAAGAGCTCAACGAACCCGACGAGGCGATCCGCAACGCCGCGTTTCTCGGCATGCACGAAGAGCTTCTTGTCACCGCCATGCTGCTGTCGCAGCCGCACAGCTTCACCGACCGACTGCATCGTCTGGCGCGTCCGGTGCCGCCGCGTGCGGTGCGGCGTGCCATCGACTATATCAACACACACCTCGACGCACCCATCACGCTTGCCGAGCTCGTCGATGTTACGGGCGTTCCCGGACGTACGCTGCTCAAGCATTTCAAGGACTATCACGGCGTGTCGCCGATGCGCTACTGGCGCAACCAGCGTTTCGCGCGCGTGCGCGAGACGTTGCTGCACTCCAGAGACGGCGGCAGCGTCACGGAGATCGCGATGGCCTGGGGTTTCGAGCATCTCGGACGCTTTGCGCTCGAATACGGCCGGCGGTTCGGCGAGAGCCCATCGCATACGCGCCAGCGCGGCCGCCGAAAAGCGTACTGATACCAACGACGTTGGAGGTCGAGCCTGGTCGGAAAGCGTGTTTCGCGATGAGCAGTCGCACTCGCAACTCCAGGATCGCGTTGCCATTTCGGTGTTGGTGGGCGGCGAGGCGCACCTAGCGCATTTCCCGGTGGTGTTGGTGCACAGCCGCGGCGCTGCGCCACCTCTCCCCGCTGGGGAGAGGTCGGCGCGCGAAGCGCGCCGGGTGACGGGGCGTTGAACTCTGCCGGCAAGGCTTTAACCCCTCACCCGCCCGCGCTTCGCTCGCGCGGTCGACCTCTCCCTCTGGGAGAGGGGATTCAGCGCAAGCGACAGGTGCTCTCTAGTCGCCGGTCCGCGGGCTGGTCTCGATACCGATCCGGGGGCTGGACGCGGTAGCGATCCGGGGGCTGGTCTCGATTTCGCGCACCTTCTTCCAAGCGCCAATCGCCTTGGTGAGAGTTGGGGCGCGGGCGGCGACCTTCACGCGGGGCTCGATGCGCGCCTGGGCAAGCGTCCGGCCCGCGCCGTAGTCGCGCTCGATCTCGACGAATTCCTCGGCCAGTTCGTAGCAGACGTGCAGCCGGCGGGTCGGGATCGTCCACCTGGCATTGGCTTCGCCGCAGCTTCGCATCTCGACCACAATCGAGGCAGGCCAGGCGAAACGATCGGCGATCTGCTCGATGACCGTCTCCAGAAATCGTGCGGCCTTGAAGATGCGGGCGTACGTTGCGAGCCTGCCCTTGGCCTCCCCGTAGATCACCTCGACCTGCGGCTTGGGCTGATCGGCCTTGCGCATGTGCGGCGAGAGCGCCCGATCCCACGACCGCGATGCGGTGTCGTAGTCCCAGCCGCAGCTTCGGCGGCGGTCCTGCGGCAGCTCCGTTTCATCGGCCAGATCTTTGAACCGCGACGGGTCGGAGCCGTACATCAGGCAGACGATCTGATAAGCGCGCTGCTCGTCGAGGCCATGGCGCTCGTAATACTGCGGCGCATCGCCGGCTTTGCGGTCGCGCTGGGCGCTCAGGAACAGACCCTTGGCGGCTTCGACCAGCACGCGGCGGGCGAAGTCGGCGCCGCACTTGAGCACGCCGATGGTGGCGTAGGCGTCCGCCACGTCCTCTTCCCGCGCCAGAACCATCAGATCCAACTCGGAGACGAGCGCGTGGCCCAGCTCGTGGGCGGTGACGAACAGCATATTGGCGAAGACGAACTCGGCGCGTGCCCGCCGCTGCTCGGAGGTCAGGCGTCGCGAACGGTCGGTGGCGACTTCGTCGATGCCGGCCTGGAAGATTTCCGCAATCCTGGACGAACCTTCAGGCTGCAGGTGCGCGGCGCCGCATTCGAACGGTGCGGGCGTCTTCGGCTGCACGGGGGCGGCTGACGCTGATGCGGCGAAGCCCATCCATCCCATCATCACCAGCGGCAGCAAACTCTTATGCCAGCCGGCTCGGCGTGTGGGGGAGAGGTTGACTGTAGCCATTGTCGCGCCCCGTGCTTTCAACGAGGCCAACATGGCGGCTTAAGCGCACACGCAATGTGATGCGCATTACAAACTGCGCGAAGTTTTTTGCAAACAGCTGCACTAAATTGCCGGACACGCGATGCAAAGCCGCGCAGGTGTGAAATACGTCACAGTAATTTGCAACTCAACGGACAAAAGTCGACGATCGTTCGGGACGCGGCGCACCGTGTCAGCACCAGCTACCGGGAGGTGTTTGGATTTGAGCGTTCCGATGACCGGGAAAGTGGTCGCGCACGAGTTCCCCATTGACCCGTGGGATACGTACGCCTTCGCATCCCGCCGCATGAGCGGCGTGCGTCGCGCTGCCCAGGCGCAGATTCTCAAGTCACCTGTGAATTGGTTCACACTCAGATCGATAGGGCGCCGCTATTAGTTGCCCTCAGCTTCATTCCTTTCAGCGAGGCGAACGCCATGGTCAGCAAACACGAGCTTCGCAGCTACCAGGACGAGGATGACAGGCGCTGGGCGAGTCGTAACTTCGTCCTCGGATCCGCAGCGGCGGTTCTTATGATGGCAGTGGCCGCTTTCGTGCTGACGCCGAAGCCGTCTGTGGGCCACGGCGGGGTCGATATCAGCGCTTCCCGGAGGCACTCCGACGCGCCCTTTGCACTTATGAACAGAGCGTCCAGGAATCTTCCGGCCGAATCGTGGGAGCCGGCGTTCTAGCGCCAGGCGTTAGTTCGCTGAAGCCGCGCCACAAGCCGACGCCTTCCAGGCCAGCTCGCTCCAGCGCACTGCGTGGAACGTGACTCCAAACGGGTAGAGCTGCGCGTGCGATGGATAAACCTACGGAGTACCGCCGAAACGCAGAATATTGCCGGCAGATGGCGGAGTCCATGCATAACCAAGATGAAAAAGCCCAATGGCTTCGCCTCGCCCAATCATGGCAACGGATGATCCACCCTTATAAGCACAGTCCAACAGGTGACGAAGACGCCAAGCTCTAATTAGGATCTGCCTCCATCGACCGCCACGACCTGACCGGAGATCCAGCTTGCACGATCGCTGGATAGGAACAGCGCCATGGCTGCGATGTCGTCGGCCGTTCCCAAGCGGCGAGTGTGGATACTCTCGATCAGCCGCGCCTGACCTTCGGGGCCATAACCCTGCCATTGGCGCTCCGAAGTGGGATTTGACCGCACAAAGCCCGGCGCAATCGCATTGCAGGTGATTCCAAAGCGGCCAAGGTCCTGTGACAGCTGTTTGGTCAGCCCGACCAGCGCGTGCTTGGCCGCCGTATAGGCCTGGATGCCGGTGAGGCTCGGTCTCAATCCCGCTCCGGAGGCGATATTGACGATACGGCCAAAACCGGCACGTCTCATCGGAGCCGCAGCGGCTTGCGCGAGCCAGAATGCGCCGTCGACATTGGCCTGGAAGATCACGCGCCAGTCGTCCTCGCTGATCTCCTCGATCGGGCGCCCAACTTGTCCACGCACACCGCCAGCCGCATTCACCAGAATATCCAGCCCCCGCTCGCGCGCGACGATCACGCTCACCACTTCGCCGGCGGTCTTGCGGTCCGACACGTCAAATGTGTGTGCGGTCAATCCCTGCGCCTGCGCGAACCCGTTCACGCCAGCCGCGTCGAGATCTGCAACGTGCACGCGCGCGCCGCAGTCCGACAGTCCTTTGGCAATCGCTTGGCCAATGCCCTGTGCGGCGCCGGTTACGAGCGCAATGCGTCCGTCGTGGCGAATGTGCATGTATCGATCAGTTCCTGAAATGCGGCGAAAGACAGTGGACGGCGACCGTCCTCGATTTCGGGGATTAGCATCGCCAACCGATCGAGCGCGGGCGTGGCGACGCCAACCTCGCGGCCAAGCTTGCCGATCATGCCGATTTGCGGTTCAACCTCGGTCTTGCGCTTGCGTACCGCGAGGTCGCGCCAGATGCCAGAGTGCGTCTTGGCGGTATGGCTGGTGTAGTCGGCAAGCGACGCGATCGCGGCGCGCGAGGCCGATTCGGCGGCCCGCGGTGCGAACGCGTCCGGATCGAACTCCTTGAACCCGACTGGCCTGACGCCGCGCGCCTTGGCAACAGCGATCACTTCGCGTCCGAGGGTCGCGAAAACAGCGAAGCGGCGGGGATCGGCAAAGTTCTCCGTCATCGAGTCGTTCGTCAGCGCGGTTGCGAACAGCATCGCACCGTAGGCGAGCTTGCCCCAGAGATAGCCCCAGATATTGTCCGTCAATACCGCATCGGGCTCGAACATCGCGAGCAGCGCGTGCATCTCGCGGGTACGCGGACGGATCGTGCCGTCGATTTCGCCCACCACGACGGCGCCGCGGTTGCCGTAGAGGATTTGTCCCGGGCCGTGCCAGTCGGCGCCGAAATTGACGAAGCAGCCCATGGTGCGTTCGGCGCCGACTTTGGCCGCGATGGCGATCTCGTTGAGGCCGTTTTGCGCAGAGAGCACGAAGCCATCCGGCGCGAGATGCGGCGCCAGCTGTGCTAGTGCTGTTTCGGTCGCCGGCGCTTTCACGGCGAGAACGATACGGCGATGGGTACCGCGCACTTCGTGCGGCTCGGCCGCAGGCACCGTCACCGTGAAATTTTCGATCGGCCCCGAAATTTCCAGTCCTGTGGTGCGGCACGCGCGCACGTGCTCGGTCACCGAATCGACCAGCAGAACTGGGGTTCCTGCCCGGGCCCAGCAGGCGCCGAGCGTGCCGCCGATCGCGCCGGCACCCCAGATCAGAATCGCTTCGCTCACGGGCGGAAGAACTTCCGGAGTTGATGCGAATGGCGAATAGCGAATAGCGAATAGTGAATAGTGAATAGTGAATAGTGAATAGTGGGTAGCGACTCGCTACTCACTACTCACTACTCACCATTCGCCGTTCGCCACTCCTCAGTTGGTTGCCGGCTTGATGTTCATCGCCAGCGTGTCCTCGTCGACGCGCGGCTTGATGGTGATCTTGCCCTTCTGCATCGCCCAGGCCGAGCCGACTGCCATGATCGGCAGGCGCTGGCGATCCTTCAGGACAAGCTCGTTCGCCTTTTCGAGCAATGCGCGCCGCTTGCTCTCGTCCATCTCCACCGCGGCGTCCTGGATGAGCTTGTCCATTTCGGCGTTTCTGTAGCCGAGCACATTGAACGCCCCGAATTTCCTGTCCTTGTCGTTGGAATGCGCGAGCGAGGAGAGCGTGTAGTGCGCCTCGCCGGTGAGCGTGCCCCATCCCGACATTGACATCGAGAGGTCGCCGCGCGTGCGCGCCGGGAAGAACACAGCCGCCGGCTGCGCGTTTGCCTGCGCGTCGATGCCGATGCCGGCGAGCATCTGCGCTATCGACGTGCCGACCTGTCGGTCGCCGGGCAGGCGGTCCTGCGTGAAGCTGAACACGATCTTGAAGCCGTTTGGATATCCCGCATCGGCCATCAGCTTTTTCGCCGCCGCCAGATCGTATTTCCGCTCCGGCAGCGACTTGCTGTACCCAAAGATCGACGGCGTCACGACCTGGTTGACCGGCTTGCCCAGGCCCTCCATGGCAATTTCGGCCAGCGCCTTGCGGTCGATCGCGAGATCGATCGCCTCGCGCACCCGGATGTCGAGATAGGGATTCTTCGGCAGCGCCGAGCCGTCTTTGGCGGAGATCTGGCCGGCCGGCGGCTGCTCGCGCATGTCCATTTCGAGGTTGAACACATAGACCGTGTCGACCTTGGCGACCGAAATCTTCGGATCGCGCTCGAGCGTCGCAACGTCCGACGCGGGCACCCGCGTGATCAGGTCGAGCTGGCCGGCCTTGAGCTGCGCAACCCGTGCGGCGTCGTTCGGGATCTCCTTGCGCACCACCCGCGCCCACGGCTCCTTGCCGCCCCAATAGCCGTCGAAGCGCTCGACGACGAAATCGCCTTTCGGCGTCCAGGAGGTGAACTTGTACGGCCCGGTACCCACCGCGGCCTTGCCGGAATTGAAAACCTCATTGGCATTGTCCTTGGTGACGCCCGCCGCCGCTCGGTGCGACACGATGAACAGCCGAATGAAATCGTTCGGCAGGTTCGGCGCCGGACCGTCGGTGATCACGCGCACCGTCAGCGGATCCGGTGCTTGCACCTCCTTCACGCGACGCACATAGATCGTGGTCGGGTTCGGCCCCATCGGCGTCTGCATCCGCGCGATCGAGAACTTCACGTCCTCGGCGGTGAAGTCCGATCCGTCGTGAAATTTGACCCCGCCCCTGAGCTTGAACTCCCACGTGGTCGGATCCACCGCCTTCCAGCTCGTTGCCAGCCGAGGCTCGATCTCCAGCCCGTCGCCTGACCACACCAGCGTGTCAAATACGTGCTTGAGCGCCTCGGCATGGGTCCCGGTCGCGGTGAAGTGCGGATCGATCGAGTCGGGCCCGCCGCGGACGCCGATCGTCAGCGTCTGCGCGAAACCGAAGGTCGTGGTCGCCGCCAGCATTGCGGCAGCGGTCAGCAGGCGAGTGGCTGTGCGCGTCATGGCATGGTGTCCCGGATGGCTTTTTCGGCCGTGCGAAATGCCGGCATCATGGTCGTAGGTTGGATCGTTCCAACCCTGGGGTTCGCCGTCAAGGGCCTGTTATAGAGACCGGAATTCGGTGACATTGGTGCGCGATGTCGCCGCTGGTCACCTCTCCCCGCTTGCGGGGAGGGGTCGGATCGTCGAGCGTGAGCGAGACGATCCGGGTGAGGGGCGTCGGAGGAAGAGTTTCATTCGGCCGCGCCCCCTCACCCGGCTCAGCGCTTCGCGCTTCGCCGACCTCTCCCCGCAAGCGGGGAGAGGTAAGAGCGCGGCGACCGGGGGTTTCATGCGCATTTCCGACATGAATTGGATGCAGGTGCGCGATCAGGCGGCAAGAGACGATCGCGCGGTGCTGCCGATCGGCTCGACCGAGCAGCACGCGCACTTGAGCGTTTCGGTCGACACGATCCTGTCCGAGCGGGTCGCCGTCGAGGCCGCCGAGCCGCTCAAGATCCCGGTATTTCCCGTGATCGCCTACGGGCTCACCCCGAACTTCGTCGAATATCCCGGCACCGTCACGCTGCGCATGAGCACGATGTGCGCCCTCGTCACCGACGTGCTCGACGGCTTCGCGCGCTCCGGATTCCGCCGCATCCTGATCGTGAACGGCCACGGCGGAAACATCCCCGTCCACGCCACGGTGCTCGAATGGCTCGGCCGCAATCACGGTTGCCGGGCGCTGTGGCACAACTGGTGGAATGCGCCGAAGACCTGGGCCAAGGCAATGGAGATCGATCCGGTAGCCTCGCACGCGTCATGGCTCGAGAATTTCCCCTGGACGCGGCTCGCCGGCGTCGCACAGCCAAGCGTGCAGAAGCCGATGATGGACCTTGCACGTTTCGTTCAGCTCGATCCGGTCGAGAAGAAGAAGCTGCTGGGCGACGGCAATTTCGGCGGCCGCTATCAGCGTAGCGACGAGGAGATGCTCGCGATGTGGCGCGTGGCCGTGGAGGAGACGCGCGCCTTGATGCAGGACGGCTGGGCATGAACGTCGAGGCCCGAGGTTAAGATGCACGGCTTCGTCATCCAGCGTCTGCTGCAAGCCTTCGTCGTGATGATGGCGATCTCGTTTCTGGTCTTCCTCGGCGTCTACGCCATCGGCAATCCGATCGACGTGCTGATCTCCCCCGACGCAGACCAGCGCATCCGCGAGACGGTGATCCGCCAATACGGCTTGGATCTTCCGCTCTGGCAGCAATATCTCGGCTTTCTCAAGCGGCTTGCCGTCGGCGATTTCGGCCGCTCGTTCGTCTACAACATGCCGGTTCTCGAGCTGATCCTGTCGCGCCTGCCGGCGACGCTTGAATTGACGCTCGCGGCGGTGCTCGGCGCAACGCTCGCCGGCGTGCCGCTCGGCATGTATGCGGGTTACAAGCCCGACGGTGTTGGCGCGAAGCTCATCATGGGCCTTTCGATCCTGGGTTTCTCGGTACCGACGTTCTGGGTCGGCCTTGTGCTCATCTTCACCTTCGCGGTCGTGCTCGGATGGCTGCCGGCAGGCGGACGAGGCGAAACCGTCACGCTGTTCGGCGTAGCGTGGAGCTTTCTGACGCTCGACGGGCTGCGCCACCTGTTTTTGCCCGCGCTCAACCTCGCACTGTTCAAGCTTGCCATGATGATCCGGCTGGCGCGCGCCGGCACGCGCGAGGTGATGCTGACCGACACCGTGAAATTCGCGCGCGCGGCCGGCGAGCGCGAGGCGACGATCCTGTCCCGCCACGTTCTCCGCCTGATCTCGATCCCGCTCGTCACGGTGTTCGGGCTGGAGTTCTCCTCGACGCTTGCCTTCGCGGTAGTGACCGAGACGATCTTCTCCTGGCCCGGCATCGGCAAGCTGATCATCGATTCGATCTCGTCGCTCGACCGCCCCGTCATGGTCGCCTACCTGATGCTGGTGGCGTTCCTGTTCATCATGATCAACTTCCTGGTCGACATCGCCTATGCGGCGCTCGACCCGCGCCTGCGCGCGCGGAGAGCGTGATGGACCAGCCGCTCGCGCGCATCTGGGCCGAATTCCGCGAGAGCCGCGTCGCGGTCGGCGCGCTCGTCGTGGTGGCGGCGATCGCGATCGTGGCGCTGCTGGCGCCGCTGATCGCGCCGCAGAATCCTTACGATCTTGCGAGCCTCGTGCTGATGGACGCGCGCCGCCCGCCCGGTTACGTCGGCTCCGGCGGGTACGTGCATATTCTCGGCACCGACGCGCAGGGGCGCGACCTTTATTCCGCGATCCTCTACGGTCTGCGCATCTCGATCCAGGTCGGCGCCGCGGCCGGCACGGTGGCGCTCGTCATCGGCGCGGTGCTCGGCACGATGGCGGCGTATTTCGGCGGGCGGATCGAGGCGTTCATCATGCGCATCGTCGACCTGCAGCTCTCGTTTCCGGCAATCCTGCTCGCGCTGATGCTCTCCGCGCTGCTCGGCAAGGGCATGATCCAGCTCATCGCCGCGCTGGTGACCGCCCAGTATGCCTATTTCGCACGCACCGCCCATGGCGCCGCCTCGGTCGAGCGCAACAAGGAGTATGTCGAGGCCGCGCTGTCGACGCCGCTGCCGGCGCACACCGTCGTGTTTCGCCACATCCTGCCGAACTGCCTGCCGCCGCTGATCGTCGTCGCCACCGTGCAGATCGCGAATTCGATCGCGCTCGAGGCGACGCTTTCGTTCCTTGGCCTCGGCCTGCCGCCGACCGAGCCCTCGCTCGGGATGCTGATCGCCAACGGCTTTCAATACATGCTGTCGGGCCGCTATTGGATCTCGATCTATCCAGGCATCGCGCTGATCGTGCTCATCGTCGCCATCAATCTTGTAGGAGATCAGGTGCGCGATCAGCTCAACCCGAGACTCAAGCGATGAGCCTGCTCCAGGTCCGCGACCTGCAAACCCACTTCTTCACCCGCGCCGGTGTATTGAAGGCGGTAGACGGGGTGTCGTTCGATGTCGCGGCGGGTGAGGTTGTAGGACTTGTCGGCGAGTTCGGGTTGCGGGAAAAGCGTCACCGGGCTGTCAATTCTTGGACTGATCGAGGCGCCGGGTCAGATCGTCGGCGGCTCGGTTCGACTCGATGGCCGGGAGCTCGTCGGATTGGATCGCGAGGCGCTGCGGCGCCTGCGCGGCCAGCGTATCGCCATGGTGTTCCAGGATCCCATGAGCGTGCTCAATCCGGTGCTGACCATCTCGACGCAGATGCGGCTGGCATTGGAAGCGCACGGGCGCGTATCGAAGGGCGCCGCGCGGGCGCGCTCGATCGAGGCGCTCGCCGCGGTGCGCATTCCCGATGCCGCGCAGCGGCTCGACGCCTATCCGCACCAGTTTTCCGGGGGCATGCGGCAGCGCGTCGCGATCGCCATTGCGTTGCTGCACAGGCCGGCCCTCATTGTCTGCGACGAACCGACGACGGCGCTCGACGTGTCGATCCAGGCGCAGATCCTGACCGAGATGCGCGGCCTCGTGCGCGATCTCGGGACGGCGCTGATCTGGATCAGCCACGATCTCGCAACCGTCTCCTCGCTCGCGAGCCGCATTCTTGTGATGTATGCGGGCCGCATCATCGAGGAAGGCCCGACCGCGGCCGTGTTGCGCAACCCGCGGCATCCTTACAGCCGCGGGCTGCTGCAATCGCTTCCCTCACGGGCGGAGCCTGGCCGCGATCTGGCGCAGATCCCAGGCTCCACGCCGTCGCTGCTCCGCCTTCCGGAGGGCTGCGCCTTCCGGCCGCGTTGCCCTGAGACGACCGACGTCTGCAGCCGGCCGCCGCCGCGCGAGCGCCATGGCGCTCGCGCGTACCGCTGCCATCATCCCCTGACCGCGGAGGCTCCCGCGTGAGCGCGCCGGTTGAGGTGGAAGAGGTCTCGAAACTGTTCGCGCCGCGGCTTACGTTCGGCGAGAGGATCGCCGCGGCGCTCGGCAGCGCGATCGAGACGCGCACCGTGCGGGCGCTCGATCGCGTTTCGTTGTCGATCCGTCCCGGCGAGGTCGTGGGACTGGTCGGCGAATCCGGTTGCGGAAAATCGACGCTCGGCCGGATCATTGCAGGCACCCTGCCCCCGACCTCCGGAGCGGCGCGCATCGGCGGCGAGCCTGTGATGATCGGCGGCCGCAAGCGCACCACGCGCGTGCAGATGGTGTTTCAGGATCCCTTTGCCTCGCTCGATCCGCGCATGCGTGTCGGCCGCGCGATTGCCGAAGGCCCGATCGCCCACGGTATCGTCAGCCGCGTCGATGCAAGCTCATACGTCGCAAAGTGGCTCGAAGCGGTCGGCCTCGATCCCGATTTCGCCGGGCGATTTCCGCATCAGTTCTCCGGCGGACAGCGCCAGCGCATTGCGATTGCGCGCGCTCTCGCCATGACGCCCGACGTGCTGGTGTGCGACGAACCGGTCGCCTCGCTCGACGTCTCGATCCAGGCGCAGATCATCAATCTGTTCCTCACGCTGCGTCGCGAGCTCGGCCTCACCATGCTGTTCATCAGCCACGATCTCGGCGTCGTGCGCCATATCTCGGATCGCATCGCCATCATGTACCTCGGCAGGATCGTCGAGACCGGTGATGCACGGCGCGCTTACGCGGACCCGCTTCACCCATATACCCACGCCCTCCTTGACAGCGTTCCCAAGCTCGTACTCAACGACGACGAGATCGTCAGCTTCAAAGCGATCCGCGGGGAAGTGCCGTCCGCGCTGTCGCCTCCGAGCGGCTGTCATTTCCATTTGCGTTGTCCGAGCGTCGTCGATCGCTGTCGCAGCCAGATTCCGCCGCTGCGCGAGATCGAGCCTGCTCGTCAGGCCGCGTGTCATCTCGCACCAATTGGCTAGTGCATCCACGCCAAGATTTCAGCACCGAAGGGCATTGACGATCTGGGGTGGTGACACTTTTCTGCTCCTGGCATGCCGATGCCGTTGCGCTGAAGCGATCCGAAGGGCTTGTTCGATCCACCGAGCTATGGCGGCAACCGATCTGGCAACTCCGTGCGGACGGAGTCCTCAGTTCGCGGCGCACGCGCGCCGATCGACGCGCCATCTGCCTGCGCGTCGAACACGTGCAGATTGTCGATCGCGGCACATGCCTCGATCTCCGAACCTGTCGCCAAGCTCAAATCCGGATCGATTCCAGCGACGCGGATATCCTGCTGCCCGACGCGGACGACGACAATCTGCTCGTGGCCAAGCTGCTCCGTCACCATCAGCGTCCCTTTGAGGCCGATCTGGTCATTGCCCGACGGTCGCCCGAGCTTGAGATGCTGCGGACGAATGCCGACCCAAACCTTGCCGCCCGCCAGCGGTCCGAGGTCAGGAAAGCGCCGCGACGGCAACGCAAGAGCCACGCCTTCCGTCGTCAGCTTAATGCGATCGCCGTCGACGGCGACTTGCAGATCGATGAAATTCATCGCCGGCGAGCCGATGAAGCTTGCGACGAAACGGTTCGCGGGCTTTCGGAAGAGCTCGAGCGGCGTGCCGACCTGCTGCACCAGGCCGTCCTTCATCACCACGATGCGATCGCCCAGCGTCATCGCTTCCACTTGGTCGTGCGTGACGAAAATCGAGGTGGTGGGCACCCGCAGGCGCAGTTCCTTCAGTTCGAGACGCATTTGGGCGCGAAGCTGCGCATCGAGATTAGACAGCGGCTCATCGAATAGAAAGACCTTGGGGTTGCGCACGATGCAGCGTCCGAGCGCGACGCGCTGTTGCTGGCCACCCGAGAGCTGGCGCGGCCGGCGCTCCAGCAGCGGCTCGATCGACAGGATCCGCGCCGCGTGCGCGATGGCCGCCTCGATCTCCGTTTCGGGCACACGGCGGTTGCGCAGGCCGAACGCCAGATTGTCGCGCACGCTCATGTGCTGGTAGAGTGCGTAGTTCTGGAACACCATCGCTATGTCGCGATCTTTGGGTTGCAGGTGGTTCACAACGCGGTCACCGATCGCGATCGTCCCGCCCGTGATGTCCTCCAACCCCGCGATCATGCGCAGCGTCGTTGACTTGCCGCAGCCTGATGGGCCGACGAGCACGACGAATTCGTGATCCTTGATTTCTAGGCTGAAGTCCTTCACCGCGACGACGGTGCCGTAGGACTTCTGAATGTCGGTGAGAATCACTTCAGCCATGCTCAGACCTTCAACCCGCGAATGACGTACTTCTGTCCGAACAGGGTCACGATCAGCGCCGGGCCCAACGCAAGCACCGCCGTCGCACTCATGAGGTGCCACTCCATACCGAGTTCGTGGACGAACTGCGCCATCACGACCGTTAGAATCGGCGTTTCGTGCGAGGTGAGGATCAGTGCAAACAGAAACTCGTTCCAGGTATAGAGCCAGCACAGAATTGCGAGCGCGGTCAGACCCGGGATCGCCGAGGGCAGCGCCACGCGCACAAAGGCGCCCCAGCGCGAGCACCCATCGATCATCGCGGCATATTCCATCGAGGGATCGATGCCGTCGAAAAAGCCCTTCATGATCCACGAAAAGAAGCAGATGTGGACCGCGACGTGGGGAAGCAGCAAACCCCAGTAAGTGTCGAAGATGCCGAGCTTTAGCGTCACGAAATACAGCGGTAGCACCCACGACACGTACGGCACGCAGCGAAACACATAGATCAACGAGAACCAGGTATTCGGGATCGGACCTTTGAAGCGCGACAGCATGTAGCCCGAGGTCACCGTTACGCCGAGTGACAGGATCGTCGCCAGCGTCGAGATCGCGAAGCTGTTCCACAGCGCCTTCAGCACGACCGGCTGCGATAACACCTCGTGAAAATTCTCGATTGTGAACTCGGTGCCGCGATGCACGTAGTAGACGCCAGAGCCGGGACGTAACGACGTTAGCACCAGCCAGAATATCGGGAACGCGAACAGCAGGCACACCGCGATCGCAGCGAGAATGAACAACGCGCGGCGGCCGCCGGGCGCCAGCATGGCGAAGAACCCGTGGGAGCGGGCCTGAGTGGGGGCGACCGCGCTCACCTGGACACCTCGACGAAGCGATTGAGGATCCGATAGAGCACCATCGCGAAAATCACGATGATGATTGCGCCGATCACAGCCGTCGCGGAGCCGCGGCCGAGATTGAGAAACTGAAACGACTCGACGTAGGCGTAGATGCTGAACACTTCGGTAGCGCGCGCGGGACCGCCGCCTGAGATCGTCCAGATAATGTCGAAAGTACGGAAAGCGTCGATCGAGCGGATCACCACACAAACCACGATCACGGGCCGAAGCATCGGCAGAGTAATGTAGCGGAACGTCCGCCATGGGCCCGCCGCGTCGATCTGCGCGGCCTCAAACGGCTCCGGCGGCAGGCTTTGCAGGCCCGCCAGAAGAATCAGGGCGAACCACGGCGTCCAAAGCCAGACGTCGGTCAGCAGGATGACCAAGAACGCCGTCCAGCGCTGCGTCAACCAAGCGATCGGGGCAACGCCGAACACATCGAGGATCGCGTTCACGATGCCGAACTGATCGTTGAACATCCAGCGGATCATGATGGCGGCGATGACGGGAGCGACCATCAGCGGCAGCAGAATGATCGACTGGATCAGCCGGCGTCCAGGGAACTCCTTGTTGAGCATCAGCGCGATCATCAGGCCGAGAACGAGCGAGCACAGCACAGTCGCGAACATGAAACCGAACGTGTTGGGCAACACGATGTGAAGAAATTCGGAATCACCCAGCACGTAAGCATAGTTGCCCAAGCCGACCCAGGTCCGCTTGGGATCGTGCAGCGACCAATCGCGGAAACTCGTGTTGGCGCCCACGACGATCGGGATGACCTGGAACAAAACGAGTGTGAGGACGGCAGGCGCGATCAGCGCCAGCATGAACCAGGATTTCTCACTCAGGCGGAGGAAACCGCGCGGAGCCATCAAGATCGCTCAAAGAGATGGCCGGGAGCAGCGCGCTCCCGGCCATCGTGTGATGAACCACGTATGCGGTTCAGCAAACTCTAATTGCCGGTCGCCGCGCGGCGAATCTTATCGACGTTGTCCGCGAGGACCTTGGGAATGTCCTCGCGCTTTCCGGACACGGCGGCGACTGCCATGTCGGAATACGCTTTGTGCACGGCCGGCCATTCGGCGAAGTAATAGGCCGAGTGCGTGATCGGCGTCTGGTCGAAGACCGCGTGCTTGAGCGCTGCAAAGTCCTTGTCGTCGGCCGCAAGCTTGGGCCATAGCTTGACGTTCGGGGGCGGGCCACCGGTCTTCTTCCACATCTCGATCTGCCCGGCCTCGTCACTCATCATGGCTGACAGCATGTCCTTGGCGAGCTTCTTGCGCTCCGCTGGCACCCCTTTCGGAATTGCCCAACCCCAGATCTCGTTCCACGAGGTCGGCTTCTGTGCCCGCGGGCCTACCGGAAATGGCGCCATGCCCACCTTGCCGGCGATCTTGGACCGCTTCGGATCGCTGAACTCGCCGAAGTGAGTCGAGTCGACGAGCGTGAAAGCGGCGTCCCCCGCCATGAAGATCGCGTTCGCCTCGTTACGGCCGTAGGCCGTCATGCCGGGCGGGCTGATCTTGTGGGCATGGATCGCATCCCACCAATACTCAACGATCTCACGGTGGCAGGGCTCCGTGACGGCGGGCTCGAATTTGGCCGCGATCAGCTTGGCGTTGTCGCGTTCGAACATCGGCTTGAGGATGTCGCAATTGTTCGCCCACACGGTCCACCAGAAGGTAAACCAGGTGTTGTTCATCGACATACCGCCGACGTAGCCCCACTTGACCTTTCCTTCCTTCTGCAGGCGTTGGCTCACCGAGACCAGCTCGGCAAAGGTCTTCGGCACTTCGTTGGGCTGCAGCAGGTCCGCTCGATAGAAGAACGTGCCGACCGTGTGCGCCATCGGCACCGTCGTCACTCTATTGTCGTCGTTTATGAACGCATCGAGCGGCCACTTGGCGGCGTTCTCCATGCCTTTGATGTCGTCTGTCGGCTCGAGCCACTTCTTCCAGAGTTGCCCCCAGTCGTCGTTGTGCCAGATCACATCGAACTGATCGGTGCCTGACGTCAACGTCGACGTGACCTTCTCCATGAACACGCTGTACGCCATGGGGATGCGGGTGAGCTTGACGTTGTTCGCTTTCGCCCATTTCTCCGCTATGTCGAGCGAAGCGTCTTGAATTGGGTTTTTCATATACCCGACCTTCAGCTCCTTTTCTTGCGCAAATGCAGAGAACATCCCGGCTGACGCCATGAGACTAACCGCGACGGCAATCAGCAGCCCGAAGCAGCTCCGGGTGTAATGTTTGAGCATACTCGTCCTCCCGCCCTTACAACCAGTCCGCCTTTTCGAAATGGGCGAACCCGTTTGGCCTACCATCAAACACTCTTGTCTAGACCAGCACAATCCCGACGTTGACCTGACCAATCGATATCTCTAGCAAGCAGAAGCTCTACTTCGCGCGCTTCGCAGTCGCTCTTCCCCGCCACGCGACCGGGGGTGACCGGCTATTCGATCCGCGCAAGGTCGCCGTCGAACCCCATTTGCGTATAAGGGCCGCCGTGGAATTCCCGCGAGATCGCATCCTCGGTGTCCGGGGTGCGCAGGATGTCGGCCGCATAATCCTCCGATTGGTCCTGCGGCCGATAGCCGAGGAACTCGATGCCTGCATTGCGGTAGCGGTTGCGCACGTTGTTGGAGACCCCGTAGACAACGATGAAATGATAGTCGGGGGCATCGATGCAACATCCGACCAGCTGTACGGCGTCGCGCGGGCTGAGCCAGACATGGAGCAGCCGCCGATCCGACGGCTTGTCGCGAAAGGCGCCGATGCGGAGGCAGGCGACCGACAGGCCATGCTTGTCGGCGAACAGGCGTCCGACCGCCTCCCCGAATACCTTGCTCACCCCGTAGACGCCGTCCGGCCGCGGAACGACCATCTGGTCGATGAAGCGGGCGCGCCGATAGAACCCGACCGCGTGATGCGAGCTCGCATAGATGACGCGACGCACACCTTGTCGCCGCGCCGCCTCGAACACGTTCCAGGTTCCGACCACGTTGTTGGGCAGGATCTTGTCCCACGTGTCCTCGCCTGGGATCGCGCCGAGGTGGACAGCGCAATCGACGCCCCGCATGGCAGCTTCCACCTCGGCGAGATCGGCGAGATCAGCGCGCACGATCTCTTCGCCGGCGCGTGCCGGATCGAGCGGCGCGATGTCGGAAAGGCGCAGCACCGCGTAGCGTCCGCGCAAGCCTTCGCGCAAGGTGCTCCCGATTTTCCCGGCCGCGCCGGTGATGAGAATGCGATTCATGCGACCTCTTCTCAAAATCTGACGCGACCACGGACGGGTCGAACCACGAAGTCTTTCACAGCGGGGAATCAATACGAGCAGCGCGCGCCTTGCAAGCACCTCGACCGCCGCGGCCCGAACAGCTTGCCGACGTAAAGGACCAGGTCGATTTCAAGGCCGCCACCGGCGGATCAGTGCCCAGTGCTCCGCATTTCGCGTGGGCCAAGGACGAGGAAGTGGTTCTCCAGATAACCGCAACCGGGCCGACCGCGACAACAAATATCGCGGCAGCCAAACAAATGACCGCGAATCTCCGGCAAGTCGCCCGTCTCGCGACATTCAAGCCGACTGAAGTTTGGCTTCATTGTGATCGACGGCGAGCCGACGTCCGAGGTCAGCGATGACGCAATCGTCTAACGCCATGCGCCGCGATTCGCGCGGCGTTGCAGGTGGGCTTGGGATCGCGGCGCGACGGCTTGCACCTCGAGCCATACGGAGTGTCGCACTGCCTCACCGGATCGCCGCCACGCGCGCGCCAAGCGCATCGTGCATCTGCCTGCCGCCGGCGGCTCGACTTGCGTCGCTGTCCGGGGCGGCCAGAAAAGCGTGCAGGGCCGCGACCACCTGCGCTCCCTCGCCGACGGCGGCGGCGACCCGCTTGGTCGAGCTCGAGCGCACATCTCCGATCGCAAAGACACCTCGGCGGCTGGTCTCGAGAGGTCGGCGTCCCGCTCCTGCCTCGAGGCCCGTGAGCACGAATCCCTTGTCGTCGAGAGCGACGCCCGAACCTGAAAGCCAGTCCGTGTTCGGATCCGCGCCGATGAATAGGAACAGATGGCGTATCGGCAGCCGTGCCTCTTCGCGCGCCCGGGCCTGACGCCAACGGACGGCTTCAAGGACGCCGTCCGAACCTTCGAGCGCGGTCAAGCGAGCATTCGTCACCACCTCGATATTCTCGATACCCGCGATCCGATCGGCGAGATAGCGGGACATGCTCGTCAGGGCGGGGCTGCGCACGAGCAGCCGCACTTTGGAACCCTGGCTTGCGAGGTAGACCGCCGCCTGGCCGGCCGAATTGCCGCCGCCCACCAGCACGACGTCCTGATTGGCGCACAGCCTTGCTTCCAACGGCGATGCCCAGTAATGCACGCTGCTCGCGTCGAACAGATCGAGGTTCTCGACCGCGAGAGGCCGGTAGCGCGCGCCGGTCGCGATCACCACTGCGCGCGCGCTGACCCTGTCGCCGTCGCGCAGGCGCAACACGAAGTGCCTATTCGAAGCATCCAACGCCGGCTCAAGTCCGATCGCCTCCGTCGGGATGGCAATCTCGACGCCGAACTTTTGGGCCTGATTGTAGGCACGGGCCATCAATGCCATTCCGGTGATGCCGGTGGGAAAGCCGAGGTAGTTCTCGATGCGTGCAGACGCCCCGGCCTGGCCGCCGAACGCGCGGCAATCCAGAACCAGGACGGACAGCCCTTCGGACCCGGCATAGACCGCGGTCGCAAGGCCGGCGGGACCGGCGCCGACCACCACAACGTCGTAGATGCGGTTGGGATCGATCGGTCCGATCAAGCCGATACAGCGGGCGAGCTCGCTCTCGCTTGGATTGCGCAGCAGCTCCCCATTGGGACAAAGCACAATCGGCAGCTGGCCGGGGTCGAGGTGAAAGCGGTCGATCAGCGCTCTTGCTTCCGGCTCGCGCTCGGGGTCGAGTTGTTGCTGCGGATGGCC
Organism: uncultured Alphaproteobacteria bacterium; assembly: GCA_963788095.1. GTDB lineage: Bacteria > Pseudomonadota > Alphaproteobacteria > Rhizobiales > Xanthobacteraceae > CAVTXS01. The sequence continues at coordinate 50,093 of CAWBFP010000039.1, read as the reverse complement.
ATTGCGTCGGAGGAATCCTTGCAGCCTGAGCACGTCGCCGTGTTCAGCCGCTCCGACGATCACCGGACCGCCAGCGCCCGTCTCGAGCAGCCCGACGCGGCGCAGAATAAGCGCGCGCATGATGCGCTCGCCGAGCTCCGCCTCGGCGATCAGAAGTGCCCGAAGCCGATCGGGCGGGATGATCAGGGCCTCGACCGGCTCCAAGGCATGCGCGTCGACCAGCGCCGGCCGCCCAGCAAGTTGCGCCAGCTCACCCATGAAGGAGCCGACCTCATGGATTATGATCCGCACATGCGCACCGGAACTGTCGCGCCGCGTGACCTCCACCTTGCCGGCCAGAATGACAATCAGCCCGGGAGCGATCTCGCCGACCTTGGCAAGAGATTGACCTGGTCCGAAATGACCGATTTGGCCGAAACGGCGCAAGCGGTCGACCTCGGATGCTTCCAACCGCGGAAACGCCTGATGGCTGCGCGTCTCCATGATCGAGGATGTGGGTGTCGGCATCGGACCTGAGCCTCGATGTTAGGCGCAGGGTTGAGCGTTGCCCTGCTGAAGCAAGATCGTCGTGCGCGCTTGCGTGCGCAGGGCCGCTCGCGCCACGGCGCTCGCGCCGCCGTTCTCGCGGCTACTCCAGGCATCACCGCAGCAATCGTCAGCGTGCGGCGCACCACCGCACCCGCGCGAGCATGAGGGTCCTGCTCCGGAGTCGGCGTTGCCTTTGACAGTTAATGGGCGGCGTCACGCACCTAGTGGGCCTCGCGCATGTCGAGCCATTGGTTGTACAGGTTGCCCTTGGGGTCGGCGACCATGTGAACCTTTCCGCCCGCCATCACCATCACCATGCGCCGGGTGACACGCCGGGGCTTCATCTTCATGAACGCTTCCATGCCGCCCGGCTTGAGTTTCGCCTGCCGCACGGTTCCATCCGGTTCCAGGACATAGACGGTGTGGTCTTGGGCGCTGGCGTCGCCGACGAGGGCGGGGACCGCCAGTACGGCCGAGGTCGTCGCCGCGATCAAAAGCTTCCGCATCACTGACATGCTGTCCTCCGTCAGGTGTGTGGCTTGGCCGTTGGCCTGGTCGCATGATGTCTCAAATCTGCGGCGGTTGAAATGGCGATTGCATGGGTGCTCGTTCACGTCGATGAACCTTTTGATCCGCTCACGTCGGCTGTCGCAGCATCCTGGGGTCGACCGGCAGCTTGCGCAGGCGCTTGCCGGTGGCCGCATGGATCGCATTGGTGACCGCGGGAACGATTGCCGAGGTACCGGCTTCGCCCATCCCACCCGGCGGCTCGGAGTTTTGGATGACGTGGACCTCGACGGCCGGCGCCTCGTTCATCCGGAGCATCTGGTAGGTGTCGAAGTTCGCTTGCTCGACACGGCCGTTCTTGAGTGTGATCTCGCCATGGAGCGCGGCCGTTATGCCGAAGATGACCGCGCTCTGGACCTGTGCCTGCACGGTATCCGGATTGACGACGGTGCCGCAGTCGAGCGCGCAGACGACCCGCCGGACCTTGACCGCTCCGTCCTTCGACACTTCGACCTCGGCCACGTGCGCCATATAGGTCGCGAACACGAACTGGAGCGAGACGCCGCGGCCGACCCTTTCGGGCAGTGGCTGTCCCCAGCCGGCCTTTTCGGCCGCGAGCGCGAGCACCGCCTTGGCCCGAGGCGACTTATCGAGGAGAGCGAGCCGATAGGCGACCGGATCCTGCTTCGCCGCGGCGGCCAGTTCGTCCATGAAGCTTTCGGTCACGAAGACATTGTGGGATGGACCGACGCTGCGCCAGAAGGCGGTCGGAATGCCCGGAGGCTCCACCCGCACATACTCGACGTGCATGTTCGGCAGCGCATAGACCAGATGGATCGCGCCTTCGGTGGTGTCGGGGTCGAGACCGTTGTTGAACGTCGGTGGAGCCCAGCGCGCCAGCACCGACGACCCGGCGAAGCGATTGTTCCAGGCGACCGGCATTCCCTTGCCGTCGAGACCGGCGGATATCCGATCGAACCAATAGGGCCGATACATGTCGTGCTGGATATCTTCCTCGCGGGTCCATACGACCTTCACGGGGCCGTCGACCTGCTTTGCGATCTGCACGGCGCGAATGACACCGTCGGCCTCCAGCCGCCGGCCGAAGCCGCCGCCGATCAGATGATTGTGGACCACGACCTTGTCCAACGGCAGGCCGGCGGTCTTTGCCGCCGCGGCGTGAACGCGCGCCACGGCCTGGCTGCCGACCCAGATTTCGCAGCTGTCCCGGCGCACATGCACCGTACAATTCATCGGCTCCATGGTCGCGTGCGCGAGGAACGGAACCTGGTAGGCCGCCTCGACCTTGGTGGCAGCGCCGGCCATCGCTTTCTCGACGTCGCCGATGTTCTCCGCCACAGCCCCCGCACTGAGCGTCGCCCGCGCGAGATCGGCCACGATCACGTCGGTATTGAGGTTGGCGTGCGGGCCGTCGTCCCATTCGATCACCAGGGCCGCCAGCCCTTTCTTCGCCGCTCCCATATGGTCGGCCACAACGGCCACGGCGTCATCGAGCCGCACGATCTGACGCACGCCGTTGACCGCCTTGGCGGCCGTATCGTCCACGCTCTTCACCCGACCGCCGAAGGCCGGCGATTGCGCCAGGGTGGCGATCTTCACGCCCGGCGGCCGGACGTCGATGCCGTAGACTGCCGTCCCATTGACCTTCGCGGGCGTGTCCAGGCGCTTGGCGGGGGTGCCGATGAGCCTGAAATCCTGCGGGCGCTTGAGCGCGACGTTTGACCGGCACCGGCATCCGGGCGGCATCGGCGGCAAGCTCGCCGTACTTGATGCGTCTCCCGCTCGGCGGGTGGTGCACTTCGCCGCTTTGCGTGCGGCAGGCCGCAGGGTCGACATTCCAGCGTGCCGCTGCCGCCGCGGCGAGCATGGCGCGCGCGGTGGCGCCGGCTTGCCGCAGCGGCTGCCACGCCGCGCGCACCGCGTTGGAGTTGCCGGTCGCCTGGATGCCGCCCAGCAAGGGATTGCCGTAGAGCTTTTCGTTGGGCGGAGCATGCTCCAGCCGCACCTGATCGAGGCCGACGTCGAGCTCCTCGGCGATCAGCATCGGGATCGAGGTGTAGGTGCCCTGGCCCATCTCCACATAGGGCATGGTCAGGACGATCTGCCCGTCGGCTTCGACCCGGATGAAGGCATTGGGCGCGAAGCCCTCGGCCGCCTGGGCTTCGCGGGTCGTAAGCGGCAGGCTCATGCTCAGCATCAAGCCGCCGCCGGCGGCCGCTCCGGCCTGCAGAAAGCGGCGCCGGGAGAGATCGCTCACTGCTGACGATCGAGCAGGAAACGCCGCTCGCGGACGATCGGGGATCATGGTCAGCTCCCTGTCAGGTTGATTGCGCGGCCTGCTTGATCGCGTCGCGAATGCGCGAGTAGGTTCCACAGCGACAGATGTTGCCGGACATCGCATCGTCGATATCGGAATCGGTCGGCCGCGGGTTGCTCGCCAGCAGCGCCGCGGCGGACATGATCTGGCCCGACTGGCAGTAGCCGCATTGCACGACCTCGCGGTCGAGCCAGGCTTTCTGAATCTTGGCGCCCGCCGCCGTCGCGCCGATCGCCTCGATGGTCGTGATTTCGGACGTGCCGATGCTGTCGACCGGGGTGACGCAGGAACGGGTGGCGACGCCGTCCACGTGCACCGTGCAGGCACCGCACAGCGCCAAGCCGCAGCCGAACTTCGTGCCGGTCATGCCGAGCACGTCGCGCAAGACCCAGAGAAGCGGGGTGTCGCCGTCGACGTCGACGCTATGCGTCTGACCGTTGACTTTGATGGTGAAGGCCATGGTGTCCTCTCCTCTTCGTCCGCGGCAATCGACCGCGCCATGCGCGAGGGCAGGCAGGCCTACGATCAACCGGCTCTTCATTGCGACATCGATGACCGCATCGGCAAATGCCCTGGGCGCTTCCTGCGGCAGGTTGTGCCCGATGCCGCCCTTAACGGGCCGGTGCTCGTATCTGCCCGAAAACTTCTTGGCGTAAGAACTCGGTTCCGGGTGTGGCGCGCCATCGGCATCGCCTTGAAGGGTGATGGTGGGCACAGTGATCGCTGGGAATTCGGCGAGCCGCTTTTCCAGGTCGTCGTATTTCGGCTCGCCTTGAGCCAGTCCAAGCCGCCATCGATAATTATGGATGACGATCTCGACATGATCCGGATTATCGAAGGCCGCGGCGGCGCGATCGAACGTCGCATCATCGAACTCCCACTTGGGAGAAGTGATCTGCCAGATCAGCTTCGCAAACTCGCGCCGGTATTTGTCGTAGCCAGCGCGCCCGCGTTCCGTGGCGAAGTAGTACTGATACCACCATTGGAGTTCGGCCTTCGGCGGCAACGGCATCCGGCCCGCCTCCTGGCTGCCGATGAGATAACCGCTCACCGAGACCATGGCCTTGCTGCGCTCCGGCCAGAGCGCCGCGAAGATGTTGGCGGTCCGCGCTCCCCAGTCGAAGCCCGCGAGGATCGGCTTCTCGATCTTGAGAGCGTCCAGAAAGTCCTTGAGATCGACGGCGAGCACCGACGGCTGACCGTTGCGGACCGCGCCGCTCGAAAGAAATCGCGTCGTGCCGTAGCCGCGCAGGTACGGAACGATCACCCGGTAGCCGGCCGAGGCCAACAAAGGGGCAACGTCTACGAAGCTATGAATATCGTAGGGCCAGCCGTGCAGCAGAATGACTGGAGAACCGTCGGCGGGACCAGCCTCCGCGTAGCCGACATTCAAGACGCCGGCATCGATCTGCTTCAGCGTTCCGAACGACGTGGAGGTGCCGCGCTTGCTCGTGGCCGGTTCTGTCGCCGCCGTCTTGTCGGATTGCGCGTTCGCCGAACCGATGGCCCCAAGCTGGGCGGCAGCAACGGTCATGGCGGCGGTGCCAAGAAAGCGGCGGCGATCCTGGTTGATGACTTCCGAAGTCCGGCGCGTATCCATGGGTCATCTCCTTGCTTCGATGCTCTTTCGGCCGATCAGCCGAAGGTGAATGCAAAAGCCTCGACGCCCGAACCGAGAAACTCGATCTCGAACTGGCGATCGGCGATCGGCTTTGGTTGTCGGATCAGCTGGTAGAGCCGTTGTTCTGTCACGGTGCCGTTGCCTTGCTCGTCAACGTCGGTTCCGTGGGCTGCGCCCGGCGGCTTTCCGTCGATCAGCACGCGAAATTTCACGGACGTTCCTCTTACCGCCGGCCCCATGACAAGGTGAACGTCGCGGGCGTGAAAGCGATAGACGATGCGGCCGTTGGCCTGGTTGAGCACGGCGGCCTCCTTCTTGACGGTCCAATCGCCGGCCAGTGCCCACGCATTCAGCGCCAGCCGCATGGGGAGCTCATACGTGCGAGGCTTGTCGATGGCCGCGCCGCCCGGCGACGCAAAATTCTGGGTGCGCTCATACCCGACATAGGTCTCGGGGGACTTCAGGCTGCCCCAATCGGGCGCCGCTTCGAGACCGCGGCCCTCGACCGACACCAGCTCCTGGCCCATGACGTCGGCGCCGGCCTCGGCCAGCAAGGCTCGAATGATCATCTCCGACTGCTGGTAGGCACCCTCGCCGAAATGATGATGTCGAAGGCGCCCTTGCGCATCGATGAAATACAGCGCCGGCCAATACTGGTTCTTGAATGCCCGCCAGATGACGTGGTCGTTGTCGACCGCGACCGGATAGTCGACGCGCAGCGCTTTCACGGCCCAGTGCACGTTGCTGGGATCTTTTTCGAATGCGAACTCCGGTGCGTGGACGCCGATCACCACCAACCCGTGGTCCCGATATTTCTCGGCCCACGCGCGCACGTAAGGAAGCGTGCGCAGCCAGTTGATGCAGGTGTAGGTCCAGAAGTCGATGAGGACGACCTTCCCGCGCAGGGCCGACGCCGTCAGGGGCGGCGAGTTGAGCCACTCGTTGGCGCGCTCGAGAGCAGCCAGCTCGGATTGGCCGGCAGCTTGGCCAATGGGAAAGCCGTGCAGGAACGGAACCCGCACCCCCGGCGATGTCGTCGGCTGCGACACGGTTGTATCCCCTAGAAAGCCGGCAATCGGTGCTCCGATTGCGGCGGCGAGCACCGCGGCTACCAACAGCTTGTTCATCCTCATAGATGAATGCCTCTTGGACTCGTCGATGTTGCCGCTCGTATGCGGGAGGCGGCGCGCGCGGGGCGCGCACCGAAGTGTTCAGATCGATTTCCGGAGCGGCCTGAAGCCGGCGCTAACCGGCGGTAGACGTGAAATTCTCCGACATCGCGATTGCGCGGTTGAGCACCTATTCCACTGCTCTCACTTTGGCAGTCATTCCATCGGACGTAGGTTGATGACGATGGCTCATTCGTATGCGGCGTTAATACGAAGGTTTACTGCTGGGGCGCGTCGGCGCCGAGGCAGAGCGCGCTGCTGCCGGGGTCCGAGGCCACCTGTGCGGGCTGCGCCAGGATGGTGCCGATGGGAGAGCTGCGCCTCTACGCCATCGAGCTGGCCGCCATCCTGCGCTCTCCTCATGGCTCTCCATGTTCGGCTTTCAAGGTGCATAACGGTTGAAGACAAAGTCGCGGGACTTGGCGACCTCGTGGCAGGCAAAGCAGGTGTTGTGCATCGCCTCGTCGGCGGGTTTGCCGTCGTCAAAGTGAGCGAAGCCCCAGCCGCCGGTCGAGGCGTATTTTCTTGAGTCCTTGACCATGAACTGAACCCCGTTCTTGGGCGGGCCGGCCACGAAAGATTGGGGACGGCCAAAGGCTTTTTCGCTTTCCTCCAACGGGTCGTAACTCCAGGCGAGCCGGGCAATGATTGTGCCGTCCGGAAACGGAAGCTTCCCTTCCCGCGAGGCCCTGATCGCTACGTCGTTGCCCAGAATGGCGCGCAAATCGTTGAGGTTGCCTTTTTCGTGGGCCACGGAGATCAACCGCCAGTCACGGTAGCCGGGGGGGATTTTGATACCGAAGATCGGAGCGGCCTCTCCGTCGGCCTGTCCAGGTGCGGGGGCCATGTAGGCGACCACGCCGGCCAGCGCTGCAACTGCAACCAGCAGGAAAACAATCCGTCTCATACGGTGCCTCCTCGGGGTTCAGCGCGCTGCCGCTCATTTCACGTGGGTTGGCGCAGCGATCGGAACGCAGCGCGCATCTCGGCAGAGAAAAGCTCAGGCACTTCCCAGGCCGCGAAGTGCCCGCCCTTGTCGACCTCGTTGAAGTAGACGAGCGTGGCGTAGACCGTCTCGACCCAGCTGCGCGGGGCAGCCCAGATCTCGCCGGGAAACGTCGTGAAGCCGACCGGAACCGAGACCGCCGGAGGAGCCAGGCCGGCCGCACGGGCTGCGGCCTGGGCCCGTCCAAATTCCCAGTACCATCGGGCGGCCTTTTGATCCTCCAGATCTGTCGATGGAAGCCTATGACCGACGCGGTGAACACCAAGCCAACCCACTGGCGCTTTGCGAAGCATGAACGTCTCCCGCGTTCTCACATTCTCGGTCTCACGGTCGCGCGCGGCGCGTCTCGGCCACCCGAGCGGAGGTCAGTGAGCAACGCATCGAAATACACGGCACGGCAGACTTTGTTCGGTCCCCACTCTCGCGGTCGACCTACAGAGAAGCACGGCACCCAGGATCTACTCCAAGGGCCTCAGGTCTCCCAGCATGGTCGGTATCAACTCCGTAACGGTCGGGTGAATGTGCGTGGCGTGCCGAATCACTGTGAAGGGTGCGTCCGCATACATCACGTCGAGCACGGAGTGGACGACTTCGTCGCCGCCGATTCCCAGGATCGCGGCACCGAGGATGCGTTCGGTTTCGGCGTCGATCAGTATTTTCATGAACCCCTGAGTTTCGCTCCGCTCGCGTGCCCGGCCGATGCGCGTCATCGGCATCTTGCCGATGAGCGCCTTGCGCTTCGATTCCCGAGCCTCGCGCTCGGTCATGCCGGCACGCCCTAGGGGAGGATCGACGAACAGCCCGTAGGTGGGGATACGGTCGGAAACGCGCCGGTGCCCCTCGTCGAACCAATTGGCGGCAAGGATCTCGTAATCATTGTACGAGGTATGGGTGAAAGCGCCGCGCCCGTTGACATCACCGATGGCCCAGATGCCCGAAACATTAGTAGCAAGTCCATCATCCACCAAGACGTAGCCGCGCGCGTCGGTTTCGACGCCCGCTGCTTCGAGCCCCAGATCATCGGTGTTGGGGCGGCGGCCTACCGCCAGGAGGACGTGGCTGCCGATGATGTCTTCCGGTCTCGGATCGCAGTCCGCCGTGACTGCGACAAGCCGATCCGCCCGCCGCAGGCCGATGCAGGTGGCCCCGAGGCGAATGTTGATCCCTTCATTTTCCAGGATTTCCCGGATGGTCTCGGAGACGTCCGCGTCCTCACGGGCGATGAGCCGTGGGGCCATCTCCACGATCGTGACGCGGCTGCCGAAACGACGGTACATCTGGGCGAACTCGAGCCCGATATAGCTGCCGCCAATGATCACCAGGTGATCGGGCAAGAAGTCCACGTCCATCATGCTGGAATTGGTAAGATACGGCACCTCGTCGATGCCCGGCATATCGGGGACGGCAGCCCGCCCTCCGACATTGAGGACTATACGCTCCGCCTCCAGCACCTCGCCGTTGACCCGGACTGACTTCGGCCCCACGAGGCGCCCGTGTCCTTCGAAGACGGTAAGCCCTTCCATGTTCTTGAGCCAGTCGGTCAGGCCCTGATTGGATTGACGCACGATCTCGTCCTTCCGGGCTTTGACCTGTTTCATATCGACGGTGATTGATCCGTCGAAAATGACCCCGAAATCGGCTGCGCGACGCGCCACATGGGCGGCCCGCGCGCTCGCCACCAGTGTCTTTGTCGGGATGCAGCCGGTATTCACGCAGGTGCCGCCGAAGAGTTTTCGTTCGATAATGGCGACCTTCATGCCTTCCTGAGTCATCCGGGCAGCGAGAGGCGGCCCAGCCTGGCCAGTGCCGATGACAATCGCGTCGAATTTTGTCGCCATATCAGTCCCTTATCGGAAAGACAAAGAGTGGCCTCGGTGGTAGCTAACGAGGGCAATCGCTTACGCGATCACGAAATTGGTTTGTCGCAGGTGCCGCAGAAGCCCGTCAGCGGACTGTTGGTCTTGCCCAGAAGGATCGCCCCGCCGCGGCGCTCGATGCGCTGGGCGAAGGCGCAGTAGGCGTTGACGACGTTGCCGCCGACCAACTCGCGCTCGACGACCGCGACACGCAAACCGCCGGCGGCGAGCGCGCCGGCGCAGTGCTCGCCCGGCGAGCCGCCGCCGATGACGATGACGTCGTAGCCGTTGCTCATGATGGCAGCTCCTCTGATTGATCTTGAGCGATGCTGACCTAGTTGTGGCCCTTGTGACTCATTTTGTCGTGGCGGTGGACTCGGCGTACCGGCCCGGCCAGCTCTCATCATGCAGCTACCCTGGCCGCGCCGTTCCGGACTTCGATGGCGTTGACCGAGTTCTCAAATGCCCGTTCCAAAACGCGCCTGCCGATCGTCCCGAGCACGAAGCCGAGCACCCGCCCCTTGAGGTTCTTGCCGTCGCGTACGACGACCACGTCAATGTCAGTCGTGCCGTTGGGCCGACGCGTGAAGGTATAGGTGTGGCCCGACGCGCCTCCCCACAGGTTGGAGTCGGTCGTCGTGAGCACGACGCGGTTGGGATCGGACCAGTCGTAGTGCAGGCGTTCCCAGATGCCGCCCGAGCCTTCCGTGACGTCGGCGTGCGAGTGGCCCAAGTGATGCACCTTGAGGTACTCGTCGGCGCTGTTGCCAAAGAGCTTCGAGCGGCCAGGCCCGAAGTCTGTGAGCCCGGCAATGTACTGCTCGGGCGTCAAGGTGGTTGTCCGGTGGAGGTGGATCGTGGACATGCGCGCTCCTCATTGCTTGCGTTCACACGCGGTTCAACGCCTCTGGTACGGGTGGAAGATGTGGTCCTTCGCCTTCACGACCACATGGCAGGCGTGTCCGCAGTCGGAGGGGCTGGGATCGGCCGTGAATTTGTCGGATGGGGCATCGTAGTTGAACAGCGCGTATCCCCATCCGCCGCTTTGCGGAAATCTCTTGCTGTCCTTTTCGATGACGAACGCCTGCGCAAAGACGTCCGGCACATCCACGACGAAGGGGGCCTCGGTGCTCTTCTTCGGCTTCCACTCGAGCTTCACGATCTTGGAGCCATCCGGGAAAGGCTGGCCGTTGCCCGGAACGCCGGCCTTGTATGCCTCGATCATGGTCGGATTGGCGACGATCACCTTGAGCCTTTCGTCGGTCCGGGCGGAAGAGACCACCGCCCAGTCCTCGTATCCCTTGAAGTCGGAGAACGCGATTCCGCTCGGCGATGTCAGCGAGTACTTGTCCTGCGCGTAAATGGCCGTGCCGCCCAGGCCGGCGAGCACTGCCGCGGCCATCGTGAGCTTGCTTTTGCGCTTCATGGCTGATCCTTTCGCAATTGTCGTGGACGAGCCTATTTGCCCGGCGATGTGAAGGTCACGGTCTGTGCGGTCAGGACGCTGCCTTCGCGATCCACCACCTCGATCAGCACCTTGTGCTCGCCGCACGGCAGGTTCACCAGGATGACGGTGTTGCTCTGGCCGTAATTCGCCCACGCCCACGGCAGGTCGCCGACGGCAATATGCAGATGGCCGGCGTCTTGATGAAGGTCATAGTACTTTCTCCTTTGATGAGCGAAGGACCGCGGTTTTCGGGTCGATTTGCGAAGCGGTCGAATTAGTCGCGCCTCGCGCGCCACGGCAGGCGACGTAGTTCCTCAGCAAGAGCCTGGACTGCGGACTCTCCATAGCGACGCGCCCAAAGCCTGAGCCAGTCTTCGCTATTCAAGAAGAACTTCCAGTCGCTGATGACCGCACGCCTCATCAACAGAAACGGTACGGGCGATGTGAATGGTCGAAAGCTCGGGTTGTATATCGCGGTCCCGTCGTTGCCCTCGTAAAAGGGTCCCATCACCAGCCCGTCGTCCGCATAGGATGGAACGCCAATTTGCTCCAGGACGCCGCTAAAGAAGTCCTTGGCTTGAGCCTCCGGCAAATCAGTGAAAACAACGACGATCGACTTGTAGTTCGCCTCATCGTCGTCGACAGGCTGAGCGGCCAGGAGCAGTCGCTTGTAGCCTTCTATGAGCTCGATGACATCGGACGCGCTCCGGCCGGCGCTTCGCTCAGCAGCAAACCAAAGCGTCTTATGATCCAAGGCCACAGGCACGAAGGGGCACACCGGCCCGGCGCGGCCGAGGTCTCCGTGAGGCTTGGCCACGAAAGTCTTGGTCCAATCTGCGACGGCGCGAAGTGCATTGCGATCGCTTTCCGCGAGCTTCCTCGTCCCGCTGACGTCCTCGAGATCCTCGAGAAGGAAGAGATTGGCGGTCTGTGCTGGCATGAAACCTCCTGCTGGCGATGCGCCGCGGATCTCCCCCGCGCTCTGGGCGAAGGCGCTCGTGGCCAGCACGGTGCCGGCCGCGACTGCGGCAAGCGTCTTGATGGGCATGGTCATGGCGTTTTCTCCCTCGTCAGGCCGCCATTGGTCGGGCGAGAGCCGCGGTCGGCGAGCCGCCGCGGACGATGATGACGTGGTAGCTGCTGCTCATGACGGCAGCTCCGTGCCGGCCTGCTCCGCCACCATGTACTCCGCGTACCAGTCCGGCCAGTTCTCATCTCGTTCGCCAGTCCGCTTCTCGTGCTCGCCGTGGGCGGCCGACGCACGTCGGAGCGCGCTCGCGAGCTCAGTCGACGAGGTGAATGTCGTATCGCCGGCGTCAACGCGTCCAGGCAATCGCGCGGTGACCTCCTGCAACAGCCAGCCGTTGCCGTCCGGATCGCTGAACGTGGCAAACGAGGAGTAAGTCCCTCGCTGCGGATGCGGACCACTGACAGGCGGTTGTCCCGGGCCGGCACGGTGGAACACTTCGCTCACGTCGGCGCCGCGACCGATGAGCTCGGCGCGCGCTGCCTCGATGTCGGATACGACGAGATAAAGTCCGCTTGCCGAGCCCGGCACCGCCGACGTCACACCCTTGCCGAAGTGGATCGAGGCCGAAGAGCCTGGAGGCGTGAACTGGACGACCCGAAACGCGTCACCAACGACGAAGTCGGCGTCGAGCCGCCAACCCAGCTTGCTGTAGAAGCTCTTGGCGCGATCGACGTCCGATACCGGGATGACGACGACCTCGAGCTTCAGGTCGACCGTCTGCGCTCTGGCGGCCTTGCTTGCAGCTTCGCTGGGCACCTCGGCACTGTTCATGTCGGGCTCCTAAGGTTTGGGTCAAACGCGTCCAATCGCCTGCTTTACCGCGCCGTATCCGCAGTCGAAGGCTAGTCCGTATTGCCGTGCGACTATGACGGCTGCGACACTACGTTTCTATCGAACGATCGGTCATTGCGCTGATACCTTGGTTTGCAGGCGGAGCGACCACGGACGTGCTAGAGCGCGATGATTTGAGGTTGAGGCACTTTGCGTCATTGCCGGGCTTGACCCGGCAATCCATCTCTTCGCAAGATTTCTTGCAAAGCGGATGGATGCGCGGGTCAAGCCCGCGCATGACGACTAACGTGAACCCATCACGCTTTAGAGCAATTGTCGCTTGCGCTGAAACTCCTCTGCCCGGCGGGGAGAGGTCGCCCGCGGTGAGCGAAAGCGAAGCGTGGGCGGGTCAGGGGGAGTTTGCGCCGAGATCGTTCAAGCAGCCCCCTCACCCGACGCGCTTCGCGCGCCGACCTCTGCCCAGTGGGGAGAGGTGGCACAGCGGCGCTGCCGTGCACCAACACCACCGGGAAATGCGCTAGACATCGCCCCGACGGTGCAGTTCTCGAGGGAGCCACACCTTGCTATGAACGCCACCAGCAGCAAAGCTGGCATCACCGCGGCAGCGGCGGCGCAGATTGGCGGTGGTGAAGATGAATCCCGCGGCGTAGGAACGCACGGCGTAGACCGCTTCAGCGATTAAGCCAGACCGTCATGCCGGGCTCGAGTCCGGTCGGATCCCCTTGCGGATCGAGGCGTAGCCGTAGCGTATTGCGATCATGATCGCCGACCGCGCGTTCCGCCTGCCAGGTGGCGAACGCCCCGAGCGGCCGCAGCTCGGTAACGATGGCCGGGGTTGTCTCGCGCGAGCCCGCGTGCGCGACCTGGACCGCAGTACCGACCGTGAGGCCGGTGAGGAAATCTTCGCGGATGTTGAACGACAGCCATTGCCTGCCGGTCGCCGCGACTGCAAGCACCGGCTGGCCGGCGCGCACGTTCTCGCCGATCTCGGCGACGATCACGCTGACGATGCCGTCGACGGGTGCCCGCAGGACGGTCTTGGCCAGGTGCCGCTCGAGCACCGCGAGCGCGGACGCCGCGGCCTGCACCTGGGCATCGGCGATCGCTCGCTCCTCTTTCGTCGGCCCTGCCGCGGCGGCGGCATGGTTGGCCTCCGCTTCGGCGACGTCGGCCCGCGCGGCGGCGACGTCGTTGGTGGCCTGGTCGAGCGCTTGCTGCGAGGCGAAGTCGCTGCGTGCCAGCGTAGCCGACGCGGGTGAGCTGCGCCTCCACATAGTCCAGCCTCGATTTCGCCTTGGCGATCTCGGCCGCGAGCGCGGCAACCTGCTCGGCGCGCACGCCGGCATAGACGTGGTCGCGGGAGGCGGTCGCGGCATCGAGCGCGGCGCGCGCCTGGCCCACCGACGCGGTGAGCTCGAGCGCCGAGAGCTCGGCGACGACATCGCCGGCGCGCACGCGAGCGCCCTTCTCCACCTTGATGGTCGCAAGCTGGCCGCCGACTTCGGGCGCGAGCGCGAATCTCGGTTGCGCGCACTACGCCGGCGATGGGTGCAGGCGGCTCGGGGCGCAACAGGAAATAGCCGCCGGCACCGGCCGCGATGAGGATGAGACCTAGCACGACGATGCCGGCGACGAGCGCTAGCCATGGGCGTGCCTCCGCTTGACCAGAGCCGCCGAGATCACGGCGAGCACGAAATAGACCAGTGCAAGAATCCACAGCCCCCGCCAGTCGCGCACCACCTCCCACAGGCTCGCGCCCAGCTGGTTGATGCGGACGATGCCGTCGATCGCGAAAGTTGAAGGAAAGATGTACCCGGCGGCCTGCACCGGCTTGGGGATCGCCCTCGAGCGGCCAGACGAAGCCGGTCAGGAAGAACTGCGGCAGGCTGGTGCCGAGAAAGATGAGCGTAGGCGTTTCCGGACGCTTGAACCAAGCCCCGACCGCCTGGCCCATGAAACTCGTTGCGAGAATGAACACCGATGCGATCGCGAACAATTGCAACGGATCTCCGAGCGCCGAAAAGCCGTAGAGGCGCGGCAGCACGACAAGATAGAGCGCGAGCGCCGGCAGATAGAGCGTCAGGTGCGCGATGCCGCGGCCAAGCACGCCTGACATCGCTCCGCCCGCGGACTGCGCCACGGCCAGGCCGCTCAGCGCCGCGGCGCCGATCAGGAGCGTCTGCTGCAGGATCAGCACGAAGACCGCCGGGATGATGTAGCTCGCATAGCCGCCGACCGGATTGAAGATCGGCTGCAGCAGCGTTTCGGTCGGGCTCGCGGCGGCGAGCGTCGCCTTGACGAGGCTGCCATCGGTGCGCGCGCCGCCCGCTGCCAGCTCTGATGACAGCGTATTGATCGCGACCGCGATGCCGTTGGCGGTCGTCCGGAAGATGAACAGGTAGGTGGCATCGGCGTAGATCGGCATGTGCGCCGCCACGCCCTTGAGCACGTCGCGCTCGGTACCGGGTGGGATGCCGACCACCGCGAAGGCCTCGCCGCGGTCGACCGCGGCATGCGCCTCGGCGAGCGTATTGGCCCGCACCGTTACGCTGACCGCGCCGCTCGCCTCCAAGGTCTGCACGATGCTCTGGCTCAGATCGCTCAGGTCGTTGTCGACGACCGCGATCGGGATGTTGCGCAGAATCTGGCCCAGATAGGGTTGCGGAAAGAACACGCCGTAGATCAGGGGCGCCATGATCAAGATCGTGAAGGCGCCGCGCATTCCGAGCACGCGTCCCCATTCGGCCGCAAAAGCTTCGCCGACGCTGCGCGGTGCGGCGGCGGGTGGCGCCGGTTCCGGCTGCGGCACTTCGCGGTCGATGCCCGCCGCCACCGAACGCAGGCGAAGGAGCGCGAGCAGCGCGAAGAGCACGGCCAGTCCCGCCAGCGCCGCGAACGGGCGTGCGGATTCGTGCAGCGGCAGCCCGCGCGCCGCCTGTCCGAACAGCACCGCCATGTACCAGCGCAACGGCAGGATCGCGCCCCAGGCTACCGAAAACGCGTTCATGGCGAGGATCGGGAAACCCACCCCGGCAAATCCGAATGCGGGCGAGACGATGAGGCCGGTGAGGCCAAGCCCGGTCGCCAAGTCGCGCACCAGCAGCTGCAGCAATGCTCCAAGCGCCAGATAGGCGATGACCATCAGCGATCCAGCCGCAACGATCATCGGCACGTCGCCCTTGAACGAGATCGCAAACATGCCTTCCAGGATCAGAGGCACGGACAGCATGATGAGAAAGAAGATCGCGAACAGCGGAGCGAGCTTGCCGGCGAGCGCAACGATCGGATTGCCGCCGGCGCATTGGAGCCAGACGCGCATGCTGCGCCGTCGGAACTCGGAGCCTACCGAATAGCCGGCCGCCAGCGCGATGACGACATGCACGACCACCGGCAGCAGCGCGCGCAACAGGAATTGCGCGTAGTTGCGCCCCGGGTTGACCAGCACAATCGTTTCGGGGACGAGCGAGCCGATGCGGGCCGGTTTCGGCGCCGCATGCGCCGCGGCACTCCTGGTGGCAGCGGAAAGACCGTCGTTCAGGCCCGAAGACGCGACGCCTGCCGCGGTCAGGAATTGCTGGTTATAGAAGGCGACGACCTGCGGCCGGCGCTCGGCCTTGAGGTCACGCTCGAAATTGGCCGGGATGTAGATGGCCGCGATCGCGTCGCCGGCGCGGATCGACCGCGCCGCGGAGGCGAGGTCGCCGGTGCGCTCGACGATGCTGAGATTGGGCGAGGCCGCCACCTGCTCCACGAAGGCGCGCGAGACCTCCGATCGGTCATCATCGACCACGACCACGCCGAGACCGCGGATCACCGGATGACTGAAGGCCGCGGACAAGACCACGAAGGCGAACAGCGGCACGCCGAAGATCAGGATCAGCGCCACGGGATCGCGCAGCAGCCATCGCCATTCGCGCCTGGCGACCAGCCAGAACCCGGGCTTCGCCGCTGTCATCTGCGCCAGTCCATATAGGCGCTCATGCCGGGTCGCAGTTCCGGCACCTTCTCGACAGGGTAGGCGCGGATCGAAAAGGTGCGCAGGTCGAAATCGCCGGTGGCGCGGGTGGCGCGCCAGCTCGCGTATTCGCCCTTGGTGGCGATCAGCCTGACTTCGACGGGGATGCGGCGGTCGCCGAGCGCCGGAACGCGGACGTCGAAGCGGTCGCCGACCTTGAGCGTCTTGACCAGGTCCTCGCGCAGGTCGAAGTGCACCCACAGATCGTTGAGGTCGACGAGCGTGACCAGCGGCACCCCAGGCGACACGTATTCGCCGGGCTCCACGTTGCGCTGATAGATCTGCGAGGCGACCGGCGCGTAGACGACCATCTGGTCGATGATCGATTGGACGGCTTTGATGTCGGCGAGCGCCTTGCCGACATTTGCCGCCGCGATCGCGCGTTCCTCGCGCGTATAGCCGTTGACGGCTTGCTCATGGGCCGACTTGGCCTGATCCACCGCGCGCTCAGTTTCATGCAGGCTATCGGTCACCTGATCGAGCCGCGCCTGCGGCGCATTGCCATGCTCGGCCAGCTGGCGCACGCGTTCGTAGGTCTTCTGCGCCAGGACGAGAGCCGCCTGCACCCGATCGAGTGCCGCCTTGCGTGCGGCGATGATCTCGGGACGGGTACCGACGTTGATATTGGCGAGTTGCGCGTCGGCGACGACCTTGGCGGCCACCGCCTGCTCGTGCTTGGCGAGCGTTTCGGGATTGTCGATCCGCACCAGCACCGCGTTGGCGTCGACGTTCTGGCCACGCACGACCGGCACGTCTCCGACGCGGCCGTCGACCCGCGCAGCAATGTCGAGCCGCGTCGCATCCACCTCGCCCTGCACCAGCAGGGGCTCGCCGCGCACCAGGAAGCCAGATGGACAGCGCGGCGACCGCAGCGATGACCACGGCAACGATAATGGACGGAATGCGATTGGTTGCCGGCCGCTTTGGCGCGTCGGGCGGCGGCGCAGGGGCGGGTGGTGGCTCAGGCGTGGGTGGCGTCGGCACGGTTTGCGCCGGCGCAGCTCCGGTTCGAGCCTCAGTGATACCCATGTCCATATTCAAATTCCCCGTTACTGAGATTGCAGAACAGTTTCAGGGTGGTGCTCATGACGGCAGCTTTTTGCCGGCCTGCTCCGCCACCATGTACTCGGCGTACCAGTCCGGCCAGTTCGCATCCGGCTGCCCGGTCCGCTTCTCGTGCTCTCCGTGCGCGGCCGACGCGCGCCGCATCGCGCCCGCCAGATCCGGTGCGGAGGCGAAGCTCGTCGCATTCGAGTCGATCCGACCCGGAAACCGGGTGGTGACCTCCTGCAACAGCCACTCGTTGCCGTCCGGATCGCTGAACGTGGCAAACGAGGCGTAACTCCCTCGCTGCGGATGCGGACCACTGACAGGCGGTTGTCCCGGGCCGGCACGGTGGAATACTTCGCTCACGTCGGCGCCGCGAGCGACGAGCTCGGCGCGCGCTGCCTCGATGTCGGACACGACGAGATAAAGTCCGCTTGCCGAGCCCGGCACCGCCGACGTGATCCCCCTGCCAAAGTGGATCGAAGACGGCGAGCCTGGAGGCGTGAACTGGACGCCCCGAAACGCGTCACCAACGACGAAGTCGGCGTCGAGCCGCCAACCCAGCTTGCTGTAGAAGCTCTTGGCGCGATCGACGTCCGCTACCGGGATGACGACGACCTCGAGCTTCATGTCGACCGTCTGCGCTCTGGCGGCCTCGCTTGCAGCTTCGCTGGGCACCTCGGTAGTGTTCATGTCGAGCTCCTAAGGCTTGGGTCAAACGCGTGCAATCGCGAGCTTTACCGCGCCGTATCCGCAGTCGAAGGCGAGTCCGTGTTGCAGTGCAACTATGACGGCTGCGACACTACGTTTCTATCGAACGATTGGTCATTGCGCTGATACCTTGGTTTGCAGGCGGAGCGACCACGGAGGTGTTAGAGCAATTGTCGCTTGCGCTGAAACACCTCTCCCCGGCGGGGGCCCCAGTGGGGAGAGGTGGCAGAGCGGCGCTGCCGTGCACCAACACCAGGAAATGCGCTAGACATCGCCCCGACGGTGCAGCTCTCGAGGGAGCCTTATGGGATGAGCGGGAAGCACACATCATCGAGGATGGCGAGTCGCTGGGCGGCGCTCGCAAGGCTGCTGGTCGAGCTCGACGGCCGCATCCCCAGGGCGACACATGCGTTCATCGACGGATCGAGGCCTGATGCACGGCATGCATCGTCGCCGATGTTCGTCTGGCCGGCATGAGCGGGGTCGACTTCCCAACCGCAGCGCGCAGACCTCGGGATCGTGGAGTGTCCCTGTGATCGTCACGACCTTTCCCAGAACGGTGCGTGTGATCGAGCACACATCGATACCGCTGAAGGACGGCACCAAGCTGGCGGCCCGCATCTGGTTGCCCGACGATGCCGAACAGAAGCCTGTTCCTGCGATCCTCGAGTATCTCCCCTACCGCAAGCGCGACGGGACCTATGAGCGAGACGCGCTGACCCATCCTTATCTCGCCGGTCACGGCTACGCGGGCGTTCGCGTCGACATTCGCGGTTGCGGCGAGTCGGAAGGCTTGCTGTTCGACGAGTATGCGACGCAGGAGCAGGACGACGGCCTGGAGGTGATCGCCTGGCTGGCGGCGCAGCCCTGGTGCAGCGGCGTCGTCGGGATGATGGGAATCTCGTGGGGCGGGTTCAATGGACTTCAGATCGCCGCGCGCCGCCCGCCGGCGCTCAAGGCGATCGTAAGCATCTGCTCGACCGATGATCGCTATGCCGACGATGCCCACTACATGGGCGGCACCCTTCTTACCGCCGGCCTTGACTGGGCCTTCTTCTTTTTCGGCCTGATGTGCCTGCCGCCCGACCCGCTGCTCGTCGGCGACAGCTGGCGGGCGATGTGGCTGCAACGCTTGCAGAACATACCGCTGTTCTTCGAGCTCTGGCTGCAGCACCAACGCCGCGATGCGTACTGGAAGCATGGATCGGTATGCGAGGATTACGCAGCGATCCAGTGCCCGGTCTACGCCGTCGGCGGTTGGACCGATGCCTATAAGAACGCGATTCCGCGCCTGCTCGAGGGGCTGAAGGTGCCTCGCAAGGGCCTCATCGGGCCGTGGGCACACGGGTATCCACACTTTGCGCTTCCCGGCCCGCAGATCGGCTTCCTGCAGGAGATGCTGCGCTGGTGGGACTATTGGCTCAAGGGCATCGATACGGGTGTGATGGATGAACCGATGCTGCGCGCCTGGATGACCGAAAGCGTGAAACCGGCGTCGCACCATGACACGTTGCCGGGCCGCTGGGTTGCAGAGCCCTCGTGGCCGTCACCGGGAATAACCCCGCGGCGGCTGTTCTTGACTGATGCGGGACTGCGAGACGCAAACGCACCACCGACGGCCCGGGCGTTATCCTCGCCGCAGACGGTTGGGAAGTGTGCGGGCTACTGGGTTCCATTCGGTCGCGGGCGCGATCAGGCGGGCGACCAGCACGAAGACGACACGCGCTCGCTGGTGTTCGAGACGCCGCCGCTCGATGCGCCGATCGAGATCCTGGGCGCGGCGATCGTCACGCTCGATGTCGCGTCCGACAGGCCGCTTGCGAACCTGGCCGTTCGGTTGTGCGACGTGCATCCGTCTGGTAAATCGCTCCGCGTCAGCTATGGCGTACTCAACCTCGCGCATCGCGACGGACACGAACAGCCTGCCCCTCTGGCGCCGGGAGAGCGCTACCGGGTACGTATCCAGCTCAACGATGCGGGCTCGGTGTTTCCGGCCGGCCACAGGGTGAGGCTTGCGCTATCCACGGCCTATTGGCCGATGATCTGGCCAAGTCCTGAGCAGGCAACGCTGCTGATTTCGGGCGGCACACTCGATCTGCCGGTACGCTCGCCCCGGGGTACAGACGCGCTGCTGTCCCCGCTGCCTGCTCCCGAGTCGGCGCCGCCCGAGAAGCCGACGATATTCCGTCGCGGCGATGCGCGTATCGAGCGCATCGACCGCATCGGCCTTGAGTTGGGCACGGAGAGCAAGGCCCGCTTTCACGTCGAGGAGGATGACCCGCTCAGCGCGGTCGCCGAACTGCGACGGACCCAGACGATGTCGCGAGGCGATTGGCAAATCCGCACCGAGACGCAGATGCGGCTCGCATGCACCCGCGATGCCTTCTTGCTGCAGGGAAGCTTACGCGCCTGGGAAGGCGTGAACGAAGTCTGCCATCGCGACTGGGATCGCTCCATTGCCCGCGACTTCTTGTAAAAACGCAGAGGCCCGCCGGCTTTTTGTCAGGTCTCGCGTACATGGCTGCAACCTCGCGATCAGCACGACGGGCACCACGCCGCCGCGCCACCAGGAATTTTTCTGGCTCGCCTTGTCGTCACCGGTGGCGCCAAAGGCCGGCGTCGCGCGATCGCAGCGGAACGCCGTTCGGGCCCGTGCGTCCCGGGACGTAGGCGGGATTGACGTGGCAATAGCCGCCGGCGCCCATGACGGTTGCGCGGCATTGCTCGAACGATGAGAAGCCGCAGTTGCCATATGAGCCGAATCCGCCGCCTGCCGAGCAGTAGGGATATTCAGCCGCATTCGCCGTTGCGCCGAAGGCGGCAAGCGTTGCGAATGCCAGCACGGCCGCGGCCAAGAGGTTGCTTTTCATGGTGTGCTCCTGTCGGTGGATCATCGGTCGATGCGGTTCCGGCGGGCGGCGCAGCATGCGGCGACCAGTTGTGACGGCAGCAAGCTCGTAGTACCAGCAACGGCGATGCCCATCGCGGCGGTTTGCTTCTGCGACACCTTTCAGCCGATCCCAGACCTTGCCGCCCTCGGAGATGAAATCGCTATAGGGATCGATCACCAGAAGTGCGGTGAGCGCCTTGTCGTATGTCACTTTGGCCATGAGCGCTCACCACGTGCGTCAGCGTTTCGGGCATTTCGTGAAGACAAAGTCGTTTTCTCCCCTGCGGTTGCTCGAGGGGATCACTTGGCCAGCGTGAACAACGGCTTTCCTTTTTCCGCGAAATACGTGGCGAGTTCCGCCGCGTTGCCGGTGCCGACGTTCTTCACCGCGTGAATCGCTCCGTACGGGATGAACAGCACCTCGCCGGCCTTGAGCGTCACCGGCGGCTTGCCGTCGAGCGCGTACTCCAGCAGACCTTCGACGACGTAGACGAGCTCTTCGCCCGGATGCGAGTGCCTGGGGGCGGCGCCTCCCGGAGGGATCTCGACGAGCGCCTGAACGACCTCGCGTCCCGGGACGCTGAGATCGTACTGCATGAGATCCGTGCGCTTGATCCCCGGCAGCTGTGCCGGAATGGCAGCTTCCTTGCTCGCCTCGAGCGCCTTGAAGACCGCTTCGCCGGCGGGTGCGGCGCCCAAGTGCGACGAGAGCAGGCTGGCCGTTCCAGCGACAGCGATGCCCATCGTGCCGACCGCAGCCCTGCTCAACAGCCGGCGGCGATTTTGGTCGATATTTTCGATGTTTTTGATCGAGTCCATGGCTTGTCTCCGAACTTGAATGAGTTCGGCGCGCGCATTGCGCGCGCTCGTCCTGGGTTCAGGGGGCTTGCCGCAGCGATCTGAACGCGGCACGGAGCTCGGCACTGAAGAGGTCCGGCTGCTCCCAGGCCGCGAAGTGGCCGCCCTTGTCGACTTCGCTGAAGTAGATCAGGTTGCGATAGGCGCGCCGCGCCCATGTTTCCGGAGCGCGATAGGTCTCCCGCGGAAAGACCGTGATGGCGACCGGGAGCGATATCTCCGCAGTCCTCTCGGTGGCCGCACTCGTAACGCTGCGTCCGCCGTATTCCCAATACAGCCGCGCCGAGGAGGCCGCGGTGTTCGTCAGCCAGTACAGCGTGATCTCGTCCAGCACCTCGTCAGGAGACTTTTCGGGATCGCTGTTGTTGTACGTCCAATGGGAAAAGCCCGGATGCCCGAGCATCCAGGCCGCGAGGCCAGCGGGAGAATCGGTCAACCCATAGCCGACCGTCTGCGGCCCCGTGCCCATCATCGCAGCGTAGGATCTGCTGCCCTTTTTGGCGGAGGCGCTGAGGACGTCGAACGTCGCGCGTTCCTTCTCGGAAAGCCCGGCCGGTGCCAGCCCGCCAGCCGCGATCGCCGCGGTTACCTCGGGCGGTACGACCGCTGGCAAGTTGATGTGGATGCCGAGCAGGCCCGCCGGCGCCAAACGTGCCATCGCACTGGAGACGGGCGAACCCCAGTCGCCACCTTGAGCGACGTAGCGCGTGTAGCCAAGGCGCTTCATCAGCTCCGCCCAAACGCGCGCGATGCGGTCGGGGCCCCAGCCGGTGTCGGTCGGTCTCCCGGAAAAGCCGAAGCCGGGCATTGAGGGCATGACGAGATCGAACGCGTCCTCCGCCCGACCACCGTGAGCCGTGGGATCCGTGAGCGGGCCGACGGTCTTGAGCAACTCGAGCACCGAGCCGGGCCAGCCATGCGTCATGATCAGCGGCAGCGCGTTCGGATGACGCGAGCGGACGTGGATGAAGTGGATATCGACGCCGTCGATCCGGGTCATGAACTGAGGCAAGGCGTTGAGCTTCGCTTCCGCCTTTCGCCAGTCGTAGTCCGTTCCCCAATAACGCACCAGCGCCTGCAGTTTGGCGAGCTGTATGCCCTGCGACTGGTCATTGACCGTCTCGCGGTCGGGCCAGCGCGTGGCGGCGATGCGCCGGCGGAGATCGACGAGTTGCTCGTCCGGAACGTTGACGCGGAAGGGGCGGATAGCGGTGTCTTCGGTCGCCGCGACCGGCTGCGGGGCAAGCAGGCCGATAGCCACTGCGGCAGCCAACGCGGAAAAAAAACTGCGCCGATCGAGCAACAGTTTGGACATGGCCCTCTCCTACGTTGCACATGGAGCGGTTGAGCGTTCATTCGCCTAACTGCTCCCGCGCTCGCCCACATTCCATCCAACGTAGGTTGACGAGGATGCCGCGTTCGTTTGCCGCCCTCATACCAAGGTTTAGTGCTGACGTGCGCCGCTCGATCGCCTCTCGTCATCATGACCGGACTTGTCCCGGCCATCCCGATCAGTCGGCGCAGTGGCTTGCTAGGCGAGGTCGCGGGGGCCCATCCCTGGCGATAACGAGTGAATGCGAAACGCGCTCAGCTCTTCTCCGCGTGCTGTTTCAACGCAATGTCGAGGCAGCGCAACAGCGATTCGCCGTCAAAAGGCTTGCTCAAAAAGCAGATTGCGCCGCGGCCCAACGCCTGCGCACGGATTGTTTCCTCGGGAAAAGCCGTGACAAAAATAACCGGTATGTCATGTCCGAGCGCGCGCAACGCGTCTTGTAACTGGATCCCGCTCATCTCCGGCATCTGAACGTCCGAAATCAGGCACGCGGTTTCCATCAATTGTGCCGAATGCAGGAACGCTCGTGCGGACGGAAAGGCATGAGCAACGAACCCGACCGACCGCACGAGCCTTGCAACCGCGATACGAGCCGATTCGTCATCGTCGATGATTGAAACAGCCGGAATTCTCTGCAAATGCATGGTCCATCGGTGTGCATTGGACGAAGGCAGCAACGTCCCTTCCTACGACTAGATGATGCATGCCCGCTGCTTGCGATAGACATACGTAGGTTTAGGGCTGCGGGAATTTTGTTTGATTGAGACTGAGTGCGTCAGCCATCCTGACCAGGTCGGCGAGCGATTTGGCACGCATCTTCTTCATCACGTGCATCCGGTAAATCTTGATTGTGATCTCGCTGAGACCGACATCCGCCGCAATCTGCTTGTTCAACAGGCCTTTGGCGACGAGCCTCATCACCTGCTGCTCGCGCGGCGTCAAACCATCGAATAGCCGTTGCAATTCGAGCAGCGCGCTCTCGCCTTCCCGCCTGGCCCGGTCAGACGCAATCGCGGCGTTCACGGCATCCAACAGGTCCTGGTCGCGAAACGGCTTGGCGAGAAAGTCGATGGCGCCTCCTTTCATGGCGCGCACGGACATTGGGATGTCGCCGTGCGCAGTGATAAAGATGATGGGAGTGTGGATATTGGCCTTGGTCAGCTCGGCATGCAGTTCGAAACCGCTCAGCCCCGGCAGCCGAACGTCGAGAACGAGGCAGCTCGGAACCGCCGGCAGCCCGCTCTGCAAGAACTCTTTGGGGGAGCCGTATAACTCGGCACGCAGGCCTACGGAGCGGAATAATCGTCCGAGGCCGTCGCGGATTCCAGCGTCGTCGTCGATCACGTAGACAATAGGCTCGCCGTCTCTCGTTGGCTGCGACGGGTTCGAGGATATCTTGGCCACTGCGAAACCTCGTCAGGCGGAGACGAAGCGACTCGAGGTAAAACGAAATACCGCGCCGCGCGGCGTGTTCGCGGCGACCCACAGCCGCCCATCGTGGGCTTCGATGATCGAGCGGCAGATCGACAGACCCATCCCCATGCCGTCGGGTTTCGTCGTAAAGAGCGGATGAAATATCCGGTCGACCTCTTGTGAGTCGATGCCGGTACCGGTGTCCGCTACCGATACCCGGACCGCGTCGTCTTCCTCATGCAACTCGGATTTCACCGAAAGAACTCGCGCTCCGTCTACCGCGGCCATGGATTCGATGGCGTTCGCGATCAGGTTCAAAAGCACCTGCTGCAGCTGGATCCGATCACCTCTTATCTGTGGGAGGTATTCGTCCAGGTCGGCTTCGACCACGATGCGGTGCTTTGCCAAATCGTCTCGCACCAGGGAGAGCGTTTTCCCGATCAGGTCGTTGAGGTCGAGCGCAACGCGGTTTTGGGCTTCCCGCTTGAAGAGCGCGCGAATACTTCCAATCACCTCTCCCGCGCGATGGCCATCAGCGACGATCTGCCTGAATGCCCCCTTCGCCTCGTCGAGATCGGGCGTCGCGCGATCGAGGAAGCGCAGGCCGGCATCGGCATTGGTGATCATTCCGGTTAACGGCTGTTTGAGCTCATGGATGATGGTGGCCGCGACGGCATCGCCGGTCATCAGTCGGGCCTCCCGCTCGCGGCGCTGTGCATCAACGGCGCGTTGCAGTCTCATGCGCTCGTGTTGCAGCATCGTATTCGAATGCGCAACGCGTGCATAAAGTCGCGTCATCTCCGCGAGCAATACGACCATCACAACGGTTGCCGTTACCAACTGATAGAAGCGGCCGCCATACCATGCCAGATTGTACCGGCCGGCGCTCAAGATTGACGCCAAGAGGACCTCAAGCAGAAGCGCGCACAGGGCGACGACGAGCCATTGGTCGAGCAAGGAACGCCGGCGCGACCACAGCAGCCACAGGGCAATGCCGCCCAGCGCCAGGACGACAACTCCGCCGATGATCCGGCGAAAAAGACCGAGGGGCTGGATGTGCACGAAGGTTATTGGCAGCAGATGTTCGTGCTGCGTAACGAACCAGAACAAGCCAAGGACCAAGACAACCACGCCCGCGATGCTTAGGCCGATTGCGCGCCGCGTCGACGCAACGTCGACCACGCGATCCGTGTCCTTGAGGAGCGCGTAGGCGATGATGGCAAGGGGCAGCCCTGCATGCCAAAACCAATAGAGCCAGACGGCGGATTGCAGACCGGAGCCCAAAACGCCAGTTGGCGTAAACGCTCCCGGAAAGGCCAGCGCATGCGCAACAACGGTCAAGGCCGTGAACAGGTAGCCGTTCGCAATAGCCAAGAGAGCCCACTGGCGCAGGATGGAGAACTGGGCGAACAGCAGAGCCGCGGTTACGCAGTCGCTGACAAACAGAGCCGCCGCAAGGGTAGGTACGAATGAGTCGACTTCCGGCAGCTTGATGGTCGCAAACGGCCATGTTCCGGCAAGGATGATGAGCAGCGCCACCAGAAAAACGGACGCCATCCGGCGCTGACCGGGGGTCGCGGGGATGTTCGCGAGGACTTGCGGCTCGCTTCGAGACCCTGGCGCCAGCGCTTCGTCCCTGCTGTCCGTCATTCCCGCTCCGACAAGCTGGCGTAGCGATTGCGGATATCGGCGGCGGCGCCGTTGCCGACGCGCCGCTCCCGGTCGCGCTCGAGCGCCGCCATGACGGCGTCGATCATGTCCTGATCGCGGAAGGGCTTTGGCAAGAAGTCGACCGCGCCGGCCTTCATGGCACGCACCGACATCGGAACGTCGCCGTAGCCGGTCATCAGCACGATGGGAAGATCGACGCCGAAACCCGTCACGTCGGGATTGGAAGTCGAGGCCGCTGATCCCGGGCAGGCGAACGTCGAGAATGATGCAGCCGGGGCCGTCATGCGCGCCGGCGTCCAGAAACTCTTGCACCGACGCGTAGGCGCGGACTTTCAAGCCAACGGACGGCAGCATCAGGCTGAGCGCGTCGCGTAGCGACACGTCGTCATCGATCACGTGGACGATCGCCTGTTCATTCTTCGCCGCCGCTTGAGCACGAGCCGATACGGACATGACCATCCTCCCGGTGTGAGCTTGGCGGAGTCATCGTACGGAGAAATACCTAGGCGACCACAGCACAACGGGGGAGCGGAGGCTATTGGACGATGGTATCGATGATACCTTGGTATCAACGAGTGCTCAGCCCCCCTGCGCACGACCCGCCGACACGGCATGGGTGACAAAGGTTGGCTCGACCGACACCAAAGTGTCATCGACCTTCGTCGTAGAGTGACGCATTGTCAGGCAGCGGTGATGTCGTCAAATCGGCGTTGGACGGAGAACGATCGTGCAGGACGGCGAGACCAATTCGCGCCTGTTCGTGGACAGTATTCCCGGCATCGTCCTGCTCATGACGCCGGCCGGTGACCTCGAAGTCGTCAACCGAGCGGTTACAGCCTATTTCGGCAAGACCCTGGAGCAGCTGCAACATTGGGCGACCGACGACACGGTTCATCCCGCAGATCGCGCTCGCGTCTTCGAAGTCTTCAAGCGGGCGATCGCGTCCGGCGAACCCTACAAGTTCGAGGCACGTTTTCGGCGCTTCGACGGGGTCTACCTATGGTTCCAGTGCCGCGGGCTTCCGCACCGGGATGCGACGGGCGGCATCGTGCGCTGGTACGCCGCGGGGATCGACATCGACCAGCGCAGGCGCGCCGAGGAGGCGCTGCGCCGCAGCGAGGCCCGCCTCGCGGAAACCGAGCGTGACCTTCGATTGACGATCGACACCATCCCGGTATTCGTCGCGGTGTATCGGCCCGACGGGACGCGCAGCTTCGTCAATCGGACCTGGCAGGATTACATGGGCCTCACGCTGGAAGAGGCGACGGGCCCAGGCGCAAAGACTTTTCCTCATTTCCACCCGGCCGATGCCGAACGAAACGACAGAGCATGGCGTGCCGCGCTGGCGACCGGCGAACCGCTGACGATCGAAGTGCGCGTCCGCCGCGCCGACGGCCAATATCGGTGGCACACGTCGCGGCGCGTGCCGTTGCGCGATGAAAGCGGGAATATTCTCCGATGGTATTCAATCGGAATCGACATCGAGGACCAAAAGGTCGCCGAGGAGGCGCTGCGGCAGAGCGAGGCCCGGCTCACCCAAACCGAACGTGAACTGCGCGTCACCTTGGATTCGATCCCCACGATAACCTGGCGGGGCGGAGCCAATGGCTATGTGCAGCAGCTCAACAAGCGCTGGTTTGAATACACGGGCACGACGCCCGAGCAGGTTCGCGGGTGGCGATGGAAATCGTGCGTTCATCCCGACGACCTCGACCAGCTTGTCGACATCGGAAGTGCATACGTGGCCTCCGGGGAGCCGTTCGACGGCGAGGCGCGCCTGCGGCGTTTCGACGGCGAGTATCGCTGGTTCCTGTTTCGACCGGCCCCGCTGCGCGATGACACCGGAAAGGTGATTGCGTGGTACGGAACGATCACGGACATCGAGGATCGCAAGCGGGCCGAGCAGAAGGCGATCGAAGCCGAGCGCGAACTGCAGATGGCGATCGACAACATCCCGGTGCTGGTCGGGATCTACAGTGCCGACGGCACGCGCCGTTCCGTCAACAAGCGCGCCCTCGAGGTCACCGGGCTCACTGCCGAGGACGTGCCCGACGAGCGTTGGAGGAAGGCGTTCCATCCCGACGACGTCGAGCCGGTCGAGAGCCAATGGCGCGCATGCCTCGCGCGCGGAGAGCCGTTCGAGCGCGAAGTTCGCACCCGCGCGGCCGACGGCACCTATAGGCGGCACCTGACGCGTCGCGTGCCGCTGCGCGACTCGGAAGGCAAGGTGATCCGCTGGTACGGCATCGGCCACGACATCGAGGATCAGAAGCGAGCCGAGGAGGCGGTCGCGGCGAGCGAGCGCAATCTCAAGCTCATCATCGACACGATTCCCGCGCTGGCCTGGTCGGCGCGACTCGATGGTTCAGCCGAGTTCGTCAATCAGCACTACATCGACTATGTCGGGCTTTCCCTCGAACGGCTGCAGGATTGGGGCTGGACGGCCGCGGTTCACCCGGACGACCTCGACGGTCTGGTCAGCGCCTGGCAGGCCATCAGGGCTTCAGGTCAGGTGGGAGAGGCCGAAGCGCGCCTTCGCCGCCATGACGGCGAATATCGATGGTTTCTGTTCCGGGCCAGCCCGCTGCGCGACGAAAACGGAAACGTCGTCAAATGGTACGGAGTCAACACCGACATCGAGGATCGTAAGCGCGCGGAGGAAAGGATCCGCGACACGCAAGCCGAGCTCGCACATATGACGCGTGTGATGACGATGGGGGCGCTGACCGCCTCGATCGCACACGAAGTCAACCAACCGCTCGCGGGCATCATCACCAATGCCGGCACTTGTCTGCGGATGCTGGCCGCCGATCCACCGAACGTCGAGGGCGCACGTGAAACCGCGCGCCGCACGATCCGCGACGGCAACCGCGCTGCCGACGTGATCGCCCGGCTGCGCGCGCTGTTCAGCAGGAAAGCCCCCGCGACCGAAACCGTCGACCTGAACGAGGCCACACGCGAGGTGCTGGCGCTCGTGTTCAGTGACCTGTTGCGGAACCGGGTGGCTCTGCGGGTCGAGCTTGGTGACGAGCCTCTGCTCGTCCTCGGTGATCGCGTCCAGCTGCAACAGGTGATTCTGAATCTGGTACGCAACGCCTCCGATGCGATGAGCGACGTGAGCAATCGTCAGCGAACCCTGTTGGTCAAGGCCGACAGAGAGGACGAGGGGCGTGCGCGACTAAGTGTGACGGACGCGGGCGTCGGACTCGACCCGCAGGTCGCCGCGAGACTGTTCGACGCATTCTACACCACCAAGGGCGACGGCATGGGCATCGGCCTCTCGGTGAGCCGCTCGATCATCGAGAGCCACGGCGGGAAGTTGTGGGCGGAGCAGAATGACGGCCCGGGCGCCACCTTTGCGTTCTCCATCCCGCGGCAAGCCGACAATGCGACCGATGAGAACGGTGTTGGCGCTTGGAAATCCAGGATGAGGGGTGACTACGACGTAGTGAGGAACGCATGATGATGACAAGTCGCCCACTCGTGTCGGTGGTTGATGACGACGAATCGGTCCGCGAGGCGCTGCCCGATTTGCTGCGCGAGTTCGGTTTCGCCGCGCAGGCGTTCGCTTCGGCGGAAGAGTTCCTGGCGTCCGATCGGATCGGACATACTCACTGCCTGATCCTCGACGTTGCGATGCCGGGCATGAGCGGACCCGATCTGCAGCGGGAGCTGACGCAGCGCGGCCAGCGGATTCCGATCGTCTTTATCACGGCGCACTGCGACCACACCGTCCGTCCGCGCCTGATCGAGCAGGGTGCCGTGGAGTGCCTGTTCAAGCCGTTCAGCGATACGGCGCTGCGTGAGGCGCTCGATGTCGCGCTGGGCGCGGGCTGAGCGTACGAGGCGCCGCCCTTGCACCGCACCGGTCGAAAACCGGATCGACGAGCTCTATTTGATCGTCCAGTATCTCGATCCTGAGATCCTTGGGCCGCTGTTCCGCTTCAACCGCGAATTCTACCGGCTCGACGAGCGCGGCCGGCCGGTCGATTACCAGAACCTCGCCGAGCTGCGGCGGCGCGTGCAGCCGTTGATGCTGCGGCGGCGCAAGGCGGAGGTCGAGAAGGAACTTCCCGGCCGCACGGTCAAGAACTACTTCGTTTCGATGGCCGAGGAGCAGCAGCTTCGTTACGAGGACTACCATGCTCCGGCGGCGCGGCTGATTGCGCTGGCGCAAAAGCGCCCGCTGACGCAAGCCGAGTTCGAGCGCCTGCAGATGCTTCTCTCCTGCATGCGCATGGTATGCGACACGCCGGCGATCCTCGATCCTTCCTGCCGCATCAGCCCTAAGCTCGAGGAGTCCCTGTGGTTGCAGTTGCAGCCCGCGTTGCCAATGGCCGTGATCGGCATCCTCGCGCTTACGCAGCGCGGCCAAGCGGATCCCGATTGTCTTCATCACGCCGACAGCGACGAGACCGTCCGTCCGCCCTGATCGCGAGCAGGGCGCCGTGGAGCGCCGGATCAAGCCGTTCGGCGATCCAGCTTCGCGAAGCACTGAATTGCGCACTTTCGCGTGCGATGAGAGCTCGCGGCTTGCACTGCAGCGAGACGGGACGATAGATTCGGGGCGCGAGAACCGACCTGGATCGAGATCGTCGGCCGTGGCGCATGCAAACTCCATCGTTTTCGTGGTCGACGATGACCTCTCGGTGCGAGAAGCGCTCGAAGCATTGATCCGCAGCGAAGGCTTCGAGACCGAGACCTTCGCCTCCGCAGAGGCATTCCTGGCCAGGGCGCGGGTGTTTGCGCCGAGCTGTCTCGTGCTCGACGTCTCGCTTCCGGATCTCAACGGCCTCGATCTTCAGAAGCGCCTCGCCGACCGCCACGATATGCCGATCATCTTCATCACCGGCTACGGCGACGTGCCGATGACGGTTCAGGCCATGAAGGCGGGCGCCGTCGAGTTCCTGACCAAGCCGTTCGGCGATAAAGTGCTCCTTGACGCGATCCGGCAAGCGATCGAGCGCAGCCGCACAGCCCTCGATCAGCAAGAGGAGGTGCGGTCGCTGCGCGACCGCTACGGATCGCTGAGCCGGCGGGAGCAGGAGGTCATGGCGCTGGTCGTCGCCGGTCGCTTGAACAAGCAGGTCGGCTTCGAGCTTGGGATCAGCGAGATCACCGTAAAGGCCCATCGCGGCAGCGTGATGCGCAAGATGGAGGCAGGCTCTCTCGCCGATCTGGTCAATATGGCGGCGAAACTCCGTCTTGCGCCTGCGCCGGAGCGCTGAGGCCGGACCGGTGGGCGCAAGCAGTTCATTCCGTCGCAGATGCGGCGGCGTGAAGCAACCGGAAGGCGCCGCCAGCCCTCGGCGCGCTTGAAGCTAGTCCCGGGTGGGCGCGCTCAAAGCTAGTTCCGGGTGCGGGTTCCCATGCGGGCGCGCGTGCTGGTCCGCCGTTCGGTGGACATGCCGACGTTCGCGCGATGGCTTGGCGTGTAGCTGGATGCGCCGGGGCCGCCGAGCCTGCCGCTGCGCTTGAGATGGCCCGGCGCATATTCGGACGCACCAGGCGCGGTGCTTCTCGGGCTGTCCTGCATCATATGGCCCGGCGTTCTCTTGACGGTGGCGCTTTGCGCCCAAACCAAGCTGCCCGACCCGATCAGCAGCGCTGCGGCTGCTACCGTAAGAATCCTCAAATGCATGCTTCTCTCCTGTCTGCCTGAAACGGGACGTGACAGGGAGAAACGCCGATGGCCTGCCGCATGTTCCGGGGCGCGACATCACCGACGCCATGTCGTCGCGGCCGAACCGGGCTCGGTGGAGTGCAGGCTCCGCATGCGCTCTGGTTGCATCCCTTTTTTGTTCTATTACATGCTACCTTCCGCGCAGATCCTCCACGCCCACCGCAATCAGGCTTTCGTTTGGGCCTACGGTCAGATGATGATCGCCGCCGCGATCGTCGCGACCGGTGCCGGGCTGCATGTCGCAGCCTATTTCATCGAGCGCAAGGCCCATATCGGCCCGCTTGCGACCGTGCTCAGCGTCGCCATTCCGGTCGGCGTTTTTCTCGGATCAATCTATGCGCTCTACTACTATCTTGTCCGACGCTTCGATCTCCTCCACGTCTGGCTGCTGATGGGGACCGCTGCGGTCGCGGCGTTCGCCGTTCTGGGGGCGCTTGCCGGCGTCGACACGGCGGTTTGTCTGATCATCCTCATGCTGGCGCCGGCCGTGACGGTTGTCGGCTATGAAATGCTGGGACACCGCCACCAGGCAGAGGCGCTTGCGAAAGAGGGGCGCGGAACGCTGCGTTAGACTGGTTTCGCAAAGGTTACCGGCTTGGCCATGAGAATGAGAACCGGTTCTGGATTCGTTCGGCAAACGACGAATCTGCAGGTCAGATGCTAACCGGGAATGCCACTTCGGGCTAAAGGCCCCCGATTTTCCCCTCGCTCTTGCCCGCGGTGTAACATTGCAAATGGTGCGCCACGGTCGATGAAGATGGGCACTATTCGTTCGCCGTGCCCCTATGATCCCGCAGTCCGCCACGCGCTCCAATCGGCAAATCTGCGACGGCCTGCGATTTTGTACTGCCCCTCATGGGGCGGCTGTCTTCCCGATTTCGCAGGGTGGTCCGGTTACCCTTCGATACCGGCCCTCTCGATCAATCCCGGGATCGACGTGATGGGCCAACAACCGACCTGCGTGTATCACCGTTGAACGAGTGATTTTGCCGCTGCCCGAGCCTCCTTGACGAAAAGCTGGGTTGCCGGGCCGAGCATGCGGTTCTCCAGCGTCACAACGCCGTTCGGAACGCGGCCGGTCGGCAGCTCGATCGGCAGGACTTTGATTTCGGGATGGCTCGCCGGGAACATCAAAGCGTAAGCCGGAAGTATCGTGAAAAACCGTCCGGCGGCCAGCAGGCTTATCCGCGCGTGCGGCGAATCCGTCACCACGGCGGTTCGCGGATAGTCGAGCTTGCTGGCGCGAAATGCCTCCAACGCGATCGAACCGATCGCGGTTTCGGAAGGCGGTAACACCCATGGTTCATTTGCGAGATCGGCAAGGGTAATCCTTCGGCGGCGTGCGAATGGATTTCGCGCGCCCGTCGCCACCACCGACACGTCGTCAAACAGGAATTCGAACGACAGCCTCTCGTCGATCAGTGGGCCGAATCTGCGCGCGACCAGAAGATCGACATTTCGCTCGTCGAGTTCATGGTGCAGCGCCTCCACGTAGCCCGTCAGAAGCGTAAAGCGGATGCGCGGATGACGCCGGGAGACGCGATCGATCACCGCGGAAACAAAGCTCGACGCGAGAAGCGGCGTGCATCCGATTCGGACCTCGCCCACGGTCGGATCGGCGAGAGATTCGATGTTCTCAACAGCCTGACGCAGCCCATCGAATGCGATGGCGCTCCCATCGAGCAGCGCGCGACCGTAGGCGGTCGGCTCGACGCCCCGGCTGTGGCGATCGAGCAGGCGGACGCCGATCGCATGTTCGAGATCGT
The DNA here is from genome assembly GCA_963788095.1 of uncultured Alphaproteobacteria bacterium. Lineage (GTDB taxonomy): Bacteria > Pseudomonadota > Alphaproteobacteria > Rhizobiales > Xanthobacteraceae > CAVTXS01. Next base: position 16,412 of record CAWBFP010000039.1, on the reverse strand, counting down.
TGATGGATCTCGATACATTGGGCTGGCCGGTATTCAGGCGTTCGGCCGCCCGCGCCATGCTGCCGGCCTGAACCACGGTCGCGAGGACGTGGAGGTCCTGCAGCTTCACCCGTCGTCCGATGCGATCGCTCAACTGCATAGAACACCTATATCATTTGTGAGATAGCGGCATCAGATACTAGCATTTTTCAGACATGGTGGCCCGGGTTAATCTGGCTCGCGTCGCCACGAGAGCCGCCCCCGCGTGGCGCGGTGCTCGCAACCCGGCAGGGTAGCGGAGGAGACCATGACACTCGCGCGTCGTCGATTTTTGCGCCTGGCAGCGGCCACAGCCGTAGCGCCCGCACTGCCCTGCCTCGCCGATCCGCAGTTCTATCCGACGCGGCCGGTGCGTCTGATCGTCGGTTTCGCCGCGGGCGGCGCGTCCGACATTCTCGCGCGTCTCATGGCGCAGAGCCTGTCTGAGCGGCTCGGCCAGCAATTCATCGTCGAAAATCGCCCCGGCGCCGCCACGAGGATCGCCACCGAGACGGTGCTGCGCGCACCGCCGGACGGCCAAACACTGCTGTTCATGAGCGTGTCGAACCTCATCAACGCGGCGCTCTACGCGAGGGCGAGCATCGATTTGATGCGCGACTTCACTCCGATTGCCAGCGTCGTGCGTCAGCCAGCCCTGATGCTGGTCAATCCGTCGGTTCCCGCCGACACGGTGCCTGAATTTATCGGTTACGCGAAGGCCAACCCCAATCGGGTCAACTACGCCTCGATCGGCATCGGTTCGTCCAATCATGTGGCAGGCGAGCTGTTCAAGATGATGACGGGCATCGACATGGTGCACGTGCCGTATCGGGGAGGCGCTCCCGCGCTCACCGACCTGATGGCCGGACAGGTGCAGGTTATGTTCATCGGCCCGGTTGGCGCGATTCAGTACGTCAGGAACGGTCAGTTGCGGGCGCTCGCCGTTACGACCGCGACCAGGATGGAGGCTGCGCCGGAAATTCCCCCCGTGGCCGATTTTGTGCCGGGATACGAAGCGAGCTCATGGTTCGGCGTCGTTGCACCCAAAGACCTGCCTTCCCCGATCGCGAACAGGCTCAACGATGCCATCAATGCCGCCTTGGCGGATCCCGCGATCAAGGCGCGCATGGCGGACCTGGGCGGCGCGGTGCTGCCGGGAACGCCCGCGGCGCTCGGCAAGCTCATCGCCGATGAAACGGAAAAATGGACCAAGGTGATAGCGACGGCGAATATCAAGCCCGAGTGAGGTGCCACCACGTGCATCGAGCAGTCGAAGCATTCAGCCGAAGTGGAGCGAGCGCCCGTGTGCCCGTTGAAGGCCATCACTCGACCGTATGAGGTCGAACGTCGAGCCTATCATGCCGTTCGTCCCGGATTCCGCATCGTGGAGATGCAGCTTGGCCGCACGCAAACAATCCCCTGGCATTTTCACAACGAGGCGCAGGACGCCTTCTACGTCATCTCCGGCACGATCCGGATCCGTATGCGCGCGCCGCAAGAGGACGTGACCCTTGCGCCCGGACAAATCCATGCGGTTCGTCGTCGCCGCCCCCATGCGGTCGAGAATGCCGGCGAAACGTCTGCCGTTTTTCTCATCTTGCAAGGAATCGGTGAGCACGATTTCGTCGCTCTGGCCTGACAACTACCGACTTCTTACGCCCGCTTCGGGTCTTGTGTCACGAGTACCGCCGGTCCAAACGGCGATGCGCAACTGTACGAGAGATGAAGGAGGGCCCTTCGAGTTCGGCAATCAGGTGCTGATCTCAAGCCACCGCAAGCTGCTGTCGTCAAAAGCGATGGTGGTGAACGTTGCGGAAACGTTGGGACGTGATCCCAGCAGGCATGGTTGAGAGAGGCGAGCGCAAGCGAATCGCTGCGGAAGTGTCGAAAGCGGATTAGGTGATGTCAAAACTGGGGGGTGACCCGTCCTCCGGGATCAGTTCGGGGGGTGTCCTGAGACTGCCCGAGCGGCATCCGGCATGTAGGCGGCGCGAAGCTCAACCAGGCTCTTGTACGGAACGTGAGAACCTACACGGCGATGCTAAGGGAAAAGGCACAAGCGGCTACAACTGCGAGGCCGAAAGTACCGAGGCGCCGGTTAGGGACGGACTGCTCCGTAATAGTGATGAAGCGGGGTAACGCCCGTGGAGCGAAGGGAGCAGGCCATCGCCATTTGGCTCGGGTCAACCGGCAACGGGAGGAACCCGATGTTCAATGGAAGGCGGCAGCCTTCAAGCGGTGGCACGAGCCGGATAAGTCGAGAGGCTTAAGTCCGGTTCTGTGAGGGGCTCGGGGTGAAATTCCCCGGGCCTACTCGGCATTCGCGTCGATATTGCCATGTCCGATCTCTCGTCCGCTATCCACAACACCGGACATTACCACGTCCGGCCGAGACCCGTCTGCTGGTCGCCTTCCTGCGCCCGATCTGCAAACAACAGGCACGGCCACCGCAGCTCCTGCGTCTTGTTCGCCGCCGTGCGGCGGCGCGCCGAACGCGATCTTCTTGAGGCGCGCGACCATCTTCAGGCCGCGAACAAGGAACTGGAATCCTTCGCCTACTCGGTGTCGCAACAGCGCCGAGGACGAAAATTTCCTCGCCCTTTTGAACCCTCCCCGTTCTGGCTGCGTCGAATGCCGAACCGCTGGTGGTGAAAGCGCGGCACGTCAAATCGCGCCCGGCTAGTCTTGCGGGCGGTTCGCGCGGCCAGAGACATAGGCTTACGCCCGCCTGAGCTATTGCGGCGAATGAAATCCCTGCCGACGTTTCTGTTTTCGCGTCGCGGGGAAGCCTTGCCCGATTTAGGCGGTCGGGCAAGCACCCTCGGCCGGGCATCAATTCGCGTCGCCCGGCCGAGGTTCACTTGGTAGGAGAGAACCCGCGCACGAGCCGAACAAGTCGCCGGCCGCTCCGAAGTCCTAGCGGGAGGATGCCACCGGCCGAACGGCGAGCCTGAGCCTACGGCGCGATTCGGAAGCGTGGGTGTCTGGTTATCCGACGCCTGCAACCCAGGGGCGCCTCGACAGGCGTGCTATCTGCCGATTGGGTCGGGGTAGTACACGCCGCACACATCCACGTCTTTGCCACGCGGCGATCTTCGGGCAGCCGGCGGCCAGCTCGAGCCGCAGGTCCTCGTTGACGATATGACGAGACGGATGCGAGACCAGACGACCGGTGCTGAAGCGATGGCACAGCCGTTAACCAAGAATTAATGATTGATTTGGCGAGCGGGGGCTCCGCCGCTCAGGATAGGAAGCAAAGAAATCTGCCCAGCGGATCGCAACGCGGGTGGGACCTGTAACAGGAGCGTAGTCATGAGGAACACAGTTGTTGCCATGGTAGCGGCCTCGACGTTAGTCGGCGCCCTGGTCGGAATGCCCGGCAGCGCTCAGTCGCAAGTCATTGTCATCATCGGAAACGGGCCGGGGCAGCCTTATTACGCTCAGCCCTACCCACCTCCCTATCCATATCCCTATCCACGTGTTGCTTATGGCGAGCCCAGCTACTATCCCCCATATGGCTTTCCCGCGCCGGTCTACGGCAATTTCAATGGTAATTATTACAATGGGTATCGACCGAATGGATACGGGGTGAGATGGTGACTTCGTCCGTGAGTTGACCAGCGTGGCTCGCCGTGCGTGACCATGAACGGCAGGCGCTCAGCCTTCCGTTTCAGCGTGAAGACGCCCCAGTGCGAGCGGATGACTTCGCGTGGTTTTTTCATGCGGCAAGCTAAAGATAAGCGCGCGTCTGACGGAGGAATTGAGTCCGAGGTTCGAGGCGATTGAGCGCATTGGCGGGGGCTCCGCGCGCTGGCGGCGCCCTTGCGAGCAAGGTTGCTCGACCTCGAGCGCGGCAAGGGTCATTGCTTTGCGCCGCGCAGGTTCGCGAGTTCGCCATTCAGTTCGCTGACCACCTGCTCGCCGAATTGGGGAGCGTACTTGGCCACTATCGGCTGGAGCTTTTCCCGGATTCGCGCCACTTCCTGGGGCGTCAGGTCGTTGACTTGCATGCCCTTCGCCTTCAGCGACTTGAGTTCCTTCTCGTTGAGCTCGCGCGAGATCTGCCGTTGATGGACCTTCGTTTCCGCGGCTGCATCGGTGATCACCTTCTGCTCTTCAGGCGACAGCCTGTCCCACGTTCTCTTGCTGAACATGAACGACTGCGCCCCATACGTGTGGCGCGTGAGCGAAAGGTACTTCTGCACCTCGTTGAACTTGGCGAACGCGACGACGGCAACCGGGTTCTCCTGACCGTCCACGACCTTCTGCTCGAGCGCGGTGTATAGTTCGGGGAACGGCAACGGGACCGGATTCGCTCCAAGCGTGCCGAACATGTCGATGAAGATCGGCGACTGTAGCGTGCGCAACTTGAGTCCTTGCAAGTCCTCAAGCTTGGTGATCGGACGCCGGCTGTTGGTGACGTTGCGGAACCCCAGGTCCCAGTAGCCGAGGCCGACGAGGCCCTTTTCCCGAAGCAGCGCTTGTAGCTTGACTCCCAGCGGCCCATCGACAATCGCGTCGGCCTCCTTAACGTCGTTGAACAGGTAAGGCAGGTCGAAGACTCCGAAAGGCTTTGAAACGCTGACCAGCAATCCCGCCGTGACGGTCATGAGATCGATGGTCCCGCCCTGCAGTGCCGATATGGTCTGGACATCGCCGCCGAGGGTGCCGCCCGGGTACACGGTGACCTTCATCTTGCCGCCGCTCTTCTGGTTCACCAAGTCGGCAAACCTCTGTGCGCCGTGCCCGAGGGGGTGGTCCATCGTGTTCTGGATGGAAAACTTGAACTTGCGCTCCTTGATCTCGGCTTGCGCCGCGCCGACGAAGGCGAGGCCGCCGACAAGTGCCGCCAAACAGAGGGCCGTCGGGACTCTCATCATTGCTGCTCTCCCTATTGATCGAAGGGTGCCGGCAAGATAAGGGAGAACTCGCGTCCCAACTATTTCGCGCATTGTTGATTCACAATTCTCCAGCCGTGAACAAAGATTGGGATCTGGCAGACCTCCGGGTATTCTGCAGTGTGGCGCGGCTCTCCAGCTTCAGCGCGGCGGCCACTGACCTTGGCATCTCGCCGGCGTATGTCACCAAGCGGATCGCCGATTTCGAGAAGGCGCTCGGGGTCACGCTCTTCCGGCGCACCACGCGGCAGGTCCGCATCACGGAGGAAGGGGCGCTCGCCTATTTGTGGGCGCGCCGGGTGCTCGATGCGGCCAAGAACCTGACGCAAGAAGTTGCGGGCGCGAAGCACTCGCCGGCCGGATTGCTTCGCATCAGCACCAGCATGAGACTCGGTAATCAGCACCTCTCGCATGTGCTGTCGCTGCTGCAGGAGCAATACCCCAGGCTCGAGGTGTGGCTCGAGTTGCTTGACCGTCGCGTAGACCTGATCGGCGAAGCCTTTGATATCGATGTCCGCATGGCGCCGGTGAACGAGCCGCACCTGTTTCGCCACCTGATCACCAAGAACAAGCGCATCCTGTGCGCCGCGCCGGCCTATCTCGAGCGCCGGGGCCGTCCGCAGACGCTGGCCGACCTCGCGCTGCACGATTGCCTGCTGTACCGCGAGCGCCACCTGACGTTCGGCGTCTGGCGCATGGATGGACCCAACGGACCGGAATTGGTGACGGTCACGGGACCCATGGGCGCCAATCACAGCGAAGCCGTGCGCAATTGGGCGCTGGCCGGGCGCGGCATCGTCATGCTGTCAAGCTGGGACGTCGCGCCCGAGTTCAAGCAGGGCAAGCTCGAACGCGTGCTCCCCGCCTACAGCCAGGTTGCTGACGTATGGGCGGCGACGGCGACCCGATTGGCCGACTCGGCCAAGCTCAAGATCTGTGTCGAATTTTTCGTCGAGCATCTGACCAAGGGCAAGTACGCGCTCGACACGTCCATCACCTAAACCATCGCCTGCCCGGAATTCACGATTTGCGAATTGTGAATGAACCTTCGCGTCGATGGCACCGGCACGGGCGCTTGCTATTGTGGCTCATTCCTCAGCGACTTGCGAGAGCCCGACATGAACTGTGTTCCGATCGCCGTCATCGGCGCTGGCTTGATCGGAAGAACGCACATCGATCGTGCTCTGCAGCAGCCGAGCGTCGACCTCGTCGGCATCGCGGACCCCTCGGAACAAGGCCGCGTCTTGGCGGAGTCGATCAAGGTGCCGTGGTTTGCGGACTTTGAACCGATGCTGGATACCGTCAAGCCGCGCGGCGTCGTGATCGCGACACCCAACGCGACGCACGCGCGCATCGCCGTCCGCTGCCTCGAGCGCGGATCCGCCGTCCTGGTCGAGAAACCGATCGCGGATGCGCTCGAGGACGCGCGGCTCATCTGCGAAGCCTCCGCAAAAGCCGCGCTGCCGGTCTTGGTGGGACATCAGCGCCGACACAACCCGATCATGCGGCGCGCCAAGCAGATGATTGTCGCGGGTCGGCTCGGACGGCCGGTTTGCCTGACGGCGATGTCGACCTGGCTCAAGCCTGCGGAGTACTTCGAGACCCAGTGGCGGCGCGTGAAGGGTGGTGGTCCCATCCTCATCAACCTGATCCATGACGTCGATCAGTTGCGGTTCCTGTTCGGCGACATCGAGAGCGTCCAGGCGATGGCGTCGAACACGATTCGCGGTTTCGAAGTGGAAGATACCGCCACCGTGCTGTTCCGTTTCTGCAACGGCGCACTCGGCACCGTGACGGTTTCCGACACCGCGGCCGCACCCTGGAACTGGGACCTTTCGGCCGGCGAAGCAGAGCGGTTCCCGCGTCAGGAGGTCAACTCGCATTTCCTGTCGGGGACCGAGGGATCGCTCACGCTGCCGCGCCTCGAGTTCTGGCGCTACCCCGCCGGCAAGGGCTGGCACAACGAGTTGACCGAGGAGCGCACCTCGCTGCACCTCGGCGATCCGTACGCCGAGCAGATGCGTCACTTCCGGGCGGTCGTCGAGGGCGAGGAGGAGCCGCTCTGCTCCGCGGCCGACGCGATGCGCTCCCTGGAGGCAACGCTCGCGGCCGCGATCGCTGCGAAGTCCGGCACCCCGGTCACCCTGACGCGCTGACGGCATCGGGGCGCCCGACCTGCCCGTCATGCAGCTGCAGGCGAGGGCGTTGTCGAGCGGCGTGGTGGCGATGCCGAACGGCCCTGAGGCGCCCCAGCGCTCTCCGTTCCACCACAGCACCTGCACTCTGTCGCCCTCGCCGGTGCGCGTGCCCTGCAGCAAGTAGCCGCGCGCCGCTCTCTCAACGATCACCCCGCCGCGCGGCCATGGAGAGGCCGCGACGCGGGCGCGCAGGGCAATTGGCGAGGAGGGTCTCGAACCTCAGCTGTGAGGCGGTGCCCAGTTTCGTTCTGGAGGGGTCAAAAAATGGCGCCCCAGCGTTGATGAAGCTGATAAATATGCTTCCGCTGGAGCACTATGATATTCCAACCTTCGGACCGCGAAGGTCACCGCGAGCATCCGAGGCTCGCCAAAGCTACTACGAGTGATGCAGTTCGCTTCGTAGGTAAGGGTGCGCTCGCTCGTCGGTTGTAAGGAGAAGGCAAAGCCGGTCGTGACCTGTTTCTGTCCTTCCGCCATATGCACTCGGATGTCCGGATCGGGTGGTTAGCGGACCTCTGGTTATTCGTCACACCGACAAAGCGGCGCGCTGTTTGTGCCCAACCTCACTTACGCGCGTAACGGCTGCTCAAAGCTATTCTGAAGAACCTGGGATGGAGATTTTGCTACATGGCGAAGATCGTCTTCGGAATGAACCAGTCCCTGGACGGCTATGTCGACCATCAGGGATTTGCGCCAGGTCCCGCGCTCTTTCGTCACTGGATAGAGCACGTGCGCGACCTGGCCGGCAGTGTGTACGGCCGCCTCGTGTACGAGGTCATGCGCTATTGGGACGAAGACCATCCTGAGTGGACCCCGGAGCAACGCGACTTCGCGGCGGCGTGGCGGCGCCAACCGAAGTGGGTCGTGTCGCGCTCTTTGAAGTCAGTCGGCCCCAACGCCACACTTGTCGAGGATGACCTCGAGGCGGTGATACGTGGGCTGAAGGCTCGGCTCGTTGGGGAGATTGCCGTTTCCGGACCAGACCTGGCGCGAAGCCTGACCGACCTTGGTCTTATTGATGAGTATCGACTCTACTTCCACCCCGTCGTGCTTGGTCGCGGCAAGCCATTCTTCGCCGGCCCCCGGCCGCCGCTCCGCCTTGTGGCCAGCGATTTAATCGGCGAGGACGCGATCAAGTTGACGTACGTTCCTGCCTAATCACGCAACGCGCCCGAAGGATCGCGCCGACGCGTCAGGTCCGCTTTGGGTCTTGTGTCACGAGCATCGCCGATCCAAACGGTGGTGCGCAACTGTACGAGAGATGAAGGAGGGCCCTTCGAGGTCGGCAATCAGGTGTTGATCTCAAGCCACCGCAAGCTGCTGTCGTCAAAAGCGATGGTGGTGAACGTTGCGGAAAAGTCGGGACATGATTCCGGCAGGCGAGGTTGAGAGAGGCGAGCGCAAGCGAACCGCCGATGAAGTGTCGAAAGCGGATTAGGCGATGTCAAAACCGGGGGGTGACCCTTCCTCCGGGATCAGCTCGGGAGAACCCTGAAGCCTGCCTGAGCGGCATCCGGCATATAGGCGGCGCGAAGCTCAACCAGGCTCTTGTATGGAACGTGAGAACCTAGACGGCGATGGCAAGGGAAAAGGCACAAGTGGCTCAAACCGCGAGGCCGAAAGTACCGATGCGCCAGATAGGGACGGACTGCTTCGTAGTAGCGATGAAGCGGGGCAATGCCCGTGGAGCGAAGGGAGCGGGTCATCGCCATTTGGCTCGGGTCAACCGGCAACGGGAGGAACCCGGTGTTCAATGGAAGGCGGCAGCCTTCAAGCGGTGGCACGAGCCGGATAAGTCGAGAGGCTTAAGTCCGGTTCTGTGAGGGGCTCGGGGTGAAATTCCCCGGGCCTACTCGGCGGAACGCGAAGTTCGGTTTGTAGCTCGTCAACTACCGCAAATGGCGCTTGTTGGCCGTCAAAGCATTGGCCACCGAAGAGGCAATGCACCTGATACGAACGCCGAATGCCACCGAGCACCACCTTTCGTGCGACAACGAATTTTTTGCCGGCGTGGCCCGGCGTAGCGGATCGCAGGAAATCGTAAACTCCTGCGGAAATGGCGCGCCCGAAAGGATTCGAACCTCTGACCCCCAGATTCGTAGTCTGTTTTTCTGGATTTCGACCGGCTTACGCGCTATACGACTAGGTACTATTTTAGTCCATTTTATGTGGCTTTTTCCCTCTGTCAGGGTCTGTTCCCCTCGCCGCGCTTCGTTCCTTCATGCTTACGTGGCGCTTACGTGAGAGGGATTGCCCTTGATGGGGCTTGGCGCAGTGAGGAGCCCGGCAGCCTGAGGTGAGCGATGCCAAAATTAACGAAGCGGTTCGTGGAGAGCATCAAGCCGACCATCAAAGATCGGGTCCTTTGGGATAACAGGATGCCCGGCTTCGGCCTGCGGGTGCAGCCGAGCGGTGTGCGCTCGTATGTGGTGCAGTACCGGAACGCCCAGAGGCGGTCGCGCCGCCTTACCATTGGCAAGCATGGCGCGGTCACGGCCGAGTGCGCCCGCGAGATTGCACGGCAAATCCTGAATGAGGTGCACGATCGCAAAGACCCGAGAGATCCCGTTGCCGAAAGGCGTGCTCTGATCAAGGCCCCGACCATGAACGACCTGCTCGATCAGTATCTTACGGAGCACGTACAGAAACGAAATCGACGGCGTACTCAAGAGGAGATTGAACGGCTGGTCGCGCGGCATATCAGGCCGCAGCTTGGCAAACACAAAGTTGCAGCCGTGACGCGGCAGGATGTGGCCAAACTTCACCGGAGCCTTGGCGGCACGCCCAGACAAGCAAACTTTGTACTGGCCATCTGCTCAAAGGCGTTCAGCTTGGCCGAGGTGTGGAACATGCGGCCCGACGGCTCAAACCCGTGCCGCTGCATTGAGCGCTATCCAGAAAACGAACGGGAACGTTTTCTGTCTGCGGAGGAGCTAAGCCGGCTTGGTGCGACCCTGCGACTGGCCGAAAGCAATGGCCTGCCCTGGACCGTCAACGAGGCCGGGGCGAAGTCAAAACACCTACCGAAGGTCGTGAACAGACGAACTGTCTATCCGCGTGTCACCACCGCCGCTATCCAACTGCTCTTGCTTACGGGATGCCGCCTTTCGGAAGTACTGAATCTGGAATGGAAGCGGATCAACTACGACGACGGGACAATTACGCTTTCCGAAACGAAGTCAGATCGAATGGGCAATGCTGTTCGGCAGGTTGTGGCGATGAACGCTCCAGCCCGCAAGGTCCTCGAAGGTTTGCCCGGACCGAAATACTCGCAGTGGGTATTACCGTCTCGCAACGATCCTGCGCGCGCGCTTTCCAAAACGGCGATCGAAGGGGCATGGCAGAGGATTAGGGCTGCCGCCGATATTTCTGACGTGCGCCTTCATGATCTTCGCCACACGGTAGGCACCTACGCCGGCCAATCTGGCGCCAATGCGTTCCTGGTTCGAGATCTTCTTCGCCACAAGAACCTATCGATGACCGGTCGATATGTGAACCGTGCCGCCGATCCCGTGCGGACGCTTAGTGATCAGGTGGGAAGGCAGATCGCGGCGGGTCTTGCAGGCCAATCTGCGGGGCAGTAGCGCGGTTTCTTTTGCGTACCATTGCAGACCGCTCAAGCACTGGGTTAGATTCGTCCATCCTTTCGCCCGACCGAAACCTTTAGCGTCGAGACGGTGACGTGGGCCACATCCGACTAGGCGTTCTGCCGAAATCCAGGAAGTGGCAGCAGGTCGTCGAACAGCTGCGCCTCGGCGCCGACGTTGCCGATGTGGCAGGCTTCGCCGCTGAGGCGGCCGAAACAAGCCTTAAGACCGCCTCTAACGACCCGGCCTTCCTTCACGCCTTTTGGCTGTTGACTCAAATCCCGCTCGCCGCACGCGGTCCCGCGTTCGGCGGAGACCTGCGGCGCCTTGGGCTTGAGGTGTCCGACCGGCCGGGCCTGATGGACATCGCCGCCGCTTTTTCAGCGGCAGTGGACGATACGCCCGGCAACGCGGTGGCCGCACTGATCTTGGCGAGATGGCGCAACTGGCGGCTGTCGAGAGCCTCACCGCGACGGTGGGGCCAACTCTGCCATCCCTATTCGGGCCGACACCCGAGGAGGTGCAGCGTGGTTTCGGGCGGTTTTCGGGTGGCGATCGCTTCAGCGCGTTGGCGCGCGAGTTCTTCTCCCGCCTGACCCAACGGTGCCTCGACTATTACCTCAGCCGCGAACTCAACAAGCATATCGGTCTTCGCGCCCGATTCAGGGATGACCGGGCGCGCTCCGAGTTCGACGGCGCCCTCGATCAGCACTGCCGGGAAGCATCGCGGATTGTCGAGGCGTTTGCCGGCGGGTGGTACGGCAGGAACGTCTATCAGGGCGACGGCTTGACGCCAGAAGACATCCGCAAATTCGCGCCGGTCGCATTCAGGAAGATTCGCGCCGAACTCCGGAAACGCCGAGATGCCGACGAATGAGCATCTCGTGCTTTGCAGCGGGGCCAGCGCTAAGCCCCGCGGCAATGAGAGGTTGCTCGCGCTGAACCTGTATGGCGCCGCAAAGAATGTGCGACTTGAAATCAGAGACATCAGCCAGCGGCTGCTCGCCAATCTTCCCGATGTCCACGTCGACCTTTTGGAAGTCGCGAGCTGCATCTACGCAGCCGACAGCGCCATTTCGCGTGGAGGAAAAACCGACTCGCATCTTGGCGCCATGTGGCGCCGAAAATTTCGGTTTGTGATTCCGGTGCGTCAGCCCAGCTTGTGGTCATCGGACCCCGTTACCGCAGCCCTCGTCGAAACGATTAGTTTCCTGTCCGACGACGATTATGAGTTTGAGTTCTGTCCGCTCAAGAGCCCGCCCCCGGTGGAGACCTATTTCCCATTTGCGGCCGCAAGCGATGCGAAGTTTACACCCGACGAGGTCATTCTGTTCTCCGGTGGCCTGGATTCATTTGCGGGAACGGTCGAGGAACTGGTCGCGCATGGCAAGAAGGTTGCGCTTGTCAGCCATCGCTCCGCGTCAAAGATCACCGAGGCCCAAAACTATCTGATCGGTCGGTTGCGGCGTCGCTTCGGGGCGGACCGTGTCCTTTACGTCCCCGTTCGCGCCAATCTCAAGGACGATCTGGGCAAAGAGCCCACACATCGGACACGTTCCTTTCTATTCGCGGCGATCGGCGCCGTGACGGGCCATCTGCTCGACCGTCAGCGTATGTTCTTCTTTGAAAATGGCGTGGTGAGTCTGAATTTGCCCCAGGTCGGCCAAGTCGTCGGAGCCAGAGCGACGCGGACCACGCATCCCCAAGCATTAGCTGGATTTCGGCGCATCCTGTCCGCAGTTCTCGGTCAGCCTTTCGATGTCAGCAACCGCTATGCCTGGATCACGAAGTCCGAGGTCGTTGAGCGCATCGTGCAAGGCGGCTGCGCCGATTTCATCAGGCACACGCGAAGCTGCACGCGCGTTCATGCCATGACCAAACTGCATCCCCATTGTGGGCAGTGCTCGCAGTGCATCGATCGGCGCTTTGCAATCCTGGCCGCCGGGCAAGAGCAAGAAGACCCCGCCGAAGCTTATGAGGTTGACCTGCTATTGGGCGGCCGCGGACCTGGGCCTGACCGCGAGATGGCGCTTGCCTATATCCGGTCTGCCTCAAAGATCGGTCAGATGACAGATGTCGATTTCTTTGCGCATTACGGCGAGACGAGCCGCATCGTGTCCCATTTCAATGAACCCGCAGAGACGGTGGCTCGGCGCATTTACGAACTCCATCGGCGCCATGCTGCCGCCGTCTGCCGAGTGTTCGACGCTGGCCTCAACGCAAACAAGGCAGATATTCGGAATGGCAGCTTGCTTCCGGACTGTTTGGTCCCATTGGTCGCCGGACAACGAAGTGAGGCTACATCGTATCCGGCTCCCACAAGTGCCCCGAGAATGACTGAGGCGGCGCGCTCGTCAGGCACGGCGCGCCCAATCACGCGGGAGAACTTGGGCCTTCTGGATCGATTAATCTGTGGTCAGCCCGGGCAGAAAGGCGTGACATATCAGACCGAAGAACGTGTGGATTTTCAGAGCCCCGCTAGAGAAGCGTGACCTTTCCCTGGAGAAGTGTGACCTCCTCTTGGAGGACGGCGAGCCGCTGCGGGGGCCATCGTCCGAAACCCTTCACATTTGCTCCCGATTTGAGCACAGCCATGCTGCATTGCGAAGCCCTATACCTCCAACATCTGACATGGACTTCAAGGACGGTCGAGAGGTGCCATCACGATGAGCGCAGATTGACCAGCCTCACTCGATCAGGATTAAGCCTATAGCTGTGCCATGGGCTGTTCTCGATGACGGCGTCGATTGGAAGCTCAGGGTCGCCGGCTGTCTTGGCAAGGCTGTTGATCGTTTTTCGACAGCGAGACACCCGACGGCGCAGCACCTCATCAAATTCATAGTTGAGTTGACGCGCTAGCTTCTCCTTGGTCAGATAGGGATATTTTTCGGGCGCCAGCTCACCTTCCCGGGCCTCGCGGAATGGTGCCGCTAGAGCTATCAGCAACTCAGCGCTGACACCTCTTATCTCGCGCCCTCGTTCAAATACGACGCGCTTGCCAACCTTATCGATAGACATCCTTATTTCTCGGGGCGGCGGTGCGTGGCGATATGAGCCAGCGCTCCGCCAGATACTTCTGATCGAGATGCTGCATGCTCCAGTTCTCTCCTGCGTAACGCTAGAACAATGGCGCTGGCAAGGGCGCGGGCCGGCGTTATCTGAAGATTGGCGGGCGGGTCGTTTATCGGCAGTCTGACATCGAGGCCTTCGAGGCGGCCAGGGTCCACGCCAACACAGAGGGAGGTGATTGCTGCTCTTAAGGCGCGCGGTCTGTGGGTGGATCACAGCCCGCGCCTGCTACCGCGGTCGGCGCTCCGTGTTTTTGCGGTGGGGCAACCTGATCACGATGACGCGAAGCGCACCACAGTTGCGCTTGATGTCTGGCAGTCTGCGACGCCGGCGCGCGGCACGCCTACCGAAACCTATCCAGCGGCGGAACCCCTTGGCCCGGATCGGCCAGGTTTCGCGGTGGCCCCTGATGTCGAGGTCGGCGAAGCCGGTCCCGTCCGGCTGCAGCAGCGTCTCGAAGGCCGCACGGTCGTCCTTCCTCAATGCAGCGAGCCCTTCCAAGACCTCACGGCAAAAGGGCGCGCAAGGATCGGCTGCGGTCTTCTCGGCGAGCCCCTCAAGCGGATCTCGGACTTCTTCGGCCGCGCGTCGATGGCGGCTCGCGCGCCGCTTCTTCGAGGCAACGGGCGGCGCGCCGAATTCGGAGGCCCTGCAATCGGCGCTGAACGTGATCGAGGCCAAGGCGCATTTCGATGCGCCGGAACGGGTGGTGCATGTTCGCGTCGGCGGTCTTGACGGGCGGCTCTATCTCGACCTCGGCGATGACACATGGCGGGCGGTGGAGATCGTCGCGACCGGCTGGCGAGTGATCGACAATCCGCCGGTTCGCTTCCGACGTGCCGGCGGGATGCAGGCCCCTTGCCGGCGCCGGTCGCGGCGGATCGGTCGAGGCGCTGAGGTCCTTCCTCAACGTCAGGTCCGATGTCGACTTTGTGCTGATCGTTGTATGGGCGCTGGCGTGCCTGCGCAGCGACGGCCCTTATCCTGTCCTCGTGTTGTCTGGCGAGCAGGGATCGGCCAAGTCCACCTTTTCCGCGATCCTTCGGGCGCTGCTTGATCCGAACACCGCGCCCCTGCGAGCGCTGCCGCGCGAGGATCGCGACCTATTCATCGCTGCGAACAACGGCCATGTGCTCGCCTTCGATAACGTGTCGGGCTTTCCGGCCTGGATTTCCGACACGCTGTGCCGGCTTGCCACGGGCGGCGGTTTCGCGGTCGCCAGCTCTATTCCGACCAGGACGAGGTCTGTTCGATGCTACGCGGCCGGTTATCCTCAACGGCATCGAAGACATCGTCACCCGGCCCGATCTTGCCGACCGCGCACTATTCCTGACGCTGGAACCGATCCCCGAGGAGATCCGCCGGGCGGAACAGGATTTCTGGGCGGCGTTCGAAGCCGAGCGCCCGCGCATTCTGGGCGTGCTGCTCGATGCGGTGGCGCATGGCTTGGCGGTTGCCGAGACGAGGCTCGACAAGTTGCCGCGCATGGCTGACTTCGCTCTCTGGGCGACCGCCTGCGAAACCGCGCTGTGGCCTCCGGCACGTTCTGGGCGGCCTACTAGGGCAATCGCGACGAGGCGGTTGAAGGCGTAATCGAGGCTGATCCGATCGCGACCTCCGTGCGCGCCCTATGGCGGCGCGACGGAGTGGACGGGATCGGCCTCCGACCTTCTGGTCGCCCTAGCCGAAATAGCGGGTGAGCGCGCCGCCAAGTCCAAGAGTTGGCCCGGTAGTCCACGGGCATTGGGGGGCCGGCTGCGCCGGGCGGCGACTTTCCTGCGCAAGATCGGGATCGAGATCGGCTTCGGGCGCGAAGGCCGGGTGGGACCCGTATCATCCGCATCACCAACTGACGCGACCAGAAACCGAAGGAGCGCGACCGTCCGCATCGTCCGCACTGTCCGCCGATCGGCCGAACATCGATTTCAGCAATGGTTTTGCGTTGCGAGGCTTGCGGACGGTCGCGGACGCTGCGGACGGTTCTGAGGAGCGCCAACGGTTCAACCGTCCGCGCCAATCCGCTGAAAACCAAGGGCGAGACCACGGCGGACGATGCGGACGCAAATTGTCCGCTTGTTCCGCGCTCGAAAACGGAAGCGTGCCGGCTGGAGGACGCGGCTGTGAGGGCAGCGGAGGCGCTCAAGCTGGCGCGGGCCGCGGGCATCCGGCTCGGGATCGATGGTGACGCGTTGACGCTCGAAGCGGCCACCGAGCCATCGTCTGCATTGCTCGACCTATTGTCGCGTCACAAGGCAGCTGTGGTCGCGCTGCTCCGCACCGACGGCGACGGGTGGTCGGGGAGGACTGGCTCGCCTTCTTCGACGAGCGAGCCGGGATAGCCGAATTCGATGGCGGCCTGCGAGCGCAAACAGGCGGAGGCCCGCGCTTTCCGCCTGCTGCGTCGTCGAATGGCTGAACCGCAATCCGGTGCGCTCGCTTTCCGGTCGCTGTCTTGGCTGCGGCGATGCGGAACATGCTCACGACCCGCTGCTGCCATTCGGCACCGAACAGACCCGGCCACGCCTGGCTACATTCGCGCTGCTGGCCGGCATGGCACGCTGCACGTAAAGCCGAGGCGATCGCCGCTCTGGCGGCTATGGGCATCGACCAACCGAGGACGCATCGATGACGGCAGGAGCAAC
>CAWBFP010000038.1:0-71352 GCA_963788095.1 uncultured Alphaproteobacteria bacterium | reverse complement strand
GGCGACGTGTCCACGCTCGGCAAGATCGAGGTCCAGGGGCCGGATGTCGGCGCTTTCCTCGACCGGGTTTACATCAACACGATCTCGACGCTTGCCGTCGGCCGCGTGCGCTACGGCATCATGCTGCGCGAGGATGGCTTCGTGCTCGACGACGGCACGGTCGCGCGCTTTGCCGGCGACCGCTTTTTCGTGACCACGACCACGGTCAATGCCGCACGGGTGTTTCAGCACCTGCAGTTCTGCCACCAGGTGCTGTGGCCGGAGCTCGACGTCCAGCTCGTCCCGGCAACCGATCAGTGGGCGCAGTTCTCGGTCGCTGGCCCGCGGGCGCGCGACACGCTGGCGAAAATCGTGGACCCGCCTTTCGACCTCGCTGGCACGGCGTTTCCCCATATGGCGGCGGCCGAGCTCACAGTCTGCGGCGGCGTCGCAGCGCGGCTCTACCGCATCTCGTTTTCCGGCGAGCTCGCCTACGAGATCGGAGTACCGGCAGGCTACGGCGACGCGCTCGCCCGCGCCGTGATGCAGGCGGGCAGCGCATTCGGTATCGCGCCGTACGGGACCGAGGCGCTCAGCGTGCTGCGGATCGAGAAAGGTCACGCCGCCGGCAATGAGCTCGATGGCCGCACCACCGCCGGCGATCTCGGCTTCGGCCGGATGATGTCCACGAAGAAGGACTTTATCGGCCGCGTCATGGCGGGTCGCCCGGCGTTGGTCGACCCGGAGCGCCAGGTCTTGGTGGGGCTGAGGCCGGCAAACTCGCGGGCGCGGCTGCGTGCGGGTGCGCATCTCCTGCCCCTCGTTGCCGCGCAGCGCGCCGCCAACGACCAGGGCGTCGTCACTTCGGTTGCGTTCTCGCCCGCGCTCGGGTGCTGGATCGGTCTCGGGCTGCTCGCCGGCGGGCGACGGATGATCGGCCGGCGCGTGCGTGCGGTCGATCCCGTCCGCGACGGCATGGTCGAGGTCGAAGTCTGCGCGCCCTGCTTCATCGATCCGCACGGGGAGCGAATGCGTGACTAACGGTATGCTCACGCCCCGTTCTGGTTTGGAACACTTGGTGGTGCCGGGCCGCCACGGTGCGGTGTCCGGCGACGCCGGGATTGAGGTCGCGCTGCGCACCGATCTGGCGCTTGCGAGCGTGATAGCGCGCAAAGGTCGGGGCGAGGCGCTCGCGCGCCGCGCCATGGACGCCTTTGGGCTCGAACCGCCGGCGAGACCGCGCCGCATCGCCTCGGGTCCGATCGCGTTCGCCTGGGCCGGGCCTGGCCAGTGGCTCGCCAGCGCCGACGGCATGGACGGGCGGGCGTTCGAGCGGCAACTGCGGCGGGAGCTTGCGGATTTAGCGTGGGTCAACGACCAGTCGGACGGCTGTATCGTGATCGGCGTCGGCGGCCCCGCTGCACGCGAGGCGCTTGCCAAGGGGGTGATGGTCGATCTGCATCCAAGTGCGTTCGCCCCCGGCGACGCGGCGGTCACCAGCGTCGCCCATGTGACCGTGCACTTTTGGCAGCTTACCGCAGTGCCGACATACGAGTTCGCAGTGCCGCGAAGCTTCGCGGCGTCATTCTGGCACTGGCTTATGGAGTCCTCGGCTCAATACGGCGTGACGGTGCGGTGACGCCGCGTTGCCACGGGCCGGCATTGTTCCGTAAGATCGCCGCGACCACCGCACCGAAAGGAATGCTTATGCTGAAACAATTCTTGACTGCTGGCGTCGCGCTCGCGTTGTGGGCCGCCCTGGGCGTTGCGCCGGCCGCTGCGCAGACGCTCGACAAGATCAAGCAGCGCGGCGTGATCGTGGTCGGCTCGAAGGCCGACTACAAGCCGTTCGGCTTCCGCGATCCGAGCGGCGCCATCGTCGGGCTCGAGCCCGACATGGCAAAGGACGTCGCCGACAAGCTCGGCGTCAAGCTCGAGCTGGAGCCGGTCGTCTCTTCGAACCGCATGCAGTTCCTGCAGCAGGGCAAGATCGACCTGATGATCGCCACCATGAACGACAAGCCGGATCGCCGGCAGGTCGTCGGCATCATCGAGCCGAGCTACTACGCCTCAGGCGTGAGCGTGCTCGCCAACAAGAAGGCCGGCTTGAAGACGTGGGAACAGCTCAAAGGCCAGAAGATCTGCGCCATCCAGGGCGCCTGGTACAACAAGCCTGTGGCCGAAAAGTACGGTGCCGACATCGTCGCCTTCAAGGGCCAGACCGAGGCCGAGACCGCACTGTTGCAGGGCAACTGTATCGGCTGGGTCTATGACGATACCGCCTTCGCCGAGCGGCTCGCCGATCCGAAGTGGGCTGGCTTCGAGATGAAGCTCGAGACCATCCTGGAGGAGCCGTGGGGCCTGGCGGTGAAGCTGGAGGAGCGCGACGGCGCGTGGGGCAAGTTCATGGCGCAGATGCTCGAGGACTGGCACCGCAGCGGCCGGTTGATCGAGCTCGAGAAGAAGTGGAACATCCAGCCGTCGGCTTATCTGCAGAAGATGCACGAGCAGTACAAGAAGAAGACGATGTAGCCGTCACGGCGCTCGACCCGCCGCTTGCGTAATGCCGATCAACTCGTCGTGGCCGGGCTCGTCCCGGCCATCCACGTCTTTATCGGGGCGGCCAAGCAAGTCGCGGATGCCCGGCACAAGGCTGCACAAGGCCGGGCGTGACTGCGGTTGTAGCGCGATAGGGCAGAGCCACGCGCCATGATCGACTTTCAGCCGCTGTGGGATTGGTTTCGGCTGCTGCACCAGACGTCCGGGATCAAGCTCACCATCTTCTACGACGCCTTCGACCGCGCACGCTTCTTCAACGGCTTCCTCACCTCGATCCGGCTGATGGGCGTCTGCCTGGTCGCGAGCGTCCTCATCGGCATCGTCGGAGCGTGGATCCAGGGCGCGCGCTTCCGGCTGCCGCGGCTGGCCACGCAGGCCTACATCCAGTTCTTCCGCAACACGCCGCCGCTGGTTCAGCTCTACTTCTTCTATTTCGCGCTCGGCTCGTACCTGAAGGTCACCACCGATACCGGCTTGAGCGTTCCGCTCGTCTCCAACTTCACCTGGGCGGCGATCTGCCTGTCGTTCTACGCCGGAGCGTTCAACGTCGAGATCTTCCGTGCCGGCATCGAGGCGGTGCCGCGCGAGACCGTCGAGGCCGCCGAGGGGCTCGGCTATAGCCGGCTCAAGGCCTACCTCTACGTCATCCTGCCGCTCGCGTTCCGCATCAGCCTGCCGGCCCTCAACAACAATCTCGTCAACCTGGTGAAGACCACCACCATCGCCTACGCGATCGCGGTGCCGGAGATGCTCTACGTCGCCAACCAGATCTGGTCGGACGAATCGAACGTGCCGGAGATGATGAACGTGCTGCTCATCATCTACGTCTCGCTGGTCGGCGTGCTCGTATTCGTGATGGGGCGGTGGGAGCGCGCCATGCGCGTCCCCGGATACATGCCGTGAGCATCGGCGGCCGCACCGACCTGCCGGTCCTGCTGCCGTTCCGCATCGGCGGCAGCGCGCAGCGTCCGGCCTTTCGCCTGCGGGCTTGGCATGGCCTCATGCTCGCGGCGGCCCTCACGCTGTCGGTGGGCGTGGCTGAAGCGCAAACGGCCCAGGGCGCGCCGTCGATCGTTGCCACCATCCTCAAGTGGACGCCCCTGCTCGCACAAGGGTTCGCGCTCAACATCGCCATGAGCTTCCTCGCGATGGCGATCGGCACCGTCGCCGGCTTCCCGCTCGGGCTCGGCCAGGTGTCGCTTCTCGGGCCGGTGCGCGGCGTGTCCTGGTCCGTGACCCAGTTCTTCCGCAACTCGCCCTGGCTGGTGCTGCTGTTCTACTGCATGCTGCTGATGCCGTTCGAGGTGAGCATCGGCGGCACGGTCGTGGCGCTGCCGGGCTGGCTCAAGTCGACGATCGGGCTGTCGCTGCCGGTCATGGCCAATGTCTCCGAGCTGGTGCGCGGCGCCGTACGCTCGATCCCCTATGGCCAATGGGAGGCATCGGAAGCGTTGGCGTTTAGCCGGGCGCAGACGCTGCGCATGGTCATCCTGCCGCAATGCATCAAGCGCATGACCCCGCCCTGGATGAACCTTTACGCCATCCTCACGGTCGCGACCCCGCTGACCTCGGTCGTCGGTGTCAGCGAGGCGATGACGCTCACCGGCGACATCCTGTCGTCGGAGGCACGCACCGAGCTTCTGGTGCCGCTCTATCTCTACCTGCTGCTCTGGTTCTTCCTCTATTGCTACCCCATTGCCCGCGCCACGCAGGCGCTCGAGCGCAGGTTCCAGGTGCGCTGATGCCGCAATGGACGCCCGACCAGCCGCTGATTTGCATCCGCGACGTGCACAAGGCGTTCGGCGCCATCACGGTCTTGCGCGGCGTGTCGCTCGACGTGATGAAGGGCGAGGTGATCTGCGTCATCGGTCCGTCGGGCTCGGGCAAATCCACGCTTCTGCGCTGCATAAACGCGCTGGTGTCGATCGAGCGCGGCTCGATCCTGGTCGAGGGCCAGGAGGTCAATGACCCTAAGCTCGACAAGCTCAAGCTGCGGCGCAAGGTCGGCATGGTGTTCCAGCAATACAATCTGTTCCCGCACCGCACCGCGCTGCAGAACGTGATGATGGCGCCGATCCACGTGCTCAAGCGCGATCGCCGCGAGGTCGAGGAGCAGGCGCGCAAGCTCATCCGCAAGGTGCGCCTGGAGGGCAAGGAGGAGTTGTATCCCGGCGAGCTCTCCGGCGGGCAGCAGCAGCGCATCGCGATCGCGCGCAGCCTGGCGATGAACCCCGACGTGATGCTGTTCGACGAGGTGACGGCCGCGCTCGATCCCGAGACCGTCAAGGAAGTGCTGTTGACCATCCGCGAGCTCGCGGAGGAGGGCATGACCTGCGTGATCGTTACCCACGAGATGGGGTTTGCGCGCGAGGTCGCCGACCAGATCTACTTCACCGACGGCGGCGTTCTGGTCGAGCACGGTCCGCCGAAGGAATTTTTCGCCAAACCGCGCGATCCGCGCACGCGGCAGTTCCTCGACCAGATCCTGTGAGGGCGGATGCCGCGGACGCGACCTCCTTCGCTGCACCATCGCACCTTCCGATGTGGTATGACTCAGCCCTGAAGGGAGCTGATCGCAGCCATGGCCCGGACCTACACCTTCGTTTTCAGCCCTGAACCCGAGGGCGGCTACACCGTCACATGTCCGGCCCTGCCTGGGCTCGTGACCTACGGCGAGACGCTCGCCGAAGCGCGGGAGATGGCCCAGGACGCCATGCAGGGGTCGATCGAGGTGATGCAGGACCAAGGCACGCCGGTGCCGGAAAGCGATACCCCTGAGGCCGTCGCGCGGTTCAATGAACTGGCTCGCACGCTGCAGGACGAGGGCGAGCCCGAGCCCATCTTCGAGCAGCTCAGCGCGCCGGTCGGCGAGACCGTATGAGGCGCATCCCGGGCCTAAAGCCTCGCGAAGTTGTGGCGGCTCTCGAAAGATCCTGTTTCAGCGTGGTGAGGATCGCAGGCAGCCATTACCAGCTCTACAACGCGAGCACGCGCCGCCATACGACCGTTCCAACCATAACCGCGATCTGCCGCGTGGGACCCTCGCCGCGATCATCCAACAAGCCGGCTTGACCCGCTCCGAATTCCTGCAGCTGCTTTAGCAGTCCCGCTGCCTACCTCATTAATAGCGCGTCTCGAAGCGGCTGCGATCCTTGAGTTCGGCGCGCGCTGCGACCCGCACCAGCGTTGCGATCTGCGGCAGCCGAAGCTCGCCGCCGAAGCGACGATCGCCGTTGAGCCAGTCGACCTCGCAAGCCACCGTGACCGTTCTTTGCTCAATGCGGCCGTGTCCTTCGTCGACATCCGTGACGCTTTCCAGCGCCGCGGCAGTCGCGCTCGCAAAGAAGCTCTCGATCTCCTCCCGCAACGTGCGCTCGTTGTCCTTCACATCCAGCAGATAGTGCGCTCCGTCATCTCCGATCTCCGTTGCCACCCCCTCATTCGTCTCAATGTCATCTATCTACACCACAGCATCCTTAAGACCATCGTTTACCTCCAGCCTCTCCACCAATTCCCTAATATCCGTGATCTCTTTTCTCTCTTCCTCAACCTCCTCCTTCCCAATCACCAAGCCGCTCTTGTTGTCAAAGACCGATACCAGATACATCTCCGCCGCCTGTGTTGACGTTTCTGCACGGGCTTCTACAACCTCGGGAACGCACCCAGGGGCGACGCCGATCCGCATGACCCGCGACTTCGCAACCCTCGCCACTACCGTGCCGCAGTCGCACGTGCTGCTGGTCACGCTCAACCGGCCCGACGCCGCCAACGCGATGAACACGCAGATGGGGCTCGACCTCGCGCACTGTTTCGAGGACCTGAGCCTCGATTCGGGCGATGTGCGCTGCGTGGTGGTGACCGGCGCGGGCGACAAGGCCTTCTGCGCCGGCGGCGACCTCAAGGAGCGCAGGGGCATGACCGACGAGGCATGGCAGCGCCAGCACCTGATCTTCGAGCGCATGGTGCGCGCCCTCATGGGCTGCCCGACCCCGATCATCGCTGCCGTCAACGGTGCTGCCTACGCCGGCGGCCTGGAGATCGCGCTCGCCTGCGATTTCATCTACGCGTCGGAGACCGCGCGCTTTGCCCTTACCGAGGTCACCCTCGGCATCATGCCCGGCGCCGGTGGCACGCAGACACTTGCGCGCGCTATCGGCGAGCGCCGCGCCAAGGAAATCATCCTCAGCGGCCGTCCGTTCGGGGTCGAGGATGCGCACCGCTGGGGCATGGTCAACCGCGTGCTGCCCGCCGCCGATCTCATGCCGCAGGCGCTGGCAACCGCCGTCATAATCGCCGCCAACGCGCCGATCTCGGTGCGCCAGGCCAAGCAGTCGATCAGCCGCGGCGCCAATATGTCGGTCTGGGACGGGCTTGCCTTCGAGATCGAGGCCTACAACCGCATGGTCCCGACCGAGGACCGGCGCGAGGGCATCCTCGCCTTCAACGAGAAGCGCAAGCCGCAATTCAAGGGTCGGTAAGGAGCATGGTCATGCGCGAACGCGCCGATGTCCGAGAGGTGGGTCCCCGCGACGGAATCCAGATGGTCAAGACCATCCTTTCGGCCGAGCAGAAGCTGGCCTGGTGCCAGGCACAGGCGGCCGCCGGGATGCGCCACATCGAGGTGACCTCGTTCGTGCCGCCACATGTGGTGGCGCAGTTCGCCGATGCCGCCGAGGTGGCACGTGGCGCGCTCGCCATACCGGGTCTCGAGCCCGCTGTCCTCGTTCCCAACCTCAAAGGGGCGGAGCGCGCATTCGACATCGGCGTGCCCAAGGTCAACTACGTGCTCTCGGCGAGCGAGGCGCACAATCTCGCCAACGTGCGCCGCACCACCGACGAGTCGATAGCTGACTTCCGCCGTATCGTGGCCGAGCGCGACGCCCGTGGGCTCAAGGGCGGGGTGCAGCTTTCCGCTGGGCTCGCCACCTCGTTCGGCTGCACCATCCAGGGCACGGTGCCGGAGAGCCGCGTGGTGGAGATCGCCGGCCTCATGGCGGAGGCCGGTGCCGAGGAGATCAGCCTTGCCGACACCGTCGGCTATGGCAATCCCGGGCAGGTTCGCCGCCTGTTCGCTGCGGTGGCGCGGGTCGCAGGCTCGATCCCGCTGGCGGCGCATTTCCACGACACGCGCGGGCTCGGCATCGCCAACGTCATGGCCGCGGTCGAGGCCGGCGTGCGCCGGTTCGATGCCTCGCTCGCCGGACTCGGCGGCTGTCCGTTCGCTCCGGGCGCGACCGGCAACATCAATACCGAGGACTGTGTGTTCCTGCTCGAGTTGCTCGGATTCGAGACCGGGATCGACATCGAGAAGTTGATTGCCGTGCGCGCCGACGTCGAGACCTGGCTGCCGGGCGAGCGGTTCTTCGGCATGGTCGCGAGGGCCGGACTGCCGAAGACGTTCCATCATGCCGCTGCCGCATGAGGAAACATTGACTGTCATGTCGCCAGGGCAGCATCCAGTGTCGAATGACGTTCGATCGATTGTCCGCCCCCGTGGAGGATGATGACGAAGGAGGACTTCATGACCGGATTGACCCGCCAAACCGCCGCCTTCGTCGCCGCGCTCGAGCCCAATTCCGTGCCGCAACGCTGCTATGAGGCGGCGCGCATCGGCATCGCGGACTGCGTCGCCACCATGATCGCCGGGGCCAACGAGCCACCGGTCGCGATCGTGCGCGACCTCATGTCGGCAACCGCCGCGACCGATGCGGCGCCCGAGATCCCGTCCGGTCGCCCGCTGTCGGCGCTCGACGCCGCGCTGGTCAACGGGGTTGCCGGCCACGTGCTCGACTACGACGATGTGGCGATCGACGGACATCCGAGCGCCGCCATGGCGCCGGCGATCCTGGCGGAAGGCTGGACCATCGGCGCCAGCGGTCGCGACGCGCTTGCCGCCTACGTTGCCGGCTACGAGCTGTGGGCCGTGCTGCGCGAACGCGAGCCGGGCGCGTTGCACGAGCGCGGATTTCATCCCACCTGCATTTGGGGCACCCTGTCGGCAGCCGCAGCCTGCGCGCGGCTGCACCGGTTGGACGAGGAACGCACGGCGCATGCGATCGGGATTGCGGCCTCCCTCGCCGCTGGCTTAGTCGCGAATTTCGGTACCATGACAAAATCCCTGCACGCCGGCCGCACCGCACAGGCCGGCGTGCTCGCGGCGCGGCTTGCAAGGAACGGCTACACCGCCTCGCCCGACGTGCTGGAGCACCGTACCGGGTTCTTGCTTGCGCACTCGCCGTCCGGCAATCCGGACCTTGCCGAGACGGATCTGAGACTCGGCCGCGAATGGCGGCTCGAGAAGACCGGCGTCAACGTCAAGCGCTATCCCATGTGCTATTGCGCGCACCGTGCGATCGACGCGATGCTCGATCTCGCCGACACTCACGACCTTGGCGCCGACGACGTCGACAAGATCCACGTCACGCTCGGCGAGACGCAACGATTGATCCTGCGCAATCACGTGCCCGCCAATGGGCTCGAAGCCAAGTTCTCGATCGAGTTCGCAATGGCTGCTGCGCTGGTGGCGCGCCAGGTCGGACTCACGCAGCTCACCGACGGGTTCGTGCAGCGGCCGGAGGTGGTCGGCACCATGCGGAAGGTCGAATGTGCGACCGTTCCGACGCCGGGCGAAGCTTTCGCGGAGAGCGACACGGTTTCGGTGCGGCTTGGCACCGGCGAGGAGCTCGCGCACCTGCCGGTCAAGAACGCCAAGGGTAGCTGGGTGAACCCGATGTCCGCGAACGAGTTCAGGGCGAAATTCATGGACTGCACCGAGGGCTCGCTGGGAAGCAATCGCGCGACCAGCTTGTTCGAGACGCTGATGACATTGGAGCAAGCACCCACGCTGCGCGATCTCCCGTTTGGGCGGTTGCAGTAGGAAATCCGGCACTTTTGGTGCCTGGGGTCCGGAATCCCGATCAAGGGCAGCTCCTGGTGCAGGCTTGTGGCGCGACATTTGGCGGTCCGATATGGAACCCGATGACCGCTTGCCGGTTGATGTTAATCGCCTTAAATCCGACCGGCGTGTGCGTGGCCCCGAGTTCGCGGCCGAGTCGAGAGCGGGTCAAGGAGTGGGAACCCGGCGTGCAACTGCGCAATCTCGATGCCGAGCGAACGCAACAACGTCGGTCCGATGAGGGCAAGGCGGCGTTGCTGCGCGGAGCGATTCTCGCCAAGTTGACCTATGTCCTCGGCAAGGACCGCACAACCGCGCGCCCCCAGGACTGGTTCAAGGCCACCGCGCTTGCCGTGCGCGACCGCATCATCGATTGTTGGAGCGAATTGAACCGTCGCGCCGAAAGGCATAAGCGGGTCTACTATTTTTCCGTGGAGTTCTTGATCGGGCGACTCCTGCTCGAGACCGTGAGCAACCTCGATATCGCCGCCGAGGTCCGCGAGGCGCTCGCCGGTCTCGGCGTCGAATTGGAGGCGTTGCGAGCACTCGAACCGGACGCAGCGCTCGGCAACGGCGGTCTCGGGCGCCTTGCCGCCTGCCTGATGGACAGCATGGCCAGTCTCGACGTGCCCGCCTACGGCTACGGCATTCGCTACGATCACGGGCTGTTCCGGCAGATCATCTCCGACGGCTGGCAACATGAGGTGCCGGAGGACTGGCTTGCCGCCGGCAACCCTTGGGAGATCGAGCGCGCCGAGGTGGCTTATCCGGTCGGCTTCGGCG
This sequence comes from uncultured Alphaproteobacteria bacterium, assembly GCA_963788095.1. Classification (GTDB taxonomy): domain Bacteria; phylum Pseudomonadota; class Alphaproteobacteria; order Rhizobiales; family Xanthobacteraceae; genus CAVTXS01. The sequence continues at coordinate 61,136 of CAWBFP010000038.1, read as the reverse complement.
GCATGGTCGAGTACATCGGCGGCGACGGTGAGACGGCACGGGGCATCTGGTATCCGGCCGAGACGGTGCTCGCGGTCGCCTACGATACGCCGGTGGTCGGTTGGCGCGAGCGCCGCGTCAATACGCTGCGGCTGTGGTCGGCACGCGCCAAGGACTCGATCCATCTGCACGCCTTCAATGAAGGCGACCATGTCGGGGCGCTCGCCGCCCGGGCGCGCGCCGAGGCGATCTCCCGCGTGCTCTATCCGAGCGACGCCACCCCGTCGGGGCAGGAGCTGCGGCTGCGGCAGGAGTTCTTCTTCACCTCGGCCTCGCTGCAGGATCTGGTGCGCCGCCACCTCGCCGAGAACGACGACCTTTCAACGCTGCCGGACCGCGCCGCGATTCAACTCAACGATACGCATCCGGCGATCGCCGTCGCCGAGCTGATGCGTATCCTGGTCGACGAGTATGAGTTTTCGTGGAGCCGGGCGTGGCGGATCACAACCCTCACCTTGAACTATACCAACCACACGCTGTTGCCGGAGGCGCTGGAAAGCTGGCCGGTCGAGCTCATGAACAGGTTGCTGCCGCGTCACATGCAGATCATCTACCTGATCAACTGGCACAACCTCAAACAGGGCGAGCGCGGACACGCCGATGCGCGCCTGCTCGAATCTGTGTCGCTGATCAACGAAGCCCACGGCAAGCGCGTGCGCATGGGTCATCTCGCCTATCTCGGCTCGCACCGGGTGAACGGCGTCTCTGCCCTGCATACCAACCTGATGCGCCGGACAATATTCCGTGACCTCGACGCCGTGCATCCGGGCCGCATCGTCAACAAGACCAACGGCATCAGTTTCCGCCGCTGGCTGCATCAGGCCAACCCGCGGCTGAGCGCCCTCTTGGCGGAGGCGCTCGGCCGGCGCGTGCTGGACGATCCGGAGGCCCTGTCGGGTCTGGACCGTTTCGCCGGCGACAGCGTTTTCGCCGGGCGGCTGGCGGCGGTGCGGCGCGCCAACAAGGAGGCACTTGTTGCGCTGGTGCGCGAGGAGATCGACGTGCGGCTCGATCCGACAGCGCTGTTCGACGTGCAGATCAAGCGGATTCACGAATACAAGCGGCAGCTGCTCAATCTTTTCCACACGATCGCGCTCTATCACGCTATCCGCGCGCAACCGACGCGGGACTGGACCCCGCGCGTCAAAATCTTCTCCGGCAAGGCGGCGGCGAGCTACGCCCGCGCCAAGCTCATCGTCAAGCTCGCGAACGACGTGGCCAAGGTGATCAACGCCGATCCGGTGGTGGGCGATCGGCTCAAGGTTGCGTTCCTGCCGAACTACGGCGTACGGCTGGCAGAAGCGATCGTGCCGGCTGCGGACCTGTCGGAGCAGATTTCGACCGCCGGCTTCGAGGCATCAGGCACCGGCAACATGAAGCTCGCGCTCAACGGCGCGCTTACGATCGGCACGCTCGACGGCGCCAATATCGAGATCTCCGAGCGCGTCGGCCCCGACAATGTCTTCATTTTCGGCCTCACCGCCGAGGAGGCGAACGCCAAGTGGCGCACGGGATTTTGCGGCCGCGATGCCGTGGCAGTCTCGCCGGCGCTGGCGGAGGTGATCGAAAGCATCGCGGCGGGCACCTTCTCGCTCGACGATCACCAGCGGTTCCGCCCGCTCACCGACGCGATCCTCGGCCACGATGAATACCTGGTCGCTGCCGACTTCGACGCCTATTGCCAGGCGCAGCTCGCGGTCGATGCACAGTGGGCGCAGCCCCCGGCCTGGTGGCGCGCGAGCATCCTCAACATCGCGCGCATGGCGTGGTTCTCGTCGGATCGCACCATCCGCGAATATGCCGCCGACATCTGGCATGTGCCGGTGCCGTGACCCTCGCGCACGCGTGCATGCGTCTTCAACTGCGCGCCGTGCCGGCGGCCGCGCTCAGGCGAGCTGCCTCTCGCCAAGCCGCCTACCGACCGACGAATGCCGGCTTGCGCTTTTCCATGAACGCGGTGCGGCCCTCGGTGTAGTCCGCGGAGTTGAAGCAGGCGTCAACCGCAGCCTGCACGCGGGAAAGATCGCGCTCGGCCGTATCCTTGCCGTACTCGGCAAGCGCGATCTTGACGGCGCCGATCGTAAGCGGCGCGTTGGCCGCGATGGTCGCCGCATACCCGCTGACGTAGTCCTCGAGCTCGGTCACCGGTCGCACGCGGTTGACCAGTCCCATCTGCAGCGCCTCGGCCGCGTCGAACTGGCGCGCCGTGTAGAAAATCTCCTTGGCAAACGACGGCCCGACAATGTCGGCCAGCCGCTTGATGCCGGGATAGGCGTAGCCGAGGCCCAGCTTGGCGGCCGGCACCCCGAAGCGGGCATTGTCGGCGGCGATGCGCAGGTCGCAGCACAGCGCAACCGCGACACCGCCTCCGATGCAGTATCCTTGGATCATGGCGATGGTCGGCTTGGCGCACTCGACGATAGCACGGCTCGCGCGCTCGGAGGTCGCGTTGTATGACAATACCGCCTCGCGCGAGGAGCGCTTCTCCGCGAATTCGGAAATGTCGGCGCCGGAAACGAACGCTTTGCCGCCGGTTCCGGCTAGAACCACCACGCGGATTGAGTTGTCGCGTGCGAAGGCACCCAGGATGTCCGGCACCGCCTGCCACATGTCGACCGAGACCGCATTGTGCCGCGCCGGATTGTTGAACAGCATCCAGCCGACGGCGCCGTCCCGGCGCGCGATCATCCTCGGCGTGCTCGTCGGAACGGCGTCTCCGCGTTGATCCAGCATTTTTGAAAGCTCCGTGGGGGGGTGCGCAGGCGCCGCATCGGCAGCGCTTGCACTCCTTCTACACCAGCGACCGAGCGCGCGCACGGCGCGCGTGCGGACTCGCGAACTTCCTCGAACGGGATGTCCCCGGCGGGGGGCGGTGCCTTCGACGAAAGTGGTCCGTCCGATGCTAACGATCGGGCGGGATGATCGGCAGCAGCAGGTACGGAATGCGCCCTGGCGCGAAGTGCAGGGTATTCACCCCGCCGAAGATCTCCGGTGGCCGGTCCTGGGGATTGGTGTGGGTGAACGGGCCGACGCCCCGCATCGGGTAGGCCGCGTAAGGCACCGCAGCGTCGCTGCCGTCGTACTCGTAGTCCTTGCCGCGCACCGTGAGGCCGATGCGGTAGCCCTCCGGCACCACGATGCAGGTCGGCCAGATCTCGATATCGAGCTCGACCGGCTCACCGGGCGTCAGCGGCCACTGCTCATCGTGGCTATGCCAGGGTCGATACGGCAGGCTCCGCACCGGGTCGAGCTTGCGGTGGGAGGCGCGCAGCCAACCGAGCCCGACCGGCGTGCGCGGATCGTTGCTGCCGATGAACACCAGCTCCTGGCCGTCGGGCGCAAACACGCGCAGCACCAGGAACAGATCGGCGTCGCTGGTATCCGAAGAGACGAAGAGTTTGGCCGCGACCGGACCGGTAATCTCGGTTTGCTCGGTCAGCGGAGATGTCAGGAAGGTAACGCCATCGCCGGTGGTTTGGTAGGCAAGGCGCGCCTCGCGCGCCGGGGCTTCGCGCCCAAGGGCTGCGCCGGCTGGATCCAGATAAAATTTCGTCCATTGCGTGCGGGCGAGCGGCCACTCATTCTCCGCACGCATGGCGAAGCTTTCGCCCGGCGATCGGATATTGAGCTGCACCGGCGGCTGCTTGTCCCAACCGGTATCCTCGCCTTTGAGGAAATGGCCGAAGAAGCGCTTCTGCAGGCCGACGCCGTAGTCGGTGTAGAAATGCGAGAAGTGCGTGTCGCCGTGCACCTCCAGCCACTTCTGCTTGGAGCCGGCGCGCAGGTAGCCCTCGAAATTGCCGCGCGGATGCAGCCCTTGCCCGCCCCAGTTGGCCGCCGACAGCAGCGGCACGTCGATCGCCTCGAGCACCGGCATGCGCGCCAGGTAGTAGCTGTCGATCATGCGGCGCGACAGGGCTTCGGCGCCAACGTCGGCGCGGTTGTCGGCGAGTTGCGCTTCGGACAGGGTCGGCGGACCGGCAACCGGCTCGCCGGTCACCGCGCTCGACGGCCCGCGCACGCCGACACCGTGCTGGACGCTGGTCACCTGCCGGCGCGACCAGTTGGTCAGGAAGTCGCATAGGATGCCGCCGTGCCGCGCGAGCTCGCGGTAGTAGTCCGACGAGCCTTCCCAGGCGCACAGCGCCGCGAGATGCGGCGGTCGCAGCGGTCCGACCTGCCACTGGTTCATGGCGTAGTACGAAATGCCGTTGATGCCGACCTTGCCGTTGCTCCACGGTTGCGTGCCCGCCCACTCGACGCAGTCGTGGAGGTCTTTGGCTTCGCGCGACGACCAGACGTCGAGGAAGCCCGGCGAGCGGCCGGCGCCGCGCGAGTTGACGCGCACGATCGCGTAGCCGTCCGGCACCCATTTCTCCGGATCGACCAGCTCCCAGTTCTGGTATTGGTTGCTCGATCCTTCGGCGGTTTCGGGATACGCCCTGGTCATGCGCGTCCACGGGCTCTTGTAGCCCTCCTGGAATGCCAGCCCCTTGGCGTATGGCCCGTAGCTGAGAATCACCGGGTATCGGTCGTCCGGAATCGGGCGAAAGATGTCGGCGCGCAGGACCACGCCGTCGTCCATGACGATCGGGGCATCCCATTCGATGGCCATCCCGTCACGGATCTCGACTTTCCCAGTCGTCATTGGCGCCTGACTTCTCCGGTGCGTCATGCCCGTGCGCCGAGGCCGGCGCGAGAATCTTGTGCCAGCGTCCAGGTCTTGCTGCACTATCGAAGGATAGAAGTCTCCTGCAGCACCACTACGTTGGCCGGATCGTACACGACGGTGATCTGGTTCGCCGGTCGCGGGGCGGCGAGCGACATCAGCTGAAGCGGCGGGCCTTCCGGCAGCCGCAGCGTGAAACGGGTCAGGGCGCCGAGGTATTCGACCGTTTCGAGCATGCCGGTGAGCGTCGCAAAGCCAGCCGGCGCATCCTCGCCGGGAGCCAGCACTCGCAGCGCTTCCGGTCGCAGCGACAGCACCGGGCGGCCGGTGTCCGCGCCGACGGCGCCGTGCGCGCGTACGATGCTGGCGCCGACTCGCACCTCGATGGCGTCCGGCCTCCTGGCCCACCACCTCGCCCGCCAACAGGTTGGTGATCCCGACGAAGCTCGCCACGAACGTCGTCGCCGGGCGCTGGTAGATCGTCGCGCGGATCGTCGACCTGCTCGACGCGGCCGGCACGCATCACGGCAATGCGGTCGGACATCGCCAGCGCCTCCTCCTGGTCGTGGGTGACGTAGATGCACCGTGATGCCGAGCGTCCTCTGCAGCGCCCGGATCTCGCCGCGCATCTCGACGCGCAGCTTGGCGTCGAGATTGGAGAGCGGCTCGTCGAGCAGCAACACGTGCGGCCGATCACGACCGCGCGCGCGATCGCGACCCGCTGCAGCTGTCCGCCCGAAAGCTGGTGCGGCCAGCGCGGCGCGAAGTCGTCGAGCTGCACCAGCTTGAGGGCATGCGCGACCCGTCGCTTGATCTCGTCGCCCGCGATCCTTGCGGGCCCGCAATCCGTAGGCGACGTTGTCGCCGACCGTGAGGTTGGGAAACACCGCATAGTTCTGGAACACCATGCCGGTGTTGCGCCGGTGCGGCGGCAGCGTGTCGATGCGCTCGGTGCCGAACAGGATGCGGCCGCGGTCGAGCGCGCAGAACCCCGCCACCATGCGCAGGAGCGTAGTCTTGCCGCAGCCGGACGGCCCCAGCAGCGTGAAGAACTCGCCGTCGCGGATCGTCGAGCGACACATCGTCGACGGCGCGCACGGTGCCGAACGTGCGCGCGACACCCTCGATCGTGATGGCGGTCATGGGGTGCGCCCGCGTACCGCTTGCAGTCTCGGGTCAGGCTGGACGATGACGAATGGGCGAGCACATCAGCGCGTGCGGCGGATGAGATCCTGAATCTTCTGCATGGTCTCCGCCGCGCCGCGCGGTCCAGCCGTCCTCATCGTAGTCGACGAGCTTGACGTCGGCGAGCTGCGGCATCTGGCCCGGCAGCTTGCGACAGATCGAGGTCGCCGCGCGCCGGCCGGCGAAAAGCGAACTTGCAGGATCGCCTCGCGCACGTCCTTGCGGGTCACATAGTCGACGAACGGCTTTTGCGGTGTCAGGGTTCGGCCCGCCGCGTGATGATCGCGACGCCTTCCATCTGCGCGACCGTGCCGTCCGCCGGATACATCGACCTTCACCGGCGCGCCGTTCGATGCCCACTGGTAGCCGGCGTATTCGAGCGACATGCCGAGCGGGAACTCGCCATTACCTACCCCCTGGAACACCAGGCTCGAGCGGTTGAGCACCTTGGTGTTGGCGAGTACGCGCGTGACCTTCTCCCAGCCTGCCTCGCCCGGCCCCCAGGCCTGCGCCAGCATGGTGAGGTTGGCAATAGGCCGAGCCGGAATTGGCCGGATCGGTGAAGGCGACCTTCTCCTTCCATTTCGGTTCGTCGAGATCGCCCCAGCCCTTGGGCCCGGCGTCGGCGCGGCACCAGCTTGGTGTTCTGCAGGATCACCAGAGGTGCACGTTGGTGCCGATCCAGTGGTCGTCGGGATCGCGGAACTGCGCCGGCACCGCGTCGTTGTTCTTCGACGCGATAGGGCGCGAGCAACGCCTTGTTGGAATTGAGCAGCATGCCGATTGACCCCCCACACCATGTCGCCGAGCGGGCGCTCGCGCTCGGACTGGATGCGGCGAAACACGACGCCCGAGCCGGCCTCCACTTGCTCGACCGCGATGCCGGTCTCCTTGGTGAAGGCCTCGAACACGAAGCGGTTCAGGTTGGAGTCGTTTGCCGAGTAGACGACCACCTTGCCTTGCGCGCTCGCGGCGCCCGCGCCGGACACGGCGGCTGCGGCGGCAAATCATGAGTGCGGCTAAGGCCCTGCGCGTATCCATGAGCTCTCCCAATCGTGGATTTCGGCGCGAGCCTATACAAACGCTTGCCGAACACAATGCGCCGCCTCGTGGACTTTTGGGGGCGAGGACAGGCCAGTCACGCCGCCAGCACCTTGGCGGCTGCGTCGACGCCTGCGTTCGAATCCGGGCCGCGGCCGAGATCGCGGAGCGTGCATTCGAGATAGTGCAGGTCGGTGAGGATATCGGCTGGACCGATCGCCCCCATGGTACCGATGCGGATCACCCGGTCCCTGCAGCTTCGTCCGCTGACCGGCGATCACCGTGCGGTAGCGCGCATGCATGTGACGCACGATCGCGCCGCCGTCGAGTCCGTCCGGCACCACGCCGACGGTGACGGTGGCGGACAGCGTCGGCGCAGTCGGAAACATCGGCAGGCCGAGCGCGACAAAACCGGCGCGCAGCGCCGCCGCAAGCCGCCGGTGCCGCTCCAGCACCGCCGGCAGGCCCTCCTCCTCGATCATCGCCAGCGCCTCGCGCAGCCCCAGCACCAGCGACACCGGAGGGGTGAACGCGGTCTCGCCCTTGTCGAGCGCCGCCTTGGCGCGGCGGAAGTCGAAGTAGAAGCGCGGTACGGTGTCGGCGCGTTCGATCGCGCGCATGGCCTTGTCGCTCACCGCCGCGAAAGCGAGGCCCGGCGGGCACATCAGCGCCTTCTGCGAGGCGGCGACCAGGATGTCGACACCCCACTCGTCCATGCGCATCTCGATGCCGGCGACGCCGCTGACCGAATTGACGACGAGCAGGGTCGGCGTATCCCGCAACACCGCGCCGATCGCCGCCACGTCGGCGACCACGCCGGTTGCGCTTTCGTTGTGCACGCAAGCGACCGCCCGATAGGGCTTGGCGTTGACGCGCGCGGCGACGGCGGCAGGATCGGGTGCCTCGCCCCACGGCGTCTCCAGGCGCTCGACCGCCGCCCCCATCGCTTCGCCGATCGCCGCGAAGCGCTCGCCGAACTGGCCGTTGCAGAGCACAAGCAGCGCGTCGCCCGGCGCCAGCACGTTGGCGAGCGCCGCCTCCATGGCGCCGGTGCCGGAACTGCCGAGCAGGAAAATGTCCCGCGTGGTGCCGAACACGCGGGCAAGCGAAGCCAGCGCCTCCGCGAGGATCGCGCGAAACTCCGGACCGCGATGCGACAGCACCGGCTGCGCGATCGCTGAGCGCACCCGTTCCGGCACCGCCACCGGCCCCGGCAGGCGCAGGCGGTAGTCGGCCGGAACGGTGCGGATGTTGGTGCCTGGAAACAGGCTGGACTGCAGGTTCATGGATTCACCCGCGGCAAGACGACCGCCGGTTTGGCGGCTGGCAAATTCGTCCTGCGAAATGTTGCCCTCAAAGCACAACCACCGGATCACCAGGATATCGAGTTCGTTTTTGCCAAACTTTGCATTAAGGCCCGATCACCCAATCGTCACGGCATCGAGTTCGTTTTGCGAAATGTTGCGCTCAAGGCACATCGGCTAGCACAGCGGGCCTTGGCGAAGCCGAGATCGGCGCGCTGCTCGCCGACGGCGTGACCGTCGATGGCACGGTGCGGGCGGAGCAAGACGATCGCGACCGGACCTGAAAACCGCGCGCGCTTGAGCTCACAGACATCGCCCCCTTAGCCAGCGATCCCAGTTTTACGCCTCAAACACACCCGCTTCCACTGCCGCAAATTGGGGGCGCGAAAACCTAAGTATCGACACGACCTACACAAAATTGGCTTCGTTTTGCTGAAAATCTCAGGATTCAGCAACTCTTAGATTATGCATTGAAATAATCCCCGTAAAATAGAAGATGGAGGCCCATGTCATGGTCCATCCTGGTCTAATGTTGTGTGTCAGCGGAGCCAAGCGACTTCTGGATGGCTCTTATCGAACCGACTGGAATGGCCGCCTAGGGTTCGTTTACCGGTGAGTTGGGAAAAAAATGGCCTCCGGCCTTGCCGAGTCCTATTGGTATGATGCCGCGCAAGCCGAGCCGCTCGGTCGGCCAAACGCGTTTTCGTTCCAGGGGCTTGCGGCGTTCCAAGGCGTCAAGGGTGAAAAGGATCTGCCCGACCTGGCGCCAGAGACTCGCCTCATACCGACTTAGGCGATCGAGCGCGCTACTCGGCAGATTGGCCAGGCGCAAGAAGCAGCGCGCGATCTCAGTGGTAGGGTCGACATTGTGGTTGTGAACTCCAACGCTGTCTGGGTGGGCGGCGCCAGCTCTGTTGGTCGACTCATCTGGTAGCAGCTCTTCGAGCATTTCGGCTCGGCGTCCAAACATCGCATAGATCAGCTCGTGGGAAAGGGCCGGGAACTGCCGGCTCTGTCTGAACTCTGTCAGGCTCTCAGCTTGGATTTGGAGCAGGCCGGTCTCCATGGCGGTCGCGCGGCGCAGACGCCATAGCAGGCTGGCGAGCCGCAGCACCAACTCACGCTCCACTGCCGATTGGGCGTCGTAATCTGCCGTTACGGCCGCTTCGAACGCCCTGTAGTCCTCGGCGTCCTCGAAAGCCCCGATCACCGTTTCGGCGGTGAGCCCATGCCGAACTGCATTGCAGCGCGAGCGGTGTCTCCCTTCCGTACTGGCCGGACCGGTGCTCTTGAGCGCGTTGCGCCGGTTGGCCTCGATCTGCCGGAGCGAAGTCATGAGCCGGCCGGCGGAATTGGGTTCGTTTCGTAATTTTCGGCTGAGGGGACAGCCCCTGCCGCTCGGTCCGATGCCTTCTGAGCCGTAGGCTCCGTCAGGTCAGTGTCGGCGGAGACGTTATCAAGCGCGACCCGCTCGGGCGATGGGTGTGTTTGGGCCCACAACTTCGAGGCTGCGGTGAGTGGATCCACGCGAAAACTCCGCCACCATTGTGCTTCATCGCGACTGCGATGAACTTCGCGGTGGTGAACACGGCAGAGCGGAACGACGAACTCGTCGCTCACCTTGCGTCCAAGCGCAGGATGCTGGGCAAACCGAACATGATGCGGATCCGCCGGCAGCCGCCCACAGATAAGGCAGGCTTGCCGGGAAACGAACTTAACGTGTTCCTTGTCGCGAAGGCGGCGCGGCTCCGGTATGGCGAGAACGGCCTTATCGAGGCGAGTTGGCCGCGAGCGTTGTGTTGGCTGCTCGCTTGGTGCTGCTGAGAGGCGCCGTGTCATCACGTGCTGTGGCTGATGCTTGATCGCGGCTGCAGTCCAGGTCTAGCTCGATCTCCCCAAGCGCCGCCACTCTCGACCGGAAGGCCTCTTCGAGCACTTGAGAATCGCTGACTAAGAGGGTGTTCTTCCGTGGTAGGGTGCGTTGCGCCCAAGCGGCCGCTTGGTCGGCCGAATCGATTCCGCGCACTTCGCTCAGCAGCTGTTCACGCAGGGTTGCGGAGTCCGTCGGCGACAGGACTGGCGGAGTGCTGATGCGATTCCGCCAGCGGAGCGGGGAGGGGGCAGGTGATCCGCCGACGCCATTTGTCGGGCCACCATGCGCTGGTGCTTCGACTTCTGACCTCGTTGCTTGCGAGACCGGAAGGTCGGGTGCATCGAGGTCGTCCTCGCCGGCGATTCCGACAAGCGTGAACAAGGCATAACGCCGGGCGTAGGTAAGCGCCGTGCCCATGCGATGCGGAGCTGCTGTCTCGCTCACCGGACACACCGGCCAGTCGGAGGAGATCCACTGCCCCGACGAATGGGCGAGAACTGTGGTGAGTCGGATTAAGCCCGCCTCGGAATCGATGGAGGTCGTTTGGACCGTTGCAATCTCGTGCTGGCCAAGCGCCTTGCGCACGATCTCGAGCCCGCTGGAGAGCGGCGCGTAACGGAAGATCCGCTCACCTTCGCGCACAAACGGCGAGCGGATGGTGCCGGTCAGCGACTTCTCCGGATTAATGAGCTCAGCCTGAGCCTTGGCGAGCGCGCCCGCGATCGCCCCGATCGATTCACTGGACCGATGCATGACCACTCTCCGCCGGCAGCAGAGCGAAGCTGATCGCGCCGGATTTGGAGCGGATTGCTCTGATGCCGTGTCCTACCGCCTCCTTGGCGTCCTCTGGCATCAATACCTTGAGTTCGACCTTTGCTCTCTCATGCTCCAGGAAGGCCAATCGAGTCTGACAATAGATGCTTGCCAGCTGGGCCCACGAATTGGAGCTACTCATGTCGACAACGCGCACCGCTTCGATACGTGGTCGCGGTGGCTCGAGCCCAAACAACCGGGGCGGCTCGCCGGTTTGCACGCAGCGCCAGAATTTTCGCTCCGCCGTAAGGAGGAGGTGCTGGTACAACGGGTCGGCATAGACCGTGATCTCGACCCACTTGCCGCCGCCGGTGATCACTGAGAGGACAGAGCTACGGGAGGCGATGACCCACATGTTGTGCTGCAACTGGGGCATATACTTTTGGGTCGCCGCCTCTTCCGAGAACGACCACGGCAGCATGAACTTGGCCTCGAACACGGCACCTGTCTTCAGCCACGACGCCGTCGAGTGTCGCGGCCATCCAGCGGATGGTCGGATGTCGGAATCTGCCGTTCGATGTTGTTGAGCTTTTAGCCAGTATTTCGTTCGAACCATGCCGGTTGAGGTTCTCGGTTACGCGCCCGAGCTGGACGATGAGATTGGCCGATAGGTCCTCCGGCTTGACCTCGCCGCGCTTTTCGCGCCAAAGCGGATCAGCGCATCCTCATCCGCGCCCATTATGACGCGGGCATCCGAGCCGCCGAGAAAGAACGGCGTTCGGCGCGGATCTCCGATCATGCTACTAGTCGCTTTCATTAAAACATCTCTATGATTATAATTAGACGCAATCGACATCTCATATCGTTTTTCGACAGAATAGCTAATATCGGCAATTACGTCAAGATGGTCGAATGCTGCGACCCACTCAGGTCGTCAAATTCGGGCCGCACGCGCATTTCTGGCCTGGAGCGCACATGATCTTGCGCGCAATTCAGGCTCGGCGTCGAATGACGGTTAGACACGCTGGATTGCTGGTGTAAGATCAGCCCCGCTGACGTTGCAACGATCTTGGACGCAGTAAGGCGCGCGTTTGAAACGGCGGGCGTCGAGTTCATCGACGAGAACGGAGGAGGGCCCGGAGTGCGGCTTCAGAAACGGCCGCAAGAAAAGCCCCGGAAGAAAACCTGAGGGCGGCTAATGCCCTGGTGCAGCTTGGTGCTCGGCCGGGCGCGTATCGTTTCCGCCGAAGCGACGATTTAGGGCTCCGCCAACCCCACCTTAAGGGGCGCGATTGTGAGCGCGGGCCCTGACTGGCAGCCCTGACTGGCACCGCTGTCGTGTAGCCAGTATTGCGTTAGACTCGGGGGCTTCCTTCCAGCGTGCGCAAGCGCATCCGCAGAGCGCCACAGGCCAACAGCAACGCCGCACTCGCCACCGCCAGCTACAAGCCCGATGCCGCCTTCAACGGCGCCGCCGAGATCACCATTCAGTCACCGACCAGGTCGGCGCCGTGGGCGATCGGCCGGGGCGCCGCCACCAACCGCCACCCTTGCAAGAACCCCCAGGCGAATGCGCTGCCGCTGTCATTGATAAAATGTCCAATAAACGTACCCCATTGCCAAATACCATTGAAGTTTTCAACCCCGTTGCTACACGCGGTTTTCCCGCTCTGCCCGCGGTCATTGGTGACCTTTTGAGGACTGAGCGGGAGCTCGATACATGGGACCGAACGCTGGCAGGCTTGGAAATTCGACGGAACAAAGCGCTCGCCTCCATTGCCATATATCGCGCGACCTTGGTGCGGCAGTCGCCGCCGAGAGCTAACCGCATGATCGAGGCCAAACCTGTACGTGCATTGGACGACGCGTCTGACGAAAACTCAGCGGCTTAAATCGTGGCGAGCGAACGACAAATTGTGGCCAATCGCCTCAATGCGCGGAGGAGCACCGGACCCCGCTCTCACGCAGGTAAGCGGCGTGCTAGTCGCAATGCCTACCGGCACGGCCTTTCCTTGAGCCTGTACGCGAACGAACGTGTCGCGAAGCGCTCGGCGCCAACGGCATCCCGATGCCGATCCCGCAGCTGCCGGAGTCGCTGGCGCAACGGGTGCTGGACGGCTGCGTCATCCCGGGGATCTCGGTATGGAACTTGAGCAGCTCGTGCACCTTGATGCGGGCACCACCTCCCAAAATCGACGACATGATCCACCGATTTGTAGGCGATGTAGAGGATGGAGTTTGCCTGCAACTCCCGAACTGTTGCAGAGGGGCAATTCACTGTCGCGCGTGTCCGCCAAGCAAAGACAGTGTTGATTGAAAGCGTCAGGGCTTCGTCGCCGTCCACCAACGAACCTGAAAGCTCCATGGAGGCCATTTCGGCGTGCACTATCCGATCTGGTGAAGCTTGATCGTTACGAACGGCGTGCGACATCACGGCGGGATACTGCATTTCTGAAATTGTCTGCCTGATCAGGAAGTTTTGCCGTGGGTTTGATGCTTGGTCCGGCCTCGCCAGAGCCAGAAAGTGGACGATCTGCAACAAAGCAACTTCGGCGGACAAAGCTTGAGGCGCTTTCGCTCCTGGAGCTTGCGTCGCTCCGGGCCTGGGGTGAAGAGAATTGGTCCTGGGCTAGGAAGAAAGGTCGGCGCTGAGACAGCGCCTAAACCTTTCATCATCCAGGTGGATCGGCCGCCAGGCCGGTCCGCAACTCGCAATGACGGGATCGTCATTGCGAGCGAAGCGAAGCGCTCCAGGCTGCGGTGCCTCTCTAGATTGCTTCGTCGCTTTCGCTCCTAGTCCTACTGAGTCAGAACGCCGCACCCGCTGGTGTGAAGAATCAATTATTGGAGGCGCTTCCCACGCGGCAGGGGAGGTTGGGATGGGTGTTCACCGGGCGGCCGATATTGAACGACGTTTTGCGAGTTATATCGAGGGTCTTGTGAGCGTGATCGGGCACCGGGATCGGGCCGGGCCGTTACGCGACTATTGCGTGGGCTTGGTGATGCCGGGTGCCCGCAAGAGCGTGGAGCCGATGGCGGCGCTCACGGCGCCTGAGCGGACGGCGGCACAGCATCAGTCGTTGCTGCATTTTGTCGGCCAAGGGCCGTGGTCGGACGAGAAGGTCTTGGCGAAGGTTCGTGAGCTGGTGATGCCTCGGATCGAGCGTGCCGCGCCGATCGAGGCCTGGATCATCGACGACACGAGCTTCCCCAAGCAGGGACGGCATTCAGTTGGGGTAGCACGTCAATATTGCGGCCAGCTTGGCAAGCAGGCGAACTGCCAGGTGGCGGTATCGCTGTCTATTGTCAACCGGCACGCGAGCCTGCCGGTGGCCTATCGGCTGTATTTGCCGAAGGACTGGGCGCAGGATGGTGAGCGGCGGCGCAAAGCGGAGATACCGCAGCAGATTAGCTTTAAGACCAAGCCGGAGATCGCGCTGGAGCAGATCGGCTGGGCGTGTGAGGCCGGGCTTCCGCGCGGGACCGTGCTTATGGACACTCGCTACGGCCACGATGCGAAGCTGCGCACGGGCATCACCGAGCTTAAATTGGCCTATGTGGCCGGCATTCAGTCGCCGACGCTGGTCTCGGCACCAGGCCCGCGGCCTGGCCCCGCACCGCGCAAGGGCCGCCGCCGCGAACCAGATGCGCTCTCGGTCAAGGAGGTTGCCGTTGGGCTGAGCAGGAAAGCGTGGCGCACGATCACGTGGCGCGAAGGCACGAACGAATGGCTATCGTCACGCTTTGCCCGGTTGCGAATTTGCGTTGCGTCGCGGGATGGCGAGAAGTCGAGCAAAGAATGGCTGCTGATCGAGTGGCCCGAGGGTGAGAAGGAGCCAACCAAATACTGGCTCTCCACCTTGCCAAAAAAGACCCGCTTCCGCGATCTCGTCGAGCGCGCCAAACTGCGCTGGCGCATCGAGCGCGATTATCAGGAGCTCAAGCAGGAGGTCGGGCTCGGGCATTTTGAAGGGCGTGGATGGCGTGGCTTCCATCACCACGCCACACTGTGCATTGCGGCCTATGGCTTCCTGGTCTCCGAAAGGGAGACGATTCCCCCCTCAGGACCTCGTTCCACCGCGCGATTCGCGCAACTTGCTCTACCCAACGGTTACAGACCCAGAGGATCCGCCATTGCGGCCTGAGCGGCACATCCCAAACTCAATCGCAACGATGCGAATACGCTTGATCGATGCGATCGCCAAGAGCTTGCCACGATGTCCATGCTGTGGGGCACGCCATGCCAACCGCAACCGGAGAATATTGTGACGCAGTAGGACTAGGAAGAAAGGTCGGCGCTGAAACAGCGCCTAAACCTGTCATCATCCAGGTGGATCGGCCGCAGGCCGGTGTGCAACTCGCAATGACGGGGAAGGATCAACAGATCAACCATGACCTCTTTTCTTTCCCGTCATGCCTTTCCCTTGGCCATCGCGATCGTGGCGGGTGGTTTTCTCGGGTTGTTCTTCCTCTATCCGCTGCTCAACGTCTTCGGCGCGAGCGTGCTCGATCCGACGCGGCACGAAGCTTACGCTCGCGAACTACGCGAGCGTGCTGTCGAACCGCTTCTTTCTTCAGGGTATCGGCCAACAGCCTGATCGTGGCGGCGGCGGCCGCCGCGCTTCGCGATCCTGATCGGCGTGCCGTTCGCGTTCTGCGTCGCGCGGCTGCCGATCGCCGGCAAGCCGGTTCTGCTCGCGCTCGCGGCCCTGCCGCTGGTGCTGCCGTCCTTCGTCAGCGCCTACGCGCTGGTTTTGATGTTCGGCCGCGCCGGCGTCGTGACCGTCGTTGCTGCGCTCGCTCGGCATCCCGTTCGATTCGATCTACGGCGCTGAAGGGAATCGTCACCACCTACACGCTCACGCTCTATCCATTCGTCGTGCTGCCCACCGTCGCGGCGTTCAAGTCGGTCGACATCTCGGTCGAGGAGGCGGCGCACAATCTCGGCGCCGCGCGTGCGCGCATGCTGCGCACCGTGACCCTGCCGTTGGTGCTGCCCTCCATCCTGGCCGGCGGCCTGCTGGTATTCATCGAGGCGCTGGAGAATTTCGGCGTGCCGTTCGTGCTCGCCGAAGATCGGCCGATCCTTTCGGTCGAAGCCTACAAGCTGTTCGTCGGCGAAACCGCCGCCAACCCGTCATCTGCTGGCGTGCTCGGCGTGCTGCTTGATCGTGTGCACGGTCGCGGCGTTGATGATCCAACGCGGCGTGCTGGCGCGCGGGCCATTACGCCACCGGCGCGCGCCGCTCGGCGCCGCTGCTCGAGGTTTCGCCGGCGCTGCGCCGGCTGGGTGCGGCATATTGCTGGACCGTGGTCGCCGCCGCGCTGGTGCCGTTCGCCGCCGTGGTTTTGATTTCGTTCCTGCAGTTCAAGGGGCCGGTGCTGCATGTCGGCTTTTCGTTCGACAATTTCGGCCAACTGTTCCAGCGCTCCTACCGGCCGCTGACGAACACGCTCACTGCTCGCGAGCCTCGCCGCGGTCGGCGCGACCCTGATCGGCGTGCCGATCGGCTATGTGGTGGTGCGTCACCGCTCGCGCCTCTCCGCGCTGCTCGATGTGTCGCGACTTCGCCGTTCGCGGTCGCCGGCACCGTGCTCGGCATCGGCCTCGTGATGGCGTTCTCGAGCGGCTTCCTGATCCTGACCGGCACCTGGCTGATCATGGTTCTCGCCTACATGGTGCGCACGCTGCCGTTCTCGGTCCGCTCGTCGAGCGCGATCCTGCACCAGATCGATCCGAGCCTGGAGGAGGCCTCGATCAATCTCGGCGTGCCGCCGCGCTGACGTTCCTGCGCATCACCGTGCCGCTGATGCTCGGCGGCATCGTCGGCGGCCTGGTGCTCACCTTCGTCACCGTGGCGTCGGAGCTGAGCGCGACCGTCGTGCTCTACAGCGGCCCCTGGACCACGATGACGGTCGCGATGTTTCAGGCGCTCGAAGGGACGAGCCCGGGCATCGCGGCTGCGGCCGCGACCGTGCTGATCTCTGTTCACGATCCTGCCGGTCGCCCTCGTCTACCGCCTGCTGCGGCGCCATGAATTGTCGATGCTGTAGGGCCAACGACTGCCGGCTCTGACCGATTTGAATTTGAACTTGCCCCTTCAATGAGAGAACCGCTCATGATCGATCTGCGCAGCGACACCGTGACCCTGCCGACCGAGGAGATGCGCGAGGCCATGCGCGTCGCCGAGCTTGGCGACGACGCGCGCGAGGGCGATCCGACGGTACGCCGCCTGGAAGCGGCCGCCGCCGCGGTGGTCGGCAAGGAGGCTGCCGTTTTCGTCACCAGCGGCACGATGGCGAACCTGGTGGCGCTGCTGGCACATGGCAGGCGCGGCGGCGAGGTGCTGCTCGATGCCGAGGCCCACATCCTGCGCAGCGAAATGGGCGCGATCGCGCAGCTCGCCGGCCTGTTCCATCGCACCATCCCGGGCCGGCGCGGCGCGCCGGATCCGGGGGCGCTGCGCGCCATGCTCAACCCCGAGCTGGGCGCCAATCGGCTCGCGACCTCGCTCGTCTGCATCGAGACCACCCATAACAGCGCCGGCGGCGCGGTGGTGCCGCTGGCCACGCTGCAGGCGGTGCGTGCCATGACCGCCGAGCACGGCATCCCGGTGCATATCGACGGCGCGCGGGTGTTCAACGCCGCGGTCGCGCTCGGGGTGCCGGCGGCGGACATCGCCCGCCACGGCGACAGCGTGTGTTTCTGCGTCAGCAAGGGTTTGAGCGCGCCGTTCGGCTCGCTCATCTGCGGATCAGCGGCGTTCATCGAGCGCGCACGCGCGTTCCGCCGCATGGTGGGCGGTGCCATGCGCCAGGCCGGCGTGATGGCGGCCGCGGGGATTGTCGCCCTCGAGCGCATGATTCCGCGCCTGGCGGAGGACCACGCCCGCGCGGCGCGCCTCGCCGCCGGCATCCACGCCATCGATCGAGCGCTGGTCGATCCACGCGCGGTCGAGACCAACATCGTCATGATCGACGTGGCGCGCAGCGGCGCCGATGCGGCGACTTGGCTGTCGCGGCTCGCCGCCGAGGGCGTGCAGGCGGGTGCCTGGAACCCGACCCAACTTCGGCTGGTGACGCACCGGCACATCGACGATGCCGCAGTTGACGGCGCGATCGCGGCGTTCCGGACGGTGCGCGCCGGGATCAAGCCGGCGCTGGCGGTGCTGCGGTGACGCCCAACCGTCACTGATCGACTTGCGGCGGAACGTTCCGCAAAGCCCTGCGGTCCGGCGGTAGCGATCACGATTGCCGGCTCCGGATCGCGGGCTTGAGGTATTGCGGTTTGTGCACATCGATGCTCGATCCACTCCGGGTGTGAAGTAATTCACACCCTTGCGAGCGAGTGATTCGGTCTCAAAGCCGCAGCATCAACGATGAATGAGGGCAGTTGAGGTAAACCCCGTTTCAGCCCGGCATTTGGCGCCAGCAATCGGTATCTAAATACTCCCTGGCCATGTAGGGCGCATCGATCACGACGGTGCCCAAGGGTTGGTCCGATAAGTTGACCCGATCGCCAACGCTCAGGATCTGCCGGAAATTGAATGGGCCGATCGATGGTCGCTTCCGGCAGAAATCACCGGCACGACCGGAAACGCCGGCTCACGGGTCTGACGGAAAAGAGCCAAGTGCTGGTTCACCTGCATGCGTTTGCGAGCCCAGTGTGAAGTAGCTTACACTCCAGGGAGCTGTACGCATGCAATGGTTCACGCTATGGTCGGTGGAGGAAACCATGTTCGACCCAGCATCGATCCTGCGCTGTGGTGGCCTGGGGGCTGCTTTGACAGTGTAGGGGCTTGAATTGGCCCGACGGCGCCCAACCAGACTGTGGGGGTAGAGAGGGAGCTTCCGATGAAGAGAGCAATTACGCTGGCTGGTGGTGGACCTGCGGCAGGGCTGCATATCGGGGTGTTGAAGCGTCTCGCCGAGGCCGAAATAAAGTTTGATGTATGGGCGCTGTCGTGCATCGGCGCATGGGTCGGGCTTGTATACAATCAATGCGATCCAGGCAAAGAGGTCGAACAAACGCGCAATTTCTTCGAGAATCACGTTTTTCGGGATGATGACTCCTATGAGCGCTTTCCGATAAATACAGTATTTGGACCGGATTGGTTCGGCAATACACGGGCTTTGATGAGATTTCTGTCCAAGCCGGAGAATTATCAGAAGGTATGGCTGCCGGACAAGATGATCGATTCCATCCAAGCAACCATGTCGATGCTGTCTGACCGCGATAAATGGTTCAAATGGGACGAGGGGGATATCAATCAATGGATCCTCAATCACGTAATGGCGCCTAATCCCTTCGTCCGTTATTTGACCTCATTGATGTACTTGTCCGAGGTCAACGGCCTGTCTAGGATTTACTATCCGGACAGCGTTTTCATGAAAGGCATAAAATTCGAGCGACTGTTCGAGACAAGAAGCCATTCATCTATCATAACGCTTGGAACCTATCGAAGCAGCAACTCGACTTATTCTCCAACGAGAAGGGCGATGGGTACAAAGACATCAGCTCCGCAAGCCTTTGCGCTTGTTCAGCTCTCCCTTTCATCGAAGGCACCGTAGAGATCGACGGCGACATCTATTGTGAAGGAGCTTTGGTCGATACAGTAAACTTCCAGCGGCTGCTGGAAGATCACAAGGACTTGGACGAAATCTGGGTCAACCGGATCGTTGATGCAAAACAAGTTCGCAAGCCAGAGAACCTGCATGATTCCCTGGGCAATCTATGTCAGCTGTTCGCCGCGACAGTGGGCGAAGACGACGTCAAGCTGTTCAAATATCACGTCAGAGACGGGAAGAAGTGGAAGGGTACGGTCATAGAGATTCAAGTATCCCACGACATAAATTTCAAGTGGTCTCACGAGAATCTCAAAAACGGGGTAGCAGCCGGATACAAAGCGGCAGACGAGGCCTACAACGAGTATGAGAAAAAGACTAAGGGCAAGAAGAACTCGACAGGAGCAGTGCGATTTATAAACGAAAAACCCAAGGACGAGAAAGAGTTGGTAGCGCAGCCGCCGCGGCGCGCCGATAAAGAAGAAAAAAGAAAATTGATGCTTAGCCCCTCACTGAACTCGGTTACCGCAGCTGATCGAGGACCGCCTTCGCCTCCCTCAAGTCCTGCGTGTCGAGGCCCTCGGTGAACCAGGCATAGATGGGCGCCAAAATAGCACGCGCTTCGTCGCGCCGGCCCTGATCGATCGCAAGAACTGCGAGGTCCGTTGCGGCGCGAAGTTCAAGCGACCGAGCGTGTTGGCCACTTGCCGTCATGAGCGCCTGATCGAGCAATGGCCGCGCGGAGGTCATTGCGTCCGATCCGCCGCGAGCGAGCAACGCACGCGCCTTGAGGCGATAAAGTTCGGCCTCGAAAATCCGTTCGGTGTTGTGAACGGCGGTGGCGAGCCCTTGCTCGGTCACCTCCAGCGCAGCCTCGGGTTGCCGGAGGAGCAGCAGGGCGCGACACAATAGGACGTAGAGCGCCGTGATGCCGAGCTGATATCCCGCGCCACGATACTCCTCCAGCGCACCCATCACCTCCTTGAGAGTGTCGGATGAAGGGTCGAGCATGGTCACGCAGGTGCCCCGGATTGCGCGCGATAGGCCGCGCCACTGGCGGAACCCATGCTCCTCGGAGAGCGCCAGACAGCGCTCTGCATGGCCCTGCGCAATCGCTGGCTCGCCGCGCAGAGCGTGGAGAACCGACGCATAATAACAAGCGTATGCGTGCGTATGCGGATGTTCGATGCCGGCGGCCCGTTGAAAGGCTGCAGTCATCCGCGTGACTGCCGTGTCGACGTCGCCAAGAAGCCAGAGAGCCCACGACATCAGCGCCAAGTCCGCCACGCCTGCATCCTGGCCGGCCGAGCGAGCGGACAACCTGTCCGCCTCGTGGCTCGCGTTGAACGTCTCAAAGGCGCCCTCGATCGCTTTGCGGGCATCGGCAAGACGCCCCATGAAAAGGAGAATCATCGCCTCCCCGCGCATCGCGTTGAGCAATGCCGGACGATCGCCATGCGCCTGGGCCAAGCGGAGCAAGGTAGCGATCATTTCCGCTGCCTGCGGCAGTTCACCCCGCACGACGCTCGCAGTGACCACCCAAAACATGACCTGCAGGTACTCGGGCGGGTCTCCCAGCCGCTCGCACAACTCGCGAGCGCGCACGAAGGTCGCCATGGCCTTGCCCGATGCCGGCCCCTGAGTGGCGATCAGGCAGGGTCCCAGGGCAAACTGAAAATCGAGATCCAGTCTGTCCCTCTGCGAGCTCTCGGGGAGACGGCCCACGGCCTCAACCCCTCGCTGCAAGTGCGCGATGGCCTCGAGGTTGGCAGAGCGCATGGCGGCCTTCTTGCCGGCCTGCAGCCAATGCCCCGCGGCCCTTTCGTTCAGTCCCGCCTCCATGAGATGGTGCGCGAGGGTTTCCGGCTCAGCTTGGATGATTTCCGGGAACCGCTGCTCGAACGCGCTCGCGATCGCGGCGTGCAGCTGCGCGCGTCGGCTCTTCAGAAGCCCGGAGTAGGCAGCATCCCGCACGAGCACGTGCTTGAAGGTGTAGATCGCCTGCGGCACCTCGCCTCGGCAGAATATCAATTCCGATTTAACGAGCTTGGCAAGGGCCTCATCGAGTTTCATTTTGGGCAGCCCCGCTACGACACTCAGCAGCTCGTAGGAGAACTCGCGACCCACCACGGCGCCGATCTGGGCCACCTCCCTTACCGGCGCCAATCGGTCGAGCCGCGCCATTAGCGAGGCGTGCAACGTCGTCGGAATCGCCAGCGCCGGCAGCGGACGCTCGAGCACATAATGGTCGTCCCGCTCCTGCAACAGCCCGCCTTCGAGCACGGTTTTGGTCAGCTCCTCGACGAACAGAGGTACCCCATCGGTGCGGGCGAGGATCTGGTTCGTCACCTCCTTGGGAAGCGTTTTGCCGGCCGCGATCCGCTCGATGATCGCCGAGCCGACTCGCCGAATTCAGGCGCGTCAGCGGAAGCGTCGTCACATGCGCATGACCTGGCCAAGGCTGCACGAACTCCGGCCTCGCGGTGATCAGCAGCAACACCCGAAGCTGCGGCAGGCGCTCCACTGAAATCGCGAGCAGCTCCAGCGAGGTCGGGTCGATCCAATGGGCATCCTCGAACACCACCAACACCGGCTGGAGCGCCGAAAGGCGCTCGAGTTGCGCCATGAGTGCCGCCAACGTCGCCTCCTTGCGTTTCTGCGGGCTCAATTCCGGCAGGGGGTAACGCTCGCTCGGCGGCAGCGACAGAAGGTTGGCCAGAATCGGCACCGAATGCACCGCATTAGCGCCGGACTGCATGAGCAGGGCTTCGAGCTTGGCGAACTTTTCGGCGGGCGCGTCGCCGCGCTCGAAGCGGGCGGTTCGTTCGAGCTGACTGATGAAAGGGAACAGCGCACTGTTGGTGTGATGCGCCGAGCAGTAATGGCGCAACCTGATATGTGGTTCGGCTTGCAGCCGCTCTTGAAACGCAAGCGCAATGTGCGACTTGCCGATGCCAGGCTCTCCGGTCAGCACCACGACACGACCTTCGCCTTGCGTGGCATCGCGCCAGCGGCGCGAGAGCACGTCGATTTCCTCGTCGCGCCCGAGCAGCGGCGTCAGCCTAGTGGTGTGCTGCGCTTCAAAGCGGCTTACAGCTTCGCTCGCGCCCACGACCTGCCAAGCCGGCGTTGGTTCGGTCCAGCCTTTGAGCGCGAGCGGGCCGAGGTCGCGGTATTCGAAGTGTCCCCCGGTCACCCGGCGGGTACTCGCGGAGATTACCACCATACCCGGCTCGGCGGCCGCTTGCAGGCGCGCCGCGAGGTTCGGCGTTTCGCCGACGATCGCCTGTTCCTGCGCGGCGCCTTCGCCGATCAGATCGCCCACCACCACTGTGCCGGTCGCGATGCCGATGCGCACTTTCAGCTCGAAATCGGTCCGCAGATTAGCTACAGCCTCGACCAGCGCGAGCCCGGCGCGCACGGCTTGCTCGGCGTCATCCTCGTGCGCCTGGGGATAGCCGAAATAGAGGAAAACGCCATCACCCATGTAGCGGGCGACGATGCCCTGATAGCGGCCGATGACCTCCGCGATGCAAGTGTGATAAGCCCCGATCACTCTGCGAAAATCCTCAGGGTCGAGGCGGGCCGAAAGCGCCGTCGATCCCACCAGGTCGCAAAACATCACCGTCAGCTGTCGCCGCTCGGCCTCGTCACGCGACTCCCTTCTGGCCGGTGTTTGCGATGCTGTGAGCGCGGGCGCGTCAAGCTCGGCGATCGCGCGCAACATCTTGCGGCGGTGCCCGAGAGGAAGGCCGAGCTCTTTGAGGTCCTGCTCCGTGAGATCGTGGACGACGGAAAGGTCGATGGCATTCTCGGCGAAGCGCTTGCTATACTCGGACAACCCGAGCGATGCCAGCCATTCCGCAATGGGACTCATCGTAAAAAGACCTGGCGATTTATCGCGGCGTTCGCCATAACAAGAGCCACGCGGCGCTTATTATCACATATTCTACGATCTCTGACAAAATTCTACGATCTCTGACAAAACGCGCGGGTCCTCGGTGACGAAACAGGCTCTGTGTCAGGCGAGGAAGCGTACTCCCTGTGGCTGACCAAAGCCCACGAAGGAGTACCCCCCGATGCCACAGCAAGCTGCGACGATTGAGAGTACCGGTGGCGTTCGGATGAGACTTCCCACGAGGCTAACGCTTACTCGGAGTTGTGCCTCGGCGACAGTGGGTACAAAACCGTACCTCGATGGCCTTATGTATTCATTGACTGGCGGAACGCTGATCTAAGAGTGCCCCGCGGTTTGTCGCCGACAGCGTGTCTGGAGCATGTAACTCCAGCCGCGGCAGGCACTAACTCTGCCGTAGTCGGTAGTGGTTTGGCGTCTTGCGTTCTACCTCCGCTCAGCCCCCCTCCGCCACGCGCTCCAGCGCACTCCGGTCAGTCACGCTGATCACGGTCCCGTCGATCCTGACGATACCCTGACGCTGCCATTCGCCCAGGCACTTGTTGATGCTCTCGCGCGAGGCGCCGACCATGTTGCCGAGCGCGCGCTGTGACGACTTGATTTGCATGTCGGTCGTTTGCGGACCTTGTGCGCCGAGCAATCTCAGGATGGCCTTGGCGAGGCGCGCCGGGAGCCCCAGCAGGGCGATCTCCGCGATATGCTGATCGGTATTGCGCAACCGCGTGCAGAGAACCTCGACGATCGACAGCCAGGCGCCGGGGTGATGCTCCAGGAACGAGAGCACGTCGCGGCGCTCGAGCACCGCCAGGCTGCAGGCCGTGAGCGCGGTCGCGTCGGCGGTACGTTCCTTGCCGTCCAGCAAGGCGATTTCCCCGAAGTGCTCGCCCGCTTCCAGCACTGCCAGCACGATCTCCTTGCCCTCCGGCGAGGTCATGCTGATGCGCACGCGGCCGCTCAGCACCGCCATCAGCGAATCGCCGGGAGAACCCATGAGAAAGATCGTGTCGCCGGCTGCGAACTGGCGGACCCGCGCGCGGGACATGAGCTCGTCCCGGCCGGAAGGGTCGAGCCCCCGAAACAGCGTGCATTCGCCAAGCAGCCGCCGAACGGTGTCGAGCTGAGCGGGGGACTGCGGTGCCAATGGAATTTTCCTTGGTTTCCAGAATGTTAACGTCGTCCGCGCGGCCGGCGCGGGCCGCACTGGTATGATCGTGTTGGAGACTCGGGCCGCCTAAGCTTGGTCGCAACGATAGACGCAATCAATAGCGGCGCCCGGTTTTTGCAAGGGGCGCCTTGGGGAGAGAAAAAGCCCAGGTCGACAGGAACCATTTCGACGCCGGTTGCGTTGAGGGCGTTAGGGTCAGCCCGTTCGTAAAGAGCTGACGAGGGGAACGGTTCGCAAAGCCGGCGCCAGCGTCCAGGGAGAGACGCATCGTGGCCGGGGAAATGTCTCCTCCCGTTCAGCTCGATCGCGCTGGCCTCGAATTCGAGCGGACCGTCGGTCGTCGACGGTTCCGCGTGCCGCCACGCCAGCCCGCGAGTGCCATGATGCCGACCACGGGGACTGCCGCTACCGAACTCGATAACCGCAACCTGCTCGCCGCGCTCAGAGCCTTTCGCAAAGGTGAATTTTCAGTACGGCTGCCGATCGGCCTGTCCGGCATCGACGGTGAGATCGCCGACGCCTTCAACGATGTGGTCGAGCTCAACGAGCGGATGGCAAAGGAATTCCAGCGCCTCGGCGACGCGGTCGGCAAGGAGGGCAAGATCGGGCACCGGGCCAAATTGCCGAACGCAACCGGCTCCTGGGCCGCAACGATCGAGACGGTCAACACCCTGATCGCCGACATGGTGCAGCCGACCGCCGAAATGGCCCGCGTGATCGGCGCGGTTGCCCGGGCGACCTCGTCGCAGACCATGAACCTCGAGATCGAAGGGCGGCCCCTGCGCGGCGAGTTTCTGCGCATCGGCAAGGTCGTCAACACGATGGTGGGCCAGCTCGGCTCGTTCGTGTCGGAAGTGACGCGCGTTGCGCGCGAAGTCGGCACCGAAGGCAAGCTCGGCGGCCAGGCCAAGGTGAAAGGCGTGGCCGGCACCTGGAAGGACTTGACCGACAACGTCAACGCCATGGCGGCGAACCTCACCGGCCAGGTGCGCAACATCGCCGAGGTGACCACCGCGGTGGCCAAGGGCGACCTGTCGAAGAAGATCACCGTCGACGTGAAGGGCGAGGTGCTGGAGCTGAAGAACACCATCAACACGATGGTGGATCAGCTCAACTCGTTCGCCTCGGAAGTGACGCGCGTGGCGCGCGAGGTCGGCACCGAAGGCAAGCTCGGCGGCCAGGCCAACGTGCGCGGGCGTCGCCGGCACCTGGAAGGACCTGACCGACAACGTCAACCTGATGGCCGCCAACCTGACCGGCCAGGTGCGCAACATCGCCGACGTCACCACCGCGGTCGCCAAGGGCGACCTGTCGAAGAAGATCACGGTCGACGTCAAGGGCGAGATCCTGGAGCTGAAGAACACCATCAACACGATGGTGGATCAGCTCAACTCGTTCGCCTCGGAAGTGACGCGCGTCGCGCGCGAGGTCGGCACCGAGGGCAAGCTCGGCGGCCAGGCGCGGGTCGAGGGCGTCGCCGGCACCTGGAAGGACCTGACCGACAACGTCAACTTCATGGCCGCCAACCTGACCGGCCAGGTCCGCAACATCGCCGAAGTGACGACCGCCGTGGCGAACGGCGACCTGTCGAAGAAGATCACCGTCGACGTGAAGGGCGAGATCCTGGAGCTGAAGAACACCATCAACACCATGGTGGACCAGCTCAACTCCTTCGCGTCGGAAGTGACGCGCGTGGCGCGCGAGGTCGGCACCGAAGGCAAGCTCGGCGGTCAGGCCAATGTGAGGGGCGTCGCCGGCACCTGGAAGGACCTCACCGACAACGTCAACTTCATGGCCGCGAACCTGACCGGCCAGGTGCGCAACATCGCCGAAGTCACGACCGCGGTCGCGAACGGCGATCTGTCGAAGAAGATCACCGTCGACGTGCAAGGGCGAGATCCTGGAGCTGAAGAACACCATCAACACGATGGTGGATCAGCTCAACTCGTTCGCGTCGGAAGTGACCCGCGTGGCGCGCGAGGTCGGCACCGAAGGCAAGCTCGGCGGTCAGGCCAAGGTGGAAGGCGTCGCCGGCACCTGGAAGGACCTGACCGACAACGTCAACGCCATGGCGGCCAACCTGACCGGCCAGGTGCGCAACATCGCCGAGGTGACCACCGCGGTCGCGAACGGCGACCTCTCGAAGAAGATCACCGTCGACGTGAAGGGCGAGATCCTGGAGCTGAAGAACACCATCAACACGATGGTGGATCAGCTCAACTCGTTCGCCTCGGAAGTGACGCGCGTGGCGCGCGAAGTCGGCACCGAAGGCAAGCTCGGCGGCCAGGCCAACGTGCGCGGGCGTCGCCGGCACCTGGAAGGACCTGACCGACAACGTCAACTTCATGGCCGGCAACCTGACCGGCCAGGTGCGCAACATCGCCGAGGTGACGACCGCGGTTGCCAACGGCGACCTGTCGAAGAAGATCACCGTCGACGTGCGCGGCGAGATCCTGGAGCTGAAGAACACCATCAACACGATGGTGGACCAGCTCAACTCGTTCGCCTCGGAAGTGACGCGCGTCGCCCGCGAGGTCGGCACCGAAGGCAAGCTCGGCGGCCAGGCCAACGTGCGCGGCGTCGCCGGCACCTGGAAGGACCTGACCGACAACGTCAACTCTAATGGCCGGCAACCTGACCGGCCAGGTGCGCAACATCGCCGAGGTGACGACCGCGGTCGCCAAGGGCGACCTCTCGAAGAAGATCACCGTCGACGTCAAGGGCGAGATCCTGGAGCTGAAGAACACCATCAACGTCATGGTGGACCAGCTCAACTCCTTCGCCTCGGAGGTGACGCGCGTGGCGCGCGAGGTCGGCACCGAAGGCAAGCTCGGCGGCCAGGCGCAGGTGCCGGGCGTCGCCGGCACCTGGAAGGACCTGACCGACAACGTCAACATGATGGCGGCCAACCTGACCAGTCAGGTGCGCGGCATCGCCGACGTGGTGACCGCGGTCGCCCAGGGCAACCTGAAGCGCAAGCTGACCGTCGACGCCAAAGGCGAGATCGCCTCGCTCGCCGACACCATCAACGGCATGATCGAGACGCTGGCGACCTTCGCCGACCAGGTGACCAACGTGGCGCGCGAGGTCGGTATCGAGGGCAAGCTCGGCGGCCAGGCGCGCGTGCCCGGTGCCGCCGGCCTGTGGCGCGACCTGACCGACAACGTCAACCAGCTGGCCGCCAACCTGACCACCCAGGTGCGCGCCATCGCCGAGGTGTCGACCGCGGTGACCAAGGGCGACCTGACCCGTTCGATCACGGTCGAGGCCTCGGGCGAGGTCGCCGCGCTCAAGGACAACATCAACGAGATGATCCGCAATCTGAAGGATCAGACGCTGAAGAACACCGAGCAGGACTGGCTGAAGACCAACCTCGCACGCTTCACGCGCATGCTGCAGGGCGAGCGCGACCTCTCCACCGTCTCGAACCTCGTGCTCTCCGAGCTTGCCCCGCTGGTCAATGCCCAGCACGGCGTATTCTACGTCACCGACAAGGACGAGGACGGCAACACCGTGCTCAACCTGGCGGCCAGCTACGCCTTCAACAACCGCAAGCACCTGGCGCATCAGTTCAAGCTGCGCGAGGGTCTGGTCGGCCAGTGCGCCTACGAGAAGTCGCGCATCCTGCTCACCAACGTGCCGCGCGACTACGTCCAGATCACCTCGGGGCTGGGCGAGGCGGCGCCGTTCAACATCATCGTGCTGCCGGCCCTGTTCGAAGGCGAGGTCAAGGCCGTCATCGAGCTGGCCTCGTTCGACCAGTTCAGCGAAACCCACCAGTCCTTCCTCGATCAGCTGATGGAATCGATCGGCATCGTGCTCAACACCATCGCCGCCAACATGCGCACCGAAGGCCTGCTGAAGCAGTCGCAGCTCCTGACCGCGGAGCTGCAGGCGCAGCAGGAAGAACTGAAGAAGACCAACGACCGGCTGGAGCAGCAGGCCACCACGCTGCGTCAGTCGGAGGAGCTGCTGCGCACCAAGCAGGAGGAGCTGCAGCAGACCAACGCCGAGCTGGAGGAGAAGGCGCATGCTGCTCTCGGTGCAGAACAAGCAGGTGGAGGCGCAAGAACCGCGAGGTGGAGCAGGCCAAGCGCGCGCTCGAGGAGAAGGCCGAGCAGCTGGCGCTGACCTCCAAGTACAAGTCCGAATTCCTGGCCAACATGAGCCACGAGCTGCGCACGCCGCTCAACAGCCTGCTGATCCTGTCGAAGCTGCTGGCCGAGAACGCGCAGGGCAACCTGACCGACAAACAGGTGGAGTTCGCCCGCACCATCCATCACGCCGGCTCCGACCTGCTCGGGCTGATCAACGACATCCTCGACCTGTCGAAGATCGAGTCCGGCACGGTCACGCTCGACATCGGCGAGACCTCGTTCGCCTCGTTGCGCGACCATATGGACCGCACGTTCGCGCAGATCGCCAGCGACAAGAGGCTCGACTTCGCCGTCGAGCTCGACCCCGCCCTGCCGCGCTCGATGTACACCGACGACAAGCGGCTGCAGCAGATCATCAAGAACCTGCTGTCGAACGCCTTCAAGTTCACCGAGGCCGGGCACGTGCGGCTGCGCATCGTCCGCGCGACCTCGGGCTGGAACCGACCAACGACCACCTCAACAACGCCGGGCAGGTGCTCGCCTTCATCGTGGAGGACACCGGCATCGGCATCCCGGACGAGAAGCAGCGGATCATCTTCGAGGCCTTCCAGCAGGCCGACGGCACCACCAGCCGCAAGTACGGCGGCACGGGCCTCGGCCTGTCGATCAGCCGCGAGATCACGCGCCTGCTCGGCGGCGAGCTGACCGTGGACAGCATGCCGGGCAGGGGCACGACCTTCACCCTGTACCTGCCGCTGAACTTCAGCCGTCGGTGCAGAGCGCGCCGCGGTTCTCGACCGCCAGCATCCGGGCGGTCGCCTCCGCCGAGCATCGTGCTGTCCGACGAGCGTTGCCGAGAGCGTCGCTCGACGACCGCGACACCATCAACCGCGGCGACCCCGTCGTGCTGATCGTCGAGGACGATCCGCGCTTCGCCTCGATCCTGCTGACCATGGCGCACGAGGCCGGCTTCAAGGGCGTGGTCACCGGCGAGGGCGCGGCCGTCGTGCCGCTGGCCAAGCGCTTCCGGCCGGACGCGATCACGCTCGACATCGGCCTGCCCGACATGGACGGCTTCGCGCTGCTCGATCTCCTGAAGCGCACTCCGGACACGCGGCACATCCCGGTTCACGTCATCTCGGCCGACGACCAGAACCGGCTGGGCCTGAGCATCGGCGCCTATCGCTTCACCGGCAAGCCGGTCGAGCGCGAGACCATCGCTGGCGACGCTCGACCAGGTGAAGAGCTTCGGCCGCCGTAGCCGAGCGCCTGCTGATCATCGAGGCCGCCGACGGGCGAGGCGTCGCTCGCTGCGCTATTCGGCAACGGCGACATCGAGGTCGAAGCTGCAGCCGACATGCCCGAGGCGCAGAGCCTGCTGGCCTCGGCGTGAGTTCGACTGCATCGTTGTGGATCTCGGCCGTTCGACCGACGAGCTTGTCGGGCGCATCGCCGGCTGCGTGCGCACGATGTTCCGCTCGTCGTCTATGCGCCCGGCCGAGGTCGTCGGGCCGACCCTGCAGGTCTGAGCTGCTCAGCTCGGCGGCAGGGCGCACGCGCGTGGCCCGCACGCTTGCGGAGCTGCTGAACGACGTGGCGCTGTTCCTGCACCGCCCGTTCGATGACCTGCCGGACAGCGCGCAAGCGGCGCTGCAGCAGCTTCGCCGCTACGACCCGATGCTCGCCGGCCGCAAGGTCGTGGTCATCGACGACGACATCCGCAACATCTTCTCGCTCGACCAGCGCCTCGAGGAGCACGGCGTCGAGCTGCACTACGCCGAGAGCGGGCGCGCCGGCCTGGAGCTCCTGCACGCGCATGCCCGATGCCGACGCGGTGCTGGTGGACATCATGATGCCCGACATGGACGGCTACGAGACCATCCGCGAGATCCGCCGCATGCCGGGACGCGCGTCGCTGCCGATCATTGCGGTCACCGCCAAGGCGATGAAGGGCGACCGCCAGAAATGCATCGAGGCCGGCGCCTCCGACTACGTCTCCAAGCCGGTCGACATCGACCAGCTGATCTCGGTGCTGCGTGTCTGCATCCAGCGCGCCGAGCAGCCAGCCGCACCGCGGAGCGAAGCTGATAACATCGTCGCCTTTTCCCCAATGGCAGGATGAGTTGACGGCCTGGCCGATGCCCGAGGTCCCTGACGAGCCCGCGCAGGCGGCGGAGCAACTCGGCCTGCCGCGAGGCCACGATCCTCATCGTCGACGACGACGAGCGCAATGCGCTCGCTCGTCACCACGGTGCTCGAGGAGCTCGGCCAGACGCTGGTCGTCGCCCATTCCGGCGAGGAGGCGCTGCGCCACCTGCTGAACGAGGACGTTCGCCGTCATCCTGCTCGACCTGCACATGCCGGGCATGGACGGCTACGAGACGGCCGAGCTGATCCGGGCCCGCAAGCGCACGCGTCACATTCCGATCGTCTTCCTGACCGCGGTCTTCCGCGACGAGTTCGCATCTTCTCAGGCCTATTCGGCCGGCGCCGTGGACATGGTGTTCAAGCCGGTCGACCCCTTCATCCTGAAGTCCAAGGTCTCGGTTTTCGTCGACCTCTATCTCAAGACAAGCGAGGTCAAGCGCGAGGCGGAGCTGCGCAGCCGGCTGCAGGACGAGAACTTCCGCGTCCGCACCGAGAAGATCGCTGGCCGAGCAGGCGCTGCGGCGCAGCGCAGGAGCGCCAGGAGGCGATCCTCGGCTCGCTGCCGATCGTCTTTCACTCGCGCGCGACCGAGCCGCCGTTCGCGGCGCTCGTTCGTCAGCAGCAATGTCGAGCAACTCACCGGCTTTCCGGCGCATCGCTTCATCGACGATGCCGGCTTCGGCTTCGAGCCGCGTGCATCCGGACGACGTTGCGCGCGTCGAGCAGGCCTCAGCGGACGCGCGTGGCGACCGGCGCCTATTCGTGCGAGTTCCGCTGGCGCTGCGCCGACGGCAGTATCGCGTCCTGCTCGACCAGGGCGTGCTGGCGCCGCCCGAACGACGGGCGGAGCCGCGGAGATCTTCGGCACCATTCTCGACGTCACCGAGCAGCGGCTGCTGCAGCAGCAGCTCGTCCAGGCGCACAAGATGGAGGCGGTGGGCCAGCTCACCGGCGGCGTCGCTCACGACTTCAACAATCTGCTTGACGGTGGTGCTCGGCAACATCGATCTGCTCGGGCGGCGTTTCGGCGCCGACGAGCGCGCCCAACGCCAACTCGCCGCCATGCGGCACGCCGCCGAGCGCGGCCGAGCCTGACCGGCCAGCTGCTGGCCTTCTCGCGCCGACAGCATCTGCGGCCCGAGACCTTGGACGTCAACGCGCTGATGCGCGGCTTCGAACCGCTGATCCGCCAGGCCGTCGGCGAGAACATCGTGATGGAGACCGACCATCGGCGAGGACCGCCGCGGTCTGCGAGGTCGACGCCTCCCAACTCGAGACCGCGCTGCTCAACCTTGCGGTCAACGCGCGCGACGCCATGCCGGATGGCGGCACGCTGCGGATCGCCGTCCGCCGGGTCGAGCACGATACCGATCTGACGGTCCGGCACAGCGATGCGACGCCTGGACCCTGGATCGTGCTGTCGGTCGACGACACCGGCGTCGGCATGTCGCGCGAGGTGCTGAATCGCGCGTTCGAGCCGTTCTTCACCACCAAGGAGCCGGGCAAGGGTTCGGGTCTCGGCCTCTCCCAGGTCTACGGTTTCGTGCGCCAGTCCGGTGGCTTCGTCACGCTCACCAGCAGCGTCGGCGCCGGCACGCAACTGTCGATCTATCTGCCACCGTCAGAGAAGCCGATGACGATGCCGCGCTTCGTTCCGCCGGTCGAACCGGAGACCCGCGTGAGATCGGAGACCGTGCTGGTGGTCGAGGACGATCCGGCGGTGCTCGCGGTCGCGATCGAGATGCTGACCGACCTTGGTTACCGGGTGATCACCGCCTCCGATGCCGTCGGCGCGCTCGAAATCCTCCGGCGTGGCCGGCCGGTCGATCTGATTTTCACCGACGTGGTGATGGCGGGAAAAACCGGCGTGCAGCTCGCCGAGGAGGCGCAGGCGTTGCGCCCGCAGATCAAGGTTCTGCTCACGTCGGGCTATACCGGCGAGGCGCTGGCGCGCCACCAGCCCAACCACGCCGAATGGCCAATCATCGCCAAGCCGTTCCGGCAGCCGGAGCTTGCCGCCTCCATCCGCAAGATCTTGAAGAGCGAGCCGCTGCCGGCGTGAAGCAGCGTCTGCACGTCCTGTCATGCAGCGATCGCGAACGCAGTCATGCCGTGAGGGCGCGGCTCGGTGTGTCCCGCAGTGCAGTGCGGTCTCGACTGTCTAGGTCTCGCGCGGCGGAAGGATCACGCACCAGGGGAACGGGATCCAGCCCAGGTGTGAGTTGGTAAACAGCCGGCCGCCGCACCAATGCGCGCGCCCATCCGCAGCATCCTCGGCCACGACGAAGGCGCGCGGAACGGCGATCCACTGGCCCTCGATAAGAAGCCGGATCACGGCTCGCCCGTGCTCAGTTGCCTCGATGAAATCGTCCGCCGCGTGGCAATCGCGATCGTCGCAGCACGGCGCGCCATTGGAATCCTTGTAGGCGGTATAGTCCACGCCTGGTGCCACAACGTGGGCCAATGCAGGCATGGCGCCGAACGCGACCAGGACGGCAAGCCATTTGATCCGCATCGCGTACGTCCAGTCGAGCGGGCAGACCGACGCGGCATGGTACCATTCTTGCCCGATGTCGGCATCGGGCATCGGCGAGGTGTGCAAGTCCGGCGATTGTACGACGGGTGCCTGTGGACACGGATCGAGTGCGGCCGCGTTCAAGGAACCAGCGCTACCTACGGCCGACGCAGGCGCGCCGCGTCGGCGCTGACCCGGCCTTGCAGGACCGCCACGGGAAGGGCGCCGATAAGCTGCGCGACAGGGAGGGAGCCGCCCGCGAAATGAACGCCGGGGGTCAGCCGGTTGTGCGCATCGCCCAAGTCGTCGATCGCGACCGAGGCATTGAGCGCGAAGACCGCCGGCCACCCTCGACCGCCGTCGGTGAGGCGCGCGAAATGCCGTGCCGCGACGACTACGACCGCGTCCGCCCCGGCGGTGCGCGCGAAGGCGACAATCCCGCCGGCGTCGGGCCCGGTCACCTTGAGAGGCCGGTAGTCGCCCCGCGCGAAAACGTGCGCGAGCTCGGTGCGCAGCGCCAGCAGTGCGCGCGTGAGCGCGAGCTTGATCCCGCCGTCCGGCCAGCGCTCGCGAAGCTCGTGCCAATCGGGAGTGGCGCCGAGACGCGCAAGGCATGCGCGGCGGTGCGCGAAGTCGACCGGGCGCCGGTTGTCAGGATCGACCATCGACAGATCCCAGTACTCGGTGCCCTGATAGAAATCGGGCACTCCGGGCATCGTGGTCTTGAGCGTGAGCTGCGCCAGGGAGTTGAGCGCGCCAACGAGCGCGACGCGTCGTGCGAACGCCGACAGGCGATCGAT
Source organism: uncultured Alphaproteobacteria bacterium (assembly GCA_963788095.1). Classification (GTDB taxonomy): domain Bacteria; phylum Pseudomonadota; class Alphaproteobacteria; order Rhizobiales; family Xanthobacteraceae; genus CAVTXS01. Next base: position 27,066 of record CAWBFP010000038.1, on the reverse strand, counting down.
GAATTGCGACGATACGCGACGATCGAGGCTTTGACGCACGAATGCCGCGAGTCCGGTCTCATACTCGGCGCTGGGGTTGGTCCAACTGGTCTCGAGCTTACCCTCGCGCGCGGCCTTGAGCATGTAAGCCTCGACGCGTGCGACGAGCTCCTCGTCGAGGCCCGCGAGCGGCCACGATCCCACCAGAGTCTGATACAGCATGTATTCATGCGCGTGGGAGGGCACTCGACGCGAGCCTGAACGGCCGGCAAGGCGGTCGTTGAGCAGGCTCCACGCCTTCACCTCCTCGGCCCAGTCGGGGGCAAGCTCGCTGAGAGCGACAAGCCTCGTGCGCGCGTCCTCGCCCCGCTTGGTGTCGTGCGTGGCAGTTGCGGTCAACCCGTGCGGGCTCGCCCGCGCGCGGTCGGTCATCGCGCGATGAAAATCCGCCGGCGGCAAAGCGGGTAGGGTAGGGTCGCCACCTACCTCATTGAGTGCAAGCAGCGGGACGTAGCGATAGAACGCCGTATCCTCCAGCGACTTCGCCATCAGCGGCCCGGTGAATTGTTGCACCTTGAGTGCAAAGCGCCGCACACGCGCCTTGCTGTAGCCCGGCCGTCCCGGGGCGATAAGGTCGAGCGTCAGGGCGTCCTGCAGGAAGTCGAAAATCTCCACGTCGGAGCCGAACCAGTGTGCGCGTGCCGCCTCGATCGCACGCGCGATGGTCGCGCGGTCGCTCGGCGATGCGTGATCCTGCGTAACGTAGGTGCGATAGACCGGGAAGTGGATCACGAACAGCTCGAGAGCTGCCCGCAGGCTGTCGAGAGCGAAATCGCGCGTGCGCCATTGCCCCGCAGCGATGCGCGCCAGCAGACGAGCAAGCACGGTAAACTCGCTCGCCAGGACGGTGTGCAGGACGCGACGCTTTGCCTGGTCCAGCGTCTCCTCGAATGAGGCGGGTCGCCGTGCCGCCGCGCGGCCGATCCGGTGTAGCTCCGCGAGCCCGCGAGGCTCGATAAGCAGCCGCGTGATTGCGTTGAGCAATTCGTAGCCGGTGGTTCCGGCCACGCCGGAAAACTGCGGCATCTCCTCGCCATGCGCCAGGATCTTCTCGATCACGGTAAGGAACGGCCGCCGCGATGCGGCTCCTGCGCGCGCACGGGCGATCAGCCGCTGCAGCTGGCGGAAATACTTCTTTGGGTCCCAAAGGCCGTCGATATGATCGATGCGCAGCCCGTGCAGCTGACCGCCGGCGATCAGCGACGCGACCAGCCGGTGCACGGCGATGAAGGTGCGCGGATCCTCCACCCGCAATCCGGCGAGACCATTGATATCGAAGAAGCGGCGGTAGTTGATCTCGCTCGCCGCCACGCGCCAATAAGCCAGCCTGTAGTGCTGCCGCTCCAGCAAGCGATGGAGGGCGCCGGTGCGCGCCGGATGATCGGGCGATAGCCGATAGGCGGCCAACCCGCGCTCGATGACGTCGGCGCCGCCGGCGACCGCGGCCAGCGCAGCCTTGAAGGCCGGCGCCTGCTCGCGTGTCGGTGCGCGCGGATCGGGATGCAAGGCGGAGAGTTCGAGCAGCCGCCGACCGGCCGGCTCGTCGCCCGCCCCCGCATGGGCCACGATCGTGCGCAGGATCTCGCCGTAGCGGTTCGGGCGGATCGGCAGCCGATGCTCGAAGTACCAGGCGGAGAAGCTTCCTTCGTGGGCATCGAAGGCCAGCTTGATCTCGCCTGCCTCCAGCGCGTCGCCGTAGGGGCGCCCCAGGATCGGAAGCAGAACGCCCCCTTCCGGCTTGTGGGGAAGCGTGTCCCAGTCGATGTCGAATGACGGCGCGTGCGGCGACTTCGGTCCCCATTCCAGAACATTCAGCCACCATGCGTTGTCGGCAAAGCCCACTGCCATGTGGTTCGGCACGAAATCGAGGATCAGCCCCATATCGGCGTCGGCCAGTGCCCGCGAGAGGCGCGCGAACGCCTCGTCACCGCCGAATTCGGGGTTGAGCTGCGCGTGATCGACGATGTCGTAGCCGTGCTGGCTGCCGGCGCGCGCCTTGAGGAACGGCGAGGCATAAAGATGACTGATGCCGAGGGCCTTGAGGTAAGGCACCAGCGCTGCCGCGGCGTCGAAGCCGAACTCGCGCGTGAGCTGAAGCCGGTAGGTCGCGATCGGGACCTCGGGCGGCATCAGCCCGGGCCCAGCCACCAGTACACCGACCAGGCCGGCAGCCGTATCGGCGGCGCGCCGCCCCAGATCCAAGCCGCGGCCGGAGATGGGAGTCCATTAAAGGATTCGTCTCCGCCGAGATTGGCAAGCAGCGACAGCGTGCCGGCTCCCTCCTTGTGCCAAAGTACGCGCAACACGCCGTCGCGAAGGGCGCATTCGATGTTGACCAATCCCTCGCGTGCGAGCCAGGGCACGACATAGCGGCGGCGCAGAACCAAAAGCTTCCTCACCAGATCGAGGCGCGCGGCGAACGGTTCGCGCTCGCGCTGCGACCAGTCGAGCGTGGCCTGCCGGAACGTGGTCTCCGCGAGCGGATCGGGAGGGGGCCTCGTGCGCTCCGCCGGCGCGTCGGCGTCGACGACTGCCGATATGCGGCCGTGCCGCACCGCCTCTGCAAGCGCCCCGCGGAAATCGCAAAAGAAAGGGAAAGGTTCAGTCGCGCCCCACTCTTCGCCCATGAAGAGCAGCGGCGGAGAAGGTGCAAGCAAGGTGATCGCCAAGGCGGCCTCGAGCGCCTCGGGCCGCGCCAGCACGGTGAGCCGGTCTCCATGCCGACGATTTCCGATTTGGTCATGATTCTGCAGAAAATTGACGAACGCCGTCAGCGGCAGCTCGTTGGTCGGCTCGCCCCGGCGCGCCCCGTCGCGATGCTCCGAAGGCTCACCCTGATAGACGAATCCTGACACCAGCGCGCAGCCGAGGGCCTTGGCAGGTGCCGCTGCGTAATCGCGATAGTAGCCGGCTTGCTCGCCCGTCAGGAGCACGTGCCAGGCATGATGATAGTCATCGTTCCATTGGGCGCGATACTTGCCGCGGGGAACTGGCGAGGTTGGATCGAGCAGCGAGGCGCGGTTGTCGTCGTTCTCGAGCACCAAATGGATATGGCTACCGGTCGCGGCGGCGAATTCGCCGACAGCGCGGCTAAGCTCGTGCAAAATGTGCGGCTCCCCTGGTTCAGCGATGGCGTGCACGGCGTCGAGGCGGAGGCCGTCAAATCGGTAATGGTCGAGCCATCGCAGCGCGTTCTCGATCGCGAAAGCGCGCACCTCCGGCACCCGGTAGTCGATTGCGTCCCCCCAAGGGGTGCGGTGGCGGTCGGTGAAAAACGCTGGCGCGTAGCGCGGCAGGAAATTCCCTTCCGGTCCGAAATGGTTGTAGATCACGTCGAGCAGCACCATGAGACCGCGCTGGTGCGCGGCATCGACGAGCGCCCGCAGTTGCTCCGGGCGGCCGTATGAACTGTCGGGCGCGAACCACAGCACACCGTCGTAGCCCCAATTCCACCGCCCGGCGAAGTCCGCGACCGGCATCAGCTGGATCGCGGTGACGCCGGTCGCCGCGATTTGGTCGAGGCGTTCGGCAACGGCGCGAAATGTCCCGGCTTGCGTCAACGCCCCGACGTGCAGCTCGAGCACGACGGCTTCGTGCCAAGGTCGGCCTTTCCAATCCGGGCACTGCCAGGCAAACCCGTGATCGATCACTTCGCTCGGGCCGAGCGCGTCTTCCGGCTGAAAGGCGGATGCCGGATCGGGCACCTCGATCTCGTGATCGATGCGAAAGCGGTAGCGCGCGCCAGGAACGGCCGCCGCATCGTGCAGCGCGAACCATCCAGGCTCCCGTGGCTGCATCGGTAGCGCGCGCTCGCCGATGAGCAGCTCGACCATGTGGGCGGCCGGCGCCCACAGCCGGAATGTGGTCCCGCCGGCCGGCTCCAGCCGTGGGCCGAAGCGCCACGCGGAAGTCATGGCACCTCCGCAAACGCGGTGACCGATCGGGCCGGCGCCGTGCACGATGCGCCGGTCCGATAGGTGGGCTCGTCCTGTCCCTCCAGCGCCACGGTCGCTATGACGCATTCCCAGCGCTCGGCCCGCGGTCTCGACGGCAGCACGAAGGCGACCGGCTCGTCCGCCGCATTGAGGACGAGAAACAGCGCGCCTGGCGATTGGTCGACCGGTGCCAGCAGACAGGACAGGTACCGGCCTTCTGCAAAGGTCCAGTCCTGCTCCTTCATCTCGATCGACTGGGGAGTGAGCCACAGTACGTCGTGCGAGCCGTCCGGCAGGGTGCCGTTGAGCCAGTGCCGCGGCTTGAGTTGCGGGTAGCGTCGCCGCAGAGCGGTCAGCCGCGCAACGAGCTCACTTAAATCCTGCCCATCCTTGCCGAGGCCGGACCAGTCGGTCCAGCCGATCTCGTTGTCTTGGCAATAGGCATTGTTGTTGCCGGCCTGGCTGTTGGCGACCTCGTCGCCCGCCAGCAGCAGCGGAACGCCTTGCGCCAGAATGAGGCATGCAAGCTGCGCGCTCCGGAGGCGGCGCCGCGCTTCGAGCACCTCGACGTCGGCGGTCGGCCCCTCGGCCCCGCAATTGGTGCTGAAATTCCCGTCCGAGCCGTCGCGATTGTCCTCTCCGTTCGCCTCGTTGTGCTTGCGCTCGTAACTCACCAGGTCGGCGAGGGTGAAGCCGTCATGCACGGTGACGTGATTGAGACTTGCGCGCGGCGCGCGCCCGCGGTGACGGAAGATGTCGGCCGACGCGGTCAGGCGCTTGCCGAGCTCCGGCAGCTGGTCGGGGTCGCCGCGCCAGAAGCTGCGCAGCGTGCGGCGATAGGCATCGTTCCATTCCGACCACTCGGACGGGAAGGCACCGAGTTGGTACCCGCCCTGGCCGAGGTCCCACGGTTCGGCAACCAACTTCACTCGGCCGAGCACAGGGTCCTGGCGAAGCGCCGCGAAGAACGAAGAGCGTGAGTCGAATCCGTGGGCGCCTCGCCCCAACGTGGTGGCGAGATCGAAGCGGAAGCCGTCGACGTGGCAGGCTTCGACCCAGTAGCGGAGCGAATCCATCACCATCTGCAGCACGCGCGGGTGCGTGAGATTGAGCGCGTTGCCGCAGCCGGTGAAGTTCTCGTAGTAGCGCGGCTCATCATGCTTGAGCCAATAGTAGCAAGCGTTGTCGATGCCCTTGAACGACAGCGTCGGGCCGAGGTGATTGCCCTCAGCGGTGTGATTGAAGACGACGTCGAGCAGCACCTCGATGCCGGCCGCATGGAGGCGCGACACCATAGTCTTGAACGTCTCGATGCCGCCGTCGGCGCTGTAACGCGGCTCAGCGGCAAAGAAGCCGATCGGACTGTAACCCCAGTAGTTGCGCAGGCCGCGCTCGACCAGATGCCGGTCGTCGACGAATGCATGCACCGGTAGGAGCTCGATGCTGGTGACGCCGAGCCGGCGCAGGTGCTCGATCATGCCGGGCGCGGCAAGGCCGCTGAACAGCCCGCGCCATTCGGGCGGAACATCCTCGCGCAGCATGCTTACGCCCTTGACATGCGCTTCGTAGATGATCGTGTCGTGCCAGGGCACCAGGGGATGACGGTCGTCGCCCCAGGTGAAACCCTCATCGACCACCATCGCCTTGAGCATGCCGTGCGCATTGTCGCGCCGGTCGAACGAAAGATCGCCGCGCGGGCTCCCGGCGCGGTAGCCGAAATGCGCGTCGCTCCACACCAACCGGCCAGCAATGCGTTTGGCATAAGGATCGAGCAACAGTTTGTTGGCATTGAAACGATGTCCGCGCTCGGGCGCGTACGGGCCGTGCACGCGATAGCCGTAAAGCTGGCCCGGGAGCACGTCGGGCAGGTAGGCGTGCCAGACGTCGTCGGTGCGCTCGGGCAACGCGATACGCTCCAGCTCGCGTCGACCCTGCCGGTCGAACAGGCACAACTCGATCTTTTCGGCATTGGCGGAGAACAGTGCGAAGTTGGTGCCGCGGCCGTCCCAGGTCGAGCCCAGCGCGTACGGAAGCCCGTCAAGAACGCGCATCGGCAGCCTGCGGGACCAGGAAAATGGCGGCGAGCGGCGGAAGCACCAGGCTCAGCTCGAAACGGTCCCCCGCCTGCAACGCCTCCACCATCCCGGCGTTACCCACATTGCTGCCGCCGTAGATCTCCGCATCGGTATTGAGCGCCTCCCGCCAGCGCCCGCCCATCGGCGCCTTGAACCGGTAACCGTGGCGTATCTCCGGCGTGAAGTTCACCGCCACGATGCAGCGCGCGTCCGCGCGCCGGCCCTTGCGCAGCCAGACGAACACGCTCTGATCGGTGTCATCTGCAACGATCCACTCGAAACCGGCGCTCTCGCAGTCGAGCTCGTGCAAGGCCGGGAGTGAGCGATAGAGCCGATTGAGGTCGCGCACCAGAGTCTGCACGCCGCGATGGCGCGGCCGATCGAGCAGGTGCCAATCCAGGCTGCGGTCGTGACTCCACTCGCGCTCCTGCGCGATCTCGTTGCCCATGAACGAGAGCTTCTTGCCGGGGTGGCCGTACGTGAAGCCGTAGTAGGCGCGCATATTGGCGAACCGTTGCCACTCGTCGCCCGGCATGCGGCCGAGGATCGAGCCCTTCCCGTGCACGACTTCATCGTGCGAAAGCGGCAGGACGAAATTCTCCGAAAAGGCATAGTGCAGGCCGAACACGACATCGCCGTGATGATGCTTGCGATGGATCGGCTCCTTGGAAATGTAGTTGAGCGTGTCGTGCATCCATCCCATGTTCCACTTGTAGCCGAAGCCCAGCCCACCCACGTCGACCGGCCGCGACACCATGGGCCAGGCAGTCGATTCCTCCGCCAACGTTGAGGCATGCGCAAAGCGGCCGAACACTTCGGTGTTGAATCGCCGCAGGAACTCGATCGCTTCGAGATTTTCGCGGCCGCCGTGGCGGTTCGGGATCCAGCCTCCTGGCGGTCGGCTGTAGTCGAGGTAGAGCATGGATGCGACGGCATCGACGCGCAGCCCATCGACGCCGTAGCGCTCCAGCCAGAACAGCGCATTGGCGAGCAGAAAATTCGCGACCTCGGCGCGCCCATAATTGTAGATCAGCGTGTTCCAGTCGAGGTGGCGGCCCTGCATCGGACTGGCGTGCTCGTAGAGCGCGGTGCCATCAAACCAGCCCAGGCCGTGCGGATCGTCGGGAAAATGCCCGGGTACCCAGTCGAGGATGACGCCGAGCCCGGCGCGATGGCATGCGTCGACCAGCGCCTGAAAATCCGCCGGCGATCCGAACCGGCTGGTCGGCGCAAACAGTCCGGTCGGCTGATAGCCCCAGGAGCCGTCGAACGGGTGCTCCATCACGGGCATCAGCTCGATATGGGTGAAGCCCAGATCCGAGGCGTAAGCGGGAAGCTCTTGGGCAAGCTCGCGATAGGTGAGCCAGCGGTTTGCGTCCTGCGGCCTCCGCCGCCAGGAGCCGAGATGCACCTCGTAGATCGAGATCGGCGCGCCAAGGCTGTTGACGCTTCCGTGCGCCGTCGCGGTTGGCGCAAGCTGCGTCTGGTCGAACACGATGGAGGCCGTGGCGGGCCGCAACTCGGCAGCAAAGGCGTAAGGGTCGGATTTGAGCGGCAGCAGCGCGCCGTCCTTGCCCAGGATCTCGAACTTGTATTTGTCGTTCACGCGCGCGCCGGGAACGAAAATCTCCCAGAACCCCTTGCCGCGGACCCGCATCGGGTGGCGGCGCCCGTCCCATGAATTGAAATCTCCAACCACGCTGACACGGCGGGCGTTGGGCGCGAAGACCGCGAAGGCGACGCCCTCGACGCCTTCGGTCGACATCGGATGCGCACCGAGTTTGTCGTACGCGCGCACATGCGTGCCCTCGCCGAGCAGGTAGAGATCGTACTCGGAAAGAACCGGCGGGAAGCGGTATGCATCCTCAAGCTCGACCCTGCGGTCCCCGAACTGCGCGCGCAGGCGATAGCTGCGAGGCCGCGAAGCGATGGGGCCGCAGAACAATCCGGCCGGATGGATTTGCGCCAGGTCGGTTTCGCGGCCGCTCTCGTCGATCACCGCCACGCCCTCGGCGCCCGGCAGATAGGCGCGCACAAGCCGGCGGCCGTTCTCGTCATGCGGACCCAGGTAGGCGAACGGGTCCGAATGATGCCCGCCGACGATGGCGAGCGCGGCCTGATCGATGCCGGGTGCCGAGGTCATATCCGTCATGGCACCACCGCTTCGCCGGGGAACATCAGGCGCCACGCGCCATCGAGCGGGACGTGGATCCATGACGGCCGATTGGCCAACTCGTAACCGATCTCGTAGACCGCCTTCTCCAAAACAAAGAAATCCAGCAGCCGTCCGCCAGCGGCCTTGTCGCGTGGCCGCAGGCGCGCTTCGCCAAGGTGCTCGCCGTAGCTCGCCAGAAGAGCGCCGACGCACTGGCGGCGCCAATTGTCCATGGCGGCGGCAAGGCGGGCGACTTCGTCCGGCGAGGTCTGCGCGGCGCGGTCGAGCGCCGCGGTCGCGGCATAGTCGACGGAGCGGATCAAGCCGGCGAGATCGCGCGCGGCCGGCGCCTTGCGCCGGCGGTCCTCAAGGCTGCGTTCCGGCTCGCCCTCGAAATCGATGATGAAGACGTCGTCCTTCACGATCAGTACCTGGCCCAAGTGAAAATCGCCGTGATGCCGAATTTTGTCCGCGTCGAGGTCGAGCGGCAGCAGCTCGCCGACGCGCGAGAGCACGGCGTCGCGTCGGCCCAGAAGCGCCTCGGCGACCGGACGTGCTCGCTCCGGCAATGCACCCCGGCGCTGTCCGAGATCGTCGAACGTTCGCTCGATCAAGTGCGCACAATCGACCATCCACGCTCGCAGGTCCGCCGGCGTGATCGTCTCGGGCGCGAACGCGGGATCGCTCCGGCTCGAAGCCAGCGCCCGGTGCAATTCAGCCAGCCGCCGGCCGATCTGGCGCATGCGCAGCAGGTACGCGGCATGCTGATTGGGATCGCCGGCGGCGCCCGGCGCCAACAAGCGGTGCTCTTCGAGGAACCGGTCGAGGTAGGCGCGAGTGAGCCCCCAGCCATCCCCTTGGTTCTCGACGAAGCGCTGCACGATCGCGAGCGCCGAGCGGCTCTCGTTGCCCGCCAGCTCGATCGACCCCACCAGCGTCGGCGTATTCTGATATCCCGCCACATCGGTCAGAAAGCGGGCGATCTCGGCATCGGGGTTGATGCCCGGACGCACACGACGGAAGAACTTGACCACGAAGGCACTGTCGGCGGCGACCGTGGTGTTCGATTGTTCGGCGCTCAGGGCGCGAACGTCGATGATCTCGGGCCGCGGACCGCGGGCGAACGATGTGCCGGGGCGGAATTCCAGCCGATAGTCGTTCTGCTCGATGGTTGCCGACGCATGCACCTGCGAAAGCAGCCAGGCGACGAAATCGCGATCGCTGGAGGCATCGATCAGCATGCCTTCGCGCGCGCCACGCCGCAGCGGCGCCAGCACGCTTGCGGCCGCGTTGTGGGCCGCACGATCGAGCCGGCTCCACTTGATCGTCACCGGCAACGCGTAGCGACTGTTGCCGCGCTCGGCGGCAACCTCGATGAGGGTCCACAGAAAGGCCGGCTCGCCGTCTCCGACCGGGATGCCGCCCTCGACTTTCGGGTCGAGCCAGCGGCTTCCTTTCTCGGCGAACCAGCGCCGCGCCGGAAGGAATATCGGCAGCACGTCGCGTTCGAGGATGTGGCGCGATCGACCTTCGAGCAACGAGTCCCAGCCGGCTTTCACGACCAGGGTCGCAAGCTCCGGTGCAAGCGACGGCGACTCGATCCGTTCCTCCGCCTCCTCCCGCAGCTGGAACCAGAAAAAGCCGTAGGGCGCCAATGTGACGACGAACGGCTGGTCACCGATGCGAGGGAAGCGCGTCCGTCCCAGCATCTCGAGCGGCACACGGCCGCGCCACGGCGCGAGATCGAGCTCGGCGGCCTGCGCCGAGCGTGACAGATTGGCGACGCACAGGATCGTTTCAATGCCATGCTGACGTACGTAGGCAAGCACCGCACGGTTGGCGGGGCGGATGAAGCTGAGCGTGCCGCGGCCGAAGACCGACGTCGACTTCCGCACCGCGATCAGGCGCTTCATCCAGCTTAGGAGCGACGAGATGCTGCGCGACTGCGCTTCGACGTTGACGGCCTGGTAGCCGTAGACCGCGTCCATGATGGGGGGCAGATAGAGCTTTGCAGGATCGCAGCGCGAGAAGCCGCCGTTGCGATCGGGGGTCCACTGCATCGGCGTGCGCACGCCGTTGCGGTCGCCGAGATAGATGTTGTCGCCCATCCCGATCTCGTCGCCGTAGTAGATGATAGGCGTGCCCGGCAGCGACAGCAGCAAGCTGTTCATCAGCTCGATCTTGCGCCGGTCGTTGTCCATCAGCGGCGCGAGGCGACGGCGGATGCCGAGATTGATGCGCGCGCGCTGGTCGGCGGCGTAAGTCGACCAGAGATAGTCGCGCTCGGCGTCGGTCACCATTTCGAGCGTCAGCTCGTCGTGATTGCGCAGGAACAACGCCCACTGGCAGTTGGCCGGAATGTCCGGCGTCTGGCGCAGAATGTCGGCGATCGGGAAGCGGTCCTCCTGCGCGATCGCCATGTAGATGCGCGGCATCAACGGGAAGTGATAGGCCATGTGGCATTCGTCGCCCTCGCCGAAATAGGCGCTGACGTCCTCGGGCCACTGGTTGGCTTCCGCCAGCAGCACCTTGCCGGGCGCGTAGGCGTCAAGCTCCGCGCGCAAGCGCTTGATGACCGTATGGGTCTCGGGAAGATTCTCGTTGTTGGTGCCGTCGCGCTCGCACAGGTAGGGGATCGCGTCGAGGCGGAAGCCGTCAACGCCCATGTCGAGCCAACGCCGCATCACCTGGACCAGCGCCCACAGCACGCGCGGATTGTCGAAATTGAGGTCCGGCTGATGCGAGAAAAATCGGTGCCAATAGTAGGCGCCGGCTTCCGGATCCCAAGCCCAATTCGACTTTTCGGTGTCGGTGAAGATGATCCGGGTGTCGAGGTAGCGCTGGTCGGTGTCGCTCCACACGTACCAGTCGCGTGCGCTCGAGCCGGCCCGACTGCGGCGCGCGCGCTTGAACCACGGGTGCTGGTCGGAGGTATGATTGATCACCAGCTCGGTAATGACGCGCATGCCCAGGCGCTTTGCTTCCAGCATGAAGCGCCGAAAATCCTTGAGTGTCCCGAAGTCCGGATTGATGCGGCGGTAGTCGGCGATGTCGTAGCCGTCATCGCGGCCCGGGCTGGGATAGAACGGAAGCAGCCACAGTGTGTTGACGCCGAGGTCGTGGAGGTAGTCGAGCCGTTCGCTCAAGCCGGCAAAGTCGCCGATGCCGTCGCCGTTCGAGTCGGCGAAGGCTTTGACGTGCAATTGATAGAAGATTGCGTCCTTGTACCAGGACGCATCGGTCGCGACGGCTTCCACAACGCCTTGAGGCAGAACGTTCACGGCGTGCGCTCTTCGTTGCCGGTCACGCCACGCAACGCAACAGCACGGCGGGATCGGTTGCGGGATCGATCCGCAGCCGCACGCCTCCCCAGGCGATGGCTTGTCGCTCGCCGGTTCTCAGATCCTCGACCGCGGCCACGTGGCGCCGCGCCGTCGGCGGACCGATCTCGAGATCGCCGAAATGGAACCAGAATTCGCGCGGACCGTGCCCGGTGAGAGCGATCGCGACCGCGACCGCGTTGTCATGCGCAACCGACTCCTTGACGAAACCGATGACCTGGTCGTCGTCGACCTGTGCAAACCGCAGATCGCCGGTTTGCAGGAGCGCCGGATTCGCGCGGCGCAACCGGTTGAGCTCGGCGATATAGCTCTTGATGTTTCCGGGCTTGTCCCAGTCGCGGACCTTGATCTCGTATTTCTCGGCGTCGAGGTACTCCTCCCGGCCCGGCAGCGGCGCATGCTCGAGCAGCTCGAAGCCGCTGTAGACGCCATAGTTCGAGGACAGGGTGGCAGCGAGCGCCGCGCGCGACTTGAACATCCACGCTTCGCCGGATTGCAAGTGGATCGGCAGGATATCGGGAGTATTGACGAATAGATTGGGGCGAAAGTACTCCCGCTCCGGATGGCGCGTCAGCTCGGCGAAGTAGGCGCTCAGCTCGGCTTTGGTCGTCCGCCAAGTGAAATAGGTATAGGACTGGGTGAAGCCGAGCTTGGCCAGCGCCTTCATCACTTTGGGTCGCGTGAACGCCTCGGACAGGAAGATCACGTCGGCGTCGCGGCTCTGGATGTCCTGGATCAACCACTGCCAGAATGCGAACGGCTTGGTGTGCGGATTGTCGACGCGGAAGATGCGCACCCCCTGATCGACCCAGAACTGGACGATGTTACGGAAGGCCGTCCAGAGAGCGGCACGATCGGCGCAATGGAAATCGGGATTGTGGATGTCCTGATATTTTTTCGGCGGATTTTCGGCATACTTGATCGAGCCGTCGGGCCGCCGCATGAACCAGTCGGGGTGCGCCTGCAGCCAGGGATGATCGGGGGCGCATTGAGTGGCGAAGTCGAGCGCCACCTCCATGCCATGGTTGCGGCAGGCCGCGACCAGGCGGCGAAAGTCCTCGAGCGTCCCGAGCTCGGGATGGATGGCGTCGTGGCCGCCCTCGGCAGCACCGATGGCGTAGGGGCTGCCCGGATCGCCGGGCTCGGCGCTGAGCGCGTTGTTGCGTCCCTTGCGGTTGACGCGACCGATCGGATGAATAGGAGGCAGATAAAGCACGTCGAAACCGAGGCCGGCGATGTCGGGCAGACGGGCAATGCAATCGTCGAACGTGCCATGGCGGCCGGGCACCAGGCTCTGGCTGCGCGGGAACAATTCGTACCACGCGCCGGCGCGAGCGCGTTCGCGATCGATGATGAGTGGAAAGGTTCGGCTCCAACTCAGATCCGGTCGCGGCTGCGACTTCGCCATCGCGGCCGCCATGTCGTCCGACACCAACGTCTCAATGTCATCGCTTTCGAGCGCGACCTTGATAGCGGCGCGGGCTGCTGCGCTGCCTTGGCGCGCCTTTGCGAGCAGGGCGCGCCCCTCCTCCACCTCCAGGTCGACCGCCTGGCCTGCCTGCCGTTTCAGCAGGAGGTCACGCCGCCAAGTGGCATAGATATCGGTCCAGGCTTCGATGGCAAAAACATACCGCCCGGGAACGGGAGGCGTGAACGAGCCCATCCAGCGGTCGTTGTCGAAATGCTGCATGGGTTCTCGGCGCCAGTCCTGCTCGCCCTCTCGGCACCAGAGCAACGAGGCCGCCGATACCTCATGACCATCGCGAAAAATGTCGGCCCATACGTCGATCGGCTCGCCGGCTATGCGCTTGACCGGGAATCTGCCGCCATCGACGGTCGGGTAGACGTTTTCGATCAGGAAGCGGGAGCCGCCAAGCTCCGGGCTCGGCGACAGGCCAGCACTCGCCGGTCGAGGGCGCGATTCAGATTTCATCGCTGGCGTCTTGGGCCCGCCCCAAGCGGATGGCGTTGAAAGATAACCGATATTGCCGAGCTTGGTTCCCGGAAACGGCGATTGGCCGGCCGAAATCCGGCATTCCTGTGGAACCTGCCCCGCTCTGCCGGGTTATCTGCCCGACTGCGGAGGGCGGCGGTGAGCATCATCGTTGTTTCCAACCGAGTGGCGCGCCCAAAACCGGATACGCCAATCGAGGGGGGGCTCGCGGCGGCCTTGTTGCCGGCGGTCAGGCATGCGGGCGCAATCTGGGTCGGGTCGAGCGGACGGCTAGTCGACGCGACAGCTAAGGATAGCCTGGCGGAAATTCAACCGCTCGGGGCCGGCGCGCTCGCGACCGTCGACATGCCCGAGGCCCACTATCGTCGGTTTTACGAGGGGTTCGCCAACTCGGTGTTGTGGCCGGCCTTTCACTCGCGGCCCGACCTGATCCGCGTAGACCTCGAGGACTACGCGTCCTATCGCGAGATCAACGCCTACATGGCCCGCGCCGTGCTTCGCTTCGCCAAGCCGAAGGCCGCGATCTGGGTGCATGACTACCATTTCCTCACGCTCGGCAGCGAGTTGCGGGCGCGAGGGGTGCGCGAGCCTGTCGGATTCTTCCTGCACACGCCGTTCCCGAGCCGCTCGGTCCTCGCCAGCGCGCCGCATCATCGGGATCTGGTGCGGGCGATGCTGGCCTACGATCTGATCGGGTTTCAGACTGACGACGACCTTGGCAACTTCAGCGATTATCTCATCCGTGAACTCAATCTCGAGATCGACGGCGACACTTGCGTCACGCCCACCGGGATGACGCGGCTTGCGGCTTTCCCGATCGGGATCGACGTCAAGGCCTTCTCCGACCTGGCGACCAAGGCGGCGGCGCGCCCGGAAATGTCACGGCTGCGCGCCAGCCTGCATGGACGCAAGCTGGCGCTCGGCGTCGACCGACTCGACTACTCCAAGGGCCTGCCGAACCGGCTGCGAGCCTTCGATCGGATGCTCGAGTTGCAGCCCGAGCTCAAGAAGGCGGTCAGCTTGCTCCAGATCGCCGTTCCCTCGCGTGTGCAAGATTCCCGCCTATCAACAGCTGCACCGGGAGATCGCCGGCATCGTCGGCGAAATCAACGGCAAGCATGCCGACATCGACTGGACGCCGATCCGATATCTCAACAAGGCCTTCCCGCAGGACGCGCTCGCCGGTTTTTATCGCGTTGCGCAGGTCGGGATGGTGACGCCGTTACAGGACGGCATGAATCTGGTTGCGAAGGAGTACGTGGCGGCGCAAAATCCGCTCGATCCCGGGGTGCTGGTGTTGTCGGAGTTCGCTGGCGCCGCCAAGCAGCTCGACAGCGCCCTGATCGTCAACCCGCACGACATCGACGGCATGGCGCGGGCGGTCATGCGTGCGCTGACGATGTCGGCGACCGAGCGGCGTGAGCGCTGGAAGGTCATGATAGAGCGGCTGGCGGATTCGGCCCTTGACGCCTGGTTCTCCGATTTCGAGCATGCGCTGATGGATGCCGTGCCCCGTCCGACCGCGCCGCCGATTACCGTGCCCCGCCCGTTGCTGGCGCCGACAGCGCGGAACATCGAAGCAGCCTCGAGTCGCTGAGCCATGGATCGACTCGCCGCGCGTGCGGCGGAGTGGGGTCTCGAAGCGGATTATTACGACGCTCGCGGAACCCACCGCACGGTGCCGGATCATGCCCTTCGACGCTTGCTGGCAAGCCTCGACTCGCCGTACGCCGCCGCGCCGCGCAACGTGGCGCGAACGCTGATCTGGCGGCGCGGGCACACGCAGTCGATCGACGTCGACGATGGCGAAAGCGCCGCCTCCTGGCGCTTGACCCGTGCGGCCTGCGAGCTTGCCACAGGCGCGCTTCGCAACGGCAGGTTCGAGCTGCCCGATCACGTGCCGCCTGGCGCCTTTCGGCTCGCCTGGTCGGCGGCGGATGGCGCGCCGCAAGGCGAGGCAACGTTGATTGTGGCGCCGCCGACCGCCTGGCAGCTCGACGAGGGCGCGCAACGCAGCTGGCTGCTGGCAGTCCAGCTCTACGGGGTTCGATCGCGCCGCAACTGGGGCCACGGCGACTTCACCGATCTGCTGGAGCTGGTGCGGATCGCAGCCGAGATCGGTGCCGCCGGGGTCGGCCTCAACCCGTTGCACGCGCTGTTCGACGACCGGGCCGATGATGCCAGCCCTTATTCGCCCAACAGTCGGCTGTTCCTCAATCCGCTCTACATCGATCCCGACGCCGTTCCGGAGTTTCCCGGCGCGCGCGCCGGCGGGCTTGACGGCGCGATCGCACGCCTGCGTGCTGCCGATCTTGTCGAGTATGGCGGCGTCGCCGAAGCCAAAAGCCGGGCGCTGCGGCTCGCCTACCGGCAGTTCCGGACGCGACCCGATCCGGCGCGCCAGACCGACTTCGAAGCGTTTCGCGCCGAGCGCGGCGGCGCGCTCACCCGTTTCGCGGCGTTCGAAACGCTGCGCCGGCGCCTTGGGCACGTGTGGTGGGAATGGCCGGATGAATGGCGCCGGCCAACCGCCACGGCGATCAAGGCGTTGCGGGACAAGGCGGGCGACGAGATGGGCTACCACGAATTCGTACAGTGGGTGGCCGACCGCCAGCTTGCGGCATGCCGGCATGAGACTGCGCGGCTGGGCCTGCCGGTCGGCCTGTACGTCGATCTCGCCGTCGGCGTCGCCTCCGCGGGCGCGGATGCCTGGAGCGAGCAGGCGAGCATCATCCCGCAGACGGAAGTCGGGGCGCCGCCTGACGCGCTCAACACCGCGGGGCAAGCCTGGGGCGTGGCCGCCTTCAATCCGCGGGTGCTCGAAGCGGAAGGCTTCGAACCGTTCGCGCGGCTGCTCGCAGCCGGGATGCGGCACGCCGGTGCGATCCGGCTCGACCACGTGTTGGGCCTCAATCGCCTCTACCTTATTCCGCTCGGCTGCAAGCCGCAGGAGGGCGCCTATGTGCGCTATCCCTTGCAGGCGCTGCTGGCGGCCACGGCGGTCGAGAGCGTGCGGCATCGCTGCGTAGTGATCGGCGAGGATCTCGGGACCGTGCCGACGGACCTGCGTCGCGTGCTGGCCGACTGGGGCGTGTGGTCGTACCTGGTGATGCTGTTCGAGCGCCAGCAGGATGGTACGTATAGGCCCCCGCACGAATATCCGCGCAATGCGCTCGCGACCTTCAGCACGCATGACCTCCCGACATTCGCCGGTTGGCGCGAGCACCATGATCTGCGGGTCAAGCGCGAGCTCGGGCTCGATCCGGGCGAAATCGAAAGCGAGCGCAAAAACGCGCTTGCGATGCTCGACCGGGCGTTGCGCGACTTGACGCTCGGCCGCGGCGACCGGCCGGAATTCATCGATGTCGTGCGCCTGCTCGCGCGCGCGCCGAGCCGCCTGTTGGCGGTGGCGCTCGACGACGTGCTCGGGGTTGTCGATCAACCGAACATCCCCGGCACTGTTGGGGAACATCCGAACTGGCGGCGCCGGCTGCCCGTCGAACTGGAGGACCTTTTCGCGCATGAAGGCTTGCGCGCGATTGGTTCCGCCTTGCGCGAGGAAGGCCGGGCTGCCGTGTTGCGGCCCTCGGTCGAGTAAGCAGCGGCTAGGAAGCTAAAGTCAGCCAAACTGCACCTAGCAAATCAAACACTTAACCGCAATTTTGACTTCCACCGCTTTCCAGAAACCCCCGCTGGGAAGCACATGGGAAACATTCAATTCGGACTGATTCCCAACATGCCGGCCATGAAGAAGCCGAGGAAGTCATCACACCGCGCTGGGGCGTGTTCATCTGAGGCGGAAGGCCGAGCGCCTGCCCTTCACGGTCACGGGCCGGAACAGCGAGGAAGCGCTCAGACGCGCGATTGAAGAATACGAAGTGCCAGAGCGGGAGCGCTTCCCGGCGGTTCCATATGGAAGACGTGCAAACCACACGGTGGATCGGCTTGGCGCTCGCGGCAATCATGTTCGTGTGCTTCACGTTGAGCGCAATCGCGATACAGTAGTAGCAGCCGAGGCGCTTTCGGCATGCAGCCGTTGCGACTTGGCGCGGGCATCCCGGCTTCGGCCGGGATTGCCTTGTCAGGTCGACCGGACGGACGCCCGGCCTCGCCTGCGGCCAAGCGCGATGCCGAAGAGGATTGGCGGCGATAGGCTCTGACATGCACCGCCGCCGTTTGGACGACCGAGACGACCTGCCGACCAGCGTGCTCCTACGCGATTACTCGTTCGATATGCTGCGACTGGCCTGCACCCCGTTGCGAGCGCCGCGGGCAGTATTCGCAAGTCAACGCTGCTCGCACGCTTCGGGCCCGACTATGGCTTTGTGAGCCGCGGCTGGACTTGACGGTTGGATGTCCGCGCATCCCGGCCCCTAGCATCCACGAGCACTGCGGCGTCATCTACCCGGACTTGGCTGGCCGATGACTGAGCCGGATTGCAAGCGTTGTTGGGACGAGTGTTGGGTTTGCGAGGATCACCCGGCCCGACCAATGGGTCACGATGGCTGCCGAGGCGCCGGCGTCCCGTGCCCGGACTGCAATCCGGCCGGCGGGCCGGACGAGCCACCAGCACCTCCGCGGGCTTCAAAACCGCTGTAGACCGGAAGCACGGCCCGCGTCACTAGACGAAAGCCCTCGCCCGCGCGCGGCGGGGCTTCGGAGCGGCGGTAAGTCGTCTAAGTGGAACGCGCGCCAGCGGCCAACGTCGGCGGCTCTAGGCCATCGACGCCCGGCACTCTGGCTACGGCGAGGATGTCATGCACGAGCGCCTTCAGCTCGCGCCGTCCCAATTCGTCAAACTGATCATCATCAGTCAACCAAAACTCAGAGGCGTACCACATCGCCGCGCGAGCCTTCACGGCCAAGCCGGTAATCGTCGTTGCGTGTATTTCGAAGATGGCCTCGACAATCAGACCGAGGCGGTCGTAGTTTGCGGCCGATCGCGCTATCTCGCGTTCTGATTCCGCTGGGTCGCTATAGCGGGCGCGGGAGAGCTCGTCCCGCGTTCTGAAGTAGGCCTTGAGTTCACCTGCGGCGTCAGCCACGTGGCCGCGACCGGAGGCCTCAAACTACTCAGCGGCGGCAGTGGCGGCTGCGTACGTCATGCCGGTCGCCCGAAAACACTCGGCCTCGAACTCCGCGTCGTCGAGCTGCTCGGCCTTCAATTGGGCCGACCAGTCGACCAGCGCGGCGTCAAGCTCGCGGCCGAGCCTCAGTAGCTCGGCGTCATCATTGCTGTGGGGCGATGCGGTCGCGGAGACGGCCGCGACGGACGCGGCAATTCCAAGGCCGGCCAGCACGGCTCGGCGCGACGTTTGCATAGACATCGTGAATTCTCCCTTGTGCTGAGGGCGACGGCGGCCGGATTTGTGGTATCGGAATAATCGGTCATCGAGCGCTCCTTGTCGCGTTCGGTGGCAAGTCGCGGCGGGTCGGTCGTTCGCGTCCTGGCCCACGTCCTCCAGGGTTCATCGAACCCGCCCTACCATCCGCAAGCGGCCTGCCTCCGAGCGGCAGCAACTGGATTCACGAAATCAAGTTCGACGGCTTTCGGCTGCTGGCGCGCCGAGATGGCCCCAGGGTTCGCCTGTTCACTCGGAACGGGTACGACTGGACCGAACGCTTCCCGCTTATCAGGGCGGGAATGGCGAGACTTAAGGTGCACTCCTGTCTCATTGATGGCGAGTCGGTCTGTTGCGAGGCGGACGGTGTGCCGTCGTTTGAGCTGCTTCGGTTCAGACACCACGACGGCGCCGTGTTCTTGTATGCGCTCGAACTGGGCGGCCGCGACCTACGGCGCGCGCCGCTTGAGGAACGCCGAGCCGCTCTCGTTAGGCTGCTGCGACAAGTCAAAAGCGGCGTCCATCTATCAGAGCACGTCGAGGCCGATGGCCCGATCGTCTTCCGCCACGCCTGCGCGCTCGGCGTCGAGGGCGTCGTCTCGAAGCGTAAGGGTTCGCCCTACCGCTCCGGGCGTACCGTCGACTGGATCAAGGTCAAGAACCCGGCCTCGCCTGCGGCCAAGCGCGATGCCGAAGGATTTGATTGGGGGCGATAGTCACTCCGCGTCAACGATGCCAAGCATCACATGTGGATTTTGCAATGTGAAGATTCCTCGAACGATTTAAATTCGAGGCGCACAGGTGTTATGGCTATAAGGGTCCGCCGGCAATCCAGGTCAGCACAGAACTATACGCGCGCAAACGCGGCCAAAGAGTAGCGCCGCACGATGACGGGGTTTCCCGTCCAAATCTCAGGAACCAAAAATACGGTCGACCTCCTAGCCATCATCTCCGCCGACTGCCCCGAGACCGCTCGCCAACAAGATCATGGATCTGTGCGGCGTCTACTATCCCGACCGGATTGGCCGATGACCGAGCCGAATTGCAAGTTGTGCGGCGGCGAGCGTTGGGTTTGCGAAGAGCATCCCGGACAAGCCGATGGGGCACGATGGTTGCAGAGGTGCCGGCGTCCCGTGCCCGCTCTGCAATCCGGCCGGCGGGCCGGACGACCACCAGCGCCGCCCCGTGGCTTCAAGACCACCGTGGACCGGAAGCATGGCCAGCGGCGTTGATTGCTGCGGTCGCCGATGTTTCTGTTGGCCCCGAGGCCCGCCTTGAAATAGCGCACCAGCGGCCAAATGCGTTAAAGGCCCGCATGTCTGAGGAGCAGCCACGGCCGCAGATCATGACCGCGTCGGTGACGGTGGCCAATTCACTTGGCCATCTGTACGTCACGCCGGTTCGCAGCACCCACGCCCACAACGCCCGCCAGTCATTGGCGAAGGCCGGGGTCCCCATCAACCGCCGGCGCCCCATTGCCACCAAGCGGGCCGCTTGCCCCTTTGTTTCTCCGCCAGCCTCTGCGACTGCGCGCGCCAGGCGTCTCGTTCTTGCCGCAGGTCTATGAGAGTCGCCCGAAGCTCGTCGAGCCGACGTTGAGCTTCCACTGCCTCCTGCTGCACCGTCGCAAGGGTTGCCCGAGCTTCCGCTGCCTCCTGCTGCGCCGTCGCAAGGGCTGCCCGAGCTTCCGCTGCCTCCTGATGCGCCGTCGCAAGGGCTGCCCGAGCTTCCGCTGCCTCCTGCTGCGCCGTCGCAAGGGCTGCCCGCAACGCTGTTTGATTTAGCTTTGGCTGTCGGGATTTCTGTTTGTCTTTATGCGCGACATCGTGCTTCCGCCCTTTCGTCGAGGCTGTATGTCATCGGACGCCTCCTTCACGCGATGTGGGATTCGTTTTAGTTCAACGACGATAGCCGCGGGGGGTTGCGAAACGGGAGCGCTGGCCGGAATTGGCCGGTGGCTGCCGAAGATCGCGGCCGGCAAAATGATGCGCCTGTGCGGGATGTTCGTCCAGTCCAGCTAAAGCAACGTCTTGTTTTGCCGAGCGGGAGCGGCTGCAGGGTCCGGAATCCCCAATGATCAACGGCCGAGGGCGTTGCGCTTTCACCACGGTCCGCTGGATCCGCCAATCGGATGCGCGATAAGCATGTTCATCGCAACCGAAACCTGGGACGATCAGGATGCGCTTCGTGACCACCCAAGCGCATCCTGAACGCCGGTCCGCACGGTGCTCCCCCAAAAGCATGGCGGGCCGGCGCGCTTATTTTTGGGTCTTGCATCGCGCGGCGAAATGGGCGCCGAATGTCGGGACTCGGATTTCCCGCCAGCCTCGCCTATCTTGGGCGCCATGAAGAAGCCCCCTGAAGTCATCCAGCCCGCGCTGGGGTGCGCTCTTCGCCATCGCGGGTGCCATCATCTCAGTCGTGGCCGCGCCGAACGCAGTCGCGCGCAATGGGTATCGGTACTGCGCGATGAGCCGCGGGGCGGATGTCGGCTACCAAGACTGCAGCTATGCCACCTTTGCTGCCTGCCTCGAAGAGATCCGCGGGCTCGGCGGCTACTGCCGGCCCAATGCTCGCTATGTGCCGGCCGCGGATCGCTCCTCAGCGGGATCGCCGGCACCCGCGCCGGACGCGGTAGCGCGATCTCGCGGTTTCTAAAGCCGCGCGCCGAACTCGACTCCCAACCTGGCCGCGAACCAGATCATGGACCTGTGCGGCGTGTACTTTCCTGACCGCATGCGGGATGACGCGGGCCGAGCGGGAGCGCATCAGCGTGCAACGCGAAGCCTAGGTTCGCCGGGGCCGTCGTTTCTGCCGGGCAGTCACGGAGACGCCAACCGAAGAGCGGCCTACTGCGGCTTGTCCCCATGCGCCAATCGAAAGAACGCGATGGCGTCGTCGCGGAGCTTGATTGGGTTGCGCTCGCCTCCCTGGGCTGCCGCGATGATGAGCTTGGCGAGCTTGTCGCGAGCCGCATCGACGTCCGGGCCGACCCTCGCGCTCTGATCTATCGCTTGCCACGCTTCTTCAAAGGCCGACGTAAGGAGCCGGATGGTCTCAGGGCCAAAGGCACTGTCGGGAGGTAGCCGGGATTGGATCGGCATCAGCCAAGCCCCAGTCTGGTATTTGCCGGCGATAGCGGTAGCCTATCGCGCGCGGGGGCAGGCGACGAGTCCAAAGCGACACATTGCCAATTTACCATGAACGGCAAAAAGGCCGCCGTCGCAAAAAGCCCCGCCAGCGCGGCGGTTCTTCGGAGGGGGCTGCAGTGCCCAATTAAGCGAAACCGCGCCAGCGGGCGACGTGGTGCCATTGGGACCGTAGGGACTATGGTCCCTACGGTAGGTTCCAGTCCCTACGAAGAGGATTTGGAATTGTCGGGCGTCGCGCCGGGAGCCGTTTGCTTGGCGCCTACTGCTGGGCTTTGGCGGATCATCTTTAGCCAGGATTGCGCGAGCGATAGCCAGGATCTTTTCTCGGCTTCGTTATGTGTCCCATCCGCCATGTGCTGGCAGTACTCGGCGTTTCGCCGGTACTCGTCACGCTTGTCTATCACGCCGCACTCTACCGTTTTCCCGCGGAACGTCGCGAAGGGCGATTCGGGTTCCGGCCGTAGCAAAAGAATCCTGCGGAAGCAGTTTCATTATCGTTTACGCGACAACCGACTGTCGCGCTGGCCTCCACCGTGAGCAAAGAAAGCCCCTGCCAGGCGGGAGGTGTGGCAGGGGCAAGAACCTGGGTAAAACCTCAGGCGCCCCAATTAGGCCACGGACTCCCGGACCTTTCAATATAACAGACGATAGAGCGGAAGCGTGCCGCCCCCTACGCCCATCGCCTTTATCCCTTAAGGCGGCTCGACTCCCAAGCTCCCGCGCGATATATTCATTGGCCATGTCGTTGCGTTCGCGTCCTGGCCTATGTCCTCCAGGCTTCATCGAACCCGCTCTCCCATCCGCAAATCGCGGCCAATCCTCTTCGGCCTCGCGAACTACGGGCTTGTCAGCATGCGGTTCGACCTAGCGGCCGGCTGCCCCAGGATACCGGCGCCGAGCATCCACGAGCATTGCGGCGTGTGCTACCCGGACGGCGATGACCGAGCCGGATTGCAAACTGTGCCGTGACGAGCGTTGGGTTTGCGAGGAGCATCTGGACCAACCAATGCGTCACGACGGCTGCAGAGCCGCCGGCATCCCGTGCCCGGACTGCAATCCGACTAGCGGGCCGGACGAACCGCCCGCGCCGCCCCGAGGCTTCAAACCCACGGTCGACCGGAAGCACGGCCGGCGGCAATAGAGCGGGCGGCCAGGGCCCGGCATTTGAATCCTGGTGCGTTTTCCAGAGCAGGCCCTAGGGTGACCTTAAGCTCACTCAGTTTCCAAACTTGGCCCGCATGTCTTGAGGTAATCACATGATAGCTGTGATTTGTCTCGTTGTTCTGAGCACCCTGTCGGCACTGTGCCTGATGGTGCCGGCGCGCGCCCAAACCGAATATTCGATCCAGAAACTGCTCGAGAGCGGTTGGGACATTGCCGGCTACGTCGGCACGTTCGACAACCGCTCGACGATCCTGCTCTTCCGGCACAAGGAGAAAAGCTTCCTGGTTCAGTGCTCGACTCTGCACGATGTCACGCGGAAACCGCGGCTGGTCACAAACTGCTATGAGCTGCGATAGTTGGAGCCCCAATCAAAAAAACGGGTCGGCATTAAACATCGGAACTCCCTATTTCACGACGCAATCGCCGACTAGCCACGCCACCGATCCCAAGCGAGGCCGAGTAACCGATCATTAAGGTTAACGCGGCATGCTCGACATGGGACTGGTAGCGTTGGAGCAGACTGCATGTACGTTGAATTGATTACGCTTGCCTATGCGATCGCCGCAGTGTTTTTGAGCGGCCTGTTCTTCGGAACGGTGTCGCTGAAATGAAAAGCGCTCGCCGATAGACAGTCTCGCCTCGTCTGGGTGCAGCCGGAAGACGCGCTGAACGGCAAGGCGTAAGGGCCGGCGAAGAACACGGCGGCTGGCGGGTATTCGGCAACCGCACCGAACACGCATCCTACTTCTCACGACGCGACGAGATTGCTTTGATCCCCGCCAAGCCCGCCAGGGGGCTCAGGGCGACGCACGGTCGCGCAGGGTCAGGAGCTGATCGGGATAGGACCGCCATCGGGTCTCCGAGGCGTAACCATACGCCGAACGGGCTTCGTTGACCCGCGGTCGGGCTTCTCGCTGGGGTTCACTGAACTGCCGTCGGGCTTGTCGCTTTGCGCCTTCCCTAGCAGGCGCAGCACGCGCACGGTGGTCGGCCCGTCTCTCCTCGGCGTCGCGGGTGCGGGGCAACGCAAGGGGGTCCGGGGTCGCTGCGAGCTTGGCGCGCAGGGCATCGGCGCGTTCCCGCCCGGCCTGCGCTGCGGCCTTCTCCTTCTCGGCAAAAGCCACGCCTTCCGCCTTTCGCTCAAGCCATGCCTGGAGGCGCGGCGACGCCGAGGGAGTGAGCTCCTCGCGCCGCCGCCGTGGGGGCGCTTGACTCCTTCATGGCGGACAGGACTGACACCGCGCCGCTTCCGACCGCGACGACGGCGACGAGGTAGAAGAGGAGACCGAGGACGAGGCGCATGACACCAACGCAACACACGCACCGTAAAGTTCCGGATTGACCTTCCTATAACATGAAAACCTTTGATTGTCTCGCGAGATTTCGTCGGCGCAAACGGGGATCAAAGTCGAGTACCCGACAGACTCCCTTCCGGCGCAGCCATAGGTCGGGTCGTCGTCGACGGTTCATTCAATCACCTCCAGCGCCAATGGCGACCTGTTCGGCTAGCGCGGGGTCGGCTCCTCGGCTCGCACGCAGCCGAACACAAATTGCCCGGAATAGAACAATGCCAATCCGGGCACACAAGGAGCGGTCAGTGTATCAGGCGAGCCGACCGCAGAGCGACGCCCGATGCTGCTTCCGGCTGGCGATTATCGAATAGCCCAGTCCGAGAGCTCGGCTCTTCGTTAACGGAAGCGCGCGTCTGCGCCTCCGCTTCGCTACGCGTCGGCGTAGCCGGCAGCTGCAGTACGGTCGCGTGCTGGCCTTCCCACAGGCTCGTCAGTAACACTACTTCGCCGTCAGGAAATTCGAGCGCATCGCGGTGACTGGTACGTCGGTCTTGGTAGATCTGCCGAAACCGCGCCACCTTCGCCTCGATCGTCCGGCGGGGTAGCAATCCGAACCCACGATCGCACTCGACTTCCCGGTCGAAGGCGATCTCCGTGCCAGGAAGCAGGCACACGGCGACGTTCGGCTCGCCGACGGCCGCAAATCCGCGTGTGTAGCGAAAGCTTGTCGTGACCAGCTTGTCTCCGACCTTTGCAGGTCGGTTCGCCACATCGTGCAAACTGTAGTCGCACATGAAAAATATCCTTCTTTGCTGCGAACAGCCGGGACGGTTGTTCTTTCTAGGTCGGAGGGCAGCACATCATCTTGGCAAGCTTGTGTCGCGGGCTCCCCGAACACCTTGAGCCCGAATGGCGATGACCGGTCGTTGAGCGAGACATTTCGTAACGTCGAGCCCCTCACTGTCTCGGAACTCTCGCATCGAAGGATGCGGAACCGGGCAGGTGCGTCAGGCGTTCATTGCCTACTAGGCCCCGTCCCCAATCCATCGACCATCGCACTGCCGAACAAACCCCGGCGGCTCCAACCCGCCGGCTCCAAGGTGCAGACCCGGCGGTGGTCCTTGGTGCCGCGGCCGGAAGTTGCATGACCGAGAATCGGGAAATCGCGTGCTTCGCTTTGCCGATTTCGAGCTCGATGTCGCCCAGCAGGAGCTGCGCCGCAGCGGCGAGATCGTGCACATGGAGCCGCAGGTTTTCAACCTTCTGCTGCATCTGGTTCGCAACCGCGGACGCATCGTCAGCAAGGACGAGCTGATCGAGACGGTCTGGAACGGACGAATTGTTTCGGAGGCGGCGTTGTCGAGCCGCATCAACGCCGCTCGCAAGGCGATCGGCGACACCGGCAACGACCAGCTGTTCATCCGCACGCTGCACAAGCGCGGCTTCCGCTTCGTTGGCGAGGTCAGCGACGGTGCACCCTCGATAGTCGGACCGTCGGAGACCGAGGCCGAGAGCGGGCCGCGGCGCGACGCGGCCGAGCAGGCCGATGCCTCTCCCGGCGCATCGCGGCCCTCGATCGCGGTTCTGCCGTTCGACAATTTCGGCGGCAATGCAGAGGGCGACTATTTCAGCTACGGGATGACCGAGGACATCATCCGCCTGCTGGCGCGGAACCGCTGGCTGACCGTGATCTCGCGCCATCCACCAACGCGTTCAAGGGCCGCATGGTCGACGTGCGCGAGGTCGGCCGAGCGCTCGCGGTGCGCTATGTATTCGTCGGCAGTGTGCACAAAACCAAAGATGCGGTGCGGATTACCGCCGAGCTGGTGCGGCGGGGGACGGCACCCAGCTGTGGACCGAGACCTACGATCTGCCGCTCGAGGATATTTTCGGCATTCAGGAGGAGATGGCCCGCCAGATCGCTGCGACCATCGAGCCGGAGTTGTCTCGGATCGAACAGCAGCTCGCAGCCCGCAAGCCGCCCGGCAACGTCGATGCCTGGGCTGGCCGGTCCGGACGTCCTCCCCGACCTTGCCCCATATTCCACACTGTGTGAAGCAAATGCTGATCTTGACCTCCTCCGACCTCACTCAGTCTTCGGAGCAAACCACAACGCGCGTGTGTCGCCGGTAGCTGTAGGTGTAGTAGCAGCCGTCATTGGAATAGGTATGACGATAGCCGTCACTGCCGGACACATGGACGCCATAGCCACTCCGGTAGCGGTCTCGCCACGCACTATAGCCGTGCCCGTAGCGTGCAGAGTGGCCATAGGCATGGGCTGCAGAGCGGCCTTGGACACCGCGAACATTGCTGGGAATACCGCGATCACCACCGCGGAAACCAGCAGGACCACCGAGACGAGAGGGAGGACCGCCGGCGCCGGGGCGAGGAGGAGGACCGCTCAGGCCAGGGTGAGCAGGAGGTCCTCCGAGTCCAAGGCCAGGAGGAGGACCAGCCAAGCCAGGAGGAGGGCCAGCAAGGCCAGGAGGAGGACCAGCGAGAGCAGGGGGCGGAGGAAGACCGAATTGCGAGCACACCATTTGGGCGCAATGACTGGAGCGCCGAGCATGGCGCTCGCGAATAGGGTCAGAAGTGTCTTCCGCAGCATCGGGTGTCT
>CAWBFP010000037.1:0-241710 GCA_963788095.1 uncultured Alphaproteobacteria bacterium | reverse complement strand
GCGATTTCAGGTCTGCTCGATCGGAACCTCGACGAGACGCTTCGCCGCGTGCCCGGTATCGGCGACATCCGATTCTCGGGTATCTCTTCCGCAGCTCGGCTTACAGGAAGAACACGACCGAGCTCGTCGTGATGATCACGCCGCACATCATGCAGCGCGACTCACCCGGCGTGACGCCGAATCTGCCGGGTCTCTCGGAGCCGTTCCTCGAGCAGCCGACCCGGACGATTCCGATGCCAGGTCCCGCGTTCTCGGGCGCAGCGCCGGACGCACCGGCGGGTCCCGCTCGCACGGTGGTGAGCAACGCCCCCGCCTCCGCGCCGGCTTCGCAGTCGCTACGGCGGGCAAGCCTGTTGAACCCTACCGCGCCGAGCGGCCAGGCCGGCGGCAGCGGCGAAGCCAGTCGCATCAGTCAGCCCGGACGACGCGTCGGCCGACCGGAGAGCTGCGGAACGCGCGAAAGCTGAAATCGCCAGGCTCGAACGCGAGCAGGCCGAACGAGACCGCAAGGCTGCCGAAATCGAGGCGGCCCGCGCGGCGGAGGAAGAGAAGAAACAGAAGCGGGAACTCGAAATCTCCCGCAAAGCCGATGCGGAGCGCGAGGCGCGCGAGAAGAAGCTCGAAGGAGAAGCGCCTCGAAGAGCAGGCCGCGATCGATCACAAGCGCTGGGTCGAGCAGCAGGAGCAGGCCGCCAAAGCCAAAGTCGTGGCGGACAAGCTCGCGAAGGAGCAGGCGCGCCGCGACGCCGAGCAGCAGAGGATCGAGAACGCGCGCCTCGAGGAAGAACGCAAGATTGCGGAGAAGCACCAGAAAGCGCAGGACAAGCTCGCTCGTGAACAGGCGAGCCGCAACGGCGAGCTCGAGAAGCTGATCACCCAGGACAAGCGGCTCACAGGAGAGCAGCCATGAAACGCCTCAAGGCCGGACTTCGCGACGAGCGCGGCATGACGCTCGTCATGGTCGCAACGGGCATGGTCGCGTTCCTGAGCGCGACGATGCTGGCGGTCGACGTCGGCATGCTGATGGTTGCGCGCACCGAATCGCAGAACGCGGCGGACGCAGGCGCGCTGGCAGGCGCGGTCGCGCTCGGCTTCGACGACATGGACGACAAGTCGCCGACGGGCCGGCGGTGCGCAACGCCATCGCCGCTGGGACCGCGCTGACAACGACGTCATGCACGCGCAAGCGTCGGTGCTGCCGGAGGACGTCACGTTTCCGACTGCCAGTACGCGTACGGGTTCGTGTCCAGCGCAGCGGGGTGCGCCAGAATCCGATTGCCCTCTTCCTCGGACCGATGTTCGGCATCGACACCGCGAATGTGGGCGCAGTGGCGATTGCGGAAGCGTCGCCCGCGAACGCGATGACATGCGTCAAGCCCTTCACCGTGCCCGACAAATGGATCGAGATCAGACGCCGCCGTGGGATCCCAGCGACATGTTCGACGTCGTCGACAACAAGAAGAATCCCCTGGCTAATCCGGACGTCTATATACCGATCGGCACAGAGGGATACACGGGTTACAACGCGCGCTACCGATGAGGGAACCCTCATCACGCTGAAAGCGGCGGTCGGCAATAACATCTCGCCGAGCTTCTACTTCCCGTATTCGATGGGGTATCACCGGTGCGGCTGAGTACGACTGGAACATCGCCAACTGCAATACGCTCATCATGGGTTACAACGAGGCGATCATGGCCGAGCCAGGAGCCATGACTGGCCCGACGACCAGCGGGTTGGAGTCACTTGTCGACCGCGATCCGTCCGCGTACTGGGACACGTATAACAATCGCGTCGTCTCGACGAAGTACCCAGCCCTCGCGTGATCGCCCTCCCTCTTTTCGATCCAGCCCACTACGAGATTGGCAAGCAGAACGGCCGCAACGCAGACCTCAAGGTAGTCAACTACATGGGGTTCTTCATCGAAGAAATGCAGGGGAACAACGTTCTTGGACGCATCACGCCGATCGCGGGCATCCTGTCTGCCAGTGAAGGCCCTGCACCGGTCGGTGCGTTTCCTGTCGCAATCACTCTGGTTCAGTAACGGCGGAGCTCATGGCACAACTGACGGCTCTCATCTCCACGACCGACGCTGACTTTCGCGCGCATGTCACGAAATGCCTTCGGGCGTCCGGAACATCGGTCGCCATCGTCGACGAGCGTCACGCGGCGGCCAACCCGCCGTCGCTGGCGATCGGCGACATCCGCCAGGGCGCCCGAACCGATGCAATCGAGCGCCTGCGCGCATCGTGGCCGACCGCAACTATCTTCGCGATTGCGTCGTCCGCGCAGCCCGAGCAGATTCTCCACGCGATGCGCGCGGGGGCGAACGAATACCTGGGCTGGCCGCTCGACGATTCATTCACGGCCGCTATTCACAGGGCCGCGGAGCGCGCGAGGCCGAAAGACGGCACACGCTCGAGCACCGTGCTGTCGTTCTTCGGCGTCAAAGGCGGCGCCGGGACGACAACCATCGCCGTGAACAGCGCGATCGAGATCGCTCGGACGTCGAAGAAGCCGACGCTCATCATCGACCTGCATCAATTTACCGGCGAGGTGGCGCTCTTTCTGGGCGTTCGGCCGCGGTTCACGCTCGCCGATGCTCTCGACAACCTGCATCGCATCGACGCCGAATTCCTGCGCGAGCTCGTCGTGAAGCACAAGACCGGGCTCGACATCCTCGCCGGCGGCGAGCAGGCCGACCGTCCGGGTCCGACAGGATGCTCCGCTCTTCGAACAGCTGCTGCAGACGCTGAGCCGCAGCTACGACTACATCGTCATCGATGCCGGCCTGGTGACCGGGCCGTGCGCGGATGTCGCCGTGTTTGCCGCCGACTCGATCTATCTCGTGGCGAACCCCGACATCGCATCGGTGCGCAACGCGCATCGGGTCATCGAGCGGCTGGGCCAGCTCGGCGCCGGAGAGAACGGCTGCGCATGCTGCTCAACCGCATGTCCGACCAGCACGACATCGGCCAGAAGCAGATCGAGAGCACGCTCGGGATCAGCCTGTTCTCCGTGTTTACGAGCGATTACAGCACCGTGTCCGCCGCGCTGAACTCGGGCGTGCCGCTGACGTTGAGCAATCACTCGGATCTCGCCGCACAGTTCGCCGCCTTCACCAGGCAAGTTGTGTCACCCGATCAAACCAGCGCCGGCTCGGATCAGCCGCGGGCGCGCGCGCCCTTCATGGGACTCTTCTAAAAACTTATGGCCGCTCCTGTCATTACCCCCACACCCACACTGCCCGCTCCGCCACGGACGGCGGCGACCGATGCGCGACGCGCCCAGTACCTCGAGGTGCGCGGCACCGTGCACCGGAAGCTGCTGACGCGGCTGAACCTCGAAAAGCTCGCGACGTCAGAACGCAAGACCGTCGAAGGCGAGATTCGAACGCTCGTCTCCGCGCTGATCGCCGAAACGGGCATGCCGCTCTCGGTCGGCGAGAGAGACGCGATTCTCGGCGACGTTCTCGACGAAGTCTTCGGCTTCGGTCCCCTCGAGCCGCTTCTCCGGGACAAGACGGTCAGCGACATTCTTGTGAACACTTACAAGCAGGTCTTTGTCGAGCGCCGCGGAAAGCTCGAAGCAGTGCCGGCGGCATTTCAGGACGACCAGCACCTGCTCCGGGTCATCGATCGGATCGTCAGCGGAGTGGGCCGCCGCATCGACGATAGTTCGCCGATGGTCGATGCGCGCCTGCCCGATGGCTCGCGCGTCAACGCGATCATTCCGCCGCTGGCGGTTGACGGGCCCCTGCTCTCGATTCGCCGATTTCCGTCCGACCGCCTGAAAGCCGAGGACCTTGTCGGGTTCAAGGCGATCACGACGAACATGCTCGAGTTCCTGCGCCACTGCGTGAACCTGAAGCTGAACGTCCTCGTCAGCGGCGGTACCGGTGCAGGTAAGACCACGCTGCTGAACGTGCTCTCGTCGTTCATCTCCGAACGCGAGCGTATCGTCACGGTCGAAGACGCGGCCGAGCTTCAGCTCCAGCAGCCGCACGTGGCGCGGCTCGAGACGCGGCCGGCCAACGTCGAAGGCAAAGGCGCGGTCCGCCAGCGGCAGCTTGTCGTCAACTGTCTGCGTATGCGTCCCGACCGCATCATCGTCGGTGAGGTCCGCGGTGAAGAAGCGCTCGACATGCTGCAGGCGATGAACACGGGCCACGACGGTTCGCTGACGACCGTCCACGCCAACACGCCGCGCGATGCGCTGTCCCGTCTCGAGACGATGATCGCCATGGCGAATGTGAACCTGCCCGACAAGGCCATGCGGCAGCAGATCGTTTCGGCGATTCAGATTGTCGTGCAGCAGGCGCGCATGAGCGACGGCACCCGCAAGGTGACCAGCGTCTCGGAGATCACCGGCATGGAAGGGGACATCATCACGATGCAGGAGATCTTCAAGTTCGAGAAGCTTGGCCTCGGGCCCGATGGCAAGGTGCTCGGCCGATTCATGGCGACCGGCGTCCGGCCGAAAGTCTGCGAACGCCTGAAAACGGCGGGCGTCATACTGCCGCCGGACATGTTCGAAGGCGTTGTCGAGGTGTGGTGATGACGATCGAAGTCCTCGTCCTGCTCGTGTTCGTCGCGGTGACTGCCGCGGTCGTCGGCATCTTCATGCTGATGTCCGGCAGGTCGCAGGTGAAGCGTGAGAAAGCGATACAGAACCGGCTTCAGGAAGTCGGCGGCGGCCCAGTGGCCCCAGAGGCGCGGCAGCCGACGGCGGCAACACGCTGCTGCTGAAGGAAATCGTCGGCCCGATGCCGAACATGGATCGCGTCGCCACCGAGGCGCTGAAAGGTTCCGGCGTCGAGCAATGGCTTCAGCAGTCCGGCACGGCGATGACGATCAGCGCCGTCATCCTGATCACGTTGCTCTTCGGGGCGCTCGCCGCGATCGCAGTGTTCATGTTCACTCACCTTGGTGGGCGGCCGCTCGTGGCATTCGTCGTTGGGCCTGCCATCCAGCCGATGATCCTGAAGCACAAGAGGAGGCCGCATTGACAAGTTCGAGGAACATTTCCCTGAGGCTCTGGATTTGCTCTCCCGCGCTGTCCGCGCGGGCCATGTGTTCAGCGCCGGCATGAAGATGGTGGCTGACGAGCTTGGCGACCCGGTCGGCCCTGAGTTCCGGAAGTCGTTCGACGAGCAGAACTATGGTCTGCCGCTGAAAGAGTCGCTGAACGGCCTGGCCGAGCGCATTCCTATACTCGACGTCAAGTTCTTCGCGACGGCGGTGCTCATCCAGCGCGAGACCGGCGGCAACCTCGCTGAGATTCTCGACAACCTCGCGCACGTCGTTCGCGAGCGCTTCAAAATCGCCGCCAGGTGCGGGTCCATACGGCGCACGGCCGGTTCACCGGATACGTCCTGATGGCGCTGCCGGCTTCCTCGCGGTGGCGTTGATGTTCATCAACCCCGAGCACATGAAGCTGCTCTTCGAAGAGCGATCGGCCAGATGATGATCGTCGGCTGCATCTTCATGCAGGCATCGGCTTCATCTGGATCAAACAAATCGTGAAGATCGAGGTGTAACGGTGACGATGCTGCTGCCTCTACTGGCGTTCGTGTTCGCGTCGCTGCTGGTCACCGCAGTGACGTATGCACTGACCACACGATCGACCGGACTCAATGCCCGGCTGCGCGACGTGATCGGCGGCAACGCCGCGGCCGAAGCGGCGCTCCCTGACCCGTCGAGTGAGCAGGCGATCGCCTTCTTCAAGCGGATCGGCGAGCGCGCGCCGCAGACACCGAAAGAACTCGGCAAGCTGAGGCTCCGTCTCATCCAGGCGGGGTACCGCGGAGGCGAGGCGCTCTTCGTGTTCCTCGGCATTCGCGTCGCGCTCGCCCTCGGATTTTTTGCCGATTTCATGACCCCGCTGTTCGTCCG
This sequence comes from uncultured Alphaproteobacteria bacterium, assembly GCA_963788095.1. Taxonomy (GTDB): domain Bacteria; phylum Pseudomonadota; class Alphaproteobacteria; order Rhizobiales; family Xanthobacteraceae; genus CAVTXS01. Next base: position 235,818 of record CAWBFP010000037.1, on the reverse strand, counting down.
CCCGAATCTTCTGACGGCCCTGCCGGCGATGGGCATCGGTACGTGATTCCGGGCTTCATCCTCGCGCGCAAGGCGAAGAAGCGCCAGCACCGGATCCGGATGTCGCTGGCGGATGCGCTCGACCTGATGGTCGTCAGGTCGAGGCCGGTCTCGGGCTCGATCAGGCGATGGCCCGCGTGGCGCAGGAGCTCGAGTTCGCATATATCGGACCTGGCCAGCGAGCTTCGCCTCGTCAATCTCGACTGCTTGCCGGCACCGGCCGCTCGGACGCGCTGCGGAATCTCGCAGATCGAACAGGCGTCGACGACCTGAGCGCGCTGGTTGCCATGCTGATCCAGACCGACAAGTTCGGCACCAGCGTCGCCAACTCGCTTCGCGTGTTCTCCGAGACGTTGAGGACGAAACGGCGCCAGCGCGCCGAAGAAGCAGCGGCAAAAACGGGCGTGAAGATGGTCTTCCCGCTCGTGCTGTGCATCTTCCCCGCCATCTGGATCGTGACGATCGGTCCGGCGGCGATCAAGTTCATGCAGGTGCTGGTGCCAGTCACCCAACAACGTCCGGTAACAGGAGACCCTCATCGATGAGCATCGCGATCGCGCAGGAATTTGAGACCGCCGATGTGCTGGCACCCGAACAGCCGAGGACGATAGAGGACAGCGGGCTGTCGCGCGACTCGCTGACAGTCGCTGATCGTCAAGTCGCTGCATGGCGGCGAAGCGAGCGGCATGGAACTGGCCGACCGCATTCGCCTGCCCTACACCATCCTCGAGCCGCTGCTCGAACACCTGCGTGTTGAACTGCTGGTACAGGGATGGTGATCTTCATCAACCAGATCCGCATGAAGATCGGGGTGATGTACGGCTCGCCCGAGACCACGACCGGCGGCAATGCGCTCAAGTTCTACGCCTCGGTCCGTCTCGACATCCGCCGCATCGGCGCCATCAAGGAGCGCGACGAGGTGGTCGGCAACCAGACCCGCGTCAAGGTGGTGAAGAACAAGCTGGCGCCGCCGTTCAAGCAGGTCGAGTTCGACATCATGTACGGTGAAGGCGTCTCCAAGGCCGGCGAGCTGATCGACCTCGGCGTCAAGGCCGGCGTGGTGGAAAAGTCGGGCGCCTGGTTCTCCTACGACTCGCAGCGCATCGGGCAAGGGCGCGAGAACGCCAAGGCGTTCCTCAAATCCAACCCGGACGTCGCCGCCGAGATCGAGAAGGCGATCCGGCAGAACGCCGGCCTGATCGCCGAACAGATCCTCGCCGGCGAGGAGGTTGCCGCGGACGACGCCGCGGAGGCGTGAACGCTCCGAAAGGAAAGGGGAGGGTGGCCGCAGCCCATGCGCGCGGCCGGCCGGGGTGCCCCCAACCCCCCGACCCCGCCGGCCCGCTGTGCGCGGCCGCCCTCCCCGGCAGGAGACCGGCAGGAGAGAGTGCTCTCGTTGTGTCCCGGGACGACGGTCTGATAGCGCATAAGTTGTATCGAGTTGGGAAGTCGGCCACCGTAAATTGAGGACCTCAAAACGAACCCAGGGGTGCAAGCCAAAGCCCGCAGCCGAGATCGAGAGGACGATCGGGCAGAAAGCCGGTCCGGTCGCCGAGCAGATCCTCGCCGGCGAGGAGAGCCAAGGACGATGCCGCCGCCGAGGAATAAGTCCGACCCGTCATTGCCGGGCTTGACCAGGCTTGACCCGGCAATCCATCTGAAAAATGAGCTTCTGGGTATACATCCTCGCGAGCGGGCCCGGTGGAACGCTCTACGTCGGCGTTACAAATGACTTGATCCGCCGAACCTACGAGCACCGTGAAGGTTTGGTGAAGGGATTCACCAAGAAGTATGGCGTCAAGATGCTCGTCTACTACGAGCAGCACGACACGGCGCTGGCCGCCATTCAACGAGAAAAGAATATCAAACACTGGTCGCGCGAATGGAAAATCGACCTCATCATCTCGACGAATCCAGAATGGCGGGATCTCTGGGAAGAGATCGTTCGCTAGGCTGCCGCGTCGCCGTCTCGCGGATCGACGGCTCTTTATTCTCACTCGTCATGCCCGGGCTTGACCCGGGCATCCATCATTCTTCGCAAGAGCTTTGTTGAAGAGATGGATTGCCGGGTCAAGCCCGGCAATGACGATCCTCGCTCGGCTGCCGCGTCGCTGTCTCGCGGATCGACGGCTCTTTAACTCTCACTCGTCATGCCCGGGCTTGACCCGGGCATCCATCATTCTTCGCAAGAGTTTTGTTGAAGAGATGGATTGCCGGGTCAAGCCCGGCAATGACGATCGTCGCTAGGCGGCCGCGTCGCCGTCTCGCGGATCGACGGCTCTTGACTCTCACTCGTCATGCCCGGGCTTGACCCGGGCATCCATCATTCTTCGCAAGAGTTTTGTTGAAGAGATGGATTGCCGGGTCAAGCCCGGCAATGACGATCGTCGCTCGGCTGCCGCGTCGCCGTCTCGTGGATCGACGGCTCTTTACTCACTCGTCATGCCCGGGCTTGACCCGGGCATCCACCATTCTTCGCAAGAGTGTTGTTGAAGAGATGGATTGCCGGGTCAAGCCCGGCAATGACGAATTCGGAGCTCAGACCTCCACCACCACGTAGTCGTTCTCGATCGTAACCGGGAATGTCTCGGCGACGTAGGGGCCTTCGACCACGCGCGCGCCGGGCTCGACGCTGACCGCGTAGTTGCGCGCGCGCAACCGCTCGGGGTCGCACCACGAGCGGCCGGTGCGGATGTCGAACTCCCAGGAGTGCCAGGGACAGCGCAGGATCTCGCCGCGCCGGCTGTAGCGGTACTCGCCGGGCTCGGACGATTCGACGAGCCCGGTGAGCTTGCCCTGGCTGAGGCTGCCGCCCTTGTGCGGGCAGCGGTCGCCAAGCGCGAAGAACTCGCCGCCGAGGTTGAACACCACGACCGCGCGGCCGGCGACGTGCACGAGCCTGCGGCCGCCCGGTGCAATCTCGCCGACCGCGGCGACGACGTGCCGGGCCATCACGCGAAGCGGTACACGCGCCTGGCGTTCTCGGAGAAGATCGCGCGGCGCTGATCGGCGCCAAGGCTCGGCGGCAGCGCCACGAACGGATCGTCGAAATCCCAGTGCGGATAGTCGCTGGCGAACAGGATGCGGTCGACGCCGATCCAGTTCATCACCTCGATCAGGTGATCGGGATCCTCCGCCTCCTCCATCGGCTGGGTCGAGACCCAGAAGTGCTCGCGAATGTATTCCGACGGGGCGCGCGTCAGGTGCGGGACCTCGTCCTTGAGCCGCTTCCAGTTGCGGTCGAGCCGCCAGCCGAGCGCCGGCAGCCAGCCGAAGCCGGATTCGATCAGCACGACCTTGAGCTCGCGGTAGCGCTCGAACACGCCCTCCATGATCATCGAGGTGACCAGCGCCTGCGAGGAGGTGGCATGCTCGGTCATCTCCTCGATGTAGAACGAGGGCCAGCCGGTCGCGGTCGTCGGCCAGCCGCTGTAACCGAACACGTGGATGCCGACCGGGAGGCCGTGCTCGACCGCGGCCTCGTAAATCGGCCAGTAGCGCCGCCGCCCGAGCGCCTCGCTGGTGCGGCTGAGCATGAACACCTGGACGTAGTCGCGGTTGCCGGCCCGCCGCTTGATCTCGGCGCGCGCGGCCTCTGCATCCTCGTACGGGACGACGATCGACGACTTGAGCCGCGGCTCGCGGCCGGTCATCGCCGCCATCTGCCATTCGTTGTTGGCCGCCGCCATGGCGGCGCTGAATTCCGGGTTCTGCTCGCCTTGCCCGGTCGGCGACAGCGGGTTCATCACGCCGTACTCGATGCCGTAATGGTCGAGGTGCTGCGCTCGCATGAAATCGACGTCGCTGCCGGGCAGGCCGCCGCCCGGCGGCCAGGCATCGCGGCGGCAGGCGCGCGGCGTCACCTTCGGATAAGGGTAGCTGCGTGCGAAACCATGCCGGCGGCGCTCGCCGTAGGTCTGCAAATAGTCCCACCAGCGGTTCGACAGGTACGGCCGCAAGTCGGCGAGCGTCGCGGTCGGATGGATGTCGCAATCGATCACCGCCGGCTTCACTTTGGCGGCCGCCAGCGGCTGACGCAATTCCACGTTCATGGGCGTCGTCCTCAAACTGCGTTCAGGCGATTGTACGTCTTGAGCGGATTGTCGACCAGGATTTTGCGCTCGAGCCCGGGCGGAATTCCGGCCGGCATCACGGCATCGCCGTCGAACTGCCAGTGCGGAAAATCGGAGGAATAGAGCAGGACGTCGTCGGAGCGCAGGTGCTCGATGATGCGTTCGACCTCCTCGGGCGCGTCCGGCCCGTCCAGCGGCTGGAGCGTGAGCCGGATGTGGTCGCGCACGATCTCGGCCGGCGAACGGTCGACCCACGGCACCTCGGTGCGGATGCCGCGCCAGAACTTCGCGAACCGCCACAGGAACGCCGGCAGCCAGGTCACGCCGGATTCGATCAGCACCACCTTGAGGGCGGGGAACTTCGCGAACACGCCCTCGCTCACCAGGCTTGCGACCTGGCTCTGAAACCCCTGCGATTGCGCCGCGTAGTCCTCGATGTAATAGCTCGGCCAGCCGAGCGCGGTCACCGGATTGCGGTAGGCGGAGCCGGCGTGGATGCCGATCGGCAGCTGATGGCGCTCGGCCGCCGCATAGAGCGGCCACAGCGCCCGGCGGCCGAGCGGCACCTCGCCCATCGCCAGCAGCAACACCTGCACGAAGCGCCGGTCGGGCGCGCGCCGCTCGATCTCGTCGACGGCGTGCTCGACGTTCTGCAGCGGCACCACGATCGAGGCGCGCAGCCGCGGGTCGCGGTCGAGCCATTCCTTGGCGATCCAGTCGTTGAGCGCGCGCGCGAACGCGGCCGCCATGTCCTCGTTGAACACCAGCTGGATGCCGTAGAGGCAGTTAAGGATCGCGATGTCGGCGCCCCAGCGGTCGAACACCGGCTTAAGGTCGGCAACGCTCGCCGCCGCCAGCGTGTCGGCACCGCGAAAGTCGGCCCGGGCGGTGAGCGGCGCGCCGGGCGGGTAGCTGATCGATTCCAGCGTCCCGATGCCGCGCTCCTCGACCGAGTCGCGCCAGAACGCCTCAAGGTAGGGGGTGAGCGCCGCCCACCCCGGCACGGTCGGGTGCACATCGCAGTCGATGGCTTTGACGTCACGCACGTCCCGCAATCCGTCACGTTCTTTCGCTTCGGTGCCCGGCTATCGTATAGAGCACGGGGTCGGCCATTGCGAGCCGAATGGGACGCAGATGGCGGCCGGGCGAAGCGGACCCCCGTTCCTAGACTCGCCCGCGGCCCGCCGCTAAAACCCTCGCCGAAACATCGCGCTAGCCGCCGCAACGGCAATCTCGCGCGGGCGGCCGCGAACAGCAGGGTCAGATGAGCAGCGTCAACGAGATCCGGTCGGCATTCCTCGACTTCTTCGCGAAGAACGCGCACACCGTCGTGCCATCCTCGCCGCTGGTGCCGCGCAACGATCCGACCCTGATGTTCACCAATGCCGGCATGGTGCAGTTCAAGAACGTCTTCACCGGCCTCGAGAAGCGTCCCTATAGCCGGGCGGTGACCGCACAGAAATGCGTGCGCGCCGGCGGCAAGCACAACGATCTCGACAATGTCGGCTACACGGCGCGCCACAACACCTTCTTCGAGATGCTCGGCAACTTCTCGTTCGGCGACTACTTCAAGGACGTCGCGATCGAGCTCGCTTGGAATCTGGTCACGCGCGACTTCGGGCTGCCCAAGGATCGCCTGAGCGCGACCGTCTATGTCGACGACGACGTCGCCTTCGACCTGTGGAAGAAGATCGCCGGGCTGCCGGAGGCGCGCATCATCCGCATCGCCGGCTCCGACAATTTCTGGGCCATGGGCGACACCGGTCCGTGCGGCCCGTGCTCGGAGATCTTCTACGACCACGGCGATCATATCCCGGGAGGGCCGCCGGGTTCACCCGACGCCGACGGCGACCGGTTCGTCGAGATCTGGAACCTGGTGTTCATGCAGTTCGAGCAGCTCGCGGGCGGCGAGCGCATCGACCTGCCGAAGCCGTCGATCGACACCGGCATGGGGCTCGAACGCATCGCCGCGGTGCTCCAGGGCACCCACGACAGCTACGGCACCGACCTGTTCCGCGCGTTGATCAAGGCGGTGGCCGACGCCACCGGCGTCGACCCCGAGGGGCCGCGCAAGGCTTCCCACCGGGTGATCGCCGACCACCTGCGCGCCAGCGCGTTCCTGATCGGCGACGGGGTGCTCCCGTCCAACGAGGGGCGCGGCTACGTGCTCCGCCGCATCATGCGCCGCGCCATGCGCCATGCCGAGCTTCTGGGCGCGCGCGAGCCGTTGATGTGGAGGCTGGTGCCGGCGCTCGAGCGCGAGATGGGGCAGGCCTATGCGGAGCTGCAGCGGGCCGAGGCGCTGATCGCCGAGACGCTGAAGCTCGAGGAGACGCGCTTTCGCAAGACGCTGGAGCGCGGGCTTGCGATTCTCGACGAGGAGAGCCGGGAGCTCAGGCACGGCGACAAGCTCAAGGGCGAGACCGCCTTCACGCTCTACGACACTTACGGGTTTCCGCTCGACCTCACGCAGGATGCGCTGCGCCCGCGCGGCATTGCGGTCGACACCGAGGCGTTCAATGCCGCCATGGAACGCCAGCGCGAGCGGGCGCGCGCCTCCTGGGCAGGCTCCGGCGAGGCCGCGACCGATGCGGTGTGGTTCGGCGTGCGCGAACAGGTCGGAGCGACCGAGTTCTTGGGCTATGAGACCGAAAGCGCCGAAGGCGTGGTGCAGGCGCTCACGCGCGACGGGCGGATGGTCGAGGCGCTGGAACAGGGCCAATCCGGCGCAATCGTGCTCAATCAGACGCCGTTCTACGCCGAGGCCGGCGGCCAGGTCGGCGACACCGGCTTAATGACCGGCGAGGGGGTACGCTTCCGCGTCACCGACACGCAGCGCAAGGCGGGCGACGTGTTCGCGCATTTCGGCACCGTGGAGGAGGGAACGCTCCGCCCGGGGGCCGCGCTCGCGCTCGAGGTCGACCACGCCCGCCGCAGCGACATCCGCCTCAATCACTCGGCCACCCATTTGCTGCATGAGGCGTTGCGGCAGGTGCTCGGCGATCACGTCGCGCAAAAGGGCTCGCTGGTCGCGCCGGACCGGCTGCGCTTCGACTTCTCGCATCCGAAGCCGATGGCCGACGGCGAGGTTGCGAAAGTCGAGGACATCGCCAACCGCATCGTGCTGCAGAACGCGCCAGTGATCACCCGCCTGATGGCGGTCGACGACGCGATCGCGTCCGGTGCGCGCGCGCTGTTCGGCGAGAAGTACGGCGACGAGGTGCGGGTGGTGGCGATGGGCGAGGGCGGCAATGCGCTCGGCTGGTCGGTGGAATTGTGCGGCGGCACGCACGTGCGGCGGACCGGCGACATCGGGCTCGTCGCCGTCATGTCGGAAGCGGGCGTCGCCGCCGGCGTGCGCCGGATCGAGGCGATCACCGGGGAAGCGGCGCGGCGCCAGCTCGCCGCCGACAGCCGCAAGCTGCACGGGACCGCGGCGCTGATGAAGGTACCGGTCGGCGAGATCGATGCGCGCGTCGCCGGCCTTCTCGACGAGCGCCGGCGGCTCGAACGCGAGCTGGCCGAGGCGAAGAAGAAGCTCGCGATGGGCGGCGGAACGGCGACCGCCGGCGAGCTCGGTACCATCCGCACGGTCGGCGACGTGAAGCTGATGGCGCGCGCGGTCGACGGCATCGACGTGCGCGACCTCAAGAGCCTCGCCGACGAAGGCAAGAAGCAGGTCGGCTCCGGGATCGTCGCACTGGTCAGCGTCAACGACGAAGGCAAGGCCGGGCTGGTGGTCGGCGTGACGCCCGACCTCACCGGGCGGTTCAACGCCGTCGATCTCGTGCGCCGAGGCGCTGAGGCGCTCGGCGGCAAGGGCGGCGGCGGCCGGCCCGACATGGCGCAGGCGGGCGGCCCCGACGGCTCGCGCGCGGCGGCGGCGCTGGAGGCCATTGCGTCGGCAATCGGCGGCGGCTGAACCTCTTGCGCGACCTGGGTCTCGAGGAGGGGGCTTCGTTGGCGTCGCAGCACAAAGGCGGCACGCTCCGCCGCCGGATGTTCGAGGCGCTGGAGCACGGTCCGGCGGGTGGCTACCCGAGCCGCCTCGTCAGCGGCGCGCTGCTCGCGCTCATCGTCGTCAACGTCATTGCCGTCCCGCTCAATACCGTTCCGGAGCTGTCCGCGCGCCATGCGCGGTTGTTCTTTGCCGTGGAGGTGGTGTCCGTCGTCATTTTTACGGTGGAATACCTGCTGCGGCTGTGGGTCGCCGCCGAACCCGCCGGCGGCGATCGCGCGGAAGCCCTGCGGCTGCGTCTCGGCTACGCCAGAAGCCTGAACGGCATCGTCGACCTCGTCGCCATCGTGCCATTCTGGATCGGCTTCTTCTTGGCGGCTGACCTGCGGGCGATCCTGGTCTTTCGCATCTTCCGGTTCCTCAAGTTCGCGCGCTACTCGGTGGGCATCCGTTCCCTGTTCGACGCCGTTATCAGGAGCGGCGCCCGCTGGCGGGATGTCTGCTGATCTTCCTCGGGACCGCGCTGCTTGCCGCCTCTTTGATGTATCTGGCCGAGCGCGAGGCGCAGCCCGACAAGTTCGGCACCATCCCACACGCCATGTGGTGGGCGGTGGCGACGCTGGGCACCGTCGGCTATGGCGATGTCGTGCCGGTGACGTGGATTGGCCGGACCATCAACAGCGTCGCGATCATATGCGCTATCGTCATGATCGCGCTGCCGGTCGGCATCATCGCGACCGCGTTCTCGCAAACGATCCACAACCGCGACTTCGTTGCGAGCTGGGGCATGATCGCCCGCGTGCCGCTGTTCGAAGGCCTGAAAGCCAGCGAGATCGCCGATATTTGCCGCCTGCTGCGGACCGAAACGGTCGAGGCCGGCGCGATCGTGGCCCGGCGCGGCGAGCCCGCGCATTCGATGTACTTCATCGTCAGCGGCGAGGTCGAGATCGAGCTGCCGGACGGCGCCAGCAGGCTCCGTGACGGCCACTTCTTCGGCGAGGTCGCGGTGCTGCGACGCGCGCGGCGTTCGGCGACCGTCCGGGCGACGGAGCGAACACGGTTGCTCATCCTGGACGCCGACGATCTCCACCCCCTGATGCGGAAGCAGCCGGACCTCGCCCGGCGGATGCGTAAGGTTGTCCAGGAACGCGTCGGGAGCGAGTTGATCACGCCGGACGGCGATATCGTCAGAGAGAGATCGATGAGGACGACGAGCCGCCGCGCAAGAAGGTCCGCCGCCGCCGCTGAGCTTTGCTGCGAACAGGAAGACGTCCCGTCATTGCGAGTTGCACACCGGCCTGCGGCCGATCCACCTGGATGAAACTTGGGCAATCCCTCACCCTGATCAGAATGACGGTGTTGTGGGGGCAACGCTTGTTCTAACTCGTCATCCTGAGGCGCTCGCCCGACGAAGTCGGGCGAGCCTTGAAGGACGCACAACATAGCAGCTGCACGGCAGAGCAGCATCCTTCGAGGCCCTCGCTTCGCTCGGGCACCTCAGGATGACGGCGTGGGGGGCCTGAAACCCATCCGCCTCCGTCATCGCGAGTTGTTTCCCCTCGGTTTCTTCCGAGGAGCCCGGCGACGAAGACCGTATGTCCCTTTTCTTGCGGAGGCGACTCGCCCTCGATGCGAGTGCGAGGGTTGCCCGGATGGGCCGGGCAGAGCCTCAAGCAAGGAGGGCGAGTCATGAGGCATGATAGCGAAGCTTTTGTAGCATTTGATACATCCAAGTGGCGGAATGCGGTGGCGGTTGCGGAGGCCGGACGGGCGGGTGAGGTTCGCTTTGTTGGGGAGGTTGAGAACAGTGCAGCGGCAACCGCCAAGCTGGTACGTAAGCTTGCCGGCAAGTACGCCCGCCTGACGTTCTGTTACGAGGCCGGGCCGACAGGCTATGGGCTGTACCGGCAGATCAAGGGCCTTGGGCAAGACTGCCTGGTGGTTGCGCCGTCGCTCATTCCCAAGCGGCCGGGCGATCGGGTGAAGACCAACCGGCGCGATGCGATGAGCCTGGTGAAGCTGCTGCGCGCCGGGGAACTCACCGCGGTGTGGGTTCCTGACGAACGCCATGAGGCGATGCGGGAATTGACTCGGGCGCGCGAGGCGGCGGTTGTAGATCTGCGCTCGAAGCGCCAGCAGGTCTCTGCGTTTCTGTTGCGGCACGAGCTGCGCCATGGAGGCAAGCGGACTTGGACCAAAGCGCACATGAGCTGGCTTGCAGGGCTCAAGCTTGCGCATCTGGAGCAACGCATCGCTTTCGAGGAGATGCTGTTGGCGGTGCGGCAAGCCGGGGAGCGGCTCGAGCGGCTCGAGCAGGCGATCCGTGCGGCGGTTGAGGACTGGTCATTGCGCGAGGTCGTCCCCGCGCTGATGGCGATGCGCGGCATCGATCTGATATCGGCAACGGCGTTTCTGGCCGAGGTCGGCGACCTGTCGCGGTTTCGAACGCCACGCCAGCTGATGGCCTATCTCGGCCTGGTGCCATCGGAGGACTCCACCGGCGACACCATCAAGCGCGGCCCGATCACCAAGGCCGGCAACCGCCGTGCCCGCCGGGTTCTGGTGGAGTGCGCCTGGAGCTACCAGCATCCCCCGCGGGTCGGCAAAGACAAGCAGGTCAAGGTTGCAGCGGCGCCACCAGAGGTCGGCGCGATCGCCTGGAAGGCGCAGGGCCGGCTGTGCGCGCGCTATCGCTCGCTGATCCGGAGGGGCAAGCTCAAGACCGTCGCCGTCACCGCGGTGGCACGCGAGCTGGCCGCCTTCATCTGGGCGATCAACCGCGAGCTCACCACGGCCCGTGCTGCCGTCAGCTAAGTGGGCCATCGAGGGAAGAGATTGCGGATCACCACCATCAGGGAGCCCAAGGCCGGGGCAACGGTGCGGCCAATACGATCTCGTGCAACGGCGGGAGCGCAAGCCGCGGTGGGGAATTCCCGAGGATTGCTTTGAGGCCGATCGCAAGATCGACGCCCGTACGAAGACAGGGACAGCCCCGGACGGACATTCGGACATGCGAGAACCCGCGGATCAGAGGATGTTGACCGACGTCTCAAGGCTTCGCTCCCACCCTTGCACGACCACAACAGCTTGCCTCCACGCGGCGATCGCGCGGACAACGAACGACCCTGCCCAGGAGCTTGACAACGGGACATCAGAGCAATCCGGAACGGCACTGCCGCCTGGATTGCTTCGCCGCGCCCGCGATGACGATCACGAACCCTTGCGCAGGAACACGTAGTCGGTGGCGTAAGGCACGCTCATATACGCGCCGGCCTTATCGCAGGCACCTTCGAGCGCGCCACCCTGCGTGTTGATGCGTTGGATGGTGGTTACGCCCGACAGTACGCCGTTGCCGCGGCGCTCGGTCACTTCAAGCTTGAGCCAGGGTATGTCCTTCGGCGTCGCTCCGGGCGCGCGCCCTGCGACTTTGGCCACCAGCGCGCTTCCGTCGGTATGCTCCCAGCTCGGGCCGGCATAGTGGCGTCCGACGGTCTTGCCGTCGAGCAGCAGGGTCGCGATCGGCTCGCGGAATGCCCATGCGAGTTTCCCATCGCTGCCGGCCTTGCAGTCGTAAACCTGGGCACCCTCGGCGTGCAGGGTTGCGACCGCAACTTCCCCCGGTGCGGCGATCGGCGCGGGCACTTGCGCCAGGGCCCCGCTCGCCGGCGCGCCAGCGACGAGCACGACCGACCACAGCACCCCACACGATCGGGTCATTGCACACCTGCGTTCACCATCGCCTGCTTGAGGTTGGCGTCCACCTTGTCGAGGAAGCCGGTGGTGGACAGCCATTTCTGCTCGGCGCCGACGAGCAGCGCGAGGTCCTTGGTCATGAAGCCCGACTCGACGGTATCGACGCAGACCTTCTCCAGTGTCGCGCTGAACCGCGCCAGCGCCGCGTTGTCGTCGAGCTTGGCGCGATGCGCGAGCCCGCGCGTCCAGGCGAAGATCGACGCGATCGAGTTGGTCGAGGTCTCCTTGCCCTTCTGGTGTTCGCGATAGTGGCGCGTCACCGTGCCGTGCGCCGCCTCCGACTCCACCACCTTGCCGTCGGGCGTCATCAGCACCGAGGTCATCAGGCCGAGCGAGCCGAAGCCTTGCGCCACGATGTCGGACTGCACGTCGCCGTCGTAGTTCTTGCATGCCCACACGTAGCCGCCCGACCATTTGAGCGCCGCCGCTACCATGTCGTCGATCAGCCGGTGCTCGTAGGTGAGCTTGCGCTGCTCGAACTCAGGCTTGAACTCGCGCTCGAACACCTCCTGGAAAATGTCCTTGAAGCGGCCGTCGTAGACCTTGAGGATGGTGTTCTTGGTCGACAGGTAGACCGGATAGTTGCGCGCCAGCCCGTAGTTGAACGAGGCGCGGGCGAAATCGCGGATCGAGCCGTCGAGGTTGTACATGCTAAGCGCCACGCCCGAGTCCGGAAACTCGAACACCGGCACCACCGTCTCCTTGCCGTCCGGCGCCGCGTAGCTGAGCATCAGCTTGGCGCCTTCCGGCACCCGGATGTCGGTGGCGCGATACTGGTCGCCGTAGGCGTGGCGGCCGATTACGATCGGCTGCGTCCAGCCGGGCACCAGCCGCGGCACGTTGCGGCAGATGATAGGCTCGCGGAAGATCACTCCGCCGATGATGTTGCGGATGGTGCCGTTCGGCGAACGCCACATCTTCTTGAGCCCGAACTCCTTCACCCGCGCCTCGTCGGGCGTGATGGTGGCGCACTTGACCCCGACCCCGACCTTCTTGATCGCTTCCGCCGCATCGACCGTGACCTGATCGTCGCTCTTGTCGCGGTTCTCGATCGAGAGATCGAAGTATTGCAGCTCAATATCGAGGTACGGGTGGATCAGCTTGTCCTTGATGAGCTGCCAGATGATCCGCGTCATCTCATCGCCGTCGAGCTCGACGACCGGATTGGCCACTTTGATTTTTGCCATGGGGAAGAAAGCCTATGCGCGTCGACGGGTGGAGCTCGAGGCCAGGGTGTCGGCCCCTCGGCCGGCCGCCGGGCCCCGCTCCGGCGCGCGTGCCTATAGCATCGGCAGGCGGCAGGCAAAAGCCGGCTTTAAGGCTGCCGGCCATGCTTTTCCGCCTCCCGGCGCTTCGCTATATCCGCGAGCGGAGTATCGAGATGCCCGGCGCCGGCACCGACAAGACCAAACGGTGGGTAGACGAGCCCGCGCCGGTGGTGATTCTGGTCGAGCCGCAGCTGGGCGAAAACGTCGGCACGGCCGCGCGCGCGATGGCCAATTTCGGCCTGTCGCAGCTGCGCCTCGTCAGGCCGCGCGAGCCTTGGCCGAGCGCCCGCGCCCGGGCCGCCGCCTCGGGTGCCGACCGCGTGCTCGACAATGCGCGGCTGTTCGACGCCGTCGAGGCGGCGATTGCCGACTGCACGCTGGTGTTTGCGACCACCGCGCGCGCCCACGACCAGGCCAAGCCGGTGGTGAGCGCCGAGGGCGCCGCGCGCCAGATGGCGCCGCACATCGCGGCCGGGGAGACGGTCGGTATCCTGTTCGGCCGCGAGCGCTGGGGGCTGCAGAATGAGGAGGTCGGGCTCGCCGATCGCATCATCACCCTGCCGGTCAACCCCGCCTTCGCATCGCTCAACCTGGCGCAGGCCGTGCTCGTCATCGCCTACGAGTGGTTCAAGCTCGCGGGCGGCGGCGCTTTGCCGTTCGCCATGCCGCAGAAATCGGACCCCGCGGTCAAGGAGCAGCTGCTCGCGTTCTTCGCCACCGTCGAGCGCGAGCTCGAGAAGGTGGAGTTCTTCCGCCCGCCCGAGAAACGGGCCACCATGCAGATCAACCTGCGCAACATTCTCCATCGCATGCAGCCGACCCGGCAGGATCTGCAGACGCTGCACGGCGTGATCACCGCGATCGCCGAAGGGCGCAAGGGTCCGGCCCGCGGCGGCGTGCTCGACGGCGAGGAGGCCGAGGTGCTGCGCGCGCTCATCGCCGAGCACGCACGGGGTCAGGTGCCGTCCGAACGGGCGCCGGTGCGCGGGCTTGCGCGCCTGCTGCGGCGCAACCCGACCGACGCCGAGCGCGCCCTGTGGGACGCTCTGGTGAACGACCGCCGGCTGGCCGGCAAGGGGTTCAAGCGGCAGGTGCCGGTCGGGCCGCACATCGTCGACTTCGTCTCGTTTGCGCTACGCATGGTGATCGAGGTTACGCCGGAAAACGAGAGCGAGGCCGCGGCAGGCGCCCGTCGGCAGCGGCGCGCGTGGCTCGCGCAGCGCAGTTACCGCGTGCTTGATATTCCGGCTGGAGACATCGGATCGAATCTCGACGGCGTCCTCGACGGCGTCGCGTCCGCGCTTGCCGCTGCCGAGCCTTGAAGCGCGCCTGCGGGCTGGAAAGTCCGACGTCTTGCTGCGGCGATCAGGTGCCGGACCTGATCCCCTCGATCGCCTTTTGCATCAGCTCGTCCATGGTGCGGCGGATCTGGTGGTCCGATTGGGCGACGCCCTTGGCGTCGAGATCCTTGCGGATCTTCTTGAACACGTCGTGGTCGCCGGCCTCCTCGAAGTCCGACATCACCACCTCCTTGGCGTAGGCGGCCGCCTCCTCGCCGGTCAGGCCGAGTTTTTCCGCTGCCCATTGCCCGAGCAGCCGGTTGCGCCGGGCATGGGCCTTGAACCGAAGCTCCTCGTCGTGCGCGAACTGCTTCTCGAAGCCTTCTTCGCGTTTGTCGAACGTCGTCATGCGAGCCTCGTCATTTGTCTCAAGGGTGTCCGGAAAATCGCGGATGGATCTCCGTAGGTGTCTGGACTTGCATACCGGCTCGGAATCGCCAAATCAACAACTGCTATCTCGCGCCCGATTGCCTTGGCCCGGTCGATTGTGCTCCGCAATACGATGGGCTAGGTTCGATCCATGCGGGCGGCCAGTATTCGCGCTTCCTGAGTCGCGCCCGGCCCCGCGCCGCCGCCGACCTCGACCCTAGGGAGTCACGGCAGTCCAATGGATTTTCTCAAGCCACGGTACATCCCGATGAGCCGCCGCCGCCGAATCTACGAGGGCAAGGCGAAGGTCCTCTACGAGGGACCGGAACCTGGAACACTGATCCAGCACTTCAAGGACGACGCCACCGCGTTCAATGCCAAGAAGCATCAGGTCATCGACGGCAAGGGCGTGCTCAACAACCGTATTTCCGAGTACGTGTTCCAGCATCTCAACGACATCGGCGTGCCGACCCACTTCATCCGCCGGCTCAACATGCGCGAGCAGCTGATTCGCGAGGTCGAGATCATTCCACTGGAGGTCGTGGTGCGCAATACCGCCGCCGGTTCGCTGGCGCAGCGCCTCGGCATCGAGGAGGGGACGCAGCTGCCGCGCTCGATCATCGAGTTCTATTACAAGAACGATGCGCTCAACGATCCGATGGTCTCCGAAGAGCATATCACGGCGTTCGGCTGGGCGACGCCGCAGGAGATCGACGACGTGATGGCGCTCGCGATCCGGGTCAACGACTTCCTGTCCGGCCTGTTCCTCGGCGTCGGCATTCGGCTGGTCGATTTCAAGATGGAATGCGGCCGGCTGTGGGAGAACGAGATGATGCGCATCGTCGTCGCCGACGAGATCTCGCCCGACAGCTGCCGGCTATGGGACATCAAATCCAACGAGAAGCTGGACAAGGACCGCTTCCGGCGCGACCTCGGCGGCCTGGTCGAGGCCTATACCGAGGTGGCCAAGCGCCTCGGCATCATGGGCGAGAACGAGCCCCCGCGCGGCACCGGCCCGGTGCTGGTCAAGGGCTGAACTTTTGGAAGTTTCCTTATGGGCGTCCCCGTCATTGACACCGGTCCGATGACCGTCGAGGACTTCTACGCCTTCACGGACACACGCCCGGACGAAGAGAAGTGGGAGCTGATCGACGGGGAGCCGATCTTGAATGCGAGCCCGGCAATCCTCCATCAACAGATCTTGGCCAACATCCTGTACGTTTTGGCTCGCGAGCAGCGGCAGCTGCAGCTTTCGTGGAGGGCGATACCCGGCATTGGGGCAATGATTTCGGACATCAGCCGGCCCGAGCCGGACGTCATGGTCCTCCCAAAAGGGTTTTCGAGTAGCGATCGATTGCAGCGTCACACTGGCGATGCAATCGTTCTGTTCGAGATCATGTCGCCTTCCACCTCGGGCCTTGATCTCAAATGGAAGCGTGCGGCGTATGCCGGCATGCCGGCCCTGACGCACTACGTTGTCGTCGCCCAGGACTCGGTCGAAGTCGTGGTGTTTGCGCGCCGAGTGGGCTTCGACGAGCAGCGCTTGAGGTCGCTCGGCGACGGGCTCGAGCTCGATTCGCTCGACGTTTCGTTGCCGCTCGACGAGATCTATCGCGATACCGGCCTGTAGTGAGTGGCACGCGCAATCCGGTGATCCGCAATGAAAGCCCGCGTGACCGTGACGCTCAAGCCCGGCATCCTCGATCCGCAGGGCAAGGCGATCGAGGGCGCGCTGCGGTCGCTCGGCGTCGGCGGCATTGCCAGCGTGCGCCAGGGCAAGGTGTTCGACATCGAGCTCGACGGCAGCGACCGCGCCGGCGCCGAGTTCGAATCTGAAGGAGGCCGCCGACAAGTTGCTCGCCAATACGGTGATCGAGAATTACCGCATCGAAGTGCTCGGATGAGAGCGATGCGCTGCAAGGTTCTCACCATTGCGTGCGTGCTGTCGGCCGGCCTCGCGGCCGGCGAGGCCGGCGTGCTCGAGCGCGGCGCCGAGGTTTCGTCGCGGCCGGCATGGATCGAGATCAAATGGCCGTTTGCGTTCGACGCCTGGCCGGCGGGCCGCGCGTTCCGATGCGCCGCGGCGGCGTGCGGCGCCGAGGCCAGCGTGTACGTGCGGCCGAAGGTCGGCTTCTGCAATTGCTCGATCGGGGTGGCCGACGACGACGAGATCGACCGCGTCGGCGATCTCGTGCTGGTGAGCGAACGCTACCGCCCGGTCGGCGAGGGCCGGCCGGTCGCGATCGGCAGCATGCCGGGGCGGGCGCGCGCCTTTGCGGTCGAGCCGTCCTCGCCGCGGGCGCGTTATGCGGTCGGCGTCGCGGTCTCGAAGCGGTGCGATGCGCTGGTGGCAACTCTGGTCAGCGACCGGCCGATTTCGGCCGCGCTCGAGCGCGCGGCATTCGAGCTGTTGAACCGCGAGCCGGTGGTCGGCTGGGCGGAAGCCTCGGTCGGGCTGCAATGAAGTCCGTCGTCGTGGTTTTTCCCGGCTCCAACCGCGAGCGCGACGCCGCGCGCGCGCTGCGGCTGGTTTGCAACGGCGAGCCGCAGATGGTCTGGCACGCCGACCGGGAGCTTCCCGACGGCACCGACCTCGTCGTTCTGCCCGGCGGGTTTTCCTACGGCGACTACCTGCGCTGCGGGGCGATTGCCGCACGCGCCCCGATCATGGATGCGGTGCGCGCGCATGCGGCGCGCGGCGGGCTGGTGCTCGGCATCTGCAACGGCTTCCAGATCCTGTGCGAGGCCAGCCTGCTGCCGGGCGTGCTGATGCGCAACGCGCAGCTGCGCTTCGGGTGCAAGGACGTCTACCTGCGCGTCGAGCGCTCCGACACCCCGTTCACGCGCGGCTACAATGCCGGGCAGGTGATCCGCATCCCGATCGCGCACGGCGAGGGCAACTACGCGGCCGACGGCGAGACCCTGGCGGCGCTCGAGGGCGACGGCCGTATCGTGTTCCGCTACACGGCGCCGGACGGTGCGCTCGATCCGAAGTGGAACGTCAACGGCTCGACCGCGGCGATCGCCGGCATTGTCAACGAGCGGCACAACGTGCTCGGGCTGATGCCGCATCCGGAGAACCACATCGAGACCGCGCTCGGCTCGACCGACGGGCGCGGCCTGTTCGCCGGCATCGTCGACCACTTGGCGCAAGCGGCGTAGCGACGCATCGGCGCGACCGGCGAGGCTTGCTCAGGCAATTGCGGGAATGCTCTAAGAGCCCTGATGACGCCGCGAAAAGATCGCCTGGTGAACTCCAACGAGCCGCAAATCACGCCCGATCTCGTGGCCGAGCACGGGCTCACGCCCGAGGAGTATCACCGCATCTATGAGCTGATCGGGCGCGAGCCGACGCTGACCGAGCTCGGCATCTTCTCGGCGATGTGGAACGAGCACTGCTCGTACAAATCCTCGAAGGTGCACCTGCGCGCCCTGCCGACCGATGCGCCCTGGGTGATCCAGGGGCCGGGCGAGAATGCCGGCGTCGTCTCGATCGGGCAGGGGCTCGCCGTCGTGTTCAAGATGGAGAGCCACAACCACCCGAGCTACATCGAGCCCTACCAGGGGGCGGCGACCGGCGTCGGCGGCATTCTGCGCGACGTGTTCACCATGGGAGCGCGGCCGATCGCCTGCCTCAATGCGTTGCGCTTCGGCGATCCCGCCCACCCGAAGACGCGCCACCTGGTCGCCGGCGTGGTCGCCGGCATCGGCGGCTACGGCAATTCCTTCGGCGTGCCGACGGTCGGCGGCTCGGTCGGCTTCCACACGCGCTATGACGGCAACTGCCTGGTCAACGCCATGGCGGTCGGGATCGTGGAGACCGGCAAGATCTTCTACGCCAAGGCGACCGGGGTCGGGAAACCGGTCGTCTATCTCGGCTCCAAGACCGGGCGGGACGGCATTCACGGCGCCACCATGGCGTCCGCCGAGTTCGGCGCGGACGCCGAGGAGAAGCGGCCGACCGTGCAGGTCGGCGACCCGTTCTCCGAAAAGCTGCTGCTCGAGGCGTGCCTCGAGATCATGGCCAACGATTGCGTGATCGCGATCCAGGATATGGGCGCGGCAGGGCTCACCTGCTCCGCGGTCGAGATGGGCGCCAAAGGCGATCTCGGGATCGCGCTTGATCTCGACGAGGTGCCGTGCCGCGAGAGCGGAATGAGCGCCTACGAGATGATGCTCTCCGAAAGCCAGGAGCGCATGCTGATGGTGCTGCGCCCGGAAAAGGAGGCGGAGGCCGAGGCGATCTTCCGCAAATGGGGTCTCGACTTCGCGGTCGTCGGCAAAACCATCGCGAGCAAGCGCTTCATCGTGTCGCACGGCGGGGAGATCATGGCGGACCTGCCGATCAAGGAACTGGGCGATCAGGCCCCGGTCTACCATCGGCCGTTCGACGAAACGCAACGGCCGGTTGCGCTCTCGCCGACCGAAGTGGTGCCGACAATGACGCTTGCCGACGCGCTCGAGAAGCTGCTCGGCACCCCCGATCTATGCTCCAAGCGCTGGGTGTGGGAGCAGTACGATCACCTCATTCTCGGCAATACCATCCAGCGCCCGGGCGGCGATGCCGCGGTGGTGCGGATCGACGAAGGGCCGAAGGCCCTGGCGCTCACCACCGACGTGACGCCGCGTTACTGCGAGGCCGACCCGTTCGAGGGCGGCAAGCAGGCGGTGGCGGAAGCTTGGCGCAACCTGACCGCGGTCGGCGCGCGTCCGCTCGCCGTCACCGACAATCTCAACTTCGGCAATCCCGAGCGCCCGGAGATCATGGGCCAGCTGGTCGGCTGCATCCGCGGCATCGCCGAGGCCTGCCGCGCGCTGGATTTCCCGGTCGTGTCCGGCAACGTCAGCCTCTACAACGAGACCAACGGCCGGGCGATTCTGCCGACCCCGACGATCGGCGGCGTCGGATTGCTGGAGGATATCGCGCACTCGGCCACCATCGGCTTCAAGACCGAGGCCGAAGCCTTGTTGCTGCTGGGCGAAACCCAGGGCTGGCTCGGCCAGTCGCTTTACCTGCGCGACATTTGCGGGGCGGAAGAGGGTGCGCCGCCGCCGGTCGACCTTGCGGCCGAGCGGCGGACCGGCGATTTCGTGCGCGGGCTCATTCGCGACCGCCAGGTGACGACGGTACACGACGTGTCCGACGGCGGTGTGCTCGTCGCCATCGCCGAGATGGCGATGGCGTCCGGGATCGGGGCGCGGCTCTATGGCGCGCCGGTGACGATGCTGCCGCACGCGTTCTGGTTCGGTGAGGACCAGGGGCGGTACCTGATCACCACGGGCCTGGAGCAGTCCGAGGCGGTGATCGCCAACGCACGCGCCGCGGGAATTCCCGTTCGGCGGCTGGGACAGACCGCAGGCGACGCGTTGACGCTGCCGGGCGAGCGGCCCATGCTGGTCAAGATTCTCAGTGAACGGTTCGAGGGCTGGCTGCCGGCCTACATGGCCGGCCAGCCGGCGTGACACGCCGAGCCAAGGGGAGATCGCTTGCCCATGCCGATGAACGCGAGCGAGATCGAGACCCTGATCAAGCGCCACATCCCCGATGCCGAGGTGACGATCCGCGACCTCGCCGGCGACGGCGATCACTATGCCGCGACCGTCATCGCCGAATCATTCCGCGGCAAATCGCGGGTCCAGCAGCATCAGCTGGTCTATCAGGCGCTCCAGGGCGAGATGGGAGGCAAGCTGCACGCGCTGGCGCTGCAGACCGGGATTCCCGAGCGGTGATTCCGCTTGGGGTGCGCGGGCCGGGTGCGCTACATATATCAGGAAAGCGGGCCCAGGGCCCGAAGTCACGCGCCACCAGACAGGATCGATTCAAATGGCCATCGAGCAATTCATCGACAACGAGCTCAAGGGCAGCGACGTCGTGCTGTTCATGAAGGGCACGCCGCAGTTCCCGCAGTGCGGATTCTCCGGCCAGGTGGTGCAGATCCTCGACTATCTCGGGGTAGCCTACAAGGGCATCAACGTGCTCGAATCCGACGATCTGCGCCAAGGCATCAAGGCCTACTCCAACTGGCCGACCATCCCGCAGCTCTACGTCAAGGGCGAGTTCGTGGGCGGCTGCGACATCATCCGCGAGATGTTTCAGGCCGGCGAGCTGCAGGGCCTGATGAAGGACAAAGGCGTCCCGGTGAAGGACCGCGCCACCGCCTGACCCTCGCCGCCACCGCCACCGCCCCCGACGCGGTCGGGGTCGCCGCAGCGCACGCGCATGGATGATTGCCCACGGCGGACGTTCGTGGAGGACCATCATGCTCAGGCTCACTACCGCGGCCGTCACCACGGCCCTTGGCTTGATCGCTGGTGCGACCGGCGCGCAAGCGGTCATTACCGAATTGCGCCTCGAGCCGCCGGAGCCGTTTGTCGACGGTCATCGGTTCGGCGAGGTTGGAGCGTACGAGCGCATTCGCGGCACCGCCAAGGGCGAGCTCGATCCGGCGGCGCCCGAGAACAAAGTCGTCGTCAATCTCGACAAGGCGGAGCGCAATGCCCGCGGCATGGTCGAGTACGAGACCGACGTCTATATCCTGCGCCCGGCCGAGCCCGGCCGGGGCAGCGGCATCCTGCTTTACGAGGTGACGAATCGCGGCCGCAAGCTACTGCTGCCGTACGTCCACGACGCGGCGCGCGTCACGCAGCCGACCGCGAATGATCCGAAATCGGCCGCAGATCTAGGTAACGCCTTCGTGTTCGAGCGCGGCCATACCATCGTGTGGTCGGGCTGGGATCCGGACGCACCGAAGACCGGCAATGGACTGGCCGCGAAGTTTCCCGTGGCGATGGAGAAGCAGCAGCCTGTCAGCAAGCGCATCCGTGAGGAGATCCAGGTCGGCACACGCGGTCCGGCCGATGTCGCAGTCGCGCGGCTGAGCTACCCCGTCGCATCCAGGGACAAGTCGCGGGCGCGGCTGACCGTGCGGGCGCGCGAAGGCGATCAGCGCACCGAGCTTGCTCCCGACCGGTGGGACTTCGCCGACCTCCAGTCGATTCGCCTGCTGCCCGAAGGTACCAAATTCGAGCCAACCAAGATCTACGAGCTGTGGTACGAGGCCAAACAGCCCAAGGTGCTCGGCATCGGGTATGCGGGCACGCGCGATCTCGTGAGCTTCCTGCGCCATGAGCGCACGGACCCGCTCGGCGCCGCCAACCCGCTCGCGGCGGGCGACGCGCTGCCGCGCCACGCGATCGCGCTCGGCATCTCGCAGAGCGGCCGCTACCTGCGCCACCACCTTGAGCTCGGCATGAACAAGGACGAGCGTGGCCGCAAGGTGTTTGACGGCGTGCTTGCCCACATCTCCGGCGCCGGCAAGGTATTCGCCAACCACGAGTTCGGAATGCCGGCGCGCACCGCCACCCAGCACGAGGACCGCTTCTATCCGGAGAACTGGTTTCCGTTCGCGCACGCCGCGGTAACCGATCCGCTCAGCGGACGCACCGATGGGCTGCTGCGCGGCGACGGCTCGGATCCGTTGGTGATCGAGACCAACACCTCGACCGAGTACTGGCAGAAAGGCGCTTCGCTCATCCATTCCGACCCTGCCGGCAAGCGCGACGCCGAAGTGCCGCCGGGTGCGCGGGTTTATTTGATCGCGGGAACGCAGCACGGTGGCCGCGCCGGCACGCCCACGACGCCGGCCGGCTGCGCCAACCCGCGCAATCCGCACAGCGCCGGCCCGGTATTGCGTGCGCTGCTGGTCGCGCTCGAGGAATGGGTCGCCAGGGGCACGGCTCCACCGGCAAGCCGCGTACCATCGATCGCGGCTGGTACGGCGGTCGATCCGACCACCGTGAAAATGCCGGTGGTGAGCGGCTTTTCGGTGGCCAAGGACGGCAATCCGATCGGGCTTCCGGTCGACTGGGTCAATCCGCCCGGCAGCGACGAGCGCGCATTCGTGGTGGCGAGCAGCGAGGCGTGGTACGGCACGCGCGTGTCTGCGGTCGATGCCGACGGCAACGAGGTCGCCGGCATTCGCACGCCCGATATCGCGGTGCCGCTCGCGACGTATACGGGCTGGAACGTCTATCGCGCCGAGCCGGGCGAACTCTGTGACCGCGACGGCTCATATCTTCCATTCGCGAAGACTCGGGCGGAGCGGGAAGCGGCGGGCGATCCGCGGCCCTCGGTGGAGGAGCGGTACGGCAACCGCGACGCCTATGTCGCCAACGTGAAGGCGGCGGCCGACGCGCTGGTGGCCGAACGCCTGCTGCTACGCGCCGATGCCGACGCCTTCGTCAAGGCCGCGGAGGCGAGCGACCGGTTCTAGCCGGTGCACATGACGTCGGGTGGACAGCGGCGCTCGGCTTGAGCCTTCCTACGTGCCGGAGAGTGAGAATCAGCGCGAGTAGTACTCCACCACCAGGTGCGGCTCCATCTGCACCGCGTACGGCACCTCGGTAAGCTGCGGAATGCGGGCGAGCTTGGCCGTCATCTTGCCGTGGTCGACCTCGATGTAGTCCGGCACGTCGCGCTCGGCGAGGTGGGTCGCCTCCAGCACGAGCGCGAGCTGCTTCGAGCCCTCCTTGACCTCGACCAGGTCGCCGACCTTGACCCGATAGCTCGGGACGGTCACGCGGCGGCCGTTGACCTTGACGTGGCCGTGATTGACGAACTGCCGCGCGGCGAACACGGTCGGCACGAACTTGGCGCGATAGATCACCGCGTCGAGCCGCCGCTCCAGTAACCCGATCATGTTGGCGCCGGAGTCGCCCTTCATGCGGATCGCTTCGTCGTAGATCCCGCGGAACTGCTTCTCGGAAATATTGCCGTAGTAGCCGCGCAGCTTCTGCTTGGCGCGCAGCTGCACGCCGTAGTCGGAGAGCTTGCCCTTGCGGCGTTGGCCATGCTGGCCGGGGCCGTATTCGCGGCGGTTTACCGGACTCTTGGGGCGGCCCCAGATGTTCTGCCCCATGCGGCGGTCGATCTTGTACTTGGCTTCACTGCGCTTGGTCATCGCGTCCTCATGCTCACAATGTCGATTTCTGAGGATCGCGCCCTCCTTTGTCCGCTCGAGGACTGACAGGCGGGGCTCCGACAAGCGCAAAGCACAACCGCCGCGGGTCGCGAAACGCTTCGCGGGCCGAAACGGCCCGCGAGGCGGGTGCCTTCTAGGCGGATCGGGACATACTGTCAAATGCGGGGCTTGACCTGATCGGCGAGCCGGGACGGGCCCTCGTTCGGAACGCTCAGCCCATGCGCAGCGAGCGCGGCCGCGAGGCCGGGCGAGACGGTGCGCCCCGACGTGAAAACGGCCTCCGATGGAACCCGCAAGGCGTCAGCCGCCGCGGCGCCCACGAGCTCGACGACGCGGCGCGCGATGGCGGGAGCCGGATCGATGAAGCGCACCGGCCAGGGCGACAGGCGCTCCAGGCGGGCGGTCAGCAACGGGTAATGCGTGCAGGCGAGCACGATCGTGTCGGTGCGGCCGCCGTCCTCGACGAAGCACGGCCGCATCTCGGCGCGGATCGCGTCGTCGTCGACGGGTGAACCGGGCAGCTCGGCCTCCGCGAACCCCGCGAGTTTGCGCCGAGCCGACCAGCGTCACCCGGCAATCGTCGGCGTACTGGCGAATGAGCGCCTGCGTGTACTCGCGCTTCACGGTTGCTTCGGTGCCCAGCACCGAGACCCGCCGCGTGACCGAGGACGCGCACGCCGGCTTGATCGCCGGGACGGTTCCGACGAACGGCAGGCCGAAGCGGGCCCGCAGTGCGGGCAGCACCAGCGTCGAGGCGGTGTTGCAGGCGATCACGGCGAGATCGGGTCGGTGGTCGGCGATCAATCCCTCCATCACCGCGACCACGCGGGCAACCAGGCGCGGCTCCTCGATTCGGCCGTACGGGAACAGGGCGTCGTCCGCGGCGTAGATCAGCCGGGCATCGGGCCGCGCCCGCGCGACTTCGCGAAACACGGTGAGCCCTCCGAGGCCGGAGTTGAACACCAGGATGGTCGGAGCGGGCAGCTGGCGGCGCATCGCGGACGGGCCGAGCAGTGATGGCGGCAGGGCGGCGGCTCGATCGCCGCCCGTGTTGGCTTGCAGGGCCGGGCTCGCGATCAATGGCGGCCGCGGTCTTGCCCCGTCGGCCTCATTCCTCGTGCCCCCGATCCGCATCGTTCCTGCCCTCCGCCGGTGCCGGAATTGTGGCCGCAAAGCGTTAATCAAAGACATCAGGTGCGGAGGTACTTGCGTGGGTGGCGTGCGTTCAAACCGCGCTGCCGCGCCGAGCCGCAGGCGATTGGCGTGCCACCGCCGGGCGGCGGACCTGGCGATCGTGTGCCTCAATGCGATCCGAACACGCGATCGAAAATCGTATCGACGTGCGCGAGGTGATATCCGAGGTCGAAGTTTTCCTCGATCTCGACCTCGCTCAGCTTGGCGCGCACCTCCGGATCGGCCTTGAGGAACGCCAGGAAGTCGCCCTCGCCGCGCCAGACCTTCATGGCATTGCGCTGCACCAGCCGGTAGGCATCCTCGCGCGCCACGCCCTTTTGCGTGAGCGCGAGCAGCACGCGCTGCGAGTGCACGAGGCCACCCAGCCGGTCGAGATTCTTTTGCATGTTGGCCGGATAGACTACGAGCCTGTCGATCAGCCCGGCCAGGCGCGCCAGCGCGAAGTCGAGCGTGACCGTGGCGTCGGGTCCGATCATGCGCTCGGCCGAGGAGTGCGAGATGTCGCGCTCGTGCCAGAGCACGACGTTCTCCAGCGCCGGCGTCACATACGCGCGCACCATGCGGGCCAGACCGGTGAGGTTCTCGGACAGCACCGGGTTGCGCTTGTGCGGCATGGCCGAGGAGCCCTTCTGACCTTCGGAGAAGAATTCCTCGGCCTCCAGCACTTCAGTGCGCTGCAGGTGGCGGATCTCGGTCGCCAGCCGCTCGATCGAGGCGGCGATCACGCCGAGGGTCGCGAAGTACATGGCGTGGCGGTCGCGCGGAATGATCTGGGTCGAGATCGGCTCCACCTTGAGGCCCAGCTTGGCGGCGACGTGCGCCTCGATGCGCGGATCGATCTGCGCGAACGTGCCGACCGCGCCCGAAATCGCGCAGGTCGAGATCTCGTCACGCGCCCGCAGCAAGCGCTCACGGGTGCGCTGGAATTCCGCATATGCCTGCGCCAGCTTGAGCCCGAACGTGGTCGGCTCGGCATGGATGCCGTGCGAGCGGCCGATCGTCGGCGTGAGCTTGTGCTCGAACGCGCGGCGCTTGAGCGCGGCCATGAGCGCTTCGACGTCGGCCAGCAGGAGGTCGGCGGCCCGCTTGAGCTGCACGTTGAAGCAGGTGTCGAGCACGTCCGATGAGGTCATGCCCTGATGCACGAAGCGCGCCTGCGGGCCCGACGATCTCGGCGAGGTGGGTGAGGAACGCGATGACGTCGTGCTTGACCTCGCCTTCAATCGCGTCGATGCGCGCGATGTCGAAGGTGGCGTTGCGGCCGTTGTCCCAGATCGCCTTCGCGGCCTCCTTCGGGATGAGCCCGAGTTCGGCCATGGCATCGGCGGCGTGCGCCTCGATCTCGAACCAGATGCGATAGCGCGTCTGCGGCGTCCCAGATCGCCGCCATCTGCGGGCGCGTGTAGCGCGGGATCATGGTGTCGGTTCTCAACATCATTGTCCCTCGAGGCGAGGGCGCGTGGACGTCAGGCCGCTTCGCCGCGCGTGGCAGTCGCGGCGTTGCGGATGGCGGCGATGTTGGCGCGGTAGGCATCGATGCTGCCGCCCTTGAACACGGCCGAGCCGGCGACCAGCACATTGGCGCCGGCGGCCGCGACGATCGGCGCGGTCTCGGCGCGTGATGCCGCCATCGACTTCGATGTCGATCGGCCGGCCGGCCGCCATGGCGCGCAGGCGCGCGATCTTGTCGAGCCGCGTTCGGAATGAACGTCTGGCCGCCGAAGCCCGGGTTGACCGACATCACGAGGATGAGGTCGACGAGGTCGATCACGCATTCGATCGTGCTCTCCGGGGTGCCCGGGTTGAGCGTCACGCCGGCCTTCTTGCCGAGCGCGCGGATCGCCTGCAGCGAACGGTGCACGTGCGGGCCGGCTTCGACATGCACGGTGATGATGTCGGCGCCGGCCTTGGCGAAGGCTTCGAGGTAGGGATCGCACGGCGCGATCATCAGATGCACGTCGAAGCACTTTCTTGGTGTGCGGCCGCAACGCCTTCACCACGTCCGGGCCGATGGTGATGTTGGGCACGAAATGGCCGTCCATCACGTCGACATGGATCCAGTCGGCGCCGGCCGCCTCGACCGCGCGCACTTCCTCGCCGAGCCGGGCGAAATCGGCGGCCAGGATCGATGGCGCGATCAGCAGGGGGCGGTGCATCGGCCAGGCTCCGGGACGCCGTTCGCGTATCATGACGGCGCGAGAGCGGGCAACGCGGCGCGCCAGCGGCAACAGTATTTGCGGCGGCAAGGTAAATCGGGAACTGCGCGAGGCCGAAATAGAGCCAGGTCGCGTCCGGCAGCGTGCGCCGGTCGCCGCCAGCATCAGGCCCATATTGCGGTTGGCCGCAGTGAAGCCGAGCGCAAAGGCGCGATCGCGGCCAGCGGCGGCGAACACCAGCGCGGTCGAGCCGCGCAGAACGAAGCGCGATCAGGAAGGCCAGTGCGATGAGGCCGATCACCAGCAGCGGATCGGAAGGAAGCGCGCCGCGATACCGTCCATGACGCGACGGCGAACACGAACAGGACGATCACGTTCAGGCCATCGATCGCTCGCGCTGGGCTTCGACCCAGGCTGCGCCCGTCAGGCGCCGGATGACCGTTGCGGCGAGCGCCGAGCCGGCGAGCAGCGCGAACAGCTTGAGCGCCGAGCGCCGTCGCCGAAATCGTCAGCACGTCGCCCGCAAACAGGTGAGCGAACACCGGCGCGCGTCAACGGGGTCGCCACCATGCACAGGGCAAGCGTCGCAAGCGTCAGCGCGGCGTCGAGGCCGAGCAGCGCGACGAAAGCCGGCGCGGCGGTCAGCGGCGCCGAGCGAGGCCTGCAGCACGAGTGCGAGGAACAGGCCGGGCGCGCGCTCACCGAGGCCGACGCGAGGAAGATGCCCCCGAGCACCGGCGGCGTCACCAGCATCATCCAGGCGGTTGCCGCCAGCACCAGTCCGGGCCGCTCGCAGTAGCCGCGCAGCTCGCGCGCATCGACCCGCAGGAACGCCAGCACCAGCAGCGCGAAAATCGCCTCCGGCACGTACGGCTTGAACAGTGCCGCGAGCGGGGGCAGCCGCCAGTCCGAGGAAGATCGAGACCGCGACCGCGCGCGTACCGTGCCGGCCGAGCCAAGCGAGCGCAGCGGCCGATCAGTGCAGCATCGACATCTGCGGGAATCTCCTGACGGGCGCGTCCGGCGCATGGCGTTGCCGCGCATGCCGCGGCAGGCAGTATCGGCGGCCTTGTCGCAGGCGGCGAAGCGCTTCGCCGGCGCATGCCGGCCACGCGTACGGCAACTCAGCGAGGAACGAACGAAAGCATGGCGCGCACCGATGTCATCGTCCTTGGGGCCGGGATCGTCGGGCACGTCGGCGGCGCTGCAGCTGGCCAAGCGCGGGCTGTGCGGTGGCGCTGGTCGACCGCGGCGCGCCCGGCGAGGAAACCTCGTACGGCAATAGCGGCCTGATCGGCGGCACGCTGTCTTCCCGCCGGCTTCCCGCGCCAGCTCGCCGAGCGCTGCTGCGCGTCGCGCTCAAGCGGGCGACCGAGGCGAACTATCATCTGGCGCGCGCTGCCGCGACTCGCTGCCCTGGCTGTGCGCCTATTTCCAGGCGTCCGCTCCCGAGCGGCTGGAGCGAACGGCCGCGCGCCTGGCGGCCGCTGATGGCGCAACGCGCTCGCCGAGCACGAGGCGCTGCTCGACCGAAGTCGGACGCCACGCGCTACCTGCGCAAGAACGGCTGGCTCGCGCTCTATCGCAGCGAAAGCGGCTTTCAAGGAGTTCGCGCCGCAACTCGCGCTCGCCGCGGAGCTGGGCTTCCGCGCTGAGCCGCTCGACATCGACGGCGTCGCAAGCGCTCGAGCCGAGCCTCGCGCCGGTCTTCCAGCGGGCAGTGTACTGGCCGGACATGGCGCAGCTCTCCAATCCGCTTGCGGTCACGCAGGCCTATGCGGCGCGCTTTGCAGCGCTCGGCGGCGTGGTGCTCACCGGCGACGCGCGCACGCTGCATCGCACCGCCGAGCGCTGGCGCGTCGACACCGACGAGGGCCCGGTCGACGCGCCGCAGGCGGTGGTCGCGCTCGGCCCCTGGGCGCCCGACGTGCTCGAGCCGCTCGGGCATCCGGCTGCCGCTCGCGGTCAAGCGCGGCTATCACCGCCACTTCCGGCCGCGCGGCAACGCTAGCGCTCATCGCGGCCGGTGCTCGACGCCGAGGTCGGCTACGTGCTCGCGCCGATGGAGCAGGGCATCCGGCTCACCACCGGCGCCGAGTTCGCCGACCGCGATGCGCCGCCGACGCCGGTGCAGATTCGCCCGGGCTGATGCCGGTACGCCCAGGAGCTGTTTCCGCTCGGCGAGCCGGTCGAGCCGAAGCCGTGGATGGGCGCGCGGCCGTGCTTTCCGGATTCGCGGCCGGTGATCGGCCGCGCGCCGGGCCAGCCGGGGCTGTGGCTCGACTACGGCCACGGCCATTGGGGCTGACGCTCGGCCCGGTGACCGGCCGCCTGCTCGCCGAGATGATGACCGGCGAGACGCCGTTCTCCGATCCGGCGCCGTTCGCGGCGGAGCGGTTCGGATGACGCCTGCGCGCGCGTAGCTCGGCTCAGCTGCCAAACTTGTCCTTCCAGCTCGGCAGCGCGCCCGGGAAGGGCAGGGCGGTCGCCTCGTACACGCCGCGCGCGATCGCGCGGGCCAGACGTTGGCCGCGAGCGTGCCGAGCTCGGACGAGGCCGTAGACCGGATCGGCCAGCGCGCGCCGGCCGGTCGCGGCGGCGAACACGATGTCGCCGTCGAGCGGCGTGTGCACCGGATAGATCGCGCGCGCGAGCCCGGTCTGCGCCATCACGGCGAGGCGCTTGGCCTGCGCCTTGGTCAGGATCGCATCGGTCGCGACCACGGCCAGGGTGGTGATTGGCCGGCGCGCCGCCCTTGGTGCGGAATTCGAGCGCGCTCTGCCGGCAGCGCGGTCGGCACGCCGCGGCCGCCGAATTCGCCGTCCTGCTCGAACGGCGCCGCCCAGAACCATGCGGCCCGTCGCCGACCGTCGACGCTGCCGGCGGCGTTGACCGCCGCGATGGCGCCGACCACGTCGCCTGCCCGGCGTCGTCGCCGATGCCGAGCCGAGGCCGCCCTTGAGATTGACGCGTGGTGGCGCCGAGCCCGGCGCCGGCGCTGCCGAGCGCGAAATCGCCGCTGCGCCGCGCCGGCGGCGGCATAGCCGAGCTCGCGATAGGGCGGAGAAGCGGCCCCAGTCCTTGTCGCCGCCGTTGAGCAGGTCGAACAGGATCGCGCCCGGCACGATCGGCACCCGCGCGGTTCGCGCACCGCGAAGCCGCGGCCCTGTTCGCGCAGCCAGGCCTGCACGCCCGACGGCGGCGTCGAGCCCGAACGCCGAGCCGCCCGAAAGCGCGATGGCGTCGATGCGCTCGACCGTCATCGCCGGATCGAGCAGCTCGGTCTCGCGCGTGCCCGGCCCGCCGCCGCGCACGTCGACGGCAGCGACCGCCGGCTCGTCGAACACGATCGCGGTGACGCCGGAGGCGAGCTTGGCGTCGTCGGCATGGCCGACCGGACGCCGGCGACGTCGGTGATCAGATTGCGCAACGGATCCTCCGCCGAAGCTAGCGACCGCAGACGATTTCGGCGCAGAGGTCAACAATCGCGCCCGGATCAACTTCGTTCACATCCCGGCATCGGGCCGCAACTCGGCTTGCGCCGCGAAGTCTTCGCAGCGCATCTAGGCCGCATGGCCGCCGACGTCACTATCTTCGCCGCGCTGCTCGCCGGGCATTGAGCTTCCTGTCGCCCTGCGTGCTGCCGCTGGTGCCGCCCTATCTCGTCTATCTCGCCGGGCACCTCGCTCGAGCGGCTGGCCGACGCCGAGCCGGAGCCGCGGGTCAACGCGCGACAGACGGTGGTGGCGGCGCTGCTGTTCGTCGCCGGCTTCTCGACCGTGTTCGTCGCGCTCGGCGCCAGCGCGAGCGCGATCGGCGGCTTGCTGCGCGCCTATTCGTAGCAACTGTCGATCGTCGCCGGCATCGCCATCATCATCATGGGCCTGCATTTCCTCGGCGCTCACGCCAATCGCGCTGGCTGATGCGCGAGAAGCGCGCTCGACGTGGCGAAGCCCGTCGGGCTGTGGGGCGCCTATGTGATGGGGCTCGCCTTCGCGTTCGGCTGGACGCCGTGCATCGGCCCGATCCTCGCCGCCATCCTGGCGGTCGCGGCGTCGGAGGCGACGGTGGCCAAGGGCGCGGGCCTGCTCGCGGTCTATTCGGCTCGGGCTCGGCATTCCGTTCGTGATCGCGGCGTTCGCGATCGAGCCGTTCGCGGCGTTCCTCGCGCGCTTCCGCCAGCATCTCGGCAAGGTCGAGAAGGTGATGGGCGGGCTGCTGGTGCTCACCGGCATCGCGTTCCTCACCGGCTCGATCACGACGGCCAGCTTCTGGCTGCTGGAGACGTTCCCGGTGCTGGGCGGATTGGATAGCTCGGCAAACAGGGCGCAGGCTGCGCTTTTTGCTTCATCGGACCGCAGTCGTGTCCGAGCACGCGAATGCCGATGGCCTCGCGACATGGCAGCGCCGAGGCAGCGCGCCGCGTTGCTCGGATGGTAGCGTGATCGGTCTGCTCGATCGAGGCCGATCGGATGCCGACGAGCATGATCCGAAGACGTGCGACGAAAGGCAGCGTACCGCACCTGGGACGACCAGAAGATCACGCGACCGTCGACGACGACGAGGGCGATGCACGATGACCCTAGGCAGCTGAAGGAGTGCCCATGTATACGTTGCCTAGCGCCTCGGCCGGCGCGCTGCTGGCTACGCTGCCGGCGCTGATGATTTCGTTTGTGATCGCCGAACTGTTCTTCAAGTGGAAGAGCTTCGCGCTTGAGTGCCTCGGATTTCTGGCGCTTTGGTTCGTGCTCGACGTGATCTTTTCGGCCGTTCGCGCGGTCTGGCTACGACGGACGGGGGCCATGCCTGCCGGGGCTCCGTAACGGCTCGAACGCCTACGGCCTGACGCGGTTGCGTTGCCGATAGTGCGCCGCGCCGGTACAACGGATGATGATGAGCGCAGGGCGAACGGGCGCGCATCCTCGAAGTGGGAGAGTTCCGCCGCGCGACGACGGACGCTTCGCATGATCCGTGCCCGCACGGCGCGCCGGCCGCTCGCCGATCTCCATGGATCGACACGACGCGGCCGACAAAGAAAACCCGCCCCGCTGGGACGGGTTCCAGCTCAAGCTGCCGAAGCGAACGGATGCCGATCAGCTGCCGGCGCCGGTCAGCTCCTGATAGGTGATCTTGCCGTCTGCGCGTCCTTCTTCCAGACGTACATGACGTAGTCCGGGCTGCGTGATGTCGCCCTTCTTGTCGTAGGACGATCTCGCCGATCACGGTCTTGAACTTCTGGCCGGACTTGATCTGCGTCGGCGACCTTCTTGGGATCGAGCGACTTGGCCGCTTCGGCCGCCTGCTTGATGATCTCGACCGCGGCGTAGCTGTAGAGCGTGTAGGCTTCCGGCTCGAACTTCTTGGCGCGGAACTTCTCCACGACGGCCTTGGCCTCCGGCCGCTTGCGCGGATCGGGCCGAACGTCATCAGCGTGCCTTCGACGCCGGGGCCGCCGACCGAGGCGAACTCGTCGGAGGTGATGCCGTCGCCGCCCATCAGCGGCGCGTCTTGCACGCCCTGGTCGCGCATCTGGCGCACGATCAGGCCGCCTTCGGTGTGCAGGCCGCCCCAGTAGACGAGGTCGGCGCCCGCGGCCTTGATCTTGGAGACGAGGGCGGAGAAGTCCTTCTCGCCGAGATTGACGCCCTCGTAGAGCACTTCCTTCATGCCGCCCTTGTTCATCCCCTTCTTGGTCTCGTCGGCAAGGCCCTGGCCGTAGGTGGTCTTGTCGTGGACGATGGCGATCTTCTTGCCCTTGAAGTTCTTCAGGATGTAGTCGGCCGCCGACCGCGCCCTGCTGATCGTCACGGCCGCAGGTGCGGAAGATGTTCCACATGCCGCGCTCGGTGATCTTCGGGATTGGTGGCGGACGGCGTGATCTCGAGGATGCCGTTCTCCTGATAGACCTCGGAGGCCGGCATGGTGACGCCGGAATTGAAGTGGCCGACGACGAACTTCACGCCGTCGGCGGCGAACTTGTTGGCGACCGAGACGCCCTGCTTGGGATCGGAAACGTCGTCGCCGATGGTCGACGGTGATCTTCTGGCCCGTTGATGCCGCCGGCCGCATTGATGTCCTCGACCGCCTGTTCGGTGCCGTTCTTGAGCTGCGCGCCGAACGCGGCGTTCGGGCCGGTGATCGGCCCGGCGACGCCGAGTTTGATCTGCGCCTGCGCGGTGCCCGCCAGTGCCAGACCGAAGCCGAGCGCAAGGCCGAGCGTGGTCAGCTTTCTTCATAAGCCTCTCCCTGATTGTATGGCGAGTTGCGGCCCGCCGATCCCGGAGGACGCGGAATCCGCGCATCCCTGCGTGCGATTGAAGCGCCAATCGCGGCAAAAGTCACCCGGAATTACGTTCGTTCACGGCAGGGGTCGGCCGCTCGCCGCGCCCATCCGAACAGGCCCCGACGGGCGTTGATCCAGGCATACTGCGTGACCATCTGGCTGCGCCCGGGTCAGGCGAAAGCCGAGAAAGCCGAACAGCAGGCAGAATGAGGGTATCGACCGCATAGTAGTGCGGCGATACGAACGTCCCGTCGAACAGGCGTAATGGAAGAAGCGGACCGACGCACCCAGAATCAGCATGTAGGCGAGGACCTGCCACCACGGCCGCCAGGTGGCCGCGATCGCCCGCCCGGTCAGCCAGGCCGCGCCGCCGCCCAGGAACGACGGTGACCAGGAGGAAGACGCCGAAGCTGTCCTCCTCGTAGAGAAGATGCGGGATCGAGATATCCATCGGTGCGCACGCCGTCGTCAGCTCATCCTGCCTGCCGCCTTCCAGGTAGGCCGCCTCGACCTCCGGCCGCTCCAGGAGCTCGCGCCCGGTGCCCGACAGGGTGATCAGGCCGTTGACCATGACGTAGCCGCGGTGGGCGAGCTTCGAGCGCGTGAAAGGCGTTCTGCTCGACCAGGAACACGGTGAGCTTTTCGCGGCGGTTGAGCTCGGCGAATGGCGTCGAAGATCTGCCGCACGATCAGCGGCGCCAGGCCGAGCGAGGGCTCGTCGAGCAACAGCAGGCGCGGCCGGCTCATCAGCGCGCGCGCGATCGCGAGCATCTGCTGCTCGCCGCCCGACAGCGTGCCGCCGCGCTGCCTGCAGGCGCTCCTTCAGCCGCGGGAACAGCGCGAACACGCGCTCGAGGTCTTCGTCGAAGCGCGCCGGCCTCGGCGACGGTCGCGCCCATCTGCAGGTTTTCGAGCACCGTCATGCGCGAGAAGATGCGCCGACCTTCCGGTGCCTGCGCGATCTTGAGCTGGGCGATCTCGTGAGTAGGAAGACGGGTGATGTCGCGGCCGTCAAATACGATGCGGCCGTCGCGGGCGCGCGGGTTGCCGAAGATCGTCATCATCAGGGTCGACTTGCCGGCGCCGTTGGCGCCGATCAGGGTGACGATCTCGCCGTCGTGCGACGTCGACGTCGACGCCCTTGAGCGCGGCGATGTTGCCGTAATAGCTGGTCACGCCGCGTACGGAGAGCAGCGGCTGGGTCATTGGCTGCTGCCGTTTCGATCACCTCCCCCCGAAAGGGGGAGGCGGGAGCCTTGCCGCGCTCCTCGCCAGCCGCTCACAGCCCGACCTCCGCCTCGACCCTTTCCACCTCCTCGTCCTCGACGCCGAGATAGGCCGCGATCACGCGTCTGGTCGTTGCGGATCTCGTCGGGCGACCCGTCGGAGATCTTGACGCCGTAGTCGAGCACGACGACGTGGTCGGAAATCTCCATCACCACCGACATGTCGTGCTCGATCAACAGAACCGAGGTGCCGAACTCGTTGCGGATCGACAGCAGCAGTTCGTTGAGCTCGGCGCTCTCGCGCGGATTGAGGCCGGCAGCAGGCTCGTCGAGGCAGAGCAGGATCGGATCGGTGCACATGGCGCGCGCGATCTCGAGCCGGCGCTGCGCCCCGTAGGGCAGGTCGCCGGCCGGATCGTCGGCGCGCTCGGTGAGCCGCATCTTGTCGAGCCAATAGCGCGCCTTGGCGATCGCATCGGCCTCCGCGCCGCGCATAGCTCGGCAGGCCGAGCACGCCCAGGAAGGTGAAGCCGGACGCGACCATCAGCGGGTTGTGCTGCGCGACCAGAAGGTTCTCGAGCACGGTCATGCCGGTGAACAGCCGGATGTTCTGGAACGTGCGCGCGACCCGCGCCTTCTGCGTCACCAGGTAATCCGGCATGCGCTCCAGCAGGAACAGTGCGCCGTCGGCGCGATGCGCGCTTCTGCGGCTGGAATCGGTTAGGCCGTCCAGCTCCTGCCACACGCCCGCGTTGCCGTGGCGCAGCCCGATGCGGCCCTCCGTCGGCTTGTAGAAGCCGGTGATGCAGTTGAACACCGTGGTCTTGCCGGCCCCGTTCGGTCCGATCAGGGCGGTGATATCGCCGACGCCGGCCGTGAACGACAGGTCGTTGACGGCGACCAGACCGCCGAACCGCATGGTGAGATGCTCGACCCGCAGCACCGGGTCGGCGGCAGTGCTTGTCATCCGTGGCCTTCCCGCACCAAGGCTCCGCGACACTGCCTTGCGCTCCTTGAGAAAGGCCGAGGGCTCGCGCGTGCCGATCAACCCACGTGGCTTCCAGATCATGATCAAAACCATGGCAAAGCCGAAGATCAGCATCCGGTACTGAGTCGGATCGAAGTCGTTGCCGAAGACGCGCTTGAGGAAATCGAGGTCGCGCATGATCTCGGTGCCGCCGATCATGACGATCGCCGCGATCGCCACGCCGATCTGGCTGCCCATGCCGCCGAGCACGACGATCGCCAGGATGATCGCGGATTCCATGAAGGTAAAGGATTCCGGGCTGATAAATCCCTGTCGGGCGGCGAAGAACGAGCCGGCAAAGCCACCGAACATCGCGCCCATGGCGAATGCGGTGAGCTTGGTATTGGTGGTGTTGATGCCGAGCGAGCGGCAGGCGATCTCGTCCTCGCGCAGCGCCTCCCAGGCGCGGCCGACCGGAAGACGGCGCAGCCGCACCGTCACGTAGGCGGTCACCAGCGCGAGTCCGAGGATCACGTAGTAGAGAAAGATCGTGCGGTGGAGCGGCGTGAATTCCAGGCCGAACGTGGCCGCAAATCCCTCGTCGGAGGCATTGAACGGGATGCCGAAAAAGGTCGGGCGCGGAATGCCGCTGATGCCGGCGTAGCCGTTGGTTACCGGCACCCAGTTGATCAGGATCAGGCGGATGATCTCGCCGAACGCCAGCGTCACGATCGCCAGATAGTCGCCGCGCAGGCGCAGCACCGGAAACCCGAGCAGGATGCCCCAGAACGCCGCCAGCGTTCCGGCGAGCGGCAACAGGATCCAGAACGACAGGCCGAAGGTTTTGGCGAGCAGCGCATAGGCATAGGCGCCGACCGCATAAAAGGCCACGTAGCCGAGGTCGAGCAGACCGGCGAGGCCGACCACGATGTTGAGGCCCCAGCCGAGCATGACGTAAATCAGGACCTGGATGCCGAAATTGTCGATCCATTTCAGCGCGCCCTGTTGTCCAGCCAGCGCAATTGCCAGGATCGGGTAGACGGCGACGAATCCGAGCGCGAACGGGGTGAACCAGCGCGCGAAAGCGTGGCTGACGGCGGTCCTCGTGGCGCTCGGCGCTGCCGGTCGCGCGAGGCGCGCCTGCAGCCAGGGATAGATCGCCAGCGAATAGACGAGGCGGCCGAGGCCGACGATTGCGACCAGGATCAACAGTAGCGGCCAACGGGTCTCGAGCGTCAGCTCGTTGCGAATGTCCTGGACCGTCCGCAGCCCGATCAGCGGCAGGAACAGCCCGAACGCCAGCAGCGCGGCAAGGGCGGCATCCTTCAGGGCCTGCGCCGGGTCGACGCGGGTGCGGCTCGCCGCGGCGGACAGTTCGACCGCCACGTCACACCTTCTCGACGTCGGGCCGGCCGAGGATGCCCTGCGGCAGGAAGATCAGCGTGATGGCGAGGATCGAGAATGCCGCCACGTCCTTGTAATCGATGGAGAAGTACGCCGACCACAGCGTTTCGATGAGGCCGATCAACAGGCCACCCAGGACGGCGCCGGGCAGCGATCCGATGCCGCCGAGCACGGCCGCGGTGAACGCCTTCACGCCCGGGACGA
The DNA here is from genome assembly GCA_963788095.1 of uncultured Alphaproteobacteria bacterium. Classification (GTDB taxonomy): domain Bacteria; phylum Pseudomonadota; class Alphaproteobacteria; order Rhizobiales; family Xanthobacteraceae; genus CAVTXS01. The sequence continues at coordinate 198,603 of CAWBFP010000037.1, read as the reverse complement.
AGCCGTCGGCAAAGCTCACCACGCCGTAGTAGATGAGGTACATGGTGCCGGCGACCGCCGCGAGCGCCGCGCCGATCACGAAGGTGATGGCAATGGTCTGGTCGACGTTGATCCCGAGCAGGGCCGCCATCTTCTGGTCCTGCTCGCAGGCGCGCTGCGCGCGCCCGAGCGAGGTCTTGGCCACCAGGTACCAGAACGCAACCAGCAGGACCGCGGTGACGATCCAGATGATCAGCTGCTTGTAGGACAGCGTTACCGCGAAGCCGCCGGAATCGAGCAGCACGAATTCGCCGGTGACCAGCGGCGGCACCGACTTGTTGCGCGGTCCCTGCGCGACCTGGACGAAATTCATCAGAAAGATCGACATGCCGATCGCCGAGATCAGCGGCGCGAGCCGGAACGATCCGCGCAGCGGCCGGTAGGCGAGGCGTTCGATCGTCCAGTTGACCAGCGACGTGAGCAGCATGGCGACGACGAGGATGACCACGAGGGCGACGATGACCGAGCTCACTCCCAGCCAGATGCTCAAGATCAGAAACATGATCAGGGCGACAAAGGTCGAAACCATGAACACGTCGCCATGGGCGAAATTCACCATGCCGATGATGCCGAACACCATGGTGTAGCCGATGGCGATGAGGCCATAGATGGAGCCGAGCGTGATGCCGTTGATCAGTTGCTGGATGAAGACTTCCATGCGCCCGCGGCTCCCCCTGTTTGGCCGCCCCCGGCCGGTCGCTCTTCGAGGATTCGCAAGCTGTATCAGGGGCGGTTTACCGCGGCAACGCGGCAATGAGGAGCACCTCGGAGGCCGCCGCGGCCAGCCGCTCATGGCGGGCCGGGGCGAAGCCATCCGGGGACGGCCGCCTCGAGCCCGAATGGCTCCGTCGCCTGCAGCCCCGCGTCCATGGGGCGAAGCCCAAGGCTGCCCGATTTCATTCCACTGATCGCCGGTTTTGTCCCTTTGCGGGGAATGATTCGGGTCGCCATGTTTTGCCGACATCCACCAGGGCCATGGACGGCAGGGAGCAACGAATGGGCAGAGCAAGATCCGAGGACGCGATCGGGCAGAAAGGCCGTCCCTTCACCGGCACCGAGTATCTCGAAAGCCTGCGTGACGGGCGCGAGGTGTGGATCTATGGCGAGCGCGTCAAGGACGTCACCACCCACCCGGCGTTTCGCAATGCCGCGCGCTCGATCGCACGGCTCTACGATGCCTTGCACGACCCGGCCGCGCAGGAGGTCTTGACCTGCACGACCGATACCGGATCGGGCGGGTTCACGCACAAATTCTTCAGGGTCGCGCGCTCGCGCGACGACCTGATCGCGCAGCGGGCGGCGATCGCCCATTGGGCGCGCATGACCTACGGCTGGATGGGGCGCACGCCGGACTACAAGGCGTCGCTGATGAACACGCTCGGCGCCAACTATGCCTTCTATGAGAAGTTCGCCGACAACGCCAAGGCTTGGTACGCCCGCGCGCAAGACAACGTTCTGTTCATGAACCATGCGATCGTGAACCCGCCGGTCGACCGCCACAAGGCGGCCGATCAGGTCAAGGACGTGTTCATCACGATCCAGAAGGAGACCGATGCCGGCATCTACGTGTCGGGCGCCAAAGTGGTGGCGACGTCCTCGGCGCTGACGCACTACAATTTCCTCGGCCAGAACGCCGCCATGCCGATCAACGATTCGGATCTGGCGGTGATGTTCATCGCGCCGATGAACGCTCCCGGCGTGAAACTGCTCTGCCGCGCCTCGTACGAAATGGCGGCGAGCATGATCGGCACACCATTCGACTATCCGCTGTCATCGCGCTTCGACGAGAACGACGCGATCTTTGTGTTCGACAACGTCTTGATCCCGTGGGAGGACGTGCTGCTTCACCGCGACGTGGAGCGCATCAAGATCTTCTACCCGCGGTCGGGCTTCCTCAACGGCTTCCAGTTCCAGGGCTGCACGCGATTGGCGGTCAAGCTCGACTTCATGGTCGGCATCGTCGCCAAGGCGTTGCGCGCGACCGGCGCGGACGAGTTCCGCGGCAACCAGGCGATGCTCGGCGAGATCATCGCCTGGCGCAACCTGTTCTGGGCGATCTCCGATGCCATGGCGATGAATCCGGTGCCGTGGGTCGGCGACACCGTGCTGCCGAACGTACAATCCGGCTCCAGCTATCGAGTCTTTGCCGGCGAGGCCTACGGCCGCATCAAGGAGATCGTGGAGAAGATCGTTGCGTCGGCGCTGATCTATCTGCCCTCGTCAGCCAAGGATTTCCAGAACCCCGAGATCGACAAGTACCTGGCGCGCTACGTGCGCGGCTCCAACAACATCGGCTATCGCGAGCGGATCAAGATCATGAAGCTGCTGTGGGACGCGATCGGCACGGAGTTCGGCGGGCGCAACGAGCTCTACGAGATGAACTACGCCGGAAATCACGAGGACATCCGCATCCAGGCGATGTGGGGCGCGCGCGGCTCGGGCGCGCTCGACAACATGATCGCGCTCGCTGAGCAGTGCATGGCCGATTACGATGAGAACGGCTGGACCGGTTCGACCTGGCTCGATCCGGCCGATGTCGAAACGGCGCGGAAGGTACGCGCCGCGGAGTGAGCCACGCCGTTTCAGCTCGGTTTTTCGGGAAAGGGCCGCCTCGCGCGGCGGCGCGGGATCCGGGCGCAGAAGCGTGGCCCGGCAGGGCGCGCTCGGCGTGGTCGATCTCTCACCAAGGGCGGGCGGACGAGAAGGCAAAGGGACGGGAGCCAAGCTCATGAGCTGGATCGACCAGCGGCCCGATGACGCCATGGCGGGCGCCTTCGAGGCGTATGGCCCGGACCCGGTCGAAACCGTCGGTCCGGCGGCGTTCCACGAGGCCATGGCGCGGCTCGGCGCGGCCGTCCACGTGGTCACCACTGCCGGGCCGGCGGGACGCACCGGATTCACGGCCACCGCCGTATGCTCGGTCTCCGACCAGCCCGCGACCCTGCTGGTCTGTCTCAACCGGCGGAGCCAGGCGAACGCCATTCTGCGTGAGAACGGCATGTTCTGCGTGAACACGCTGCGGGCCGACGCCGCGGACATCGCCGACGTCTTTGCCGGTCGTACCGACGTGCATCGCGAGGAGCGGTTCGGCGCCGGCGAATGGATCGCTCTGCGCACCGGAGCGCCGGTGCTGCGCGCGGCCGTGGTTGCCTGCGACTGCCGCATCATCGAGGTCAAGGCGGTCGCAACCCACAACGTGTTCTTCGCCGGGGTGCAGGCGATTCACCTTGGCGCCCCCGGTCCGGCGCTGGTCTATCACGAGCGCGCCTACAAGCAGGTGTGAGCAAGATCGGCGGTTGGCGCCGTCTCGGGAACGGCTGCGAAAGGCGGGGACAAACCGTCGGGTCAGCCCCCGATTTTGCTTCGCGCATGCGGACCGCGCGCCTATTCTCGGCGCCATGTCTTCACCCGGCCTTCCGCTGTTCCACCTTTACGGCGACCCGCCGGACGACCAGGCTTTCGACTTCATCCATATCGAGACGATCGCGTCGCGCTCGTCGATCCATGACTGGACCATCCGGGCGCACCGTCACGGCAACCTGTTCCAGATCCTGTTGATCGAGCGCGGCGGCGGCGAGATGACCTTCGAATCGGCCACCCTCGAATTTTCGGCGCCCTGTGCGATTCTGGTGCCGCCGACCACGGCCCATGGCTTCCGTTTTCATCCCGAGGCCACCGACGGATTCGTGGTGAGCTTCACCGAAGACGTCGCCCAGGCGCTGGGCGAGCGCTCGGGCGAAGCGCTGGCGCGCCTCAAGGCGCTTGCGGCCGAGCCTGTGGTAGCGCTCGCCGGAGAGGCAGAAACGCGGCGGCTTGCGACCTTGTGCACCGAGATGCACGAGGAGGGGTTCCTCGCGCGCGAAGGTCATCGCCTGTCGATGCGCGCCTATCTCGCGCTGATCGCGATCGAGGTGGCGCGCCTGGCCGCCAGCCGGGCCCGCACCGGAGCCGTGACGCTGCGGCCCGCCGACCCGACCGTCGATGCGCTGCGCCGGCTGGTCGAGGAGCATTTCCGCAAGCAGCGGCAGATCGGCTTCTATGCCGGCAGGCTGGCGATGACGTCGGACCGCCTCAACGACCACGTCAAGCGCTCAACCGGCGTGACCGCCGGCCACCTCATCCGCCAACGCGTGCTGACCGAAGCCAAGCGCCAGCTCGTGTTCACGACGCTGCCGATCCACGAGATCGCCTTTGACCTGGCGTTCTCCGATCCGTCGCATTTCACTCGCTTTTTTCGCAAGCAGACCGGCACCACGCCGCAGGCGTTCCGCGGCGGCGCGGGGAGGTAACACATCGCGGCGAAGCGGGTCGCTGGCCCGGTCGCGGACGACAAGCATTTGGCAGGTCACTTCGGCCGCGGGTCGCGCAAGTTCGCGCCCGGCTGCTTGAGCTCGCCGCGGCGGAGCAGTGCGACGGCTTCGGCGAGCGAGCGAGCCGCATTTTCCACCTCCTCCTGGAGCGCGGCGTCGCGGTCGAGCTCTTCATGGCTGGTCGCATACGGGCCCAGGTATCCGACATAGCGACCGAGTTGCGAGTGCGGCCCGGCAGCGATCAGCCCCATGCTGGTGAGCCAGCCGGACAGGTGGCCAGCGAGGACTTCGGCACCCTCCGCATCGGCATGGACGACCACCGAGAACACCCGACCGGCGAGATGGCGCGGGTAGGGCCAGCCTTGCAATTCGAGCGCCTTGGCGCGCTTCGGGTCCTTGCCCCCGGTCGAAGTCGGATCGGGATTGCCGCCGTCCGCGCACACCAGTCGGTCGATCATGAGCTTGAGCGAGCTCGGCGCCTGGTACCAGTTGACCGGGCAGACGATCATGATCCCGTGCGCGCGCACCCACATCGGGTAGATTTCGCTCATCCAGTCGTTGACCTGCCCGATCGCGTGATTGGGGTAGCACGAGCACGGCCAGTTGCAGAGCGCCATCGAAGTGGAGACGCACGCCTTGCAGGGATAGATGATGCGGCCGAACTCGGAGACGAGCCGGCTCAAGTCCAGGATGTCGACTTCGACCCGGCCTTCCCGAGCCAAGACCTCGCGCGCGATCGTAACCAGGCGGTAGGTCTTCGACATCTCGCCCGGGCAGGTGTGCTCGCTCCGTGACGAGCCGTTGATCAGCAGGACCCGAGCGGGCGCGTTGGCGTCTTTCTGCTGGCGCTCAGCTTCCTCAATCGCCGTGCGCGCCGCCATCCAGTCGGCCGACAGCTCGTATTCCGGATCGGCGAATCCGGGACCGGCAGGCCGGGTGTAGGGGGATTTGCGGTAGTTCGAATAGGCGTCCCAGGCGGCATCGACGATGGCTTCGACGGCATCACCGAGCCGCTCGAAGGCGGGATCGTGGAACCGCTGGCGCACGCGGGCCGCGAATTCGTCTTTCGTCAAGTCGACGGGGGGCATGCCTCGGCGGACATCGGGGGATGGCATGGGCGACCTCACCTGACCGCAGGTAGCGGCGATTTCTCGATAGTTTCAAAGGCGTACGGGCGCGTCCACCGGCGCCGTAAGCGCCGTGGGGGCTCGCAGCGCCGGGCGGCGTTAACGAAAAATCAACCATCTTGTTGCCGGCCCCCTCGGTCGGTGCTTCGGTGGCGGCATGCGGACGACCCTCAGTCCCACCGCGCTCGGTGGAACATGAATCGCTGGCAAGCCGCCCTGCGTTGCGCCGCCTACCTGGTGGTGCTGGTGCTCGGCGTTCACTGGTTGTCGGCGGCCGCCGCCTGGCTGCAGCCGCCACCGTTCGATAGCGACGCCCGCCCTATCATCGATGACATCACGATGGGGCTTCGCGCTATGCTGGGATTGAAGCATCAGGCCACACTTTGGCTTACGGCCCTTGTGCTCTGCGTGAAGCCGATGGTCGGCATCTATCTCCTACTGGTGGTGACGATCGCCGCCGGCGCGTGGATCGTGGACCGGAAGGTCGACCCCGCCCGCCTCGATGCCGCCCTTCTGCTCTGCGTCATCGCGATCATGATCACGGCGACGCCCTGGCTGGTCGCGCTGCGCATGATGCCCGGCGCGATCGACGAGCTCACCCTTGCCGTGATCGGGATCGCCTCGGCGGCGCTGAGCAGGCCGGAGTTCGAGGCCGATTCCCCAGCAGTTTAGCCATCCCACTGAGGCGGCGCGGCCGAGAACACCCCTAACTTTTGGTCTTCTCCAGGCCGGCGATCACTTCGCCGGCCTCCTTGAAGGCGTGGTTCGCTGCCGGCACCCCGCAGTAGATCGCCTGCTGCAGGATGATCTCCTTGATATCGTCGGGCGTGAAGCCGCCCTCGGCCAACGCGGCCCCGACATGCAGGCGGAACTCGTCCCATTTGCCGAGCGCCAGCAACGTGCCGATCACCAGCACGCGACGGATGCGCTCGTCGAAATGCTCCCGCGTCCAGATCTCGCCCCAGGCGTAGCGCGTGATCAGCTCCTGGAATTCCTGCGTGAAGGCATTCTTGCGCGCGTTGGCGCGGTCGACATGGGCATTGCCCAAGACCTTGCGGCGCTTGGCCATGCCGCGATCGTGACGCTCCTTATCGCTCATGGCGCTCGTCCCCGCAGATGGCCGAGCACGGCGTCGGTGTAGGCTTCCGGCTGCTCGATATTGGAGATGTGCGCCGCCTCCAGCACCGTGACCTTTGAGCCCTTGACGCGGTCGCGGATGAACTCGGCAGCCTCGACCGTCGTCGCCGGATCGTGCCGTCCGGCGATGATCAGGGTCGGCGCCGTGATCTTGGCAATGGTGTCGCCCTGATCCATGTCACGGATCGCTTGGCAGCAACCGATATAGCCTTCCGGCGGCGTCCTGCGCAGCGTGTCGCGCACCGGCTTGACCCTGTCGTCGGCGCGCTCCCGGAACTCCTTGGTGAACCAGCGTTCCATGGTCAGCTCGACGAGTCCATCCATGCCTTTGTCGCGCACGATCGTGATGCGCTCGTTCCAGGGATCCTTGGAGGGAAAGCGCGCAGTGGTGTTCGACAGCACCAGCTTGTCGACGCGGTCCGGCGCATTGGTCCCGAGCCACATGCCCACCATGCCCCCCATGGAAAGCCCGCACCAGTTGGTCTTGCGGATGCCGAGCGCGTCGAGCACCGCCAGCACGTCGCGGCCGAGCATTTCGATCGAGTATGGGCCGGGCGGCGCACCAGAACGGCCGTGCCCGCGGCGGTCGTAGCGCACCAGTCGGAAGTGTTGGGTGAACGCCGGCACCTGCGCGTCCCACATGTGCAGATCGGTGCCGAGCGAGTTCGACAGCATCAGCGTCGGCGCATGGTCGGGACCCTCGATCTCGACATGGATCGGGCAGCCGTTGGCCTGGATCGTGGGCATGGACTTTCCTCCGTTGCGTGTCTTATCCAGGAGCGGGTGAGACGCGGGCGTGTGGGAATGGCACATTAGGCCGGCTCGCTCGCGTCGCCAATGCGGGTCTGCTAAGACCGTTCATGGAGCGTCATCCCGAGGCGCGGGGCCGCGCCGGCGCCGAGCCTTGAAAGGATGCCGCTCTGCCCTTGCGTCCTTTGAGGCCGCCGCCTGCGGGCGGACCAGGCCTTGGGGTTTGGATGATAGGGCGAGTCTGTGCGGAGGATGCGATTATGGCCATGACCATGACCGGAGAAATCAAGCTCGCGGCGCCGCCCGAAGTGGTCTGGGCCAAGCTCAACGATCCCGAAACCCTCAAGGCGAGCATCCCTGGCTGCGAGACGCTCGACAAGATCTCGGACAGCGAGTTTCAGGCGGTCGCCACCAACCGGATCGGACCGGTCAAGGCGCGCTTCAAGGGCAAGGTCCGCCTCTCCGATCTCGATCCCCCGAACGGCTACAAGATCTCCGGTGAGGGCGATGGCGGCGTTGCCGGCTTCGCCAAGGGCGGCGCGACGGTGAAGCTGCAGCCGGCGGAGGGCGGCACCGTGCTGCACTATTCGGTCGAGGCGCAGATCGGCGGCAAGCTGGCGCAGCTCGGGCAACGGTTGGTCAACGGCGCCGCCAAGAAGCTCGCCGATCAGTTCTTCGAGAAGTTCGCTGCGGCCGTCAATCCGACGTCGGGACCCTGATGAGATTTCAGTCGCTCACCGCTTCCCGCAGCCGGTCCTTGACCCAGCTGTTCAGGCTCTTGCCGTCGCGCTCGGCCGCCAGTGCAAGTGCGCGGTGGAGGTTTGGATCGAGTCGAAGGACAAATTTGCCCGACAGGGGCTTCTCGGGTTTCTCGCCCCGCTCGCGGCAGAAATCGAGATAATTCTCGATCGAGTCGGCAAGCGCCTTCTTCAGCTGCTCGATCGAGCGTCCCTCGAATGTAATCACATCCCGTGTTCCCACTACACGGCCGTGAAACGTGTCGGCTTCCTCGTCGTAAGCGAACGTTCCAATGTATCCCTTGTAGTCCAATGAGTTCACGGCCCGACGCCTGCCTCGATGAGAAAGTCTCGAAGAGCTTCAACCGCGCCTTTCACCATCTCCGGCCTGGGATGAGGGCGGTGGAAAACGGCGCGCCGTTCGTTCAAGGCCATTCGCACCCGCGATCCGCGTCCTTCAGGAATCTCCGCCCCCAGCGCGCGCAAAAGCCCGATCACGTCATTCCATCGTATGTTCGCTCGGGTTGGTCGCTCGAAAACCGCCTCCAAGGTTCTACGGTGGCGCGGCCCCAGCCTTTTGGCCATCCCGCTCTCCGAAAAGGCCGAAAAAGGTGCTTCGAAGCTCACTTGATACTATAATGAGATACTATAGGCGTCAGGCTTGCACTGTCAACACATCGGTCAAGCGAGGAGTGTGCACGATCCGCACTCTCCGCTCCGCACTCCTGACGCTTGACCGGGTGCGTGCGCGCGGTTCAGACTTGGGCGAGTTCCAAGCATGTGAGCCGGACAAATGCGGCGCGCCACGTCCAGTGTCCGAGTTCGGTTCCGCGCCCAGATGAAACTTTGGCCTTGGTCCGAGGAGGAAGCGACATGTCCGCCGTCTCGATGACGGTGAACGGCAAAGCCGTCACCGGCGATATCGACCCGCGCACCCTGCTGGTGCAGTTCCTGCGCGAGAACTTGCGGCTGACGGGGACGCACGTCGGCTGCGACACATCGCAATGCGGCGCGTGCGTGGTTCACGTCGACGGCGTGGCGGTCAAATCCTGCACGGTGTTTGCGTGGCAGCTCGAAGGTGCCAACGTTACCACCATCGAGGGCCTCGCCAAGGACGGCAAGCTGCACCCGATGCAGGAGGCGTTCCGCGAGCACCACGGCCTGCAATGCGGCTACTGCACGCCCGGCATGATCATGGCGGCGGTCGAGATGGTCTGGCGCAAGGGCAACGAGCTCGACGAACGCACGATCCGCGAGGAGCTCGACGGCAACCTCTGCCGCTGCACCGGCTACCATAACATCGTCAAAGCGATCCATGCTGGCGCCCGCGCCATGAAGGGTGGGGCCCCGGCTTAAGCGGCGGCCACTCACATCGAGACCACGGGTTGAGGGAGGAGACGGCATGAGCGCGACCGGGATCGGCGCTGCGGTGCGCCGCAAGGAGGACTTCCGTTTCATCACCGGCAAAGGCCACTACACCGACGACATCAACCGCCCCGGCCAGGCCTATGCCTATTTCATCCGCTCGCCGCACGCGCATGCGAAAATCAAGAACATCGACGCCAGCGGCGTGACCGGCGCCACGATGCTCACCGGTGCCGATTTGCAGGGCGACAAGATCGGCAACCTGATCTGCGGTTGGATGATTCATTCCAAGGACGGCTCGCCGATGAAGATGGCGCCGCATGCGGCGCTGGCAGCCGGCAAGGCGTGCTACGTCGGCGACCCGGTGGCGGTCGTGGTCGCCGATTCGTTGGCGCAAGCCAAGGATGCGGCCGAGCAGGTCAAGGTCGACTACGAGGTGCTGCCGGCGGTGGCCGATTGCGCGAAGGCGAAACAGGGCCCGCAGATCCACGAGGTCGCGCCCAACAACACGATCTACGAATGGCATCTGGGCGACAAGGCCGCGACCGACGCGGCGTTCGGCACCGCCAAGCACGTCACCAAGCTCGACCTGATCAACAACCGCCTGGTGCCGAACGCGATCGAGCCGCGCGTCGCCATCGGCGAATATGACGCCGGAGCCGAGGCCTTCACGCTGTGGAACACCAGCCAGAACCCGCACGTGGCGCGGCTCGTCATCGCCGCCTTCGTCGGCATGGCACCCGAGCACAAGCTGCGCGTGATCGCGCCCGACGTCGGCGGCGGCTTCGGCTCGAAGATCTTCATCTATCCCGAGGAGGTGGTCGCGCTGTGGGCTTCGAAGCGCGTCGGCTGCCCGGTGAAATGGACGTGCGACCGTTCGGAGGCTTTTTTGGCCGACGCCCACGGGCGCGATCACGTCACCCACGCCGAGATGGCGTTCGACGGCGATGGCAGGATTCTGGGGCTGCGCGCCAAGACCATCGCCAATCTCGGCGGCTACATGTCGACATTCTCGTCGTCGGTACCGACCTATCTATACGCGACCCTCCTGTCCGGCCAGTACACGATCCCGCAGATCTATTGCGAGGTCGACGCGGTCTATACCAACACCGTGCCGGTCGACGCCTATCGCGGCGCCGGGCGGCCGGAGGCGACCTTCGTGGTCGAGAGGCTGGTCGAGGTCGGTGCGCGCGAGATGGGGATCGATCCCGCCGAGCTTCGGCGCCGCAACTTTGTCAAGACGTTCCCGCACCAGACGCCGGTGATCATGACCTATGATTGCGGCGATTATGATGCGTCGCTGGCGAAGGCGCTGGAGCTTGCCGACTACAAGAACTTCGGCAAGCGCAAGAAGGAATCGGCCAAGGCTGGCCGGCTGCGGGGCATCGGCTTCTCGACCTATATCGAGGCCTGCGGCATCGCGCCGTCGCAGGCGGTCGGCTCGCTCGGCGCCGGCGTCGGCTTGTGGGAGTCGGCCGAGGTGCGGGTCAATCCGACCGGCTCGGTCGAGGTCCTCACCGGTTGCCATGCGCACGGGCAGGGCCACGAGACCACGTTCGCGCAGCTCGTCTCCCAGCGCCTCGGCATCCCGATCGAGAATATCAGCGTCGTGCACGGCGACACCGACAAGGTGCAGTTCGGCATGGGCACCTATGGCTCGCGCTCCGGCGCGGTCGGCATGTCGGCGATCGCCAAGGCGCTCGACAAGGTCGAGGCCAAAGCCAAGAAGGTCGCCGCCTACATGCTGGAAGCGGCCGAGGGCGACATCGAGTTCAAGGACGGCAAGTTCACCGTCGCCGGCACCGACAAGACGGCGGCCTGGGGTGACGTCGCGCTCAACGCCTACATCGCCCACAAGTTCTCCGGCCAGGAACTGGAGCCGGGCCTGAAGGAAGGTGCGTTCTACGACCCGACCAACTTCACGTTCCCGGCGGGCTGCCACATCTGCGAGGTCGAGGTCGACCCGGATACCGGGCAGACCGAGATCGTGAACTTCACCGCAGTCGACGACTTCGGCGTCCTGGTGAACCCGATGATCGTTGAAGGCCAGGTGCACGGCGGCATCGCGCAAGGCGTCGGACAGGCGCTCATGGAGAACGCCGCCTACTCGAGCGAAGGCCAGTTGGTGTCCGGCTCGTTCATGGATTACTCGATGCCGCGCGCCCACAATCTGCCGTCGTTCAAGGTCGACACCACCGAGACCAAGTGTGTGTCGAACCCGCTCGGGATCAAGGGCTGCGGCGAGGCGGGCGCGATCGCCGCGCCGGCGGCCGTCATCAACGCCATTACCGATGCGGTCGGCAGCGAGAACGTGCCGATGCCGGCGACCGCCCAGGTGGTGTGGGCGGCGGCGCAAAAGGCGCGGCCGCGTGAGGCCGCGGAGTAGCGTCGATGACACCGGCGGCGCCGATCGCTGATCCGTCATGCGCGGGCTTGACCCGCGCATCCATCGTTCTTCGCAAGAAGCTGGATTGCCGGGTCAAGCCCGGCAATGACGACGGAATGGCCTCGCCGCTTGTGACGTGGGCGTGACGCTGTAGACAGCACAGCTCGGAGGGTATTCGCATGTACGCATTCACCTTTCATCGGCCGACCACCGTGCGCCAAGTGGCGAGCCTCTTGTCGAAGAGCGAAGACGCCAAGCTCCTGGCCGGCGGCCATTCGCTCATCCCGGTGATGAAGCTGCGGCTCGCCTCGCCCGGCATCATCATCGACCTGTCCAAGGTCGACGGCCTCACCGGGCTCGAGGTCAAAACCCGCTCGGTCGAGATCGGCGCCATGACGAAGCACGTCGCGGTGGCGAATGATAAGGCGTTGCAGCAAGCGATGCCGGGGCTTGCCGCCGTTCCGGCCTCGATCGGCGATCCGCATGTGCGCAACCGCGGCACCATCGGCGGCTCGATCGCCAACAACGACCCCAATGCCGACTATCCGGCCGCCTGCCTCGGGCTTGGCGCCACCATCATCACCAACAAACGCAAGATCGCCGCCGACGATTTCTTCAAGGGCTTGTTCGAGACCGCGCTCGAGCCGGACGAGATCATCACCAAGGTGTCGTTCCCGATCGCCAAGAAGGCGGGCTACGAGAAGTTCAAGCACCCGGCCTCCGGGTTCGCGCTCGTCGGCGTGTTCGTTTCCAAACGCGGCTCGGAGATTCGCGTGGCGGCCACCGGTGCCGGCGCCAGCGGCGTGTTCCGCGTGCCGGCGTTCGAGGAGGCGCTCAAGAAGCGCTTTGCGCCGAAGTCGCTCGAGGGCTTGAGCGTATCTCCCGAAGGCATGAACTTAGACATCCATGCCGGCAAGGAGTATCGCGCCCACCTGGTCGGCGTGCTCGCCCGCCGCGCGGTCGCCAAGGCCAATGCCGCCGGCGGGAGCGACGCTGAAGGATAGCCGGTGCGCGTGGGCAGACCACCCCGCCACCGCAGATGATGTTCTGGGGGTCGCGGTTCGTTGCGAGCCGTACTACATAGACCCCATGAAACACGATTTGGCGCCCGCCATCGCATCGTCTGCGCTGCCTCCCTCCATCGACGCGACGCTCGGCCTGTTGGCGCAGGCCGATTACGTTACCGACCGTTCGCTTGCGACCGTGCTGTTCCTGGCGCTGCGCATGGGGCGTCCGCTGTTCCTCGAAGGCGAGGCCGGCGTCGGCAAGACCGAGATCGCCAAGGTTTTGAGCCGGACACTCGGCCGGCACCTGATCCGGCTGCAATGCTACGAGGGGCTCGACGTCGCGGCGGCCGTTTATGAGTGGAACTACGCCGCCCAGATGATCGCGATCCGGCTTGCCGAAGCCGAAGGGGCGAGCGACCGGGAGCGCATCGAGCACGACATCTTCTCCGACCGCTTTCTGATCAAGCGGCCGCTGCTGCAGGCGCTCGAGCCGCACGCCGAAGGGTCGCCGGTGTTGCTGATCGACGAGCTCGACCGCACCGATGAGGCATTCGAGGCGTTCCTGCTGGAAGTCCTGGCCGACTTCCAGGTGACGATCCCCGAGATGGGCACCGTGAAGGCGGCGCAGCCGCCGATCGTCGTCATCACCTCCAACCGCACGCGCGAGATCCACGACGCGCTCAAGCGCCGGTGCCTCTACCACTGGGTCGGCTATCCGAGCGCCGAGCGCGAGCTCGCGATCGTGCGCGCCAAGGTGCCGGGGGTGGGCGCGACCCTGTCCGAGCAGGTGGTGCGCTTCGTGCAGGCGCTCCGCCGCGAGGACCTGTTCAAGTCGCCCGGCGTCGCCGAGACGCTCGACTGGGCGACCGCGCTCTCCGAGCTCGACGTGGTGGCGCTCGATCCTGCGACCGTTTCCGACACTCTCGGCGTGCTCCTCAAATATCAGGACGATATCGCGCGGCTCGAAGGCACCAAGGTGAAGGCGCTGCTCGACGAGGTGCGCTCAGAACTGCGCGCTGCCGAATAGAGCTTGCTGCTACTCTGCGGCTTCCAGAGCAACCCGGAGGCGATGACCCAACGCGGCGAGAGCCCGCTCGATCTTTTCCAGCGGCGGGTAGGTTGATAAGTCGGTCAATCCGCGAATATCGGACACTGAAACAGCAAGCCGCCGTGCCAGTTCATCGGGCGATACCTTTTCGCGTCGCATCGCGGTATAAAGCGCGACCTGGGCGGCCGTGACGGCACTTGGTGAGACCAGATGCTCGCCCAAGTCGGCCGTTGTCGGGTCTGGAATATCGAGTTCGTCGTCGACCAGCGTCGCAAGAATGGATTCCAGCAAATCACTCGCTTCCGTAAGTGTCGCTACGACTGTCTCTCCTTGCGTTGCACCATAAGGGAGATCCGGGAACGTCGCTACGTAGCCGCCGTCCTCGTCCGGCTCCAAGTGGCAACGATAGGCAATAGAGGGCATTCTGTTCCTACTAATCGTAAAGGTCCTGGGGCCGTACACCGAGTTGCCGACACATGCTCGATACCGTCCCTTTCTTCAACTCCCGCCGTGGGTCCGGCATGACCGTTCTGAAATCGCCAAACCGGACGCTGCCGTGACTTCCTTTTCCCCGATCCGGCTTATGCAAAAACTGACAGCCGCGCCGCTCTGCCAATCGCCTCAGCCGGTCGAGGAATTCGTTGCCGGTCATTGGCTATTCCCGTCGAACGGGCATGCCACTATATCTCCGGCAAATGCCGAACCCTAGCGCAATGTCCGTTGGCGGCCGCCTCGCCGAGAACATCCTCTACTTCGCGCGCGCGCTGCGCACGGCCGGCCTCCCGGTCGGTCCCGGCGCGGTGCTCGATGCGCTCGCGGCCGTTGCGGCGGCGGGCGTCGGCACCCGCGAGGATTTCTATTGGACCCTGCACGCCGTGTTGGTGAAGCGGCACGAGCACTCCATGCTGTTCGATCAGGCGTTCCGACTGTTCTTCCGCCGGCGCGCCTACGTCGAGCGGCTGATGTCGATGATGATGCCGCAGATCGAGCCTGTGCTGCACGCGGAGAAGCAGAAACCGGCCGCGCAGCGCATCCAGGATGCGCTGTTCTCCGGCCTCGACCGGGAGCAGCCGCGCGAGCAGCGCGAGGTCGAGCTTGACGCGCGCCTCACGGTCTCCGACCGCGAGCTTTTGCAGCACAAGGATTTTGCCCAGATGACCGCGGCCGAGATCGCCGCCGCCCGGGAGGCGATTCGCAAGCTCGTGCTGCCGCTCAACGAGATCAAGACCCGGCGGCTGACGCCGCACCGGCACGGCCACGTGATCGACATGCATCGTACGCTGCGCGCTAGCCTCAAGGGTGGCGGCGCCTTCATCGATCTGCGTTATCTCGGCCCGAAGATGAAGATCCCGCCGATCGTTGCGCTGCTCGATATCTCCGGCTCGATGAGCCAGTACACGCGGCTGTTCCTGCATTTCCTGCATGCGGTCACTGACGCCCGCAAGCGCGTGTCGACGTTCCTGTTCGGCACCCGCCTGACCAACGTCACCCGCGCCCTCAAGGCACGCGATCCCGATGACGCGCTTGCGGCCTGCTCGGCGAGCGTGGTGGACTGGTCGGGCGGGACCCGCATCGCCACCTCGTTGCACACGTTCAACAAGTTGTGGGCGCGCCGCGTGCTCGGGCAGGGCGCGATCGTGCTCTTGATCACCGACGGGCTCGAGCGCGATCCCGACGATACGCTTGGCTTCGAGATGGACCGGCTACACCGCTCCTGCCGGCGGCTGGTATGGCTCAATCCGCTGCTGCGCTTCGAGGGGTTTGAGGCGAAGGCCAAGGGCATCAAGGCCATGCTGCCGCACGTCGACGAGTTTCGGCCGGTGCACAATCTCGACTCGGTGGCGGAGCTGTGCCGCGCGCTCTCCGGCGAGGCAGCCGCGGCCGGCGACCCGAAGGCTTGGCTGAAAGCGGCGGCGTGATTACGTTTCGCACGATCCAAGATACGGAGCTGCAACATGCTTGCGCGCGACGAGGACATCCTGAAGGCGGCCGAGGGCTGGCGGCGTGAGGGCAGGGGCGTCGCCCTTGCGACCGTGGTCGAGACCTGGGGCTCGGCGCCGCGGCCCGTCGGTTCCAATCTGGTGATCGACGAGGAGGGCAATTTCCTCGGCTCGGTTTCCGGCGGCTGCGTGGAAGGCGCCGTCGTTACCGAGGCGCTCGACGTGATCGCGAGCGGCAAGTCGAAACTGCTGGAATTCGGGGTCGCGGACGAGACCGCCTGGAACGTCGGCCTCTCCTGCGGCGGCACCATCCGGGTGCTGGTGGAGAAGGTGGACTGAAGCGCCGTGAAGCTCGACGTCCTTTCCGCGCTCAATGCCGAGCGCGCCGCGCGGCGCGCCGCGGTGGTCGTCACCGGCGTGGCGAGCGGCGCGCAGCGTCTGGTCAAGGCCGAGGACGTGCCGCGCGATCCGCTCAAGGACGTGCTGCCGGAGCGCCTGCGCAGCGGCAAGAGCGGAATGGCGGAGACCTCCGAAGGCCGCGTGTTTCTGACCGTGCACGTGCCGCCGCCGCGCTTGATCGCGATCGGTGCGGTGCACATCAGCCAGGCGCTGGCGCCGATCGCGCGGCTGCTCGGCTATGACGTGACCATCGTCGATCCGCGCACCGCGTTCGCGACACCCGAGCGCTTTCCGGACGTGCCGCTGATCGCGGAGTGGCCCGACACCGCCTTGCCGCCGCTCGGCGTTGACCGCTACACGGCGTTCGTCGCGCTCACGCACGATCCGAAAGTGGATGATCCCGCGCTGCTGCATGCGCTGGCGCGCGACTGCTTCTATATCGGCGCCCTCGGGTCGAAGAAGACCCACGCGCGGCGGATCGAGCGCCTGAAGGCGCAGGGCGCAACCGACGCCGACCTCGCGCGCATCCATGCGCCGATCGGGCTCAAGATCGGCGCGGTGTCACCGCCCGAGATCGCGGTCGCGATCATGGGCGAGGTCACGGCCAACCTACGGCTCGCCGCCGAGGCACGGCCATGAAGTTCGGCCCGGTTTCGGTTGCGGAGGCCGAGGGCGCCACCGCGGTGCATTCGATCCGCGCGCCCGGGCTGGTGCTCAAGAAGGGCACGGTGATCGGCAAGGCCGAGATCGCGGCGCTTGAGGCCGCGAACATCCCCTCCGTCGTGGTCGCGAAGCTGGAGCCGCAGGACGTGCCCGAGGACGTCGCCGCGGCCGAGATCGCGGCCGCGGTTGCCGGCGACCATGTCCGCGTCGACCGTGCGTTTACCGGGCGGGCCAATCTGTTCGCCGCCGCGGCCGGCGTGCTGGTCGTCGATGCGGCGGCGGTCGACCGGCTCAACCAGGTCGACGAAACCATCACCTTCGCCACATTGCCGGCCTTCGCCCCGGTGGTCGAGGGCGAGATGATCGCCACCGTGAAGATCATTCCGTTCGCCGTGGAAGTCGCGGCCCGTGACCGCGCGCTGGCGGTCGCCGAAGCGCGTCCGCTGATCCGGATCGCGCCCTATCGGCTGCGGCGGATCGGCATCGTGTCGACGCTGTTGCCGGGTCTTGCCGACAAGGTCGTCGAGAAGACGCTGAAGATCACGGCCGAGCGGTTGGCGCCGGCAGGCGCCGCGATCGTGGCGGAGCGCCGTGTCCCGCACGAGACGCGCGCGCTCGCGGATGCGATCGACGAGGTGCTGGGCGCCGGCGCCGAGCTTGTCATCGTATTCGGCGCCTCCGCCATTGCCGACCGGCGCGACGTCATTCCGGCTGCGGTCGAAGCGAGCGGCGGGCGCATCGAGCACTTCGGCATGCCGGTCGACCCCGGCAACTTGTTGCTGATCGGCGACCTTGGCGGGCGGCCGTTGCTCGGCGCTCCGGGCTGCGCCCGCAGTCCCAAGGAGAACGGGTTCGACTGGGTGTTGGCACGCCTGTTGGCGGGCGTTCCGGTCACCCGTGACGACATCGCCCGCATGGGAGTGGGCGGCCTCTTGATGGAGATCGTGACCCGACCGCAGCCGCGCGAAGAGCCCGCCGCGGCTGTTGGCCGGCGCATTGCCGCCATCGTGCTGGCGGCGGGACGCTCGACCCGCATGGGCGGCGCCAACAAGCTGACGGCTGAAATCGGCGGCAAGCCGCTGGTGCGCGCCGTCACCGAGCAGGCGCTTGGCTCGCGGGCGCGCCCGGTGATCGTGGTGACCGGTCACCAGCATGACGCCGTCGAGCGGGCACTCGGGGGACTGCCGGTCAAGTTCGTGCACAATCTAGACTACGAGCGGGGTCTTTCCACGTCGCTGAAGGCGGGCATCGCGGCCGTGCCACCGGACATCGACGGCGCCGTCATATGTCTCGGCGACATGCCGCACGTGAGCGCCGCATTGATCGACAGTTTGATCGAGGCCTTCGATCCGGAGCGCGGCGCGCTCATCGCCGTGCCGACGGTCGGTGGCAAGCGCGGCAATCCGGTGGTGTGGTCCAGGCGCTTCTTCCCCGACCTGAGCGAACTCGAAGGCGACGTCGGTGCGCGCCATCTGATCGGTACCTATGCCGACGGGGTTGTGGAGGTGCCGGTCACCGGCGTGGGGGCGGTCCTCGATATCGACACCCCCGACGCGCTCGCCGCCGCCCGCGCGGAATTCGAGCGCGCATAGCCTGCCTGCGACCGCCGGCACCCCGACACCGCCCCGCGTTCGGCTCGCTCTTGCGATGGCGACGCAGCAACAGTATATAACTGACTGACTAGTCAGTCAGTAGGTCGCTCAATGCCAAAGCCGGCGACCAAGCGGTCCAGCCGGCCGGCCTCGCAGGCCGGTGCCAGCCCGCGTGCGCGCAACAGCCGGCTCGAAAAGAGCGCGGCGACCCGCGAGGCGATCCTCGCGGCCGCGCTTGACGAGTTCGCCGCGCGCGGTTTCGCTGCCGCGCGGCTCGACGATGTCGCCCGCCGCGCCGGCGTCGCCAAGGGGACGATCTACGTCCACTTCCGCGACAAGGTGACGTTGTTCGAGGAGCTGGTGCGCTCCGCGCTCGGTCCGGTGGTCGCCGCCGCCGAATCCGCGCCGATGGTGAACATGCCGCTGCGGCCCTTTGCCGAGCGGCTGATCGAGACCTTCGTCCGCGAGATCTACGGCACCCGCCGCAAGGACGTGCTGCGGCTGATCATCACCGAAGGCGAGCGCTTTCCGCAGCTCGCGCACATCTACTACCGCGAGGTGATCGCGCGCGCGCTCAAGGTTCTCCGCGCGGTCGTTCAACGCGCCATCGCGCGCGGCGAAATCGGCGATGATGCCTTGCTGCACTTTCCGCAGCTGCTCATCGCCCCGGGTCTCGTCGCAGTCATCTGGGACGCCTTGTTCTCCCGCTTCGAGCCACTCGATGCCGCGGCCATGATGCGCAGGCACCTGGACCTCTTGTTCGAGGCGCTGGAACGGAGACGCTGATGATCGCGTCTCGCACGCTGATCCGAATAGCCATGGCGGGCGCGCTCGGCCTCGCCGCCTGCGATCGCTCGAACCATCAAACCTTCCAAGGCTGGGTCGAGGCCGACCTGGTTTTCGTCAGCCCCGACGATCCCGGGCGCGTCGAGCAACTGAGGGTGCGGGAGGGCGATGCCGTGACGGTCGGGTCGCCGCTGTTCGCGGTCGACGAGGATTTGCAGCATGCCGACGTTGCGGCCGCCGAGGCCGCCGTCGCCGAGGCGCGCGCCCGGCTTGCCCGGCTCGAGGCGCAGCAGCAGCGGCCGGCGGAAGTCGCCGTGCTGGAAGCGCAGCAGGAACGCCTGGCGGCGATGCTCGGGCTCTCGACCGCCGAGTTCGAGCGGCAGCGGGCGCTGTCCGAGAAGGGGTACACACCCAAGGCCCAGCTTGACACGGCGCAAGCCAACTACAACCGCGACCGCGCCGCGCTCGAGGAGATCCGCCGTCAGATCGTGGTTGCGCGGCTGGCTTCGCGCGAGGAGGACATCGCGGCGGCGCGGCAGGCGCTCGCGATGGCGGAGGCGCGGCAGAAATCCGCCGAGACCAAGCTCGCGCGCCGGCGCGTCGCGAGCCCGGTCGCCGGCACCGTCAAGCAGATCTATTTCCGTCCCGGCGAGGTGGTTCCGGTGGGGCGTCCGGTGCTGGCACTGCTGCCGCCGGCCAACATCAAGGTGCGGTTCTTCGTGCCGGAGCCGAGCTTGCCCAAGGTGGCGCTCGGCAACACGGTTCAGGTGCAATGCGACGGCTGCAACGGCGACCTGCCGGCGCGCATCGACTTCATCGCCCAGACCGCGGAATTCACCCCGCCGGTCGTCTACACGCTCGAAGAGCGCGCCAAGCTGGTGTTTCTGGTGGAAGCCCGGCCCAAAGAGCCCGAGCGCCTGCGCGTCGGCCAACCGGTGCGCGTCCTGCTCGCAGGCGCGGAGGCGAAGCGATGACCGATGCGTCCGCGTCCGAGATCGTGATCGACGTCGAGGGCCTGACCAAGTCGTTCAACGGCCGCAAGGTGGTGCGCGATCTCTCAATGCAGGTGCGCCGCGGCGTCATCTACGGCTTCCTCGGCCCCAACGGGTCGGGCAAGACCACGACCATTCGCATGCTGTGCGGGTTGCTGACCCCGGATGAGGGGCGCGGCACCACGCTCGGCTACGACATCCGCACGCAAGCCGACGAGATCAAGCGCCACGTGGGCTATATGACGCAGCGTTTCAGCCTGTACCAGGATCTCAGCGTGCGCGAGAACCTGGAGTTCGTGGCGCGGCTCTATGGCCTCGAGGAGCCGGTCGGCGCGGCGCGAATGATGATCCATCGGCTCGGCCTCGACGGACGCGAGGAGCAGCTCGCGGGCGAGCTTTCGGGCGGGTGGAAGCAGCGGCTCGCGCTCGGCGCCTGTACGCTGCCCAATCCGGATCTGCTGCTGCTCGATGAGCCGACCGCCGGCGTCGACCCGAAGGCGCGGCGTGAGTTCTGGAACGAGATCCACGAACTCGCGCACCATGGGCTGACCGTCCTGGTCTCGACCCACTACATGGACGAGGCCGAGCGCTGCCACGAGATCGCCTACATCGCCTACGGCGTGCTGCTGACGCACGGCACGGTGGAACAGGTCATCGCCCAGTCCGGTCTCGTGACGTATACCGCGACCGGTGGCGACCTCAACAAGCTTGCCGCCGAGCTCACCGGGCGGCTGGGCGTCGACATGGTCGCGCCGTTCGGCAACAGCCTGCACGTTTCCGGCCGCGACCCGGCGGCGCTCGAAGCGGCGATCGCGCCATACCGGAGCGACCCGGCGATGCGGTGGGAGCGGTCGGAGCCTTCGCTCGAGGACGTGTTCATCGAGCTGATGAACTCGCGCCAGGGACAATTTCCAATGAGCGTGCTCGGGGGATTGGGCTCGCGCGGCTTCGGGGGTCGCACGCGCGCGATGCTGATCAAGGAGTTCATCCAGCTGCGGCGGGACCGGGTCTCGTTCGCGATGATCGTCATGATCCCCTTGATGCAGCTCGTGCTGTTCGGTTACGCCATCAACACCACGCCGCGCGACCTCCCGACCGCGGTGCTGGTGCAGGAGACGAGCGACGTCGGCCGCTCGATCCTGGCAGCGCTTCGCAACACGCGATTCTTTCAAGTCACGCATCAGGTCGGCGACGAGGCCGAGTTCGACCGGCTGCTGTCCTCGGGCGCGGTGCTGTTCGCGGTCGAGATCCCGGCCGGTTTCGAGCGGGCGCTTCGCCGCGGCGAGCGGCCCGCGCTCTTGATCGCGGCCGACGCCACCGATCCGGTGGCCGCCGGCTCTGCGCTCGCCTCCCTCGGGGCGCTGGTGACGACCGCGCTGCAGCACGACCGGGCCATTCCGGACGGCGGAACGCCGGCCTTCGAGATCCGAACGCATGCGCGCTACAACCCCGCCGCCGCGACCCACCTCAACATCGTTCCGGGCCTGGTCGGCACCATCCTGACGATGACGATGCTGATCTTCACCGCGCTCTCGGTGACGCGCGAGATCGAGCGCGGGACGATGGAAAGCCTGCTGGCCATGCCGATCACGCCGATCGAGATCATGCTCGGCAAGATCGTGCCTTACGTGATCGTCGGATTCGTCCAGGCGGCCCTCATCATCGGGGCGGGCATCGGCTTGTTCGGCGTTCCGATAGTCGGCAGCCTGCTGCTGCTCGCGGGCCTGAGTACGCTGTTCATCGCGACCAATCTGTCGATCGGCTACACGTTCTCGACCATCGCGCAGAACCAGCTGCAGGCGATTCAGATGACGTTCATGTTTTTCCTGCCCAACATCCTGCTATCGGGCTTCCTGTTCCCGTTCGCCGGCATGCCGACGTGGGCGCAGTGGATCGGGGAGGCGCTACCGCTCACGCATTACCTGCGCATCGTGCGCGCGATCATGCTCAAGGGCGCGACGTTCCCCGACCTGCGCTACGACGCCGTCGCGCTGTTCGCCCTGATGCTGGTCGCAATGGCGATAGCGGTGACGCGCTTTCGGCGTACGCTGGACTGAACCGTCACGCCTTCCTGGCCAAACGCGGGCGCGAGCGGCTGGTCGCCATCACCTCGACCAGATCGGCGAGGATATGGCGTATGTCGCGATTGTCGATCTCCGAATAGGCGCGCATCAGCCGCAGCGCGTGCCGGTCCGAAACGAACCGGAACGGAAAGGCGTTGGCCGATGCCGGCATTTCCGCCTCGTTCTCGAAGAACTTCGTGACCGGGATGTTGAGCACGCGGGCAATGCGCGAAAGCCGCCCGGCACCGACCCGGTTCATGCCCTTCTCGTACTTCTGTAACTGCTGAAACGAGATGCCGAGCTTCTGCGCAAGGTCGGTTTGCGCCAGCCCGGCGGCCAGCCGGTGCGCACGTATGGTTTGTCCTACATGGATATCGACTGAATCGGGGCGGCGGCTGCTCATGTCTGTTCCCTATGCTGGTGTTTTCTGTTTTCTGCGGCGGCGGTTGGTGGCGGCGTATTGACCACGCTGCCGGTGGGGGTCGACGTTCGGCGCCACCACCGTTCGGCGGTAGGCCTCCCAATCGTCGGGGCTGAGGTCTGCAAGCTCGGTGACCACGTCGAACTTGTCCAAGGCGGTGCCGTATAGGCTTTGCGGCACCGGCTGGACCTGCAGGAATGGGAAATCGGGATCGAATTCGATCGGCGCATGGGTCTTGGTCAGCCGGATATTGGTGAACAGCGGCCCAAACCAGCGGTCGGTCTCGACGATGCCCTCGTAGGCCTCATAACCGGGATTTCGCACCAGGTTGGCGGGTGGGCGCACCAGCAGGCTCCAACCGGGCGCCGTGCGAACGACGAGGCCGCTCCAGATCTGGACGAGGCCGGGCTCGATCAATGCGGACAGGAACGGCGGCGAGAAGCCTTCCATGCCGGTCGGCGCGGCGGCATCGAACTGCTTCGCGAAATCGGGAAACTGTGCGGCCTTGAGCGGATACCAGCCGTCGGCGCCCTGGTAGGTCCACACGACGTCGGAGCCGTCCCAGATCAGGCTGAAGCCGATGGGGGGGAACACGTACCAGCCGAAGGCGGAAGCGGTAGTGAGCGCATCGCAGTGGCGGAAGCCGCGGGTCGGGATGGTCCCGGCTGCAGCGCGATCGGCGCGCTGCGGAATTCGGCAGCCCGGGACGAGGCGGAAGAACGTGACCAGCGGTGCGGGAAGCTCGATCCGTTGATCCATGATGCTTACTCGACGGGACAAACCCATCCCGTTCGGCTGCTCGTATCCGAGCGCCGTTCCACTTGGTGGTCCAAGCTCGAAATTCCTAGCCCAGCGCGGACCCTAGCTCGCCGGGCGCACAGCGCCGCCTAGAGCTTGGGAGCTGCGCCGCCGAGGCGAACCTTGCCGCTGTCGGCGACGTCAGCGGGAGTTGGACGAACGGGCGGAAGACTCGGGGTTGCGCCGCCGAGACGAACCTTGCCGCTGTCCACAACGTTCATAGGAGTCTTTTGCACGTCCTCATGCTCCAATGTCAGGAGTTCCTCATCAACTCCACCACCAATCATAGCAGAGATGCGGCTCTTCGAACGAAAAAGTCCGTATTTTTTTCGTGAAATCGGTACGTTAGGAGCCGAGCCGGTCCGTGAAAGAGCGTGAAAGTTATGTGAAAAAATTGTGAAATTGGGGCTTCAACCCAGGCCGGAATCCACTATAGTGGGCGGCGCCGCAACCTTAGATGCGATACGCTCGGGGGTTGACGGCGGCACGGGGTGGGCGCGGATGTCAGAGCGGACCATCAAGGCGGCGCCGGGACTGAGTACGGCCGAGAACAAGGTCGTGCCGCTGGACCTTGGTCGGTCGACGGAGCCGCTCCACCGGTATGCGCCGCGGCAGCCCATTGTTCGCATCCATGTTCTGGGGCCAATGCGGGCCACCACGTATCTGGGCCAGAGCATCCTGCCGCGCGGAAAGAAGGCTCGCGCGCTGCTAGGATATCTCTGCCTTTTTGCCGGCGAACGCGTTGTTCGCGGGCGGTTGGCCGGGATGT
Source organism: uncultured Alphaproteobacteria bacterium (assembly GCA_963788095.1). Taxonomy (GTDB): domain Bacteria; phylum Pseudomonadota; class Alphaproteobacteria; order Rhizobiales; family Xanthobacteraceae; genus CAVTXS01. The sequence goes on along the minus strand of CAWBFP010000037.1, from coordinate 174,274 downwards.
TGTGGGACCGCGTGCCGGATAGTCAGGCCAGGACGAGCTTTCGCCAGGCCTTGCGCGAACTTTCGTCGGCGATGGGGCCTTTGGCGGACGAGTTGATCTCGGGCGATCGCGACACGGTGAGGCTTGAGTCAGGGGCCTGTTGGATCGACGCTTTGGCCGTGCTGTCCTCTGAGCCGCTACCGTCTCATTCCTCGCGCGCTGATCTCGCTTCGCTCTGCTCGGGACAACTGCTCGAGGAGTTGGACGGCACCAGCGCTTCGTTCGACCAGTGGCTGCTGACCGAGCGCACTCGCTTTACGGATCGGTTGCGGGGGCTGCTTGAGGGCGAGTTGCACCAGCTTGACCGCGCCGGCACCGACGCCGAAAAGCGGGCGATGTCGGCGCGGCGCGTCATTGCTTTCGACCCAACTCACGAGGGAGCATCCCGAACATTGATGCGGGCCCTCTCAGACATGGGTGAACGCGCCCAGGCTTTGCGAGAGTACGAAAGATGCCGTGAGGCCTTGAGGTTCACCTTGGATGTGGAACCGTCATCGGAGACCCGTGCTCTTTATCAGGCGCTCAAGACATTCTCGCGGTCAACGGCCCGAGATGACCAGGTCGTCACCGCCATCCGACCCGGCCGGCGACTTCCGCAATCCCCTATCCTCAGGACTGATTGCAATCGTCTCCGCGTCGCAGTCCTGCCGTTTGGGGCTCGATCCTTGGATCCGAACGAGGGTTTGGCGTTCTCGATCAGCCAAGAGATTGCTGCCGCACTGGCGCGCTTCCGGTGGTTTGACGTGATTGCCCCGATGTCGCTCCCGAGAAGGGCTGACACTCGCCTGAGCGAAGCGCAGCTTCGACGCAAGCAACTTCACTACGTTGTCGATGGTGATTTGTCGGGCAGTGAGGAGAAGTTTCACATCAGTGTGCGACTTCTCGATATCACCCAGGAGGCGCGCCCGATTTGGAACGAACGTTTTGAACTGACGGCGGAAGGCCTGGATCGGGTGAACGAGCTGATCATAGCCCCCGTCGTAGCAGAATCGATCCGATCATTTTGTTTATCGAGGGCCAACAGAAGCGGTCACAACGTGTCAGCGCGGCCGGTCTCGTCCTGCAGGCCATTCCCTTGATGTACAGCATGGGTCGCGAGAAATATGAGGAAGCAGGCAAATTGATCGCGCAGGCGTTGGAGGCTGAGCCGAAGAACGCCAACGTGGCGGCGTGGGGAGCCTATTGGTACGTCTGGTATGTCGGTCAAGGCTGGTCGCCCGATCCGCGCAGCGCCGTGGAAACGGCGCAAGAGCTGGCCGTCAGGGCAATAAGCCTGGACCCCGAGAATGCCGAGGCCCTGGGCATCTACGGGCACATCTGTTCGTTTCTCGACAAAGACTTCAATTCCGCCGTCAACTATTTCGACAAGGCCCTGCGGCTGAATCCGAACCTAGCGTTCATCTGGGCGCTGAGCGCGCCAACCTATTGCTATATCGGGCAGCCCGATGAGGCGCTTCGGCGCCTGGATCGCTACCGCGACCTTGCGCTTTTTGATCCCTATTTTGGCATGTGGGAGAGCTTTTACACGATCGCGTACATGTTCAAGGGCGACTACGAGAAGGCCGCCAGCGTGGGCCGTCGCGCCGTTCGATCCAATCCGGGATTCAGCAACGGATATAAGCCGCTAATCGCTGCGCTTGGCCACTTGGGCCGGCGTGACGAAGCCGCCCCCTACCTCGAGAAGCTGCGCTCGCTGGAGCCGAATTTCACGATCGAGCAATTCGGCAAGACCTACCCCTTCAAGCGCTCCGAGGATCGCGAACGCTACATGCAAGGGCTGCGGCTGGCGGGCGTACCTGACGCTTGACGGCGCCGCAAACTTAATCCCAACTCCCGGTACCCGTGGGGGGTGAGCCGCGTGCAGGCGACCATCGAGGATAAACCGCCCCTCCCTGCGACCAAACATGGTTTGGTGATATCTTCCCAATCGATTGTTGTCGGCGTCCTGTGGGCCTTGCTTACGGTGACCATCTGGGGTGCTTGGCCGTCCGTTACCCGACTAAGCGTGACGGAGACGATGACGCCATATGATCTCGTCGCCCTGCGCTATGCGATCGGCGGCCTGATTCTGCTGCCGATTCTCATCCAGCAGGCCAGCAGGATCCCGCGCCGCGGCTGGTACGAAGGCGTGGTGCTCGCCGTCTGCCAAGGCGCGCCGCTCGCGCTCCTGGTCACCATCGGTGTCCAGTTCGCCCCCGCGAGCCACATGGCCTCGCTCTCGCCGGGGCCGCTGGCACTGTTCGCCGCGCTGCTCGGCTTCCTCTTCTTCCACGAGCGGTTTTCCGTGTCGCGCATGCTGGGGCTCGTCCTGATCCTCGGGGGTAGTTTGCTGATGGCCGGCGTCAGCCTCAGCATCTTTGCCGATGACACCTGGAAGGGCGATCTCCTGTTCATCAGCGCCGGCTTTATGGGATCGATCTACGCCGTGCGGATGCGCTACTCCGGCCTCAGCGCCATGCAGGGGGCCGCCTTCATCAGCGTCTATTCGATGGTGTTCTACTTGCCCTTTTATGCCTGGTTTTGGCTGCGCAGCGGCCAACTGGCGCATGCGCCGATCGGCGAGCTGCTCTTTCAGGCGTTCTATCAGGGCGTCCTGATGGGCGCGGTGGCGCTGTTCTCGCTCAGCCGGGCGATCGTCATCCTCGGCGCGGCGCGCGCTGCCGCATTCATCTCCCTCGTTCCGGTTCTGGGCACGCTGCTCGGCTATGCGATCCTGGGCGAGATCCCCTCCGCATCGGAGACGTTCGCCGTCGTCGCAATCAGCCTCGGCGTGCTGCTCGCCGCCGGTACCTTCCAGCGCGGGGCGCGCTGACGGCCTGCCTCCACGGCACGCGGCCGAGCGATCATCGCAGCAGTCGAACAGCTCTGCAAAAAGCGGATAGGCGACTGAACGCCGGGCGCGCTATATGGTGCGGCCGCCACGGCATCTTGGGAGTACAATGCAACACGGCACAACGGCGCTGACGGGCGAGGCCGCCAAACGACGCGCGATCGGCTTTCTGAACTGGGCGCACGCGCTCGATCATTACGTCATCCTGATCTTTCCCACCGTGGTGATAGGGCTCGAGGCCGTCCACGGGCGGCCGTATTCCGAGCTGATTGCGCTCGGCACGGCGTCCTTCGTCGCCTTCGGTGTGTTCTCGCTGCCGGCCGGCTGGCTCGCCGATCGCTGGAGCCGGCGCAACATGATGGCCTTGTTCTATGTCGGCTGCGGTCTGTCGCTGGTAGGCGCCGCGCTCGCGCCCAATTTGCTCATGCTCGCCACTGCGCTGTTTGCGCTCGGGGTGTTCGCCGCGATCTACCACCCGGTCGGCATGGCGATGCTGATCGACCTCTCGCAGGCCCGCGGTCGCACCCTGGCGTTCAACGGGGTTTGCGGCAACGTCGGCGCGGCCCTGGCGGCGGGGATCACGGCTGCGCTGGCGTCCTGGATCGGCTGGCGCGGCGCGTTCGTCGTTCCGGCGCTGGCGTCGATCGCGACCGGCGTTGCCTACATGGCCCTGGTCCCGGACGACCGGCACCGCACCGGCAAGCGCCAGACCACCGCCGACGTCGTGATGTCCTGGCGGCTCGCGGCCGCCGTGTTCGCGATCTACGTCGTCATCTCGATCGCGAGCGGGCTCGTGTTCAACACGGTCTCGATCGCGCTGCCGAAGATCGTCGATGAACGCCTCGGCCAGAGCGCGCCTCTGATCGCCGTCGGAAGTCTCGCGACTGCGGTCTTCCTGTGCGGGGCCGCCGCGCAGCTCGCGATGGGGCGGCTGGTCGAGCGTTACGCGCCGCACCTCTTGTTCGCCGGCGTGGTCGCAACCCAGTTGCTGGCGCTGCTGTGGGCCGGGCAGGCGAGCGGCCTGTCCTTGATTGCCGCGCTGGCGGTGCTGATGGCGGGCATCTACGCGCAGGTGACCGTCGGCGACATCGTGATCGCCCGCTACACCGCCGATGCCTGGCGGGGCCGCATCTACGCGGTGCGCTACTTCCTCACTTTCGTCTCGGCCGGCGCCGCGGTCGCGATCATCGCCTTCCTGCACTCTCGCGGCGGCTTCGATCTCGTGCTCACGGTCATTGCAGCGATTGCGGCGGTGCTGATGACGGCCGTGTTGAGTTTCGTGGGGCTGGTGTCCGGGGTTGAGCGGGAGCGCCGCCGGCTCGTTCAGCCCGCGGAGTAGAGGCGGCCCCGCCGCCGGCAAGCCGGCTGAGCAGCTCCGGCGTCGGATAGGAATCCGCCGGCAGGCCGAGTTTTAGCTGCGCCTGCTTCACGCCCGCCCGCGTCGCCAGGCCGAGCTTGCCGTCGACCTTGCCGATGTCATGTCCCTGCCGCAGCAGCTGGCGCTGCAGTTCGGCAATCTGGCCGGCGGTCAACGTGGAAGGCTTGCCGTTGCCGGGCGACACGCGCGACGCCCCGGCGATTCGCGTCGCCAGGTAGGCGGCGGTCATGGCGTAAACCAGCGACTGGTTCCACTCCAGGAAGGCATGAAAGTTCTGGTAGGCGAGGAAGGCTGGCCCGAGCCTGCCCATGGGCAGGAGCAGCGAGGCCTGCAGATCGTCGGCCGCAAGCGTCCGGCCGTCGGTCAGCGTGACACCCCACTGCGCCCATTGCGAGCGCGGATGCTTGATCGCGAGATCCGCCTGCTCCCAGGCCAGGCTGGAGGGCACGCGCACCTCCTGCAGCCAGGGCTCGCCCCGCCGCCAGCCGTTCTGGGCGAGCAGGTTCGCCGACGAGGCGAGCACGTCCGGGACGCTATCGATGAGGTCGCGCCGACCGTCGCCGTCGAAGTCGACGGCGTATTTGAAATACGCCGTCGGCGAGAACTGCGCCTGGCCGACTTCGCCGGCCCAGGCGCCGACCATCTCGGTCGGCGCAAGGTCGCCGCGCTCGATCACCCGCAGGGCGTTGAGCAACTCCTCGCGGAACAGCTGTGGACGTCGACAGTCGAAGGCCAGCGTCACCAGCGAGCGCAACACCGGCAGGTTGCCGTTGTTGGCGCCGAAGTCGGTCTCCAATCCCCAGAAGGCGACGATGACCGGCGCCGGCACGCCGAACTGCTGCTCGATGCGCGCGAACAGCGCGGCGTTGCTTTTGATCCGGCTCGCACCGGCCTGCAGCCGATGGCCGTCCGCCATGCGGCCGGCGAACTGCAGGAAGCTTTGCTGGAAAACCTTCTGTCCGCGGTCCTTGTTGACGATGCTCTGTTCGAACGTCGCATCGGCAAGCGCGTGTTCGAGGGTGGCGCGGCCAATGCCCTGCGCCAGCGCCTCGCGCTTGAAGGCGTTGAGCCACTGCTCGAAGCTCGCACCGCCATGACAGCGTCCGCCCTGCGCATGTCCGGCCGCAACCGTCGCCAGCATCAAGCCCGCCGCAATTCCTGCCCTTGCCGGGATCAGCCGCATCACCGCGCCCTGCGAGTTTTCCTCCGCCGTGACCTGACCGATTGAACTGCGCCGGTCAAGATCGGCGCCCACGCAGGCGCGCGATGCTTGACGCGAGGCCGACCGCCGCGCGATGGGAAGCATATGAGCCGCGACGACTGCGACCACCCGGTTTTCGAATCCGTCGCTTTGAGCGCCCCGGCTGGCGCGACCGATTTGGGCCGATGGTGCTTTGGTGACGATCCCGCTGAGTGAGGACGACGCGCGCTACGCGCACGTGGTCGGCTTTGGTCTCCTCGCCCTCGTGCTGGTGCGGCTTGCGGTCGCCGCCAGGACGCCGCTGGCGTTCGACGAGGCCTATTATTGGCTTTGGTCGGAGCATCTAGCCGGCGGCTACTACGACCATCCGCCGATGGTCGCTTTGCTGATTTGGCTCTCGACGGCGATTGCCGGCGATACCGAGCTCGGTGTCCGCCTGCTCTCCGTCTTGCTGGCGGTTCCGGCCACCTGGGCAGTGTGGCGCGCCGCGGCGATCCTGTTCGGCAACGCGCGGCTCGCCGCTACCGCCGCGCTGTTCTTCAACCTGACCCTGATGGTGGGAGCGGGAACGGTCGTGGTCACGCCGGATGCGCCGCTCCTGGTCGCGTCGGCATTCGTATTGTTTTTCCTGGCCAAGGTGGCAGCGACCGACGACGGCCGATGGTGGCTTGCCGTCGGCCTCGCCGCCGGATGCGCCTTGCTGTCGAAATACAATGCGCTGTTTTTCGCGATCGGCATCCTGATCTGGCTGATCTTTGTACCCAGCCTGCGCCGGTGGCTGGCGACGCCATGGCCCTACCTTGGCGGCTTGGTGGCGCTTGCGTTGTTCGCGCCGGTCATTCTCTGGAATGCCGAGCACCAATGGGCGTCCTTCCACAAGCAGTTCGGCCGCGTAGTCGTGCAGCAATGGACCTTGCGCTATCTCGCCGAATATGTGGGCGCGCAGATCGGCTTGGCCACGCCCTCGATCTTCGTGCTCGGGGTCATGGGGGTGTGGGCATTCCTGCGTGGGCGCGGCGGCGGGCAAGCCGCGCGCGTCCTCCTCGTCGCCTTGATCCTGCCGACGACGATCTACTTCATGTGGCACTCGCTGCACGCGCGGGTGGAGGGCAACTGGACGGCACCGATGTTCCCCGCCTTCGCCTTGGCGGCGGCAGCGGCCGCGCACGGCATCGGCTGGCAGGGAACGGCGTCGCGGATGGCGGACTGGTCGCGTCGCTCGGCCGCGCCAATCGCGCTTGCCATGATCGGCATCATCTATGCCCAAGGCGCATTCGGCATCATCCCGCTCGGCGGTATCGATCCGACGGCGCGCCAACTGGGAACCGGCTGGCGCGCGGTCGGGATCGAGATCGATGCGTTCCGCAAGGCGCATGGTGCACGCGCCGTATTGACCACCGGCTATGCGCTCACGAGTTGGCTCTCGTTCTACCTGCCATCTCGGCCGCCCGTCGTGCAGCTCAACGACCGGATCCGCTGGGTCAATGCGCCCACGCCCGATCCGGATCTGTTCAAAGGGCCGTTGCTCTATGTCTGCGACGCCGAATGTGGCGGCGTCGACCTGGTGCGCAGGCGTTTCGAGTTCGGTGCAGGAAGTAGCCCGCATCCCGCGCAGGCGCCGCGGCATGGAAATCGAGACCTACGGCGTCTATCGCGTCCACGGCCCGCGTGGTGATCCGCTCGACCCCCCGCGAGCGGCCGCGTTGAGGGTCCGCTGAGGCGCCGACGGAGCCGCGACGATGCCGCGGCTCGGCCGGGGGGCGCTTGACATCGGGGCCGCGAGCGCAATGCTGCCCGCAGCAGAAGGGGAGGGACAAGAGACGAAGTCCGTGCCGCCAGGAAGATCGGCTCCATGAACGATCACTCGGCATCTCCGCAAACGCCTGGGCCCATCCGTCAGCGTGCTGCCGATCATTCGTCGGCGGTTTTTCTCGCTGATCTTGGTGCCCACGTCGACGATATCCTGGCCAGCATCTCCGACGGCCTGGTCGCGTTCGATAACGAGTGGCGGTTCACATACATCAACGCCGCCGCCGAGCGGATGACGCAGCGCAAGGCCGACGGCCTGATCGGCCGGACAATCGTCGATGCGCTGGGGCCGGATCCCGACAATCCGTTCTTGGCGTCCTATCGCGCCTCCAAGGCGAGCGGGGAGCCGATCGCCTTCACGGCCTATTCGGACGTGTTCGCGCGCTGGCTCGAGATCCGCGGCTATCCGCACGCCGCCGGCTACACGGTGTTTTTCCGTGACGTCTCCGATGAACGGGCGGCCCATCGCGCCGCATTGATGAGCGAGGGGAAGCTGGAGGCGGCGGCCCCGATCAACCAGCGCATTTTCGAAACCTCCTTGGATCTCATTCTGGTCGTCGATCGCCGGGGCAACTTTATCCGTGTCAGTCCGAGTTCCGCGGCAATCCTCGGCCACGATCCCGCCTGGATGATCGGCCGCAGCGCGGCCGAATTCGTCCACCCCGAGGATCTCGACAACACCCGCAACGAGATGCGCCTGGCACGCCGCGGGCGGCTGACGCGCAATTTCGAGTGCCGCTACGTTCACAAGGATGGCCGCGTTGTGCCGCTGATGTGGACCGGTGTCTGGTCGGAACCGGAGCAGCAGCATTTCTTCATCGGCCGCGACATGACCGAGCGCATTCTGCTCGAGCAGCAGTTGCGTCACGCTCAGAAAATGGAGGTGGTCGGCCAATTGACCGGCGGGGTGGCGCATGACTTCAACAACATCCTCACGGTCATTACCAGCACGATCGAGATTTTGGCCGACGCGGTCGCCGACGACCCGCAGCTCGCGGCCATTGCCCGCGCGATCAACGAGGCGGCCGATCGCGGGGCCCAGCTCACGCAGCGGATGCTGGCATTTGCCCGCAAGCAGCCGCTGCAGGCCCGCAGCCTGGACTTGAACGCAATCGTCGAACGTATGGTGCCGATGCTGCGACGGACGCTTGGCGAGGACATCACGATCATCACCGGCCTTGCCGATGATCTGTGGCACGCGCTGGCGGATCCGTCTCAAGTCGAGGACGCGATCCTCAACCTTGCGGTCAACGCCCGCGACGCCATGCCGACGGGCGGCCGGCTCGTCATCGAGACCGCCAACGTGCACCTGGACCAGCAATATGCGACGCACCACCCGGAGGTCGCGCCAGGCGAATACGTCGCCATGATCGTCACCGATTCCGGGGCCGGAATGTCCCCGGACGTGGTCGAGCGCGCATTCGAGCCGTTCTTTACCACCAAAGATGTCGGCCGCGGCAGCGGCCTGGGCTTGAGCATGGTCTACGGCTTCGCCAAGCAGTCGCGCGGGCATGTGAAGATCTACAGCGAGGTCGGGCACGGCAGCAGCGTGAAGCTCTACCTACCCAAGGTCGCTGGCGCGGTTGCGCTGGACACCGATACGCTGTCCGAACCGAGCGAGGCTCACAGCGGCGGGGAGACCATTCTCGTCGTCGAGGATGACGCGGCGGTGCGTGTTGCGGCGGCCGGCATTCTGCAAAATCTCGGGTATCGGGTGCTGGAAGCGGAGGACGGCGAAGCCGCGCTCGCCATCCTCGAGCAGCACCATCCCATTGATCTCTTGTTCACTGACCTGATCATGCCGCATGGCGTCAGCGGCCAGGACCTGCTGCGCTGGGTGCGCGAGCGGCGGCCGGAGCTGAAGGTGCTTTTTACCTCAGGCTATTCCGAGCACCTGTTCAAAGGGCGCGGCGACGTTGAGCGCGGCGCGCCTCTGCTCAGCAAGCCCTATCGGCGGCAGAATCTGGCAGCCGCGGTTCGTCGCGCGCTCGACGGCAGCGGCTAGAAATCGCCTTTTGCGGGTATGCAAGCGCCGATCGCCTGGCATGTCCGGTCGGCGCGCGGCTAAAAGAAAAGAGCAAGGCCGCCGATCGCTCGGCGGCCTTGCGCATTGTTGGACGAGCGTCCCGGATCAGAAGTCCATGTCGCCCATGCCGCCGCCGGGGCCACCCGGCATCGGCGGGGCCTTCTTCTTCGGCACCTCGGCGACCATGGCCTCGGTGGTGATCAGGAGGCCGGCGATCGAAGCGGCATTCTGCAGCGCGACGCGCACCACCTTGGTCGGGTCGATGATGCCCTTCTTGACCAGATCGCCGTATTCGCCGCTCTGGGCGTCGAACCCGTAGGCGTACTGGTCCTTCTCGGCGATCTTGCCGACGATGACTGAGCCGTCTTCCCCGGCGTTGACCACGATCTGGCGCGCCGGCGTCGAGAGCGCCTTGCGGACGATGTCGATGCCGGCCTTCTGGTCGTCATTCTCGGGCTGCAGCTTGGCGAGCGCCTTCTGGGCGCGCAGCAGCGCGACGCCGCCACCCGGCAGGATGCCTTCCTCGACCGCCGCGCGGGTCGCGTGCAGCGCATCGTCGACGCGGTCCTTGCGCTCCTTCACCTCGACCTCGGTCGCGCCGCCGACGCGGATCACTGCGACGCCACCGGCGAGCTTGGCGAGCCGCTCCTGCAGCTTCTCGCGATCGTAGTCTGAGGTCGTCTCCTCGATCTGCGCCTTGATCTGCGCGATCCGGCCTTCGATATCGGACTTCTTGCCGGAGCCGCCGACGATCGTGGTGTTCTCCTTCTCGATCGTCACCTTCTTGGCACGGCCGAGCATGTTGAGCGTCACGTTCTCGAGCTTGATGCCGAGATCCTCGGAGATCGCCTGGCCGCCGGCCAGGATGGCGATATCCTGCAGCATCGCCTTGCGGCGATCGCCGAAGCCGGGCGCCTTGACGGCGGCGACCTTCAATCCGCCGCGCAGCTTGTTGACCACCAGCGTGGCGAGGGCCTCGCCCTCGACCTCTTCGGCGATGATCAGGAGCGGCTTGCCGGTCTGCACCACCGCTTCGAGCAGCGGCAGCAGCTCCTGCAGGCCGGACAGCTTCTTTTCGTAGATGAGGATGTACGGGTCCTCCATCTCGACCCGCATCTTCTCCGCATTGGTGACGAAGTACGGAGAGATGTAGCCGCGATCGAACTGCATGCCTTCGACCACGTCGAGTTCGGTCTCCGAGCGACTTCGCCTCCTCGACCGTGATCACGCCCTCGTTGCCGACCTTCTTCATCGCCTCGGCGAGGAAGCGGCCGATCTCGGCGTCGCCGTTGGCCGAGATGGTGGCGACCTGCGCGATCTCGTCGTTCGAGGTGACCTTCTTCGAATTCTTCTTGAGGTCATCGACGACGGCTGCGACCGCGCGGTCGACGCCGCGCTTGAGGTCCATCGGGTTCATGCCGGCGGCAACCGACTTGGCGCCTTCCTTGACGACGGCATGAGCGAGCACGGTTGCGGTCGTGGTGCCGTCGCCGGCGCTGTCCGACGATTTGGACGCTACTTCGCGCACCATCTGCGCGCCCATGTTCTCGAACTTGTCCTCAAGCTCGATTTCCTTGGCGACGGTGACGCCGTCCTTGGTGATGCGCGGAGCGCCGAACGACTTGTCGAGCACGACGTTGCGGCCCTTGGGGCCGAGCGTGACCCTGACCGCGTTGGCCAGGATGTCGACGCCGCGCAGCATCTTCTCGCGCGCGTCGACTGAGAATTTGACTTCTTTGGCTGCCATTTCGATTTTTCCTTTTTGGTTGCTCTCATCCCGGGAGCGCAGGCGCAGCCTGCGTCTCGCGCGGTGATGCCGATGATCGTTGATCGTCCTTCGATCACGGCCGCTGCGCCTGCCCAACGTTGGACGAGGTGCGGCGCGGCCTCACGCGGCCTTCTTGCGGGCGGCCTCTTCGACCAGCACGCCCATGATGTCGCTTTCCTTCATGATCAAGTATTCGACGCCGTCGATCTTGACCTCGGTGCCCGACCATTTGCCGAACAGAACCCGGTCGCCGGCCTTGATGTCGATCGGGATCAGCTTGCCGCTCTCGTCGCGGCCACCGGGGCCGACCGCAATCACCTCGCCCTGCTGCGGCTTTTCCTTCGCGGTGTCCGGGATGATGATGCCGCCGGCGGTCTTCTCTTCGGCGTCGATGCGCTTGACGACAACCCGGTCGTGAAGCGGGCGGAACTTCATGGTGTCCTCCTTAAGCTGCTGAAAAGATTAGATTTTTTCTGGAGCGGGACCTGGGGGTCGACGCCCCTCGGTCGTCCGTGTGCGACATAGAGCACGCCTCGGACCCGATCAAGAGGGGCAACGAAATATTTTAGCACTCGGCGCGTGTGATTGCTAGCAGCGTGATCGGGGATGGTCAGGTGTCACGGAACCGTGCCGCCGCGGCCCGCGTTGGACGACGTGCTTGGTGCCGTTTGCTCGCTTGTTAGCAGGCTCCGCGGGATGCTGCTAACGCATTGGATGTAAACACTTTATTCAAAATTTGGGCTTGCACTGAGGAAAGGGGGTGAAGAGAGTTCGTCAATCGGGACTCGGCCTGCGGACCGGTCCCGCAGGAAAGCGAGGATCTCATGGTCGGCGAAGATTTTCGGCGCCAGCTCGAGGGCTACGGTCTGACGACGGCTCAAATCCTGTATCGGCGCCCCGACCATCCTTGGCTGCTGCAGACCTATGTCTGGCAGGATTACGATCTGTTTCCCGAATTTCCCGCCCTGCAGAAGTTCCTGACGTTTTGGCAGCGGTCGCTGGAAGGCGTGCTCTTCTCGGTCACGGTCGCGCATTCGCGCCTTGTTGTTCCGGCCGAGATCAAGGCGATCGGCAGCGAGTTCCGCCTGCACTGAGGCGAACGCTCAGCTCAGCACGCCCACGATCGCGCCCATCAGGCAGGTTGCGAGCGTGCCCGACACCACCGATCTCCCGCCGAGCGAGACCACCTCGGCGCGCCGCTCCGGCGCCATCGTGGTCAGGCCCGCGACCATGATGCCGAGGCTGGCGAAATTGGCGAAGCCGCACATCGCATAGAGCATGATCAGGCGCGAGCGCGGCGTGAGCGCTTCCGGCGGCAACTGCGCGAGCTCAAGATACGCGATCAGCTCGTTGAGGATCGTTTTCACTCCCATGAGGCCTCCCGCCGTCTTGGCCTCATCCCATGGCAGGCCCATGAGCCAGCAGATCGGCGCCATCACGTAGCCGAGCAGCCGCTGAAGGGTGACTGGCGCGCCGCCGATCTCGGGCAGCACGCCGAGGATCGCGTTGGCGAGGTGCACGAGCGCGACGAATACGATCAGCATGGCGCAGATGCTGAGCAAGAGCTCGAGCCCCACGATGGTGCCCTTCACGATGGCGTCCATGGTGCTGGCGGCGACCGGCTCCGGCTCGCCCAGCGCGCCCGCGGTGTGTGCTGCCTGCCGGTCCGGCACCATCATTTGACTGATCAGGATGGCGGCGGGTGCGCCGAGCACCGACGCGATGATGAAGTGACCGGCGGCATCCGGAATGATGGGACCGAGGATGGTTGCGTACAGGACCAGGACGGTCCCGGCGATGCCGGCCATTCCGCCGGTCATGACGACGAACAGCTCGCTGCGCGAAAGGCGCGCGAGGTACGGCCGGATGAACAGCGGCGCCTCCACCATGCCGACGAAGATGTTCGCGGCGGTGGAAAGCCCGACGGCACCGCCCACGCCCAGCGTGCGCTCCAGCGCCCAGGCAAAGCCGCGCACGATCGGCGGCAGGATGCGCCAGTAGAACAGCAGCGTCGTCAGCACGCTCATCACCAGCACCAGCGGCAATGCCTGGAACGCCAGCACGAAGTCGGCTCCGGGCGTCTTCGGATCGAACGGCAGCGGTCCACCGCCGACGTAGCCGAATACGAACGAAGTGCCGGCGCGGGTGGCGGCGGCGACCGCCGCCACGACGCCGTTGGCGGCGGCGAAAGCGGCCTTGACCTGCGGCACCTTGAGGCAGACGAACGCAAGCGCAAACGTCACGGTGAGGCCGGCCAACACGCGCCGCCACGCCACCGCCCGGCGATCCTCGCTCAGCGCCCAGGCGAGCGCGACGAGCGCCAGCACGCCCGTCGCCGATTGCAGATTGAGCATATGTTCCAAGCCCCCTCGGATTCGCCCGCCGGCGATTGTAAGGTCGCCGTCCTCGGTCACAACCAGGGACTTGGAGCCAATGGCGCGCATCGTGTTCGATTTCGACGGGCTGACGCTCGAGGCCGAGTTGCTCGACACTGCAACCGCGCGCGCGATCGCCGCGGCGCTGCCCTACGAGGCACGGGTCATGACCTGGGGGGAGGAGGTCTATTTCGACGTACCGGTCGACGTGGCGCGCGAGCCGGACGCCCGCGCCGTGGTGGTGCCCGGCGAAATCGCGTTCTGGCCGGAGGGCCCATGCATCGCCATTGGCTTCGGCCGCACCCCGATCAGCCGCGGCGACGAATGCCGGCTGGCGAGCCCGTGCAACGTATTCGCCAAGGCGGCCTCGGACGTGAAGGTGCTGTCGAAGGTCGCAGGCGGGACGCGGGTCAAGGTGTCGGCCGTCGAATGAGCCGCCGGCTTTCTCGGGCCCCGAGGTGCATTTGACGATGGTAGGGGCGACGCTCGTGGTCGCCCATTGCGGACAGCACCGCTCCGAGGGCGCCCACGAGGGGCGCCCTCACAGCGGTCACACCGTCGCGATCGGCGTCGCCGGCGAGCCGACCGCGCCTGGCAGCCGCAGCGGCGGCGCGGTCAGCAGAAAGCGCGAGCGCTTGTGCGCGCGCAGCCAGTTCGCGAGCTCGCTCAGGTACCAGAGCTCGCCGAGATAGACGCCGAGCTTGAACAGGCAATGGGCGTGCAGCGGCAGGAATGCGCACGGGTCGTGGTCGCACGGCGCCGAGGGCAACGCCTCGACCGCGTAGTTGTCGCAGATCAGCGCCACCAGCCCGCTGTCGGTGACCCATTGCTGCAGCCGCGCGTCGCGGCCGTCGAGCGCGGCGCAAGAATGGTGCAGCCGCTGGTCGGGCGCGCGCCCCATCGCCAGGATCACCTCGTCGAAGCCGGTGCGCAGGCAGACGAAGTCGCCCTCCTCGACCACGACGCCGTCCGCTTCGAGCACGCGCATGAGCCCGTCGTAGCCGACCATCGTGCGGGCGCGCCCGAAATGTGCCTCGAGGTCGATCATCACGGCGCGCCCCTGCACGCAGGCGGTCGCCATGTTCTCCACCCCGAGCGCCCGCGCCCCGACATGCTCGCCGCGCGCGACTTCCTTGCCCTCGCGGTAGTCGACCGGCCCGATGATGTGCTCGCCGGCCCGGTATCCGTTGTAGAACACCATCTCGGGTTTGCCGTCGCCGTCGACGTCGAACTGTTGCCCGACATGCGCCAGGCTGTCCCACTGCGTCGAGTATTGCAGCGTGAGCTCGACCACGTCGTCGCACACGATATCGGCGTGCGCCGGGTCATGACGCGACAGCGGATAACCCATCTCCGGCTTGCCGTCGCGCTCGGTCGGGCGAAGCTTTGGCGGATGGCGCCGCGGGTTGAGCACGTTGCCGCCCGGGTAGTCGAGCGGCAGGCTGAGGCAGAAGGTCCGGCCCTCGTGCACCTCGGCGATGCCCTGCAGCACCTTCTGCGGCGTCAGCAGGTTGAGGCGGCCGCGCTGATCGTCAGGGCCGAAATCGCCCCAGGTCGAGCCTTGCGGTCGCTGGACCCAGCGGGGATTCGCAGGCGCCGTCACGACCTAGCCGCGTCCGACGAACGGCATCTTGGTCGCCATCACCGTCATGAACAGCACGTTGGCGTCGAGCGGCAGCTAGCCATGTAGACGACCGCGTTGCCGACGTGATCGGCATCCATGCGCGGCTCGAGGCATCGTCCTGCCGTTCGGCTGCAGCACGCCCTGCGCCATCCGCTCGGTCATCGGCGTCGCGGCATTGCCGATGTCGACCTGGCCGCAGGCGATGTCGTAGGCGCGGCCGTCGAGCGAGGTCGACTTGGTGAGGCCGGTGATCGCGTGCTTGGTTGCGGTATAGGCGGCCGAGCGCGGGCGCGGCGTGTGAGCCGAGATCGAGCCGTTGTTGATGATGCGCCCGCCGCGCGGATCCTGGTCCTTCATGATCTTGAAGGCTTCCTGCGTGCACACGAAGGTCGCGGTGAAATTGGTGTCGACGACTTCCTTCCACTTCTCGACCGGAAGCTCCTCGAACGGCACCGGCGGGGCGCCCATGCCGGCGTTGTTGAACAGCACGTCGAGGCGGCCGTAGGTCTGCTTCACGTTGGCGAACAGCGCGCGGATGGACTCGACGTCGCGCACATCGGTCGGCACCGCCAAGCCCTTGCCGCCGGCGGCTTCGCACTCCTTGGCCACCGCTTCGAGCGGCTCCTTGCGGCGGCCGGCGAGGGCAACCGCATAGCCTGCGCGCGCGAGCGCGATCGCCGCCGCCCTCCGACGCCGGTGCCGGCGCCCGTCACGATAGCGATTTTTTGCTGCGCAGCCATTCGCAAACTCCCTGTTGTTGGGCCCGCCATTGCGGCAGGTGACATCGCATCGGCGCCGCACCGCGCGTTGCCGCGAGCGGCCCCTCTCAATGCCCTAAACGGGCCGCAATGGGAACTGCGCTCGGCGTGAAATGCTTGCCCGCCACGCAGGAACCGCGGGGTACGGCGGGCGCGGTTGATCTGGCCTCCTTGGTTAACCGAGATTAACCCGAGGCTTTTGCCGGTCCGTAAGGCGGCCGCGGAATCGCGATGTGGGCCGCCCGCAACGCCGCCGACCACCGCTCCCGCAGATCATTGAAATACGGCTCGCCCGGTTCGATCCGGTAGCTCAGCTCCGCGGCGCAGGCATCGCGGCGGGCGACGACGAAGTCGATCGGCATTCCGACCCCGAGATTGGATCGCATCGTCGAATCCATCGAGATCAGCCCGATCTTGAGCGCGTCATTGAGGTCGGTGCCGTAGGTGATGGCGCGGTCGAGGATCGGCTTGCCGTACTTGTGCTCGCCGATCTGCAGGTAGGGCGTGTCGGGCGTGCACTCGATGAAGTTGCCGGCGGCGTAGATCATGAACAGGCGCAGCGGCCCGCCCCTGATTTGCCCGCCGAACAGGAACGCGACGTCGAAATCGATCTGCCCGGCCGTGAGCCCGGGCGCCTCCGTGTCGTGCACCATGCGGATCGCCCGTCCGATCCGTTGCGCGGCCTGGAACATCGTCGGCGCATTCACCAGCGTTTCGCGCTCGCCCGTCATCGGGTTTTCCAGGCCCTCGTTGAGGATGCTCACCACCGATTGGCTGAGCGACAGGTTCCCGGATGACGCCAGCGCCATGATGCGCTCGCCCGGCTCGCCGAAGACATTGAGCTTGCGGAAGGTCGATATGTTGTCGAGCCCCGCATTGGTCCGGGTATCGGCGATCATCACCAGGCCGTCTCGCACCAGGATGCCGCAGCAATAGGTCATCGGTCCACGCGCTCCGCGCCTGCGCTGGTTTTTATAGCCGGGCGAATCGCGGCCCCGCAACGGCGCTCGTCACGACTGCGCCTGCGCCTGCGCCTCGACCCGGACCGCGACTTCGAGCGTCTCGCCGCCGCCGCCGTGACGCGAGCCGCGCACCGGCGCCGCGCCGAGGTAGTCGAAGCCGATCGCGACCCGCACGTGCGCATCGGTGACGGAGACGCCATTGGTGGGATCGAAGCCGACCCAGCCGAGGTCCGGGACGAACGCTTCCGCCCAGGCATGCCCGGCGCTTTGCTCGACCACCTGGTCGCTGCGCTTGAGGTGACCGCCGACATATCGGCAGGGCATCTCGAGCGAGCGCGCCGCCGCGATGAAGATATGGGTGAGGTCCTGGCACACGCCGCGCTTGAGGGCGAACGCCTCGGTCGCCGTGGTGTGCACGTGGGTGGGATCCGGATCGAACGCGATCTCGCGATGGAGTGCGACGGTGAGCGCATGCAGCCGGTCGAGCGGCTCGCGCTCGCGCGCGGCGATGTCGCGCGCGAATGCGGCGATCCCGGCGTCCGGCTCGGTGAGCGCCGTCTCGCGCAGGAACACGCTGGGGGGAAATCGTTCGATCGCGCCGCGCACGACGCCGGCGGAATCCTGGGTGTCCACCTCGCCCTCGACATGCAGCGTGATCTCTGAGAAAGGCCCGGCGGCGGTGAAGGCGTGCACAACGTTGCCGAGCGCGTCCTCGCGCTGGTCGAGGCGGCAATCCTCCGACAGATCGATGCGCCAGCGCACCACATACTGGCCCTCGTGATGGCGCGGGGTGAGCCGCAGCATCTGGATGACGCCGGTTGGCGGCTGCTCGTAGCGGTAGTGGGTGTCGTGACTGATGCGAATGCGCATTCACTTAAACCGTCGTCTCCAGGGCTGTCCTGCCGTCATTGCGAGCCGAAGGCGAAGCGATCCAGAAGGCCGGAGCCGTCATTGCGAGCGAAGCGAAGCAATCCATGCTGCAGCGCGGTTTCTGGATAGCTTCGTCGCTGACGCGCCTCGCAATGACGACCGTGCTTTGCCGCTGATGCGCCGTCGTTTTCTTGGTGCGCGCATTCACGATAAGTACTGCTTCGAGATGGTCTGGCCGAGGCTGTTGTTGTCGGCGACGAATTCCTCGATGAATTCATGCAGCCCGCTCTGGAAGATCTGCTCGATATCGAGATTCTTCATGCGCGCCAGCATCGCCCGCGCCTTGCGCTGGGCCGGCCCCTGCTGGGCGTAGAACTGCGCGATCTCGTCGAGATAGCGCACCAGGTTCTCGTAGCAGCTCGCCAGCGAGCGCGGCATCTGGGCGTTGAGGATCAGGAGATCGGCGATCCGCCACGGCTTGAGATTGTCGCGATAGACCCAGTGATAGGAGGTGAGCGCCGAGACCGAGCGCAGGATCGCCGCCCACTGGAAGTAGTCGAGCGGACCGCCGACCGGCTCGTTGTGCGGCAGCAGCACATGGTACTTCACGTCGAGGATGCGCGCCGTGTTGTCGGCGCGTTCGATGAAGACGCCGAGACGCGAGAACCAGTAGCAGTCGTTGCGCAGCATGGTGCGGTAGGCGGAGCCGTCGAACCGCAACGACGTCCCCTGCACCCAGCGCAGGAACCGCATCACCTCCTCGCGCGTGGTGCAGCGGCCGAACCGCCGCAGCTCGTGCCAGCCGGTGTTGAGGGTGTCCCACATCTCGACCGTCAGTGCCGTGCGCACGCCGCGGCCGTTGGCGCGGGCGATTTCGAGGCAGTTGCGGATCGAGGACGGATTGTCGGGCGAGAACGCGAGGAAGTCGGTCACCGTCTCCTCGTTCGCTTCTTTGTAGATCTGATAGAACGCGCCGGAGCAGCCCGCCGTCGCCACCGCCGAATCCCACTCGTTGGTGGCGCCGCCGGCCGTGATCGGCGTCGCGGTCAGCCGATGCGTCGCTTCCAGGATGCGCGCGAGCGATTCCGCCCGCTCCACGTAGCGAGCAACCCAGTACAGATTATCGGCGGTTCGCGACAGCATGGTGGACGCTACCGCATGACGCCGCGGGGGGCGCAAGGCAAGGCGAGGGTGGCGAGCCGCGTAGCGGCGAGCCGGGTAGGGTCGCTGCTAGGCCTGGACCCAAGGTGGCCGGGGCGCGGCGCCGGCCGCCCTCTCGCGCTTCGCGGCGGAGGGATAGGTCGAGCGGGTGCGTCCAAGCTCGCGTCACTGCTCCAGCACCCATGTGTCCTTGGTGCCGCCGCCTTGGCTGGAATTGACGACCAGGGAGCCCTCCCTCAACGCCACGCGGGTGAGCCCGCCCGGCACGATCGAGATGCGGTCGCGACCGACCAGCACGAACGGCCGCAGATCGACATGTCGGGGAGCGATCCCTTCGCTCGACGCAGGTCGGGCAGGTCGACAGCGCGAGCGTCGGCTGGGCGATGAAATTCTCGGGCCGGCGCTTGAGCTTGTCGCGGAACGACGCGAGCGCCGACTTGGTCGCGGCGGGGCCGATCAGCATGCCGTAGCCGCCTGAGCCGTGCACTTCCTTGACCACCAGCTCGCCGAGATGGTCGAGCACATAGCGCAGATGCTCCGGCTCGCGGCAGCGCCAAGTCGGCACGTTGCTCAGGATCGGCTCCTCGCCGAGATAGAAGCGGATGATCTCGGGCATGTAGCTGTAGACCGCCTTGTCGTCGGCGATGCCGGTGCCGACCGCGTTGGCGAGCGTCACCGTGCCGGCCAGGTAGGCGATCATCAGTCCCGGCACGCCGAGCCCCGATTCCGGCCGGAAGGTGAGGGGGTCGAGAAAGTCGTCGTCGATCCGGCGGTAGATCACGTCGACGCGCTTGGGCCCTTGCGTGGTGCGCATGAACACGACGTTGTCGCGCACGAACAGATCGCGCCCCTCGACCAGCTCGATACCGAGCTTGTCGGCCAGGAACGAGTGCTCGTAGTAGGCCGAATTGTGCACCCCGGGGGTGAGCAGCACGACCGTCGGCTCGCTCGCCGTGCTCGCGGGCGCGAGCGACGTCAAGGTCGCCAGCAGCTCGTCGGGGTAGCGCTCGACCGGGGCCACGCGATAGTGCGAGAACAGCTCCGGAAACAGCCGCAGCATGATTTCCCGGTTCTCCAGCATGTACGACACGCCGGACGGGGTGCGGACGTTGTCCTCGAGCACGTAGAAGGTGTCGGCGTCGACCCGCACCACGTCGATGCCGGCGATGTGGACGTAAAGGTCGTGCGGCACGCGCTGGCCGTTCATCTCCGGCCGGAACACCGGATTGCGGTACACCAGATCCTCCGGCACCGCCCCCGCACGCAGGATCTCGCGCTTGCCGTAGATATCCTTGAGGTAGAGGTTGATGCCCTTGACCCGCTGCTCGAGGCCGCGGCGCAGCGCGGTCCACTCGGCCCCCGACAGGATGCGCGGCAGCACGTCGAACGGGATCAGCCGCTCCTGCAATTCCGCCTCGCCGTAGACCGCGAACGTGATCCCGATGCGGCGGAACAGGAGCTCGGCCTCCCGCCGCCGATATTCCAGCACGTCGGAATCGACCGCCTTGAGCCAGGTCGCAAGGCTTTCATAGGCCGGCCGCACCGCGCCGTCGGCTGCGCTCATCTCATCGAAAGCGGCCTGCACCCCGTTCGCTCCCGCCGCGTCCTTCCCTTTGCGGACCTCTTGCAAGTGATGCGCCAGCGCGCTTGCCCCGCGACGCGGCGCCGTTCCAAGCGCCACCGCCCAGTGCGTGGGCAACGGGTGGACAAAGAGTGCCACCGAACTAAGCTGCCGGCCGCATCGGGCGCTTGGCCGGAGGGAATGATGCAGGAAGCTTCGGCGGAAGACCAGGAGATCGTCACGGCCGGCCTCCTGGTCATCGGCGACGAGATCCTTTCCGGGCGCACCAAGGACAAGAACATCGGCTATATCGCCGAATACCTCACCAATATCGGGATCGACCTCTGCGAGGTCCGCGTGGTGCCTGACGTCGAGCACGAGATCGTCGGCGCGCTCAACGCCATGCGGGCGCGCTACACCTACCTGTTCACCACCGGCGGCATCGGCCCGACCCATGACGACATCACCGCCGACAGCGTCGCCAAGGCGTTCGGCGTCGGCATCGACTATCACCCGGAGGCGGTGCGGCTGATCAAGGAGATGCTCGCCAAGCGCGGCACCGAGCTCAACGAGGCGCGGCTGCGGATGGCGCGCATCCCGCACGGCGCCGACTTGATCACCAACGCGGTCTCGGGCGCGCCGGGCTTCCGCATCGGCAACGTGCACGTGATGGCGGGCGTGCCGGCAATCATGCAGGGGATGCTCGACGCGATCGCGCCCACGCTGCGGACCGGCGCCAAGGTTTTGTCGGAGACGATCCGCGCCGACGCGCGCGAGGGCGACATCGGCACCCCCTTGGGCGAGATCGCCAAGGCTCACCCCGACGTCATGATCGGCAGCTATCCGTTCTGGGACGACAAGCGCGGGCCGAACACCAACCTCATCGTGCGCTCGCGCGATCCGGCCAAGCTTGCAGCCGCGAAAGCGGCGGTGGAGACCATGCTCGGGCGCGTCAAGGCGGCGCTCGTGAACGTTGGGCCGGTTCGCCGTTGCGACGAAGCCATGCAGGTGCCGGTACCTTGCGGAAGCGGTTTTCGTTCCGGCGTGCGATTGCGCTAACCGATTCCTGTTCAAGGGCTTAGCGGAACGTCCTGGCAAACCGCGCGAGTCGCTTGACGCGATGGACGAGCCATTTGAATGGATGGATGAAGGACCTGAATTTGTTTATGAGCTGAGCCGATGGGGGGATCGGACTTCAAGGAAGGTGATCCCATGAGCCACAAGACACGTCGAAACGTCCTCTCCGGGGCGCTCGCCTCTGCCGGCATTGGCCTCGCCCCGGGCGCCCTTGCGCAATCCCAGCTTCCTCCGACGCCCGCCTGCCGCGACGGTGACGCGGCCACGGTCCGCCAGACCGAGGGGCCGTTCTTCAAGCCCAGCTCACCCGAGCGGGGCGACCTGCGCGACGCGGGCACGCGCGGGCAGCCGGTCGAGCTCACGGGCGTGGTGCTGACCCGAAACTGCCGGCCGGTGGCGGGCGCCTTGGTCGACCTCTGGCAGGCCGACCATGAGGGCGACTACGACAACAAGGGCTTTCGGCTGCGCGGCCACCAGTACACCGATGCCGAGGGCCGCTATCGCTTTCGCACGGTCGTGCCGGGCGCCTATCCGGGACGCACGCGCCACTTCCACGTCAAGGTGCAGCCGCCGGGCGGCCGCGTGCTCACCACCCAGCTCTACTTTCCGGGCGAGGCCAAGAACCGCACCGACGGCCTGTTTCGCCAGGAGCTGTTGATGCGCGTTGCCAAGGCCGAGGGCAGCCTCGCGGCGCAGTTCGATTTCGTGCTCGACACCGCGTGAGGAGAGACCGCGGATGACAGTGCAACCGCAGCAGGTGCGGCCGGAAAAATTCTTTCCCGTCTCGTGGGACCAGTTCCACCGCGACTCGCGCGCGCTCGCCTGGCGCCTCAGCGGTGCCGGGCCGTTCGAGGCGATCGTCTGCGTGACGCGCGGCGGGCTGGTTGCCGCCGCCGTGGTGGCGCGTGAGCTCGGCATCCGGCTGATCGAGACGGTGTGCGTGTCGAGCTACGGGGCCGGCCCCGGCGCCGGCGTCGGGGCCGAGATCCTGCAGGGCGATCTGACCGTGCTCAAGGGTGTCGCCCCCGAGGTCGTCGCGCTCGGCAAGGGCGAGGGCGAAGGCGTGCTCATCGTCGACGACCTCGTCGATACCGGCAAGACCGCCCGGGTGGTGCGCGACCTGATCCCGAAGGCGCATTTCGCTACCGTCTACGCCAAGCCGATGGGGCGGCCCTTGGTCGACACCTTCATCACCGAAGTGTCGCAGGACACCTGGATTTATTTCCCCTGGGACACCGGGCTCGCCTTCCAGCCGCCGATCCGCGAGGGCGGCCTCTGACGGCGTTTCTCCCGTCATTCGCGAAGGCGCACTAGCGGGTAGTCAACAGGCGGAGCAGGGGGCACACTGGGGTAGCGCCAGCACCGCCCACAAGGGCAGGATGGAATGACCAAGGCGGCGCTGCGCGTCGCGACGAACAGGGAGCAAGCAGACCATGGACGCCGTCACCGCGAAGGCCGAGAGCGAAGCGCAAGGGCATTCGCATATCGTTCGCCCCGCCGAGATGGAATGGCAGAAGACGCGCTTCCCCGGCTGCGAGGCCAAGACCCTGCTGTTCGATGCGCAGACCGGCCTCGTCACCGCGCTGATGCGGTTCGCTCCCGGCGCGGTGCTGCCGGATCACGAGCACGTCAAGATCGAGCAGACCTACGTGCTCGAAGGCAAGCTCGTCGACAGGGAAGGCCCGGCCGCCGGCCTCGAGGTCGGTCCTGGCGAGTACGTGTGGCGCGAGCCCGGCAGCCGGCACGTGGCCTGGTGTCCCGAGGGCGGGCTGATGCTCGCGATCTTCCAGGTGCCCAACAAGTTTTTCGAGCGCGACGGCCGCGTCACCGACTCGACCGGCAAGGACTGGGATCTTGCCTGGGGCCACGCGGTCAAGGATTGACGACAGCGTAGACGGAGCGGGCACGCGCGTCTTTGGTTGCGCCATGCGTGGAGCGTGAGCGACGAAGCAATCCAGCGTGAGCCTAGCGGCTGTCCTCCATTGCACCGCTTCGAGCGCAATGTCCGCGGACAGCCTTCGCTTCCGGCGGCGACGGCCCGGTGGTAGGACAACGGCCGCGCGGACGTGGCGGAATGGTAGACGCAAGGGACTTAAAATCCCTTGGGGGTAACCCCGTGAGGGTTCGAGTCCCTCCGTCCGCACCAACAAGCTCGGTGATCTATGCTCAGGCGCGAATGTGACCTGGAGATGTCAGGCCGTGCGCGCGCCATTTCCGCAAACTGAAGTCCGCGAAGTTATCGAACCGCGTTGAAGGGCCTAGATCCCGAAGCGCTGAGCCGAGCGCTCGCTCTTCACCGTCACTGCGCGGATTGCGAGGAAGCGCTCGACCGTGCACCAAAGGAATACGACGTGCGCCAGCGCGCTTTCGAGTTGCATTCTCCCGCTCGGACTAACCAGAATTTAACCTAACTCGAGTAAGCGATACAGCATTACTACTGTATCTCTTGGGGGACTACGTTGCCCGCGCATCCGAAAACAGAGCTGAGCCCAAATACCGTGGCATATCTGCTGGCAGGCCTCGTCCTGCTCATCGGCGGCATTGTGCATTGGTGGTGGTTGGCGGCCTGACGTGCAGCCGCCAGGTCGCTCGCAGCCACCTGGGCTGCGGCAGCAAGCTCCGCGCCGTCTCTCTTCTTGGTGAGCGCTGCAGCACCGCGAAGACCGGCCGCTCGCAGCCTGATCAGCCGGCTCGCCCGCCCACGCTTCCTTGATCGGATCGCGCTTCGGATTTCCGCCTTTCAGGCTCGGCCGGATCTCTGCGCGGCGCGCCGGCCACGGCGGCGCCGGCCATGAAGGATGGCGCATCGCTCGCCGGGAACGTCTGCTCCAGCGCGATGTCCAGAGGATCTTCGTTGCGAGCTTTGTCGTTCATCGGGACGTCTCCTTCCTTCGGAAACGGGAATGCCGATGCACTTTGCGTTTCGATCAAGGCGGGCGCCGGAACGGCACTGCGCTTTCCGCCGTGGCGCCATCAAGGCCGCCCGAAATCGCTCCACCTTTGGAGCACGCGCCGCTCATGTAGGCCGGCCGTGCGCGTGTGCAAGCCTCTGGAAATAGCAGCCTCCGCGCAACCGCCGCATACCTGAAAGCTCACGAAGACGTTTCGTCCGTGGGTGCGCAGTGCTGCAACGTGCTAAGCTGGGCCGGTTGAGACCTGAACTGCCGCCATGCTGCATTTGGCAGCGCAACCCGATGGGCCCCGCATGACCGCCATGACCGCGCCAGCGACCGCCGCCGCCACCGAAGACCTGCTCTACCACGTCGATGGCGGGGTCGGCCGCATCACCTTCAACCGTCCGCAGGCGCGCAATGCGCTCACCTTCGCGATGTACGAGCACTTGGCGGAGATCTGCGAGGCCGCCAACACCGACCGCAGCCTCAAGGTCTTGATTCTCACCGGCGCCGGCGACAAGGCATTCGCGGCCGGCACCGACATCAACCAGTTCCGCGCCTTCAAGACGCCGCAGGACGCGATCGAATACGAATCGCGCATGGACCGCGTGCTCGGCACGCTCGAGGCGTGCCGCGTGCCGACGGTCGCGGCGATCACCGGCGCCTGCACCGGCGGCGGCGCGGGAATTGCGGCCTGCTGCGATCTGCGCATCGGCACCGCGACGGCGAAATTCGGCCTTCCGGTGGCGCGCACGCTCGGCAACTGCCTGTCGATGTCGAACCTTTCCCGGTTCGCGGCGCTGATCGGGCCGGCGCGGGTGAAGGACATCGTCTTCACGGCGCGCCTGATCGAGGCCGAGGAGGCGCTTCGCATCGGTCTGCTCAACGAGGTGGTGGCGGATGTGGGCGCGCTGCAGCGCCGTGCCGACGAGCTCGCGCGCCAGATCGCGGGCTACGCGCCGCTCACCTTGCGCGCCACCAAGGAGGCGTTGCGCCGTCTCACCAATCGGCTCTCGCGCGAGGAGGGCGAGGATTTGATCCTGATGTGCTACATGAGCCAGGATTTCCGCGAGGGCATGGACGCCTTCCTCAACAAGCGCACACCGCAGTGGAAGGGCGAATAGCTTTGCGCTTAAGGAACGATCGTCATTGCCGGGCTTGACCCGGCAATCCATCTCTTCAACAAAACTCTTGCGAAGAATGATGGATGCCCGGGTCAAGCCCGGGCATGACGAGTGAGAGTTGAAGAGCCGTCGATCCGCGAGACGGCGACGCGGCAGCCTAAGCGCACGAAGCGCGAACCAGAAAGCGAGACCAGCATGGGCCCGTTGGCCGGACTGAAAGTCGTTGACCTCACCCACGTGATGGCGGGCCCGACCTGCACGCTGATGCTCGCCGACATGGGCGCCGACGTGATCAAGATCGAGAAGACCCCGGCGGGCGACGACAGCCGTCACACCATCCCGCCCAAGATTGGCGACGAGGCGGCCTCGTTCCTGATGATGAATCGCAACAAGCGCGGCATCGTGCTCGATCTCAAGACGCCGGGCGGCGCCAAAATCTTGCGGCGGCTGATCGCGACCGCCGACGTGCTGGTCGAGAACTACGGCCCGGATGTGATGGAGCGGCTTGGCTTCGGCTACGAAGAGCTGCGGAAGGATCATCCCGGGCTGATCTATTGCTCGCTGTCGGGCTTCGGGCGCACCGGACCCTACAAGCACCGGCGCGGGTTCGATTTGGTCGCGCAGGCGATGAGCGGGATCATGAGCTTCACCGGCGAGACGCCGGACGGGCCGCCGGTGAAATGCGGCGCGCCGCTCTCCGACATCACCGCCGGCATCCTGGCGGCCATGGGCATCCTCGCCGCCTACGCGCATCGCCTCAAGACCGGGCAGGGGCAATGGGTCGAGACCTCGCTGTTCGAGGCCGCGCTGGTGCAGACCTACTGGCAGTCGGCGATCGCGCTCGCGACCGGCGTCGCGCCGAAGGCGATGGGCTCGGCGCACCCGCTCAATGCTCCCTACCAGGCGTTCGAGGCCTCCGACGGCTGGATCGTCGTCGGCGGCGCCAACCAACGCAACTGGTTGCGCACGCTCGAGGCGCTGGACGCGCCCGAGCTTGCTTCCGATCCGCGCTTCGTCAGCGGCGCGAACCGGATGGCGCATCTTGAGGAGCTCGAGGCCGAGCTCTCCCGCCGCTTCCGCGCCAAGCCGTCCGCCCATTGGCTCAAGGTGCTGGAAGAAAAAGGCGTCCCGTGCGGACCGGTCTACGACATGCTGCAAGCGCTCGCCGACCCGCAGACGATCGCGCGCGAGATGGTGACCGAGGTCGGCCATTCGACCCTCGGGCCGGTCAAGACGATCGGGCTGCCGGTCAAGTTCTCGGCCACGCCCGGCAAGGTGAGGACCGGCGCACCGCTCTACGGCGAACACACGCGCGAGGTGCTGCGCGCGTATGGCTTCGCCGATGCCGAGATCGACGCGCTCGAGCGCGAGGGCGCGATCGTATCGGTGCGCCACGAAGCCGCGCGCAACAAGGTGGCGTGATCCTTCCGCACCCGGACAGGTTGTGCGCAGCTTGGCGTTGATCCGGGGTCCAGGGGACTATGGGAAGCACATTGGGCAGCCGCGATTCGCGCCTCGCTTGAGATTCGCCGTCGCTTGCATCGGACAGGTGATCGCGGAACCGTGCCGGTCTCCACGCGTTGTCATCGTGAACGAATTCTTGATGAGGAGAACGACATGGACTGGGACCGCGTGGAAGGGAACTGGAAGCAGCTCAAGGGCAAGGCCAAGGAGCAGTGGGGCAAGCTCACCGACGACGACCTCGACGTCATCGCCGGCAAGCGCGATCAGCTGGAAGGCAAGATCCAGCAGCGCTACGGCCTCGCCAAGGACCAGGTGCGCAAGGACGTTGACGACTGGTACGGTGCGCAGCGCTGGTAATACCGTCTGGTCGCCCAACTGAATGCGAAGCCCGGCCTTGCGCCGGGCTTTCCGCGTTCAAGCGTAAGGGGAACGATCAACGACTCTCGAGCGCCGTCATGCTGAAGGTGCTCGCCCGACGAAGTCGGGCGAGCCTCGAAGGACGCACAGCAGGGCAGCTGCACGGTAGAGCGGCATGCTTCGAGGCCCTCGCTTCGCTTGGGCACCTCAGGATGACGAGGTGGGTGTTGGCCGCGATCAAAGCGTCACCCACCGCAGCCGAAGCGCGTTGCCGACCACGCTTACGGACGACAGCGCCATTGCGGCGGCGGCGAACATCGGCGAGAGCGTGAGGCCCAGCACCGGATAGAGCAGCCCGGCGGCGATCGGCACGCCGGCGGCATTGTAGACGAAGGCGAAGAACAGGTTCTGCCGGATATTGCGCATGGTCGCAGCCGAGAGGCGGCGCGCGCGCACGATGCCGGAAAGCTCGCCGCGCAGCAGCGTAATGTCGGCGCTCTCGATCGCCACGTCGGTGCCGGTGCCCATGGCGATGCCGACGTCGGCGGCCGCGAGCGCGGGCGCGTCGTTGACGCCATCGCCCGCCATGGCGACGATCCGGCTCTGGTGCCGCAGCCGCGCCACGACCGCGGCCTTGTCGCCCGGCAACACCTCGGCCTCGACCTCGGCGATGCCGAGCCGGCGCGCCACCGCCGCGGCGGTGGTGCGGTTGTCGCCGGTGAGCATGACGATGCGCATCCCGGCTCGCTGCAGCGACTGCAGTGCGGCCGAAGCGTCGGCCTTGATCGGGTCCGCGATAGCGATGAGGCCGGCCGCCCGGCCGTCGATCGCCACGAAGATCACCGTCGCGCCGTCGCGCCGCAACTTTTCTGCGCGTTCGGCCAATGGCTCGGTC
Source organism: uncultured Alphaproteobacteria bacterium (assembly GCA_963788095.1). Taxonomy (GTDB): domain Bacteria; phylum Pseudomonadota; class Alphaproteobacteria; order Rhizobiales; family Xanthobacteraceae; genus CAVTXS01. The sequence continues at coordinate 146,101 of CAWBFP010000037.1, read as the reverse complement.
GCGATGCCCTGAGCGGCGAGAAAAGGCGCGTTGCCGAGCACGACGCGGCGCCCATCGACCACTCCGAGCGCACCTTTGCCGGTCGGCGCGTCGAAACCATCGGCGGAACCGAGCGCGATGCCGCGCTCGGCAGCCGCCGCGACGATCGCGGCCGCGAGCGGATGCTCGCTCAAACGCTCGACGCTCGCCGCCAGCCGCAGCACGTCGAATTCGTCGAACCCCGGTGCCGTGATGATGGCGGTCACCTTCGGCTTGCCTTCGGTCAAGGTGCCGGTCTTGTCGACCACCAGCGTGTCGACCCGCTCCATGCGCTCGAGCGCCTCGGCATTGCGGATCAGCACGCCCGCCTGTGCGCCGCGACCGACGCCGACCATGATCGACATCGGCGTGGCAAGCCCGAGCGCACACGGGCAGGCGATGATCAGCACCGAAACCGCGGCGACGAGGCCATGGGCAAGGCGCGGCTCCGGCCCGACCGTTGCCCAGGCTGCAAACGCCACGACCGCGACCACGACGACGGCCGGCACGAACCAGGCCGACACCCGGTCGGCGAGCCGCTGGATCGGCGCGCGCGAGCGCTGCGCGGCCGCGACCATCGCCACGATCTGCGCCAGCATGGTGTCGCGGCCGACCTTCTCGGCCCGCAGCAAGAACGAGCCGCTTTGGTTGAGCGTGCCGGCGATCACCTTGTCGTCCGGCTTCTTCTCGACTGGCATCGGCTCGCCGGTCACCATCGAACTCGTCGACGAACGAGCGTCCTTCGGTCACCACGCCGTCGACCGGCACCTTTTCGCCCGGCCGCACGCGTAGCGTGTCGCCGACCGCGATCAGCTCGAGGGAAACGTCCTCCTCGGTGCAGTCGTGCCGCACGCGCCGGGCGGCCTTCGGGGCGAGATCGAGCAGGGCGCGGATGGCGCCGGAGGTCTTTTCGCGTGCGCGCAGCTCGAGCACCTGTCCCAGCAGGACCAGGACCGTGATCACCGCCGCGGCCTCGAAATAGACCGGGACCGAGCCGTCATGGGCGCGGAACTGCGCCGGGAACAAGCCGGGCGCGAGCGTCGCCACCACGCTGGTCGTATACGCAACGCCGGTGCCGAGCGCGATCAGCGTGAACATGTTGAGATTGCGGGTGACGACCGACTGCGCGCCGCGCACGAAGAACGGCCATCCGGCCCACAGCACCACTGGGGTCGCGAGCGCGAGCTGGATCAGGGTCGAGGTCGCGGGCCGCACCAATCCGTGTCCGCCGGCGAGGTGGGCGCCCATGTCGAGGACGACGATCGGCACGGTCAGCAGGAGCCCGATCCAGAACCGGCGCGACATGTCCGCGAGCTCGGGATTGGGACCCGACTCAGGCGTTACGAGCTCCGGCTCCAGCGCCATGCCGCAGATCGGGCACGAGCCGGGTCCGACCTGCCGGATCTCCGGATGCATCGGGCAGGTGTAGACCGTGCCCTCGGGTACCGCTTCCTGCTCGCTGCCGGCGCCGGCGAGATGGCGCTGCGGGTCGGCGATGAATTTTTGCCGGCACCCGGCGGAGCAGAAGTAATACGGACGACCCTGGTGCTCGGCCCGATGCGGGGTCGTGTGCGGGTCGACCGTCATGCCGCAGACCGGATCGATCGCGCGGCCGTCCGGCGCCGCCGAAGGCCTGGCGTGATCGGGGCCGCCGTGATGCGCGCACTGCGCGCCATGATGCGCGTGATCCGATCGATGGTCGCTCACGACCTTCCCTTTACACCTATACCCCGTAGGGGTATATAGCAGGGATGAAACGCGAAACCAAGGCCGCCTGCCTCAAACGGCTGAGCCGCATCGAGGGCCAGGTGCGCGGGCTCGCCCGCATGGTCGCGGACGACCGCTACTGCATCGACGTGGTCACGCAGCTCTCGGCGGTGAGCGCGGCGCTGCGCCGGGTCGAGGAGGAGATCCTGCGCGATCACGTCGCGCACTGCGTCGAGCACGCGATCGCGTCCGGCAACAAGGGCGAGCAGCGCCGCAAGGTCGCCGAGCTGATGGACGTTCTCGGCCGCGCCAAGCGCTGACCCCCGTCATCCTGAGGTGCCCGAGCGAAGCGAGGGCCTCGAAGGATGCTGCTCTGCGGTGCAGCTGCCCGGCTGTGCGTCCCTCGAGGCTCGCCCGACTTCGTCGGGCGAGCACCTAATAAGAAACGATCGGCATATAGAGTGAACGCTGGCGAACACCCTCAATACATAGAGCGTTTCATCCGCGGTGGGTCGGCCACGCCGGTTGGCAACTCAGGATGACGAGTTCAGAGAAGAAGCGCTGCCCTTACGCCGTCATCCTGAGGTGCCCGAGCGAAGCGAGGGCCTCGAAGGATGTTGCTCTGCCGTGGAGCTGCCCGACCGAGCGTCCTTCGAGGCTCGCCCGACTTCGTCGGGCGAGCACCTCAGGATGACGAGTTAGTTGTAGCGCCGCGGATCTCATCGCGGTAGCAGCCGCGCTCGATCTCCTCGATCAGCGGCGGGCCCTTGGGCTGCCAGCCGAGCATCGCGCGCGCCTTGGGGGCGCGCACGCGGCTGTTGGAGCCGTAGCTGGTATAAGCCGCCGCCCCGAGCTCGGTGAAAGCCTCGTTGACCGGCCAGTCCTGCGGCGGCCGGTTGCCGAGCGCCCGTCCGATCGCTTCGGTGATGGTGCGCATCGCGCACTCGCCGTTCTCAACGTAGAACAGCGACCCCGCCGGCGCCCGCTCGAGCGCCAGCAGATAGAGATCGACGACGTCGTCGATATGCACGTGCGACCAGATGTTGAGCCCGCGGCCGACGTGGCGCGGTACGCCGTGCTTCTTCGCCACCGCGATCATCTTCGGAACCTGGACGCTGTGGGCATGGGCGCCGCGCCCGCGCCCGTAGATCAGCGTCGGACGGATGACGATGCTGTGGACGCCGTCATGCGCGGCGGCGAGCACCTTGCGGTCGATCGCCAGCCGGCCGGCGCGCTCCGGCAGCGGTTCGTAGACCGAATCCTCGTGGAACACGCGATCGCTCGGCTCGCCGGCGGCGCGATCGGCGATGATGCTCGAGCCGCTGGTCTGGATCAGGCGCTTGCCCGAGCCCTTGAGCGCCGGCAGCAGCGCCTCGACCGAGCTCGCATCGTCGGAGTTGGCGGTGTGGATCACGGCGTCCGCGCCGCGCGCGGCTGCTGCCAGTACGTCGCCGTCGACCAGCGACCCGATCACCGGTTCGATGCCGGCGGCCTTGAGCTTGTCGGCGCCGTCCGGCGTGCGGGTGAGGCCGCGCACGCGGTGGCCGCCCGCGATCAGTTTTGCCGCCACCGAGCCGCCGATATAGCCGGTCGCGCCGGTGATGAAGAGCTGCATCGTCTCGCCTCCGTTCCGTTGCCGCTACGGCTTTATCGCAGAGCGCGGCGCGGATGAAGCCGGTCGCGCTTGACCGGCTCCCAAGCGCATGGCGAAAATGCAGCGCGCAAGCCGATCGATCAGCCGATGCCAGTCCCGACGATCCATATCAAGCGCGTCTATGACGCCCCGAGCGCCCGTGACGGCGCCCGCATCCTGGTCGACCGGCTGTGGCCGCGCGGGCGCGCGAAGGAAACGCTCAAGCTCGACCTATGGGCCAAGGAGCTGGCGCCCAGCAATGCGTTGCGCCAATGGTATCACCGCGACCTCGGGCAATATGTCGACTTCCGCAAGCGCTATCTCAAGGAGCTCGAAGGGCAGGGGGCGGCACTGGCCGAGCTGCGCGCCGGGGTCGGAGTCCGGCGACCTTGCTGACCGCCAGCAAGACGCCCGAGCAGAGCCACGCCTCCGTGCTGCGGGAGCTGCTGACGACAAAGTAAGACGGCGCGATTTTGGTGCATCAATCCTCCACGTGCGCCTTGAGCCGCGCCAGGGCGTCATCCCACTGGCGGGAGACCTGATCGAGATAATCCCGCACCTCCTCGATCGGCTGCGGTTCGAGCTCGAACAGGCTCTCGCGCCCGCGCCGCACGCTGCGCACCACGCCGACGTTCGCCAGCACGCGCAGGTGCTTCGTCACCGCCTGCCGCGACAGGTTGGTGCCCGCGGTCAGGCGCGAGATCGACTGCGGCTGTCCGTTGCCGAGCTTGGCCAGCACGGAGAGGCGCGTCTCGTCGCCGAGCGCGGCGAACACGGAGGCGCGCGTTCTCAGCGCGGCGCGCTGGCTATGGCGCCTGCTCGACATGCCGGGCGATGTTTTCCATCTGCGCGCTCCACCCGCCCTCGTTCATGCGGAAAGCCTCGGGACCGCGCGTTGGCGGCAGCTTGTCGAAACCCGATTCGACGACACGCAGCAAGGTCCCGGTCGCGGTCTCCTGCAGCGTGAACTCGACCAGCGTCGGCGGCTCGCTGGAATAGTCCTTGTCCGGATCGATCGCGTACGGGTGCCAGGTGAACGAGAACAGGCGCTCCGGCTCCATCTTCACGACCACGGCCTCCCAGCGCAGGTGTTCGTAGCCCGGATAGGTGATCTGACCGCGCGACACCTGCCCAGGCACGAACGGGCCCTCCAGCCGGACGCGGAACCAAGTGCCGAACTCGCGGTGATCGGTCAGCGCCCGCCACACGCGCGACACCGGGGCGTTGAGCTCGATGGTCTTCTCGATGCGATCGGTCATGCGCAACCTCCTGGTTGCCAATTGCATATCGGCGAAGGCAGCGAAATGCAACCTTTTTGTTGCATGTTTGCCTGACCGCGGGCGCGCGTGCGGAAGGCAGGTCGCTTGCAGCCTAGATGAGATTGCCGTGGAAAGCCGGATGCGAGCCCGATCGAGGCGGAGCCGGATCACCTTGCCCGGCGTGGCGTGCGGCGGGTCGGCTTGAGGCCCCGCACGCCACGAAATGCGCCCACGGGCTGCTGACTCCGCGCGGCGATGCCGAGCCGCTGGTTGGGGGGCGGCGGCGGCAACCGAATCTGCGCGAGCGTGCGTCCGCCGAAGTCCCGGTAGAGCTCGGCGAATTCCTGCGCCAGCTCGTAGCATACATGCAAACGGCGGGTTGGGATGGTCCAGCGCGCGTTGGCTTCGCCACAGGCGCGCATCTCCATCACGATCGGCTCCGGCCATGCAAAGCGCTCTGCCACCTGCTCGACGATCGTCTCGAGAAAACGCGTGCCGCTGAAGATGCGCTGATGCAGCGCAAGCTTGCCCGTGGCCTCGCCGTAGATGACCTCGATCCGCGGCTTCGGCTGTTCGGAGGTGCGCCGATGCGGAGTGAGCGCGCGATCCCAGGACCGCGACGCCGTGTCGAAGTCCCAGCCGCAGCTTCGCCGCCGATCATCGGGGAGATCGGTCTCATCCGCCAAATCCTTGAACCGCTCCTGGTTGGAGCCGACCATCAGGCAGACGATCTGGTAGGCGCGCTGCTCGTCGAGGCCATGACGATCGTAATAGGTGTGCTTGTCGCCGTCCTGACGATTGCGCTGCGCGGTCATGAACCAGCCCTTGGCAGCTTCGACCAGCGTGCGGCGAGAGAACTCGGTGCCGCACTGCAGCGCGCCGAGGGTCGCGTAAGCGTCGGCGGCATCCTCCTCGCGACCGAGGACCAGGAGGTCCATCTCCGAAACCAGGGCATGCGCCAATTCGTGAATTGTCACGAACAGCATGTTGCCGAACACGAATTCGGCGCGGGCGCGTAGCTGCTCGGGCGAAAGATGCCGCATCTTCGGCTCCTTGCCGAGCTCGCGCGCCGCCTCGTCGACGCCGGCCTGGAGCACTTCTGCGCCGCTCGGCAGGTCGTTCGCGCGGAGCGGCGACACCGCCACTCCGAGGACAACGAGCAGGCAGGCGGTGTGCGCGAACTCCGTGCTCGCCACAAGCAACGTACGATCGAGGCAGGCTGCTTGCTCACAGGCCTAGACCGTCGCGAGAATGCTGTCCGAATTCGTTCCAAGAGTGCCATGGCGGACCATCAAAGCTGGATCACTCGACCGCGGCGTCGCAACCATCGACCGGCTCCGGCTGCAGCGGAATGCAGTCTCGGCGACTGGAGGCTACCTCAGCCATCATGGCCATGAGCGCGTCGATATCGACGCGATCTGCCGCCATGACAGCCTGCGTGATCTCATCCGACAGGAGTTCCTCGAGCGTCGGCTCCCGGTGCGCGCTCACGACCTCGTTCATGCGTTGCAGCCTATTTGCAAGTGCGCTCGTCGCGCGCAAATTCAACTGGGAATTCGTCAGGTTGGCCTCCAAGCAAGGAGCCTCTCACGACTAAACCGCAATGGTCTGTGGATGTTGTGAACATCTTCACATCTCCGTCATCGGCTTGTGAACGCCCGCCGTTGGCGAGAATCTGCTCCCGAATCCACTGTCGGCCGCGCCCAGTGACTTCCGTCGGCCGCGCCCAGTGACTTCCGTCGCAACGACCATACGCGCCGTTTCCGGCTATTCCGCGGCGATCCGCATCGGGTGCGCTTCCTCTGCAAGCGCTGGGTTTTGCTCGAACGGCGCAAGCGGTGCCTCGACCGGCTCGTCGCGCCGCACCCGGAACCACAGCGCGTAGAGCGCCGGCACGACCAGCAGCGTCAGGATCGTCGCCACCAACAGGCCGCCCATGATGGTGATGGCCATCGGGCCCCAGAAGATGCTGCGCGCGAGCGGCACCATGCCGAGGATGGCGGCGAGCGCGGTGAGCACCACCGGCCGCGCGCGCCGCACGGTCGCGTCGATGATCGCCTGGTAGCGCGCGTGGCCGGCCGCGATGTCGCGGTCGATCTGATCGACCAGGATCACGGTGTTGCGCATGATCATGCCGGCGAGCGCGATCAAGCCGAGCAGCGCCACGAAGCCGAACGGCCGGTTGGAGACGAGCAGCGCGCCGGTCGCGCCGATCAGGCCGAGCGGCGCGGTCACGAACACCAGGGCGAGCCGCGAGAAGCTCTGCAGCTGGATCATCAGCAGCGCCAGCATCGCGATCGCCATGATCGGGAACACCGCGACCAGCGCGCCATTGGCCTTGGCGCTTTCCTCGATCGAGCCGCCGGTCTCGATGCGATAGCCGTAGGGCAGGGCGTCCTTGATCGCCTTCAGCTTCGGCTCGACCTCGTTGCTCACGTCCGGCGCCTGCACGCCGTCGATGATGTCGCCGCGCACGGTGAGCACGAGTGTCGCGGTTGCGCCGCCACAGGATCGGCTCCTCGTATTCGTAGTTGAGGCGCGCGATCTGCGACAGCGGCACCGGCGACGCCGTTCCGGGTGGCGATCGTCAGCGCCGGCAGGCGGTCGAGCTCGAGCCGCTCGGTCGGAACCGCGCGCGCCACCACGTCGATGTGCTCGATGCCCTCGCGATACTGCGTGACGGTGAAGCCGGAGAGCAGCGTCTGCAGCGTCTGCGCCACGTCCTGCGGCGTGAGCCCGAGCGCGCGGGCGCGGTCCTGGTCGACCTCGAGCCGGATCGATTTCACCTGCTCGCTCCAGTCGAGGTGCGGATCGATGATCTTGCGGATTGGCCGCCATGACCTTGCGCACCTCCTCGGCGATCGCGCGCACCTTCATCGGATCGGGCCCGACCACGCGGAACTGCACCGGGAAGCCGACCGGCGGACCGAACACGAAGCGGTCGACCCGCGCGCGGGCCTCCGGCAGCGCGCCGTCGGCGATCGCCTGCTCGAGCCGCGCCTTGACGCGCTCGCGCGCCGCAAGGTCCTTGGTGACGATGACGATCTGCGCGAAGTTCGGGTTCGGCAGCACCGGATTGAGCCCGAGCCAGAAGCGCGGCGAGCCCTGCCCGACATAGGTCGTGTAGGTCACGACGTCCGGATCGCCGCCGATCAAGCGCTCGGCCTGCTTGGCGGCCGCGTCGGTGACGCCGATCGCGGTGCCTTCCGGCAGCCGCATCTCGAAGAACAGCTCGGTGCGCGTCGAGGTCGGGAAGAACTGCTGCTGCACGAGGCCGAAGCCGGCGACGGCGGCGACGAACATCAACACCGTCAGCGCAACGACCGTCTTGCGCCAGCGCAGGCAGAGTTCGATCACGCGGCGCAGCGCCCGATAGATGCGCGTGTCGTAGATCGCGTCCGGATCCTCGATGCGCGCCGGGCTTGGCGAGATCCGGCAGGAGCTTGAACCCGAGATAGGGCGTGAACAGCACGGCGACGATCCACGAGGCGATCAGCGCGAGACCGACGATCCAGAAGATGCCGCCGGCATATTCGCCGGAGCTCGACTTGGCGAAGCCGACCGGCAGGAAGCCCGCGGCGGTCACCAGCGTGCCGGTCAGCATCGGGAACGCGGTCGAGGTCCAGGCGAAGGTCGCGGCGCGCGCGCGGTCCCAGCCCTGCTCCATCTTCACCACCATCATCTCGATGGCGATGATCGCGTCGTCGACCAGCAGGCCGAGCGCGATGATCAGCGCGCCGAGCGTGATGCGGTGGAGGTCGATCCCGGTCGCGTACATGACGACGAACACGATCGCCAGCACCAGCGGCACCGACAGCGCGACCACGATGCCGGTGCGCCAGCCGAGCGACAGGAAGCTCACCAGCAGCACGATGGCGAGCGCCTCGACGAAGGTGCGGAACGAACTCCGACACCGACTCGTCGACGATGTGCGGCTGATCGGCGATCTGCGTGACCTCGATGCCGACCGGCAGCTCGGCGGTGATGGCGCTCATCGCCTCCTTCAGGTTCTCGCCGAGCGTGATGATGTTGGCGCCGTCCTGCATGGAGACGCCGAGGCCGAGCGCCGGCTTGCCGCCCTGCGCGCACGATGAAGCGTCGGCGGATCCTCGTAGCCGCGCTTGACCGTGGCGATGTCGCCGAGCCGGAACACCTGCCCGTTCGCCTGGATCGGCACGGCGGCGATCGCCGTCGACGCCGGAGAACGCGCCGGTGACCCGCAGATTGATGCGGTCGGCCGAGGTGTCGACCGACCCGCCGGAGACGACGGCGTTCTGCCGCGCGACGCTGTCGAAGATCTGCTGCGGCGTGACGCCGAGCGTCGCGAGCCTGGCGTGGCTGAACTCGATGAAGATCTTCTGCGGCCGCTCGCCGATGATGTCGACCTTGTTGACGTCGGGAACGCGCAGCAGGCGCTGGCGGATGTCCTCGGCGCGCGCCTTGAGGTCGGCGAGGCTCAGCCCGTCGGCGGTGAGCATGTAGAGCGCCGAATAGACGTCGCCGTATTCGTCGTTGAAGTTCGGCCCGATGATGCCGGCCGGCAGTTCGCCGCGGATGTCGCCGACCTTCTTGCGGACCTGGTACCAGAGGTCCTTGACCTTGGCGGGCGGCGTCTTGTCGGTGAGAATCACCCGGATGAAGGAGACGCCGGGCTGCGAATAGCTCTCGACGCGGTCGAGATAGGGCAGCTCCTGCAGCTTCTTCTCGATCTTGTCGGCGACCTGCGTCTGCATCTCGGTCGCGGTCGCGCCCGGCCAGGCGACGTTGCACGACCATGGTCTTGATCGTGAACGAGGGATCCTCCGCGCGGCCGAGATTGAGGTACGAATAGAGCCCGCCGCCCCCAGCAGCATGATCATGAACAGAACGAGCGGCCGATGCGTGATCGCCCAGGCCGAAAGATTGAAACGCTGCATGACGTCGGCTCCGCGATCGTGCTTCAGCGGGCTTCGAACGCGCGGACCTTGAGGCCGGCTTCGAGCTTCTGCACGCCGAGCGTCACGACCGTTCGCCGTCGTCGGAGCCCGGAGGTGACGAGCGCCACGTCTTCGGTGAATGAGGCGACCGTGACCGGCCGCAGCACCAGCGCGCCGTCGTCGTCGACCACGTAGACCGACGGCCCGGTGCCGCGGTTGAGGACGGCCGAGAGCGGCAGCCGCGCCACCGCGCCGTCGGCCGCATGCGAGAGCGTCACGGTCGCGGTCATGCCGAAGGCGACGGTGTCGTCGGCGTCGACGATCGTGAAGCGCGCCGCATAGGTGCGGGTGGCGGGATCGGCCTGCGGCGAGAGCTCGCGCAGCCGCGCTCGAAGCTGCGGTCGCGATCGGACCATAGCCGCACGCGTTGCGCGCGGACTTGCGCGCCTCGCCGAGCCACGTCTCGGGCAGCGCGACCACGGCTTCCTTCTCGCCGCGATGGGCGAGCCGCGCCACCGGCCTGGCCGATGGCGACGACCTGGCCGGCCTCCGCCAGCGTCGCGGTGATCACGCCGTCGGCGTCGGCCCTGAGCTCGGCATAGCCGAGCTGGTTGCGCGCGAGATCGAGCGCGCGCTTGGCGCGCTCGAGGCGGCCTTCGGCCTCGTCCTTTGCCGCCTTCTTGCGATCGAAATCCGCGATCGACGCGAAGCCGCGCGACTCGCAGCGTGGTGTAGCGCTCGAGGTCGGCGGTGGTCTGGTTGACACTGGAGGTCGCGGCGGCGAGCTCGGCTTCGGCGCTTTCGACCTGCAGCTTGAGATCCTGCGGGTCGAGCCGCGCGACCACGTCGCCGGCGCTCACGCGGTCGCCGACATTGACGAGGCGCGTCGACGATCTTGCCGGCGACGCGGAAGCCGAGATCGGTCTCGTAGCGCGCCCGCACCACGCCGACGAACTCGCGGGCGGCATCCTCGTGCGCGAACGCGACACGCTGCACTTGGACCGGGCGCTCGGACTTGGTGGCGCGGGGGCGGTCGGCCTGGCACGCCGGCGAGCAGCGGGAGCAGGGCGAGCAGCGGCGAGACGGCTGAGCGGGAGGATTCGACGCGCATGGCAGGCTTCCTTATCACTGACTTTTGATGACTGACGAAATCCGTCTATCGTCACATATCAGAGCAAAGCGTCGGACTTGCGGGGGATCGGCATGGGATCACCGGGGGTGAGGGCGCGCAGCAGGAAGCGGACGGAGCTCGCGGGCCTCGGCCTCGAGGTCCTGGCCCTCCTCCATGCACTGGCCGATCATCACCGGATGGGTGAAGACGACGACCGAGCGCATGATCAGCTCGGCGGTCTCGCGCGGATCGACCTTGCTCGAACTCGCCGGCCTCGATGCCGTCGCGCAGGATCAACTCCATGACGGTGCGCATGACTTCCTTGTGGGCGCGGATGGTTTCCCAGCTGTCCTCGATCGCGACCAGGACGATGTCGTTGACGCGCTGATCCGTGAGCAGATTTTCCTTGTGATAGGCCAGGATTTCGAGGATCAGCCGCTCCATCCGCTGCGCCCGCCGGGCCGCGCGAGCGCGCCACCGCCCAGGCCTTTTCCTCGACCTCGGCCAGGCAACGCTGGCAGATCGCCTCGACGATGGCGTTCTTGGAGGGGAAGAAACGGTAGACATTGGCGGGCGACATGCCGAGCTCGGCGGCGATATCGGCGACCGCCGTCTTGGCATAGCCCAGCCGCCGGAACAGCGCGTCGGCCGTCTCCATGATCCGGCCGCGGGTATCGTCGGGCTTGGTTTTGACTTGCGGATGCATGGGGAGTGCGTATCCCGAGCCTGTAACGAATGATGAAAATTATAATTCGTCACACGTCATCTGTCAACCGGCTCGCAGGGCTCTGGCGCTTTCACGATCCCGTGATCAGAACTTCAGCGCTCGTCGTGCTCGGCGTCCAGGCGTGGAGCGTTGGGGAGCTCACGCTCGAGCGATTCCCGGTAGCGCAAGCAGCCGCGCAGAAACTTCGGCCAAGGCGGAACGGCGACATCCGGCGACATAGGCTCAGGCAGCAACCCCCACAGCTGCGGATGATGCCAACACAGGTCGTGTCCGGAACTGTCCCGATGCGCCCGAATGCCCGCCCGAAGTCGCTTCACCTCGTCGAGCAGCTGTTCGCGGGTCATGCCGTTGAGATCGTCATCCATGGCAGGTCTCCCGCATGCAAGTGACGCCGGGGCCGGTTTGTGCCGCGGCGGTTGATCGGCACCTATGGCCGGGGATACCTGCTCGCAACGTCTAGCGCCCTTGGTGGTACGCGCGCCGGATGAGTTCGCGCATCTCGGCTTTGACCAGCCGAGGACGAGCCCGATTGCCAAGTCTCACCCGGAGGGCAACTCGGTCGTTGCCCTCCGGATGCAAGGGGTCCGCAGCCGCACCTTTGGTGAGGCCGTGCTTCGGCTAAATTAGGCCGCAAGGGCCGCAGCTTTAGCCTCCGCTACCACCGTCCAGCTGATGCCGAAGCGGTCCACCAGCATGCCGAAACGCGGCGAGAAGAACGTCTTCGCGAGCGGCATCGTCACGCGGCCGCGTTCGCCAAGTGCCGTGAACAAGCGGTCGGCTTCCGCCTCGTTCGCCACCGTTACCGCCAGCGAGAAGCCCTGGAAGCCGGTTTGGTCGCTGCCGCACCCGTCGGACGCCATCACCAGCGTATCGCCGACTTTCAGGCAAACATGCATGATCTTGTCGCCCCAGTTCTCCGGAATCATGCCGGGCGGCGGCGGCTCCGGGCTTTCCTTGAAGCGCATCAGCATTTGGACCTCGGCTCCGAGCGCATCCTGATAGAATTCGATGGCTTCCTGGCAGTTGCCGCCGAAATACAGATAGGGCTGGACCAGCATCTGGCTCTCCTCCAGTTTGAGATTGGCCGGGCCGCACGATCGGCCGGTCGATGGAAACAATTGTGTACACTGTCCACAATTTGTGGCAAAAAATGGACGCTGTCCACATAAGATTTGCAATGACGGACCGAAGGACCAAACCCGCGAAGCGCGACACATATCGGCACGGCGACCTGCGCCGGGCTTTGCTGGAGGCGGGCATCGCGCTGGCACGGGCCGGCGGCCCCGATGCGGTCGTGCTGCGGGAGGCGACGCGGCGGACCGAAGTCGCCCCAAACGCGGCCTACCGGCATTTCGAGAGCCGAATGGCCCTGTTGCACGCCGTGCGCATGGCGGCGCTGTCCGGTCTGGCGCGGTCGATGGAGGCGGAGCTTGCGGCGGTGAGCGCGGAGCTGGGCCCGGCGGAGCTCGCGCGAGCGAGCCTGCGCGCCGTCGGCCTCGGCTACCTGCAGTTCGCGCTGACCGAGACCGGACTGTTCCGGACCATTTTTGCGGTGCCTTACGACTGGCCGGCCACACCGGATCCGGCGAAGGCGGGCAGCACGGGCCTCAATCCCTTTCAGCTCCTGGCGGTGGCGCTCGACCGGATGGTCGAGGCCGGCGCGCTGCCGGTGGAACGACGGACCGGCGCGGAATTTCTCGCCTGGTCGGCGGTCCATGGCTTGGCGTTGTTGATCATCAGCGGGCCGTTGCGCGGCTTGCCGCGGGCGCAAACAGCCGCACTCGGACAACGGCTGGTGGAGATGGTCGAGGCTGGTCTCGGGCAGCCGAGCGCACCGGTCGGGTCGGGCGGTTAGATGCGATGCCGCGGCCGCCGCCACGCCTCATGTGGGGAAGAGGCCGCGGTAGGGTTTGGCCTCCCCGACGACACGCGCGAACGACGGGCGTGTCATGAGACGCCGGAAGTAGGCGGCGACGTTCTTGTGCGCTTCAAACGGCATCACCCAGTTGGCGTAGAACAGCGCGGGTGCTGCCGCACAGTCGGCGAGCGTGAACGCTTCGCCCGCGGCCCATGTTTGTGCGGCCATCTCCCGGTCGAGCATGGCGTAGGCCGTCCGCAGCAGCGCTCTTGCCACTTCGACGCCGTGCGGGTCGGCTCGACCCGGCAGCCGGATCCGGTCGGTCACGATCTTCTGCATCGGCTCCGATACGTAGAAATCGAAGAAACGGTCGCGCAGCCGCGTCGTCAGTGCCGCCCCGGCGTCGCCGGGCACCAGCTTGACCGGCCCCGGATAGTGCAGATCGAGATACTCGATGATCACGCTCGATTCCGGCACCAACCGATCCCGGGCCTCATCGCGCAGCACCGGGAAACGCGCGATCGGCCAAACCGCCTCGAACGCCGTGCGTGAGGCTTGATCGCCGAGGTCGACGAGGATGCGCTCGAACGGCACGTCGTTTTCGTAGAGCGCGATCAATACTTTCTGGCAGAACGATGCAAAAGGGTGGAAGTAGAGCTTGAGCGACGAGTGTGGAGGAAAATCCGCCATGCAGCTTCTCCAAGCCTTCAGCGTATCCTATGTAGGTAAGCAACACGCCGCGACAGCAGCGCGTGAGCCGCGCGCGGCCACGTCTGCATCCGACAGATCCCCCTCCATCGCATCCGCGAGATTCCAAGCAGCGAGCATGCAGCCGATCATCTCCGTATCGCAGTTGTCGAAGATCTACGCATCGGGATTCCAAGCCCTCAAGAGCGTCGACTTGGACATCCGCCGAGGCGAGATCTTTGCGTTGCTGGGCCCCAACGGTGCCGGCAAGACCACATTGATCAACATCATCTGCGGAATTGTCAACCGCTCCACCGGCACCGTCACGGTCGACGGCCACGACATCGTCAAGGACTATCGCGCGGCGCGCTCCCTGATCGGACTGGTGCCGCAGGAACTGACCACCGATGCGTTCGAGACCGTGTGGGCGACGACCTCGTTCAGCCGCGGCCTGTTCGGCAAGCCGGCGAACCCCGCGCATATCGACAAGGTGCTCAAGGATCTCTCGCTATGGGACAGGAAGGACAGCAAGATCATGACGCTGTCCGGCGGCATGAAGCGCCGCGTGATGATCGCCAAGGCGCTGTCGCACGAGCCGCAGATCCTGTTCCTCGATGAGCCGACCGCGGGCGTCGACGTCGAGCTGCGCCAGGACATGTGGCAGCTGGTGCGCGCGCTACGCGCCTCCGGCGTGACCATCATCCTGACGACGCACTACATCGAAGAAGCCGAGGAGATGGCGGACCGGGTCGGCGTGATCAACAAGGGCGAGATCATCCTGGTCGAGGACAAGGCCGAGCTGATGCGCAAGCTCGGCAAGAAGCAATTGACCCTGCACCTGCACCGCAAACTCGTCGTAGTCCCGGAAGAGCTGGCGGCGCATCGCCTGACCTTGGCAGATGGCGGCGGCGAGCTGATCTACAGCTACGACACGCAAGGGGAGCGCACCGGCATCACGGCGCTGCTCAAGGATCTCAACGCGGCCGGCATCCGATTCCGCGACCTGCACACGACGCAAAGTTCGCTCGAAGACATCTTCGTCGGCCTGGTGAGGCAAAAGTCATGAACCTCAGGGCCGTTCGCGCGATCTACGTATTCGAGATGGCGCGCACCGGGCGCACGCTGATGCAAAGCATCGTCTCGCCGGTGCTCTCCACCTCGCTGTACTTCGTGGTGTTCGGGGCGGCGATCGGCTCGCGCATCAGCGAGATCGAGGGGGTGGGCTATGGCACCTTCATCGTGCCCGGCCTGATCATGATGATGCTGTTGACCCAGAGCACCGCCAACGCCTCGTTCGGCATCTACTTTCCGCGCTTCGTCGGGCACCATCTACGAGCTGTTGTCGGCGCCGGTCTCCTTCTTCGAGATCGTGCTCGGCTACGTCGGCGCGGCCGCGACCAAGTCGATCATCCTCGGGCTCCTGATCCTGGCGACGGCGGCGCTGTTCGTACCGCTCCGGATCGCGCATCCGGCCTGGATGCTCGTGTTCATGGTGCTCACGGCGGTGACCTTCAGCCTGCTCGGCTTCATCATCGGCATCTGGGCGGACGGTTTCGAGAAGCTGCAGTTCGTGCCGCTGCTCGTCATCACGCCGCTCGTCTTCCTGGGCGGCACCTTCTACCCGGTGAGCATCCTGCCGCCGGTGTGGCAGACGATCACGCTGTTCAATCCCGTCGTCTATTTGGTGAGCGCCTTTCGCTGGAGCTTTTTCGAGGTCGCCGATGTATCGATCGGGGTCAGCGTCGGCGTAACGGCGCTGTTCCTCGCTATTTGCCTCGTGACGGTGTGGTGGATCTTCAAGACCGGGTATCGCCTCAAGAACTAGCTCCGCTACGACCCCGTGCTCCGCGCCTGGAGCGCGACCGCAACGGTGAGCAATGCCGCCGCCACGAGCGCCGCCGCCGTTCGGACGTGGTTCCACTTGGTCCAGACGGCGAGGTAGCGGGTCCACGTGCCGTCGTCGTCGCGGCTGTCCGCCGGCACGACGGCAAGCTCGTTGTTGAGCGGCACGTTGAAGCGGATCGTCACCAGAATCGTGCCGACGAGATAGAGCACGCTTGCGGCCAGCACATGCAGCGTGCCGGGCGGGCTGCCCGCCAGAAGGGTGGCGATGGTCGCAATGATGCAAAGCACGGCGGTTCCAAAGAACGACCCCAGGAACAGCGGATTGATCACCACGACATTGATCGACTGCATGGCCGCAATGCCGTGCGCAGCCGGGAGGCGGCCAAGGGCGCTCATCACGCAGGCCGAGAAGGCAAAAAAGAACCCGCTCATCAGCCCGCAGCCGAGAGCGGCGATAAACGTCAGGACCAACAGCAGGCGATCAATCATCGCATCAACTCCAGCTTCGGAGGGGCCCCGGTCCGAGCGAAGATCATTTCAAGGCATCAATGGCTTATCCGTGGAACCTGAGACCGAAACCAGCCTCATGGGAAAATTTTCGTCGGACCTGTCGATCCGCCCGATTCTCGTTCGTCGTGACGGTAGAGCCCAGGGTTTCGGCCGCGAACGCGCCGGCTCCCAAGGACGATACAAGCAGAAGGACCACCGACATGACCAGCTTCGCCCCGCGCTATTTCATCCCGCCGCTGATCGCGCTCGTGGTGATCGGTTCGCTACCCGCTCCCGCCGCCGGCGGCGCCCGCGATGCTGGTTGCGGTCCCGCGCTGACCGGCGCCGCCGATCCAGGTTTGCGCACCGCCTTCGAGCAGTTCCGCCGCAATCAATCGCGGGCTGCCGACAAGATTTGCGCCGTTCATCGCAATGCCATGGCGCTCGCCGTCCGCTGATCGCGCGCGAACACGGCTGCGCCTGGATGACCTTTCGCTGGATCTCGACCCCGAAGGAGAAACGACAATGCGGTTCATGATGATCTACCGGCCTGCCAACACCAAGGACATGGAAGCGGGCGCTCCGCCCAGCCCGCAGCTGATCGCTGAGATGGGCAGGTTCATCGAGGAGATGGCCAGGTCAGGAGTGCTGCTCTTCACCGACGGGCTGCTGCCGAGCTCGCGCGGCGCGCGCGTGCGTCAATCGGGGGGCAGGGTCACCGTCACCGACGGCCCGTTCACCGAGAGCAAGGAGCTGATCGCAGGCTTTGCCATCGTCCGGGTAAAGTCGAAGGCGGAGGCGGTCGAGCTGGCCCAGCGCTTCCTCAAGATCGCCGGCGACGGCGAGAGCGAGATTCGTGAGATGCACGACAGTCCGGCGTTCGCCGCCGCGTGACGCCGGGTGGTCCTTGCCAGGAACGAGTGCGCCGAAGCAAGCCGGAACGCGGCTGCGGTTCCGGATTTGCTTCGCCGTGGCTCGAAATGCGGCTGCATGTCGACAATCGCAACGCTTGCCCGTGTGGTGACGATGGTCTAAGCGGCGGCCGTGACGGCTTCCGATACCCATCGCGCAGTCCACGCGGTTTGGAAGATCGAGCGCCCAAAGCTCATCGCCGGCCTCGCGCGCATGACGTGCGACGTCGGCGTTGCCGAGGACCTGGCGCAGGACGCCCTCGTCGCCGCGCTCGAGCGCTGGCCGACGGCGGGCATTCCCGACAACCCGGGCGCGTGGTTGATGGCCACTGCCAAGCGTCGCGCGATCGACGTCTTGCGCCGCAGCAAGCGGTTCGAGCGCAAGTCCGAAGAGCTCGCACGCGAGCTCGACGACGAGCGCGAGGCGGCGGTGCCGGCCGCGGACGCCGCGCTCGACGATGATATCGGCGACGACCTCTTGCGCCTGATCTTCACCGCCTGCCACCCGATCCTGTCGACTGAGGCGCGCGTTGCGCTCACGCTCCGCCTGCTCGGAGGGCTCACGACCGAAGAGATCGCGCGCGCCTTCCTGGCCACGGAGGCGACCATCGCGCAGCGCATCGTCCGCGCCAAGCGGACGCTCGCCGACGCCGGCGTTCCGTTCGAGGTCCCCCACGGGCCCGGGCTCGCGGCGCGCCTCGCCTCGGTGCTCGAAGTCATCTACCTGATCTTCAACGAAGGATATGCGGCGACTGCCGGTGAAGACTGGATGCGGCCGGCGCTGTGCGACGAGGCGCTGCGCCTCGGACGCATCCTCGCCGGGCTCGCGCCCGCGGAGCCGGAAGTGCACGGCCTCGTTGCGCTCATGGAGATCCAGGCCTCGCGCTTCGCGGCACGCGTCGACGCGGTCGGAAGGCCGGTGTTGCTGCTCGATCAGGACCGCTCACGCTGGGATCAGCTCCTGATCAGGCGAGGGCTCGCCGCGCTTGAACGCGCCGAACGCCTGCAGGAGAGGCTTGGGCCCTACGCGCTGCAGGCCGCGATCGCCGCCTGCCATGCGCGCGCACGGGCGGCCGCGGCGACCGATTGGGCGCGCATCGCCGCGCTCTATGCGACGCTCGCCGAGCTGACGCCGTCGCCGGTCGTGGAGCTCAATCGGGCGGTGGCGGTCGCCATGGCGTTCGGGCCGGCGGCCGGCCTCGTGCTCGTCGATGCGCTGGTCGCAGAGCCGTCGCTCAAAAGCTACCATCTGTTGCCAAGCGTGCGCGGCGACTTCCTCCACAAGCTCGGGCGCTTCCCGGAGGCGCGTGTCGAATTCGAACGCGCGGCCGCGCTGACGCGCAACGCGCGCGAGCGCCGGCTGCTTCTCGATCGCGCCGAAGCGTGTATCGCAGCGGCCGGCTAGCCGGATTTCAATCAGCTTGTATGGCCGATGCTTGCCGTGACCTGCGCATGGCATTCGAGAAGTTGCTGCCAATCGAAATCAGCGCGCGGCGTAGGACTGGCTCAAGGGCGGGAGGTGGCAGGAACGTGGAAGCACCGAACCAAAACCCCGCAGCGCCCTGGCGATCGAGCACGGGCAACCTCTACGTGAATTACAAGCGCTCGACTGACGCCGCCCCCGTGCTCAGGCGCTTGATTGCCGCTTGCAGCTTCTCAATCTTTCGATCGCGCTCCGCGAGCGCGGCAGCGACGTCGCTTGCCTCGAACCGTTGCGGAATGTGCTGTGGGCAATTCGCGTCCCAGGCCGAGACCGTGAAGAGGATCGCCTGTTCGGGGCGCGCGTTGTAGCCGGGCGGCATCAGTCGTGCCGTCAAGGCAGCGTCGCCCTCTACGATGCGGGCCTCGCCCCAGATCTTGACCCGCTTCCTTCGCGCGTAGTCGATCAGGAAAAGATGCGCTCTTGGATTGTCGGCGAGATTGCCCTGGGTGATGTATTGCCGATTGCCGGCGAAGTCGGCGAAGCCGATGGTCCTGTCATCGAGAACGCGCAGGAAACCGGGCGGCCCGCCTCGATGCTGGATATAGGGCTGCCCCTCGCCGTTGGCGGTGGCGAGAAAGACGCTCGCCTGTGCCTCGATGAAGCGCGCAAGGTCAGGGGTAATGCGGGTCTGCCAGCCGCCTCTTTCCTCGACGCGCGCGTAGCCGTCGCGCGATCCCTTGCGGGTCTGAACGGCCTTGACCGAGGGGGTGAACGCGACATCGCTGGAATGCCGGCGAGCGAGACGCATGATCGGGCTCCTAATGCCTCCGGGACGCCCTTCATGTCGCCCCTTCCATCGCAAGCAACAATTAGCTAATTTTGGCAACGACCCTCCCATATTTGGAAGGCTGAATGGATCGGCTCAAGGCGATGTCGGCGTTGCTGGCGGCGGTTGACGCCGGCAGCTTCTCCGGGGCGTCGCGCACGCTGCGCATGCCGCTCTCGACCGTCAGCCGAAAGGTCGCCGAGCTCGAGGCGCATCTGCGCACGCGACTCGTCAATCGGAGCGGCCGTCGCCTCAGTCTCACCAACGCTGGTCACTCCTACGTGGCCGCGTGTCGGCGCCTGCTTGAAGACCTGGCTGAAGCCGAGCGCGCCGCGGCGGGCGAGTACATCGCGCCGCGAGGCGACCTCGCCATCACCGCGCCAATCGTATTCGGGCGCCTGCACGTGTTGCCGATCGCGATCGAGTTTCTCCGCCTTTACCCGGAAATCGACATCCGGCTGCTGCTCGTTGATCGGACGGTCAATCTGCACGAGGAGAACGTCGATCTCGCCGTCCGGGTCGGCGCGCTGCCCGACAGTAGTCTGGTGGCGGCGCGCGTCGGCTCAATCCGCCGCGTGATCTGCGCGAGTCCGGGATATTTCGCCGCCCGCGGCATGCCGAAACATCCGCGTGAGCTGCGCACGCATGACTGCATCACGTTCGACGGGTTGAACTCTTCGGAGAGCTGGCAATTCGCAGTCGCCGGGGCGACTGTATCGGTCGCAATTCGCTCGCGGCTCATCGTGACCACGGCCGAGGCCGCGCTCGACGCGGCGGTCGCCGACATCGGGGTGGCGCGCGTCCTCTCCTACCAGGCCAGGGGCGCGTTGCACGACGGCGCACTTGTGCTCGCGCTTCAAGAGTTTGAGCCGACGCCCTGGCCCTTGAGCCTGGTCCATGCCGGCCAACGCCCGTTGCCGCTCAAGCTGCGCGCCTTCATCGATTTCGCGGCGCCGCACCTGCGAACGCGGCTTGGGCACGAATAGAGGGGCGCCGTCGCGAGCGGCGCTCGGTGCCTGGCCCAAGCCGGGCCTGTCGGCTTGGGGTCAGCGCCGCAGCCGCTTCGCGACCTCCTCCAGCATCACCTCGGTGGCGCCGCCGCCGATCGCCTGCACGCGGGCATCGCGCGCCATGCGCTCGATCGTCGACTCGCGCATGATAGCCCATGCCGCCATGGAACTGCAGGCAGGCATACATCACCTCGTTGACCAGCTCGCCGCAATAGGCCTTGACCATCGAGACTTCGCGCGTGCATCGACGCCCGCGCGCGTCGAGCCAGGCGGCGTGATAGACGAGCTGCCGCCCGGCCTCGACCTTGGCGGCGAGCATCGCGAGGCGCTGCCGGATCGCCTGCTTCTCGAACAGCGTCGCCCCGAACGCCTTGCGCGTGGTCACGTAGTCGAGGGTCAGCTCGAGCGCGGCCTGCGCTTCGCCCATCGCCATCGCGCCGATCACGAGTCCGCTCGTTCTGGAAGTTGCTCATGATGGCGTAGAAGCCGCGGCCCTCCTGGCCGAGCAGGTTCTCCGCCGGCACGCGGCAGTCCTCGAACGCGAGCTCGGCGGTGTCGGACGAGCGCCAGCCGTGCTTGTCGAGCGCGCGGCGACACCGTGAAGCCGGGCGTGCCCTTCTCGACCATGAACATCGAGACCTGACTGCGAGGGCCGCGCGTCGCGGCGTGGTCTTGGCGGCGACGCAATAGAGGTCGGCGTGCACGCCGTTGGTGATGAACATCTTGGCGCCGTTGAGCACGTAGGCTCGCCGTCGCGCCGCGCGCGTGGTGCGGATGCCTTTCACGTCGGAGCCGGCGTCCGGCTCGGTCACCGCCACCGCCGTGATCTTCGCGGCCGGCGACGATGTCCGGCATCCAGCGCGCCTTCTGCGCCGGCGAGCCGGCGTTGGCCATGTGCACCGAGGCCATGTCGGTATGCACCAGCACCGTGATGGCGGAGCCGCCGAAGGTCGAGCGGCCGAGCTCCTCGGCGAGCACGACGGAGCCGAGCGTGTCCATCTCGCTGCCGCCGTATTCGGCCGGGTAGCGGATGCCGAGGAAGCCGAGCTCGCCCATGCGGCGCAGCACCTCGCGCGGCACGAAGCCCTGCTCCTCCCATTTCAGCGCCGTGCGGCTTGATCTCGCTCTCGACGAAGCGGCGCACCTGCGCGCGCAGCAGCTCGTGCTCCTCGCGGAAGTAGGGCGAGGGGAGAGCGGCGGCAGCCGTGGCGCTGCTGCCGGATGATCGCGGCCGCTGTTTGGTCATGCGAACCGCTGCCGCGCCAGCCCGGCGCCGGCGCCGAGCGCGTTGAGCTTTGCCGTCGCGATGTCGCGCCGCATCGGCGCCATGCCGCAATTGGTGCACGGGAAGATCCTGCTCCTTCGGCACGTATTTCATCGCCTCGCCGATCACGGCCGCGACCTCCTCCGGCGTTTCGACCGCGTCGGTCGCGACGTCGATCACGCCGACCTGCACGTCCTTGCCGTCGAGCAGCTTCAGCAGCTCCATCGGCACCTTGCGAGTTGCGGCATTCGAGCGAGACCTGCCCGATGCGGCTTTGCGCCAGCGCCGGAAAGATCTTCTCGTACTGGCGCCACTCGCCGCCGAGCGTCGCCTTCCAGTCGACGTTGGCCTTGATGCCGTAGCCGTAGCAGATGTGCACGGCGGTGGTGCAGGTGACGCCCTCGGTCGCCGCGTGCAGCGCCTCGATGCCCCAGCCGCGCACCTCGTCCATGTAGACGTTGAAGGCGGGCTCGTCGAACTGGATCACGTCGACGCCGTCGGCCTCGCAGCGCGCGCGCCTCCTGGTTGAGCAGCGCCGGCGAACGCCATCGCCATCCTGACGCGGTCGCCGTAGTGGCGGTCCGCGATCGTGTCGATGATCGTCATCGGCCCCGGCATGGTGATCTTGAGCTTGCGCTTGCGTATGTGCGCGCGCGAGCCGCGCCTCGGTCGCATGCACGCGGCCCTTCAGGCGCAGCTCGCCGACCACCTGCGGCACCATCGCCTTGTAGCGGTCGGCGCGGATGCCCATCTCGACCTTGTGGGCGAAGTCGATGCCGTCGACGTACTCGAGAAAGCCGTGCACGAAGTGCTGGCGCGCCATCTCGCCGTCGGTGACGATGTCGATGCCGGCGTCCTCCTGCTCCTTCAGCGCGAGCAGCGTCGCGTCGGCCTTGGCGGCGGCGAGCTCGTCGCCGGACAGCTCGCCATTGCGGCCAGAGCTTGTTCGGCTCGGCGAGCCAGGCAGGCTTCGGCAGGCTTCCGGCGATGGTGGTCTCGAACATGCTGGTCCTTGGCGCGTGGGCGCGGTCAGTCAGGTGCCCTTCCAATCATAGAGCCAGTCGTAGCGGCGCAGCAGCCGCTCGCCGCCGAGAGGCGCCAGCACGAGGTTGCGCGCGCACGCGAGCGGGCCGGCGAGGTGATAGCGCGCCCGGATTGCGCCGCGCCTCGCGCTGCAGCGCGCGCGACGCGCGCGCAGCCGCGCGCTGTTCGTAGGCGCGCAGCGCGCGCTCGGGCGCTCGCGGCGATCTTGCGCGAGGCATGTCCGCCAGCACCGCCGGCGTCCTCGATCGCCATGGCGCCGCCCTGCGCCAGGAACGGCAGCATCGGGTGGGCGGCATCGCCGATGCAGCGTCACCGGCCCCTGTTGCCCCAGCGGCCGCGGCGGGCGGTCGAACAGCGCCCATTTCTGCCAGCCTCCGGCGCCGCCAGGATCGCGCGAGCGCTTGCGCGCGCGAAGCACGCGAAGCGCGCGACGAGCTCGCCCGCGCGCCCGGGCGCGCTCCAGCCCGGCTCGTGCCAGTCGTCGCGCACGATCGCCACGATGTTGACCTCGCTCCCGCCCTTCACCGGATAGTGCACGAGATGCGCTCGGGCCCGAGCCAGAGCGCGGTCAGCGGCGCGCGGAACTCCTCCGTCAGCCGCGCCGCCGGCACGGCCGCGCGCCAGGCGGTGCGGCGGCGCGAAGCGCGGCGCCTGCGCGTCGCCGAGCTCGCTGCGCAGCGCCGACCACAGGCCGTCGGCGCCGATCAGCGCGATGCCCTGCTCGTCGCGCATGCCTGCCCGCGTCGCGCGCCTCGACCGTGATGGCCGTGCTGGTGGACCGCGAAGTCCTCGACGCGCGATGCCGAGCCGCAGCGTCGATCGTCCGGGCTGTCCTCGGCGGCACGCGATCGCGAGCACGGCCTGCAGGTCGGCGCGGTGGATCACCCAATAAGGCGCGCCGTAACGCTGCGGTCGCCTCCGCCGAGCGGCATGCGCACGATGTCGGCGCCCGATGCGGCCGTCGATCGACCCGCGATCGCCTCGGGCGCGACCGACATGCGGGCGCAGCCGCTCGGTCGAGGCCGAGATCGAGCAGCACGCGCGTCGCATTGGGCGAGAGCTGGATGCCGGCGCCGGTCTCCTCCAGCCGCTGGCGCCTGCTCCAGCACGACGGCGCGAAAGCCGGCGCGCGCCAGCGCCAGCGCGGCGGTCAGGCCGCCGATCCCGGCGCCGGCGATGATCGATGGTGCGGGAACGGGCCACGGCCGCGATCCCGGCGCCGCCGGGCGGTCAATGGCCGCGCCGGCCGGGTCCAGCACGCCTGCCTGGTCGGCAAGCGCACATTCGGCCGGCCGCGCCGCGTGCGGTGTCGAGCGTCGGATTGTAGCGGTAGAGCGTCGAGCAATAGGAGCAGATGAACTCGGCGTCGCCGCCCATGTCGCAGAACACGTGCGGATGGTCGAACGGCGGCGTCGCGCCGATGCACATGAATTCCTTGGCGCCGATCTCGATCACCGGCACGCCGGGATCGTTGTGGAAATGCGGAACGACGTGGTCGGCCATGACGCCTCTGTCCTCGGTCGTTGCTCGCGATTGCGGCCGCACCATAGCGGCCCGTTGCGCGAGTGCCTAGAGTGCAGGCCGAGAACCGCAAGGGAGTTTCCGATGGCGCGCGTGCTGTACGAGCGCGACGGGCGGATCGCCCGCGTCACGCTCAATCGCCCCGAGGTCTCGAACGCGATCGACGGCGCACTGCCCGAGCCGAGCTCGAGGCGGCGGTGAAGCAGGCCAACCGCGATCCGGCCGTACACGTGATCGTGCTCGCGGGTGCGGGTCGCGCGTTCTGCGCCGGCTATGATCTTGCGGCCTTTACGCGCAGGGGCGCGATCCCGATACCTCGCGTGGGGGATGGGCCGTGGGACCCGATGCAGGACTTCGCCTTCATGATGCGCAATACCGAGGCGTTCATGAGCCTGTTCCGCTCGCACCTGCCGGTGATCTGCAAGGTGCACGGCTTCGCGGTTGCCGGCGGCTCCGATATCGCGCTCTGCTGCGACCTCATCGTCATGGCCGAGGATGCCCGCATCGGCTACATGCCGGCGCGCGTCTGGGGCTGCCCGACCACGGCGATGTGGGTTTACCGGCTCGGTCCCGAGCGGGCCAAGCGTATGCTGCTCACCGGCGACACCGTCGACGGCCGCGAGGCCGAGCGCATCGGCCTGGTGCTCAAGGCGGTGCCGGCGCAAGCGCTTGATGCCGAGGTCGAAGCCCTCGCGGCGCGGCTTGCCTCGGTGCCGCGCAATCAGCTGATGATGCAGAAACTGATGATCAACCAGGCGCTGGAGAACATGGGGCTGCACAGCACCCAGATGGTCGCCACCCTGTTCGACGGCATCGCGCGGCACACGCCGGAAGGTGCCGCGTTCAAGCGCCGCGCCGAGAGCGTCGGCTGGGCCCAGGCGGTGCGCGAGCGCGACCTCGGCACCTACGACTGGACCGCCGATCGGCCGATCAACCGGGGGGAATAGGGTGGCTTTGCCCCGGCGGGTGCGACGGGGATGACCATTATGCGCGATGACTATTTATGCGAAATCGCCACGACCCGAATTACATGCGCTCTAATCCTCAGCAATCTGAATCCATTTGCCGTCGAAGTTCTTTATCTCGCGGCTTGAAGCGTCTGTATCCCAATCCAGACATACACGAGTGCTTCCGGATACGTCGAACATGCACAGTTCGCGGGTGAGCGTCTTGCCAGCCATATCCTTGGTGACCTGCACCAATCTATCTATCTCACCGGTTTGATTTTTGACCCATACACCCGTCCAGCAAGTCTTCGTCTCCCAATCACAACCACGGTTATAGCGCGGATTTCCGTTGTTCTGCTCCGCAGAAGCGCCCACAGCCACATCAAACAGTTGCTTCCAAGACGGTGGCTCCGCTTGGGAAGATGATGGGCCCGCGGGTGGAGCCTGCAATCTGTCAATCTTCTCACCTGGAGCGCGTGTTCGGAACCTTTTAGCACCCATCAAACGGAGCTCGTCCGGGCTAAGCCAGACTACCTGCTGTCGTGGCGTGACGACCAATTTTTCGATAATGCCGGCCGGCACTCCGAATTCCTGGGCAATTTCCGCCGTCGAAAGCGTGGCGCTCCGTGACGGCATGGTTTCTTCGCCGGATGTCTCGGCTGCGCCATGGACGCCGATCGTAGCCCTTTCATGGACGTATTTCGGACTGCCTGCGACAAAAACGACGAAACATGCCGCTGTGCACTTGGCACCTTCGTCGACGATTGTTGCGATCTTGCCTTCCCGAACCAAGCGGCCAAGCATGATACCTTCAAGCAAGTTACCGCCCGTGGAATTCAACCTGATGCCGGCAACGCGATGCCCGCGGTCGTTGCCGGCCCTCAACAATTTTCCAAGGATATCCGCATCTCCCTGGGCGACTTCGCCGCTCAGAGCAACAACCGTCTTGCCATCGCTGGGAGCGGAGCTGGCAAGATCGGCTGCTTCGGCTGAGTACCCAAAAGCGAGGCAGACAACGAGGATCGTAAGAGCCTGCTTCCTCATGGACGCCCTCCCGGTCCAACCCACGAACAAATAAGAAAACGCAAGTTTTGGTAGATTAGAAGGTTGAAATCTGGCGCAATGGTGGCCACCACCACTGGCCACACCCCATGGATGCCTCGCGTCTTCAACCGTCGACGATCGTTGCTTGGGGGCTCCATTACGTCGTATGCACCTTGCGGCGACGTTCGCGCGTTCGCGGACTGGCACCTGAGACGGCAGGAACTCTTTGGAAATGCACGCCCTGAAACTCCGGCTCACGCTTGCGTTCGCGGCGCTGCTCGCGCTCGCCGCATGGGCGGTCGCTCCGGAGGGATTCCGCGCCGCCCACATGCTGGCCGCCGAGGACGATCCCGTGCGGCTGACCGACCTGGCGCTCGAACGGCAGTTCGACCGGCATGTGGCGGCACGCGAGATCGAGGCCGCGCTGGCCGCTGGCGACGTCGAGCTGGCGCAAAGCTTCCTCGAGCTCGCCGATGAGCGGGGCGCCGCGGTCGACGACAGGCTTCGCGGCCGCGTGGCCTCGGAAGCGACCGTGGTGGCGGCCGCGGCACGCGCCGCAACCGGCTTCGTCAAGGGCTTCTTTGGCGGCGAGCCGGACGATCTTGCGAGCCTTGCCGGCACGGTCACTGGCGACGTGTTCGTGTTCGGCGATGTCCGCGATGCGGTGCGCGAAACCGCGCGCCTTGTGCGCGGCGAGAACGCCGACGACTTGATCCTGGGTCTCGCCTGCGTCGGCCTGGCGATCACGGCCGGCACTTACGCCACCCTAGGCGGCGCCACGCCGGCCAGGATCGGCGTTTCGGTCGTCAAGGCGGCGAGCCGCAGCGGCCGCATCACGGCCGAGATGGGACAGGCACTGGCAAGGCCGGTGCGCGACGCGATCGATGCTCCCGCGCTCGCCCGCGCCCTGAGCGCAGGCGCCCGGTTTCAGCCCGCTGCTGCCGTGCGAGCGGTGCGCGGGGCCGTCAAGGTCGAGAAGATGGACGGATTGGTGAAGGCGGTCGGCGACTTGGGACGCATCCAGGCCAAGGCCGGCATGCGCGGGGCACTCGACGGCCTGCGCATCGCGCAGGG
Source organism: uncultured Alphaproteobacteria bacterium (assembly GCA_963788095.1). Taxonomy (GTDB): domain Bacteria; phylum Pseudomonadota; class Alphaproteobacteria; order Rhizobiales; family Xanthobacteraceae; genus CAVTXS01. The sequence goes on along the minus strand of CAWBFP010000037.1, from coordinate 118,787 downwards.
GCCGAAGGATATCGCCCGGCTTGCGCGCCTCGCCGACGCCAAAGGCACCCGGACGCGCGCGGTATTGAAAGTTCTCGGTCGCGGCGCGATCGCGCTCGGGGTCGGCGCGTTCAATCTCGCATCGTGGGTATTCTGGTCGCTGCTCAGTCTCATCGGCCTCGCCGCGGCGCTCAAACGCAGCGCCGAGCGCGCGGCGCTGGCCATCATCCATCGCCGCAAGGCGCGGCGCCGAGTGGCGGCCGCCTGGGGATGAGCGAGGCGTAATCCGCCTGGACGGGCATTCTCCGGCCACTTGGCAAGGGCGCCTGCCGCCGCTAGAGGTTCGCGCCTCCCGCACAGCGCGCACCGACCCACCGCCTCCATGCCCCGTTTCCAACACGGATCTGTCGAGATCGACTATCTGGATAAGGGCGAGGGCGAGCCCGTCGTCCTGATCCACGGATTTGCGTCCACCAAGGAGATCAACTGGGTGCATCCGAGTTGGAGCAGAACCTTGGTCGATGCCGGCCGGCGTGCGATCGCGCTCGACAATCGCGGCCATGGCGCGTCTACGAAGCTTTACGACCCGGCCCAATACGATACGCGCCGGATGGCCGAGGACGTGTGCGTGCTGCTTGATCATCTTGCGATCGAGCGCGCGGATGTCATGGGATATTCGATGGGCGCGCGCATCACCGCGTTTCTGGCGCTCATGCATCCCGCGCGCGTGCGCTCGGCCATCATCGCCGGGCTCGGGATCCACCTCGTCGACGGCGTCGGGCTGCCGATGGAAATTGCCGATGCGCTCGAGGCGCCATCCCTGGCTGATGTCGAGGATCCGGTCGGCCGCACGTTCCGCGCGTTTGCCGAGCAGACCAAGTCCGACCTCAAGGCGCTGGCGGCCTGTATCCGCGGCTCGCGCCAGACGCTCACGCGCGAACAGGTCGCCTCGATCGAATGCCCGGTGTTGATCGCGGTCGGCACCAAGGACACCGTCGCCGGCTCCGCCCATGAGCTCGCTGCCCTCATGCCGACGGCGCGCGTGCTCGACATTCCGGGCCGTGACCACATGCTGGCGGTCGGCGACAAGGTGTTCAAGGCCGGTGTCCTGGCGTTCCTGAATGGAAGGCCATGACCAGGTCGCCCGCGCCGCGCTCCATGATGTTTACCGGCGCCGCCAGCAACCGGCTGCGCGCGGACGTTTTCGGCGATGTAGGCCAGCCGGTGTTGCTGCTGCACGGCGGCGGCCAGACCAGGCATGCCTGGCGCAACACCGCCGCGCAGCTCGCACGCGCCGGCTGGGTCGCCTACGCGCTGGACCAGCGCGGCCATGGCGACTCCGCGTGGGTCGAGACCGGCGGCTACACGTTCGGCGATTTTGCCGCGGACGCCGCCATCGGTCGCCGACGAGCTTGCCGCCCGCCACGGGATGCGGCCGGTATCTCTCGGCGCATCGCTCGGCGGCATCGCGTCGTTGATGGCCGAAGGCGCGGCGCAGCGTGAGGGTCGCGCGCCGGTCTTCGCGACGCTGGTTCTGGTCGACGTCACGCCGCGGGTAGATCGCGACGGGGTCGCCAAAATCCACGGCTTCATGGGTGCGCGTGCGCGCGAAGGCTTCGCCACGGTCGCCGAGGCGGCCGACGCGGTCGCCGCCTATCTGCCGCACCGCCCCCGGCCGCGCTCGCACGAGGGGCTGCGAAGAACCTGCGGTTCATCCCGATGGGCGTTGGCGATGGCATTGGGACCCGCGCTTTCTCGACGGGACGCACGCCGACCCGGCGCAGGTCGCAGACCGGGAAGCATCGCTGACGGAGGCTGCGCGCGGGCTCAAAATCCCGGTTCTGCTGGTCCGCGGCGGCGCGTCCGAGGTGGTCGGGAAAGACCATCTGCGGGAATTTCTGGCGCTCGTGCCGCACGCGGAATGCGCTGACGTGGCCGGCGCACGGCACATGGTGGCGGGCGACCGCAACGATCGTTTCGCCGCCGCGATGCTGGTATTCCTGGCGCGCTTCAGGACCGATCAGGGGCCGGCAAGCGTAAGGGTTCGTGGGAACTACCGGCCGCAGTGACTGCGGGCCGGTTCGACGCCCTCGGATCCGAGAAACAGTCGGCGCGCCAGCCCGGGTGCGACCTGCACCGACGGCGGTCTTGCGGCGTTGTCTCCATTTCCGCCGGATTGTGGTAGATGGGACCACGACCTATGTGACGGGATGCCCGGAGGTCCCCATGGCCCAGCATCAAACCAAACTGAAGAATGCGCTCGACGCGGTCGATCCGGTCTGGACGAGGATCCGGCGGGAGGCCGAGGACGTGGTCCGGCGCGAGCCGGAGCTCGCCAGCTTCATCTATACCTCGGTCCTGCACCACGACACGCTGGAAGGCGCGGTCGTCCACCGGTTGGCCGAGCGGCTCGATCATGCTGACGTATCGGGCGAGGCGATCCGGCAGGCATATGCCGATGCGCTCGAAGGCGACCGAAGCATCGGCGACGCATTCCGCGCCGATATCGCGGCGACCGTCGATCGCGACCCCGCCGCCGACCGCTATCTCGAGCCGGTGCTGTACTTCAAAGGGTTCCACGCCATCCAGACCCATCGCCTGGCGCACTGGCTCTGGAAGCGGGGGCGCAAGGATTTCGCCTACTATCTGCAGAGCCGGTCGTCGAGCGTGTTCCAGACCGACATCAATCCGGCCGTGCGGATCGGGCGCGGCATTTTCCTCGACCACGCGACCGGCCTGGTCGTAGGCGAGACCGCGGCGATCGACGACGACGTCTCGATCCTGCAGGACGTGACGCTCGGCGGTACCGGCAAGGAAGACGGCGACCGCCATCCGAAAATCCGCCGCGGCGTCATGATCGGAGCGGGCGCCAAAATCTCGGCAATATCGAGGTCGGCCAATGCGCGCGCATCGCGGCGGGCTCGGTCGTGCTCAAGGCCGTGCCGCCCAACACCACGGTCGCCGGCGTGCCGGCCAGGGTGGTCGGCGAAGCCGGCTGCGCCGAGCCGTCGCGCACCATGGACCAGATGCTGCACGACGTTGGACTCTGAAGCCGCACGCCGACCGCCCCCTTGCCAAGCTTCTCAACCCCACGTGGGGTGCGGTTTGCTTGGTCGTTGAAAATGAAGAAAAGTCCGTAAACGCTCAGGCTGGCGTTGTTTTTCGATTTGAGGTACTTGTGGGGTCGAGCGCCGCCCCTCGGAGCTCTTGAGAAAGACTTCATGGCGGTTCCTTCGGTCTGAGGGTCGGCGGGCTGGACGCTACCCAGGGAGAAGAGCGTGGACATAAGCGAGACCAAAAAACTGGACGCCTATCTCAAGCGGCTGTTCGACAACGCAAAAATTCGCGTTGTGCCGCACGGCAAAAAGGATTCAGCCGAAGTCCGGATTGGCGACCAACCGATCGGAGCGCTGACGGTCGACGATGAGGACGGGGACCGTTCCTACAATTTCCGCATGGAGATCGCGCTGAGCCAGTCGCCGAAGGAAGACATCCCGCACCTTGTCACCTATTTGCGCGGAACGCTCGGCAGCGAGAAGATCAGGGTAATGCCGCGCGCCCGCAAGAACGATTCGCTTGAAGTCTACGTCGGCGACGAATTCGTGGGAGTTCTGTTCATCGACGAAAAGAAGGGCTCCCGCTCGGCCATCCTGGAAATGGCCATTCTCGACGTCGACCTCGAGCAGGACAGCGAGGTCTCCCCACTCTGAGCGGCAGCCCGGCCGACGCGCCGCATGACGGCGCGGGCATCGCCGCCGAGACGTTCATCCGGGCGGCGGCGACGCGCCTGATTCTCAGCTCTTCCCGGCGCGCAGCATGGCGATCAGATCATCCATGCCGTGCATCAGCGTGGGCCAATCCTTCAGCCACTCGCGCGGGAAGCGCACGGTCAGGTCGGCGACCCCGATGCGCCGCTCATGCAGGCAGCTTCCCGGCGTGGCGCCGGCCTCGCGCGTGCATCGCACGATGAAGCTCTCCGGGCGGTCGGCCACAAAGAACAGATCCTCGCCCTGGTACGGTGTGCCGTCGCGAAATGCGACCCCGATCAAACCTTCGGGCCCGCGGAAGGCATGCGCCTCGACATAGCGTGGATAGATCGTCTTGATGCGCTCGGCGACCGACAGCGCACCGTCGGCACCCGCGATGCTGACGAAGATTTGGTCGATCGATCGCGGGGCGGCGGAGAGCGCGGGCTTTGGCTCGAACGTGGGCGGCGTCAAATCGGGCCACCGGAACGCCAAGTCGAGCCGCGTCTGCGCACCCGCGCGCCGCTGCACCGGCATCCGAATCGCCGCCGGCGGGATGTTGAAGGCCACCCCTGCGACCGTGATCGGCAGCGACGGGGCGTCGGCGTCGCTGGGGGATTCTGGCCAGCGCGGCCATAGCGTGAACGCAACATAACCAAGGGCCGCCGCGCCGATGCAGGCAGCGGCCGCCACGACGCAAGCCGAACCTCTGCCGGCGCGCGATGTGCGCCGATGCCGTCGCGAAACCACTGGCCTCATCACTGCCGAACACGCCGCCGCAAATCACCCGCGAGTATGCCATGCGACGCTGCCGACTGGCCGAAGGGGCTCTCTCGGCGGCGTTTACCCTTCTTTAAGGATTTGCTCGCCGTCGCGGCGTAGAGCCGCCATGATGGATGGGGGTGCTTGCGAGGTCCCATGTCGGCTAAATCGGTGCACGCGCTGCGGTCGCTTGCAATCGGCTTCGCGCTCGCCGGCCTGGTTGCGAGCAGCTACCAGCTCGTCACCACGCGTCCGTTGAACTTCCGGCTTGTCGGCCACCCCGAGCCCACCAAGGCTGTCGCGACAATTCCCATGCTGGTGTTGGCGGCGCCGTTCGTCATCGCGCGTAAGCACGATGCGGGGCCCGACGCGCGAGCATCGGCGTGCCGAGTTCGTCGCGCTTGGCGGTGCTCGCCGGTTTCTGGACCCTGACGTAGCGCACTGCCGTGGTTGCCGCTCTGCAGGCGCTCGGTCTCCTGCCGACCCAGCCTCACGCCACCGCGAAAGGTTGCCGTAGATTCAGAAGCTCTCCACCTCTTCAATAGGATAGCTCACGCAGTTGATTCGATATCTGAGGTAACACCTGCGCGCTCTGTTGCCTCGCCATCGGCATACCGTCGTGGCAAGGTCCCGCCGGCAAAAAGGGAGCGCCCCAATGCCGATCTACGAACTCGACGGTCAGTCGCCGGATCTGCCGGCGGACGGACGCTACTACATCGCCGATACCGCGGTCGTGATCGGCCGCGTGCGCCTGCTGGCCGAGGCCAGCATCTGGTTCGGCAGCGTGCTGCGCGGCGACAACGAATGGATCGAGGTAGGCGAGCGCTCAAATGTGCAGGAGGGCTGCACATTCCACACCGACATGGGGTTTCCGCTCACGATCGGGCCGCAATGCACGATCGGCCACAACGTCGTGCTGCACGGGTGCACGATCGGCGCGAACAGCCTCGTCGGCATGGGTGCGATCGTGCTCAACGGGGCCAAGATCGGTCGCAACTCGCTGGTCGGTGCCGGCGCGCTGGTGACCGAGGGCAAGGCGTTCCCCGACAACGCGCTGATCGTCGGTTCGCCGGCGCGCGCTCTGCGCACGCTCGACGAGAAAGCGATCGCCGGCCTCACCGGCGCGTCCGACTGGTACGTGCAGCGCTGGCAACAATACGCCAAGGGGCTGCGGTGCATCGGGTAAGCGGCTGACCTCGACGGCAAAAAGGTGCGGCCGGCCCTGGGGAGGCCGGCCGCGCGAACCCGGTCGGGGACGAAGGGGGGCAGGGACGTGACCGGGTACGCCAACTCCTCTGTGCCTCGATCAAGTCAGCGCGAGGACGCGGTCGCGGTGGCAGGGCGCGGGTCGTCGAGCGAGACCCAGATATTTGGATCGTGTTGCGATTGGCGTTTGACGTAGCGATAGCTCGTCTCCGACCACAGCAGGACCGCGGGGTGCTGATTGTCGAGAATGTAATCGCCCTTGTCGGTCTTGACGGTCAGGACCGCGTGACCGTCCCCTTTGGCGTCGCGCACGACCGTGATCAGGAGCGCCTGCCGGGGCCAGCCGGCCTCGGCCAGCAGGCGCTGCTTCAGCAGAACGTAGTCCTCGCAGTCGCCGTAGCCGTCGTCCGGGTAGCTCCACTTCTCGACCACGCCATGATGTTCGAGGTCGGTGATCGGCTTGATGTTGCGATTGACCCGCTCGTTGATGCGCACCAGCTCCTTCCAGCGCTTGGCTGTCAGCACGACGTCGCGCGGAGGCCCTGCGTGCGGAATGCACTCGCGCGGATGGTCGCTGCAGAACTCGATCCAGCCGACCGGCACTCGGGTGGTGTCGCCGATCGAGACTGCCAACAGCCGCGGCTTGGCGCCGGCCGCATCGGCCGGGCACGTCAGCACAATTGTGCAGTAAGCCGCCAGTATTGCAGTAATGAGCCTTCTCATTGTTAGCCCCCTGTCCCAGGGAGCCATGTTTCGCACAAAGCTTTTGAATGCGAGCTAAGTAATCCGGGCTGATTTTTTTAGAATTGTCTGTAATTGATACCTTGAATACTTGCTTACGGCGTTGCGTAAAATTCGAGAGATTTGAATAACGGGTGCCGAGTGTTGCTGTCTGTTAAACACACTCCGATTGGTCGCCGGATCGATCTCTCCGCTCGGGCGCCTGCCGGTTGCCCGTCGGTCGTTCCGATGCGCAATAGCGTTTGGAAAGAGAGATGCTTCATAGCCCGGCTCCAAGTGTCGTAGTGTGCGGCCGCCGTCCCAAACGGGACGCTTGGCCGGAATTGCAAGGGCCCGAAGCAGCCCTCATGCCGGCTCAGGTCTCACACGGCGCGGCGCGTGCTGGCGGCACAGTCGACGACGTTGCCGACCGGGGGTTCGGAACAATTGAGGCAATTGCGGCGTAGTCTGCGGCGGCATATGCCGACTCCCGGGCCGCGGCACGGATGGAACCGGCCGGTCCGGCAGCCGGCAAGGGCGAAGGGAGCGGATATGCGTCTGATGATGGGGCTGCTCGCGGCGGCGGTGACTGCTTCGATGGCGGGGGAGGCGAGCGCGCAGGATGCGCTCTCGATGACGCCGGGGGTCTACAAGAAAGTGCTCGAAAACGAGCGGATACGGGTGCTGGAGGGCACGTTTCGCAAGGGTGCCAAGGTCGACGTCCACTCGCACCCCGAGCACCTGTTGTACGTGCTGACCGACGGCGCCCTGGTGTTCAAGCCCGGCGGTCGCACGCCGTACGAGATGACCTTCAAGGCCGGCGAGGCTTTCTCCCTACCGGCGCAAAGCCGTGCGCTCGAAAACGACAGCGACAAGGATGTCCGCGTGCTGGTGGTGGAGCTCAAGCAGCCGGTGCGCAGCGCCAGCGCCGCTCCGCGCGGCAAGCGCGTTGCGGCCAAGGGCAAGCGCAAGCCGCGTGCCGCAGCAACCCAAAAGAAGCGGTGAGCTCACCCGATGTCGGGCGCTATCCTGCTGGCTCGATGGCAGCGATCGCGCGCGCGCTGCCGCCTGCCGCCTGCCGCAAGGCCATGAACCTCTTCGGCGATTCCGACGACCAATGGGCAATTCCCTCGGATGTCGAAACTCAAGGAGCTGACCGATGTCGATCCGTAACGCGGCGAAAGTTGCCATTGCGCTTGGCGCGCTACTGGTGGCCGGCACTTTCGATGCCGCCACCACCGCGCGCGCCGACGGCCCGGGGGCCTGGTGCGCAGTTGCCGGCGGCCGCAACGACTACCGCAACTGCGGCTACTTCACTTTCGGGCAATGCCTTGCCGCGATCAGCGGCGTCGGCACATTCTGCCAGCCTAACCCGTACTTCGTGCCCGTCGCGCGCGTGGTCTATCCCGCCACCTACCTGCGCTGATCGCCTTCCCCGCCATGCCGCGCGCGCCAGGGGATTGCTCTGGCGAGCGATCAAGTTGCCGGTGCGGGTCAAGCCTCTGCACAGAGCCCGTTGAGAGCGCAGACCCTCGCCTTTCCTGATCGTTCGCCTCTGCGGCGACCGGGCGGATTTCGGCCGCCACGCGGGCCGCAAGCATCCCTCCCGCGGTGACCGGCAGGACGGCTTGCCGCGCTGGTCCGGCGAGCCTATGTGAGCGGTGCCGTGCACGGACCCGCTCTTTGAGTTCATCCCGCGAACCGATGCTGAACGTGCCGCCGGTCGTCACTCTGACGATCGCGGTCATGGCGCTCGTTCACGCCGTGCGCGTGTTCGTCCTGACGCCACGCGGTGACCTCGAGTTCCTGCTTCTGTTCTCGTTCATCCCGGCCCGCTATGGCGACCCGGCCTGCCTGGTGCAGAACGGTTTGCCGGACGGCTGGGGGACTCAGATTTGGACGTTCGTCACCTACAGCTTGATCCATGGCGACCTGACGCATCTCGGCCTCAACGCGGTGTGGCTGCTGGCCTTCGGCAGCGCTGTGGCGCGTCGGTTCGGCGCCGCGCGGTTCCTCGCCTTCTCGGCGGTTACGGCCGCCGCCGGGGCGGTTGCGCATCTTGCGACTCACCCTGGCGATTGCTGGCCGATGGTCGGCGCGTCGGCGGCCATATCGGGATTCATGGCCGCCGCGATCCGGTTCGTGTTCCAGGCCGGAGGTCCGCTGGGGCTCCTCGGCAGCAGCCGCGGCGCGGGCTATGCAATTCCAGCAGCGCCGTTGCTGGTGACCTTGCGCGATCTGCGCGTCATCGTCTTCCTTGCGGTCTGGTTCGGCCTCAACGTTTTTTTCGGCCTGATTTCGCTGCCGCTGGTAGACGACCAGCAGTCGGTCGCCTGGCAGGCGCATATCGGCGGCTTCGTGGCCGGACTGGTTCTTTTTCCATTGTTCGATCCGGTTGCGCGCTTGCGCTCCGGCGATGACGCCGGCCAAGCGCGATACTAAAGCGGTGCAGCAGGCACTTGCGGTCGCCGCCGGATCGTCCGATGCTTTTGTTCTGACCGCCTGAGGCAGCGACGGGCCGGCACCGGCGGCGTCTATTGCGGTGTCGATCGCGGCTCACGTTCCAGTCCCGTTCGTCGGGCGGTACGATCGGTGGCCCCTGCCGCCGGAACGGAGGAGCGCCCATGACGGTGAAGGCGATTCTGTCGAGGAAGGGCTCTGCGGTGGTGACGATCGCGCCGGCGGCTTCGCTCGCCGACGCAGTAAAGCTGCTGAGCAGCCATCGCATCGGAGCGGTGATGGTGACCGACCCTGAAGGGCGGGTCATCGGCGTGCTGTCGGAGCGCGACATCGTCCGCACATTGGCGGACCGTGGCGCGGCAGCGCTCGACCAGCGCGTCGAGCAGGTGATGACGCGCCGGGTCGTCACCACTGTGGAAGCCGACACGGTCGGCGAGATCATGGAGCGGATGACGGCCGGGAAGTTTCGGCACATTCCGGTGGTCGAGGATGATCGGCTGGTCGGCGTCGTATCGATCGGCGACGTCGTCAAGTATCGGCTGGAGGAAGTCGAGCGCGAAACGAATGCGATGCGCGACTACATCCTGACCGCCTGACCCGCGCCGGCACGGTCACGCGAGCGCGGCCAACGCCTGCTCGATCGATTCCAACGCGCGCTCGGCGGCTTCCGCGCCGATGTCGATGCTCTCGCCGGCACGGTGGAAGTCGAACAATCCGATCGACCTCAGACGCGGGTTGACCATCACGTCCGGAGGATCGCCGGCGAGCCGTGCTCGGGTGATCCGGTCCTGCATGATGTTGAACGCCTCGATCATCACCGTGGTGAGGCCCGGACGCCCCGGGCTTCCCAGCATCTGGCGCTTCATGATCCGCTCGGCCCCGGCCGGGGCGTCCAGCCGCGCGCTCATCTGCTCGAGCCAGCGGCCCGCGGGCTCGTCGGTTCCATGGCTGGCGATGGTCGTCCCGCGTCCGAACAGGTCGGCGTTGAGGTTGACGGCGATGACCACGCGCGCGCCGAGCGCACGCGCCGCCGACACCGGCACCGGATTGACCAATGCGCCGTCGACTAGCCACCGCTGTCCGATCAGGACCGGCGCAAACACTCCCGGCAGCGCATAGGCTGCCCGCAGCGCGTCCACCAGGCGGCCGCGCGTGAGCCAGATTTCGTGGCCGCTGCCGACCTCGGTGGCGATGGCGGCAAATCGGATCGGCAGTTCGTCGATCGCGACCGCGCCGAGCTCGCGATCGAGGTGCTCGGCCAGCCGGTCGCCTCGGATCAGACCGGATCCCCACAAGTTGAAGTCGAGATAGCCGAACAGGCTGCGCCGCGTCAGCGCCCGCGCCCAGGTCTCGAGCGCTGCGAGGCGCCCGGCGGCATGCAGCCCGCCGGCGAGCGCGCCGATCGACGTGCCGGCGATGACGTCGGGGACGATGCCCTTCGCCAGCAACGCTTTGATGAAGCCGATGTGAGCGAACCCGCGCGCCGCGCCGCCCCCCAATGCCAGGCCGATCGTCGGCCGCTGCCGGACCGCAGCCGTTTCCCCGTCATCGGCGGTTGCGGCGCGATCGCCGTTCTTGTCGCGACCTAGCAGGAAATCGAACACTGAACGGGTCCATCAGGCGGCCACGGCACGCGCAACGTCGATATAGCGAGTAGTGAGTAGCGAGCAGTGAGGGGTGGCGAGCAGGGATTAGTGTCGATCATTCCACATCCCTGTTTGCCATTCACTGCCCTTCATTGCCGCTACTCACTACTCACCATTCACTATTCGCTATTCATGGCGGCCGCACGATCGAGAATACGGATTCCACCACCGCGTAGTCGTTGTAGCCGCAGCGGGCGATCGGTTTCATCGCCGCGGTGTCGAGCATGCCATCCTTGATGAACCGGTCCTCGATGTGGACGCCGACCACGCGGCCGACGACGAGGTACCGGTCCAACTCCCGTGCATCGAGATCGCGGAGCCGGATGGTCTGCAGCCAACGGCACTCGAGCGCGCAGGGGGACGCCGCGACGCGCGGCGGCTTCACCAGCCGTGACGGTGACGCTTCGAGCCCCGCCTCCTTCATTTCATTGACGCCGCGCGGAAACGAGGCCGAGGTCTCGTTCATCGCGTGGCGAAGGTCCCAGGTCGCGAGGTTGCAGACGAACTCGCCGGTTTGCTCGGCGAACTCGACCGAGTCCTTTCGGCTCTCGCTGGAGAATCCGACGATCGGAGGCCGCGTCGAGAACGCGTTGAAGAACGAATACGGCGCCAGATTGATCTCGCCGCTCGCGCTCGCCGTGGTGATCCATCCGATCGGCCGCGGCGCGATGATCGCCTTGAACGGATCGTAGGGCAGGCCGTGGTCGCTCTTCGTCGTCTCGTAGAACATGCGGACGCGTCCCGTGATGGCGCCGGCCTTGGCAGGCGCCGCTTGCGACGGTAACAAAGCCTTTTCCGGGCGACGAGGAAAGAGCCGACGCCCGCCTTGGCTCGATCGTAGGGTTGCGGGAACAGGATGGCGGAGCGCAAGCAGGCAGTGGTGGTGGGCGCGCTCGGGGTGATCGGGCGCTATATCGTCGAGCGGCTTGCCCGGGAGGACGATTGGACGGTCATCGGCCTGTCGCGCAGGGGGGCCGAGGCGGGAGCGCGTTATCGGCACATCAGTGTCGATCTTCTCGATCCGCAGGCGAGTGCCGCGAAGCTGGGCGGGCTGTCGGAGACGACCCACGTGTTTTACGCGGCATTCCAAGCTGCAGCCGGTGCCGCCGCGGGCTATGCGTCGAACATCGCCCCCAATCGCGACATGCTGGTCAACGCCGTTACCGCGGTCGAAAAGGCGTCGCGGTCGTTGCGCCGCGTCGTGCTGGTGACCGGCACCAAGTACTACGGCTCGCATCTCGGACCGTTCAAAACCCCGGCGCGCGAGGGCGATCCACGCCACATGCCGCCCGACTATTATTTCGATCAGATCGACTGGCTCACCGCCTTCCAGCGCGACAAGCCGTGGGACTGGGTGGAGCTGCGCCCGCAGACGCTGTGCGGTTTTGCGCCCGGCACGCCCATGAGCCTTGCGCCTGCGATCGCCGTCTATGCGGCGATCAGCAAGGAGCTCGGGCTCCCTTTGCGCTTTCCCGGCAAGCCGGGCGCCTATGGATCGATCTATCAGGTCACCGAGTTCGACGCATTTCGCCAATGCGGCGTTGTGGGCGGCGACCGAGCCGCGCTGCGGGCTCGAGGCGTTCAACATCACCAACGGCGACTATTTCCGCTGGCGGAATTTGTGGCCGAAGCTCGCCGATGCCTTCGACATGCCGGTGGGGGATCCACAGACCATCAGCCTCACCGCACACATGGCCGACATGGGCCCGTTGTGGCAGGCGATGACGGCGAAGTATCGGCTGCAGCCGTTCGCCTATGAGCAGCTGGTGGCCTGGCCGTTCGCCGACTACGTGTTCGGGTGCGACTGGGACGTGATGTCGGACGTCACCAAGTCGCGGCGCTTCGGCTTCCACGACGTAGTGGACTCTGAGGAGATGTTCGTGCGGCTGCTGCGCCAGTTTCGTGCCGAGCGCATCGTTCCGTAGGATGCGCGAAGCGCCTTTTCGTGGCGGCCATAGAACGCGCCCGCGCCACCGCACGGCGCGTTGCGCACCTATGGCTGGTAGCGCGTAACGGTGGCGTCGAGCGGCGGACGAGGGCGGTCCTCCGGTTTCTGCGTCGGCGTGCCGATGTGGACGAAGCCGGCGATCCGCTCGTTGGCCGCGATGCCGAGCGCGTCCAGCACCCGCCGGTCGTAGGCATACCACTCGGTGATCCAGTTCGCCGCGAATCCGAGCGCGTGCGCGGCGAGCACCAGGCTCATCGCGGAAGCGCCGGCGGACAACACCTGTTCCCATTCGGGGATTTTCACATGCGGGCCGGCGCGGCTGACAACCGCGACCACGACCGGGGCGCGGGCGAGCCGATTGCGTTCGAACTCGATCTGGTCCGCGGTCGCGTCCGGATTGGATTGGCGGAAGACGGCGGCGATCCTTTCGCCCGCCACGCGACCGGCGCTACCCTCGAACACGACGAACCGCCAAGGCGTCAGCTTGCCGTGGTCCGGAACACGCGACGCGATCGTCAGGATGGTGGCGAGGTCCTCGCCGGTCGGCCCCGGCGCGGTGAGCTCCATCGGCTTGACCGAACGGCGGGTCTTGAGCAGATCGAGAGCATCCGGCATCCGCGCTACTCCGAAGGCGCGTGCGCCTAGCACAGGCGCTACGAGGTGACAAACCGGCCGGAGGCCGGCTTGAATTCGCCCTGATTTCGGCACAAAACCAGCGTCCGATGGCTTCAAACAAGGGGGGTGTGCTCCGTGCGCCGAGTCGGTTCGTGCCTCTCGATGGTCGTGGCACTTGCCGTGCTCGGAACGGCACCGATCGAGGCGACAGCCCAGTTCGGGCTGTTTTCGCGCTCGCCGCCCGCGTCGCCACCGCCAGCGGGAGGAGCCCCGCCTGCCACTGGCAACATTGCCGCCCCTGACGGCAACGTCCCGCGACCTCCGGGGGAGATCCCGCTGCCGCCGCCGTCAGCAAATGCCCCACTTCCCGGCGGCAGCTCGCCGCCTCCTGCCGCCGGCTTGCCGCCTCCCGCCAGCAGTTCGCCGCCCAATCCGACCGCCCGCGCTCCGGCCGCGAATAGCCCGGGAGCGGCGCCGGCATCCGCGCTCGGCATCCTGCCGAGCACGCTCGCACTGTCCGCACGCTTTGGCCGTGACCGTGACGCGACGATGATCGCGTCCGGTCTGCACTGGCGTATCTTCTCCGAGAAACCGGACAATGCCGGCGTGTTCAAGCTCATGCGCGAGGATAAGACTGCGTCTCCCATGATCCAGCTCCCGGCCGGCGGGTACATCGTGCACGCCGCATTCGGGCTTGCCACCGCGGTGAAGCGTGTCACCATCCGTGACGAGAGCACCACCCGCGAAGTGTTCGACATTCCGGCGGGCGGCGTGCGTTTCGAGGGTCGCGTTGCCGATGCCCGGATACCGGCCGCGCAGATCACGTTCGATGTCTACCAGGGCGGTCAGTTCGAGGGCGGCGATCGGCGGCCGATCGCCTCCGAGGTGCCGACCGGCGACCTAGTGTTGCTCCCGGAAGGCACCTACCACGTGGTGTCGAACTACGGCGACGGCAATGCGGTCATCCGTTCGGACTTTCGCGTGCAGGCCGGCAAACTCACCGACGCGCGGATCAATCACCGCGCTGCCCTCATCACCTTGAAGCTGGTCGGAGAAAGAGGCGGCGAGGCGCTCGCCAACACCGCTTGGTCGGTGCTCACTCCCGGCGGCGACGTCATCAAGGAATTGATCGGCGCATTCCCGACGGTGGTTCTGGCCGAAGGCGAGTACGTCGTGATTGCCCGCCACGAGGGCAAGGTGTTCAACCGCGAATTCAAGGTCGAGCCTGGCTTCGACCGCGAAATTGAGTTGCTGGCGCGGTAGCGGCCATTCCCTAGCGTCCATGGATGCGCTGGAAATCAGGGCGAGCGGGAGCGGCCACGCCCATCCGGGACATCCCAATCCGGCAACGATTGCGGTGCTGCTCGACATCGACGGCACGCTGATCGAGATCGCGCCGACGCCGCAGGAGGTGCGGGTGCCGGCGAGCCTCAAGCATGTGCTCGGAACCCTGCGCAATCGCATGGGCGGCGCGCTGGCGTTGGTCAGCGGGCGGCCGCTCGCCGACATCGACCGCCTGTTCGACCCTTTGCGCGTGGCCGCGGTCGGCGGACATGGTGCCGAGAATCGGCTGACCGCCGATGGCGAAACCGACCGCAGCCGCGTCAAGCCGTTTGATCCGGAGCTGCGGCGCCGGCTGCTCGCCATTGCGACGGCGACCCCCGGCGTCCTGGCCGAAGACAAAGGCTACTCGATTGCGCTCCACTATCGTCTTGCGCCCGACCAGGAGGAGCGCATACGGCACGAGATCAATCTCGTCTGTTCCGACCTGCCGGACCTGAAGCTGGAAGTCTTGCCCGGCAAGTCCATGTTCGAGGTGAAGCCGCGGACATTCAACAAGGGTGTCGCGGTTCGGCAGCTGATGAAGCACCCGCCGTTTCGCGGGCGCCGTCCGATCTTCTTCGGCGACGACGTGACCGATGAAAGCGTGTTCAAGGTCATGCCGGAATTCGACGGGCTCGCGTTCTCGGTGGGCAAGCGTTTCCCCGGGACCAACGGCTATTTCGCGACACCACGCGAGGTGCGCCACTGGCTCTATGGGTTCATCGGACCGGGCGAGCCGCGTGATCGCTGATCGGGCACGGATTGCCTGCGCGCCGTCGTGGGCGCTTGCGCGCGGAACCGCTACAAGATTCCATAGCGCGCAAAGACGTCGGCGAGCTTTTCGCCGCGCGCGAGCGCCTCCTCGGTGCGCCGCTCGCCGGCGAGCTTCTCCATCGCCCGCGTGAGCGCTTCCCGCTCGATCGCACGCGGGATGACGACGGCGCCGTCGGCATCGCCGAACACGAGATCGCCGGGCTCAACGCGTACGCCGGCCACTGCGACCGGCACGTCGATCTCGACGACTTCGCCGCGCCCCTTGGAATCGAGCGGCGAGATGCCGCCATGGAACACCGCAAAACCGCTGCTGCGGATGGCGCGGATGTCCCGCACGCAGCCGTCGGTGAGACAGCCGGCCGCGCCGCGTGCGCGTGCCGCGGTCGTGAGCAGGCCGCCCCAGGGTGCGATGCGCCCGAGCTTCCGCACGCCAGCACCGCGACGTCGCCGGGCTTGAGGTCGTCGATAAGTGTGATTTCCAGCGCGTACGGGTTGCGGTCCTCCGGAACCGCGTAGACTTCGCGGTAGAGCCCGGTGCGCGCGCGCCCGAACAAAACCGTGCCTTCGTCGAGCGGCCGAATGCGCGCCGGCAGCGCCTGGTCGCGAAATCCCAGAGCGTCGAGCACATCGGACATCAGCGCGACGAACAGGGTCTCGCGCGCCTGCGTGGCGAGCGCGGCGAAATCGTCGAACGGCAGGGTGGCAGGCATCGCAATCGGTTCCGGTCCAGGGCTACACCAGTCACGCCGCCTGCTGCAGCCGCCGCGTGTCCGGCGGCACCGCCTCCTCGGCGAGCAGCGCCAGCGCGCGGTCGAGCGGCATCACAGTCTGTTCCTGGCGTCCGAGCCGGCGGATCGAGACGGTGCGCTCGGCCGCCTCTTTCTTGCCGACGACCAGCAGCACCGGCACCTTGGCGAGCGAGTGCTCGCGGACCTTGTAGTTGATCTTCTCGTTGCGCAGGTCCGCCTCGACCCGCAGCCCGAGGCGCTGCGCCGCCGCGAGCGCCTCGCGCGCGTAGTCGTCCGCGTCCGAGGTGATGGTGGCGATCACCGCCTGGGTGGGCGCGAGCCAGAGCGGGAAATGCCCGGCGTAGTGCTCGATCAGGATGCCGAGGAAGCGCTCCATCGATCCGCAGATGGCGCGATGCACCATCGCCGGCATCTTCTTGCTGCCGTCGTGGTCGATGTAGAACGCACCGAACCGTTCCGGCAAGTTGAAGTCGATCTGCGTGGTGCCGCACTGCCACTCGCGACCGATCGTGTCGCGCAGCACGTATTCGAACTTCGGTCCGTAGAACGTCCCTTCGCCGGGATTGATGCCGGTCCTGATGCGTCCGCCCAATTCCTCGGCCATGCGCGCGAGCAGGCGGCGCAGCACGTCTTCGGCATGATCCCACATCTGGTCGCTACCGACGCGTTTCTCCGGCCGTGTCGCAAGCTTTACCAGCACGTCGGTGAAGCCGAAATCGGCATAGACCGAGAGGATGAGGTCGTTGATCTTCAGGCACTCGTCGGCGAGCTGCTCCACGGTGCAGAACACGTGCGCATCGTCTTGCGTGAATGCGCGCACGCGCAGCAAGCCGTGTAGCGCGCCCGACGGCTCGTAGCGGTGCACCGACCCGAACTCTGCCAACCGGATCGGCAGGTCGCGATACGATTTGAGCCCATGCTTGAAGATCTGCACGTGGCCGGGGCAGTTCATCGGCTTGAGCGCGAACACCCGCTCGTCGTCGGTCTCCTCGCCGGCCGATTGCACCTTGAACATGTTCTCCTTGTACCAGCCCCAGTGGCCCGACGTTTCCCACAGCGACTTGTCGAGCACCTGCGGCGCGTTCACCTCGTCGTAAGTGCCGACGAGCCGCCGGCGCATATAGGCGACGAGCTGCTGGAACATGGCCCAGCCCTTCGGGTGCCAGAACACGACGCCCGGCCCTTCCTCCTGGAAGTGGAACAGGCCCATCTCGCGGCCGAGCCGGCGATGGTCGCGCTTTTCGGCCTCTTCAAGCTGCTTGAGGTAGCCATCGAGCTCCTCCGGCTTCGCGAAGGCCGTACCGTAGATGCGCGAGAGCATCGGCTTGTTGACGTCGCCGCGCCAATACGCGCCCGCGACCTTCATCAGCCGGAACGCCGTGCCGACCTTGCCGGTCGAGGTCATATGGGGACCGCGGCAGAGGTCGAACCAGTCGCCCTGGCGGTAGATCTTGATTTGCTCGTCCAAGGGAATCGTGTCGATCAGCTCGACTTTGAACAGCTCGCCTTTGTCGCGGAAGACGCGCTTCGCCTTTTCCCGATCCCAGACCTCCTTGGTGAAGGGTTGGTCGCGCGCGATGATCTCCCGCATCTTGGCTTCGATCGCCGGGAAATCCTCGGGCGTGAACGGCTCGTTGCGGGAGAAGTCGTAATAGAAGCCGTTCTCGATCACCGGACCGATAGTCACCTGCGTGCCGGGCCACAGCGCCTGCACCGCCTCGGCCAACACGTGGGCGGCGTCATGGCGGATCAGTTCCAGCGCGCGCGGGTCGTCGCGGGTGAGGAACTCGATGCGCGCGTCCCGCGTGATCCGGTCGGACAGGTCGGCGAGCGCGCCGTCGAGCGTCATCGCCACCGTGCGCTTGGCGAGCGAGGGCGAAATGCCTTTCGCGACCTCGAGACCGGTGATGTTGGCGGGATAATCCCGACGCGCGCCGTCGGGGAAGGTCAGCGCGACCATGGCGGCTCCTTTGCGGCTCACTCCTGCGAACGAGCGCAGGTAAGCGGAGATTGGCCGGCGCTATGTAGCGCAGCAGGGCGGGGGAGGGAAATGGGGGGCGGGCCGGTCGGGCCGGCGGCAAGGGGCGCTACGGCTCGGCGCGCGTGCCCCGCCAGCGCCCATACCGCCACGGCAGGAACCATCGCGCCGGTGCCGGCAGCGCATCCGGGACGAAGTCGAGCCCGCGATGTCCCCCACGGATGGCAGCGGCAAAGCCGCGCCAGCGTCATCCAGCCGCCGGCCCACAGCCCGAAACGGCGGAGCGCCTCGTCGGCATAATCCGAACAGGTCGGGAGGTGCCGGCAATTGAGGCCGATCAACGGCGCCAGCGTGTAGCGGTAGGCGGCGACGAGGCCGCGGCCCGCCAGCGCCGGCAGCCGGCCCACGCCGACAATCAGGGTCCGGGCGGGCGACGACGCCCCAATTCGCATGGCCAGATCTCCATTCGGGGGTGGCGCCCAAGAAATAGCCGTCGCTGCACTGAAAAAGCACATTAAATCGCGCCGCAGCGGTACCGGGGTGTGTCGAAATACGGCTTCCTACCAATCGACGCGGCGAAACGGTGTGGCACCATCGGGGCTCGGCGTCGTGGCCGGCGTGGCACAAAAGTTGATAAGCCACAGGACGCCACGAAGGTTCCATCAAAAGTGCTTTTTTCTTGAGCATGAATCACGCAATATCGTCGAACCGAAGAAGAAACGGGGCTGGAGACTGACATGCCGGGCCGCCCACTTGCGGCGTCATTGATGGTTTGCGCCTGGGGGGTGGTGGCTGGCCAGCCCGCCGCGCAGGCGGCGTCCGATGATCCGCCGTCGATGCGTTTCGAATGGGTCCGCGAGGGACCGGCCGACGTTTGCGGCGACCGCTGTCGCGAATGGATCGCCGCGATCGGGCCGGTCACCCCCGACACCGCGCGCGACTTCGACTTCTTCACCGAGGCGCGCGACGTGCGCGGCGCCACCCTGGTGCTCGACTCCGGCGGCGGCTCGGTGCTCGCCAGCCTCGACCTGGGCCGCAAGGTGCGCAAGCTCGGCCTGATCACCACCGTCGGGCGGACCGTGAAGCTGCCGGCGGCAGCCGGCGAAGCTCAGCGCGCCAAGCTGTCGCCGCGTGGGGAATGTGCCTCGATGTGCGTGTTCGTGCTGCTCGGCGGCGTGCAGCGCAAAGTGCCGGTCGAAGCGCGCATCCTGGTCCACCAGATCTGGCCGGGCGGCAAGCGTTACGATGCCAGTGCCGAGAGCTACACGGCCGAGGAGATGGTCCGTATCCAGCGCGACGTCGGCCGCATTGCACGCTACACCGTCGACATGGGCGGCGACATCGAGCTGTTCGAGCTCGCCATGCGCATCCCGCCGTGGGAGAAGCTGCGCGCACTCACGGCTCCGGAGCTGCGGCGCATGCGGTTGATGACCAGCGATGCCGTCGCCGAGGCAGCGCCGACGTCGGGAGTTGCGGTGATGGGCCGGCCGGCCCAGCCCGCTCCGTTTGGCCAGCCGCCGCGCGCGGCGGAGCGCGGGTGGATGGTGGCGGGCGCCGGCTCCGGCGCTGGTCGGCTGGCCACGCTGCTGCGCAGTCATGCACTCACGATCGAAGGCGACGAAGTCGGGCGCTTCGAGCTCACGCTCGCCTGCACGGAAAAGCCTGAGGCTTACAAGCTCACCTATCAGGAGACGCGGGTCCTCGGCGACGGCGAGGATGCGGGCGAGCGCCTGAAGGACGTATTCGTGTGGATCGGGGGCGAGCGTACGGCGCTCGAGGTCGAGTCATCGGTTCCGCACGGCGGCGAGGAGCTGCAGTCGATCGCGAGCGGTGTGATCGGCGCGGCAATCGTCGAGAAGCTGGGCGCGGATCCGACCACCACTCTGGTGATCGGCACCAAGACCACGGACGACGTGCGCACCAGCACCCGGCTTGGCGCCACCGGCTTTGCGCAAAGCTTCCCGAAGGTGGCGGCGGACTGTCACCGGCAGGCGCACGCGGACGCTGCGCCGGCGAAGTGACGCGCACGTCTTGCCCGCCCGGCGAGCATCCTGACGATCCGCGAAATCTCAGGGGCCCGCGCTTTGCTGGCTCCCGGCCTGGGCGGCGACGACAGTCGACGAATTTCCATCCGCCCCGCGGCGCTTGGCGTCGATCGCATCGATCGCGGACACCACGGCGTCGAATGTCAGCAAGGTCGAGGCGTGGCGCGCCTTGTAGTCGCGCACCGGCTCCAGCACCTTGATGTCGTCCCATTTACCTCCCGGCGGGCTGCCGTTCTCCTTGAGCATGCGCCGCACCGTCTCGCGCAGCGTGCGCAGCTCCTCGGCGCGCGAGCCGACCACGTTGCGCGCCATGATCGAGGAGGATGCTTGTCCGAGTGCGCACGCCTTCACCTCGTGTCCGAAATCCGTGACGGTGTCGCCCTCCATCTTGAGATCAACCGTCACGGTCGAGCCGCACAGTTTCGAATGCGCGGTGGCGCTCGCGTCTGGTGCCGAAAGGCGGCCGATGCGCGGGATATTCCCAGCCAGCTCAAGGATCCGCGTGTTGTAGACGTCGTTCAACATGCGAGCTCGCGCGGGCGCAGGTGGCTGAATGCCGAAGTCATTGATTGAAAGCCGCCATACCCCCAATATATAGGGATCGCGCAAGGGGTGCGAAGGGGCCGAGACCGGCCGCAAGTGCCCTCGCCACAACGAGAATGGGAATGCGGCGTTCTGCTGGCGGCGAGACCTTGGGTCCCCGCTCGGTCGGCGCGGCCCCCGGTGACACCCCCGGTGCTCGGCTCCTATGGGTCGCGGCGCCGGTCGAACGGAGAGACCGTCATGGACGCCGTGATCAAGCCTTTCGTGCGGCCCTCTTTGCCGGAAAGCGTGGCCGCCGCGCCCACCCCTGCGGTGGCGCGGCCTTCGCGCGACGAGGCGGAAGCCGCCGTGCGCACGTTGATCGCCTATGCGGGCGACGACCCGCAGCGCGAAGGCCTGCTCGATACGCCCCGCCGCGTCGTCAAGGCATATGACGAGCTCTACGCCGGATACCGCGAATGTCCTGCCGACGTGCTCGATCGCACTTTCTCGGAGATCGGCGCCTACGACGACCTCGTGCTGGTGCGCGACATCCCGTTCCATTCGCACTGCGAGCACCACATGATGCCGTTCTACGGCAAGGCGCATCTCGCCTATGTGCCGGTGAACGAAGTGGTCGGCCTCTCCAAGCTCGCGCGCCTGGTCGAAGTATATGCCCATCGGCTGCAGACGCAGGAGCACCTGACCCAGCAGGTGGCGACCGCCATCCACGAGATCCTGCAGCCGCGCGGCGTCGCGGTCATGCTGGAGGCCGAGCATCTGTGCATGTCGCTGCGCGGCGTGGAGAAGGCCGGCGCCTCGACCGTGACCACGCACTTCACCGGCATCTTTCGCGACGACCAGACCGAGCAGGTGCGGTTCATCACGCTGGTGCGCGGCAACGTTCGCTGATCCCCTTGTCCGGAGCCGCTGAGCGAAGCGCAAACGTCGATCGGGCGCCAGAGGAAAGATTCGCGAAGCGCAGCGTTGGGCAACCGCTTCGCGCTTGCGGTTTCCCAGGTCTTCGCCCGCGCCGTAGAAGCGCTTGCCGTGACGCGATGAGACAGATCATGCAGGCTTCCACAGTGTTCCCACCCCCGGCTCCGCCGAAGAGGTCGAGGAAGGCCGCACGCTGGCGCCGAAGTTCGACGCCAATGGGCTGGTGACCTGCGTCGCCACCGATGCCGGCAGCGGCGAGGTCTTGATGGTTGCCCACATGAACGCGGAGGCGCTGGCGCGCACGCTCGAGACGCGCGAAGCCTGGTACTACAGCCGATCGCGCCGCGAGCTCTGGCGCAAGGGCGCGGCCTCCGGCCACACCCAGCGCGTCACCGAGATGCAAATCGACTGCGACCAGGACGCGGTGTGGATCAAGGTCGAGCAGGCCGGCGCCGGAGCCTGTCACACCGGCCGCCGCTCGTGCTTCTATCGCGCGCTACCGCTCGGGAGCCGGCCTGACGGTTCGGTTGCGCTCGAGTTCCGCGACGCCGCGCGCGTGTTCGACCCGGACAAGGTGTACGGCGACGAGAAGGCGTAGAGCGGACGGCGCGGCAGCGACGACCGTCGAGCGTTCAGCCGGGCGCGCGGTTAAAGCGGCCGACGATCGCGCGCCCGACGTTCCTCATGCGACAATCCTTGTGCATCGAAGCCTTCAAACGCCGCCTTCATCGTGTCATCGAGTTCGATGCCTTCCACCTGGCTGATCTTGGCAAAGGTGTGCCGGCCCAATGCTCAGCTGCCTCGTTCTCGCGGTCAAGCGTTTTCGAATGGGTCATTTGATAGCTTGTGCCCCTATCGGGCAACGGGTATCGCGAAGTCGAGTGCGGCAAGCGAAACCCTATTGAGCGTCAGCGAAAAGTAGATCCGCGCGATACAACGGGGGGCATTATGTCGGACGATCTGGCCGACCCTTCGATCGTCCGCGATCAACGTGAACGAAAGAGCCGTTCTCCTCGAGCCGCGCATTATTGTAAGCCGCGCAAGGGAATCCTGGCGCGACAGAACGGCGTCGCCCGGAATATCGTTTACGGATTTACGCTATTGGATCACGCCGCTTTCTTGCGGCGGCCGCCCCTGCGCTTCTTCGCAGCGGTCTGCCTGGCCGGCTTTGCGATGGCAAACTCCTCGATCTTGTGCCCATCCCTGAGCGCCGCTTGCAGCCATCGCGGACGTACGCCGCGGCCGGCCCACGTCTCCGACTTGTTCGCGGGGTTGCGGTACTTCGGGGCGACCTTGCGGCCCTTCAGGGAGCTGCCCCTGCGCTTGCGCCCGCGTTTGGTGGTGATGCCGACAAAGCCGCTCAGCCGGGAGAGCTGCTTTTCAAGCGCCCTGCGTTCTGATTTTGCCCGCGTCCTGATGATGCGGTCGGCGTTATCGCGAAGCGCGATAAGCGCGTCGATGGTCATGTTGGCCAGACTGGATTTCTTCACCGCAAAACCTCCCGTGATTCGCCCAGTATCAGCACCGTAATCCTCGATTTCTTAACATTCCAGGTTTCTTTATACCGAGTTTCTAATCGATCCGATTGGCGGGCAAAACGTTCCCGTTTTATCCAGCCGGCGGACCGACCTTATTTCTTGTTCAGGGTTTTCTGGCCGCGTCAAGCGTCGTCAGGCAAGAAACCGCATTGCAATCCGCGATGTTACTAACGTGCAGCGCATATATGCTCCCGTGCGTACCATTGTGTTAGCAACCTACGGTACCGAAAACCTCGTCCTGCCGCACGCTCGGAAAATGGACACCGGCGCAGGGGTTCAAGCGCCGGTGCGCACGCCGGCACGCGCGAGCAGTCGCTGCGCGCGCTGCAAGTGCGGACGGTCGTACATGACGCCCTCGATGCCGATCGTGCCGGCATCGGGCTGCGCCGCGAAAGCTGCGATGATCGATTGTGCCTTAGCGATTGCGGCCGGCGAGGGGGTAAACACGTCGTTGATCACCGGCACCTGCGCCGGGTGGATTGCAAACTTCGCCGTGAACCCGTCGCGCCGCGCTTCCTCGGCTTCGCGGCGCAAGCCCGCCTCGTTGCGAAAATCGACATAGACCGTGTCCATCGCCGCCACGCCCGCCGCCGCGGCGGCGGCGAGGCAAAGCGTGCGCGCGAAACGGAACGGCTCGGTAAAGCGGCCATCGGTGTCGCGGTTGGTTTCCGCGCCGAGCGCGGCCGACAGATCCTCGGCGCCCCAGGTGAGGCCGGCGAGGCGCGCGCTCGCGCCCCCATAGGTGCCGGCGCGGAACAGCGCGGTCGCGGTCTCGGTGGTCAACGCCAGAATGGCGGTGCTCCCGTCGTTCAGCCCGTTGACGGCCTCGCGGGCCGCAAGCTTGGCGTCGAGGTGCACGATCGAGGCGCCGCCCTCGGCCTTCGGCAGCAAAATCCCATCCGGCCGGCCGGGCAGGACGGCGTCGAGGTCGGCGTCGGTGAGCCCGGTGTCGAGCCCGTTGACCCGGACATAGAGCCGCGGCCGCGCGGCCAATCCCGCCGCAGCGCGCAGAAAACCAAGCGCCGTGTCGCGCGCCGCCGGCTTGCGGTCAGGCGCGATCGAATCCTCGAGATCGATGATCAGCGCGTCGGCGCCGCTCCCGAGGCCTTTCTCGAATTTTCTCGCGCTATCGCCGGGAACGAACAGGAGCGATCGCATCGGTTCAACGTGGGCGCATGCGCATGTAGGCTTGGCGCTGGCATTCGGCCACCAGCTTGCCGTGCTGGTTGTAGGCGCGGTGATGGAACTCGACGATGCCGGCGCCGGGGCGCGAGGTCGATTCGCGCTTGCTCAAGACCTCGCTCGTGCAGTGCACGGTGTCGCCCTCGAACAGCGGATGCGGGAAACGCACTTCCTTCATGCCGAGATTGGCGATGGTTGTGCCGACCGTGGTGTCGTTGACCGAGATGCCGATCAAGAGCCCGAGCGTGAACAGCGAATTCATCAGCGGCTGTCCCCATTCGGTCTCGGTCTCGCAAAAATGTCGGTCGATGTGCAGCGGCTGTGGGTTGAGCGTCATGTTGGAGAACAGCATGTTGTCCATCTGCGTGACGGTGCGAGTTAGCCGATGTTCGATCAATGTGCCGACGACGAAGTCGTCGAAGTACAGGCCGCCGCGCGGATGGCGGGCGATTGTATGTTCCACCGTCACCTCCAGGAGCGAATGCGGGGCGTCTTGCAGGCCGCCCGGCGCCAGTCGCCACACACTATTCCGCGTTGATCTCTCATTTACCACACCTGCCGATGCCGCCTTCGAGCAGGAAGCGGCCGAACGGGGCTGATTCCGCCGAAGCGCGCCGGATGCTCGGCGAAGCGGCCGGCGCCCCGCCATGCGCATGGCGGGGCGATCCGGAATGCCGCCCGGGCACCGGCGCCAGCTTCGATTATCTCCTTAGAACGGCGCGGCGCGAATCGAATCTCAATCCGGCGGGATTCCACGGGAGGCGGCGCGCCGGCGTAAACAAACCCTGAACAAATGCCGGCAGTTATGCTGAACGCCTTAGTATAACCAAGGGTGCGACCAGCGCGCTTGCCCGCGCCTATCTTTGTTCCGACCTATCGCTGGACGACCGCGCCGCCGCCGAAGGGCGCTCTCACCATGCTGCTGAATGATCCTCGCCGTTGGTGCGGCGCCCGCCCAAACGCTCAATAGCCGAACTGCTCGCTCAAGATGCGCTCGTCCAGGCTATGGCCGGGATCGAACAGCAGCGGCATCGAGGCTTTGTGATCCATGGCGACGTCGACCGAGCGGACGTCGCGTACCTCGTCATGGTCGGCGACTGCCGCGACCGGACGCTTGTCGGCCTCCTGCACATCGATAGTGATGCGCGCGGCATCCGGAAGTAGCGCCCCATGCCAGCGGCGTGGGCGGAACGGACTGATCGGGGTCAACGCCAGCAGCGGCGCATTGATCGGGATGATCGGCCCCTGGGCGGAAAGATTGTAGGCGGTCGACCCGGCGGGGGTCGAAACCAGCACGCCGTCGGCGATGAGTTCCGGCAGCCGCTCCTTGCCGTCGACCAGAACCCGCAGCTTGGCCGCCTGGTGACCTTGCCGGAACAGCGACACCTCATTGAAGGCGCGCCGTTCCTGCTCGCGCCCTTCGCGGTCACGCGTGCGCATGCTCAGCGGATGAATCAAAGTGGTTTGCGCCGCGCCGAGGCGATCCTCGAGATCGGCCTCCGAGAAATCGTTCATCAGAAAGCCGACGGTGCCGCGATGCATGCCGTAAATGGGTTTGCCCGCTCCGATGAACTTGTGCAGGGTCTGCAGCATGAGACCGTCGCCGCCGAGCGCGACGATGACGTCCGAATCATCGGGGCGATGGTCGCCATAGCGTGCGCTCAGCCGGCGGCGTGCCTCCTCGGCCTCCGGCGTCTGGCTTGCCACGAAGGCGATCCGGGCGAAGCGGGACTGGCGAGGGTTCATGACGGCTGGTTGCAATGCCGACGCACCATGGACACTAAACGCTCGTCGCAACGGACAGAAGGCAGAAGCACGATGGAGCGCGCGGTTTTCGTCTATACGACCTATCCCTCCCTTGTCGAGGCGGAGCGGGCCGGGCGTCGCATCGTCGAGCAGCGTCTCGCGGCCTGCGTGAACATCCTGCCCGGCATGATCTCGCACTACTGGTGGGAAGGAAAAATCGAGCGCGGCGAGGAGGTGGTGATGATCTTCAAGACCCGCGCCGCGCTCGCCGAGGCGGTGCGGGTCGCGGTGAAGGAGACCCATGCTTATACGACGCCCGCCATCGTCGTGCTCCCGGTCGAGGGTGGCGATCCGGGATACCTGGGCTGGGTGCTGGCCGAGACGGAGTCGGACAAGACGGCGTGATCAACTCCCCGCAAACGCATTCGCCCTCGGCATAGCCGAGGGCGAACGTCAGTTCGAAAGGCGGCGGGTCAGTAGACGATGTTGCCGTTGAGCGCCTCTTGCAGCGACACATATTCCTTGCAGGTCGTGCCGCACATGGCGCGGATCTTTTCCAGGTGTTCCTTGGCCTTGAGCGAGTTGCCCTGCTCGAGGTGCCACATGCCGTAGTACTGCAGCGTCCGCGTGTGGTTCGGATCGGCGGCTAGCGCCTTGTCGTACCAATACTTGGCGTCGTCGTAGCGCCCGAGCTTGCGACTGGCAAAGCCGATGTAGTTCGCCACGTCCGGATGATCGTCGTGACCGAGCGCATGCATCGCGGCAATGCCTTCGACGTACTTGCCGCTTTGGATCAATCCGTAGGCGACGCGATAGCCGTCGAGAAATTGCTGTTCCGACTTTTTCTGCTTCTTGCTTTTCTTGGTACCAGTGCTGGGCTTCTGGTCGCTCGACGGCCCCGGAGGCGAGGGCGCCGGGTTGCCTTCCGACAGTGCCGGACCGATGCTGACCGCGAAGGCAAACATCACCGTCGTGGCAATCAAGCTCGCGCGCGCTTTCATGGATCGTCTCCCTCCTCGAAGGTGTCGCGTATCTCCATCCTAACCCGACTTCGGTTGTCGGTCATCAGGTTCGCCGGCGCCCGAGCATGCAAATTTCTACGGCAGTTTGCAGGCAGCTGCCGTTAGCGGCTGCCTGCCAACCCGGTGCCCCAGTTCAACTCGTCGTGATCGGTGGCGCGCCGAGCCGCCGCGCTCCCTTCAATTCACCGGGTCGAGCCGCAGCCGCAGCCCGGCATACGCCGCAAAGCCCGGCGCGCGATACGAGAAGACCTCCTCGTACTTGGCGTCGAAGACGTTGTCGGCACGCACGTAGAGGGTCGCCCATGGCGTGACGTCGTAGGCGACGATTCCGTTCACGAGCGTGTAGGCCTGCAGCGTGACCGGCACCAACGGAAACTTGAACCAGGTGTCGGGCATCGCGCCGTTGAAGACGGCGTTCACGGTCGCGCGGGCGCGGCCGTCGGCAAACCTCACCGTGGCCGAGGCCGCCGCCACATGGCGCGGCCGCCGGATCTCAAAGTTGCCGTCGGCCAAGCGCGCGTCGGTGAACGTGTAGCTGCCCTGCAGCGTCAGCCAATCGAACGGCGCCGCCTTGACCGTGGTCTCGACGCCGCGCCGCGGACTGATGCCGGGGACGTTGACGGGAGTCGAGATGAAACCCCCGCCGGCCGAGACCAGCGTGATCTTGTCCTCGAAGTCGGCGGCGAAATAGGTGACGTCGGTGACCAGCCGCCCATCGAGCCAGGTTTGCTCCACGCCCGCATCCCAGCCGAGCGAGCTTTCCGGTCGCAGATTCGGATTGCCGATGAAACTGCCGCGGAAAAACCCGAACTGCTCGATGAACGTCGGATTGGTGACGCCGGTGCCGGCGCTCGCGTGCAGTCGCGTCCCCCTCGGGAGGCGTTGCGAGGCGGTCGTGCGCCAGGTGGTGACGTCTTGAAAGCCGCTGTTCCAGTCGTGCCGGACCGCGCCGGTGACCGTCAGGCCGACCGGGAGGTCGAGCGCGTATTCGCCGGCGAGCCCGTCGCGGGCACGGCTGGGACCGTTCGCCCAGAACGCCTGAGCTGACGGGTCGAATGCCAAGGATGCCGAGTTGATGGTCAGGAACTCTTTCTGCCGGTCGACCGCGATCGTCAGATTGTGACCCTCGCCGCCGACGAAGTTCGTCTGCCCTCTGAACGTGGCCTTGTAGTCGAGGTTGTCGCGTTGGCCGAAGGACCGGAAGAACCCGAACACGATGTCGTCGTCGTTGCGGCGCAGTTCATAGCGGCTGGCGCCGAAGCGTTGGACCAGGGCGCCGTCGAACAGCGTCCAGGTCGCGGCGATGCGGCTGGCCGCGCTCTCGAACTTGTTGAAGTCGACCGGCGAGTCCGCGGCCAGCCCTTCGAGCGGGCCGAAGAAGGGCTGCGAGTCGATGGCGGTGTGACGCTTCACGTATCGGATCGAGCCATCGACGTTGAAGGTCGGCGCGAGGTCGGCGCCGACCCTGGCGGTTGCGGTGAGCGCGCGGCTGCCGTCGCGCTCGCTGCCGTTCCGGGCGACGTTGTAGCCGTTGGTATTGCTGTAATCGACGCTGAACGATCCGTAGGCGGGGCCAAGCGCGCCGCGCACGGTGCCGCTCAGCGTCGCGGATTCGCGCGATCCGCCTTCGATCCTGACATTCCCTTCGGGCTTGGCGAGCCCGCGTCCGCTCTTGGTCACGATCGAGATCACGCCCGCATTGGCATTGGCGCCGTAGATGCCGGACTGCGGCCCGCGGATCACCTCGACGCGCTCGATATCCTCGAGCGCGAAGTCGGCGAAGTTGAAGTCGCCGTCGGAAACATCGTTCACCGGCACGTCGTTGACCAACACCAGCGTCTGGTTCGCTTCCGCGCCGCGGATCCGCGCCTGCGTCAGCGCTCCGCGGCTACCGAGCTGGCTGATGGCGACGCCGGGGACGGTGCGCAAGGCCTCCGGGAGCGTGGTGAAGCCTCTGTTGCGCATCTCCTCGCCGGTGAGCACCGTCACCGCCGATCCGACCTTGCTGGCTTCGGTCGGCGTCTGGTTGGCGTAGATCACCAGCTCGGGAAGCGTGGTGGGCTGCGCCAGCGCGCTGGAACTAAGCAGAGGGATGAGAAGAACGCTAAGCCGGCTGCGCCGGATGGTGGTCGACATGACATGCCTCCGAGACGTTCGGTTGAACGAATCGCGGAGGCGGCGACGCTGGCCGCG
This sequence comes from uncultured Alphaproteobacteria bacterium, assembly GCA_963788095.1. Lineage (GTDB taxonomy): Bacteria > Pseudomonadota > Alphaproteobacteria > Rhizobiales > Xanthobacteraceae > CAVTXS01. Next base: position 89,694 of record CAWBFP010000037.1, on the reverse strand, counting down.
CCGCACTGCCACACACTCTGTTGGAACGGGCCAAGGCCGATCCCCCGCGACGGTTGCGCATGTCACCGCTGCGGAAAACCGCCCCGTGCGCGCGCCCCGCACGCCGGAAGGGTGACCGGCGCAGGCAGGTCTCCTGGCTCGCGGGTCCTAGCCTTCGCTCCGCCTTCCCGGGCTTGACAGCCCAGTGGCGTCCTGGAGGAGGGCTCGCCGCTGACAGTTGCGGGGGCAGCTCCGGATTGGGCCTGGTCAAAGAAGCCGCACCGGATTCCCTCTTGGCCGGTCGGACCGGCACACCTGCACCGAACTGCAAGTGAACGGCGGCCGCCAACAGCTTGTCAATTCCGGAACCGCAGCGGCCGCGGGGCGGCGCACGTTTTCGCGCGCCATGTTGCCCAATGGTCACTTCCCGGCGTTCAGGTGCGCCGCTTGCGGATGACCGTCGCCGACACTTCCTCAGAACGATCGCGCTCGAATGGCGTGAAGGTCAAAGCACCGGCTGCCACGCCACTGGCACGAACTCGTAGCCTTTGCCTTGCTTGGCGATGTGGCCAAAGGCCGGGAAGGGAAAATGAAAGCCGTGCACGAGCATGCGATCGGCGGCGACGCGGTCGAGCAGGCGTTTGCGGTTCTCGACGGCGCGCGGCCCGTCCATATCGAAGATCGGCTGCCAGTCCGGATTGCGCGCGAACAGCTCCGGGCGGTTGGTGGTGTCGCCGAGCACGAGCACGGATCTGTCTCCGGATGCGACCGCATACACGACGTGCCCGGGCGTGTGCCCGTAGGCCGCGATCGACGTGATGCCGGGCGCGATCTCCTTGCCTGGCTCAAACGGCGTCACGTCCTTGGCGATGCTCTTGATCACGCGCCGCGCGTTGAGGAAGACGCCGCGCACGGTGTCGGAGGCGCGGCTCAGATTGCCCTCGTCCATGAAGAAGGCGAGCTCCGGCGCCGGCACCATGATCTCGGCGTTGGGGAAGGCGAGCGCGTCGTCCTTGGTCTTGATGCCGTTGATGTGGTCGGGATGGAAATGCGTGACCGCGATGATGTCGATCGCCTTCGCGTCGATGCCGGCGGCCGCCAGGTTGGCGGGCAGGAAACCGGCGGTGTCCGCCATCTGCCCGCCCGAGCCGGTATCAAGGAGCACGAGCTTGGACCCGGTATTCACGACCAGCGGCGTGAATGGGATCGAGAGCTTGCCGGGGTACGGCATGTAGGCATCGGCCATTGCCTTCTGCACGTCGGCGAAGGTTGCGCCGCGCACGAAGGTGGCGTCGATCGGCCGATGCCAGACGCCGTCGTGTGCTGCGGTCAGCTCAAATTCGCCGAGCCGGGCGCGATAGAACGCGGGTGCCTGGCGCCCCGACGGCGGCGCCGCGGCGTCTGCGGCGCTCATGCGCAGTGCGGCGCCGGCCCCGGCCAGCGCCGCACCGGCGAGAAGTCCACGACGCGAGAGGGTCGTCACCATCGGCTCCTGTGTTGCGGGGTCACCGGCCATTGCAAGCCGGCTTCATGGCGACACTCGGGCGCGAACGAAACCCTTGAGGCGGCTAATGCGTTGACCGTTGTATCGGCAAGGCGGGGCCATCTTTGGATAAGACGCGGAGCCGCCTGGCACATGACCCGGCACAATCCGACGATAGGCGCAACCGCCTTGAAGGCATTGGAGCGGGGCGGGCCGGTGCGCGCGTTCACGCACCTGGTCGCGATCCTGATCGGCCTCTACATCTGCTACCTGTTGGCGCTGCCGTTTCTTGATGCGTTGACCTGGACCGTTGCTCTCGCCGTGCTGGCGGCGCCTCTGCATCGCGCCATTGAGCGCAAGGTGAGACGGCCGAGCCTCTCGGCCGCCGTCTCTATCGTCCTGCTGGCGGTCGTCGTCGTCATTCCGCTGGCGCTGGTGGGACAGCAGCTCGTGCGCGAGCTGATCGCCGGCGCTGCCTCGCTGCCGGAGTGGGTGGCCAGCGGCGACCTGCAGCGCGTGTTGGAGACGCATCCGCTGCTCGCCCCCGCAGCGAACGCGATTGAGCGCAACTTCGACCTCGGGTCGATCTTGGGCGGCGTGGCGAGCTTCGTGACCGGCCTCGGCGCCTCGATCGTGCGCGGGTCGCTCTCGCATTTCCTCACCGTGCTGCTGGCGTTCTATTTGCTGTTCTATTTCCTGCGCGACCGGCGCGAGATCCTGCGCCAGATCGAGCTGCTATCGCCCTTGACCGAGGCTGAAACGAAGCTCGTGTTCGGTCGCGCGTCCGATACCATCCATGCGGTGATGTTCGGCACCGTCGTCGCAGCCGCCGTGCAGGGCGCGCTCGGCGGCACAATGTTCTGGTTTCTCGGGCTGCCGAACCCGCTGTTCTGGGGGTTGGTGATGGGGCTTTTGGCGATCGTCCCCTTGCTCGGCACCTTCGCGGTCTGGATCCCGGCTGCCGCATACCTGGCGCTGACCGGCGAATGGGGCAAGGCCGCCATCCTCACCGCTTGGGGCAGCGTCGTCATCGGCGGCATCGACAACCTGCTCCACCCGGTTCTGGCCGGTGGCCTGCTCCGCCTCCACACCGTTCCAACCTTCATCGCGATCGTCGGCGGCCTGGTGCTGTTCGGCGCATCGGGGCTGATCCTCGGGCCGTTGGCCGTGACGATCACGGTCGTGCTCGTGGAGATTTGGCGCGGGCGGCCCGCCGCGACGACGTAGTCAGCCACATAAGGCGCGGGGCAGATATGGGCAGAGGGCGGCAACACCCATGCATCGGCTGCAGGCCCGCGGTGGGTTTCGCCCGTGCTCGACGTTCTCCAAGCTACGGCGTTAGAGCCCCGTTTGGGTGATGAACTTGAAGTTCAGATACAACTCCAGCGCATCCGCGCCGCCTTCCGAGCCGTAGCCGGAATCCTTCACCCCGCCGAACGGCACCTCGGGCAGCGCGAGGCCGTGGTGGTTGATCGACACCATGCCGCTTTCGATCGCGGAGCCGATCGCGGCCGCGGTCTTCGCCGACCTGGTATAGGCATAGGCCGCCAGCCCGTAGTCCAGACGGTTCGCCTCCTTGACCACGCTGTCGAAAGTGTCGAACGGACGGATCGCGGCGACCGGCCCGAACGGCTCCTCGTTCATGATCTTCGCCTCGAGTGGCACATCGGTGAGCACCGTGGGCTCGAAGAAGTAGCCCTTGTTGCCGATGCGGTTGCCGCCGGTCTTGAGCTTGGCGCCCTTGCCCACCGCGTCGCCGACGAACGCCTCGATCGCGTCCACGCGCCGGCTGTGTGCCAGCGGCCCCATCCGGGTCTCCTTGTCGAGACCATCGCCGACCTTGAGCGACTTCGCTGCGGTGGTGAACTTGTCGACGAAGGTGTCGTAGACCTTCTCCTGCACCAGGAAGCGGGTGGGCGCGACGCACACCTGGCCCGCGTTGCGGTATTTGTTGGTGGCGAGCACCTTCACCGCCACGTCGACGTCGGCATCCTCGAACACGATGGCCGGGGCGTGGCCGCCGAGCTCCATGGTGATGCGCTTCATGTGCTGGCCGGCGGAGACTTCGCGAGATGCTTGCCGACCGCGGTCGACCCGGTAAACGAGATTTTCCGGATGATCGGGCTCGGAATCAGGTACTCGGAGACTTCGGCTGGAACGCCGTAGACGAGATTGATCACGCCCTGCGGCACGCCGGCGTCGGCGAACGCTTTCACCAGCGCGGCGCAGGATGCGGGCGTCTCTTCCGGGCCCTTGATGATGATCGAGCAGCCGGAGGCGAGTGCACACGACATCTTGCGCACCGCCTGATTGATCGGGAAATTCCACGGCGTGAAGGCGGCGACCGGTCCTACCGGCTCCTTGAACACCAGCTGCTGAATGCCGTCGGCGCGGGCCGGGATCGTGCTGCCGTAGGTCCTTCGGCCCTCCTCGGCGAACCAGTCGATCAGATCCGGGGCCAGCATGGTCTCGCCCTTGGCCTCGGCGAGCGGCTTGCCCTGCTCGGTGGTCAGGATCGTGGCGACCTCGTCGACGCGCGCGCGCAGGTTGTCGGCGGCCTTGCGCATGATCTTGTAGCGGTCATAGGCCGACAGCCTGCGCCAAGCCTGGAAGCCCTTGGCGGCCGCCGCGAGCGCGCGATCGAGATCGGCGCGGTCCGCATGCGCCACTTTGCCGATCGGGTCACCGGTCGCAGGGTTCAAAACTGCAATCGTTTTGCCGCTCGCCGAATTGCTCCAGGCGCCGTCGATGTAAAGCGAAGTGTCGGGATACATGCGTCCTCCTTGTCACGCGTAGCCAAAGCCGGCCGGCGTTAGTCCCTTGCGGTCTTGAGATGCCCGATCGATGGATCGCGACCGCCATAGCACGGCGAACGCAAGGTGCGCAAAGCCAAGGCGCGCGCGGCCATGCCCCCTGGGGCATGGGCGCTTTCGACCCCCCTCGGGCCCGGCCGGCGGCCGGCCCGAGGGCATCCTTTGCAGTCCTACGCGCTTCGGCGTCAGGTCGACAACTGCTCGCCGATCGGCAGCCGCCGGATGCGTTTGCCGGTCGCTGCGAAGATCGCGTTGCAGAGCGCCGGCGCGAACGGCGGCACCCCGGGCTCGCCGACGCCGCTCGACGGCACGTCGATCGTCGCCGGCACGATGTGGACGTGGGTAACGGTCGGCGAGTCGTCGATCCGCACCAGCGGGAAGTCGTTGAAGTTTCCCTGCTCCACGCGTCCGTTCTTGAACGTGACCTCGCTGTATTTCGACAGCGTCAGTCCCATGACGGCGGCGCCCTCGATCTGCGAGCGGATGCGCTCGGGATTGACGACGAAGCCGCAGTCGATTGCCGTGTCCACGCGGGGCACGGACAGATTGCCCTTGGCATCGACCTCGACCTCGACGACGCTCGCGATGTAGCTCACGAAGCTGCGCCACACCGCGATGCCGAGGCCGCGTCCCTTCGGCATTTGCCGTCCCCACCCCGCCTTCTCGGCCGCGAGCTCGACGACCCGCCGCAGCCGGCCGGTGTCGATCGGGTAGGATTCAAACGGCTCGCCGTAGTTCCACCATTCGGTGGTGACCGACTTGCGCGGATCGACGATACGGGCCGGCCCGATGAGCTCCAGCAGGAAGTCCTTCGGGTCGCGCTTGAGCTCGTGCGCGAGCTCGGCGACGAACGAGCCCACCGCGAACGCATGCGGCACGTTGTTGACCGCGCGGAACCAGCCGATACGGGTGTGCGCGGCGGCTTCCCCGCTCTCCAGCCTCAAGTTCGGTACGTCGAACGGCAGGTCGACGAAGCCGAGGCCGAGCTCGATCGCGAAGGGATGCTTCGGATCGGGAGCGAATGTGGACAGGATGCTCGGCGCCGCGCTCCGCTGTCGCCACGCGATCACCTTGTTGTTGGCGTCGAGTCCGGCCTCGATGCGGTCGACGTTGACCGTGTGGTAGAAGCTGTGCCGGATGTCGTCCTCGCGCGTCCACACCACCTTGACCGGCGCGCCGCCGACCTCGCGCGAGAGCCACGCCGCCTCGATCGCGAAGTCGCATTTCGATTTCCGTCCGAAACCGCCGCCCAGCAGCGTGCAGTGCACGGTCACGTCGTCGGGCTGAACCCCGAGGGCCTTGGCGATGTCGTCGCGCGCGCCGCCTGGGCTTTGCACCGGCGCCCAGACTTCCCATTTCCCGCCGCTCATGCGCGCCAGCGCTGCCGGCGGCTCCATCGCCGCATGCGCCCAGTGCGGGACGTAGTACTCCTGAGCGAACACCTTGGCGGCGTTGGCGAGCGCCTTGTCGGCGTCGCCCTCGTTGCGCTCGAGCTTGCCGGGCTTGCGCACGCTCTCCTCGAGCTTGGCCTTGTAGGTGGCCGAGTCGTAGGACTTGTTCGGTCCGTCGTCCCAAACGATCTTGAGCGCCTCGCGACCCTGCAGCGCCGCCCAGGTATTCTTGGCGATGACGGCGACGCCGCCGAGCGGGTTGAACTTGGCGGGCGCGGGCGTGCCCTGCACCGCCACGACCTTCTCGACGCCGGGCACGGCCATGGCGGCCGCCGCGTCGAACGAGGTGGCCTTGCCGCCGACCACCGGCGGTCTTGCCACCACCGCGAACTTCATGCCGGGAAGCATGGCGTCCTGGCCGTAGATCGCCCGGCCGGTGGTGATGTCGAACAGGTCGACCATCCCGACATTGCCCTTGCCGATGTAGCGGAAGGCGCTCGGATCCTTCAGGCGGACCTGGTCCGCGGCCGGCACCGGTTGCGCCGCTGCCGCCTCGGCGAGCGCGCCATAGCTGAGCCTGCGGCCCGAGGCCTTGTGCACGACCTCGTGGTTTTCCGCCGCCACCTCGGCCACTTCGAGGTCCCATTGCTTGGCGGCCGCGGCCTCGAGCATCTGCCGCGCCGAGGCGCCGCACTGGCGCATCGGCTGGATCCAATGCCGGACGCTGCGCGAACCGTCGGTGTCCTGGTTGCCGTACTTCGGTTCGTTGCCGGGAGCCTGCACGATGCGCACCCGTGCCCAATCGGCTTCCAGCTCGTCGGCGAGGATCATCGGCAGGGTGGTGCGCGCGGCACCGGTGCCCATCTCGGCCCGGGCCGCGACGATGGTGACGGTACCGCTCTTGTCGATCGACACGAACAGGTTCGGATCGGTCCTCACTCCGTTCGGCATCTGGTCGGCGCCGGTCGGGTAGGCGAGGCCAGCCCGAGCCAGCGGAAACTGCGCGGCGAGGACCAGCGAGCCGGTCGCGACCACGCCCTTGAGGACGTCGCGGCGGCTGACATTGCTGATCACGGCATTCTCGTGGGTGCGATGGAAGTTCATGTCATGCCCCCCTGGATGCGGCACGAACGGCCGCGTGGATGCGCTGATAGCAGCCGCAGCGGCAGAGGTTCCCCGACATCGCGTCGGTGATCTCGGCGTCGGTCGGCGCCGGCTTGCGCTTGAGGAATGCGGCCGCGTGCATGATCTGGCCGGTCTGGCAATAGCCGCATTGCGGCACACCGAGATTCCGCCAGGCGACCTGAACCGGGTGGTTGCCGTTAGGATCGAGACCCTCGATCGTCACCACCGATTTATTGGCGACGTCCGACATCGGGACGCCGCAGGCGCGCACCGCTTCGCCGTCGAGATGCACCGTGCAGGCGCCGCACAACGCGACGCCGCAGCCGAATTTCGTGCCGGTGAGACCGAGCTCGTCGCGCAGGTACCACATCAACGGCATCGACGGGTCCCCGTCGAACGACCGCGTTTGACCATTCACTTGTACGCTGAGCATGCCTGACCTCCTCTCACGCAGCCTTTCGCATGCAAAGAACGAAGGCCGCGGCTCGTGCGGATTGGGTCTCGTGCCGAATAGGAAAGCTTTGGGCTCGCATTGTACTCCGCCTTGGAATTTTTCCAACCACAGAGTCGCGACCCGTGCGCCGTGGTCCTGACGGCGCGGAAACGAGGTGCGAAGGTTCGGGTTTGGCCGCCCTCGGCCAAGCTAGTTTCAACACCGGCGACGCGGTTACGTCAGCATTGCTGCCGCTGCCTCTGCCTCCGGCACGACGTCGTGGTCGTAGAGCCGCCGCCGAAACGCGGCATGCGCGGCGATCTCGGCGTCGCGCACCCGCAGGTCGGCGTAGGCGGAGTCGTAGCGCAGCCCGTTCTCGCGCGCGCCCTGCTGAACCTGCGCCACGCGCTCGCGGCGCAGCCGCTCGTAGGCGAGAAGGGCCGCGGGGGCCGTCTGGGGGTTGGCGCGCGCCAAGATGGTCGCCAGCGCCATTCCATCCTCGATCGACTGGTTGGCGCCTTGTCCGAGATGCGGCAGCATCGGGTGTGCGGAGTCGCCGAGCAGGCCGAGCCTGCCATTGATCCAGGTCGGCAGCGGCTCGCGGTCATACAGTGCCCATCGGAACGTGATCCCAACTTCCTTCAGCAGCGACTGGATGCGCGCATCCCAGCCGGCGAATTCCCGCCGCAGAACCGCCGGGTCGCCGGGGGCGGACCACGACTCTTTCATTTCTTGGTCCGCCGGCACGAAGCCGACATAGTTGATGATCTGGCCGGCGCGCACCGGAAAGGCGAGGAAGTGCTTGCCGGGGCCGAGCCACATCTGCCAGCGCTCGGTCGGCCAATGCGGAATGTGCTCATGCGCGACAAGGCCCCGATAGGCGACGGAGCCCGAGAACACCGGACGCGACGGGGGAAACACATATGGCCGCAGCTCGGAGTGGATGCCGTCCGCGCCAATGACGATGTCGGCTGCGACCGAGGCGCCGTTCGCAAACGCCACCCGGGCCGTGCTGCCGTCCTGCTCGAAGCCGCAGCACCGGCAACCGGTATGCACGATTCGAGCCGGCAGCGATTCGGCCAACATCTCGACCAAGTCGGCGCGGTGCATGCCGAACGTGGCGTTCCAGCCGGAGGAGTCCGTCACCTGGACTGGGGCGATCGGCGCGCCATCGTGGTGGAAGTACCGAGATCCGGCGCCGACCCTTGCGCCGCGCTTTTCCACCGCCTGCCCCAACCCCACGCGCTGCAAATGGCGTACGCTGTTCGGGGTCAGGAACACGCCGGCCCCGACTTCCCCGAGCGCGGGGGCCTGCTCATACACCGATACGCGCAGGTCATGCGCGCTCAGCGCCTTGGCGGCGAACAGACCGCCGATGCCGCCTCCGACGATCGCAACATGGAGCCGGGATTCCACGACCATCGTTCCCTGCGATGAAGGGGACTGAAAAACGTCCTCGGCAGTGTATTCTCTCATGGACGCGAGCAGGGCTGCCACCACAAAGCGTGGGTCGGCAGCGAAGGGCTCGGGGGGGAATTGGATGCGATCTACGCCCGCGCTTTTCATCCGCCGAGCCGAAACCGCGCTGCTCCTGCTGGCTTTCGCTTTGGCCGCAGTCAGTGGGCGTCCGGTGCACGCCCAGAGTTATCCAGAGCGTCCCGTGAAGATCATCGTGCCGTTCCCGGCCGGAGGAACGGCGGACGCCGTCCCGCGATTGGTCGCGGATTGGCTCTCGCGCAAGTGGGGTCAACCGGTCATCATCGACAACCGCACCGGTGCTGCCGGCAATATCGGTGCCGAGGCGGCCTATCGTTCGGCTCCCGACGGCTACACGTTGCTTTCGACACCGCCGCCGCCGCTGGTGATCAATCAAAATCTCTATCCGACACTCGGCTTCGACCCGAGCAAGTTCGAGCCGATCATCGTGATGGCGCATGTGCCGAACGCGCTGATCGTCAATCCCAACAACATCGAGCAATCGAGCTTGCCCGAGCTGGTCGAATACCTGCGCAGGAACCCCGAGCAGGTCACCGCCGCAACCCAAGGCAATGGAACGACCTCGCATCTCACGGCCGAGCTTTTCCAGCTGATGGCCAGGGTGAAGCTGCGCAACATCCCATATCGGGGGTCCGCGCCCGCGCTGCAGGGCTTGGTCGCCGGCGATGTCGACCTGATGTTCGACAATCTCGGCGTCTCGCTGCCGCTGGTCGAGGCCGGCAAGCTCAAGCTGTTGGCGGTGGCGTCGGCCGAGCGTCTCCCAGCGCTGCCCGATGTGCCGACGATTGCCGAGATGCTGCCGGGGTTCGAGGCCGTCGCCTGGTACGCGATCGTGGCGCCGCCGAAAACTTCCCGGTCCATCGTCGACAAGATCAATGCCGATGTGAACGAAGCGCTGCGTCAGCCCGAGTTGCAGGACCGCCTCAAGAAGCTGTCGGCGGAAATTTTCGGCGGCTCCCCCGAGCGCGCGTTCAAGTTCATGCACGAGGAGGTCCGTCGCTGGGGCGATGTGATCAAGGCAGCGAACATCAAGCTGCAATGATCTCACGCGGCGTCCTCAGCCCCGCGAGCTGACTATTTTTCGCGTCCGCGTCACCTCGGCTGCCACGCGCAGCATTGCGGCGAGGCTGCGATCGACATCCTCATCGCTTGTGGCCCAGGATGAGACGCTGATGCGCATGGCTGTCCGCCCCTGCCATACCGTGCCGCCGCACCAGCACGTGCCGTCACGCTGGATCGCCTCGATGACGGCGCTGGTCGTTTCGGCGTCGCCGAAGGAAACGAGAACCTGGTTGAGGACGACATCGTTGAGCACGGCGTAGCCCGCGCCGCGCAGGCCGTTGGCAAGGCGCGCGGCATGCCGGCAGCAGCGTTCGATCAGCTCGGCCAAACCGGTCCGGCCCAGCGCGCGCAGCGCCGCCCACACATCCACGCTGCGCGCACGGCGGGACATTTCCGGCGTAAGCCGGAACGGATGCGGCTCGAGCCCCGGCGACAGGTAGCTCGCGCTCGCCGACATGGCTGCTTCGAGCAGGCGCGTCTCGCGCACGAGCACAACGCCGCAGTCCTACGGAACGTTGAGCCACTTATGGGCGTCGAGTGCCCACGAATCGGCAAGCTCAATGCCGTCGGCCAGGAAAGCACGGGCGGGCGCCGCGGCGGCCCACAGGCCGAACGCCCCATCGATGTGGGCCCAAGCCTGCGCCGCGCGCGCCGCCGTGCAGATCGGCCGCGCCGGATCGAGCGCACCAGTATTGACGTTGCCGGCTTGGATGCAGACGATCGTCGAGCCGGAAAGCGGCGGCAACTTGTCCGCGCGCATGCGGCCTTGGCTGTCCGTCGGTATCCGCACCACGCGATCGCGCCCGAGGCCGAGAAGGCTCAGCGCTTTGAGCAGCGCCGCGTGCGCCTCCTCTCCGACGATCACCGTGATGGGAGGAGCGCCGAACAGGCCATAGCGCTCGGCGTCCCAGCCCTGGCGACCCAGTATCGCGTGGCGGGCGGCCGCCAAGCCGCAGAAGTTCGCCATCGACGCCCCGGTGACAAAGCTGCCCCCGCTGCCGGCGGGCAGGCCGAGCAGGTCGCGGATCCAACCAATGGCGGTGTGTTCGAGCGCGGCGGCAATCGGCGAGCCCGAGCTCGGTCCGGCATTCTGATCCCATGCGGTCGCAAGCCAGTTCGTCGCCAGCGCGGCGGGCAGCGCGCCGCCGGTCACGAACCCGAAATAGCGCCCGCCGGCGCTGACCACGGTTGCGGGCGACCCGACTTCGTCGAGTATGGCAAGGATCTCTTCGGCAGCGCTGGGGCCTTCGGGCAGTGCGCCGCCGAGTTCCGGCAGTCGATCCAGGGCTGCTTGCGCAGGGCTTACAGGGCGCCGCGCGGCGCTCTCCAAGTACCGGACCGAACGGCGAAACGCAGAGTCGAGGAGGTCTCGGAGTGCATCAGTCATGCGCGCTCCCAATCCTCCCGCTGCGCGCCCATAACCGTGAGGAGCGGCCTAGGGGGGCCAGCGTTCGGACGCAGGGCCCGCATCGGCATCTCAGCCGAGCGCGCCCGGCAGTGCGCTAGGCCGTCCCTTAGACGCTGCTCACTCTCGCCTGCTCGATCGTCCGCCAGATCCGTTCCGGTGTGGCCGGCATGTCGATGTTCCGGATGCCGCGCTCGGCAAGCGCGTCGCACAGCGCATTCATCACCGACGTCAGCGCGCCCGCGCACCCGGCCTCGCCGCAGCCCTTGATGCCAAGCGGGTTGGACTTCGCCGGCACCGGGTGGCTCACCACGGTGAACGGCGGCGCGTCGGACGCACGCGGCAGCGCATAGTCCATGTACGAGCCGGTAAGCAGCTGTCCGTCGTCGTCGTAGGCGGTGATTTCGGAGAGCGACTGCCCGATGCCCTGCACCACGCCGCCATGCAGCTGACCTTCGACCAGCAGCGGGTTGATGATGGTGCCGAAGTCGTTGACCGCGACATAACGTACGACCTCGGCTTCGCCGGTCTCAGGATCGACCTCGACTTCGGCGACATGGCAGCCGTTCGGGAAGGCCGAAGGAAGCGTGTCGGTCACGTGCTTGACGTCGAGCGAGGTCGGCACGCCCTCGGGCAACTTGATACCTGACCGCAGCCGGTCGGCCAGCTCGATGATGCCGATCGAACGGTCGGTGCCCGAGATCACGAACCGTCCGCGCGCGAACTCGATGTCGGAGGCTGCGGCTTCCAGCAGGTGGCCGGCGATCTGCTTGCCTTTCTCGATCACCTTGTCGGAAGCTTCGACCGCCGCCGTGCCGCTGGCATAAGCCGAGCGCGAGCCGCCGGTGCCGCCGCCGTGCAACAGCTCGTCGCTGTCGCCTTGCAGCAGCCGGATATGGTCGAACGGAATTCCCAAGCGCTCGCTCAGCACCTGGGCGAACGGGGTCGCGTGCCCCTGTCCGTAGTCGAGCGTACCGGTGATGAAAGTCACGGTGCCGTCCGCTTCGAAGCGGATGCCGCCCATCTCCTTGTTGGGCGGCGCGGTCACTTCCAGGTAGCAGCCGACCCCGAGCCCGCGCAGCTTGCCGCGCTTTGCGCTGTCTTGCTTGCGTGTGTCGAACCCCTTGAGGTCGCCGGCCGCAACCGCGCGGTCGAGCACGGCCGGGAAATCGCCGCTGTCGTAGAGCATGTCGGAGGCCGCCTTGTACGGCATCTCCTCGGCACGGATCAGATTGCGCCGGCGCAGTTCGACGCGGTCGAAACCCATTTCGGCGGCCGCGGTGTCGATCAGGCGCTCCATGAAATAGTTGCCCTCCGGCCGGCCGGCGCCGCGATAGGCACTCACGAACGTGGTGTTGGTGAACACGCACTTGGTCGAGACCTCGATCGCCGGCGTGCGGTAGACGCTCATCATGTTCTTGACGATGTTCATCGTGCCCATCAGCGGGGCGACGGTGCCGAGGTAGGCGCCCATATTGGCGTAGCCGGTCGCGCGCCAGGCGAGAAAATTGCCGTCGCGATCGAGCGCCAGCTCGCAGTCGAACTGGTGATTGCGGCCGTGATGGTCGGAGACGAAGCTCTCGAACCGGTCCGCGGTCCATTTGACCGGGCGCTTGAGCATGCGCGCCGCGTGCAGCACCGGCACGTATTCCGGGTAGACGGCGGCTTTCATGCCGAACGAGCCGCCGACGTTGCCGGCGAGCACGTGCACCTTGTCGGCGGGCGCGCCCAGCACGTCCATGAGCTGGTTTTTCATGCCGAACGCGCCCTGGCAGCCGACATGCAACGTCCAGCGCTCGGTCGCGGCATCGTATTCGCCGATCGCCGCGCGCGGCTCCATGGCGCTCACCACCACGCGGCTGTTCACCAACGAGAGCCTGGTGACGTGGGCCGCGGCCGCGAACGCGGCGGCAACTTTCGCCGCATCGCCATAGTGAAAATCGAGCGCGACGTTGCGCGGCACGTCATCGTAGAGCTGCGGGGCGCCGGGCGCCGCCGCTTCGGTCAGCTTGGTGATGGCCGGCAGGGGCTCGATGTCGAGTTCGACGGCATCGGCGGCATCCTTCGCCTGCAGCCAGCTTTCGGCGACCACGACCGCGACCGGATCGCCGACGAACCGTACCTTGTCGACCGCAAGTGCGGGCCGCGCCGGCTTGTGCATCGGCGAGCCGTCGCGGTTCTTGAAGGGAACGATGCACTTGAGGGTGCCGTAGGCCGCAAGGTCCGATCCGGTATAGACGCCGAGCACGCCCGGCATCCCGCGTGCGGCCTCGGTATCGAGGCCTCGGATGATCCCGTGTGCGTGACGGCTGCGCACCACGACCGCATACGCCTGGCCGGGCAGGTTGACGTCGTCCGTATAGCGGCCTTCGCCGCGCACGAGCTTCGGATCTTCGGTGCGGGGCACGGGCTGGCCAATGCCGAATTTCTGCAGCGACAAGTCGGTGGAATTCGACGCGCACGGTATCGTTCATCTGGCGGCTTTCGTTCGGATGCTTGAGTGGCTTTGAGCCAACGGACAGTCGTGGCCATCCGGAAGTCCGGAGGCTGTCGTCCAGGGCTGGGTTGTGTCAAGCATCCAACCTAGCCGGAAGCCGCAATGGATGCCAGCACGAATCCCATAGCTCGCGCGATCGCGGCCGCGCACTCGAGCGAGAGCGACTTGCCGCGCAAGCCGCCGCCAGGCAACCACGCGTGGGCAATTGTCTTCCACCGCTTCGCCGGATTAGGATTGCGCCGATAGCGCAATCGGGATTGCCGCGACCGTCGAGCCAGCGGGCTTCGGTGCGGTGGGAAGGCATTCGATGGACGAGGAGGCGCGGGCGACCGGCCTCGACCCTTGGCGTGCTCGGCCGCGCCGGTCGCCGTGGGGTCGGCGCTTCCTGCACGCCCATCCGCAGGGCTCATCGCAGACTGCCGATCGCCTTGCGCCGACCTACGCCGCGCTCGACCTCGGCACCAACAATTGCCGGCTCTTGGTCGCGCGCCCGACTGCGCAGGCGTTTCGGGTCGTCGACGCCTTCTCGCGCATCATTCGGCTTGGCGAAGGGGTCTCGCTGTCCGGCCGCATCAGCGAGGCGGCAATCGAACGGGCGCTCGAAGCGTTGTCGATCTGCCGCGACAAAATGGATTACCGTAACGTCTCGCGCGCGCGCCTGATCGCGACGGAAGCTTGTCGCGCGGCCGTCAACGGGCTGGAATTCGTCGAACGGGTTCGCGAGAAGGTCGCGCTCGAGCTCGAAGTCATCGACCGCGCGACCGAAGCCGAGTTGGCGGCAACCGGTTGCACGCCGCTGATCGACCCGTTGGCCGAGAGCGTCATCTTGTTCGATATCGGCGGCGGATCTTCCGAACTCGTCCGCATGGCTTCGACGCGCTCGCCGGGCGGTCCGCCTCTCCCGGTGATCCGGGCCTGGATGTCGCTCCCGGCCGGGGTCGTAACGCTCGCTGAGCGGCACGGCGGCATCGACGTCGGGCGCACGTTGTTCGAGACGATGATCGCGGAGGTGGCCGCCCACATCGACCGATTTGGGGCCCAGCACGCGGCCGGCGCGCCGATCGACTCCATCCATCTGCTTGGAACGTCAGGGACCGTCACCACCATCGCCGGGGTGCATCTCGGCCTGAAGCGCTACGACCGGCGGCAGGTCGACGGGTGCTGGATGAGCGACAGGGAGATTTCCGCGGTGGTGGAGCGTCTGTTGGGCATGAGCTACGAGGAGCGCGCGGCCAATGCCTGCATCGGGGTCGAGCGCGCCGACCTCGTGCTCGCCGGTTGCGCCATCCTGGAGGCCATCCGCCGCGCCTTTCCGTGCAAGCGGCTGCGCGTGGCGGACCGAGGCCTGCGCGAGGGCATGTTGGTGCAGATGATGCGCGAGGACCGCGTCTGGAACGGCGGTGCGTTGGGTCGATGAGCCCGGCGCGCGACCGCGGCGCAGGCGAGCGCCGCCTCAAGGTGCAGGTAAGATCCCGCAAGGGCCGTTCGCTCTCGTCCAAGCTGTGGCTTGAGCGCCAGCTCAACGACCCGTACGTCGCGCGCGCCAGGCGCGAAGGTTATCGCGCCCGCGCCGCCTACAAGCTGATGGAGATCGACGACAAGTTCCGCTTCTTGAAGCCGGGGGGCATCGTGGTTGATCTCGGTGCGGCACCGGGAGGCTGGAGCCAGGTGGCAGCCGATCGCGTGGCGGCCGGACATGGGCGCGGACGCGTCGTCGCCATCGATGTCTCGCAGTTGACGGGAATTGAGGGCGTGGAGTTCCGGCAACTCGATTTCCTCGACTCTGACGCGCCGGCGCAGTTGAAGGCCATGCTCGGCGGTCCGGCCGATGTCGTGCTCTCCGACATGGCGGCCAACGCCACCGGCCACAAGCGCACCGACCACTTGCGCACCATGGGATTGGTCGAGGCAGCCGCCGAATTCGCTTCGGAGGTGCTCAAACCCGGTGGCACCTTGCTGGCGAAGGTGTTGCAGGGCGGAACGCAGCACCAGCTGCTGGCGCGGCTCAAGCGTGATTTTGCGACCGTGCGCCACGTCAAGCCGGCGGCAAGCCGGTCCGATTCGGCCGAGCTCTATCTGTTGGCGACCGGCTTTCGGGGCCATGCCACCTCCGCCTAATCCTCATCACCGTCAAGAACGAGCCCGCGGAAAACCGCGTCGCGCCCGAAGCGGCCGCGCAGACGATCGACGGCGCGTTCCGCCGCGCCGATGCGGCCGGTCATTGGCTCGATCAGGTCACGCCCGTCGGCCTGCTCGGCCGAAACCAGGGTAGAGACGCCGATCCCGAGCAGGCGATAGCGTGTGCCGTCGGTCTCGCGCGCCAAGAGATCGCGGCCGGCGTTGAAGATGGCATCCGCGAGCGCGGTGGCGTGATCCAGCGATCGCGCGCGCGTGCGCAGGCGGAAATCCGCGGTCTTGAGCTTGAGGGTGATGGTCGAGCCGGCAAGCTCCTTGGCCTTCAGGCGCGCCGAAACCCGTTCGGACAGCGACCACAGGCGGCGCTCGAGCGGGCGGAAGGCGGCGATGTCGCGATCGAACGTGGTCTCCGCCGAAATGGTCTTGGCCTCGCGGTCCGGGGTCACGCGGCGCAGGTCGATGCCGCGCGCGAGGCGCGCAAGCCGCAAGCCCTCCGCGCCGTACCGGCGCATCAGCTCGGTTTCGTCCGCGCGCTGCAGGTCGGCGATGGTCGCGAACCCGTCGCGCCTCAAGCGCGCTTCCGCCGCTTTGCCGACGCCCCAGATGAACGATGCCGGCTTGGCGGCAAGGAAGTTGCGCGCTTCCTGCTCGCCCAGCACGGCAAATCCGCGCGGCTTTTCCAGGTCCGATGCGATCTTGGCCAGAAACTTGTTGGCCGAGAGCCCGATCGAGACCGTGATCTCCAGATCGGCTTCGACCCGTTTTGCAAAACGGGCGAGCGCTTTGGCGGGGCTCGCCGCGTGGAGCCGCGCCGTGCCGCTCAGATCGACGAAGGCCTCGTCGATCGACAAAGGCTCGACCAGCGGGGTCAGCTCGAGCATGAGACCCCGGACCTGCCGCCCCACCGCCGCATACTTTTCCATGTTCGGTGGAATCACGATCGCGCCGGGGCAGAGCTTGCGAGCCTGGAACATCGGCATCGCCGACTTCACGCCATAGGTGCGGGCGATGTAGCAGGCGGTCATGACCACGCCACGCTTGCCGCCACCGACGATGACCGGGTGGTCGGCGAGCGATGGATCGTCCCGTTTCTCGATCGCCGCGTAGAAGGCGTCGCAATCGACATGCGCGATCGTAAGGTTTTCAAGCTCGGGATGGCGAACGAGGCGCGGCGATCCGCAGCCGGCGCAACGTGAGCCAGCGGGCGCGTCGGCGAGGCAGTCACGGCAGAAGCCCGGCATGATTTGCAAGCAGCCCGTCTCGAGTTCATCTTGGCATGTGCGCAAGAACAGGGAAGAGGCCAAGGTGGGCCAATGCGCAAGCTCGCTCACCGCTCCGCCGGCGATGCCAAGCCGGCAGTCAGCCGACAGAGAAATCCATGGTTTTAAGCGCGCTTGCAGGGATGACCCGCACGGGCGGACCACCATCGCGTTGCGGGGAACTTGCCCCGCCACACGGGCACGAGGTCAGGGAACATCCCGCTCCCATCGCTTGCCGGCCAGTGCGGCGTGGGCCGCTGCCAGGTCGGCAGGATCATGTCCAGCTTCGCTCGCAAATGCTTGCAGCAACGTGGACTCGCTCAGGACGTGGTCGAGCACGGCCGTGAGGAACTCGGATTCGCGCGCCAGCGCGCGAATGTCTTTCGGGTCGACGCCGGTCAATGCAAGAAAGCGGCCGAGCCGCTCGAAATCCTTGGCGAGGAATGAAAGTGCTTCTACCGCAAGGGATTTTGCCGCATCGCGGTTCATCGATACCCCCCTCGCCATGGTATTGTGTTTGCCCTTCCGTAACACATCGGCCCTACCCTGAGCAGCGGCCCGATTGAGGACCGACGTTCGCCCGTGCGCTTGCGTTCCTCGGGCGAAGATTGGTCAGCCGCAGAGTTCGTGCCATGTTGCCCTCGACGGCTGCGCGGGAAGATTCGTGGCGAAGTGGCCGCCACCGCGGCCCGGCGCAGCGCACGAGGGAATTTCGGGGAAAGTAGCCGGAGAAGGGGCCCGGCATGGCCAAGACCGTCCTCATCGTGGAGGACAACGAGCTCAATATGAAGCTCTTTCAGGACCTCCTGCAGGCCCACGGTTACAACACTGTCGGGACACGCAACGGCATTGAGACGCTCGACCTTGCCCGGACGCATCATCCCGATTTGATTCTCATGGACATCCAGCTCCCCGAAGTTTCTGGGCTTGAAGTCACCAAGTGGCTCAAGGACGACCCGGACCTGCGTGCGATTCCGGTGGTGGCGGTCACCGCCTTCGCCATGAAGGGCGATGAAGAACGTATCCGCGAGGGCGGATGCGAGGCGTATCTTTCGAAGCCGATATCGGTCGGCAAGTTTCTCGAGACGGTGCGGCACTTTCTCGACCAGGGCTAAGGGAAGTTCGAAGAGCGCCCGTATCCTGATGATCGACGGCATCTCGGCCAATGTCAGGCTGCTCGAGACGCGGCTGCGAACGGTTGCGCGACAGCGTCCAAATGTCGATCGAGATGGCGGTCGCCGATGCGCTCACCGCACTGCATGACCGCCGTTGCATGGAGATGCATCTGGCGACGCCGGTCGAGCAGCCAGCCGCGCGCGGCAAGCCTCTGAGTGTACTGGTGCTCGACATCGACTACTTCAAGGTGGTCAACGACGGCCCACGACGCCGGCGAAGTGCGGCGAGAGTTCGCCACCAAGGCGGCGAAACGCGACGGCCGCAATCGTGTCGTGACGGATGCCGCGTAGGCGCCCCGAGTTGGCGGCGCCGCAGCATCAACCCTATTTGTTTAGGTTGATGCGAAAATCCGGCCTGCTTTCAAAGGCTTGACGGGTTGATTTCGGGGCGGTGGTTAGGCTACGCTCGGCACGGCAATCGGTGCCGGGGCGCGGAGGTGGCGACCGGCACGGTCAGGCCACGTCCGAAATTCTCGATAACCCTGCGGAGTGCTCAGGTCCGCCGCATCTCCTGGGTCCGTGGGGTTCGGCCGGCTCGGAAACGGTGCGAGTGGCCTCCTCATGACCCGTTTCCAGCCGGCCACCTTCTATTGGCCCTGCCTCAGGATATCGTTATCGCCGGGCACCGCCCGGCGATAACGGCCCATGGTCGCCCTACTTGATCTTGGATTCGCGAAACTCGACGTGCTTCTTGGCGACCGGGTCGTATTTCTTCTTGACCAGCTTGTCGGTCATGGTGCGCGAATTCTTTTTCGCCACGTAGTAGTATCCGGTATCGGCGCTCGAAACCAGCTTGACCTTGATGGTGGTGGCTTTCGCCATGGCTTGCGTTCCCGTCGTTGTGCGGTGCGCTTGATTAGGGCGGCAACCTAGTCGCGATCGGACGAATGTCAACCGGCGCCACGGTCGCTGGCGTGGCCCCGAAAAGCGCGATCCAGGTTTCGCAGATGGGTCACACGCAAGATGACCAGTCGAGGCGGAATGGGTACGCCAAGCGCGCCATCCCGATCTGACAGTCACAGCATGCTGCGCATGAAGCGCTTGTTGAGCATCCGATAGAATGGAACCGGCAGGTCGAGGCGCAAGCCGGCTGCGCTTCGCCGCTCCAGCTCCTCCAGGACCACCTGCGTGATGGTCGGGACGTCGAGGCGCCGCGCCTCCGCGATCGGTACCCAGACGAGCTCGACCAGCTCCGTGTGCGGGCCGACAATGCCGTCGAGCCGATGCCCGATGGCGTCGGCGTCGGCGGTGAAGAAGCGCGTGTCGAAGCGGCGGCTGCGGCCCGGCGGGGTGATCGCCCGAGCGACGAAGTGGAGACATCCAAGGTCGGGATGAACGCCGGCTTCGGCGAAGCGGCGCCATGATTCCGCCGGCACCTTGGGACTCTCCGGCATCCGCCTGCCGAGCAGCACCCCGGTCTCTTCGCAGGTCTCGCGAATTGCGGCGAGCGCCAGCGCGCGCGCCTTGATCGGGCTCGGGCGCTGCACCTGTCGCAGCAGCCGCGCCTCGATCTCGGGGGCGAGGCTGCCGGTCGCGGGCATGCGGCCGTCGTAGCGCTCGACCCGCCCGCCCGGGAACACGAACTTGCCGGGCATGAATTTATGGCCCTCGTGCCGCCGCCCCATCAGCACCTTCGGCTCCGCGCCCGAGCGATCGAGCAGGATCAGTGTGGCAGCATCGCGTGGGCGAACGGTGGGATGGCTCAGATCGCGTTCGACCTCGGTCAGCCGCTGGGTGATATCGCTCATCGGCGTTTGCGATCCGTAAGGTTCGAGCTGCTCATGGCACCTGCATACCTCATCTGGGCCGCCGTGCGTATCGACGCGGCTTGGCCGCATGGCGGCTGCGCTCTTCGCGGCGGGACTGACCGAACCTGCGCGCGCGACGCATCGCAGGGCGACCCTCGGACAGAAGCTCGAAACGCAGCGCGCCGGCAACCGGCGCCGCTTCGGCGAGACGCACCGAGACCTTGTCCCCCAGCCGATGGGTTTCGCCACTCGATTGCCCGATCAAGGCGTGCGCTCGCTCCTCGTACCTGAAGTAGTCGTTGCCGAGCGTACCGACAGGCACGAAGCCGTCGGCACCGGTGTCGTCGAGCTTGATGAACAGTCCGGCCCGCGTGACGCCGGCGATGTGGCCGTCGAAGGTAGCCCCGATGCGGTCGGCCAGAAAGTAGGCGATCAGCCGGTCGACGGTCTCCCGTTCGGCTTTCATGGCACGCCGCTCGGCCGCCGAAATGCTCGCGGCGACTTCGCCGAGGGCGCCGACATCGGTCCCGTCGGGCAACGCACCCTCGCCGAGCTTGAGTGCGCGGACCAAGGCGCGGTGGACCACCAAGTCGGCATAGCGGCGGATCGGCGAGGTGAAATGGGCATAGCGCCGCAGCGCCAAGCCGAAGTGCCCGTAGTTCTCGGTGGCGTACTCGGCTTGCGCCTGGGCGCGCAGCACCACCTCATTGACCAGCTTCTCTACGTCCGAGCCCTTCACCCGCGCCAGGACGCGGTTGAACATTGCGGACTTGAGCACGATTCCCTTGGGGAGCTTGATGTCGAGTGTGTCAAGAAACTCGCGCAGCGCATCGACCTTTTCCAACGACGGCTCGTCGTGCACGCGATAGATGAACGGCGTACGCGCCCGCTCCAACGTCTCGGCGGCCGCAACGTTGGCCAGGATCATGAATTCCTCGATCAGCCGATGCGAGTCGAGGCGGGGAGGGATGGTCACGCGATCGACCGTGCCCTCGGGAGTCAGCAGGATCTTGCGCTCCGGCAGGTCGAGGTCGAGCGGCTCGCGCGCGTCACGCGCTTTCTTCACCGCCGCATAGGCGGAGTAAAGCGGCGCAAGCACCGTTGTCGTCAAGGGCCCGGTGACGTCGTCGTGCCGCCCTTCGATGGCCGCCTGCACTTGCGTGTAGTCGAGCTTGGCATGCGAGCGCATCAGCACGCGATGGAAGGCGTGCGAACGCTTGCGCCCGTCGGCGCCGACAACCATGCGCACCGCGAGGGCGGGGCGCTCCTCCTGCGGCCGCAGCGAGCACAGGTCGTTGGAGATGCGCTCCGGCAACATCGGCACGACCCGGTCGGGAAAATATACGGAGTTGCCTCGCCCCAGCGCTTCGCGATCGAGCGCCGAGCTTGGCTGCACGTAGTGGGCCACGTCGGCAATGGCGACCGTGATGACGTGGCCGCCCGGGTTGGCGGGATCGCCGTCGGGCGCCGCATGCACCGCGTCATCGTGGTCCTTGGCGTCGGCCGGATCGATCGTAACCAGCGGCAGTTCGCGCCAATCCTGGCGTCCGGCCGCGAGCGCCGGCCGCGCTGCTTCCGCTTGCGCCAGCGCCTCGCGTGGGAAGACGTACGGGATGCCATGGGCATGGATCGCGACGAGGCTGATGGCGCGCTCGCTCGGCAACGCGCCGAGCCGCTCCGTCACGCGGGCGGCCGGCAGGCCGAAACGGCCCTGCCGGCCGATTTCGGCGGCGACGAGATCGCCGTCGACGGCGCCTCCAGTCGCGCCGGATGGAATGGCGAGCTCGCGACCGAGCTGTTTCTTGTCGACCGGCGAGAGCCGCCCGCCGCCGCCGGGCAGCGCACGGAAAACGCCGAGCACGCGGTGCCGCGCCTTGTCGATGATCTTGATCACCCGCCCGCTGTGCCGGACCGCGTCGTCCGCTTCCTCTGTCTCCTCGACCCGCACCAGCGCACGGTCTCCGACCCCCGGCACCGCGCCCGGCCGCGTGCGCCGCGGCACCGTCAACCGGATCCTGGGCGGCGCCCCGTGCGCGTCCTCGTCCCATTCGGTCGGCCGGGCGATGAGCTCGCCGTCGCGGTCGCGCTCGACCACGTCGGCGAGGACGGTGGAAGGCAGGTGAGCGGGCTTGACCAGCTTTCGGTGTCGGCGCTCGACGTGGCCTTCATCGGCCAAGTCGCGCAGCAGCGCCTTCAAGCTTGCGCGGTCGGCGTTCTTAAGCCCGAACGCGCGGCTGATCTCGCGCACGCCGACTGTGCGCGATTGCGTCTCCATGAAGGCGAGAAGCTCTTCCTTGGACGGAAGCGAACGGCTTTTCGTTTGGAATTTAGCCAGAGGAATTCGCCGTCGGACGTGAGGATGCCAGTCGAGCCGTAGATAGGGGTTGCGACGCCTGGCCGCTATCCCTTTTGGAGCCAGAACCGATACATGGCGCTGAAGGTCTGCGGGTTCTCGACCTCGAACGCGTGCCAGCAATCGAGGTCCATCATCGCCGCGGCGCCCGGAAATTGCTTGCGATAACGTTCGAGCACGAATGAATCGAGATCGAAGCCGATGAAGTTCAGGCCGCACGCGTTCAGCAGAGCCTTGATCCCCGGCAGGGTCATGCGGCGCTCCTGCGCGTGAAACAGCAGATCACGGCATTCGCTGATGCCGAAGAAGTCCGACGTTTGCGTCACATGCCATTGCGGCGTGCCGGGCGCGAACGACAACAGATCCTGCCGGCAGCGGCGGATGTCGTCGATGGTCGGCCGGTAGCCGCGCTCGGCAATGAACGCGCGCACCTGCACGACGTTCGTGCGGGCGATCTCGCTGTAGAGCCCGAGCCGCATGAGTCCGTTCGGCCGCAGCCGCGCCTGCAGCACCTGCAAGCCCGCGCTCGGGTCGGCAAGATGGTGCAGCACGCCGCCGGATTCGATCAGGTCGAAGCTGCGCTCGAGCGAACCAGCTCGAGGATGTCGGCCTGGCCGAACTCCACATTGGCTATTCCGGCCGCCTCGAGCTGCCGGCGCGCATAGGCGAGGCTCGCCAGGCTCAGGTCGATGGCGAGGATGCGCGCCCCCGGCAGCCGATGCGCCAATTCGGTCAGCGCCTGGCCGGTGCCGCAGCCGGCGACCAGCACGTCGACGTCGTCGCCCTTTTCGAGCGGACGAAAGTCCGGGAACAGCCCGGCCAGATAAGCATCGAGGCTGACCGGTTCGGTCGGCGCGGTCTTGACCCAGCGCGGATAGGGATTCTCCTCGTACTGGTCCCTGACCTTCTGCGATACCGCATCGTCGATCGCCGTAAGACGCGGAATCCTGCGACGATCCTCCTGCTCGGCGCGCGGTTCCTGCACCTGCTGCTTCAGGAGCGCGCGGACCGGCTCTGGCCACGCGCGCTCGAGCAGCAGGTCCGCGTCAGGGACGGCGTGCAGTGGACCATAGCTTGCGATAACGGTCATCCGCAGCGGAGCAATCGGCGCGCCGGCATGCAGCGCCTCGACGAACTGCCGCCATAGCACCGAGAGCTGCTCGACTTCCGGGCCGGAGGTCGAGAACACGTATTCGTTGATGAAACATTGGCGCGCCAGTGCGCAGGCGAAGTCGAGCAGCTCGGCATTCGCCTGATCGGGCCCGGCGGTCGCCAGGGCGCGCGCGAGCAGCGTGCGCCGGACGGTGGTGAGCAGTCGTTCGAGATCGGCGTTCCAGTTTTGCGCGCTGACCAGGACGGTCTTGAGCAGCTGATTGCCGACGAGCGGCTCGAGCTCGGCCGCGGAAAGCTCGGGTCGGGACGGCCAGCCGGCGGTGATGCGATCGATCAGCGCGGAGATCGCGGCATCGTGCCGCATGACATTGGCGGCGACGCGGACGAGCTCGCCCGGGCGCGCCCAAGGCGCCGATACGGCGCGGATGAGCAAGTTGTCCCGGTCGGGCAAGTCGGGAGGACCGCGCAGCGCGACCAGGATGCGGGCGAACAACGTCCGGGTCTCGGGGGTATCGCTGGTCGTGAGCGCGCGATGCGCCAGCTGGACGGCTTCAAGCCCATCGCCTTCCGCAAGCCGCAGTAGAGCGAGATTCTGCAGCGCTTCGGGCAGGTCCGGGGTCTGTGCAAGCGCGGCGCGAAACGACGCGGTCGCCTCCTGCGGCTTATCGAGCGCGCGCTCCGCCTTGCCGAGGTTGCAGTGCATCAGCGCAGATCTCGGCTCGATTTCCAGCGCGCGCTTGAATGACAGAACCGCCGCGTCAAGCTTGCCCTGCGCCGCCAGGGCGCTGCCACGATTGTTGTGTGCCTCCGCAAAGCTCGGATCGAGCGCGATCGCGCGGTTGAAATGATCGACAGCCTCGTCGTAGCGCCGGAGGGCGCGCAGCGCTTCGCCCATGCCGTTGTGGCAGTCGGGTATCTGATCGTTCACGGCGATCGCCTTGCGGAGAAGATCGATCGCGCTTTCGTGGCGCCCGCCCTGGTGCTCGATCACGCCGAGGAAGTTCAGGCTGCCGACGTGGTTCGGGTCGGCGGCGAGAATCTGGCGGTAGATCTGTTCGGCTTGCGCCAAGCGGCCGCGTTGGTGATGGTCGAGCGCTGCCGAGAAAAGGTCGGCGTGAGGCGCGCTCACTTGGCGGCCTTTTTCACTTTGCGCTGTGGTTTCGGATTTTCGGCGGGCGACTTGCGGCGGTGCGTTTGCGGGCCGCCGTCTTCCGCCGGCGCGCGGCGCGCCGAGGGCCTGCCGCCCCGGCTCTCCGCCTTCGCGTCGATCAGGGCGACCGCCTCGTCGAGCGTGACGGTGTCCGGCGACTTGTCGCGCGGCAAGGTCGCGTTCACGCCGGCATGGCTGACATAGGGCCCGTAGCGCCCGTTCCGCGCCACCACCGGTCCGCCCTTTTGCGGGTGCTCGCCGAGCGCACGCCCCGGATCGGGACTGCCGCGTCGGCCGCGTCCAGCTTTCGACGCCTTCTCGGCAATCAGCGTGACGGCCCGGTTCAGGCCCAGCGCGAGCACGTCGTCGCCGGCCTCGAGGTTGGCGTAAGTCTTTCCATGCTGGACGTACGGACCATAGCGGCCGATGCCGGCCATGATCGCTTCGCCGGATTCCGGGTGGCGGCCGATTTCGCGCGGCAGCGACAACAGCGCCAGCGCCCGTTGCAGGTCGATGTCGTCGGGCGACTGGCCCTTGGGAATGCTGGCACGCTTCGGCTTCTCGCCGTTCTGCGCCTCGCCGAGCTGAATGTAGGGACCGAAACGACCGGACCGCACCGTGACCTCGAGGCCGGTCTCCGGATCCTGCCCGAGCGTGCGGGTGCCGCCGTCGGGTTGGTCGCCATTATCCGAAAACGCCGCGTGTATAGCGGCATTCGGGATAGTTCGAGCAGCCGATGAAGGCGCCGAACCGCCCGAGCTTGATCGAGAGCCGGCCGCTCCCGCAGGTCGGACACTGGCGCGGGTCGCCGCCATCCGGGCGCACCGGAAAGACGTGCGGAGCGAGCAGCTCGTCGAGGGCAGTGAGCACTTCGCCCACCGGCACATCCTTGATGTCGTCGACGGCGCCGATGAAATCCTGCCAGAAATCGCGCAGCAGCTGCCGCCAGTCGACCTCGTTGTTGGAGACGCGGTCGAGCTGCTCTTCGAGCGAGGCGGTGAAGTCGTATTCGACGTAGCGCGCGAAAAAGCTCTCCAGGAATGCGATCACCAGCCGGCCCTTGTCCTCGGGCACCAGCCGGCGCTTGTCGATGCGGACGTAGCCGCGGTCCCTGAGCACCTGCAGGATGGCCGCGTAGGTCGATGGCCGGCCGATGCCGAGCTCCTCCATGCGCTTGACCAGCGAGGCTTCGGAGAAACGCGGTGGCGGCTCGGTGAAATGCTGGCTCGCATCGATCGAGCGCTTGGTCAGCGCTTCGCCGACGCTCATCGCCGGCAGGCGGCGGCCATCCTCGTCCTCCTCGTCGTCGCGGCCTTCCTGGTAGAGGGTGAGAAAGCCGTCGAACTGCACCACCGTGCCGGTCGCGCGCAGGTCGAGTGTCCGCTCGCCCACCTTGGCGACGATGTCGACGGTGGTGCGCTCGAGCTCGGCGGATTCCATCTGGCTGGCGACCGCGCGCAGCCAGATCAGCTCATAGAGCCTCGCCTGGTCGGGCTCGAGATACTTGACGATCTCGCGCGGGCGGTGGGCGAATTCGGTTGGCCGGATGGCTTCGTGCGCCTCCTGGGCGTTCTTGGCCTTGGTCTGGTAACGCCGGGGCGCCGCCGGGACGTATCGATCGCCGTAATCGTGACCGATCAGCTTGCGGGTCGCGGCGATCGCCTCGTCGGCCATCTGCACGCCGTCGGTGCGCATGTAGGTGATCAGCCCGACGGTCTCGCCGCCGATATCGGTGCCTTCGTAGAGCCGCTGTGCCAGTCGCATGGTCTGCGCCGGCGCGAGCCCGAGCTTGCGGCTCGCTTCCTGCTGCAGCGTCGAGGTCGTGAACGGCGGCGGCGGATGGCGCTTGGCCGGCTTCGCCTCCACCGAGGCGACGGAGAAGGTCGCCGCTTCCAGCGCCCGCTTGAACGCTTCGGCCTCAGCTCCCGAGCCGATGTCGAGCCGCTGGATCTTCTCGCCGTCGGCGCCGACCAGCCGCGCTTCGAATGTTTCGCCCCGCGGCGTCGCCAGAATGGCGGCAAGCGACCAATATTCGCGCGCGACGAACTTCTCGATCTCGAGCTCGCGGTCGCAGACCAGTCGCAACGCCACCGACTGGACGCGCCCGGCGGAGCGTGCGCCCGGCAGCTTGCGCCAGAGCACCGGCGAGAGCGTGAAGCCGACCAGGTAGTCGAGCGCCCGGCGCGCCAAGTAGGCGTCGACCAGGGCGGCGTCGATGCCGCGCGGGTGCTTCATCGCTTCGGTGACCGCCGCCTTGGTGATGGCGTTGAACACGACGCGCTCGACCGCCTGTGCCTTGAGCGCCCGCTTTTCCTTGAGGATCTCCAGCACATGCCAGGAGATCGCCTCGCCCTCGCGGTCCGGGTCGGTCGCCAGGATCAGCTTGTCGGCGCCTTTGACCGCGCGGGTGATCTCCGCCAGGCGCTTCTGCGCCTTGGCGTCGACCTCCCAGACCATGCGGAAGTCCGAATCAGGGTCGACCGAGCCGGTCTTGGCCGGCAGGTCCCGGACGTGGCCGAAGGAGGCCAGCACCTCGTAGCCACGGCCAAGATATTTGTTGATTGTCTTGGCCTTAGCCGGGAATTCGACGACGACGATGTTCATTCAATACTGGCGATTGAGGAGGTCAGTGGCGGCGCTCGGCGCACGAGGCGGCGCGGCCGCGGTCGGCCGGAACATGGGTAATCGAACCCTGGCTGTCAAATATGCCGACCGGCCGATCCATAGGGCGGTGCCGATTCCAGAGCGGCGGCGGAGCCTTCGAGCGGCTTCAACAATCTCGTCTATCTTATTGAACTGTGTAGAAATATGCCAGGCTGCGTTCGAGCCGGGCGTTTGCCGGTCTCCCGCTCAGCGAACCATGGCGTATAGCCCGTTGCCCGCGCGTTCGAGCCGGCCGGCAATCTCCAATTCCAGCAGGACGGTTCGCACGATTGCCGGCGAGGCGCCGGTCAGCCGGATCAGGTCATCGATCCCGATCGCCGTTGGGCCCAGCAGATCGATGATGCGGGCGCGGTCGCCGGCTTCAGGTGCGCTCAACGGCGTTTCTTCCTCCGCATGGGGCTCCCCCGCCCTCTGCTCGAGCGGGCGGTCGAGAATCGGCCGGACCGTGGCGAGCACGTCTTCGGCCTCGGTCACCAGGGCCGCGCCCTGCTTGATGAGCGCGTTCGTCCCCTCGGCGCGCGGGTCGAGTGGGGACCCCGGCACGGCGAGCACCTCGCGGCCTTGCTCGAGTGCCATGCGCGCCGTGATCAGCGAGCCGGAGCGGCGCGCCGCCTCGACGATCACCACGCCGATCGCAAGCCCCGAGATCAAGCGGTTGCGGCGCGGGAAGTCGCGGGCGCGCGGCTCCCAGTCGATCGGCATCTCCGAGATCGCGGCGCCGTGCTCCATGATCCGGTCGAGAAGGCCGGCATGCTCGGGCGGGTAGACCTGCTCGTGCCCGCCCGCCAGCACCGCCACCGTGCTGGTCGCAAGGCTGGCGCGGTGCGCAGCCGCATCGATGCCGCGCGCGAGGCCGGAGACCATGACGAGACCGGCGAGCCCGAGTTCGCGGGCGAGATGCTCGGCGAACTTGATGCCCGCGCCGGAGGCATTGCGCGAGCCGACCATCGCCAGCATCGGCCGTGCCAGGCAGCCGACCGCTCCGCGCACGGCCAGCAACGGCGGCGCGTCGTCGATCGCCGCAAGTCGGGCCGGATAGTCGCGTTCGCCAAGCGCGATGAAGCTCGCGCCGATCCGCTCTGCGGCGCGCATCTCGCGCTCGGCTTCGGCTTGCGAGCAGATGCGCCCGGGACGTTGCGCGCCGCCCCGCCGCGCCAGTTCGGGCAGCGCCGCGAGCGCCGACTTGGCCCCGCCATAGTGATTGAGCAGGGGCGAAAGCTGCGTGGGCCGACGTTCTCGCTGCGGATCAGGCGCAGCCAGTCGAGCCGCTGCTCGTCGGTCAAGCGGACGCCCGTGCCTTGCTTTGCTTTCACCACATCGGCTCGGATCAAACGAGGCTCGCCGCCAAGGCCGGCGGCCAAGCACCACCTTAGCCTGAAACACGGGTCGTTGGAGCGCCCGCTCGGACCCCTCGAGCTCCGGGTGCACGTACCGCCGGCTTGCCGATCTTGCTTTCGGCGCCGTTGACGATGTCAGACCGACAGTCGGCATCGAGCGTGGCGTTCGAGCAAAGACATCCTTCGCCGCTACTCCACGAACAGGTCCGCGGCGCCAGGTTTGAGCACGACGTAGCAGCGCCGCCATGGCGCGTCATCGATCAGGCGCCATTTGTGGCCGCTGCCGGCGCTGTCGGTCGCCACCAGGACGTCGCCGGGCCTTATGATGAAGTCTCACCGTCGCGAGTAGTGAACTCGAGTGTGCCGGCGAGCGTGATGACGTATTGCGGTTCCGGTGCGTCGTGCCAGTCGAAGTTGGAATGTGGCGGCGATTCCTTGAAGTGTATGGCCATGACGTCGGCGCGTCGATCAAGCGTCAGCGTGCCCTTAAGCACGTGTGAGGCATTGTTCTTGCCGGTATAAAGCTTGAACGCATGCATCGCATTGCCCTCATGCGGTCGCGTCAGTGCCCGGCCAGGCGGCCTGCAGCTTTGCGAACTCGCCGCTCTGGCGCAACGCCTCAATGGCGGCATCGACGGCATCGCAGAGATCGGCGCGATCGGGCGCATAAGCGATCCCGAGCCGCTCGTGGGTCGGAATTTGCAGGGCGACCGCGAGCTCTCGCCGCTCGCGCGTGAGCCATGAAATCACCGGAAAGAGCTTGATAACGAGGCCGATGCGTCCGGCTTCAAGGTCACCGAGTGCTGTGCCGATACCGTGATAGGGATAATAGCGTATCGCCGCGATGGCGCCTTGCGCCAGCAAGTGCCGGGCGACAAATGTCTGACGTATTCCCTTTCTGGATGCCGGCAGTCAGGCCGCGCAGGTCGGCGGTCGATCTGACATGGGGAGTGAGGCGCCGATTGACCGCGATACCCTGGTTGAACTGCAAATATGGCCGCGAGAAACGCGATCGCGGCGCGTTCCGGTGTGATGGTAGTTCCGGAGATCACCACGTCGCAGGTCCCCTCGGCCAGCGCCGCGAAAATGCCGTTGAAATCCTCGCCCGCATAGGCAATCGGCCGCGGTTCGAGCGAGAGGCGGCCGCACACCGCACGCATCAGTTCGATGTCGAATCCGGTCGCCACGCCTTCCTGCATGATGTCGAAGGGCGGATCCGGATAGGCTGATAGGATCGTGAGACTGCCGGGGATCAACGTACGCATGGTTGGGCCGCCCGCTTGGGGCTCCTCAAGCTTCGGGTGCACGGACCGCCGGCTTGCCGATCTTGCTTTCGGTGCCGTTGACCAGCCGTGCGATGTTTTCGCGGTGCATGATGCCGACCAGGATGGTGAGCACGAGGAACAGCTGCGCCTCCAGCCGGTCGTCGTTGAGCCACAGCACCACCGGCGTCGCGGCGCTCGCAATCAGCGAGGCGAGCGACGCGTAGCGGGTGAGCGCCGCAACCGCGAGCCAGATGGCGGCGAACGCCAGCGCCGCCGGCCAGGCGAGGGCGGCCAGGATGCCGAGATAGGTCGCAACCCCCTTGCCGCCCTTGAACTTCAGCCAGACCGGAAACAGGTGGCCGAGGAAAGCGCCGAGGCCGGCGATGACCGCGTGGTCGCGCCCCCACAGCCATTCCATGATCAGCACCGCGGCGGCACCTTTGAGCACGTCGAACAAGAGCGTTGCCGCCGCCAAGCCCTTGCGGCCGGTGCGCAGCACGTTGGTGGCGCCGATATTCCCCGATCCGATGCCGCGGATGTCGGCGGTGCCGGCGAGCCGGGTCAGGATCAGGCCGAACGGGATCGAGCCGAGCAGATACCCGAACGCCAGCGCGGCTGTGTAGTAGGGCAGGGCGAGCGACCAATTGATCGGGTGCAGCATTTCGGAAGTGTGAGGAGCGGCCGCAATCCTCGTGCCGTCCCTATTCCCCTGGATGATGCTCTTGGGAGGCTTTTCTCAGGTACCGCTCGTGCCAAAGCACGGCAAGCACTCCGAGAGCGAGAACGATCAAAGGAAGAATAAAGAATGCATAGAGCTGAAGAAAGGTCATTGCAGTCACCCGAGGACGTATCGGGCGAGGAGATGTAATCCCGCCGCTGTTCCAAGCCAGAACAAGCTGCCCCCGACCAACCAGAACATCGGTACCGCGGCTGCGACCCCGCCAAGATTATATAGGACCGCGACAACCGGTCCAATAACTCCGACGGTGAGACATGAGGTCGATGCTCGATCTAACGAATTGGCCAGTAACTTGGTGCGCTCGTTCTGGATGACGCTCATGTTCTGAGGTGCGATCGACGTTCAAACGTACTCGTACACCGTCCGCCCGCTCACGATCGTGCGCACCACGCGCCCCTGCAGGCGCGCTTCGTCGAACGGCGTGTTCTTGCACTTCGACTTGAGATCTGCCGGATCGAGCACCCAGGGCGCTTCGAGATCGACCACGATGACGTCGGCGCGCGCGCCCTGCCGCAGCGTCCCGCCGGGGATGCCCAACAGCTCGGCCGGCCGGGTCGACATCGCCTTGAGCAAGGTCATCAGACCGAGCTCTTCGTTGTGCACGAGGCGAAGGCCGGCGACCAGCATCGTCTCGATCCCGATGGCGCCGGGAGCTGCCTCCGCGAACGGCAGCCGTTTGGTCTCGACGTCCTGCGGATCATGATCCGACATCACCACGTCGAGCAGCCCTGAGGCGAGCGCGCTCACGAGCGCGGTCCGATCCTCCTCGCCGCGCAGCGGCGGCATCACTTTGTAGAACGTGCGATAGGCCCCTATGTCGAGCTCGTTCAGGGTCAGATGGTTGATCGAGGCTGCCGCGGTCACCGCCAGCCCGCCCTCCTTCGCGCGTTGCAGCACGTCGAGCGACTCGCTGCAGCTCACGGAGGCGGCCTGGTAGCGGCCGCCGACCCCGGCGACGAGGCGAAGGTCGCGCTCGAGCATGATCGTCTCGGCGGCCTTCGGAATGCCCACCAGCCCCAGTCGGACCGCGAACTCGCTCTCGTTCATCACGCCGTCGCCGACCAGGTCGGGGTCCTCGGTGTGATGGACGATCAAGGCGTCGAAATCGCGCGCATAGGTGAGCGCGCGCCGCATCGTCTGAGCATTGGCGACGCTCTGCGCGCCGTCGGTGAAGGCGACGGCGCCGGCTGCTCGCAGGAGGCCGATCTCGGTCAGCTCTTTGCCTTCGAGGCCCTTGGTGAGCGCCGCCATCGGGTGGACGTGCACGATCGCGGTGTCGCGCGCGCGCCGCAGCACGAAGTCGACGATGGCCGGATCGTCGATCGTCGGCGAGGTGTTGGGCTGACAGACGATCGTGGTGACGCCCCCGGCGGCAGCTGCCTGGCTCGCCGAGGCGAAAGTCTCGCGGTGTTCGGCGCCCGGCTCGCCGACGAACGCGCGGATGTCGATCAGTCCTGGGGCGATCAGCTTGCCGGCGCAATCGACGATCTCGGTGCCTTGCGGCACCCCGGAAGCGCGAATGCCAGGCTGCGCGTCGCGCACGATGCCGTCGGCGATCAAAAGGTCGCCGTGCATGTCGAGGTCGCGCGAGGGGTCGATGATGCGCGCGTTCGCGAGCAGGATCGGGCGCGGCTCGTGCAGCATGCTCAAGTTCCGCGCCGTCGGCCGGCGGGGCGGCGCATGCGCAGCCAGAACGCGGCGGCGATCGCGGCGGCCGCAATTGCCAGGAGCGCGACGCCGACGACCGCGATCGCGCTCCATGACAGGTCCTGCCCGGCAATCAGAGTGATCGCCCCCACGATGACGATGATGGTCAACAGCCGTACGCGGCGCGCCGCCATGCCGAGCAGGGCATCGCCAACCCCACCGGCGCCGCTCTCAGGCATTCGGCAGGTTCCGCGACAGCGCTTCGAGCACCGCCATCCGCACCGCCACCCCCATCTCGACCTGCTGGCGGATCAGCGACTGCGCGCCGTCGGCGACCGCGGAATTGATCTCGACCCCGCGGTTCATCGGGCCGGGATGCATGACCAGCGCGTCCGGCTTAGCGTAGCGCAGCTTGGTCTGGTCGAGGCCGTAGAAGTGGAAGTACTCCTGCACCGAGGGCACGAACGAGCCGTTCATGCGTTCGCGCTGCAGCCGCAGCATCATCACAATATCGGCGCCGCTCAAGCCTTCGCGCATGTCGCGGGCTACCTCGACCCCGAGCCGCTCCACCCCCGGGGGCAGCAAGGTGGAGGGCGCAACCACGCGCACGCGCGCGCCCATCGTGTTCAACAGGATGATGTTCGAGCGCGCGACGCGCGAGTGCATGATGTCGCCGCAGATCGCCACCACCAGCCGCTCGAGGCGCCCCTTATTGCGGCGGATGGTCAATGCGTCGAGCAGCGCCTGGGTCGGGTGCTCATGCGAGCCGTCGCCGGCATTGACGACTGCGCAGTCGACCTTCTGCGCCAGCAGCGCGACCGCGCCGGAGGCATGGTGACGCATCACCAGGAGATCGGGATGCATCGCGTTGAGGGTGATCGCGGTATCGATCAGCGTCTCGCCTTTCTTCACCGAGGACGAGGCGACCGCCATGTTCATCACGTCCGCGCCGAGCCGCTTGCCGGCGAGCTCGAACGACGATTGGGTTCGGGTCGAGGCCTCGAAGAACAGATTGATCAGCGTACGGCCGCGCAACGACGTGCGCTTTTTCTCGATTTGCCGGTTGAGCTCGACGAATTCCTCGGCGAGGTCGAGCAGGCCGACGATGTCGGCATGCGAAAGCCCCTCGATCCCCAGCAGGTGGCGTCGGCTGAGGACGAACGAGGATTTCGGGGCGACGTTCATCAAAGCGGTGTCTATAGGCGCCTCGCACGGCTGCTGCAAGGCCGCGGCGCCGCTTCCGCAGGAGAAGGTCGTGCGCGCTCCTCGCGCCGTCCCGTGCTACGATCCGGCGCGAGGAGCAAAGCCCATGACCGTGCTCGCCCGATTCGAAACCCATGAGGTTTTCAACCAGTCGCCGCCGTTCGTCGACGTCGACCTCTATGGCGTCGACCTGCCGCTGCAGGAGGCGCTGCGGGCAAATGGCCTGCGCGACGGCGCCGCCGAGCTTTCCGCCTTCGGCCGGCGCTGGGGCTCGGCGGAGTTTGCCGAGCAGGCGCGCCTCGCCAATGAGAACACCCCGAAGCTCAAGACCTTCGACACCAAGGGGTTCCGCCGCGACGTGATCGAGTTCCACCCGGCCTACCACCGCTTCATGACCGAGAGCATCGCGGCGGGCTTGCATGCCTCGACCTGGAATGCCGACGGCACGCGCGCGGCCCCCCCGGCCGAGGTCGCCTGCGCGGCACGCTCCTATATCGTCGCTCAGGTCGAGAACGGGCACACGTGTCCGGTCATGATGACGCGCGCGGCCGTCGGCGCGTTGGTAGTGGAGCCGGCGTTGCGCGACCGGCTGCTGCCGAAGATCCTCTCGCGCGAATACGATCCGAGCTTCCGGCCCTGGTGGGAGAAGCGCGGCATCACGCTCGGCATGGGGATGACCGAGAAGCAGGGCGGATCCGACGTGCGGGCCAATACCACCCAGGCTGCCCCCGCGGGCGAGGGGTACGAGATCACCGGCCATAAATGGTTCATGTCAGCCCCGATGTGCGATGCGTTCCTGGTGCTCGCGCAGGCACCCGGCGGACTGACCTGTTTCCTGATGCCTCGCTTTCGCCCGAACGGCGAGATCAACGGCCTCAAGTTTCAGCGGCTCAAGGACAAGCTCGGCAATCGCTCGAACGCGTCGTCCGAGGTCGAGTTCACGCAAGCCTTCGCCTGGCGCATCGGCGAAGAGGGCCGGGGGGTGCGCACCATCATCGAGATGGTGCAGCAGACGCGGCTCGACTGCGTCATCGGCTCGGCCGGACAGATGCGGATGGCGCTGGCGCAGGCCGTGCATCATTCCCGCCACCGCACCGTGTTCCAGCGCAAACTTGCCGACCAGCCGCTGATGCGCACGGTGCTGGCCGACCTGGCGCTGGAGGTCGAGGGCGTTCTCGCCGTCATGATTCGGCTGTGCCGCGCCTTCGACCACGCGGGAAGCGAGCCCTTGGAGGCGGCGCGGTCACGCCTGCTCACCCCGGCGATCAAATACTGGGTGTGCAAGACCACGCCGGCGCTGATCTACGAGTGCCTGGAGTGCCTCGGCGGCAACGGCTACATCGAGGAGGGCACGCTCGCGCGCCTTTATCGCGAGGCTCCGCTCAACGCCATCTGGGAAGGCGCCGGCAACGTCATGTGCCTCGACGTTTTGCGCGCGCTGGCGCGCGAGCCTGAGCAGGCGCACGCGGTGCTGGCCGAGCTCGCGCGCGAAACCGGCGACTTGCCTGGGGCGGCCGAGGCCGTGCGGTTCGTGGGCGACAGTCTGTCGGGCGGCGCCGCCGAGGCGAATGCCCGCGCCGCGGTCGAGCGCCTGGCCGTATTGGCCGCCGCGGCTGCGCTGGCCCGGAGCGCCCCCTCCGAGATCGCCGAGACCTTCGCCGAAGCGCGTCTGCGGGCCGCCCGCCGCGGCACCTACGGTACCTGGGCGCTCCCGCCAGCGGTCGCGACGCGGCTGACGGAACGGGCCTTGCCGATATAGCCCGCTTCCTCCGGGCCTTGTACGGCCCCCGCCAGCCCCGGATCACAAAAAATTCAGCTTGATATTTGAACCCGGAACGCGCCGGCTACGTCTATGTTGGAGTCGTAATAGCCCCGTGCGGTCGCATGCGCGAGTTGCCAGAGGGGCGCAAACCAAGAGGCGACTATGACCAAGCTCAAGATCGCGGCCGCTCTGTTCGGCCTTTCGGTGGCCGCTCTGGCCGCCGCCCCGGCTTCCGCGGCGCCGGTCGCGTCCAATTCCGTCGCGCTCAAGGCGGCCGTTGCCGGTGACGTCGTCACCGTTGCGTCCAAGAAGTCGAAGAAGGTGTACCGCGGCGGCTACTATTATAATGGCTATAATGGCGCCGCGCCGTGGTGGGGCGGGCCGGACACGGTCGGATCGCTCGGGTACGATGGCCGGTACTACGCCTACAACCGCTTCAGCGGCCAACATTACTACTCCTGCATGTTAGATCTGGGCTACGGCCGCGTGCGCCCCTGCGACGCCGGCAGCCGTTGATCCTCACTGGATTTTGGGTGGGCTTTCCATCCGGGCCAGCCGATCGAGTGCGCCCTGCAGGATGAAGGCGGCGGCGTGTTGATCGACGACGGCCGCGCGCTTGGCGCGGCTGGCGTCGGCGGCGATCAGGTCGCGCTCGACCGCCGCCGTCGACAGCCGCTCGTCCCAGAGTGCGATCGGTAGCTCCGTCAGGCGCGCCAGGTTGCGGGCAAACGCGCGGGTCGACTGCGCGCGCGGGCCTTCGCTTCCATCCATGTTGAGGGGCAGGCCGAGCACCAGTCCCACTGCCTTTCGTTCGGCCGCAAGTGCCAGCAGGCGCGTTGCATCGGCGCTGAACCGCGTGCGCGCGATCGTCTCTACGCCGGCCGCGAGTTTTCGGTCCGGATCGCTGACCGCTATTCCGATCGTCTTGCTGCCGAGATCGAGCCCGAGCAGGGCCCCGCGCGGCGGCAGCACGGCGGCGGCTTCGACCAGGGGCAAGACGGGCGCAGGCATGAGCGCTCGCCTAGCATGTCGCCGCCGGCCAACCAACGAGACTTGCGCGCCGGTTGATCGCGCGGCGCCGGGCACTATCCTGCGCGTCGATCCAACTCGACGAACGGGACGGCAACCATGCAAATCACCTGGTACGGACATTCGGCATTTCGCCTCGATTTCGGCGGCAAGGCGGTGCTGCTTGATCCCTTTTTCACCGGCAATCCGGCCTTCGTGTCCGACAAGCAGTCCGCGATCAAGGGCGTGACTCACATCGTGCTCACCCACGGCCACGGCGATCACGTCGGCGACACGCTCGAGATCGCGCAGGCGACCGGCGCGCCCGTGATCACCAACTACGATCTGTGCATGTGGCTCGCCGGCAAGGGTTTGGAAAAATTCGACCCGATGAACACCGGGGGGACCACCGATCAGGGCGGCTTCACCGTCACGCTGGTGCGCGCCGACCACTCCTCCGGCGACATCAAGGACGGGATGCCGATCTACCTAGGCAATCCGTGCGGGGTTGTGGTCAAGGCTGCGGGCGAACCGACCGTCTATCACATGGGGGACACCGACATTTTCTCCGACATGGGGCTGATCGCCGAGATTCATCAGCCTAACGTCGCCATGGTGCCGATCGGCGACCGCTTCACGATGAGCCCGAAAACCGCGGCGCTGGCGGTCAAGCGCTTCTTCAAGCTCGCCGCCGTGATCCCTTGCCACTATGGATCGTTCCCGATCATCGAGGCGACCGCCGACAAGTTCCTGGCCGAAATGCAAGGGCACGCCACCAAGGTGATCGTGCCGGAAAAGTGCAAGGCATTCACCGTCTGAGGACGTGCCCCGGAGCCGAGCCGTTAAGGGTGACAAAGGAATACCGTCGCGCCGCGCACCGCCCCGCGAGACTCGGCTTTGTGATGGTGCTGGTGTTCGCCGCCGCCGCGATGCTCGTTAATCTTGCGCGCTGACGACGATCACGCCTCGTCTCACGTCACGACGCGCACGCGCGTTCCCCACGGATCGCGCATCTCGAAGCCGTTCTCGAGCAGCTCGACCTCAGCACCGGCGGCGCGCAGACCTGCCGCCGCGCGCTCGCGTGTCGCGGCATCGGCGGCCTTGAACGCGAACCAGAGAAGCCCGGCGCAGCTCACGTCGCGCCGGCCGGCGCCGGCGCTGGCGCGGGTGTTGGCGGCCAGATGATGGTGATAGCGGCCCGACGACATGAACGTCATGTCGGCCCGCCGGCAGGTGAGGTCGAGCCCGGCCGCGCAATAGAACCGTTCGGCGGCATCGAGATCGCCGACCCGCAGGTTGAGATGGCCGATGCGCAGAGCCGCGGGCGCGCGCTCGTAGGGCGCGGTGCCGTCGGCCGCGCGCGCGAGCTCTTTGAGATCCAAGGGATCAATCGTGATCTCGACCCGACCGTTGTCCCAGCGCCAGGTTTGCGGCGGGCGATCGGCATAGCATTCGACCCCGTTGCCCTCCGGATCGTCGTAGTAGACCGCCTCGTTGACGGCGTGGCCGGCGGCGCGGGCGATCGTGAAGCCGGCGCGCCGCATGTGGCGGTACCAACGCGCCAGGTCGGCGCGCGTCGGCATCAGGAACGCGGTATGGAACAGGCCGGACTGGCGCGCATCATCCGGCCGCGCGTCCGGCCGGTGCTCGAGGTGCACGAGCGCGACGCCGTCGACGCCGAGAGTTGCGCCGTGCGGGTCGCGCTTCAGCACGGCGAGGCCGATCGCATCGCAATAGAAACGCGCGACCCGATCGAGGTCGCGCACCACGAGCGCGACCGCACCGATCGAGAGCGGCGTCGAGGTTGCCGAAATGGGAAGCGCGAGCGGGTTCGGCGCGTGCATGGCGAATTATCAACCCTCGGCGCGGCTGAGACAATCCGGAAACGGGAACTGATGTCGATGCCGGCCGGGATGGTTGCCGCGTGAAACGGCGCTCTGCTATAGGGCGGCAACTACGGGTCAGGGCCGATTATGTCTGTTGATGCCGCAACCGTCCGGCGCATCGCGCACTTGGCGCGCATCGCCGTCGCCGACGAGGAGGTCGAGCATCTCCGGGGCGAGCTCAACGTCATCCTGGCATTCGTCGAGCAGCTCCGCGAGGTCGATGTCGCAGGCGTCGAGCCGATGACCTCGGTGACGCCCATGCGCATGAAGCAGCGCGCCGACCTGGTGGTCGATGGCGACATCCCCGACCAAATCCTGAAGAACGCACCGGCGAGAGAGGACGGCTATTTCGTCGTGCCGAAAGTGGTCGAGTGATGTGCTGGTTGTGCGACCGGGAGGCATTTTTGCGAGCCTATCGGGAGGAGGTTGCGCGCGGTACGGACGGCGCAGGTCGTGAGCGCTTTCCGGCCGGGCCGGCATCGCCGGACGCAACGGACCCGGGTGCCGATGCGGCGCGGAGCGACACCGTCACGGCTCCCTCCGCGCGGCCTCCGTTGCAGAGCCGGGACAACGAGCGTGGCGCCGGCCCATGACCGATCTCACGTCCCTCACCGTTGCGGAGGCGCGCGCAGGGCTCGACCAGAAGATTTTCAGCGCGCTTGAGCTCACCGAGGCCCATCTCGCCGCCATGGAGCGCGCGCGGGCGCTCAATGCGTTCGTGCTGGAGACGCCGGAGCGTGCCCGCGAGATGGCGCAGGAGGCCGACGCCCGGATCGCCACCGGCGATGCGCGACCGCTCGAGGGCATTCCGCTCGCGATCAAGGATATGTTCTGCACCGCCGGCGTGCGCTCGACGGCCTGTTCGCGCATCCTTGACGGTTTCGAGCCGACATACGAATCGACGGTGACGGCGCAGCTCTGGCGCGACGGCGCCGTGCTGCTCGGCAAGACCAACTGCGACGAGTTCGCGATGGGCTCGTCGAACGAGACCTCGTGCTACGGCCCGGTGGTGTCGCCATGGCGACGCAGTGGCGCCAACACCAGCCTGGTGCCGGGCGGCTCGTCGGGCGGTTCGGCGGCGGCGGTCGCGGCCAATCTTTGCCTCGGCGCGACCGGCACCGATACCGGAGGCTCGATCCGCCAGCCGGCCGCGTTCACAGGTACCGTCGGGCTGAAGCCGACCTACGGCCGCTGCTCGCGCTGGGGCATCGTGGCGTTCGCCTCCTCGCTCGATCAGGCCGGCCCGCTCGCCCGCTCGGTGCGCGACGCTGCGATCCTGCTGCGCTCGATGGCCGGGCACGATCCGAAGGACACCACCTCGGTCGATCGTCCGGTGCCGGACTACGAGGCAGCGGTCGGCCGTTCGATCAAGGGCATGCGGATCGGGATCCCGAAGGAATACCGAGTCGACGGGATGCCGGCGGAGATCGAAGCGCTGTGGGAGCAGGGCAGGGCGTGGGTAAAGTCAGCTGGCGCGGAGCTGGTCGAGGTGTCGCTGCCCCACACCAAATACGCGCTGCCCGGCTACTACATCATCAACCCGGCGGAGGCCTCCTCCAATCTCGCGCGCTATGATGCGGTGCGCTATGGATTGCGTGCGCCCGCGCGCGACGTGACCGAGATGTATCAGAGGACGCGGGCGGAAGGTTTCGGTGCCGAAGTGCGCCGGCGCGTCCTCATCGGCACCTATGTGCTCTCGGCCGGTTACTACGACGCCTATTACGTGCGCGCCCAGCAGGTGCGCACCCTGATCAAGCAGGATTTCGAAGACTGCTTTGCGGCCGGCATCGATGCGATACTGACCCCAACGGCGCCATCTTCGGCATTCGGGATCGGCGAGAAGGGGGGCGCCGACCCGGTCGAGATGTATCTCAACGACGTCTTCACGGTGACGGTAAACATGGCGGGCTTGCCCGGCATCTCGGTGCCGGGGGGCCTTGACAAGCAGGCGTTGCCGTTGGGGCTGCAGGTGATCGGCCGCCCATTCGACGAGGAGACGCTGTTCGCGGTCGGCCAGGTGCTCGAACAGGCGGCGGGCAAATTCGCGCCCGCGCGGTGGTGGCTGTGACCCCCGCGCAGTTCACCGAATCCCTCTCGCGGTCGGCGCCGCCGGCACGGCTGAGCGCCGCCTTGCAAGGACTCTGGTGGGCCGCCAAAGGCGAGTGGGATCGTGCGCACCGGATCGTGCAGGACGAGGAGGGCGCCGAAGGCGCCTGGGTCCACGCCTATCTGCACCGGGTGGTGGGCGATGTCGCCAACGCCGGCTACTGGTACCGGCAGGCCGGACGCTCTGCGGGCGCAGGCCCGCTCGACGACGAGTGGCAGGTCATTGCAGCCGAGCTGCTGCGCCGATAGCGGCGGTGTGGAGCGACGCTCGGCGGCAGCAATTGCCGCTGCAATCGAAGTCGGCGCTCAGCGCGTGCCGACGTTGCCGACGTCACGGGAGGTGCCGCCCGGCGGCTTGGGCGAGGTGACCTGCGGCAAGTCGGCGTCGCTCGCGACCTTCTTGCTGCCGCCGAGCTGGCCGCCGGTGGCGATGAAAATCAACAGCGCAAGCACCACGACGCCGCCGAGCAGAGCCGCGAAATCCGAAGTTGGGACCTTGATCTGATGCCATGATCGGCCTCCGCGCTGACCCTCAAGAAAACGCCCGCTGCGAGCGAACGGTTCCGGCGATCTTGCAGGCCCGGCGAAGACCATCTATCCGACGTGTCACGCGCGCCATCGGGACGCGCAGGCTCGCGTTCACGGGCACAAAGGCATGAGCTTGACGTCTGATCCGACTGTGAAGTCGAAGCTGCTCAAGGGCACCACCGGCGAGTGGGAGGTGGTCATCGGCATGGAGGTCCACGCGCAGGTGACCTCGCAGGCCAAGCTATTCTCCGGCGCGTCGACGGCGTTCGGCGGCGCGCCGAACTCGCACGTGTCGCTAGTTGACGCCGCGATGCCCGGCATGTTGCCGGTGATCAACGCCGAGTGCGTGCGCCAGGCGGTGCGCACCGGTCTGGGGCTGAAGGCCAAGATCAATCTGCGATCGGTGTTCGACCGCAAGAACTATTTCTATCCGGACCTGCCGCAGGGCTACCAGATCAGCCAGTACAAGTCGCCGGTGGTGGGCGAAGGCGAGGTCATCGTCGACCTGCCCGACGGCGAGAAGCGTGACGGTCGGCATCGAGCGGCTGCACCTGGAACAGGATGCCGGCAAGCTGCTGCACGACCAGCATCCTGCGGCATTCGCTCGTCGATCTCAACCGCTCCGGCGTCGCGCTGATGGAGATCGTATCGAAGCCGGATCTGCGCTCCGCCGACGAGGCCAAGGCCTATGTCGCGAAGCTGCGCACGATCCTGCGCTATCTCGGCACCTGCGACGGCGACATGGAGAAGGGCAACCTGCGCGCCGACGTCAATGTCTCGGTGCGCCGGCCCGGCGCGCCGCTCGGCACGCGCTGCGAGATCAAGAACGTCAATTCGATCCGCTTCATCGGCCAGGCCATCGAGCACGAGGCGCGCCGCCAGATCGACATCATCGAGGACGGCGGCACGATCGAGCAGGAGACCCGCCTGTTCGATCCGGTCAAGGGCGAAACGCGCTCCATGCGCACCAAGGAGGAGGCGCACGACTATCGTTACTTCCCCGATCCAGATCTGTTGCCGCTCGAGCTCGCGCGCGATGAAGTCGAAGAGCTCGACGGCCAGCCTGCCGGAGCTTCCGGACGAGAAGAAGGCGCGCTTCATCCGCGACTACGGGCTATCGGCCTATGATGCCGACGTGCTGGTCGCGGAGCGCGAGACCGCGGATTTCTTCGAGGCGGTCGGCAAGGGGCGCGACGCCAAGGCCGCGGCGAACTGGGTGATCAACGAGCTGTTCGGCCGGCTCAACAAGCAGGGCAGGGATATTGCGTCGTCGCCGGTCTCGGCCGCGCAGCTCGGCACGCTGCTCGATCTGGTCGCGCGAGGGCACGATCTCGGGCAAGATCGCCAAGGAGGTGTTCGAGATCGTCTGGAATGAAGGCGGCGACCCGCGCGCGATCGTCGAGACGCGAGGGATGAAGCAGGTCACCGACCTGGCGGCGATCGAGAAGGTGATCGACGAGATCGTCGCTGCCAACCCCGACAAGGTCGCGCAGGCCAAGGCGAAGCCGGCACTGATCGGCTGGTTCGTCGGCCAGGTGATGAAAGCATCCGCCGGCAAGGCCAATCCGCAGGTCGTCAACGAACTGCTCCGACGCAAGCTCGATCTTTGACGGCCGCGCGATTGAGATGCGCGAGAGGACGTGCTTTGCCGTCTCGCGGTGGAGTTGGCGTGCTCCTGCCACCCGCGTGCGTTGACGCCTGCGAAGGTGCCGACCGCGCGCGAGCGAGGTCGCGTCGGCGGCGCCAGGCCCGAATCGCCTGCCGCTGATTCGCCCCGACGAGAGCGAGTGACGAGGGTCGCACGCCTTCCGCGCCCGATTCCCCCGCCGCGCTTTTTTTCGATTGTCCACACCCGCTCGGCCGGCGCTGGCCGGCGTTTGAGGAGATGGTGAGCCGCACGTTGCGCGCGCGTCGCCGCGGGCGCGGAAGAATTCTTCGACGTGCAGGAAAGCCGCATGAAATAAGGATTTATTCGACGCCGCCGTTTTCTTCGCGCGCGTGCGCCGATGCGTCGCGCGGCGCGCGCTCCAGCTTGTCCTCAACACGTCGTGGCGCGGCAACGCCCGTTTGATCGGCGTTTCCGTTGTCAACCCTTTTTTCAGAAGATTCGCGGTTTTCTTCATTTCGCTGTAGGAGTTGACCGCAGTGCATGGCAATTCGCGCCTGCACTGTTTGGTCTCGCCACTCACTCAGACTAGGAGGGCAGCATGGCGAAGAAGGCAAAGGCGAAGAAGATGGGTGCCAAGAAGTCCGCGAAGAAAGGCGGCAAGAAGAAGAAGGCCAAGAAGTAAACGAGGGTCGTTGACGCCCTGAGGCGTCAGCATGGCCAAACTCAAGTCGCATACGCCGACAACGTCGAAGAGCGGCCGGCGCGTAGCCACCGCAAACGGCAGTGCCGGCTCAAGTCGACGACAGAGGGCGTCGGCGAAACGAGGTCAGGCTTCACGGAATCTGGCTGTCAGGGCCGGCATGCAAGTTGGCCCCAAGCTTTCGCTCAGCGGCGCGCCGTCTTCCGACGTGCACGTCAACCCACGCGAAGGCGAGCGGATACGCCGGACCATCTCGCGAAGAACAGGTACGGGCAGGATCTCTGCCTTGTCGCTTGCAAGCTCAATCTTGCCAGGCGGCCGCCATCCTCGAACATCTCGCCGACGCCCTCAGTAGAGCAGGGGCCGTCAAGTGCCCGCAGCCGCGAGCGGCTGCTCTGAGATTTCCACGGCATTGCTTCGAAAGTCCGCGAGCCGCGCTACCGAGCGCGGCTTCGCGCTTGTGTGGCCGGATGGTGGTACTGGATACCAATCCGCGGTCGGCGCGGGTGCCGAACGGCGAGCAGGACCTCGCCTTCGGTCCGATCGGCCGGCCAGCGTCGCCGCGCACGCGCCTCGATGGCGCCGCCGGACCACCGTCCGGCAGCACCAAGGTCCGGCAGCTTGGCTTAAGCGCCTGCCGCCTTGAGCCGCTTGTTGCACGCACTCCAGAACTTCGGCCACTTCATGCCTTTGTCGATCTTGCCGGCGGCCTTGGCCTCCTGCCATTCGGCGCCGCATTTCTTGGCGCGCTCGCGAACGGCAAGCTGACCGGGCGTCGCCTGTCGCTTGCTCGCGCCCTCCTGCTTGCTCTGCGCCGACACCGGCGAGGCGGATAGCGCCACCACCAACGCCGCCGTCATCGCCGCGGCCATCACGCGGGTCATCATCATGAAAGCCTCCCTTGTCATTCGGTCTTGATCGATCCCATGGCGGCGCGCAAGCGCAACCATAGGCCGTGAAGGCCTATCGGGGAAAAAAGGCATACGTGAGACTTCGGCGAGCCGCAGCCTGAGCGCGAACGAGGCGCCGCCGACAGCAGGTCCGCAGGTTCGAGGACTTGGGCTCATAGTTATCGATCGGCGAACCAGAACGGTATCCGAGCGGTAAGCGCCGGCGAAAAATCACGGTGGAACGGGGCTTTGCGCGGTTAAAGCAACGTTCTCGGGGGTCCGTGTTCAGGAACGATTCAGCGCGACTCTTAAGATG
The DNA here is from genome assembly GCA_963788095.1 of uncultured Alphaproteobacteria bacterium. Lineage (GTDB taxonomy): Bacteria > Pseudomonadota > Alphaproteobacteria > Rhizobiales > Xanthobacteraceae > CAVTXS01. The sequence goes on along the minus strand of CAWBFP010000037.1, from coordinate 45,415 downwards.
CGATTCAAAACTCTCCGCAATCATGTGGCCATAGCGGGCGTCCGACCCGCGGGAGGCGTCAAACGCGGCTCCGCTCTCGGCGGATCGAAGCCGCATCCGGAAGCAGGGAGATTGCGATGGCTCGTTTGGAGATCCTGGACGGGGAGAGCGGCGCGCTCAGCGAAGTCAATGCCGGTGCCGACATGTTCTACGAGCTTGGCATGATGTACTCGACCGGCCGGTCGGTTCCGGCCGACCTGGTGTGCGCGCACAAGTGGTTCAACATCGCGGCGATGCGCGGCAACAAGGACGCCATCCGCTTGCGGCGCGAAATCGCCAGCGAGATGTCGGAGGCCGACACCGCCGCCGCCCAGCGTGCGGCGCGCGACTGGCTCAGGCACCATTGAGTCGACGCTCAGCGCGGGGGTCCGCATCGCCCGCGGCGCCGACCTTGCTATTGCCTGGATGGTGGGGCATATCGGCGCCATCGGAGACGTGGCCGAGTGGCTGAAGGCGGCGGTTTGCTAAACCGTTATACGCTCCAAAGGCGTATCGAGGGTTCGAATCCCTCCGTCTCCGCCACGCATAAGCATGTCCAGCCCGGACACATGGGTGACAGAACGTACCTAAGACATGGGTGACAACCTCGGGCCGAACGGGTTGTCGAGGGGCTGCAAGGTCCTTTGTTCGAGATCGAAGTATCCGAGATCGTAGCTGCTGAAGCTGACGAGCCAGATGCCGTCATCGACTTCCCTGATGCCGAGCCTTTGGCCTGCGAGGACGGTCGAGATGTTGATTTTCTTGCGATGCAGGCAGATGCGGCCGCAGGCGGTGACCAGGATGTCGCGGTCGTGGAACGGATAGGTCAGTTCAGGCAGCCCATCATAGCGGCGCGGTGAGGCAGCATAGAGTTCGGCAGGACACTTCATGGCGAGCGCTTCGTGTGGGCGCTCGGCATTGAACTCGTGCATGAAGGCGTCGAAGCGGCCCTGCTGCTGCAGGCTGTTCGAGGCAGGTGGCCTGGTTGCTTCCTTCTTCAGGGTGAGGTGCATGCGCTCGTGGCGGCCATTCTGCTGCGGGCGGCCGGGCTTGATGCGTTCGATGGTGATGCCGAGGCGCAGCCACCAGACGGATAGTTTGGAGAGATTGAACAAGGCATTGGGGCTGGCGAAGGGAACGCCGTTGTCGGAGCGAATGGCGATCGGGAGGCCGCGCTCAGCGAACAGCCGTTCGAAGGCCGTAACGGCCAGGTCTTCGCGGGTTGATTCCAGCGCTTCGCATAGCAGCAGGAAGCGCGAGGCCTGATCGGTGACGGTGAGCGGATAGCAGTAGCGGCCGTTGCCGAGCTTGAACTCGCCTTTGAAGTCCGCGCACCACAGATCATTGGGCGCGGCGCCCTCGGACAGCGGGGTGCCGCGGGCACGATGGCGCGGCCCGCCGCTGCGCCTGACCAGGCCGTGGCGATCGAGCACCGCATGGATGGTGCTCCTGGCCGGGATCCGGACATCGCCGGCAAGCCGACGGACCAGCAACTCGCGGATTTTGCGGGCGCCCCAATGCGGCTTCTCGTCCTTGAGGCGAACGATCAGGCTCTCGATCGGCGGCGGCAGCTGGTTGGCGTAGCGCACCGGCCGGCGCGAGCGATCGGTCAAGGCCTCAAGGCCGTGGTCCCTGTAGCGATCGAAAATCTTGTAACCGGTCTTGCGAGATATGCCGAACTGTCGGCACACGTCCGTCATCGTCTCCCCGTCCAGCAGACGGGCGACAAAGCGAAGGCGTTCTTCCATCACCGAACTCGCTTTCCACGGCATCCGCACCTCCCGCCTGCGAATCAGGCAAGAAGTGTTACCCATGTGTCCGGTACGGAATGTCACCTATGTCTCAGGCCGCACAGCACTTGAGATCATTTTAGATCTGCGGCGGGTCCGCTATTCCTTCGCGCGCTCCGCCGAAATCCGAAGGCGGGCGCGCGCCGAACGTGCCGACATGGGTGGCCACCGGACGTTTGCGCGATCGGCCGCGCGTCCGCACGCGTGCTCGGACATAGCGCGGGGCGGAAACACGCCTTCAGTACACGATGACAGGCTTTCGCTGCACCCAGGCACTGCTTTGCAGCTGGGCCAGCATGAATTCCGCCACGTCCGCACGGGCAATTTTTCCCATGCCACGGATCGAGCGGTCATCGGCGAGGCGGAAGCTCCCACGCGCGGTTGCATTCGTGAGCGTTCCGACCCTGACGACCGTCCAATCGAGGTCGGTCGCGGCAAGATGTCGTTCCATCGCCTCCTTGTCGGCTACCTCGCGGCGGAGAACGAAGCGAAAGAGGATGTTGCGGGCGAACCAGCCGACGTCGGCGCGCGTCTCGCCGGCGCCGAGGGTGGAGATTGCGATGATTTGTCGAACGCCATGCCTTGTCATGGCGGCCGCGATATTGCGGATCGCGGGCGCGCAGATCGAGGTCGTGCGCCACGGGCGACCACCCAGGGCCGAGAGCACGGCGTCGTGTCCCGGCATCGCGGTCTCCAGGGCGTCGGCATCGAGCACGCTGCCCGCAAGCACCCGGAGCCCGGGCGATTCTGCAATTGCGGAAGGCGCGCGCGTGAAGGCAGTCACGGAGTGCCCGCCCAGGACGGCCTTCTCGAGCAACAATCGCCCGGTGCCGCCGCTCGGGCCGAAGACGATGACCCTCATCGCGAGGTCTCTGGTTGCGCTCGGTCAATCACCTGCGTGCGAGTCGCCGGGTGGCAGTGAACGGCTTCGGTCTGCACATTGGGCCGATACGCATGGCGTCGTCGAGGTGCTTTGCGGACGCTCGCGCGAGTGCCAAAGCCCGCGCCGGCAGTAGCGCCGGCCGATCCAATCACCTCTCTCGGTCGAAACCGGCAACGAGGCGAGACCTGAACGCGCGCGGGCGTCTACGCTGCACCGGTAGGGAACAGGCCATGCTTGAATAGCACTGAGCGCGTACGCTCTCGAGATCGCGACATCCGCCGTTGTCGAGCTTGGCCAAGGATTCATCCGCGGCTCATATCGACCACATCCACCGAAATCGTTGTCTGCGATCCGGCGCGCTCGACCGTGAGCTGGGCTTTGCCGGGAAGCGCAACCCGCTCCAGCGCGGCCGTGAGGTCGGCCAGTCTGCGGATGGGCTTGCCGTCTACCGCGACGATCACGTCGCCGATCGTTCCGCTTGCCGCGTCTACGCCTTTCAGTCCGGCGCGCTCGGCCGGCGAGCCCGGAATCGTCCTGACGACGATGACGCCCTCTCGACCAGTCCGTGCGGCGAGGGCTTCGCTTGCGGCGATGATGCCGATTCCGGGCGTCGGCACGCGGCCGGTCCGGATGAGTTCCGGCACGACGCGGTTTACCGTGTCCACCGGTATCGCAAATCCGATCCCCGCAAAGGCGCCGGACGGCGAGAGGATGGCGGTGGTCACGCCGATGATGCGGCCTGCCGAGTCCAGCAGAGGACCGCCGGAATTGCCGGGGTTGATGGCCGCGTCGGTCTGGATCACGTCCGAGATCTCGCGCCCCCCCGCCGTTGGCATGCGCCGCTTGAGCGCGCTTATGACGCCCGTTGTCAGCGACTGGTCGAGGCCGAAAGGATTGCCGATGGCAAAGACCGATTGCCCGACCTTGAGGTCGGCCGAACTCCCTAGCGGCAGCGGCGAAGGCAGGGTGCCGAAGCTGAGCACTTTGACGACAGCAAGGTCATGGGTGGGAGCAATGCCGACGATCTCGCCCGCCATCGTACGCCCGGCGGCCGTCCGCACCGCGACCCGCCGGGCGCCGCTGACGACGTGCGCGTTGGTGACGATGTTGCCTGCTTCATCCCACAGGAAACCCGTTCCGCTGCCGATACCGGGAGCCGAATCGGGGTCGAACTCGCCCGGCGCAGGCTTATCGTCGCGCAGCGCCACCACCTGAACCACCGACGGGGAGGCGCGTTCGAACAACGCAATCGTGATCCGTTCCAGATCGGCGAAGTCACCACGAGCCTGGACCGGCCTCGGCGTCGTCGCAGAAAAGAAGAAGTAGCGTGCATAGGGGGCAACGAGCACCCCGATGGTCACGAGCAGTGCTGCGATCAATGCCGCCCTGGCGAGGCCATAACGTGGCACGTCACTCTCCCTGCGCTTGCCTCAAGCACGAAACGGCAATGTCGGTATGGGCCTCCAAGGTCCTGCTAATGTCAAAAAAATATGATTCTGCGGGCGGGCAAGCCGGCCGCCCGAAGGATTGCGGCTGGCCTTGCAACGCAATCGTTTGCAACGAGCGTGCCTGGGGTCTTGGTCGAGCGATGTCCGCGCCGGCTCAATAAATAAATTGGTCAAATATTCCCGGACGCCCGTGACGCACGGCGCGGGGAGGGCGGTGCTTCGTAAAGGAGCGGGGGTGCTATATTACCAAGGAGGTGACCGGCACCCACCCACGCAGCACCTATGCGATGCTGGCTAGCCCGCGCTGCGGCGCCAAGACGCGCTCGGCGCCGGCGGTGCAAGGAAGAAGCGCTGCCACAGCAAGGTGGCGCGCCTGGTTCCCAGGCGTCAAAGACAACCAAAACGCGCTCAAAGCATGGACTTTGTACCAGAGCGGCAATTCGGGAACGCCAACGACTGCGGGTGCTCCTTCGGGTATCGCGAAAGCTGCTGCAAAACTCGGGTATCGCGAAAGCTGCTGCAAAACATTGACTGACTGGCGGTCGTCAGCGGACTGTTGTTCATAGCACCGGACCGCGCGCGGCACCGGCTCCGGGTCGCAGGGCTGTCCTACCCATCAATGTCTCCCCCTCGTTTCGCCCATCGCAGATAGGTGCGCTCCGCCCCGGACGGCGCGTCGCCGCCGATTTCGATTTGAGCCCGCCCGGGAAGACTGGAATTGCAAGGATTCCAGTGGGCTAAGCGCAGCCGCACGTGCGCCGTTGTGTGTCGAGCGACTGATCGCGAGTTGGGGGCAACTGTGCGGACGTGCAGGGCGCGATGCGCGGGTCTGGCCGTGCCGGCGAGCTTGCGCTGCGCAGAGGTGGGTCGCCTGCATCTATCGTATTGATATCATTTACGGTTCTATGCTTTTGCAATCTCGGCATGCGGGCATTATGGGATTTTGTGTCGCGGGGCAGGAGTGCCGTTTCGTGCCATTTGTGCAACAGCTGTTTGGAAAGCAGCATAGACGCCGGTGCGACTCGCGTTTCTTGATTGCCTGTGCATGTTCCTTCGGTAATCGTGACAGAGCGACGGAGGGGGGCATCCCCATGTCGCCTCACCGGGGATCGGATCGACCCGAAAGGTCGGGACAGGGAGCCGGAGGGTCGCGGGGAACAAGGGGACCAAGACGGAACCCTCCCGGATGAAACTTAGGAGGTCACGATGAAGATGGTGAAAAGCCTTCTCCTCGGCTCCGCGGCGGGTCTCGTCGCAATGGCTGGAGCACAGGCAGCCGATCTTCCCGTCAAGGCCGCGCCGGTCGAATACGTGAAGATCTGCACAGTCTACGGGGTCGGGTTCTACTACATTCCCGGCACCGATACCTGCATCAAAGTCGGCGGCTATGTCCGTATGGACATCGGCATCTTCGCGTCGGGTAGCCACGGTCCATACGTCGCTGGCGGCGCGGCCCGCGATAACCGGCAAGACACGCCCTTCTACCAGACCCGTACCCGCGGCGTGTTGTCCCTCGACGCGCGCTCGCAGACGGAGTGGGGCACCCTGCGGGCGTACATTCGCGCCGGCTGGGAAATGAACAGCAGTACCGGCTCCTACCTTGTTTCGGGCGGGGTGACCGTCGACACGACGTATCGCGGGGCCACCTACTGGGACCGCGCGTTCATGCAGTTCGCCGGGGTCACCGTTGGTAAGACGCAGTCGTTCTTCGACTTCTATGCCAACGCGCTGAACTACACGACGCTGATCGTCGGCGGCTCCGATACCGGCCACGGCATCAACCTGTTGGCCTATACGATGACGTTCGGTGGCGGGTTCTCGGCCACGATCTCGTTGGAAGACACCGTGCACCGCCGCACCGGCATCTGGGATGCCACGACCGACCCGCTGGTCGCTGGGACCGCGGCGATCGGCCTTAACGCTCCGAACTACGGCAACTACGCCGCCGCGACCTATCCGGACGTGGTGGCCAACCTGCGGGTCGACCAGCCCTGGGGTTCTGCCCAGATCATGGCCGCCCTGCATAACGTCAACGGCTCCTGCTACGGCACGTTCTGCAACGCCGGGCGCGGGCCTGCTCAACAACGGCGCGGATCAGTTCGGCTGGGCAGTCGGCGCCGGCGTGATGTTCAACGTGCCGTGGGCGCAGGGCGACCAAGCCTGGTTGCAGGGCACCTATGGCAGGGGCGCAGCGTCCTACCTCGGCGTGAATAAATACGTCGCCAATGACGCTGCCCAAATCTACCGCGGCGGCGCGCCGTTCGGTGCCGGTGGCGACGGTCGTGTGGCTCTGGCCTGGGGCCTCGACGGCATCTTCCAGACCCCCGGACTTCTCCAGAGCGGCGACGTCGAGCTGACCGAGGGCTGGCAGATCACCGCCGCGTTCCAACACTACTGGACCCCGGCCCTGCGCACCTCCGTGTTCGGCGGCTATGTCCGGTTCGACTTCCCGGGCGATCATCGCTACCTCGCTGGCGTGGTGAATACGCTTCCGGTAGGCTTAGGCCCGACCCTCACGCCCGGCGTCGGCACGGGAGCGCGCGGCGCCTTCTGCACCGGCAACGGCATGGATCGCGCGCCGGTCGGCAGCACCGGCTTCGTCCCGTTCTCGGTTGATGGCTGCGACCCGTCCGTCGCTATCTGGCAGGTCGGCACGCGGACGGTCTGGTCGCCGGTCCGCAACCTCGATATCGGTGTCGAGGTGCTCTACAGCCGGTTGGACCAGAACATGAATGGCGCGTGGCTGCTGCCCAACACCGGCGCCCGTGTCGCCGGGTTTTACGAGGCGGCCGACGCGGATGTCTGGAGCGGCACGATCCGGTTCCAGCGCAACTTCTGGCCGTGATCGGCTAGGACCAACGGGGCTTTGGGTCAACGAACCCCTGGCGGGCGACCGCCGGGGGTTCTTGTTTTCGTTCAACCCCATCGAGCCACGAATGCGTGCTACCAAAGCTCGGAGACCATTGGTTTCGCCGCCGCTCCTCGGGCAGCTTGGTCGGCCAAGGTTTTGAACCTGACCGGGTCTGGGCCGACGCATCGCATTCAGCATCGCGGGATACATCCCATACGCCCGCATATCCGGTCGCGACATCCTCTGACGACTTGGGGCGGGATCATCGTTCTCGTCATTGCCGGCTGAACCACTCAATCCTGCCAAGGCTAGGCGTTTCTCGCCTGTAGGAGCCGGTCAGAGCGGGTTTCGAGGGGGAATGGTTCAAGCGCGGAAGCAACGCCCTGAGAAGAGGCGTTCCTCGCGTACGCTGGCTGGAATTGACTGCCATTGTCGGCGACGGGGCCGCTCGTTTGAGCGCTCGGCCCTTGGGCGTGAGGCGGCCGCACACATTTCGCGCCCAAATCGGAGAGCCGAAAGCAAGCACACTGTGGCCCATAAGCAATAGTATGTGGGCCGATTTGCCTATAGGATCTGAGTTACCGAAAGGCTTGCTGAGCGCGCGTCAGGTGTTTCGAGGGGGATTGGTTCAAGCGCGGAAGCAACGCCCTGAGAAGAGGTGTTCCTCGCGCGCGCTTATGGAATTGACTGCCATTTTCGGCGCGGGGCCGCTCGTTTGAGCGCTCGGCCCTTGGGCGTGAGGCGGCCGCACACATTTCGCGCCCAAATCGGAGAGACGAAAGCAAGCACACTGTGGCCCATAAGCAATCGTGTGTGGACCGATTTGCCCATAAAACAAAATCTGAGTTGCCGAATGGCTAGCGCGCGTCACGGTTGCCGGAGGTCTCACTTCATGATGGCAAAAAGCCTTCTCCTTGGCTCGGCAGCGGGGTTGGTTGCCATTGCAGGAGCACATGCCGCCGATCTCCCGGCCAAGGCCAAGCCGGTCGAGTACGTGAAGATCTGCACGGCTTTCGGCCTCGGGTTCTATTACATCCCGGGCACCGACACCTGCCTCAAGGTCGGCGGCTATGTCCGCTTCGACGTCGGGCTCAACGCCAGCGGCAGCCACAATCCTTATTTCGGCGGAGCGGCGGCCCGCACCAACCGCCAAGACACGCCCTTTTACCAGACCCGCACGCGCGGCGTGATCTCGTTCGATGCGCGCAGCCAGTCCGAATGGGGTCCCCTGCGCGCGTATATCCGCGCCGGCTGGGAGATGAACAGCTCGACGGCCAGCTATGCTGTTACAAACGCGACCGTTGACACCACCTACCGAGGCTCGACTTGGTGGGACAGGGCGTTCATCCAGTTCGCCGGCCTCACGGTCGGCAAGGCGACGTCGTTCTTCGACTTCTATGCCAATGCCCTGAGCTATTCGTCCTTGAGCGTGACCGGCTCCGAGACACTCGGGATCAATCTGTTGGCCTACACGTTCCAGTTCGGTGGCGGGTTCTCGGGCACGATCTCGTTGGAAGACACCGTGCATCGTCGCACCGGCATCTGGGACGCCTCCACCGACGCACTCACCATCGGCGGCGCCGCGGTCGGCCTGCCGGCTCCGAACTACGGCAACTACGCGGCCGCGACCTATCCGGACGTGGTCGGCAACCTGCGGGTCGACCAGCCCTGGGGTGCTGCCCAGATCATGGCGGCCCTGCATAACGCCAACGGCTCCTGCTACGGCACGTTCTGCAACGCCGGGGCGGGCCTGCTCAACAACGGTCCGGATGCGGCCGGCTGGGCAGTCGGCGCCGGCGTGCAGTTCAACCTGCCGTGGGCGCAGGGCGACCAGTTCTGGCTGCAGGGCACCTACGCCCGCGGCGCAGTCTCCTATCTTGGCCTCAGCAAGTTCACGACGGTCGATGGTTTCGCCATGTTTGCCGGCGGCGCCCCGCTCGACCTCGGCGGCAACGGCAGTGTAGGCCTCGCGTGGGCCTTCGACGGCATCTTTCAGACCGGCACCGGCGTGGCGTTGACCGAAGGCTTCCAGATTAGCGCAGCCGTCCAGCACTACTGGACCCCGCAGCTGCGCACGTCGGTGTTCGGCGGCTACCTCGAGCTCAACTTCGGCAGCAACGGCGATTTCGAGCTCGGCCGCCACCCTGTTCTGCACGGGCCTCCTCGGCGGCGGGGTCGGCGCCCCGCTGCCCGCAGTCTGCGATCCCTCATTCGCGCTTTGGCAGATCGGCACGCGCACGATCTGGTCGCCGGTGCGCAACCTCGATATCGGCGTGGAGGTTTTGTACTCGCGCCTCGATCAAAACATGGTCGGCGCCTGGAACCTTGGCTCCAACGGCGCCCGGTCCGCAGGCCTTTACGAGGCGCGGGACCAGGACACCTGGAGTGGCCTGATCCGCTTCCAGCGTAATTTCTGGCCGTAGCAGGTCAGGCATCGTGAAATACTCTCGGCGAAGAATTTCACCCGGTTATGTGATCTGGTTCACGCCGGTGTCTCTGAATGGCTCTTACGTTCGCGACATGGCCGAGGTAGGACCTCGACCCGCACAGAACGATGAAGGAGCGTCATCATGTTTCCAAAGGTCACGAATATTGTAGCCGCCGCGACCGTCGCCATCAGCGCGAACTCTCGCCGTCGCCACCCCCGCACTGGCGGCCCCCCAGCCGGCCCCAACCGCTGCGGAGAAACTTTGGATGGATCGTGCATCGGGCTCGGTCGATCGTTCCTGACGGCCGATCTGGGCTGCTGTTGCCACTGCGGCAGCCCTATCTTCTCGTTGCCAGCTCGTGACAGATGGGTGCCCGCAAAGGGCGCCCGCCACGCCAGCCATTGTGCCGTCGTGAGATGAAGACGTTGAGCGGCGCGCTGGTGCCTTTGATTTTATAGATGTCGAGTCCCTCGATTTTGGGGAACCTCGTGTGGGATCTGAGCGCGCCTTTTCTGCTTGTGGGAGTGGCGAGAGGCGGGTCTACCTGCGTCTAGATCACGGGCTCGTGCCCGTTTCCGAACCGCGATTCCGCTCAGGCCACAAATGTAAGGCCGATGATGATTGGCCCCAGCATTGTCAGGAACGCGTTGGCGATGGCGTAGGGCACCGCGACGCTGAGCACCGGAGTTTGGCTCTCCGCAACCTCGCACGCGCCGGTCACCGCCGCGTCGACCGTCATGGCGCCGGCGAGCGCGCCGCAGATGATCACCGGATTCATCCGCAGGAGGGATGCGCAAACAGCGTGCCGATAACCAAGGGGTGACACATGATGCCGGCGCCAGCGGGCCTGGATAGCCAAGCCAGGGCGGCCTGGCCGTTGGCCAGCCCGATGGCTGCCACGAATTCGCCGAGGCCGATGTCAACCAGCGATGCTGCGCCGCCGGATGCAGATCAATTTGCCAGGTCGGGCTCCCAACATGTTGGAAGCAGCAAGGCCACCTGCGCGCCGCCTACGAATTGTGGCTCCGGCGCCCGCCGCGCCGTTCGTGCCCGCGATATCTCCCTCCAGTTCGTGTTCGCGACCTATATGGCGCACTTGGCTTGCGGCAGGGGGCGTAAGCGGAGCACAAAGATCCGCGACGTGATAGAACACACAAGCAATCGGCATTTCAACCGCCGCCGATTTGAGACATCATGCGACCGGGCCAACAGGCAAGCGACACACCTGACGGAGGACAGCATGTCGACGATGAGGAAGCTTCTGATCGCGGCGACGATCTCGGCCGTACTGGCGTTCCCCGCCCTCGTCAGCGACGCGCTCGCCCAAGACGAGACCGTCTACGTCCTGGAGCCGAATGGAACCATGCGGCAGGCGAAATTCAAACCGGGCGGAATGCAAGCGTTCATGGCGATGAAGCCCCGGCGGGTCTCCAGGCGCATGGTGATGGTGATGGCGGGCGGACAGATTTACATGGTCGCCGACCCCAAGGGCACCCTGTACAACCAATGGCTGGACATGCGTGAGGCCCGCTAAGCCTGCACGGCGTCTCGTGTGCAGAGACAGGCCCATATTAACTGAGATCGCGTCCCGATCGGGCGCTGCGCTCGATGTCGGCCCTCACGTCACGCCCGGTCGGACGGCTGCTCGGTCGGCCAAACGCGTTTTCGTTCCAGGGGCTTGCGGCGTTCCAAGGCGTCAAGGGTGAAAAGGATCTGCCCGACCTGGCGCCAGAGGCTGGCCTCATACCGACTTAGGCGATCGAGCGCGCTACTCGGCAGATTGGCCAGGCGCAAGAAGCAGCGCGCGATCTCAGTTGTAGGGTCGACATTGTGGTTGTGAACTCCAACGCTGTCTGGGTGGGCGGCGCCAGCTCTGTTGGTTGACTTATCTGGTAGCAGCTCTTCGAGCATTTCGGCTCGGCGTCCAAACGTCGCATAGATCAGCTCGTGGGAAAGGGCCGGGAACTGCCGGCTCTGTCTGAACTCTGTCAGGCTCTCAGCTTGGATTTGGAGCAGGCCCGTCTCCATGGCGGTCGCGCGGCGCAGACGCCATAGCAGGCTGGCGAGCCGCAGCACCAACTCGCGCTCCACTGCCGATTGGGCGTCGTAATCTGCCGTTACGGCCGCTTCGAACGCCCTGTAGTCCTCCGCGTCCTCGAGAGCCCCGATCACCGTTTCGGCGGTGAGCCCATGCCGAACTGCATTGCAGCGCGAGCGGTGTTTCCCTTCCGTACTGGTCGGGCCGGTGCTCTTGAGCGCGTTGCGCCGATTGGCCTCGATCTGCCGGAGCGACGTCATGAGCCGGCCGGCGGAATTGGGTTCGTTTTGTAATTTGCGGCTGAGGGGACAGCCGCGGCGCTCGGTCCGATGCCCTCTGAGCCGTAGCCTCCGTCAGGTCAGTGTCGGCGGTTACGTTATCGATCGCGACCCGCTCGGGCGATGGATGTGTTTGGGCCCACAACTTCGAGGCCACGGTGAGCGGATCCACGCGAAAACTCCGCCACCATTGTGTTTCATCGCGACTGCGATGAACTTCGCGGTGATGAACACGGCAGAGCGGAACGGTGAACTCGTCGCTCACCTTGCGTCCGAGCGCAGGATGCTGGGCAAACCGAACATGATGCGGATCCGCCGGCTGCCGCCCGCAGATAAGGCAGGCTTGCCGGGAAACGAACTTAACGTGTTCCTTGTCGCGCAGGCGGCGCGGCTCCGGTATGGCCAGAACGGCCTTGTCGAGGCGAGTTGGCCGCGAGCGTTGCGTCGGCGCTCGCTTGGTGCTGCTGAGGGGCGCGCTGGCATCACGTGTTGAGGCTGATGATTGGTCGGCGCTGCAATCCAGGTCTAGGCCCGCTCTCCCCAAGGGCCGCCACCCGGACCGAAAGGCCTCTTCGAGCACTCGAGCATCGCCGACGACGAGGGTGTTCTTCCCCGGCAAGGTGCGTTGCGCCCAAGCGGCCGCTTCGTCGGCCGAATCGATTGCGCGCACTTCGTTCAGCAGCTGTTCACGCAGGGTTGCGGACTCTGTCGGCGACAGGACTGGCGGATTGCCGCTGCGATTCCGCCACGGAGCGCGGAGGGCGGCAGATGATCCGCCGACGCCATTTGTCGGGTCACCATGCGCTGGTGCCTCGACTTCTGACCTCGTCGCTTGCGCGACCGGAAGGTCGGGTGCATCGAGGTCGTCCTCGCCGGCGATTCCGACCAGCGTGAACAAGGCATAACGCCGGGCGTAGGTCAGCGCCGCTCCCATGCGATGCGGCGCCGCTGTCTCGCTGACCGGACACACCGGCCAGTCGGAGGAGATCCACTCCCCCGAGGAATGGGCGAGCACTGTGGTGAGTCGGATCAAGCCCGCCTCGGCAATCGATGGAGGTCGTTTGGACTGTTGCAATCTCGTGCTGGCCAAGGGCCTTGCGCACGATCTCGAGCCCGCTCGAAAGCGGCGCATAACGGAAGGTCCGCTCACCTTCGCGCACGAACGGCGAGCGGATGGTGCCGGTCAGCGACTTCTCCGGATTGGTGAGCTCAGCCTGCGCTTTGGCAAGCGCGCCCGCGATCGCCCCGATCGATTCACTGGACCGATGCATGGCCGTTCTCCGCCTGAAGCAGAGCGAAGCTGATCGCGCCGGATTTTGAGCGGTTGGCTCGGATGCCGTGTCCGACCGCCTCCTTGGCATCCTCGGGCATCAATGCCTTGAGTTCGACCTTCGCTCTCTCATGCTCCAGGAAGGCCAATCGCGTTCGACAATAGATGCTTGCCAACTGGGCCCACGAATTGGAGCTACTCATGTCGACGACGCGAACCGCTTCGATCCGCGGTCGCGGTGGCTCGAGCCCGAACAGCCGGGGCGGCTCGCCGGTCTGCACGCAGCGCCAGAATTTTCGCTCCGCTGTAAGGAGGAGGTGCTGGTACAACGGGTCGGCATAGACCGTGATCTCGACCCACTTGCCGCCGCCGGTGATCACCGACAGGACAGAGCTGCGCGAACCAATGACCCACATGTTATGCTGCAACTGGGCCATATGCTTTTCGGCCGCCGCCTCTTCCGAGAACGACCACGGCAGCATGAACTTGGCTTCAAAGACAGCCCCGTTTTCCGCAACTACGCCGTCGAGAGTTGCCGCCATCCAGCGGATAGTCGGATGGCGGATGTGCCTGTCGATGTCCTTGAGCTTCTGGCCGGTGTTGCGCTCAAACCAGGATCGATTGAGGTCCTCGGTCACGCGCCCGAGCTGGATTATGAGATTGGCCGATAGGTCCTCCGGCTGGACCTCGCCGCGCTTTTCGCGCCAAAGGCGGATGAGCGCGTCCTCATCGCTCCCCATTACGACGCGGGCATCCGAGCCGCCGAGAAAGAAACGACGGTCGACTCGATCTCCGATCATGCTACTGGTCCTGTCTAAAAACAACATATATGATTATAATAGGCGCCAACGACGTGTCAATCGTTTTTCGACAGAATTGTCAAAATCGGCAAATTACGACATTACGTTCGAATGCTGCGACCCACTCAGTGTAGGGCAGCCCGAGGGCTCCTTGCCTGGAGCCAGCATGATCTTGCTTTAAAGGCTGGCGTCGGCATCGTGACAGTCAGACAGCTGGAAGCAGGTGTAAATCAGCCCCGGCGTGCAACCTTGGACGTAATAAGGCGCGCGTTTGAAACTGCGGGGGTTGAGTTCATCGACGAGAACGGAGGAGGGCCCGGAGTGCGGCTTCGGAAACGCCCGCAAGAAAAGCCCAGCAAGAAAACCTGAGGGCTATGGAGGGTAAGGGCGCGATCGCATAAGCCCGGCACCACACACGGCGGCTGGGCCGATGGTCCCTGTAAGAGAGACGGGCAGCGAACGCGCTTTTGCGCAGTGGTCGTCGGCGCAGAACCACGCAACTGGCTTCATGCCCAGCGCGGCGAAGATAGCCTTCGCCCCTGCGACGGCATCGGCGCCGCCAAGCTACCGGATCTGGGAAGCCGCACCATCGCTGAGGCTGGTTTTCGCTAGCAGGTAGGAGGCGGAATGAACTCAGCTATACCGCTCAGTGTTCTGATCTATCTATTTTAAATAGTATTTGCCAAAAACGTGCAAAACAAAGCCAATTTTTTCCATTTTCTTCAAGCATAAGAGCATGGCCGGTGTCTTCACTCCCGCGCGAACGTCTTCACTCCCGGGCGAACGGGAGGCGACTATGTGGCGCGCGACCAGGAGACCTGGAGCGGCCTGATCCGCTTCCAGCGCAACTTCTGGCCATGATCGGCTAGGACCCAACGGGGCTTTGGGTCCACGAACCCTCGGCGGGAGACCGCCGGGGGTTCTTACTTGGATATATACCCATTGAGCCGCGTCGAGTTTGCTCCCGAAACCGGACTCTTACAGTTTGCCTCGTGATGTCGCAAATGCCACCAACCGACAGCCGTGTGTTTTATTCGTCACGCACCTTCAAGCGTGAGCATGAACATCATGTTTTCTGGCCTCCCACGATGGGCGTAGTCAGCTGGACCTTATTCCATTTACCCTGGGGATGATCGAGGTACTGAAAAAACTCGTTGGTAAACGAGCCCTGATAGCACGTGCACTTATAGTACGCCGTTGGAACATTGAGCCCGGTGAGGGCCATATCCAGCACAACGGGGCCCGTCATTTCGGCCACATCATTGGACGAAGCTCTCCCGATGTTGTCCAACATCGACTTGAGAACCAGATCGAGGTGAGGATTGTCCCTAGTGCTTGCTAGAAAGTAGTTGCTGATCGAGTTGTGCTTATGCTGGACGTAGAGTTCTTCGTCGTCGGGCTTGATGATGAGTCCAAGCGGCCACACCACATGGGCGTCGATGTCCAGGTACACGCCGCCGAATTGCTGCAAGACCGAGATGCGCCAAAGGTCTGCCTGAGCCGCGCCGATCCGCAATTTCGAATAGGCGTCGAACACGTCTGCCGATTGGTGTTCTTTGATGAACTCGGCCCGCTCGCGGGGGTCCATGAACCGATACGCGTAGGTGGGCGACAGGCATCGGTTGAAGAGGTAATTGAGATAGAGCGCAAGCGTGACCCGATCGGTATAGTTGGTCTGCCAGATGATCTTGGGGATTCGGTGCGCGGAACTGGCTGTGAGTTTGGGTGCGTGTTCAGAGGGCCTTCGGCCTTCAACGATACCGTAAGTTTGCTCGATCCGCTTCGGGCCAATCCGTCTTCAGCCCTTCCGCTTTTGTAACCACACGCCGATCCGACCGGACTTATCATCGATGAAATGGATGCCCGCCTGCTCGAAGGCTGCCTGGATCTTGAGCACGGTTGACACATTTCCCACCACCGGGCCGTCGCCCTTTTCGATGCGATAGATGGTGGCTGCCCCGATCCCGGCAGCCTCGGATAGATCTTCCTGCCGCCAACCCAAGAGAGCGCGAGCTGCGCGTATCTGTGAGGCGCGAAGCATCAATGGATAATGTTCTCGATTCGACACCCTTGACAAGCAATCATAAACGATGGATAATCCTTCATTATCAACTACTGAATGGAGATATTCGATGAATTTACTTGCGTTTGATGCGTCGCATCGCAGCCTTGATGAGAATTCGGCGCGCCTTTATCGGCGGCTCCGACGCCCGCATCATCATGGGCAGCGACGAGGCCGCCCTCCTCCGCCTCTGGCAGGAAAAGCGGGGCGAAGCCGAGCCGGAGGACCTTTCCGGCAACCTGATCGTCCAGCTCGGCTTGGCGACCGAAGCCCTCAACCGGGACTGGTACGAGCGCAACACCGGGCAAGCCGTCAAAGACGTCCAACAGCGGCTCCGCCACCCGGTGCTCCGGTGGATGGCGGCGACCCTCGACGGCATCGTTGAGGGCACCGGGGCGGTGTTCGAAGCGAAATTCATGCTGCCCTGGTCATTCTCGGAAGAGGCGGCGGCCGAGAAGCACATGGCCCAGCTCCAGCACAACATGTGGGTCACCAATGCCACCGCCGCGGTGCTCTCGATCATCACCGGCGGCGGCAAATGGGTCGAGATCAAGATACCAGCCGATTCGCTCTATCAGCACCTCCTTTTGACGGCGGAAAAGAAATTCTGGCGCTGCGTCGAGAGCGGCGAGCGCCCTCGCCTCTTCGGCGTCGAGCCCCCGCGAGCTCGCATTGAGGCGGTGCGGATCGTCGATATGAGTGCGTCAAATGCCTGGGCCGAATTCTCCAGTGTGTTTCGGCGCACACGCGAGGCCCACCTCGAGCATGAGAACGCCAAGGCGGAGCTCAAAGGCCTCATGCCAGAGGACGCCAAGGAGGCGATCGGGCATGGGATTAGGGCCAGACGCTCAAAATCAGGCGCGGTGAGCTTTGATGTCCTGAGCGCGGAGGGCGGCAGCCATGCACCGCTCCAGTGATACAATCGCTACCATTGCGGCTGCCCTTGCCAAGGCCCAGGTGGAGCTGACCAATCCAGAGAAGTCGCTCGTTGCCACCATCCGGTCCCCCTTCCCCCGGGAGGCAGACCGCACTTTTCGCTATGCCCCGCTGTCGAGCGGGTTGGACATCGTGCGCAAGAGCCTTGGCCGGTATGAGATCGCGACGATCCAGTCTACAGAGATTGACAAGGAAGCCGGTCTGCTTCGCCTCACCACCATTCTTGCGCATTCGTCCGGCGAATGGGTTTCATCAGAATGGCCGGTATGCCCGATTACGGACATCGCCTCGGCGCAGCGCATGGGAGCTGCCCTCACCTATGCACGGCGGTACGCCCTTTTCACGCTGGTCGGAATTGCCGGAGAAGACGATCTCGATGCGCCGGATCTCGGTGCCGACGCCAATCCCGCAGCCGAGCTGCGGGGACCCCCAGATCATGGCAAGCAAGCGAATGGGCAAGCTGCGCCAACGCGACCGCGGGCGCCCTCTCCAAACTCAGCAAGGACTGTCCTGGGAGTACAGCTATCAGCAAGCCTTCGGGAAAGCCTGATTGAGCAACTGGCGGCCATAAATTCGGCGGACGAGGCGGCGGCCTGGGCGCATCGGAATTTGCCTGCCAAGAACACACTGACAGCTGCAGACGCGAAAATAGTGGAGGAGCGGTTCCGGGCAAGGCTCTCCGCGATCGGCCCCTCGCATGGTGCTGGTGACCGTCCGGCTGAGGGTTATGAGCCGCCTCATGCCGTCCCGGACCAAACCGGGATGTCCAGCGCGTCGGACGCGGCTACCCGCCAGAATGCACCGATGCGGGCCACCAAAAAGCAATCTCGCAGCGATGCAATCCGTGCTTTGGGAAAAACGGTTCGCCTGCGCGATAAGGATCACCGGAGATTCGTGCTGCGACAGGCGTGCCTCGTGTGCGGCCGCGTGCCGTCGGATCCGCATCATCTCACGTTTACACAACCGCGTGCACTCGGGCGCCGTGTGAGCGACCAGTTCATCGTCCCGGTCTGCCGAGTCCACCATCGAGAGCTCCATCGCTCTGGTAACGAGGCCGCATGGTGGCGGAAGCTCAACATCGACCCGATTCCTATCGCGCTTGGGCTCTGGGAGCAGACGCGGACGGATGGCGGGAAAAGCGCCCGCCTGGATGAGGGACGAACCGATTCCAAGCCGGCATCGCAAGGTGCTGCTGGTGACGGAGCTTCAGAAACGCCGGCCTAGGGACGGCCATATCTCAACGAGATGGTGCTTTGTGAGGAGCTGTTTCACACTCCCAGCGGCGTCGCATTCGCCGATTTCATAACAGGCCACCCATCCCAGCCAACTGGCATCAACAAACCAGCTTGGCGATGTCGACATTCACCTTGCAGTCCTGCGCGATCGACTTGACCGCGCGCGTAAAGTCCGGATCGTGCACCAGATCCTGATAAGACATCCCGCCAACAGCCGCTCGGGACGGCTGGGATAGATTGACAATCAACCGCGATTGCGTTCAGCCCACTTATCAAACACAGCAGTACCAGTACGATAGGTAAGGTTCGGGCTCGCATTACCGGTCTCCAATTTTCGTGCCGCACATGGGAGGATTGCTGTCATCAGTTGCGCGTTTGATTGCTGGGCGGTTCTGCTTCTTGGAACTCGCACAGCGCGGGCAGACCGAGCCTGCCTTGCCTGATCTTCATGGTTAGATCCTCAAATTGTGAGTTTGGTCGGCCGCTTCGGCAGCCGCTCTTGACTGCCCGGGGGCGCCGACATTCACCGCAGCCTTGGCGTGACGCCTGCTGGATGACCGATATTCTCCTACCGAAGGGGCGTCCGATATTGTCCCTAGGGGCAAATACGGCCGACATGCCGCGGGCGCGTCACGTTGCTTTTCCCAGCCGAATTCCAGTCAGCAGTCTAGCTGTCGGGAGGGCGGGGTCGACTCCCCATAAATAAGGATGGCACGCACGCGATGACCGAAATGGTCAACAGCAACAAGTCTCAGACTGAGCTGTCGCGATGGGCCATGTGGACGGCTCCGAGTTGGCCAGAACAATCTTGACGTTATCGCCGCTGCCGGAAGCGTCGAGTGCGATCGTGCCAAGTCCCGCCTCCTGCGGTTTGCCTCATGTGAGAGATGCGCCCCAGTTCTCGGAGATTACGGGCCGAGTCCATTGGCCCTTGGGCCAATGGGGCACGAGATCATGTTCGCTCCCGGCTTCTTGCGATTCTGTCCGCAGCAGCGATCGCAGCGAACAGCAATGTATCCTGCAAAGGCTTTAAAAGAAAGGCGATGGCGCCGGCGGATTCACAGCGTTCGCGCGCGGCGACGTCGCGGTGAGCGGTGATCACAATGGTCGGAATTTGGACACCCCGGCGCGTCAAATGCTGTTGCAGCTCGAAACCGCTCATCTCAGGCATTTGCAGGTCGACGATCAGGCAGTCGGGCAGCCCGTCGGGCAACGCCTCGAGAAATTCTTGCGCTGACCCAAATGTCCTTGCGTAAAGTGCGCGCGTCCGCAGCAGCCGCGCCAAGGCCTTCAGCACGGATGGGTCGTCGTCCACGATCGCAATCCAACGGGAAGGTTCCGGCATAGCGGCCCATACTGCGGCCGTTGTGCGCGACGGTCGAGTTGGCCATTGGGCCAACAAGCGAGCGCGCTGGAACCGCGTCGCGCTGCGCAATCCTTGGCGCTCGTAAGCTGGCCACCACGGAGTGCACCATCGAGGCTTGATCCCAATCCCGAATACCCGGAATGCGTAGCGATGAAGCCCGTCGAGTACTGCAAGGTTATTCCCGCGGCACTCGGGGTAAATCCCATCGAGTTCAAGGGTTTTTCCGGAGCCAACCACGCCCCCCGCGCCTCTGCTGCAATGGAATAACGTCCGCACGCCATCGCTGCGGATACCAAGCCAACCGCGCCCAACCGGCGCCCAAGAACGCCGCACCCGGCGTGTATGCATCTGCCTCGTGTGGACCCCTGCTTTCGCCGCGACGACAATCCACCATAGACGGGCAACCAGGCTCTCGGCCAACCGGCCCGCTACAATGCTACAGGGTTCCGAAACTGAACCGGGATCTCGCCGAACGGTCGCGATACCGATGTTGGACGACGGTCAAACGGAAGTTGGACCACGGTCCAATAGACCACCTCAGCGTCGCGGTCGTAGCGTCGTCGTACGGCAAGCCCGACCAGGTCGATCGGGCGATGCCTTACAAGGGAGACGAAGCATGGCAATCGCAAGCAAGATCGTCTTTGCGGCACTCGCTGGGCTCTTTGTCGCGAATTTCGGTTCGCAGGTCCAGGCTCAACAGTCGGTTGTGCAGGGCCCTGAGCGCGACGCCGCCATCCACCGCTGCATCATCCAGGCCCAGCGCGAGTACCCTGACGCCACCAGCGACGAGGCCCAGCGCGGCCGGACGGCGTCCTACAAGGCCTGCATGACGTCGGCCGGCCAGGTGCCTTGAGCGGCCTGGTCCCTTCGTTGCGCCAGACCGCCACGGGCGCGGCTCGCCTCGTCAATCGAATGCCCCCCATTCGGGAATCGGGGGAGCCGCGCACCAAGGATCATTTATAACCGACTTTGCAAATAAGGAGTCTTCCATGAAAGTCCAACGAAAGATCTCACTAGCACTGCTCACGCTGCTCCCCAGCGTGTTCGCGGTCACGCCTGAAGCAAGCGCGCAGCCGCCCCAGAAACCCAACATCCTCTTCATTATGGGCGACGACATCGGCATTATGCAGCCGAGCATCTATCACCGCGGCCTGATGGTCGGGGAGACGCCCAACATCGACCGTATCGGCAATGAAGGTGCGCTCTTCACACACTATTACGCCGAGCAGAGCTGTACTGCCGGCCGTAACGCCTTCTTCACCGGCATGCATCCGCTGCGCACCGGCATGATCCCGCCGCAACTCCCGGGCAGCCCGTCCTATCTGCGGCCGGGCACCCCGGCGGTCGCCAAGTTCCTCCTCGATCTCGGCTACAACACCGGCGAGTTCGGCAAGAACCATCTCGGCGACCACACCGACGCGCTGCCGACCGCCCACGGCTTCCAAGAATACTGGGGCTACCTCTACCACCTCGATGCGATGCAGGGGGTGAGCTTTCCTGACATCAACAGGACCCCGACGCAGCAGACCGTCGCGCCGCCGTGCCGGAACACGCCAATCCCTGGCTTGCCCGAAGTCCCAGGCGCGGTGGACCCGAGAACCACGGTCTGCCTGACGCCCCCGCGCAATGTGCTCTGGTGCAAGTCCTCCGACGGTACGGCGAGGAACCAGACTTGCCAGGACCAGGGTCCGTTGACGCTGGATCGGTCGAAGACGGTGGACGAGGAAATCTCCGCCAAGGTCGTCGACTTCCTCGACCGCAACGATCCGCGTCGAACCAACAAGCCGTTCTTCGTCTGGTACAACCCGGCACGCATGCACATCACGACCGTGCTGCCGGACAAATACTTGGCCATGGTGGGTGAGCCCGGCGGCAAGGACTGGGGCCTCAACGAAGCCGGCATGAAGCAGATGGACGACAACATCGGCGTCGTGCTCAAGAAGCTCGAAGACATGGGTCAGCTCGACAACACCATCGTCGTCTTCACCACCGACAACGGTGCCGAGACGATCACCTTCCCCGACGGCGGCACGACTCCCTTCAAGGGCGGCAAGCTGAGCACCTGGGAAGGCGGCATGCGGGCCCCGCTGGTCGTGCGTTGGCCGGGCGTCATCAGGCCGGGCACGGTCAAGAACGAGATGTTCGCCGCCCTCGATTGGCTGCCCACGCTGGTCAACATCGCGGGCGGTGCGAAGGCCAACGAGCTGAACCAGCGGATCATGGCCGGCAACTATCCGGGCATCGTCAAGACCAAGCTCGATGGCGTCGACCAGACCGAATACCTTGCCGGGCGGTCGCAAACGTCGGCGCGCGATACCTTCTTCTACTATTCGGGCAAGGACCCGTCGGCGGTACGCTACAAGAACTGGAAGATCTACTTCGCGATGGTGTCCGACTCACCCGCTGGCTTCATTACGGGCGTGCTCCCCTATCACTGGGCCCAAGTCGTCAATATCAAGCGTGATCCCTTCGAGACCTCTATTGGTTCTCAAAACAAGACGCTCATGGGCTTGGGCGGTACAATCGGCTCTCCGTCCACCGCCTACGTCTACGATTGGAACATGCTGCCAATCGGCCAGGCGCTGTGGCTGAAGGAGCTGGAGTCCTACAAGGAGTTCCCGCCGATGCAGGACCCGGCGAGCTACAACCTCGAGCAGGTCATACAGCAGATCAAGAACGCGAAAGGCCGGTCGGACTGACCTCTGTCGCAAACGCGGCGGGCGCCTCACAAGGCGCCCGCCGACGCCGTTAGACTTGGTTGATCAACTTCTTTCGCCAGGACATCATGATGAACAGGAGCTGGAACATTCGACTCGCGCTGCTGGCATCGCTCGCTGGCGCGACGGTCGCGCCGGCGTTGGCGCAGCAGCAGCCGCAGAAACCGAACATCCTCGTCATCATGGGTGACGACATCGGCTACTGGAACATCAGCGCCTACAATCGGGGCATGATGGGCTACCGCACGCCCAACATCGATCGCATCGCCGCCGAGGGGGCGATCTTCACCGACTATTACGGCCAGCAGTCGTGCACCGCCGGCCGCGCCGCGTTCATCACCGGCCAGAGCCCGCTACGCACCGGACTGTTGAAGGTCGGCCTGCCGGCCGCGAAAGAGGGGCTGTCGGAAAAGGATCCGACAATCGCTGAATTGCTCAAGCCGCAGGGCTACGCGACCGGCCAATTCGGCAAGAACCATCTCGGCGACCGCAACGAGTTCCTGCCGACCGTTCACGGCTTCGACGAGTTCTTCGGTAACCTCTACCATTTGAATGCCGAGGATGAACCGGAACACCCGGACTATCCGAAGAGCCCAGCGTTCAAGGCGCAATTCGGTCCGCGCGGCGTCATGAAGTGCGTGGCGACCGCGACGGACACGCCCGGCGACGATCCCCGCTTTGGCCCATGGGGAAAGCAGAAATGCGAGGACACCGGTCCGCTCACCAAGAAGCGCATGGAGACAATCGACCAGGAATTCCTCAACGCCTCGATCGACTTCATTGACCGCGCGAACCGTGACCGGAAACCGTTCTTCGTCTGGTTCAATCCCAGCCGCATGCACATCTGGACCCGGCTCAAGCCTGAGTCACAAGGCAAGACCGGGCTCGGCATCTATCCGGACGGCATGGTGGAGCACGACGGTCAAGTCGGTGAGATCCTGAAGAAGCTCGACGATCTCGGCATCGCCAACAACACGATCGTGATCTACACCACCGACAACGGCGCCGAAGCGTTTTCCTGGCCGGACGGCGGCACCACCCCGTTCCGCGGCGAGAAGAACACCAACTGGGAGGGCGGCTATCGCGTGCCGGCGATGGTGCGCTGGCCCGGCCTGGTGCCGCCGCGCACCGAGATCAACGACATCTTCTCTGCCGAGGACTGGGCGACGACGCTGGTGGCGGCGGCCGGCGAGCCGGACATCAAGAACAAGCTTCTGCAGGGCTACGATGCCGCCGGCAAGAGCTTCAGGGTCCACCTCGACGGTTACGACCAGCGCGACCTACTCGCGCGCAAGGGCCCGAACCCGCGCCGCGAATTCTTCTACTGGACCGACGACGGCAACCTTGCCGGCCTGCGCTACGAGCAGTGGAAGGCGGTGTTCATGGAACAGAAAGCGCATGGCTTCAGTGTCTGGGCGCAGCCGATGGTGCAGCTGCGTTTGCCGATGCTGTTCAACCTGCGCTCAGACCCATTCGAGCGGGCCCAGCACGAGGCGGGCGACTACGTGCGATGGTTCGTCGAGCACGCGTTCGTGCTGGTCCCGGCGCAGGCGCTCGTGGGGCAGCATCTCGTGAGCTTCCAGCAGTTCCCGCCGCGCCAGAAGCCCGGCAGCTTCTCAGTCGAGCAGGCCATGGAGAAGCTCAGGAACCCGCCGTCGAGCAACTAAGCAGGTTTCGGTCAGTAGACCAACGGATGCGCCGGGGATGCGGCGTCAGCTTTCGCCGCCTGCGCACATGCTGCTCCGTCAGTCTGTATAAGCTGGGCTCGCTGGGTCGAGTGACTTCCAGAAGGGCCGGCATGCGAATTCTGCTTTCGGAGGGCGCCAGCACCTCGGCGCGCGAAGCCATCACTGCGTTGGGCTTGCGCGGCCACCACGTGGAGGTGTGCGACCCCGACCCGCATTGCCTCGGGCGCTTTTCCCGGTTCGTGCGCAGGTTTCATCGCTGCCCGCCGCTGGGCGCCGATCCGCAAGGCTATCTCGCCTTCATCCTCGAGCGCATTTCGGGCGGCGCGTTCGACATCCTGCTCCCGATCCACGAGCAGGGCCTCCTGTTCGCCAAGGTGCGCGCGGCGATCGCGCGGCATGTGGCAGTCGCGCTGCCGAGCTTCGAAAGCTACCGGCGCGCGCACAACAAGCTCGGATTCAGTGAGATCCTCTCCGAACTCGATTTGCCGCAGCCGACGACGCGCACAGTCACGAGCGCCAAGGAATTGATGGCGGCAAAGCGTCCGCCCATGGTTCTCAAGACCCCGATCGGCACCGCCAGCCGTGGCACCTGGATCGTCAAGGACGAGACGCAACTCCAGGAAGCGATCAAGGAGATCGAAGCTGTTGACAGATTCCGCGATTCGCTGATCGTGCAGGACGTAGTCGAAGGCGAGTCCCAGCAGTGCCAGTCAGTGTTTGCGGATGGACGGCTGATCGCATCACATGCCTATCGGCAGCTCGCGCGCGGGGCCGGCGGCGGCACGTCGATCAAGGAAAGCGTGAATCATCCCGTCGTGCGCGAGCACCTCAAGCGCCTTGGCGACCATCTGCGCTGGCATGGCGCCTTGTCGCTCGATTACATCGTCGATCCGGCGTCGGGAACGCCGTACTACTTCGATTGCAATCCCCGACTGGTCGAGCCGATGAGCGCGGTGTTTGCGGGGCTCGATCTGGTGGACGTGCTGCTGCGGGTGTCGCGCGGTGAAACGGACATCTCCGTCGGCGACAGTACCAGCGGCGTGCGCACGCATATCGCGATGCAGGCGCTGCTCGGCTGCGCGGCGCGGGACGCCAGCCGCCTGAGCGTACTGCGCGAGAGCTGGAAACTTCTCGCCAATCGCGAGCCCTATGGGCGGAGCAGGGAGGAGCTGACGCCGATCGGGATCGACTGGCCGAGCTTCGTGCCGCCAACCGTGACCGCGCTGTGGCTCACGGTGTCGCCGGCCGCCGCGCACACGCTTCCAAAGAAGGGATGGGGGGCGCAACTCCTGACCCCGCAAAGCATTCGTACGATCGAAAACATGGACGCCGGAGGCTGACATTGCCCGCCATCAATTCGAGCCGGCGTCTGATCCTTCCGGGGCTTGGCGTTGTTGTCTTTCTGTTTGCTTACCTGGCGCAGAACGTGTGGCAGATCTTCCACATCGACGACTTCACCCGCGCCATTCGAAACTTGGATCAGACCGGCATCGTGATCGGGATGACGATCCTCGGCTTCGTCGAAGCGACGATCGTGCTTTGTTTCTACGTTCCGGGGACGGCTGTCTTGATCGTGCTGCTGCTCGGGATGCAACCCGGCTGGGCGCAGGCGCTGCCGTTGGTCGCGGCTCTGTCGGTCGGCACGATGGTCGGCTACGCGGCCAGCCTGGTGCTTGGCCGGATCTTGCAGCAACGGCTGCCGTCGCTGGTCGGCGAAGCGTATTTCCACAAGGCGCAGTCCTTGATCGAACGCTATGGCTTGCTCGCGTTCGCGGTGGGGGCGTTTCATCCCAACCAGCTCGCGCTCAGCTTCGGCATTCTGGGATATTTCCAGGCCCAACGGGTCTGGCGCCATTTTGTCGTCGCCGGGGTCGTGCAACTGCTCTGGTGGGGTCTTTACGCCTCCGCCGCCGACATCGTCGCGAGCCAGAACATGGTGTCGAGCAGCAATTTCCAGCTCTATGTCGCAGCGCTGTTCCTGGTCTGGTTCTTGTACGAACTGTTTGCTTCGCGTCAGCAGCAAGCAGCGCCGGTGAACGACAAGTCATGAGTTCGTGGGAACGATCCGGTGCCGGTTGATCTCGTCACGGGTGGCAGCGGCTTTATCGGCCGCCATCTGGTCCGCGCGCTGCAAGCGCGGGGCAGGCGTGTGAGGGTCCTCGACCTCGCGCCACCTGAGGGCCTTACCCCGGATATCGAGTTCGTCGCGGGTTCGATCCTCGATGCCGGCTGTCTCGACAAAGCGATGGCGGATGTCGGTTATGTCTATCACCTCGCGGGTATCGCCAAGCTCTGGGCGCGCAGCCGCCGCGACTTCGAACGGGTGAACGCGGACGGGACCGCCGCCGTGCTGCGGGCCGCTGTTGCGCGGCGTGTCGAAGGGTTCGTGCATTGCTCCACCGAAGCGATCCTGCTGCCGAAACGGCGCGGTGAGGCGCTCATCGATGAGACGGTCGAACCGCCGCTTTCGGACATGCCGGGCCCTTACACCCGCTCGAAGCTCGCGGCCGAACAATTCGTGCGCTCCGCGGTGGGCGATGGGCTGAACGCGCTGATCGTCAATCCAACCGTGCCGATCGGTCCCGGCGACCGCAATCACACGCCGCCGGCGGCGATGCTGTCGATGTTCCTGAACGGCCAGTCGCCGGCCTATCTCGATTGCGTGCTTAACCTGGTCGATGTGCGTGACGTTGCCGCCGGCATGGCGCTGGCGGCGGAGCGCGGCCGCTCCGGCGAGCGCTACATCCTGGGCGGCGACAACGTCGCGCTGCGCGATCTTCTCGCGATGCTGGAGCGGATGTCGGGGCGTAAGATGCCGAAGCGCGCGGTGCCCGGATGGCTGGCGCTGGCATGGGCGGTGGTCGCGGAGTGGGCGGCCGATGCGTTGACCGGGCGCACTCCGGCGGCGACGCGGGAGGGTGTCCAGCTGGCGCTGCGCTTGGGGCCGTTCGACAGCCAGAAAGCGCGCCACGAGCTCGGTTATGCGCCGCGGCCGCTCGCGGAGGCGCTGGCCGATGCGGTCGCGTGGTTGTCAGATGCGGGTGCGGTGTCCAGCAAAGGCTAAAGCGCGGCCTCGACTTCCCGGACGAGCTCGCCGAGATCGTGCATCCCGAAGCCATGCCCGAGCAGCTCCCGGCATCGCCGGAGTGCACGGAACCCTTCGGCGAAGTCCTGCGCGAGCCGCGGCATCGCGAGCAATTGGACGGGCCTGTCCCACAAGCTTCGGAACACGCCGCGCAGGCTGACCCCGCCGTCGGCACGCACGGCGGTGGCAACCAGGTCGGGCAGAGCGCGATGGGCGGGATCGCATACCACGCGCACCGCCGCGAACGGTAGTCCATGGCGGGCAGCGAAGGCGGCGGCAACATGGGATTCCATGTCGACGGCGAGCGCACCGGTCGCATGGCGGAGCGCGCGTTTGGCGCCCGGCGATACCACGGCGCTCTCGACGCCGGCGACGTCCGCCATGATCACACGCTTGGGATGATCCGAGAGACGCGCCGCGAGACGATGGGCGGCGGTGGGGGAGGTCGCGTGACGGCGATCGGGGGCCGTCACGCCGGTCGCCACGATCACATCGCCGGGTCGCAATGAAGGATCAAGACCGCCGGCGATGCCGACGCTGATGACGGCGCGGCAATCCGGCTGGACCCGTGCCCGCAGCAGCGAGCGCAAGCGGGCAGGGCTGCCGCCGGCCATCACCGTGGTCACGCCTGGTCCAGCCGCTAGCCGGGCCTCGGCGGCCATTCCCGTAACAACCAGTACTGGTTGGGTTTGCGACCCGGCCCAGGCGATAGCGCCGGGCTGATATTGACATCGTGAGCTTTTGGGCCGGCGGAGTGCGTCAACCGGGTGATCTTGCAGCTGTAAGAGTGTCACGTGCGCCCTTTTCCCCACAGCGACGGCGAGTTTTGCTGCACTGCCGAAATCAAGCTTGTTCGCATACTACGGATTGAACAGCGCAAGAATTGAGCGCTGCCTGCATTCTAGACCCCCAATTTAGGCACAGGCGATCATTTGCTCACTCGGCCATCAAGCCCCTGTCGATACAAGAAAATTCCTCTCAAGGCCAGCCGGGGGAGCGTGTGTTGCGGTTCCTTGCCCTGCCTGTCGGGCGGGCAAACTGCCGGGTGCAAGAGGGCGTTTACTACGGCGCGCACGAGGTCGACTGGATCGCGACAGGACAAGCCTCGGCCATGCCAGCATGCGGCAGAGAGCCTCTCTGCTGGGCGGCAGAGTTGACATCGAGAGCGACCCTGGTCACGGGCACCACGGTTCGGGACTGGGTGCCGTTGAAGGGCGAAGCAAGTAGGCCGTCCGCGCGTGCTGCTTGCTGACGATCACTACGCCCCTGCAATCATTCCCACGACTCGCGTACCAGCCCTAGCGACGGAGCGAACAATGCCTTTGCGCTGCGAAAGTCTTGAGCCGCCCATGTCGCAGATGGGTCTTGGCTGTGCGATAACGCGCGTGGTGGGCTTGGCGGTGCGGAGGAACAGATCACGCTGTCTCAGGCAGCGAGCGCTGCCATCAGTGGCTTCGTCCCGACGATGTTCATGACGCGGGTCAGATTGTAGGCGAGGACTGCGAGCGCCATTTCAGCCGCGACCTTCGGAAGTGTCTTGGTTAGGAAGTGCGTCGCACCCATGCGCGCTTTCATCGTGCCAAACGGATGTTCGACCGTCTCGCGGCGCTGACGCATGGCCTGCGGATTCGCATCAAGGCGCTCCTGCACGGCTTCGAGCAGATGCTCGTGCTCCCATCGCGTGATCCGCCGCTCCGACCCTGTGGTGCATTGGGGTTTGAGCGAGCAGTCCTGGCATGCGGTTGTCCAGTAGCGCCGCAGCATCTTGCCGGCTTCTTCGTTCGTATAACGATAGGGCAGCCGCTCGCCAGCTGGACAGCGATAGGCATCCTCCTCGGCCAGATACACAAAGTCCTGCTTGCCGAAGCGCCCCTCCGATTTGGCCCCCGAGGTCAGCGGCTTCGGCAGCGTCACGGTGATGCCCGCTTCATGGCATTCAAGGATCTCCGGGCTGCTGAAGTATCCGCGATCGGCAACCGCCTCGAGCGTCTCAGCCTTCAGGACAGCCTTCGCCTGCTTGGCAATATTAGCAAGTTGCGCCCGATCCGAGCCGCTGTTCGTCACCTCATGGGTCACAATCAGATGATGTTCGGTGTCCACAGCCACCTGAACATTGTAGCCGACCACACCAGAGCCGCGGCCGCTCGTTGCCATCGAACGACTGTCAGGGTCGGTCAGAGAGATTTGCTGATCGGGCGACGCAAGCATCTGCTCCTCGTACCCCGCAAGCTTCCCCATCTCCTGCTTCAACTTCGTTAGCTTCTCTTTGAGCCTCGTCACCTTCACGGCCAGCGCCTCCGTCGGCTCCTGTCGGTCGGCCGTGTCGAGCTGGCTCAGATAGCGCGCCACGCTCTCCTCGAGCTGGGCGCGCCGCCGCTCCACCTTCGCACGGGTGAAGTTCTTGTCCCGGTTATTCACCGCCTTGAACTTGCTGCCGTCGATCGCGACACTCGTCGTCGCCAGAAGACCCAGGTCGCGGCACAATTCTACGAACCGCGCACACACCTTGCGCAGCGCCGCCCCGTTATCTTTGCGGAAGTCGGCGATCGTCTTGTGATCGGGCGCCAGCCGGCCCAGCAGCCACATCACTTCGAGATTGCGTCCGGCCTCTCGTTCAAGTCGTCGGCTCGACTGCACCCGGTTCAGATAGCCGTAAATGTACAGCTTCAGGAGAACCGAAGGATGATACGCCGGCCGCCCCGTGGCCGCCGGATCGACCCCTTCAAAGGCCATCTCGGCCAAATCCAGCGCGTCGACAAAAACATCGATTACACGAACCGGATTGTCCTCGTTGATCCAGTCTTCCACGCATTCAGGAAACAGCGTGCTCTGCCCACGAGCTATACCTTCGACGAAGCGCTTCATCCGATCCCCCCACAAATCGCCGAGAATCGTACTCGAGAATCACCCCCGCAGCAGCGTGTTTTCACACAGCCAGGGTCAAACCCGAAGTTCTTTTTAGGAGCCCTCTGTCTGCATCCGCCAGGTGCGGACATGATGCGAAGGGTGGTCCGTTGCTCAAGCTCTGCCACTCTGCTTAGCTCGTTGCATCCGACTCGAAACGAGACCACAAATCAGAAGCGGGTGATGTTCGCGGGCGGCGGGTTCGGATACCTCCGGAGGCTGGCTTTGTATTCCTCCACGACCCTCAGCGTCGGTCCTATCACCCACTCGTACATCGTTCCGATGTTGCGCTCCTCGCGCGGATCCGCCTCGATGTTGAAGACCTTGGGGTAGCCGTTGAGCGGCGCTGCGCTGCTGCCCGTCCCCGCCAGGAGGTGCGAGCCGCCCCAGCCGCTGCGGCCGGGCGCCACGTCGGCGAAGTACGTATGGAACTGCTTCCAACGCACTGCGACGAGATCCGGGCCGACGAAGGTTAGCAACGCGTCCCGCCGCCCCGTTTCGCTCTTGCCGAGCACCAGGTCAGTCTGATCGACGCCATCGATCGGGCGATCGTCGGGCACCTTGCCGCCCGCCAGACGCGCCAGCGTCGGGAAGAAATCCATGATCGAGAACATCGCGTAGGATGACCGCGGCGGGATCCGACCTGGCCAGCGGATCATGGCGGCGGTGCGGATCGAGCCCTCACTGACGTCGCCCAGTTCGCCGCGGAATGGGCCAGGCGACCCCATGTCTGGCATGTCGCCGCCGAATTCGCGGACCACCTCGCCCTGGGGCCCGTTGTCCGATGCGAACACAACGATCGTATCGCTTTCCAGGCCGAGCTCCTTCAGCGCGTCGAGCATCCTGCCGACGACGGCATCTCCCTCCATCAGGGAGTCGCCGAACTGGCCGATGCGCGATTGGCCCTCGAAGCGCTTCGATGGCAAATTCGGAAAGTGCGTGCGGGAAATCGGCAGATAGAGGAAGAACGGCTTGCCGGCCGCCTTCTGCCGCGTCATGAAGTCAACGCCGCGCTCCGCCAGTTCCCAGTCGATCGCGCGCCGCACCTCCTCGGTGTACGGTTTCACCGCTTTGAGCGGCTCGCCACGTTTGGCTTCGACGATGTGCGGCCCCCTGTCGAGCGGGATATCGAGCGTCCTGGTCAGCCGGCCCTGGGGAATCATCAGGAAGGCGTCCCAGGTATCGCCGGGCGGGATGCCGTAGAACTCGTCGAAGCCCTTGTTTTGCGGCTGGCTGTGCGGCTGCGACCCGAGATGCCACTTCCCGAACATCGCGGTGGCATAGCCCGCCTCGCGCAACATCTCGGCCATGGTGATTTCAGTCGCCGGGAGCGAGATGGGACTACCCGCCACGGCGACCAGCGACAGCCCGGAGCGGATGGAATAGCGTCCGGTCATCAATGCGGCGCGTGACGGCGTGCATCCCGGCTCGACCAGGAACCGCGTCATCCTGAGGCTCTCGCCGGCGAGCTGATCGATGCGCGGCGTCGGGGCACCGCGCAGCTCCCCACCGCCATACGCACCGAGGTCGCCGTAGCCGACATTGTCGGCGAGGATGAAGAGGATGTTGGGCTTCTGCTGCTGCGCAGCTGCCGGCGCGTTCGCCAACGCCACGGCGGCCAACGACGCCAGGACGCCAAGCCGGATGATCCTTGTGTGCTCATCGTCGATGCCCTTTGGTCAAACCCGCCATTCGCGGGCCGCGGAGCCGCCGATGCGCCAGGCGGGTGCAGGAGTGGCGCTTCCCACCTCTGACACCGGATTGGCTAGGCCGATATTGGCCTTTGGGGCAACCTTGGTTGATCTATCTTAGCGCAGCGGTGATTGCTGCGGCGGCGTGCAGTGATCTATTGGACGACGGTCCAATAGATGACCGCAGGACACAGACGTAGCATCGGTCTCCTTCACAGCCCGCCCCGATAAGCGGAAGGCCGAAGTCATTCCATCTGAAGGGAGCCGATCATGAACTGGATCCTTCGTTCCCCCGGCATCAACCGCCGTGCCCTGGTCTCCACCCTGGCAACGCTTCCAGCGCTGATCGGATCGCTTCGTACCACGTCCGCGCTGGCGCAGGCGGGACCCGATTCGCTGCCGTCCTGGAACGACGGCCCGGCCAAGTCGTCGATCACCACTTTCGTCAGGCGTGTTACGGCGCAGGGCAGCCCTGACTTCGTGCCCGTGGAACAGCGAATCGCCACCTTCGACAACGACGGCACGCTGTGGGTCGAGCACCCGATGTACACGCAGCTCGCCTTCGCGCTCGATCGCGTGAAGGCGATGGCCCCGATGCATCCGGAATGGAAGGACAAGCAGCCCTTCAAGGCGGTGCTCGAAGGGGACATGAAGACTTTGGCGGAGTCCGGCGAGCGCGGCCTGGTTGAAATCATCATGGTGACCCATGCCGGCATGACGACGGCCGAGTTCGCCAAGATCGTCACGGATTGGATCGCGACCGCGCGCCATCCACGCTTCAAGCGGCCCTACACCGAGCTCGTCTACCAGCCGATGCTGGAGCTGCTCGCCTATCTGCGCGCCAACGACTTCAAGACCTTCATCGTGTCGGGCGGCGGCATCGAGTTCATGCGACCGTGGAGCGAGCCGGTCTATGGCGTCCCGCCCCAGCAGGTGGTCGGCTCGTCGATCAAGACGCGGTTCGAGATGCGCGACGGCCAGCCCCTCCTGTTCCGCCTGCCGGCGGTCAATTTCATCGACGACAAGGCGGGCAAGCCGGTCGGCATCAACGAACACATCGGCCGCCGTCCGATCGCCGCGTTCGGCAACTCCGACGGCGATCTCGAAATGCTGCAATGGGCGACCATGAGCGGCGGCGTGCGCCTCGGCCTGATCGTCCATCACACCGACGCCGAACGCGAATACGCCTACGACAGCGACACCCACTTCGGTCGCCTCAGCAAGGCGACGCTGGACGCCGCGGCGCTGAACCAATGGACCGTGGTGAGCATGAAACAGGACTGGAAAGTCATTTTCCCACCGGAGAAGCGCTGATCCCGCATCGCTCCGGCTGTGCCTTGAAGCGACGGCGCGTTGGCACTCGCACGACGGCGTTGCAGGTGCCATAACTCCCGCAAGAGGAACGCCCGTCGATGGTCAAACCGGACCGCACGCGGAAGCCGACCACAACCTCGTTGCCGGCCCGCGAACGCCATGAGCCGCGGCCGCGGCGCGCCCTGTGGGTCATCCTGGGGATCGCTGCGGTGGCTGCTTTCGTCGGCGGCGTGGCGTTCTATCTGGTCGCCGGCATGCCTTCGAAGCGGCCCGCACACGCAACGGCGGCCGCCGCAACCTTCGTCGGCAGCGAGACCTGCGCGGGCTGCCACCGGACCGAGGCGGAGCAGTGGCGCTCCTCGCAGCACAAGCACGCGATGGATCACGCGACCGCGAAAACGGTACTGGGCGATTTTTCCGGGGCGACTTTCGACCACTACGGCGTCAGATCACGGTTCTTCCGTCGCGACGGGAAGTTCCTGGTCGAAACCGACGGACCGGATGGCAAACCGGCCACCTTCGAGGTGAAGTACACGTTCGGCCTCGACCCGCTGCAGCAATACCTGATCGAGTTTCCCGACGGCCGCCTGCAGGCGCTGTCGATCGCCTGGGACTCGCGACCGAAGGACAAGGGAGGACAACGCTGGTTTCACCTCTATCCGGACGAGGAAATCCGCCACGACGACATCCTGCATTGGACCAAGCTGAACCAGAATTGGAACTTCATGTGCGCCGAGTGCCACTCGACCGGCGTGCGCAAGAATTACGACGCGGCAACCGACCGCTTCGCCACCACATGGGCGGAGATCAGCGTCGGCTGCGAGACCTGCCATGGCCAGGGCTCGCGTCACGCGTCCTGGGCGCGCGACCGGCAGAGCTGGTGGCCGTTCGGCAAGACCGATGACCCGAGCAAGGGGCTGCTCGTTCGTTTCGACGAACGGCACGACATCTCCTGGCCGATCGATTCGCGCACCGGCAATGGGCAGCGCCGCATCGCGCCCGCCACGCTGCGCAAGGAGGTCGAGACCTGCGGCCTCTGTCACGCGCGGCGCAGCCAGTTTTCCGAGGATTGGGTGCCGGGCCGCTCGCTGTCCGACACGCACGTGGTCTCGCCGCTCGCGCGCGGGCTCTATCATGCGGACGGCCAGATGCTTGACGAGGTCTACAACTACGGCTCGTTCAAGCAGAGCAAGATGTTCGCCGCAGGTGTCACGTGCAGTGATTGCCACGAGCCGCATGGCGCGAAGTTGCGCGCTCCCGGCGACGGCGTCTGCCAGCAATGTCACGCCGCCGACAAGTACGCGGCGAATACGCACCATCGTCATGCGGGCGCAAGCCCGGCGCTGACCTGCGCGTCATGCCATATGCCGGCGCGCGCCTACATGGTGGTCGATCGGCGGCACGATCATGGTTTCCGCATTCCGCGGCCCGATCTGTCGGAGAAACTCGGCACGCCCAATGCCTGCAACGATTGTCACGGCGACAAGTCGCCCGCATGG
This sequence comes from uncultured Alphaproteobacteria bacterium, assembly GCA_963788095.1. Taxonomy (GTDB): domain Bacteria; phylum Pseudomonadota; class Alphaproteobacteria; order Rhizobiales; family Xanthobacteraceae; genus CAVTXS01. The sequence goes on along the minus strand of CAWBFP010000037.1, from coordinate 11,113 downwards.
GCGGCAGCGGCGATCCAAACCTGGCATGGCGCGTCCCGGAAGGGCTTCCAGACCTACCCCGAGGCATTCCACGCCGGATGGTCGAACCGGGCGGATGCGGCGGCGCTCCTGGCCGTCGTGGCGTCGGATCGCAATGCGCCGGCAGTCGCGCGCGCGAGCGCGCTGAGCGAGCTCAGGCCGCGCCTTTCGCCTGCGACCATCAACCTGCCGCGGACCGGGCTTGCGGATCCTGATCCGATGGTACGGATCGGCGCGCTCGACGCGCTCGAAGGCATGCCCGGGGCCCAGCTCTGGCCGCTCGTCTCGCCGTTGCTCACAGATCAGAACCGCGGCGTGCGCATCAGGGCCGCCGCGCTGCTTGCTGCCGTGCCGGCCGCAAGCCAGCCCGCTGCCGACCGTGAGCGGTTCGAACGCGCCGCGGCCGAGTTCATCGCGGCGCAACGCCTGAATGCCGATCGGCCCGAAGCGCGCGCCGCATTGGGAAATTTCTTCGCGCGGCGCGGTCTTTCTGCCGAGGCCGAGGCCGAGTACAAGGCCGGTCTTCGGCTCAGCCCGCAGTATGCGCCGGCAGCCATTAACCTCGCCGATCTCTATCGGCAGACGGGGCGCGATCGCGATGGAGAGACCGTGCTGCGGGCGGCGACGGACGCTGCGCCGCGGGACGGCGGGCTGCATCATGCGCTTGGCCTCGCGCTCACGCGGCTCAAACAACCGGGAGCGGCACTCAGCGAGTTTCGTCGTGCGGCCGAGCTCGAGCCGGACCGCGCGCGCTACACCTATGTCTACGCGGTGGCGCTGCATTCCGCCGGCCGCCGCGATGAAGCCATATCGGTCCTGAAGGACTCAGCGACACGGCATCCGAACGATCGCGACACCCTGCTGGCGCTCATCAGCTTCAGCCGTGAAGCCGGCGATGCGGGCGCGGCACTCGACTACGCCGAGCGTCTCGTTAGGATCGCACCGGATGACCGGGCGCTGGGTGGACTCATTCAGGAGCTTCGACGCAGCGTCAACAAGCCGGACGATCGATAGTCCGGCTCCGTGGAACGGAAGGAACTCGCAACGCCACAATCTCCAAGCAATTCCCGGCGGTCGCAGGGCGGATCGCCCTTGCGCTGCGCGGACGGGTGTTGGACAGGGCTTGAGCGGGCGGAAGCAGTGCGCAGCGATCGGTTCAAGCATATTTTTTCAATTTCGCTGTGCAGACAACCGTGGCGCCTAGTCGGGGGACCCAAGTGCGACCCTGTAGCTTCGCAGCGGGCGAAGATAGGGCGTCTCAGGCCCTGGTCGCCGACATCAGCGGCTTGATCCCTACGATATTGAGCACACGCGTGAGATTGTAGTCGAGCACGCTGAGTGCCATCTCGGTGGCGACCTCCGGCAGCGTCTTCAGGGAAATGCGTCGCACCCATGCCGCCTTGATGGTGGCGAAGGGGTGCTCGACCGCCTCGCGCCGCTGCCGCATCGCTTGCGGATTTTTCATCAGTCTCCTTTGAACGGCCTCCAGCACGTGCTCGTGCTCCCAGCGCGTGATGTGTCGCTCAGGACCCGTCGTACACTGAGGTTTGAGCGAACACATCGCACACGCGGTGGTCCAATAACGCTGCCGAAGCTTGCCGTCCTCCTCGTTCGTGTAGCGATAGGTCAGGCGCTCGCCGGCCGGACAGCGATAGACATCCTCCTTGGGCAGATAGACAAAGCCGTCGCGCGTCTGCCTTTGCTGGGGGTCGCGTGCGCGGTGTCATGGTCCGTATCCGTAGCAGTAGTAACCGTAATAGCCACCGTAGAACGGATACGGAGCAGGCTGCCGTCGCGCGTCAGCCTTTGCTGGGGGTCGCCTGCGCGGTGAGCATTGACCAGTACACCTGCATCACCGAGAAAGGTACGCCGTGCTCACACCGAACAGTAGCATCCCGTCGACTGCCTCCAGCGCGCCATCATCTGCCAAGGTCGTTGCAGCGTCAGCCCTGATGCGCCTCGCGTGCTCATCGAGTTGAGCGAAAAGAGCAAGGCGTCCATGGGCGAGTCGAGAGCGCCAACCCACAAATACGCCGCTGCCCAAATCACGCACTCTATTCCGTGCAACACGGCCAATAGCAGTCCAATGACGCCGATTACACAAATCACGATGGCGATCAGGTTCCACACCTTGAGGCCGCGGGTTTCCAGCCGCACCCGTACCTCACCCCCACGAAGGCCAGCATCACGATCGCCGTCGCGTGGATCGCCATCGTCAACACGATGAGCGACAAGCCCCGAAGCCAGCCTGGGTGGTCCAATATCTCCATCGAGCGCGCTCCTCTCGCGGACAAGCGACCTGGGGCCCGGGTCTGCAGCACACCGCGAGCGCGGCTTTCCCGCGGTCGGTGGTCGCGCAGTGCTACATGCTTGTCTCCTGGCATACCCCTTCGTTGGCAGCAGGTGCGGCACCGCTCATTCCATGAGCACGATCATATGCCCGTCGGGGTCGCGGATGGTCGCGGCTTTTCCGCCGTCCTTCAAAATCACCACGCCTGGGGACACAAATGTCACGCCTTCCGCCTCGAGCCGCCCGACAAGCCTATCGAATCGTCAACCCTGTGAATTTGGCGGGGTTGAGGCCACGTCGTTGGCTCGGACCTCCAAGCTCGAGGTCCGCTAGGTGGCCTCCGGTAATGCAAGAGTTCCACATGCGGCGTGGCCGCTGACGCGGGTCGAAATGCCACAACGTCAACTTCGCAGCCGCTGAGCCCGTCGAGGCGGTCTTGCTCGGGGCTCCGGTTCAATGACCGCCCACCGACTTGGAAACCCAGTAGACCTCTGTAGAACGCAATGCTCCGGTCGACATCCATGACCGAAATGGCGGTATGGTCGTAGCCGACGATACCTCCGCCCGCCTTTTGCCAGACGGGATCGCCGACGCCTGGCAGAAAGAAGATCAGCTCCAGCGGGTGCCCTTCGGGTCGCGGAACTTGAAGGCGGTGACACTGCCGGTGTTGGGCGGCAGTGCGTCACCGGGGCACCTTTTGTGACCACGCCGGGCGAGCCGGCCTCTAACCGCTCCCACGCCGTGCCGATGTCACCACTGACGAGAGAGAAGTGCTGAAACCACTGATCGTTTGAGGCGCGCTCGGAAGGATATGGCCGCCCCGGCGGATCGAACGCCACAAGCTTCAGGGTCTGCTGTCCGATCGCGATGTCGATAGCCGCGCCGTGGCGTCTTGCTCTAGTCCAAGCAAGTTGTTCCAGGCCGGATCCCCTAGCGTCTGCTCAGGTCCAACCGTTAGCCCGAGCCAGTCGCGGTAGAAGCCGGCTGTCCCCGCAAGGTCGGCGACCCTGATGCTGATCCTGATGAGCTGCGTTACCGGCATGAGCGCACCCTACTTGAAGTCGCTAGGCTTGGCGCCGGCCCAAATCTTGGGATTGAGCTGGACGATCATGAGCGCACAAGGCTCATTTCCAACGTCCGGAGCGATGTCCTACTCTGCCTGCGCATCCGGCTTCGCGTTCTGATCACCGCCGAAAGCGAGATCGCCAGAATTCATCTCCACGCGGGTGCCGTCCATCGACTTCACGAACCAGCGGCCCGACAAGACCGAGATCCACTGAGGCTGCGGACCTTCGTGCCAGTCCCCATTCCAGCCGACCGGCAAAATGCCGAACAGGAGGCTGTTCTCGCCTGAGAGCAGAGGATCGTTCCACTGGAAGGCCGCCTTGCCGCCCATGCTTTGCCATTCAAAGTCGGTCAGCTCACAGCGGGTCTGGTGCGTGACCCCTTCATCGTCAGTCCACAAATGCCAATAGGGGATCTTCGGAGACGCTAGGCCCCCCAATTCATTCTCCTTCGCCACAGATCGCCGTTAACCCGTGCCCGTCAGAGCGGACACTTGCTCAATGTCGCTGCCCACCTCCTCGATGAAGCCGCTCGCATACATGATGAAGATTAGCCCGCCGACCAGACCGAATTCTTGAAGAAGTCCCAGATATGTGGATAACCCTCGCTCTGGCGACCAGAAGCGCGGATAGGTCCAGAACGCGTGATAGACGATGCCGGTGATGGCACAGTAACCACCGAGAATGAACGCCGCGATCCCGTCGTAGAACTTGAACACGATCATCGGCGGCGTGAGAACTCGACGATCATCGCCAAAATCAAGAGGGGCCGGGCCGCCAGGAAGCCAGCTCACTTCGCCTGTTTGAGCGCGCTGTCCCAATTGATGATCTTATCGATAAAGCTGAACGGGAAGATACAGACGATGAAGATACGCGCCAGCACCGGCAAAGCGTCGTTGATCAGCCAATCCATCACTAGCCCTCCTCTCAATCATTCGCGAGTAGGCGAATCCTCTCCAACGTTGCGCGGATCACAACCCATTGTCCGGTGACCTGATGCTCAGGCCGCTGAGACGAGCGTTCCGTCTCTGACGGAACCGCTATTTTTTAAGCCCTCCTGTACATAGCTTGGCGAGAGCCAAGGGCGGAGTTGAACTGCCTTTGGGCGCGGAGAGTTGGCGGCGTGAGTAGGCCAACTCGCCAGCCGGGCTTTCGTCGGGCACGTCCAAGGGCCGGATGTGCGGCGGGTCCCTCGGATACGCGCATTCGAGGACGGGAACTTTTCCCTGACTGCGAGGCCACATTTGCGCATGACAAACGGAGCGAAGCGCGTGGTCCTGATCACAGGCGTGTCGTCCGGCATCGGTCGGGGCAGCTCTGGAAGCCTTTCATGCTGGACAATTGGGTGCACTGTTCTGGACGGCGGGCGCGAACTGTCCCCACTCGTTGGCGAGCCGCGCGCGCGCGTTCCTCGTCGGCCATGCAACTCTCCCGGACAGCTTGGTTTTCCTGTAACGCAGCACAGTTGGCGCTAAAATTGAGCTTCGGCAGATCGACCGCGGCGCCATGCGGCTCGCCGGTTCGCTGAGCGCCGAGTGCCGGGGCCGCGACCTTCGCGAGGCGCATGAGCGGGTCACTCTTTCCGGCTCATGCCGGTCACAGGAAGTATCGCGCTATGCCGGAGCGCTCCGTCGGGAAATTTCCGCGGGTCCACCCGAAATCCAGCAATGCTTCCATGATACGTTTCTTGTCGGCATGGGAGGCCCGTCGGGTGCGTCCCCCGCATCTTGCACGAATGTTTGTCTTCGCGCGCTATGCAAATTCGGCACGCTGGGCGTTAAACGCATTATTGATCATTCATTGCAACACGCGGGGAACCGGTGGCACCTGGTCACCATCCGTGCTCGTTCCGGTGATGACCACCACCGAGGCCGTGGTGCCGGCGCGCAGTTTGATGTTGTCTGGAACCTTCTCGATGCGCACCATTACCGGTATGCGCTGCGCGAGTCGGATCCACTCGAAGGTCGGCTTGACGGAGGGCAACTGCTCGAAGCCTGTGCTGCCGTTTTGCTGGGCAATGCCCCAGCCGATGCTGTCGACGCTGCCCTGCAAGGGAGTGTCGGGATAACTCATCAGCGTGACAACGGCCCGATCGCCTTTTTGGAAATTCCCCACGAAGGTTTCCCGGAAGAATGCTTGGACGTAGAAGCTATTGGCATCAATCACGGCCAGCATCGGTTGATTGGCAACCGCGGAATCCCCGACGCGCAATTGTAAATTGGTGACGTATCCATCCGTGGGGGCCCATACCTTCGTGAAGTCCAGGTTCAATTGAGCAATTTCCAGGTCCGCCGCGGCCCGGCGCAGCCGAGGGTTATCCTCTCCGGGCGCGCCGAGATCGGCTAACCCGCGAGCCAGATCGTCTTTCGCTTGCGCCAGCGCAGCGGTCATCTGGCTCACTTTCGCTCTGGCTTCGCTCAACTGTGCGAGGGCCACCTGATACGCCGTAGACTTGTTATCGACGTCTCTCTGCGTGTTCACCCCCTTCGCGAGCAGCTCCGTTGGCGCGTCCCAAATTGATCCGCGCGTTCTCCGCCTGTGCGGCAGAACCCTCGACCTCGAACTTCGCCTGGCTGAGCTCTGCTTGGCGTTGCTCGACGCTGTCCTTATATCCGTCAACCTGTTCGGCAAGGGACTTGAGGATGTCGCGCATGTTGTCGAGCTGAGCACGTGCCAGATTCACGGTCGCTTGGAATGTGCTTGGGTCGATTTCGAATAGAAGATCACCCTTCTTCACCAGCTGATTATTCTGGATCGGCACGCGAACGAGCGCACCGGATACGCGCGGGACGATCTGAACAACCTGCGCCCGCACCAGGCCGTCCCGTGTCCAGGGATATTTCATATAGTCATGATATTTGTAGGCAATCATGCCAAGGGCTGCCAGCACGATCACGCCTGTGGTGATGATTTTCACGATCGGTTTCATGCTCTCACCCCGGAATCAGAAAGATGGAGAACAGGCCGGTGTAAATCACGGTCAGCGCGATCAGCACCAGCGACGGATGATAAAAGTAGCGTGACACCCGGAAACGGTTCGAAAGCCGCGCCGTGATCGTGGCGGCGACGAGACCCAGCGCGGCATCGAGCAGCATCGGCGGGAAGAAAACTTCTCCTACGTATAGCTCGTGCGGAATCAGGTGCATCGCCATGCCTCCGTCAGAACCGGGCCTCACGCAGGCGAGCCCAATCAATCCCGCCCGACTGCCTCGCGAAATTCACCAACTCCTCCGACACGCCACGAAATGCGCCGAGCAGGCGAATTGAATTCTCGTTCTCGCGTGTCGAAATGCTTGCCTGGTCCTCACCGGCAACCGCTTTTTCGATCTGCTCTTCAAGTCGCTCCAGCATCGCATCGAGCCGCGACCGAAAATCGGCAAAATCCGCCGCCTCGGGATGCTGCGAGAGATTGCAAAAGATATCCTGCAATCCGACTCGCCACGCGCGCACCTGGGAAAGCAATTCGCGCGCAAGCACTTGCGATTGCGGTGTCGCGCGGGTCTCAATGAGGTCTTGCATGCGGTAGGCAAGGGCTTGCAGGCTGTCGACGAGCGCCTGCGCCTGCTCGGTCGTGGATTGACCCAAGGCCGCCGCGGGCAGCGCACTTGCCCAGATGGCGAGCTTGCCCGGGACTCTTGCCAGGTCGCCGAGATGCAACACGCGCCTGAGACGCTGCCACCGCGTCGGCGGGTTGGCGGGGTCCCACTGCAGCGTCGAGGCAAGATATGCGCAAGCGCGAAAGAAGCGGCCGAGCAGGCGGAGGAACACGTGCTCGGCGCGGAATGACACGGGGAAATGCGTCGCGACCGCCAGCACGGCAAAAACCAGCGGGAAGACCACGGCGAGGTTTGCAACACTGAGAAAGTTGTAGTTCTGCTCGTTGGCGACGCCCATCACCATGGCGAGCAACCCGAGCGCCGCCGCCTTGCCGGCGGCCTGTGTTGGTCGATGGTACAGGTAGCAGATCAGGAAGACAGCCGCGAAAAGCACAACCCCCAGGCCGGCGAAGCTCGCGAGGTGGGGCATCACCAGGACGTAGATGGCGCCTCCGAGAGCGAAGCCGAATGCAACCGGCAAGAAGGTGCGCGCGATCGGAAGCTGCGGCATGACGCAAAGCGCCATCGAGAGCGTATTGGTGAGAACGATGAACTCGACCGTAGCCGGGATGTCCGGCACGTAAAGGGCGATGAGCCACGCCAGCCACAGGCCCGTGAACCATCGTGCGACGCTCGCGAGGCGCTCGGGATCGAGCGCCGATGGCAGGAGCGGTACCGCCTCGTAGGTCGGATCGATCTTCGCGCGGGTGAAGTTCCGGATGTCGGCGACCGTCTCAAAGAGATCGCGCGTGAGCTTGTCGATTTCCTGCAGGTGACTGCGATAGAGGAGGAGCGCGGCCCGGTGGAACGGCGAAAGCGAAGCCATCCCCTTGTCTTCGAGGTTCAGCGGCACAGAAATCGGCCCGCGCTCCGGCGGACGCCCCTCCAGCATGCGTCCGATTTCGGCGAACCGGCGGTCGAGCTCGCTAGCGAATTTTGCCAGCTCCGGAATCAGCCGCTGGCGGTCGACCTCCCTCACGTCTGCAGAACTCTGCCGCCAGCGTTCTGACGTGCTGGTCAGTTGCGAAAGCTGATGGATCAAGCTCCGCCACGCGTGGCGGGCCTCCCATACTTCGTAGCTGTCGATCTCCGCGCCGTCGAGCAGACCACCAAGACGCGCCAGCACTTGCGTGGTCTGTCGCCGGAGGGCTTCTGGGCCCGCATCATGGGTTTCACCGATGGTCGGCGTGAGATAGTGCGCGGCGAGTTGGCGATGCGCGGCCGCGAGCCGACGGACTGCATCCTCGAGGGCTTCACGGCTACTGGTCGGCCAGATCAAGAGCCAGACCAGGCTGTAGCTCACGATACCCAGCGCTGTTTCCTCGGAACGAGTTATAACTGTCTGAAAATCGTTCAGAGGGTCGGAGCCGCCGGCAAGTGCAAGGAGCGGTACCGAGAACCCGGCAACGTACCAGAAATACCATCGGGAAGTACCAGGCATCATGTAGGTGCAGAAGCCGGTAAAGATGCTCATGCCGATCAGGAACAGCCAGCGATCCTGCGGGAACAGGGCAATGAGAGTGACGGCCGCCAGACTCCCCAAAAGGGTCCCGGATAACCGCAGCAGGCCCTTGTTCAGCGATTCTCCGACAGTCGACAGGGTACAGAACGCCACGGCAAAGGCGGCCCAATAAGCATTTTCCCAGTCCATGGAAAGGGCGACGCCATAGGCAAGCACCGTGGCGAGCGCGGTCTTGATTGCCGTCTTGACCCGATCCGACAATACTCTCTGGTCAGGCATGTGTGCCAACAAGCTCGGTGCGAGCGCCCAGTTCCCGACCGAGCGTTCGATATGGTGCAAAGGGCTTCCGCGCGGGGCCGAAGCCCTTGACGGTCAAAGCTTAGCCGAAAGGCCTATTCGCCACTATGCGAATTCGGCACAAATGTTCCGATTTGTCGCAACAGGTGTCATCGGCGGTCGCGGGTGTTCCTGAAATCGGCCAGGCCGGGACGGGCGTTCCCGATCGCGTTGCGTCGCTGCAGACCCGGGCCCCCGGTCGCTTGTCCGCGAGAGGAGCGCGCTCGATGGAGATATTGGACCACCCAGGCTGGCTTTGGGGCTTGTCGCTCATCGTGTTGACGATGGCGATCCACGCGACGGCGGTTGTGATGCTGGCCTTCGTGGGGGTGAGGATACGGGTGCGGCTGGAAACCCGCGGCCTCAAGGTGTGGAACCTGATCGCGATCCTGATTTGTGTAATCGGCGTGATTGGACTGCTATTGGCCGTGCTGCACGGAATAGAGTGCGGGATTTGGGCAGCGGCGTATTTGTGGCTTGGCGCTCTCGACTCGCCCATGGACGCCTTGCTCTTTTCGCTCGACTCGATGAGCACGCGAGGCGCATCAGGGCTGACGCTGCAACGACCTTGGCAGATGATGGGCGCGCTGGAGGCAGTCGACGGGATGCTACTGTTCGGTGTGAGCACGGCGTACCTTTTCTCGGTGATGCAGGTGTACTGGTCAATGCTCACCGCGCACGCGACCCCCAGCAAAGGCTGACGCGCGACGGCAGCCAAGGAGGGTGTCAACCTTCCGCTGCCCTCCGGCAATTGACGCACGTCGAGCGGTGACCCCGGAGGAAACTTCGTGCAATGGGATGACCCGGCCGCGCCCCGCGCGTCGTCCGCGCGCGCGCCTCTTGCCCACGCGGGACGACGCAACGGTACGTAGGCTCTACTTGCAAATCATCGGCGTGTGCGCGGGCGGCGGCGGTGCGCCCGCCGGCGAGAGCGCAATGGTGAGCCACACATTCCAGCCCTCGGGGCGGTTCTCGTGTCCCGAATTCGTCAGTATCCCTTGAGGCCGAGGTAATGCCTGTATTGGTCCGAGCGGAATGATGTAGCCGACTGCGGGCCGACACGCTGAACACGCGCAACTCGAAACAGCCCAGCCCTGTTGCCGGAGCCGCTGTCACAGGTGAGCTGCTGATAGGCATAGCCGACCAGGCCCACGAGAAGCTCCTTGGACAGGAACTGCGATGCGCCCCAGCCCGAGTGACAGTCGATGCCGTTCTTGTACTGAGTGTCGGTGTTGATGAAATTGTAGGTCAGGCCCGCACGCAGGAGATCGTGGCCCTTGGTGGGGTCGAAATAGGTGTAGCCGGCGCCGCCGTCGATCGCACCGTGGCCCGAGGCCGATATTGGCAATGCGGTTCGGGTTGTAGTCCCCGACCGGAATGTCCCCGGCCGTAGACCATGAAATTGTGGACGCCGTGGTTCCACTTCAGCGTCACCAGGGGATAGAGGTCGCCGATGCCGGTGACAGTTGATCGGTGAGGCTTCCCCGATATCGTGTTGCCGCGCGGGCCGGTCCAGTGTCGCGGCGATGCGGACCTTCTTGTTTCCGAACGCGATGACGTTCACGCGAGCTGCCCGCCCAGCACGGGCTGGCAAACGTATAGCCCGGGACGAAGAAGAGCTGGTCGTCGTCGCCTCGAGGCCGGCTACGAAACGTCCCGCCCGCGAAAGAACGTGTCATCTTGTCTCGGCCGCCGACCGACGTATGATCGAAGGCAGAAGCCAACCCGAAACCGGGCTGCCCGGGCACGGACGCCAGGCTGCCCAAAAAATGCCGGCGACCAGGCGCTGACGCCGCCTTCGTCGGCGCGCGCTGGCTGGGGCGCCACGGCCGTGACCAGCAACGCAACGGCAATCATCGGGCGCAGCCGCCGGCTGGGCTTTTCACGAGCGTATGGTGCGTTGCCGAAAAGTCCCCGAATGTGTGCGCTCATCGTCGCCTCCCGCATGCCAGAAGCGCCTCCGAAACGGTAGCGGTTCCCGCCATTTCGCGGATGGGCTCGACGGACAATGCGAAATCCGACACTTCACGGTCCTTGAGCGAAAATCAGGTTGAGTGTGTCTCGGCTGCTACAGCCTCAGGGCAGTCGACCCTATTCTGCAACCGCGCCGCCGGCCTCACTGCCGCCTTCAACCGGACCGCCGACGGTGGCTGACGAACGACGCAAGGTCGCCGAAGGGCTTTCGCCAAACTTCCTTCGGTAAAGCGAGGCAAAACGGCCGAGCTCGGGAAAACCGAACTGCATGGCGATCTGCGTCACGGTCTCGCGCCCGGCATCCGCCGACAGGAGAGCATGCCTGGCTTCGACCAGGCGCAGTCCGGAGAGGTATCGGGATGGGGACGTGCCA
>CAWBFP010000036.1:0-39437 GCA_963788095.1 uncultured Alphaproteobacteria bacterium | reverse complement strand
CTCTTGCGCGGGCGTCTTTAGCCGTGCAACAGCGGCAGCGATGTCGAGCCCCGCGCGCACGGTTCGCTCGGCATCGTCCTCGTGCGCACGCGGATAGCCGAAATAGGCCAATATTCCATCGCCCTGGAAATCGACAAGAAAGCCCTCAGAGGCTACCGTGATACGGACGCAGGCGGCCTGAAAGGCATCGATCACGGCGCCCATGTCCTCTGGATCGAGTTCGGGCCGATAGAGCAGTCGAGCCCACCAGATCGCAGACCATAACGGTCAAGTGACGGCGTTCAGCAGCAGCCATGGGGAGGGAGTTGCTCGGCGACTCCCCCATTTCACTCGTGATCAGTGCACCGGAAGAGTCCCCCGCCACCGCCTTTCGAGCCTTGATGATACGTTTCCTGTCGCCCAGCGGCATCCCGAGCGCTTCAAGATCGCCTTCCGTTAGCTCCGGCAGCACATCAAAATCGATAGCGTTCTCGATGAATGCTGGCTCGTACCGTCCGAGCCCCAGGTTTCGCAGCCAGCCACCGATGTCCATGGTAGCACCCTAATCGGTGCCGGGTGCAGAGCAACCCCCACACCCGAGTGGCCATCCTACCTCCGGCCCCAGAGCAATAATCAGAAATCCCATTTTCCCTTCCCTCCACGTAGTGTCCCCACTTCCATTTTCCGACAAGAACGCTTCGCATAAGTAAAAGCCGATGTCTTCCTATAAATCGCACAATTGTCCAGTTTTAAGCTATGACTATGTCGGCGATTGAACATCAGTCCATCGGTTATGGCCGTATGAGAGATATCGAAAGAGCATTACTCACGAGGCGCACTCCCTGTCTTGGCACCCTCGCTAGTCAGGTGCCGCGGCTTGCCCAGACAAGTAGGCCGCGGAATCCCGAAAAGACAATACGAAGTCGCTCGCAAGCGAAACGGAAGCGAATCGGTACGAAACGGAAGGGAGTTACTCTTGACGGCGGGCGAATCTCGACGGCAAGCATCGTCGTCGCTACCGAGGCGCCGATCTCTATCCTCGAACTCACACTGCAACGTCAGAGCTTCCCGTGCAAGAGGTCGAGGGCTTCTGGTTCCACACCGAGTGAGAAAGGTCAGGATTCCGCACGAGCTTTATCACACCTTTGTTGCTAGGACGTTTGTGCCTATATCAGTTGTAAAGACAAAAGATGTAGCGCTTTGCATTTCAAGGCCTTTTCGCGTGGACGCACATTTGCGCGGCAAGACCCTTAAGGTAACACGGATCCTATGGCTTCGCCCATGGTGCTGCCCCCGACGGCTGTTAGCTTGTATCTTTAGCTCAGCCATTGCGATAGCGTGCAACTATACTAGCTTGCAAGTACCTTAGTCCTAGACTTTAAGAATCTCTCGATATCTCTACTTACGGGATCACTCGCGGTATCATACCATCGACAAATGTGTCCTAGACTTGTACGCAGCTGCCTTTCGAGACGGGTCTGGCCGACGTCACCGTTCGGGAAATCCGGCAGCAATCGCGCCTTCGGCAGGCATTGGCACCCATTCGGCGTCGTTGGGCAGCGCTGGCGGATCAGACGCGCGGGCAAGATGAACACGTCACCGACATGGTCCACTGGCGATCCTGCGCAATCGCAGTTACTTCGCGACGGCGGCGCATTGCAACACCCGCCGCCGAACGAGACGGCAACGGCACGCAGCGAACCGTCCGCGTCGGCCCCCTTGGCGCCGATTGATTTTCTTCGCGGCCATCCGGCGTTTCGCCAGCTGCCGATGAATGCCCTCGATCAGATCAGGTCCTACGTCCTCCGCAAGAGAGTCCAGCGCGGCGCACTGATTTTCGCCAAAGGCGATCCGGGAAGCAGCGTGATGGCGGTGCTCGATGGGTCGGTCAGGATCAGCGTGTCGACCATCAATGGACATGAAGTGGTGTTGGCCCAGGTCTCGCGGGGCGACCTCTTCGGCGAGCTGGCGGTGATCGACGGCCAGCCAAGGTCTGCCAATGCGACCGCGGTCGAGAACTGCGAGTTGATGGTAATATGTCCCGGGCTCGCGCCTCAGCACACTCGCCAGATAAACTAGTATCGTCAACGTCTTATGTGCTGGAAAGCGACGCCGCACAGCAGCTTCACATCAGCGTGTCCGCGTCGTGTCCGCAAAAAATTGGGACCGGCGGGGCATGCGTAAAAGCGGGTATCATCAAGACAACCTGCACCACGGGCCAACGTCGGGCACCAGCGGGCCTATCCAGACGCGAGGGCCTCGACCCTATGCCCGACACCGTCGAGCCAGAAAACGCATGGGCCAGCGGCCGTCAAAAGAAGATCCACACCAAGATAACCGTGACCACGGCCACCACGCCCACCTGCACGCCCATACGCGACCAGTCTGACAGTTCCATGTACTGCAGTACCACGCGATGCCGCGCGCGCTATTGATCGAGATCAGGAAAGATGGATCTGCGGCTGATTCTCCATTTCTGATCTCGATCATCGCGCGCTCCCGTCCGTGCGGCGTAGCCTGGCGGCAGTCCGGGCAGACTACTGAAGCGTGGAGATTTACTTTGGCGCGTAGCGCGCGGTTTAAAAAATTGGGGCTCGACGACGGCACCGTCAGCAGCGAGCACAGGGCCCAGATGGATCGCCGCGACCGCAACGCCGCGTTTGTGGAGGCGTTGCGGGAGCATCACCCCGAACGGGAGGAGCCACTCGGCTCGAGCCTACGACCCGAGGAGTGTCCCCTTGTCCTGCCCTACGAGGCAACATGAGCGATAACGCGCAGACCGTCTTGGTCCTGATCTTGCTGGCCCTCGTTGCTCTCGGTGGAGTCCTGTCGCTGCGCTTCTGAAAACCTCGCCAGGGGCGACGACGGGACGCCCCAACGGTGGGGCGTTTCACAAAACTTGAATCTTTGAATGTGCGCCCGGTCGCCTGTCAGTCCCGGCGACCGACAGCCTGAACTGGTGCGAGCATCCCCTAGCCTAGCAGAACCGGGGCGGCAAATGGGTTGGCCTACAACCTACGCCTCGCGCCGCACGCAGTAGGCTGATACTATTCCTTTGGGTAAGCGGGGCCGTCTTTCGCCGGGACACAATGAGACAGGCCCCGCACGAGGCGAGGCCGGTCCGGTTCTGTCTGGAACGCCTCCGGGCTTAGCGCCGCTCAGGGGCCCTTTCACGCTCAATGATGACACTGCCACCAGTCGTCCCGGTCTCTCGGCACTCCTCCACCGTACGCATCCGGCTTTCAGCCTCCGAGCGAACGCCGAAGCTGAGGCCGCCGATTACGACACCGATACCTGGTGCTGGCCGTTCCTCAACGATAGTGCACCGCTTCGTGGTTGGGTTCTGGACAATGTAATAGTCCGCTAGCCCTGGCGTGACGACGAAAGCTGCCAGAGCAGCACCGGCGAAAATCGCGCGCATAGAAGCCTCCTTCCCGTTGTGGGATCATGTAATTGCAATTCGCATAAGGCCGCTCTGTTCCGATGATGCGAGCTCTGGCGCAACGTGACGGGTTGGGCCGTACTCGACTGAGCAATTTGCCGGCCAGCCTTCCGCCGGCCCCTGAGCGCCGCTTGACCTCCGCTTGCGCGCGCCTCACGCGATCAGCATCCGTCCGCTCGCCAGATAGCCGAACAGCAGCAACACGCCGAACGCCAGGATCAGCACCGACGCCGCGGTCTCCACGCCGCGCAGGACGACCGTGCCCAACCGGACTGCGTGTTCGCGTATCGGTCAAGGATCACCGTCATCTAACGGTGTCTAACGGTGAAAGAGGTAATAGGGTGTGGGATTTTGGGAGGTAATAGGGTGTGGGAGGTGGCCGAGAAGAACATGGTGGAGAGGTCGATAACCCGTCTGGCGGGCAAGCGAGGGGGATGGTCGAAAATGAGCAATGAACCGCGCGAGCGCGAACCGATTGAGCGGGTGCGGGCTCGCCTTGAGGCACTGGTTAGGGCGAACGCCGCCCTCCGCTGCGGGGCTCGATGCAAGCGGACGGGCAAGCCCTGCCGAGCGGCTGCCATGCCGAACGGTCGGTGCAAAGTTCATGGCGGCAAGAGTACAGGGCCGCGAACGCCGGAGGGCCTAGAGCGCAGCAGGCGAGCAAACTGGAAACACGGGCGCTTTTCGCGGGAAGCCGAGGCGGAACGGTCGCGCGTGCGGGCAGCAATACTTGCGCTCCGCTATCTGTGCGTCATGGAACGGCAGCGCTAACTCTCTCGAATGATTTGGCGTCGCCCATCCTCGAGGACTGTGTAGGAACGAATGCGCCCGCTGATGACTTTGTAGAAGTAGTCAGCGCGCTCCTTGGCTCCGTAAATTTCCTCGTTGCTCTTGAACCGTTTCCGAAATGCGATCCTATCTATCGCGATACCAAGTGCCGACCGTTCCATGCCATGCTCCTGTTGCAGGCGGGAGGGGTTCAGAAGCTCAAAGACAGGACTCCACCGAAAGCAATGAGGGCCAGCAAGGTCAGGACCAGGGCGGTTTGCGCGTTGTCGCTCATGCTGCCCCACGCAGGAAAAAAGGGACGCTGACCACATGGGTCGGGTCGGCGTCCGGGACCCGGGCTTACGCATACGGGGGCGCGTGCGTAAGCATCGAGCGTTTCAAGCTTAAGTCCGTTGACCGAGCGGCGTCTGTATAAAATTGCTCACCGCACTGGTCCCTAACGGGCATGCTGGAAAGCGGTGGCCTCACATCCCACATTCTGAGGATGACCCCCAGAAAAAATGATCGAACCCGTGCCGACGACCACGCCGCGGCTCTTGCACGGTGGGATGACGAGGGTGGGGCCGCCAACCCTCGCCAGGCAAAGCGGGCGAGGAAATGCGAAATGGACGCTCACGGACAACGTTTCAGCCGAAAGGCATCACCTCGCCCCGCGTTGCAGCGCAAAGTCAAACCTGCAGCATAAAGCGCAGTTAGTGAGCAATTTAGCTTCAGAAGCCGCGCCGCAAGTCGCCTACTAAAGTACATGGATTCTGGTCCAGCCCACTGCGAGCAGTGGGCTGGATTTGCTTCGACGGCCGCTGGCGCGCTCGCGTGGCGGATGAACCGAAAGCGCCCCGAAACCGGGGCGCTCCCAAACTTCAGCCGTCCGATTGCTCAGGCAGCGATCTTGGTCGGCATGACCTCAAGAAGTTTACCCGAGGTCACGATGGGGATCGCCCGCGGCTTCATCGCCTCGGGAATCTCGCGCACGAGGTCGACGTGCAGCAGCCCATTCTCCAGGGTCGCGCCCTTGACCTGGACATGGTCGGCGAGCTGGAAGCTGCGTTCGAAGTTCCGCGCGGCGATACCCTGGTAGAGCACGTCGACGCGCCTCTCCTCGTCGTTGGTCTGCTTCTCGCCGCGGATCGTCAACGTACTTTCCTTGGTCTCGATCGAAAGATCACCGTCGATGAAGCCGGCAACTGCGACCGAGATGCGATAGGCGTTCTCGCCGGAGCGCTCGATATTGTACGGCGGATAGCTCGGTGCCGGACCTTCCACGCTGCCGACCTGGTCGAGCATGGAGAACATCCGGTCAAAGCCGACGGTTGAACGATAGAAGGGAGCAAAATCAAATGAACGCATAGCATGACCTCCTTTGAGCAACATGCGAACGGTCCGCCTTCGAGGGCCGGACCTTCCGTATTACGCAGCCTGATGGCCTGCGCTTTATGTATTTAGGCATTCACCGCCGGCGTCGCAAGAAGCTATCTTTCTTAAAGCTCTTGTTTCGTAAAGTTCTCGTCATATATCACGATCGTCTGGGATGATTGATTATTCAAGCAACACTTCACAATATTTGGGGGATTTCCGATGAACGACGCACGGAATACCAACAAAAACTTGACAGTCCAGCTCAAGGTCCAGGACTACAGCACGTGGCGTACAGCCTATGACGGTCGCGAGCAGGACCGCGCTTCCGCCGGCATCACGAACGGGAAGGTGTACCGCCGCGCCGAGGACCCGAAACGCGAGAACGGGGTCATTGCGGCGGGTTTGGCACCGATTGAACTTCTCCGCGCTCACCATATTTTCGGGCAGCTTCCGGCTCAGGTCATCAAGCAGCTCGCCGGCTATGTCACCAGGCGGCGGGTCCAGCGTGGTGGTGTAATTTTCGCCAAGGGCGATCCCGGTCATGGACTGATGGCCGTGGTCCGGGGATCGGTGAGGATCAGCCTGCCGACTATGGGCGGGCGCGACGTCGTGTTGGACCACATCCATCCGGGCGAGGTGTTTGGTGAGATGGCGCTGCTCGATGGGCAGTCGAGATCGGCCGACGCGACCGCGAGTGAAGACTGCGAATTGCTGGTGATCGATCGGAGAAACTTCATTCAATTCGTGCAGCATCAGCCAGAAGTCGCCGCCAAGCTGCTTGAAGTCCTATGCGGGCGTTTGCGTCACGCCAATGAACAAGTCGAGGATGTGATGTTCACGAGCTTGCCGGTTCGCCTGGCGAAGCTCCTTCTCAGACTTCCTTCGACCGGCAAAATCAGTGCCCCCGGGAAAAGACTAACGATCACGCAGCGCGAGCTGAGCCAGATGATCGGCATGTCCCGGGGAAACACCAACAAGCAACTCCGCGTTTGGGAAAAGCGCGGATGGGTGCGACTCGAACATGGGACGCTCGTGGTATTGGATGGTCGCGCGCTATCTCGGATCGCCGATGACAGCGACCTCGATCGAGACTCCTTGGCTGATTGCGCAAACGATACGATGATCGCGGACCATAGATCGGTCTCGGCACCGTTCGCACCGACCCAGGAAGCTTTTTGTCCCTGATCTATCCCGCTATGTCGGCTGGCACGTTTCGGAAGTTATGCCCATCGAAATCGACATCTGCTCGCGGTGCAAATCGCCGCCGACCATGCGTTCGGGCCTAAATTATAATTAGTTCAACCGATCGGCATCGCGACCGTGCGACCGTGAATAGACGTGCCGATGATTTCAGGGATAGCTGTGTGGTTGGGGAACGGCGCGGATTGCTGACCTGTGTTTTGCCGTTCGGCAGCGACTGCATGTCCCGAAAGGCTTAGGATTGATCCCGATACTGTCCCCATGTTTCAGGCGCTTTATCACCAAATGCCAAAATCAATTGGAGCCTTCAGCATGTACAGAAGGGCTACTTAACAAGCATGGCCGGGCTACCGCCGCCCCCAGCGCGCCAAAGCAGCCTTCCGAGCAATTTCCCGACGATCCAGAAAGGGAAGCCGCCCGCGATTTACCTCGCGTGGGTTCGGATCGTCTTCAATCTCTCCCGTCGCAATCCGCAATCTCTCCCGTCGCAATCCGCATGACGTGGACCGCGTTGCCGATCACGTCGACGGGACGCTTCTCGCCTTTAGGACCTCGGGGCATTTGGCCCTCCGAAATGACCTATCAGGCGATCGTAGTCGGCGATTATCCGGCAAATCATGGCAATGTGGTCGGCCATGATATCTACCCTAACGCCGTCCGGCCCTACTTCGTACAGCTTGAACTTCCCGCTTTCACAAGCGCGTAGCTGCTCTTGCACCTTCGCGCGATGCTCCGACAAGCTCTTCCGCAGGTCGATTAGCTGGTCATCTTCCATGGGTGGATGGTAGCACACTGGGTGGAGCGCAGTTGAGCTCCTGCGGCCTCCGAAATTCAAACTGAGGCACTACCGCGGACCTCGCACGCTTGCTGGCTACTCGGGGCAGATCGGCTGTCCGACAGGGCGCTTCCAACGCAGAGCACGCGACGGTTGCTGCCTTTCACGGTTGCCCGAAACCGCTACCGCGCTCATGGTGATCGCGGCCTACGCACTTCTTTGCGACAGCCGTTGCAACATTATCGGCACGTGTCGGAACGGGTCGTGGTGCCGGATATGCTCCGCTCCTCGAGGTCATGCGGGCACTCGCGTGGGCGGTCGATCCGCACGCCATGATCCGCACCGATGCAAGCAAGCCCGCGCTACCGCTACCTGCGATACTCGCACACCGCAACACTGCTGCGCGCGCACAGGATTGGGCCGTCAGGACGATTGATCAGCTCGCCGGATGGCAGAGCTCGGTCTATGACCCAGGCCGATGCGAACACAATCGCGCTGAGCGCCACGATGGCTGAAATGCGCCGGTGGCTGAGCGTCGTTTGGATCGTCACGGTGTGTTCCTCTCTTCAGTTTGGTTTCGCCTGAAGACAACATGGGCACCTCGTGGTCGATTCGTTGTGACCGGCATCACATCCGGGGGTCTCTTTAGGGCGGTTGCACTCAAACCGAGTGGCGACGTCGAGACAGTCACCCCCTCTGTTCTTGGCTGCCGCGCGCTGCGCACGAATTTGAGTGACGTAGTTCACACCCGGAAGGCGGGACAGCGTTCGCGCAGCACTGGCCCAGCTTCGCCTCACGCCCGGAAAACCCCCCACGATCCGGCCGCAAAACATCGCCCAATCCATTGGCGCATGGAAGAGATTGCGCGGACCCGGAGCCGACCACCGGTCTGGCCGCTAGGCAAAACTTTCGAAGCGTCGAGAGGGGGGCGCTGAAAGGACCAAGGGCTCAATCAAGTATTGTCGGGCCGCCCGCAACGCATTGCCGTGGTGTTGGCTGCGGAGGAGCATTCTGCGCGGTTCTGGTGCTCGCAGGCGGAATGGGTGCGCTGATGTTGTCAGCGATGAATATCGCGTCGCCGTATGGTGACATCCTCTTTATTGCCGCCCTATTTGTGGCGCTGTTCCTGACTTTTCCGATCGCCGTGTGGATCGACGACAAGATCGCAACCCGGCGCAGTGGCGTGGCTTGAATAACGCGAGTTCGCCCGAGTATAGCGCTGTTCCCCGGTTTAAGTCGCATGAACCGGTGCGTCGCCTAGCTTGCAACAATCAGGAGAGCAGCTTAGAAAATATATTTACCTAACTAGGAAACGCCATCGGCTAAGCTGCGAGTGATGCGGCAAACGGCTCCGATGAAGGGACAGCTCGCGCGTTTTCTGCACGTTCGTAAAAAGGATCGGCAGCAGCCGACGAGCGCTCTCACCGGTGCGTATCGCAAGGATCAGTAGCTTGAACCCGCATAGCCGTGCCAGCCATTGCTAGAGCGATCGGAAGCCTTGTCCCTTCACGCTGGGTTACCCATTCTAATTCCTCGCACCCTTCGCCTCGGGCTTGTCGTACAGGACGACGTTCAGTAAGGAATTGTGCACCTCGATTTCTCCGTTGTACTCGATGAAACCCAGCTTGCGGAACTTGTTCATGAAAAAGCTCACGCGCGAGCGCGTCGTGCCGATCATCTCCGCCAGCGTTTCCTGACTGATCTTTCCGGCGATGGGCTGCGGCCTGCCTTCCTTGCCGAAATTTGCCAGCAGGAGCAGAAGCCGGGCCAGCCGCTTTTCGCTGGAATTGAACAATTGGTCAATCAAGTCCTCCTCAATCCGGCTGTTTCGGTCCAGCAGATACGCCATGAATAATTCGGAAAAATCTGGCTCATTGTGAATGGTGGTGACCGTGACCGCCTTATCCAAGCGAGTGATGACGCAGTCTTCGATCGCTGTCGTGGTTGCGATGCGCAGCGGGTGGCCGTTCAGACACCCTTCGCCAAAGAACTGACCAGGCGCCAAGATTGCGACTACGGCCTCCTTGCCCTGCTCCGAAACGACGGAGAGCTTGATTTTGCCTTTTTGGATGTAGAAGACTGCGTCCGCGATCTCGCCCTGCGAGAAAACGGTCTGAGCCTTGTGATATTTCGATATCGTTTTTCCCTCGCCCACTTTGGCGAGAAAGGCTCTCGGATCGAATGACGCCTTGCCGCGCTTCTTCACGGGTCTTCCCTATAGAACATTGACGGCTTCTTCACGGGTCTTCCCTATAGAACATGGACGATTGTAGCCAGTCGAACCGGTAACGCGGCCTCTCACACGTCCATCTGTAGACCAAAACGGCTGGAGGCATGAGGGGTTCCTGCGTCGGGGACGGGTCAAACCAACCACTGCCATCAACACGGATCTGTACCCGCGTCCGTGCTATGAGGCCCATTGCTGGACGCGCGTCTAACGCAAGTAAAGGCGATAGGCCGCCGGCGGGGCCGCGCCGCGTGCACGAGCTCAAGCTGGACGGCTACCGCGCGCGGGCGACGTTTCACGACGAACAGGCGGCCGTCTACAGCCGCCGTGGCAGTGCCTGCAGGCCGGTGATGACCGCACCGGACACCCAAAAGAACAAGCACAGTGCCGGTGCCGATGGCTGCGCCGATAGTGTAACCAGCGCGCCGAACTCGCGCTACTCACTTTCGCATCACTTCGGCTGAATGCTCTGATCGCCGCCCGGGCTGCCCGGCGGTGGGATCACCGGCATGTTCGATCCGGCGTTCGGGTCTTTCGGCGCAACATGCATGCCGGGATCGATGCCGCTCGGCGGCTTGATCACACCATCGCTACGGTGCAGCCGTTCGCTCAGCGTCTCGCCGGTCGAGGGCAACGACGGCGACTGCTTGGGCGCGGCCGCCTCGGGCTTCTGCAACGTCGAGGCCGGCGCGCGCTCCTGTGCCGGCGCGATGCGCACGGTCGCCACCCCGACCCCAACGACCAAGGCCAGCGCGGCGATCAGAGCGCCCCAATCGGCCAAGCCGTTGATAAGCCTCGCGGTTCGGGTCATGCTGGCATGGATCGTCATGGCTCGATGTCTCGCGCATGGATGCCTGACGGGAGCCAACGCCGTTCCGGAAGCAAGGTTCCCCGCGAACCAGCATAAATTCCTATGACGCGTGCCGCAAATGCGCGCGGAGGGGACAGTACCGCAAAGCCACGCTGATCGAGCGCTGGGTTGATCCGGAAGTGGCCGGCCGTTACGGCACCTCGGTCCAGCCCGCTGCGCTTCGCGGGCGTGAATTCGCGCAAACGCAGGAGCTGGCGGACCATATCTCCATCGATCCAATCCACCTGACACGAGTAAGGTTGTCGCACTGAAACCGCAGAACGAAGGCGCATTTGCGGCCTGACGTTCGGATGTGTGTGCCCAATTCCGGCGCATTCGTTCTTGAAAGATCGTTACACGGGAACGCCGCACAGTCGGCCCGCGTGTTTTGCTCGGCCCCCACTGTGCGCAACAGCGAACCATCTCCTTGGATCCGACGATTGATTCCTGGCAGCGATTGGGGCATTCGTCCATCACAATGACTATGGACACCTGTGGTTATCTGTTCCCTGGGGGTGATGCAGCGGAGCTTGCCGCCGCCGAACGCTTGTTGCTTGCCCCTCGATCCGCAGGTCAAGACGGCTAAGTATTCTTCATCGGGCAGCAACCGACGCCCCCGCTGCCGCGCTTGCTGTGCTTGTATCGCTGCATGTGCGGACGCATCATCCAAGCCCGAGGGCCGTTGAGCTACGCAATCGTCGATGGTCTAGACGTACGTGGGCGCACTAGTCGCCAATCAGCGCTCGATGGTGCCGGTGCGGCGGATCTTCTTCTGCAACAGCATGACGCCGTAGAGCAGCGCCTCCGCGGTCGGCGGGCAGCCGGGAACGTAGATGTCGACCGGCACGATGCGGTCGCAACCCCGCACGACCGAATAGGAATAATGATAGTAACCGCCGCCATTGGCGCAGGAGCCCATGGAGATTACGTAGCGCGGCTCCGGCATCTGGTCGTAGACCTTGCGTAAAGCAGGCGCCATCTTGTTGCAGAGCGTGCCGGCCACGATCATCACGTCGGACTGACGAGGCGACGCGCGCGGGGCGAAGCCGAAACGCTCGGCATCGTAGCGCGGCATCGACATCTGCATCATCTCAATCGCGCAGCAGGCAAGTCCGAACGTCATCCACATCAGCGAGCCGGTGCGCGCCCAGGTGATCAGTTCGTCGGTCGCGGTAACGAGAAAGCCCTTGTCCGCAAGCTCGTTGTTGAGAGTCCCGAACGAGGGATCGTCGGCACCAATCGGTCGGCCAGTGCGCGGATCGAGGATTCCCTTCGGCGGCGGCGTGACGAACGGCTGGGTGACGTTTGTCATTCCTTGCGCTCTCCGTACATGCGGAGATTTTCGAGCGGGAGCCTGAGCAGAACATCAGGCATCATCGCCGTCTCAACGCCCGTTTGGGGGGACATTGGCTTTATCTGTGGCATTGGCCGTTCCGTTGTTGCTCTACCGCCCTTTCTTACGCAGGACGCCACCCCGAACTGCCAATCGGCCCTTTCCCGG
Organism: uncultured Alphaproteobacteria bacterium; assembly: GCA_963788095.1. Classification (GTDB taxonomy): domain Bacteria; phylum Pseudomonadota; class Alphaproteobacteria; order Rhizobiales; family Xanthobacteraceae; genus CAVTXS01. Next base: position 27,318 of record CAWBFP010000036.1, on the reverse strand, counting down.
GACGTCCGAATTCGACTGGCGATCCTCGGTATGGGTTGGAGCCGCAGCGCCCTTAACGGGCTGCTCGATGCCGCTGGAGTGCTTTCTGACCGACCGGTCACCAGCGCTGGACGCGCCACCTTCGTCGTCCCACCTTGAGATGGCATTGCTTTGGTTCGAGCGCTTCGGTTTCTTGTTTGTCATTTGGATAAATCCGCATGATCACACGTTTCGGTGGTCCGACCGTTACGGTACATAAGTTGCCCGTATGAGATCCTGTTTAGCCTCGAGTTCGTTTCTCGACCTGGCGTGTCGCCCGCTCCCAGCGACCTCGCTCCTATCTGGGCGCTCTCTCGATCTCGTAAGCGCGGCGTCTGATCCGGTTGTCTTTGTCGTCGCCATGGAAGCTCGTCCCAGTTCGGGCATTTATAGTTGGAGCCGGCGACGATCGATGCGTCGATGTGCACGGGCGTCATTTAGAATTTCAAGGCTGGTCATGGCCGCGCTCGCTCCCGACCTGAAATTTGACGCACAGAAGATCCATCTCCTCTGGACGGATCACGCTGCCGAGCAGCCGGCATTCGAGAGTCGATCCGATCGCGCCTGCGGGGCGGCAAGAGGTCTCGCCACCGAGGTGCATGCAGTCAGAGCACACACCGAAGCACCGATGGGCGCCGCTTTCGGCTAAAGCGGTCAGCACGTGCTGCAGGGCGTGGTGCAAGGCGGCACGCTGTTGCAGGCCGAGCGCGGCCACGGCGCACGCGAGAACTTCGAACGGATCGCGCGCAAGCGCTTCTCGGCCCTTGTCCGTTAGTTGCAGACTGACGCTTCGTCCATCGCTCTCCAATCGCTGCCGAACCAGGTAGCCACCGGCCTCCAGCGCCTTGATGGTCTGTGTCGCGGTGCCGCGCGTGGTCGCCTGAAACTCGGCGAATGCCGAGGGGGTCCGGGAGAACCGGTTGGCGCGGGCGAAGAAGCGCAGCGCCATCCATTGGGCGGGGCTGAGTTCTCCATCATAGCCTTCCGCCTGCACGATCCGACCCGTCTGCAGAAGGAAGGCCGCAGTTGCGCGCACTGACATGACACCTCCTTAATTAGTAGCGTTTCGAAATCATATTGACAATAGATTGGACGTGTGTAGTTTTGTTTCGAAATTAGCGGGAGCTCAATGGGATCAATCCGATTGCGATTGGTGCCGTCGAGATCAATAGTTCGGCGGGCCGCAACTGAATCCAACCTCACCCCGTACCTCGCCGAAATCCAGCGGTTCCCGATGCTGGAGCGGCAAGAAGAAAACCTGCTGGCCAAGCGCTGGCGCGAGCACGGCGACCGCGATGCGGCGCACAAGCTCGTCACCAGCCATCTGCGCCTCGTCGCCAAGATCGCCATGGGCTTTCGCGGCTACGGCCTGCCAATGTCTGACGTGATCTCTGAAGGCAATATCGGGCTGTTGCAGGCGACGGAACGCTTCGAGCCGGAAAAGGGCTTCCGGTTCACCACCTACGCCACGTGGTGGATCAGGGCGTCGATTCAGGAATACACCCTGCGTTCTTGGTCGCTCGTGAGGATAGGCACCACGGCAAACCAGAAAAAGCTGTTCTTCAATCTGCGCAAGGCAAAGAGCAAGATTGCCGCCCGCGACGAGGGCGATCTGCGCCCCGATCAAGTCAAGCTCATCGCCCAGCGCCTCGGTGTCACCGAGCAGGACGTCGTCAATATGAATCGTCGGCTCGATGGTGATGCGTCACTTAACGCTCCGACCCGCGAGGACGGGAATTCCGGCGAATGGCAGAACTCGCTCGTCGACGATCATGCCGACCAGGAGACGATGCTCCTCGAAAGCGAGGAGCTCGATAACCGCCGCAAGGCGCTCGCCTCGGCGCTCTTCGTGCTCAACGACCGCGAGCGCCGCATTTTCGAGACACGTCGGCTCTACGAAGATCCGATCACGCTCGCGGAACTAGCCGAGGAATTCAGCGTCTCGCGCGAGCGCGTGCGCCAGATCGAGGTGAGCGCCTTGGAGAAGGTGCAAAACGCGGTGAAGCACCGCGTCGCGGCCATGGAGAGCGCGGCGACTCTGCCAGCCCATTAGCCCAACACTCCCCCGATGGCCGGATAGCAAGCAGCAGTGTGAGCAGCTTCGGAAGCCAAGGAATGACTTACGTCGTCAACGATAGCTGCATCAGGTGCAAGTATATGGATTGCGTCGAGGTGTGTCCGGTGGACTGCTTCTACGAAGGCGAGAATATGCTCGTAATCCACCCGGACGAATGCATCGATTGCGGCGTCTGCGAGCCCGAATGCCCGGTCGAGGCGATCAAGCCGGACACCGAGCCGGGGCTTGAGAAGTGGCTGACTCTCAACGCGGAATTCTCGAAAGTCTGGCCCAATATCACGGCCAAGAAGGCGCCGCCGGCGGACGCCAAGGAGTGGGAGGGCGTGCCCAGCAAGTTCGACAAACTCTTTTCTGCGGAACCGGGTACCGGCGACTGATATGATCGGCAGGATGACAGGCAGGCCCTCGATTGAAGCCATCGCGTCGAGGGAACCACCGTCTACGGCGCGCCTGTTCATTGCAGCGAAATCTTCCCGCTTATGTCGGTTCAGGGTCTAAACCGACAAGTCGCAGATTGAGCATATCTCTTCCGGTTTACCCCCAAGAGCGGACGTAGGAGCGGCATCCCCATTTCGGCGCGATGGGCCATGAGCCGAGATCGTGCCTACGGTTTGCGCTTTCGGCAGCCGCTTTGCGACCTCATCCGCGCTGCCCGTGAAGAGCTGGGCGACGGGGCTGCCGATCATCAAGGTTGCAAGCGGCAGAACGGAGTGAATCCATCCCCGCTTCCGCATGTCTCAGTTCAGTCAGGGGCGGTTGTCCCAATGGCCTTCGCGCAACCCCGCCCGGGCGGCAGAGAAGAATTGTAGACTGTTCGAACGCGTCAAACTGTCCGTGTTCGAATGCAAGGTGCCCACTAGCCCGGTCGGCAATGTGGCCGAGCGCGCGGTGCTGCACGCCGGGATCGTGGCACGCGTCGCGGATAATCGCGGCGCGATCCGCTGGCCCGGGACACCTATCGGCGCCCACACCGAGGAGGTCTTGCGCGAATTCCTGGGTCTCGGCGGAGCCGAGCTCGAGGCCCTCCGACGGGAGAAAGTGCTATGACGCTGTCGGCGACCCAAGCCGCGGTCGAGATCGTCGAGGTCGACCCGCGCGACGGGTTCAAGGGTATCGGGCCGTTCATTCCAACCGCGACCAAGATCGAGCACCTCGAGCGCCTCGGCGCGGCCGGCCTACTCTGTTCTCGCCTGCCACTTCCCTGAACCGGCTTCCTCATTCGCTGTCCCCATCCCTCTTTAACTGGCAGGACGCGTCTGCGACTAGGCACGTATCGCGAGCAATCAGGGCTAGAGCGCGATCGTCCCACGCGGTCGACCACCCACGCGACGCGGTCGACCACCCACGCGACGCGGTCGACCACCCACGCGTCCTAATCACGCTGTGGCGAGACCCATGTAAATGTTGTGTAACCGCGGATCGGCGAGCAGTTCGGTGCTGGCGCCCGAAAGGGCAACTCGCCCACTCTCCAGTATGTACCCTCGGTCGGATAGCTCGAGCGAATGCAACACGCTTTGCTCGTTGAACAGTATCGTCACGCCGTCACGGTGAATGGAGCGGATCACCTCCGAGATTTCCTTTACCATCTTTGGCGACAGGCCAAGGAACGGCTCGTCCAGCATCAGGAATCGCGGATTGCCCATCAGCGCGCGGGCGATTGCCACCTGCTGCTGCTCGCCACCGGACAGGCTGTGCGCAAGCTGGCGTCGCCGCTCTCGGAGTATCGGGAAGAGGCTCTCGACCCATTCGAGCGAGCGGGCGCGCTCACTTCGCCGCGAGGGAAGGTAAGCGCCAAGCAGGAGGTTCTCGGACACTGTCATGAAGGGGAACAGGCGGCGGCGCTCAAGGACGTGGGCGAGCCCGAGCGCTAACCTTTCATGTGTCGGCACGCCCTGCAGCGATCGACCATCGAAGACGATCTCGCCCGAGCTATCGATCAGACCGGACACGGCGTTCAGTAGCGTGCTCTTGCCCGAACCGTTCGCTCCCATGACGCAGACAATCTTCCCTTGTCCCACTTCGAGCGAGACCTCGCTGAGGGCCAGGTAGCCGCCATAGTGGACCGTGAGATTTTTAACGCAGAGCAGCTGTCCCTCCTACATAGATGTCGATGACTGTGGGATTTGCGACGACATCGAGCGGGGGCCCGTCTTGTATCTTCTCCCCAAGATGCAGCATCACCAACCGTTCGGCGACGTCGGTAATGACCTTCAAGTTGTGCTCGATAATGAGCAGAGAAATGCCTTCAAGACGGATCCGGCGCACGAGCTCGACCATGCCAGGGAGGCTGCGCTGATCCAGCCCGCCCATCACCTCATCCATGAGCAGGAGCCGCGGCCGCGTAGCGAGCGATCGGGCGAGCTCGAGGCGTTTGCGCTCGCCGGTGCTCAAGCCGTCCGCGATCGTGTCTAGACGGTGCGATAGACCGACGAACGCAAGGCAGCGCTGCGCTTCGGTGCGTGCCGTCGAGAGCGTCGCACAGCGCGGCAGGGCCGCTACCATGACGTTCTCCGTGACCGTCATGCTGATGAAGGGCCGCACGATCTGAAAGGTCCGAGCGATGCCGAGCAGGTTGATGCGATGCGGCGGCAGGCCCACGATGGAACGACCGGCGAAGTGAATGCTGCCACTCTGAGGAGCCAAGAAGCCGGTGACGAGGTTAAAGATTGTCGTCTTGCCCGACCCATTCGGACCGATGAGACCGACGACCTCCCCAGGTCGGACTTCTATCGTGACCTGCTTGACGCCGACCGCGCCGCCAAAGCTCAGCGTGACATTCGAGAGGGACAGCGGCTGAGCTCCACCGGCTGCCGCCGCTCGCAACCCCAACGCGCCGCTTCCCTCCGGCAACTGCATGATTGGCGCGTTGACGGCGGCGGGGCCGAGAGGGGCGGGACCGTGCAGCGCATGAGCAATCAGCCCGACAAGCCTGCGGCAACCCTGTCGGACGGGGCCTTCGATGCCCCTGGGCACGAACCGCACTACTAACATGAGGAGCGCGCCGTAGACGATGAGATGAGCGCCCTGGATGGTGCTGCCGCCCAGGGCCGCGCGAGTGAGCTCGCCGACCGGGACTAGGATGATCGCGCCGAGCAGCGGCCCAAAAACGCTGCCGAGACCGCCGAGCACCGCCATGATGACCATTTGCACCGAGAGGTCTAAGCTCACGGTCCGCGTTGGCGTGATGAACAGCACCGACTGCGCGTAGAAAGAGCCGGCGAGTGCCGTAAAGAAGGCCGAGACCAAGAGCGCAACAAGCTTGACGCGAGCCGTGTCGATGCCGAGGCTCTTGACCGCGTCTTCGTCGTCGCCGATCGCGGCGAGATAGTAGCCCAGCCGGGAGTGCTTGACCGCAAACGCCACCGCCAGCGTCAGCAGCAGCAGCCCATAGATGACATACGCGTAGCTTTCCTTGTCCCGGAACTGCAATGCCGAGAGATTGTCGCCCACCGGGGGAATGACGAGCCCACGCGCGCCGTTAATGAGGATGCCGAAGACGCTGTCCGTCAGCTCCCCGCCGACGCGCAGCATCTCAGCGAATGCAATCGTCGCGAGCGAGAAGAAGGCCCCGCGCAGGCGAAAGCACGGATAGCTGATCACGGCCCCCGCCAGCGCCGCTACGATGCCGCCGGCGATCATCCCGAGCCACGGCGAGATGCCAAGGTTGAGATAGAGCAACGTCGAGGTGTAGGCCCCGATGCCAAGGAAGGCGGCATGGCCGAAGGAGTACTGTCCGGCGAAGCCTCCGATGATGTTCCAGGCGGTGGCGCACATGGCGAAGAACAGGATCCAGATGTAGATCTGGATCCAATAGGCATGGTCACTGAGCAGTGCCCGGGCCGCTGGCGGAAACAGCGTGAAGAGGAGCGCGGCAGAAAGGCCAAGGACAATGGCTATGCGGCGCTCCTCAATCCGCACGGAGCCTGTCCCTATTTGCGCTCAACGCCAAGCAAGCCGGCGGGACGGAAGAACAGCATCCCAACGAAGACCGCGAAGAGCAGGATCTGCGCGACCGCAGCCTGCGTCCAGATGCCGATAACGCCCTCGATTGCTCCGACGGCGAGCCCGCCCAGAGCCGCGCCCGGCATGCTGCCGAGCCCGCCGAGGATGACGATGACAAAGGCCTTCAGGAGGAACGAGGTTCCGACCGCGGGGTGGGTGTAATAGAAGGGGACCAGCGCCGCCGCGGCGATCCCCATTAACGCGGTCGAGATGCCGAAGGCATAGTTGTAGATGACGCGGTCGTTGATGCCGAGGAGGCGGGCAACCTGACGATCTTGCCCGACGGCGCGGATCGCCCGACCAAGATCAGTGTGGTGGAGAAAGGCCCAAAGCGCCGTCACTGTCGCAAGGAGAGCAACGAGGGCCCAGAAGCGCGACACGCTCACGATGTAATCGCCGAGAAACCAGACTGCGTTAGTCTCACCCACCTGCACGGTCTTATAGTCCGCGCGGAACAGCATGAGCGCCAGGTTCTCGAGCAGGATCGCGAGTCCGAGCGTCATCAGCAGCACGCTCATGGGCTCTCGTGCCTTCTCCCGCGCCAGCAGCGGCGTGATAAGCATGACTTGGATGGCGTAGCCCAGCCCGAATAGCACCGGCACCGTCACGAGCGGCGATAGATAGGGATGCAGGCCCGTAAGGACGTGGAGCCAATAAGCCATGAACATCGCCAGCATCAGCAGCGTACCCTGGGCAAAGTTGATCACCCGCATGGTCCCGAACACCAAGTTCAGGCCTAGCGCGATTAGACCGTAGACGCCGCCGATCAGCAGACCGCTGAGCGCACCCTGGATCAGCAGCTCGGTCATTCGTCCACTTAACCCTAGCTGCTAGACGTGTTCCCGCCAGTTCATGCGCGGCCGTAAGGCCAGATCGGCGTCGCGTCCGGCTCAGCCGCTGCCGCCGGATGGACCAATCGCAATTTCCCTTGCTGGACCTGCACCACCATCGCAGTGGCCGTCGGATTCTGCCCGGTATCGTCGAAGGTCAGCCGCGTGCACGGGACGAACATAGCTTTGTGATTGGCGTCGGTTATGTCCGTCGCGGCAATTGCATCACGGATCTTCTTCGGATCGAGCTCGCGCGCCCGCTCGAGTGCATCAACCAAAACCTGGAAGCACTGGTAATAGCAGGCGGCATCTTCAGTTATTGGCACGCCGTTGCGCGCGATATGGCGATCGTTGACCTCCTTGATCCAGGGCACCTTCCGTCCCACGGCCGGATCCCAGGCGGTGGCGCAGATAACGCCCTCGGCAAGCCCGCCAGCGCCGCTGATGAAATCAGGCTGGAGGTGGCCGCCGCCGCCAGCCGCATAAACGGTCGGGCGCAGTCGGTACTCGCCCATCAGCCGGGTGATCAGCAAGGCGTCGCCGAGGTACGAGTTGGCGAGCACCAGATCGGGCCGGAGCGCGCGGGTTTTGACGATCATCGACGTCAGGTCGGGTGCAGCGTAGGGATAGTGTTCAACCAACTTTATCTCGACCCCGGCCTGCTCGAGGAACGTCTTCTGCTTGTCGGCAACCGACTTTCCCCACTCGGTGTTCTCCGAGAGGATGACACCGCTCTTGAGCCCGCCATGCTTAGCGGCGAGGCTCGTGATGCCTTCCACCAGCGCACGGGCCTTCAGCGTGTCATTGGCGTGCGGACGGAAAATGTAGCGGAAGCCGCGCTGGGTGATGCGGTCCACGGTTCCGAAATTCAGCCACGGCACCTCGTAGCGCTCCGCAACAGCGGACGAGGGCAGGCCGACGCCGCTCTGGAAGGCGCCGATCAGCGCATGCACGCGTTCGCGCGTGATCAGCCGCTCGGTCTCGGTGACGCCCATATCGGCTTCGCCGCGGGTGTCGCCGAAGATCAGGCGCAACTTCGCGCCGCCAAGCGAACGGATACCGCCGGCGGTGTTCACTTCTTCAACGGCGAGTGCAAGCGTGCTCTGTTGGATTGCCCCGAACCGGGCGGCGGGACCGGTCATGGGCGAGAGGACGCCCACGCGAATCTCCTCATTGGCCCGGGTCGGACGCGCGGCGAGGGCGGTTCCGGCAAGAGCGGCGGCGGATAGCAGTACCGATCGGCGGGTCGTCATGCTTCTCTCTTCCCAGATCGTCATGCTTCTCTCCTCCAAAGACAACGATGCCAAGTGAACGCGAGCGACGACGTTCTCCGTCCGTCAACGCTAGCCCACAGCCACGTCCAGCCAGCCCAGGGGTGTCGCCTGCGCGCGATCCCCTTGGCGGAGCAAGATCGTGGTGGTGGACGATTCGATGATGGCGGGACCCTCCACGCCTTGGCCAGCCGCCAACTCGTCGAAGCCGAACACGGAAACCTCACGCCATCGCGCCGATATGGCAGCGGCGCTGGAATCGGGGCGCCGACGGCGCGCTTGCGGCGGGCGGCGGCTCTGTTGGCAGCGCCGGCAACTGCCCGACCACAGCGACCCGCGCGTTGACCAGCACTGCCTCCTGATCGCGGAGCGCGTACGTGTAGAGTTCCTGGTGGCGGGCGTGAAAGGCATCCGCCATCTGCCGAACGAGATCACCGCGCGACCAGTCGATTCCATCGAGATCGACGGGAATCTCGAAGATCTGCTCGCCGTAGCGCATATCCGCAGAGCGGCGCACGCTTACCGGGCCTTCGAACCGCGCCTCTGCCAGCCTGCGCCGGCCCTCGGCTTCCATTTCCTCGAAGATGCCGCGCAGATCGTCCGCCGCGAGCGCGCTGGCGTCGCCGATGTGGGTGCGGGCCAGCTCGTAACGCAAGTCGCTTGCCAGCATCCCCCACGCCGAGAGCACGGCCGCGAGGCGCGGCACCACAACGCGCCGGAGATCGAGCTGACGAGCGATGTCCGTGATATGCAAGCCGGCGGCACCTCCGAAGGAGAGGAGCGCAAAGCGCCTCGGGTCGATGCCTCGCCGCACCGAGACCAGCCTTATGCCTTCGGCCATGCGGGTGTTGACTACTCGATGGATACCCTCCGCCGCCGTCATGCGGTCGACCCCAAGCGACGCGGCGATCCGGTCCACCGCGGCTTCGGCGGCGGCAGCGTTGAGTTGGGCGCGACCGCCGAGGAAGCTCGTGGCGTCGAGGTAGCCGAGCACCAGATTCGCGTCGGTGACAGTCGCGACCGTGCCGCCGCGGCTCGTAGCAGGCTGGTCCGGGAAGCGCTCCCGCGCTTTCAGGTCCGACGTGAAGGACGCCACCAGCATCCACCCGAGCCAGCGAGCCGCCACCGGCGCCGATGCTGACTATGTCGAGACTCTGCAAGCCTACCCGATGCCCCGCCAGTCGGCGGTCCGAGGCGATCGCCGCCTCGCCGCGGACGATCAGTGAGATGTCGGTGCTCGTCCCACCCATGTCGAATGGAATGAGGTCTTCGTGGCCGATGAGACGCGCGGCATGGCGACCGCCGGCCACCCCGCCCGCCGGCCCGGAGAGTACTGCCCCGGCAGCGAGCCTGATGGCGTCAGTGACGGTCGCCACACCGCCATGTGACTGGATGACAAGCAGCGGCCCCTGGAATCCCTCCTGGCGCAGCCGCGTCTCGAGACGCCCCAGGTAGAGATCGAGTGCAGGCCCGACATAGGCGTTCACCACGGTTGTGCAGGTGCGCTCGTACTCCTTGATCTGCGGCAAAACATCGGAGGAGAGCGAGACATACACGTCAGGCATGGCGCGAGCGGACCGCCTCGCCTGTCATGCGCTCGTGCGTCGGATCGCGGTAGCTGTGCAGGTAGCAGACGGCGACGGAGTCGACCTTCTGCCGCCTTAGTTCCTGTATCGCTTCCAAAAGAGACGCGTTGCTCAGCGTCGCATCGGTGCGACCATCCGGGCGGATCCTCTCCTTCACGCCGAGGCGCCGGTCGCGCGGCACCAGCGGCTCAGGCGGCAGCGATGCGCAGATTGTAGCGGTCGTCCTTGAGCCCCTCGCGCATCTCCAGAATATCGATGTGGCCGTCGGTGGTAAGCAGGCCGACGCGTGCGCCCCTGCGTTCCAGCAGAGCATTCGTCGCGACCGTCGTCCCATGCACGATGCGCTCCGTCCGCGCGAGGACGGGCGCAAGCGCGAAGCCCAGGGAATCCGCAAGGAGGGCGAGACCATCCATCACGCCGATCGACTGGTCGCCCGGCGTCGAAGCGGACTTTGCGTGCGTAACCCGCCCCGCTTCGTCAACTGCTACGAGATCGGTGAACGTCCCGCCCACGTCGATGCCGATCCGGTAGGACACGATCAGTGCTTCCCGCTCCGCGTCAACGAAGCCCAGGGCCACGTCGCCGGCGCGCTCCTCAGCGCTGCGCTCGGCCGGGTCCCCCCAGCCGCCCCCGCCTCCAGACTTTGCTGCGATCACGTCGCCTGGGCGGATCACGATGCCGACCTCCTTCGTCTTCAGCACGCGCTCGTCGCGTCCGTTCGAGCGCAGAACATAGCGATGCGGCTCGCCGTCCTGGCCGCCGCGGATGCCGCAGGCGCCATACTTCACCCCGTCTCCTGCGGTGTTGCCGACGGCCGGCTCGGCCACTTCGACCGCGAATTCGAGGTCGCCACCGGGCCCCCCTCGAAAGCGTCCGTCTCCGCCGCTGTCAGACCTGAACTGGTGCCGCCGGAAGAAGAGCGGGAAGCGGACCTCGGCAACCTCCAGGCTGCCGAACTTGATGCCGCCAGCGGCCTGCCACTCGCCCGCGCCTGGCCAGCCGTCGCCGGCGGGCGACGCCCCACCACCTGGCCTTGCCTGAAATAAGTGCCAGATGAATGGCTTGCGCGTGCGCGGATCCACGCCCTGGATCGCTATGCGGAACCGGCGCCCCCAACCCGCCATGGCTCGGTCCGGACAGGCCGGGGCCAGCGCCTTGATGATCGCCTCGATAATCTCTTGGCCGCAGCAATTGGTGGAGAGCGTCACCGGCTTGCCCGGCCGCGGGTGCACGATCGTGCCCTCGCGCGTGATCACGTTAATGGGGCGGAAAGCACCGTCGTTCTTGGGCGTCTCCGGATTGATCAAATAGGCAAGCGCCACCACGACCGCCGAGCGCGTGTTCGGGTATGCGGAGTTTATAAAGCCGTCCACCTCCTCATGACTGTCGGTAAGGTCCACTTCGAGGTCGCTGCCTCGTTTGGTCACCTTTGCGCGTATGTGTATGTCCTTGAAGCGGTGCCCGTCGTCGTCAATCATCGCTTCGCCGTAGTACACCCCGTCGGGCCACTGGCTGATCACCGCCCGCACCTGTCGCTCTGCGCCATCGAGCACCGCCTCGATAGCCGCATGGGTATCTGCCGGTCCAAACTCGGCGAGCAAAGCCTTCAAACGGCGCTCGCCTACCCGTGCCGAACCGACCATTGCCGCGAGGTCTCCGCGGAAGTCGCGCGGATGGCGAACATTGAGCACCAACAGCTCGTTGACGTCGTCAATCAGCTGGCCGCGGTCGTAGAGCCGCAGTGGTGGAACACGAAGCCCTTCGTGCCAAATCTCGGTCGCCCCGGGGTTGTAGCCGCCGTGCGTGGCACCGCCAATATCGCTCTGGTGCGACCTATTGATCGACCAAAAGGCGAGACGGTCGCCATCGAAGACGGGCACGAATGCCGTCAGGTCCGGCAGATGATTGCCGCCCCAGTACGGGTCGTTGAGCAGAAAGACATCGCCTGGATGGATACGACCCCTGAAGAAGTCGATCACGGCCTTCACCGCCCACGGCAAGGCGCCGACATGGATCGGCACATGTTCGGCCTGTGCAATAAGCCTACCCTCCGGGTCACTGAGCGCGGTGGAGAAGTCGCGGCTGGAATTCAGGATCTGAGAGTAGGAGGTCCGCAGCATGGCCTCCCCCATCTCCTCGACAATCGCGTGCAGCCGGTGCTGCACCACGGAGACAGTCACCGGGTCGATCGTGCGAGCCGGGACGACGAGCGGTGACGCGCTGGAGGAGTGCATCGTCCTAGGCCCCGCCGTCATAGCGCCGGTCGCGGCTAACTCGCGCGCGCTCGCACAAGCCGGGATCCGAAGCTCGCGGTGCCCGTGAAGACCGACGACGAAGTCCGATTCCGGCGAGCCATCACGGCCCTCCAACTGCTACATCCCGATCAAGTTACCAGCGGTGATAAACGATACAATGCGTCGCGCAAAGCGCTTCTTCGGTTGGTCTGTGGCATGGGCTGCCTTTGTCCTGGCAGTGTTCGCCTGGGGCATCGGCTTCTATGGTCCTTCGGTCTTCCTTCAGACCCTGCACACCTCACGCGGATGGTCCATCCGCTGAGGCTCGGACGCACGCCCGGCAACTCCGATATCGAGCCATTGTGCAGGCTTATCGACAATCTCGTGGCCGAAGGTCTCGCGCATGCGCGGCGTACCAGGGATGCCCTCGTTGCGCTCCAGTTCGTGATGGTTTCGGTCGCGCTCCTCACCCGGTCGCGCCATTCCGCGTCATCGGCCGCCTTCGCCACTGCCACGACAAAGTTGGCGAGGCGCAGTTCCTTATGCGTCGCAGCCCCCGCAGGTGCGTTTTTCTGCGGCCAGACCGATGAACGCGCCATCGGGGGCTGCCTGCCGTGTCAAATATCAATCGTCCAGGAGCGTGCTGTCCTAACGACACTGTGGGCAGGCAAGCCACGATGCGCTGTCCGAAATGCTGCGGGCAAGATAACCGCGCAGCGACCCCAACGTGGGCGCGATCAGCAACCACTTACAGGTGGCTTAAAGGCCGATTCGGCACTCCGTGTGGGCAGACCGCCCTTGGCTCGCCTGACGTGGAGCTTGCCGGTGCTGAAGTCGATGTCGTCCCAGCGCAGCGCCACCAGCTCCGAGGCCCGCAGGCCATGCCGGTAGGCGAGCAGGATCGCGGTCGCGTCCCTGTGGCCCCAGCGGTTGACCCGCGCGGCATCCATTAGCCTCTCAATCTCGCGCTCGGTCAGGTACTCACGCGGCCGGCCCGCTCTGACTGTTACATTTTGTGCTGTTGAAGGCTCGCGAGCGAGTGCCCCGTTTGTCATGGTTTCTGCCCCTTGCCGACTGTCGACTGTTACCATAAAGGATGAAAGTCGGACAGTCAGTCAAGGGCGGACCTGCGCCTAACTCATGAGGAGCGGAAGATCATCAAGATGCTGGAGCGCAGCTACGAGCGCGTCAGAGTCGATGCCGGCAGCGGCGCGATCAGAGTGTCGTAGGCCAGCACACCACTCAGCCGAGAATAAGATAAAGGCCAATCGAAAGCCGGTCGAACCTACCAGGAAGCAACAGCTTTAGCGCCATGCCGCCGACCGCTTCCGGGTCAATCGCGGGAACGCTTTCGGGACGTTTGCTCGGCGAGCCATTCTCGGTAAGCCTTTAAGGCTTCGTCCAGCGGTTTGCCCGCAAGAAGTTCTGCCCAATTCGGACCGTAATCTCCAAGGCGGCTATGCGCCGCAAGCGCCGCAAGCTCAGTATGTCGTCGTCTTCATCGGCGCATCAGCGAAGCCCATCGTCGTAGTGCAACCCGCGGAGAAAGTCGTCGTCGTCGTCGTCGTCATTCTGCATTGCTTGTTCGTCCTCTGCATGCGGTTAAGTCAATTACGGCGATGACGAGATGAACCCGCCGCTGATCTGTTCGATCAACAGAGCAGTCAACTCGTCGTCGCGTGCGTGCAAAGCCGGGAGACCGCCGACGACGAAATGCGTGATCGCTTCAAGCATGAGCGGGAGGCGTTGCGCCACGCGCTCGACGTGTGGGTTGAACGAGAAGTGGGCGCCCTCAGTTGCCTCGGCGAGCCTCCGGAATGCGTGCTTGGAGCTAGAGCCTTGCTGAAATAGGAACAGCCGGGTTCCGGCCGCGCGCAACTCATTAGCGGCAGCAACGGCAACATCAAGGTCACCGTGAAAATTGTCGCCGACAATCACGACGGCCTGCACAGGCTCTTGTTGGGTTTCCTGCAAGGCGGACGAAAGTATGTCGTGGATTTGCACATAGCAGCCGCACACACAGTTGGCCCCAGCGCGATCGATGATGTCGGCCATGTCATCCGCGTCGTTGATCCAGCGAGTCGAAATGAAAGGCCGGGTCTGAAGGGACCCTTCACGGCCGAAGTATGCGAACTTGATGGCGACAGGACCGACTGCAAACATGTCAGTCGTGAGCGTTCGAAGTTGGTCCCAAATGAAGTCGTCATCGGCTTCGGCGGCCAACGCCAAGATCATGCGCGCGGTCTGCTGATCGTTCATATCAGGCTCCTTGGTCAGTGCCGGTCACCCGTCAGTCGGCGGTCTTTTTGCGGGATGGGGTCACGCTGGTAGCGATGCTCCCGCCCTTTCGGCGTGCGCGGGCGGCGCTTTTTGAAGCCGATCCGGGTCAGGATCGCTTTGACGCGTTTCTGCGCGCTCTGCGATTCCCGTTGCGCGGGCGGCAACCCGAGAGCGTGTTGAAGCACCTCCCGCAAGCTCACGTCGATCCGGTCGCCGAGCCATTCGACGATCGCCTCCTCCCAGCTATCAACGGCGAACCGCGCACTCTGCTCGGCCGTCGCCAGCGCTTCGAGTTCTGGGGTATCCAGCCACCAGGGCTCGCCTGCCTTGAAGCGATGCGCCGCCTCGGCCCAGAGCTGGTCGCGCGCCTGTTCGAGGCCATCGCGGTCGATCATGCCGCGGCAGGCGACTGGCCAGAACCGCCGCGCGCCGAAGTCTTTCAGATAGCCGCCGTCCGGCGGCGGGTTAATGGTGCCTGCGAACACACATTGCCGGGGCAATCTGATGACGTACTTGCCGTATGGCGGGCGAAAGCGGTCAGTACGGCGGGTTATGAAGGATTTCATCGTCGACGATTTGGCCTTGGTGATGGCATCCATTTCCGAGACCTCGATGAGCAGGACGCCCGTCGCGTCGATCGCCGCGTCCTTGCTGGCGAGGTGGCTGAGCCGGTCGGTGAACCAATCATCGCGCACGGCCAGTGTGCGCAACGCCTCAGACTTGCGTTTGCCCTGCGGCCCTTCGAGCACGGGCATGTAGTCGGCTTGGCAGCCGGGCCGATAGATGCGCGCGACGGCTGAGATCAGAAATCGCGGGCCGATCGCGCGAATGTACTCGCTGTCCTCGGCGTGGAAATATTGCTGGAGCCAAGAATCGAGTCGCTGCACGCCGTCCCACACCAGCGCGTCGAAGTAGTCGCGGACGGGATGAAATTGGTTATGCCGAGCGGCGGCCTGCACGGCGCGACCAACGTCGCCAGCCGCTGGGTTGATCTCCTGGGTTTGGAACCAGACCCGTGTCAGACTTTCGTGATGATCCGTCCAAGGCGCGTCGGGGCTTTCCTCTCCCCACGGTGGGCGCTTGCGGATCACAACACGCTGGTTGAACTGGTCGTAACCGAGCACACCCTTCCACTTGGGGGCCTCGCACAGGATCAAGGTGAGGTTGGCGAGGATGGCTTTAATCTTGCCCTGTTTGTCGAGGATGAGCTGATCCGCCCAATCCGGTTGTTTCCCCCGCCGCAATGCCACCTCGCGAGCTTTCTTCAGCTCGGCGAAGCGGTTTTTGAGAATTTGCTTGAGGCCGCCCTCCTTCAGTCCTCGGAAGTGCTCCTGGCGGCGGCCGCTCGCGGGGTAGAGCGCATCGCGGATCGCCAACGTCGCTTCCGCGCTCTCCACTTCAAGCGTGATCCCGCGTAATTCTTCGATCGACTTCGCGGCGGCCACCGCCTTGTCCAGGCGCAGTGTCTTGAGCACCGCATCGCCCCACTCGAACAGCTTTCGTCGGCGCTCCGTTTCCGCGCGGGCGTGCTCTTCGGCGTGCTCTTCGACGTGTTCTGATGCCGGGACCGGCAGCTTGATCAGCTTCGCCATCGTTGCCTTCGTCGAAAAAAGTTGGGAGGAAAACGGGTGACCAGGGATGACCGGATCAGCGATCGTCCGGCTGCTCGATCAGGGCATGCTCGGTCATGCCTAGTTCGCCACCGTCCGGCTGCTCGATCAGGGCATGCTCGGTCATGCCTAGTTCGCCACCGTTGAAAGCGTCTCGTCGGGCCATGGCGCTTTGATCGCGCCCCCTGATCAGTTCGGCTTGACGAGGTCGTAACAGGGGAAGCCGTCGCACCACTCGCCGGTGAGGCGGAGCAGCCCTTGCCGCTCCAGCTCGTCTAAGGCTTGCTGGACCTGCGCCAGCGAAACTCGGCGGCCGGCCCAGGAGGTGGTCTGCGCTTCGCCGCGCATGGACCGCATCACGGCTTCCATAAGTTCCGACAGCCTAGGGCCGGGGTCATGTGAATGCCGATGCTCCGGTTTGTCCATGGTGATCGAGTTGCAGACGGCCGACGTCGGCTGCTGACCCCAAAGGCGAAGCAGCGCATGTTCGCTTGCATGTCGGCTATTGGGGGGATGAGCGGAACTGTTACAATGGGACCAATCCGTCGCTGTTGTTGACCCAAGCCGCCGGTGGCTCGGCTGACGCGCGCCTGATCGGTCAATGGCTGTCGGAGCGACTTGGCCAACCTGTCGTCATCGACGTACGAGCAGGACATCGCGGCACTCGCTACATCCGTGCGGCGGGCCCCCCAATTGTCATGCTTTTCTCCTGCCTCCGGGACCAGCGTTGGCGATTGTCAAACCGAGCGCCGTCACCACCTGATCGGTTGCCGCCTTCCGGTCGGCAGAGCTGCCCGTCAAGTCGGCGGTAAGCAGAGCCGCATGGCGTGACTCAATTCTAAGTTCTCGACTTCACTTTGCAGATGCTCAAGCACCACACGGCGAGCGTCCGCCAGCGTCACGAGTTTGTCGCCACTCTCAAGGGTCAACGATCTCGTGGCCTTGGCGGACCAGTTGCCCTCCGCGGCCCTACGACGAGCGGTCGCAGGCCTCGGTGCGCTGCGGCCACGGCTGGTTCTTGGACACGTAGTCCTTGGAAGCCGCCTCCAGCATCGGGCGTACCTTGTCCTTCATGGGCGTGATCCAGTCGGACACCTTCAACCACTTGGCGCCGTCCCACTGCATCATGTAGGCGCCGTGATGGCCATTGTGATCGCTGCACGACACGTTGGTGATCGGGGCCGCGAAGCCTTCGAGGCCGAGCTCCTTCCAGCGCGCCGCGTCGATCTTGAGCGACTCGAAGCCGCGCCGAACGTCTTCGCCGGTCACAACCTTCTTGCCGGTGATGCGCTGCGCATTGCGGATCGCTTCGGCGACCAGGACCTGGTTGAAGACGCCACGATTGTACAGCACCTCGCCGACCTTGCTCTTGTCGACCTGGCTCTTTCCTTTGTCGACCACGTACTTCATGATGTCCTGCATCGCCGGGTAGTCGGAGCCGACACCGTGTAGGTTGAGGGCGAGATAGCCCTTGGCATCAGTGCCACCGCCGCGCGCGTCGTCCTCGCCCGCCGACCACCAGATGCCGATGAACTTGTCCATCGGGTAGTGGATCTTGGCGGCTTCCTTGATGGCCGTCGGGTTCATCGCGCCCCAGCCCCACATGATCATCCAATTGGGGCGATCGCGTCGCACGTTGAGCCAGAGTCCAGACTGGTTCTGCATCTCGGCCACCGGGACCGGATACTGTTTCACGGTGAACCCGAAATCCTTGGCGAACTGCTCGAGCAGCGGGATCGGTTCGCGGCCGTATCCACCGTCGAAGAAGATGTAGCCGATGGTCTTGCCCTTGAGCTTGTCGAGCCCGCCTTCCTTCTCGGCGATGTACTTGATGATCATGGAGAGACCATCCCAGTAGGTCGCCGGCGGGTTGAAGATCCACGGGAAGTTCTGCCCGTCGGCGGAGGCCGAAAGGCCGTAAGCCATCGACAGCACCGGAATCTTGTCGACCGCAGCCTTCGGGATCAGCTGCAGCGTGATGCCGGTCGAGTACGGGTTGACCACCACCGGATTCTTGGCCTTGACCTGCTCGTAGCACTCGACGCCCTTCTTAGTGTCGTAGCCGGTCTCGCATTCCTCGATGTCGATCTTGACGCCGCCGATCCCCCCGTCGCGCTCGTTGAGCATGGTGAGGTAGTCGCTCATCCCGTTGGCAATCGGGATGCCGGACCCGGCGAACGGTCCGGTTCGGTAGGTCAGCAACGGCACGTAGATCGTGTCCTGCGCGACTGCGGTGCCGGCCAGGACCGGAATACCGGCGAGGGCCAGCGCGGTTGCGCCGAGAACGAAGTGTTTCAGTTTCATTCGCGTCTCTCCCTTGGAGTAGCGTCGGCTGCGATTGCAACCTGCTTGATTGCGGCCCGGATGTCGAGACCGTTCTTCCGGCTCCAATCCGCGACCCGGATGCCGCACGACTGCTCTGATCCAGATCACAGTCGCGCATTCTAAAGAAACGTTAAGCTTGGGCCGCGACGCTGCGCATTTCGTGTGCAATCGCCTGGACCGGGGTCGAGTAGCGATTCAGCTTGCTGCATCTTTTCACAGCCGCTTGTGGCCCATGGCGACGTAATGGGGAGGTCCGCTCTACGTCAGCTCGTAGGATAAACCGGAATAGATATGCTCAGTCTGCGACTTGTTGATTTTGGTAGAGTCGGAATGTGGCGCGGTGGCTGTAGGTAGAACATATCTGTTGCCGCCCCTTTCGTCTGGCGGTGCCTTAGTGGTTCCACCATGGCTCCGTTTCCACATCCCGCTCATCGAACCGGACAGGCAGATTTCCCGCATCCGGCTCTCGGACAAGACGTCACGCTTTTGCGTGCAACGCCATCTGCGGCTTCTGAACATTTTTGGAGTTGATAGGTTTCCCAATCTCCAGGTCCTTCACCACGTATTGCGTCTGTCTTGAACTGAGGTCCCTTCCCTCCACCGGCGTTACCCGGCTTCCGCGGTACTACGAACCTCTCCGCCACCCCAGGGCGCCCAGCCTGTCCCTCACGGGCTTCCGGTTGGTCCTCGCTGACCACGCCTTGGGGCTTCCCGTGTTTCGTGCGCTTTCCTTGTGTGCATGCCGCCGCCACTACCCCGGCGCAGCGTCTGGATGTATTGCTTCGCTCATTCATCCAGACGTATCAGTCTTCCCCGAAAGGGTTGTCGGGTCGACCTGCGCATTGTCCTTTTCGAGGATTGCTCGGCGTTCACTCGCGTTACGGCCTGCACACTCGCGCTGTCACCAATTCGTGACACGCTATTCGAAGGCTTCAGCCACTTCGTTGCCTCCATGACTGCTCCGATTGCTTCCGGCTGGAGCGGTTGCCGGGTGGGGCTTGCACCCACTGGAAAGCGCCGCCTTTGCACGGCGCACACCCGAATTCGGACATCTGAATTGCAAGGATGCAAGGCCGTCCGCGCGTAGTGCTGGCTGCCGATGCAGCCCCCAACATTCAGGGTTCCGGTGGGCTTTGATCGGCGGTAGTATTCTCTGCACTTCGTTGCCACGGGGGCTCGCATGGGGCTGCCTGCGAGCGCAAGGCGACTTGGCATGATGGGCTGGCCATCGTGCGTTGTCGTTCGGGTTACGGCGATTGCGAGGGCCGGACATTCAAATCGTCAGGCCGCCTTGATCCGCATGCGGCGTATCCTGCCGACTGCGGGAATTGTTTTTCTTCTTTTATGGCGTCGTTTGCGTATTCGGTTGCTTTGGCGGTCGAGCCTAAACGGGTGATGTTGCTTCATTCTTTTGGCCCGGATGTTAAGCCTTGGAGCGACTATGCCAGGGCGATCCGCGCGGAACTGGGTCGGCAATCTCCCTGGCCGCTGGACATCATTGACCACTCGCTTGTAGCCGCCCGTTCCCGCGAAGAGAACCCGGGGCTTCCATTCGTCGAGTATCTCCGTGCGCTCTATGACGACCGTCCTGTCGACCTGATTGTGAGCATTGGCGCGCCTGCGACTGCGTTTGTCCAGCGGCACCGGGAGCAGCTCTTTCCCACAGTACCAATGGTGCTCACAGCAGTGAACCAGCTTCTCGTTCAGCATTCCGCTCTTACCGCGAATGACGCCGTTGTCGCCGTCTATAACGACTTTGGGGCTTCTTCGAGAATATTATGCGAGTGTTGCCGGACACCAAGAATATAGCAGTGGTGGTCGGTAATTCTCCCATTGAACAGTATTGGAAGGGGGAGATCGGCAACGCGGTGGAGCCCCTGGCAAACCGGATCGCCTTTACATGGTACAACGACTTGTCGTTCGAGGACATACTGAAACATGCGGCTGCGCTTCCGCCGCGGTCTGCGATCTTCTGGGAGCCGATGGTGGTCGATGCGGCGGGGGTTGTGCACGAAGGTGAGCACGGCGTTGAAGAGGCTTCATGCCGTCGCCAATGCGCCCATTTTTACTTATCAAGAAGGCTTCTTCGGCGGTGAAATTGTTGGTGGCCCAATGCGCCCGGCACTGGAAGTAGGCCGACAGACAGCGGCCGTTGCAGTTCGCATCCTCGGCGGCGAAAAGGCGGGCGACATTAAGACGACGCCGATCGGATTTGCGACTCCGAAGTTCGACTGGAGGGAAATGCAGCGCTGGGGCATCAGCGAAAGCCGTCTGCCGCCGGGAAGCGAAATCCACTTCCGCGATCCGACCGTGTGGGAGCAATACGCGAAGCACAGTTCCTGGGAGTTGTTGCCATTGTTTTGGTGCAGTCGGCCTTGATCGGTTGGCTGCTTTACGAGCACCGCGACGCCGCCGCTCGGAAGCCGCCGCGCATGACCTGAGCGGCCGGCTCATCGACGCGCAGGAGGAGGAGCGCTCGCGGCTTGCGCGCGAGCTGCACGACGACGTGACGCAGCGGCTGGCCGTGCTGGCGATCGAAGCTGGCCGAGAAGAGCGCAAATTAGGAGGCTTGCCGGAGGCGCGACAATGCGTACGATGCGAGAAGGTCTGGTCGCGATTGAGCGAGGACGTGCATGCGCTGTCGTATCGACTGCATCCCTCCATTCTCGAGGATCTCGGTTTGCGCGAAGCGTTGAAATCCGAATGCGAGCGCTTTTCGCAGACCTGTCCGATTCGACTGGAGTTGAGCGCCGAGGAAATTCCCGAGATGGTGCCGCACGACGTGGCCCTCTGTCTCTTTCGTGTTGCGCAGGAGGGCCTGCGCAATATCGCACGCCATGCCGGCCAGCCGGGCGGGGGTTCGCCTGCGGCGTTTGGACGGTGGACTGCAGCTCACGGTCAGAGACGATGGCGTCGGCTTCGATCCCGCGCAACATCGCGCCGGGGCAAGCCTCGGACTTGCCAGCATGCGACAACGAGTTGCGCTGCTCGGGGGCAAGCTCAACATCGAGAGCAAGCCGCTCCAGGGTACTACAATTTCCGCCTGGGTGCCCGATCGGGGACCCGTCCACTGAGCTTCACGAGCACGCGCCCATCGGCGGTGCGGCGGC
Organism: uncultured Alphaproteobacteria bacterium; assembly: GCA_963788095.1. Classification (GTDB taxonomy): domain Bacteria; phylum Pseudomonadota; class Alphaproteobacteria; order Rhizobiales; family Xanthobacteraceae; genus CAVTXS01. The sequence continues at coordinate 5,975 of CAWBFP010000036.1, read as the reverse complement.
GTGGCCGCTCGCGGCGCGCGCCCAAACCGGCGAGCGCATGCGGCGGATCGGGATCTTGATGCCCTATGCTCCCACAGAAATGGAAGTGCAGGCACGCGTGCGTGCATTCCGGGAAGAGTTGCGGAAAAAAGGCTGGGCAAAGGGCGTCAACGTTCAGTTTGACGAGCGCTGGACCACCGACAACATGGAGCTGATCCGAGCCGCCGCAGCGAACCTCGCGGAGCTGACGCCGGACGCCATAATGGCAGTCGGCGGCCGGGTCATCCCGGTGCTGATGGAGGCGACGCGCACGGTTCCGATCGTCGTAGCGGGCGGCGCCGATCCGGTCGAGCGGGGCTGGATCAAGAACCTCGCCCGGCCAGGCGGCAACGTCACCGGCTTTGCAATACTAGAGCATTCGGTCATCGGTAAGATGCTGCAGACGCTTAAGGAGCTTGCGCCCAACGTCGCGCGCGTCGCCATGCTCTACAACCCGGACAATGTGGGCGCGACCCTCTACGCGCGTTCGTTCGAGGTCGCCGCCCCTCCGCTTGGCGTCCAGGCGATCCTTTCCCCGATCGATGGTTTTGCCGATATCGAGCGCGCCGTCGTCGCCGTGGCGGCACAGCCCGATGGCGGCATCTTTGCTGCCCCGGACGTCACGATCGCCTCGCTCATGGAGCAGACCGTTGCGCTGATCACGAGGCATCGGCTGCCCGCTGTTTATTCGAACGCCGCGCCATCGCGCACGGAGGCTTGGCGTTCTACGGCGTGGATCGCATCGAGCTGCATCGCGGGGCCGCGTCCTACGTCGATCGGATCCTGCGCGGCGAGAAGCCCGGCGATCTGCCCTTTCAGCAGCCGACCAAATACGAGCTGGGGATCAACCTCAAGGCCGCCGCCGCGCTCGGGCTTGAAATCCCACCGCGACTTTTGTTCACCGCCGACGAGGTGATCGAATAACGCAGGTTTTGCTGCGATTGCTCACGGCCGCTTATGGCCCATTGCGACGAAACGGGCATGTCCGCTCCTAAGTCCGCTCGTGGGGGTAAACCGGAAGAGATATGCTCAGTCTGCGACGTGTCGATTTTGGACCCAAACCAAACTCACGGCTGGCGCGGCGTCGCCTATCGGACCTGTTGCGGTGGGAACATTCGATTCGGCGCTTGGACGTCACGGCCACGGGTTGATTGGCAGGCGATAGAACGCGATGGCGGTGCCGCCAAGGATTCCATCGCGTTCGTTGCGCGATAGGCCGGCAAGCGCGCGGTTAGTCTCTCGCCATACTTTGCCGTAGCCGCCACCAGGTTGGCTACCGGCCAATCACTGCCGAACATCAACCGCTCAGGCCCGAACAGTTCGAGCGCACAGTCGACATATGGCGCGATGGTTGCTGCGGTCCACTCGTCGGCTTCACCGGCATCAAGGCCCGACACCTTGGCGAAGACATTCGGCATCCGGGCGGCGCGCGCAAGCAGTGTCCTCCAGGGTTCGAATTCGCCAGCAGCGATCGGCGGCTTGCCGAGGTGATCGATCACTATTCGGAAATTCGGGACGCGCTGTGCGACCAACGGAAATGTTCCAGGTGCCGCGGCGTTATGCCCACATAGTCGAACGTCAAGCCGCGGCTCGCTAGAACCTGGAGTCCCCTCAATACATCCGTGCGGATGATCCAGTCCGGGTCGGGCTCAACATTGATCAGATGGCGCACGCCGACCAAGGCGCGCCGGTCGACTAACTCATCGAGCACCCGTTCAAGCTCGTTCGGATGCGCAATCGGCATCCAGCCAACGACGCCCGCAATCCAATCATGCTTCTGCGCATTGGCGAGCAGCGCCGCATTCTCCTGCAAGCCGTCCGCCGCTTCAATCGTCAGGGCGTAGCGGATCCCAGCCGCCTTGAGCTCGGGGGCCAGGTCGTCTGGCAGAAAGGAACGCCGAAGGGATTGGACGCGGGGTCGCCCGCATATGGCGCTACCTCCATCCACGACGTTTGATAGGTGCCGTATGTCCAGAAGTGCTGATGGCCGTCGACAAAGGAACTCTTCCCGTGATGCTCTCAAGCGGCACAATCTCCGGTGCCGCCTTGGCAATGGCGATTGCGTCAGATTTGGGCACAAATGTCCTAAACGACGCCGAGTGCGCCTGTCACCTCTACCTAGACATGATGAACGGGTGGCATTCAATGGGGCAAAAACGTAGGCTTGCCCATGGCTGCCTTTCGAGACGGTCTGAAACCTGGAACGTTGTGAAATTGAAGATTGCGGTGCGACGCCGATCGAATCAGGGAGGTTTGCGTGAAGAAATCTGGCTTGGCTAACATGACTATCGAGGCACTTATAACTCTTCGCGATAACACCGACCGCATCATCCGCACGCGCGCAAAAGCCGAACGCAGGGCGCTTGAAAATCAGCTCTCGCGGCTCAGCAGATATATCGGCATCAATACCGAGCGTGCTACGAGTACGCGCAAGAGCAGCTCCTTGAAGGGGCGGAAGGTCGCGCCGAAGTATCGCAACCCGGCTAACAAGTCGGAGACCTGGGCAGGCCGCGGCGTGCGACCGCGATGGCTGCGGGCGGCACTCAAGGGTGGCCACAAGATCGAGGAGTTTGCGATCACAAAGTCGGGCAGCCGGCAAGGAGCGAAGAAGCGCACGCACAGCCGCGCCAAGCCCAAGCCGGGCAGCCAGAGAGCGGCGAAGAAGCGCGCGCGCAGCCGCGCCAGGACGGCGGCGCTACGGAATAGCAGGAAACGCGCCCCTGTCCATGTCACCCCAGACAGTCCGTCATCGTCCCGTCCGGCATGAAGGGCTTTGGGCCAAAGGGGACTCGCAAGCCCTGACACTTCTTGAGTTTGGTTGGTCGCGCCTTGAGGAGTTTTTCCGGGGCCAGGCAGTCCCCCGCGCGAGCCGACGGGACACATAACCTCGTCAACTGGCCCAGGATGAGTCTGAATTCGATTTCGACCTCGCCTAGTTTCCTCATGGCCACGAATGCGGCGCATATCCGCATGCATGTCGGCTATTGGGGGGATGAGCGGAACTGTTACAATTGGGACCAATCCGTCGCTGTTGACCCGAAGCCGAACTTCCTTGGCAACAACTTCACTGATACGCTCGATCGAAGGCAGGGGATAATCGCCACCCCCGCATTTTCGGCGATGTGCGCCAGAACGGGGGGAAGATCAAGCCATGTTTGAGATCTCGCGCCGCGACCTCGTGCTCGGTGCAGCTGGCGCCTACGCGGCGTTCGGGCTCGAGAAACCCGTCGCCTTTGTGGGTGCGGCGCGCGCGCAAACGTTTGCCGGCCAACCTTTCCGCAAGCACAAGATCGGAGACATCGAGGTGTTCTCGTTGCTCGACGGCATGCGCGAGGCGCCGCACCGGGACAACTTCGTCCGCAATGCCAATGTCGATGCGACCAAGGCAGCGCTCCGGGCTGCCGGGCTGTCCGATGCCTACGTGCCGATTCCATTCACCCTCATGGCGGCGAAGATCGGCGATCGCCTGGTGCTGTTCAACTCCGGCACGGGCGGGTTTCCGATTTATGGCCCGGATGCCGGCTGGCTCGCCCAGAGCATGGCGGCGGCAGGGCTCAACCCCAAGGCGGTCACGACCGTCCTCGTCTCGCATCTGCACGGCGACCACATCTACGGCTTGATGGACAAGGTGACCCACGCGCAGATTTTCCCGGACGCCGAGATCATCGTTCCTGCCTCGGAGCTCAAATGGTGGGCACGGCCGGAAGTCGACGCCATGGATCTCGGGCCCACCCGCAAGGGCCTTTCACAGCTTATTCGCGCGACGCTCGCGACGTGGAAGAATGTCCGACCGGTCGATGGCGAAAGCGAGCTCGTGCCGGGCGTGCGCGCGATCCCTGCGCCCGGTCACAGCCCCGGGCAGGTCGCCCATCTCCTGACCTCAGGCGGCAAGGCGTTGCTGGTGACCGCCGACGTGAGCCTGCTGCCGGCGCTATTCGTGCGAAATCCGGATTGGCAGGTTGCGCTCGATCAAGACCCGGTGATGGCGGTCGAAACGCGCAAGCGGATTTTCGATCGCGCGATCGCCGACAGGCTCCTGGTCACCGGAAGTCACTGGCTGCTACCCAACGTCGGTTCACTCGCCCGGGATGGCAACGGTTACGCGTTCACGCCCGAGGCATGATTGATCGCGCGGCTCTTTCACGACGGGCATCAATAATAGATGCGCGCCCCAGTGGGCGGTGTTGCATCTTGCCGGTCGCCTGCTTCCTGGACGGAGATTTCGCTTGGGCCTTGAGCCCGCGCGCCTTGGCCCACGCCGCGACCTCGCTCGCCACGGACAAGTCGCTAACGGGGCCGGTGGCTGGCGCGCGCGCATCGCCAGCGGCGCCGTGCCGGTGACTTCCGTTGTTGGCCCGAACGCGACCAATCGACGCTCTAACGGCCACTTTCGGGACAAGAGCGGACCAGAAATGCTCGACATGAGTTTTTCGCGTTTTTGGCACTTTTCGGACGTGTCGACCGCGTCGCTCAATTTCCGGTTTCCGGGCGAAAGCAGCCATGACCACCAAGACGCGACATGTATCGAAACAAAACTGTGCAGATCGCGGATTACCCTAGATTTCTCGGTTCGAGTTCCGAATAGTGTCGATCGAATCGGGAGGAACAACATGCCGAAGACGATGACGAAGTCAGAGTTGATCCAGAAAGTCGCTGACCAACACTCGGATCTGACGAAGAAGGACGTGAAGAGTGTGATCGAGGGGTTGGCTACCGTGGCTTATAAGGAGCTCAAGAAGACGGGTGTTTTCTTACTTCCCGGCTTCGCAAAATTCGTCGTCATCAAGAAGCCTGCGACCAAAGCACGTCCTGGCATCAATCCATTCACAAAGGAGCCGACAGTGTTCAAGGCGAGACCGGCTCGGAAAATTATTCGGGCACGCCCGGTGAAGGCCGCGAAAGACGCGGTATGATGACCATGACTGAGCGAATTAATTGAACGCCAAATTCGCTAAATCTGCCGCCGCAAGCGCCTACCAAGTGCGCTCTCTCAATAGCGAGAAGGCGCCGGCCTCCACAATGCCTGGGAGCCGGGCCATCGAAACCTCGTGATGTCTGCTGCTGGGGGTAAACCGGATGGGATTTGCTCATCCTGAGACTTGTTGGTTTTGCCGAGTAGGCCCGGGGAGTTTCACCCCGAGCCTCTCACAGAACCGGACTTGACACTCTCGCGTCATCCGGCTGGTCCACCGCGCGAAGGCTGCCGCCTTCCATTGAACATCGGGTTCCTCCCGTTGCCGGTTGACCCGAGCCAAATGGCGATGACCCGCTCCCTTCGCTCCACGGGCATTGCCCCGCTTCATCGCTACTACGAAGCAGTCCGTCCCTATCTGGCGCATCGGTACTTTCGGCCTCGCGGTTTGAGCCACTTGTGCCTTTTCCCTTGCCATCGCCGTCTAGGTTCTCACGTTCCATACAAGAGCCTGGTTGAGCTTCGCGCCGCCTATATGCCGGATGCCGCTCAGGCAGGCTTCAGGGTTCTCCCGAGCTGATCCCGGAAGGAAGGGTCACCCCCCGGTTTTGACATCGCCTAATCCGCTTTCGACACTTCATCGGCGGTTCGCTTGCGCTCGCCTCTCTCAACCATGCCTGCTGGGATCACGTCCCAACGTTTCCGCAACGTTCACCACCATCGCTTTTGACGACAGCAGCTTGCGGTGGCTTGAGATCAGCACCTGATTGCCGAACTCGAAGGTCCTCCTTCATCTCTCGTACAGTTGCGCATCGCCGTTTGGACCGGCGGTACTCGTGACACAAGACCCAACTCGGACATCAAACCGATTAGTCCCCGAACGCCTCCGGAGCGTGCTAGGTTGAGCGCGTGGCTTGCCCGACCCTTCGGAGGCGCAATGCGGCGGCGCGATTTCGTATCAGTCCTCGGTGGGCTAGCTGTAGTTTGGCCAGTTGCCGCGCGGGCCCAGCAAAAAGAACGCGTCTATCGCATTGGTTATCAATAA
>CAWBFP010000035.1:0-277368 GCA_963788095.1 uncultured Alphaproteobacteria bacterium | reverse complement strand
GACTGGGCTGTTCGATAATCGCCGGCCGGAAGCAGCATCGGGCGTCGCTCTGCGGTCGGCTCGCCTGATACACTGACCGCTCCTTGTGTGCCCGGATTGGCATTGTCTATTCCGGGCACCGGAACTGTCGCCCTGTTCTCAATCAACGAACCCCTTGATCTCGACTGGCGCTGGCACCGGCGTGCGCTTGAACTCGGGTGCATGATGAGCATCACCCGGACGGGCATTCCACCGATGAACTCACACACTGGGCGTCGAGATGGCGCGCAAGGGCGGGTGCAGGCCGCCCGCATGTTCAACCGCCTGGACCTCCCGGCGATCGGCTCATATTTCCGGCAAAAGGCGCAGCGGCGCCCGTGCGCTGCGCCTCGCATCCAGAGCATCGCGGCCGATCAGGTCAACCAGTGAGGCGAGCCGGTTCACCCCAGGAGTGGAAAGGCAGGAGATGGTCGAAGGCGTAAGCATGATCCTCGCCATTCACAGTCGCGACCGCATGGAAGGGCGGCTGTGTGGGGTCAGTGTCGGCCCAACACCCCGGTTAGCAAGCTGTTTCAAAGGTGATCGGGTGGTACAAAGCGCGCATCAAGCTCATACGCACTTAAGCAATCCGAGTGAATTGGCACCGCGAGCGCTCGTGATTTGAGGAAAATCCACGCCTGCATGATGGTGCCATCGTCGAGCCTCTCCACGCTCGCGATGTCGCGGAAATTGCCGGGCTCGCCGACACTTTCGATCCAATCGAGCTTTGCGAGAGCCGACGTGTCGAGCTCGAATAACTCCCCCGCAAACCTGCTTGCCGACACCCGGCTCCCGCAGGATCATGGGCGCAAACCGGTCTCCAGCGATCACCAGTGGATGCGGCTGCAACGTTCGGGCCGCGCCTACGAACCGTGCGTCCGAAAGGCCGTGCTCGTGCAAAGGGAAGCCACGCTTCAAAGTTCCGCACGCGAACACCAGTGGCATTGTAGGCTCCTAAGCGGGGTAGAGTGTGGAGCGGGTGGACGGTCGTATCGAGACACCACGCGCGTCCCTGACCAATCGGAACGAAGTTCATCGTGAGCTGTTTTTTAAACGCCAGCTCTGAGGCGCAGCGCGCGATGGCGATCGTCGAGGACGTGAAGAAGCTCGCGGAGAGAGTGACCGGCTTCGGGCGGCCAGCACCTGCCGACTTGGTGAAGCTCGTCCGCAAGCGAAAGCCGGCAGCATTCAAATTCCGGGACGATGGTGTGATCCCAAATCATCCAGGCTGGCCGCTCGTTCTATATCGAACTCCGGTCCGGCTTAGCGGCAGCTTCGATCCTGCCGCAATTTTTGAAGATCTGTTCGAGCGCAACGGCTGGGGAGATGCCTGGCGCAATGGCATCTATGACTATTTACATTACCACTCACGAGTCCATGAAGCCATGGGTGTGGCACGTGGTTCAGCAGTGGTCCGGTTCGGCGGACGACGCGGGCGCAAACTGCGCGTCAAGGCAGGCGATGTCGTCATTCTTCCGGCCGGGACAGGTCACCAGTGCCTTTCAGCCAGTGAAGACTTCCTCGTCGTCGGTGCTTATCCGGCAACCGGCACCTATGATCTTTGTCATCCGTCTGCGCAGGCGCATGACCGCGCGCTGAAGATGGTAGGCAAGGTGCCGCCACCACGCAAAGACCCGGTCTACGGCAGGGAAGGTAACCTATTGAAGTTATGGCGCCGGTGAGGCTTCCGCCGATGCGCCCTATTTCAAAAGGATGGTGAACATCATGGAGCTTCTTGGTCAACTAAATTGGCAAGAACTGTTTGTGCCGAAGCACTCGATCGTCGAGATGCTGGTGCGCGGTACTATCATGTACCTCGCGCTTTTCCTCATTCTCCGTTTCGTGGCGAGGCGCCAGTTCGGGCAGCTTGGAATAGCCGATCTTTTGGTTATCGTTCTCCTTGCCGATGCATCGCAGAACGCAATGGCAAACGAGTACAGGTCCGTGACCGAGGGTCTCGTTCTCGTGCTGACCATCGTGTTCTGGGACTATGCACTGGACTGGCTGGGCTATCATGTCCCCTTTCTGGCAGGCCTCACGCAACCGCCAGCACTCCCGTTGATTCGGAACGGCCGTCTCTTACCGGCAAACTTGCGTTCGGAGATGATCACGCGGCAAGAGCTGATGGCTCATCTGCGCCAGCACGGCATCCAAGATCCCAGCGAAGTCAAAAAAGCCTTTATCGAAGGTGACGGCCATATCAGCATTGTCAAACAAGACGAGAAAAGAAGCCGCGCGCAAAGCCGAAAGAACACCGCAGGATGAAAGGCCGCGCCGACGCCTATCTACGTGCGACGTGTGATTATCTGCAGCAAGCTGCTCGGCTTATTCTTCACTGAGATTTGAAAAATTCAATCGGCTAGCTTCCTCTCCGCCGATCACGTCTGCGTCGTACGGCACCTGCTCAGCTTATCCGGGAACTCATTCGTCTCTTTGCGATTAAAGCCGTCAGATCCCGCCCCACGGCGCGCGGGTCGTCGATGGTCATGGCCGGCTTCCTCCTCGGCATGGGAGGGGCGTGCTATCAACGCAGGCCGAAGAAGGACAGGATCGCCATGATCACGACGATCAACCCGATGAGATAAATCAGTCCGTGCATCTTTGCCTCCAGCGGTTCGCGGCACATTCGGCGCGGTGAACCGAACGCAAAACAGCCCTGAGGTATGAAGGTTCCTACCTAGGAGGCACTGTTCAAGGCACATTGGTAACGCTTGGCCGATGACCCCAAGCAGGGCGATGGGTAAGCCCACTGCTCGCTCAGCATCCGCGACAGATGCTGCGGATCTTGCGGTCTAGCACACGATCCTTTTCCGCCGCCTCCGTCTGCTCCCTCGTCCACCCCGGTGACCCCTGGTCGGGCGTGCGCTTGTGATCGGCCGGCACTGGTTTCCACCGTTCCCGGCGTCCGACCGAATCCATACCGCCGGTCTGAAGATTGCGGCTCTCCCCTCGCGTTCGTGCTCGCGTACGCCGCTCGGGGGGCCCCGCCTCGGGCGCGTGAGGTTCAACGTTGTGCCCTCCGGCCGGGCTCGTCCCCAGTTGCGACTTCTGCGCATGTGCGGGACCGCTGAAAGCAACCGATCCAGCGATGAGAGCGATTACGGCACGAGCGATTAACGCACGCATGAGCGCGCCTCCCAAATGGTGCCTGCCGTTCGCGTCTAAAGTGAACAGGGCAACAGCCCCGGTGCCCGGAATAGAACAAACCATCCGGGCACAGAAGGGGCCGACCGGAGAGAAGGAGATGCGTAATCGCCTAAATCGGATGCCGACCTGAGCCCGCCAGGTGGTGGTCCCGAGGCCCATCGTCGAGGCGGTTCCGAGAGAAGACAAAGGGCCCCGTTCTGCCGGAAACGGGACCCTTCGTCCGCCGGGAAGGTGAGGGTCTTCCCTAGCCCTTTGCGAACGCACCACTAACGTCCTCTGTTACCCGTACCTGGTCTTATCGAGTCCTCAACGCCCTCGCTTGCACGTGATCCAGTCCGCGCTCCGGTCCGGAGCGCATGGCGAACCTTTACGATGCCTGGCCCTATACCGACATCAGGGGCAATGGCTGAATCCTGGTTAAACAGGATCCCACCGGAGAAGCCGCGAGCTACGGAACCCTCCAAACGGCACCACGACGCCGGGGCGAGCGGCAGGAACGTTGATTGCAGCCGAGCGTTGCTGCTGTGAAGGGCAGGCAGGAAGAGCCCTTATGGAGGATGCCATGGCTCAGGCAGCCACAGCCGGCACGATGACCGGCAAGCCATTGATTGAAAGCGATCGAGTAGAGGGAACCACGGTCTACGATCCGAACGGCAACAGCATCGGGTCGATAAAGCGGCTCATGATCGAGAAGATCAGTGGCCAAGTTGCGTATGCGGTTATGTCTTTCGGCGGGTTCCTCGGGATTGGGGAAGAGGAACATACAATCCCATGGAATAAGCTCAACTATGACACCTCACTCGGCGGTTACCGTACTGACATTCCCGAGCAGCAACTTCGGGGCGCGCCAAGCTTCTACCGCGAAGGGGACTACAACTGGTCGGATAGGGAGCGCGAGCGCGAGCTGCACGATTATTGGCGCGCGCCTTACTACTGGGGCGGCGTCTGACTGCGACGTAGCGTGTCCTCGGGCGCGCGGCTTCGCGCTTAGGGCCAGGAACGGCTAGCACGAGAGCCGTGTTTCTTTGACGGTGGTTCGCCGGCAGTGCCCGTGCGCGCCTATGATATCGCGCGACTCAACTGATCTCTTGCCTGAGCGTCAAGGCGATGGCGCTTGTGCCTGACGATGACGAATCCTAGTCGCCACGAGGGCGATGAGCCCTCCGATGAAAGATAGCAGCAGCATGATCTCCGCAAACAGAAGCATCTTATCGGCGTTCATTGCGAGCAAAATTCCTTCGACATGGCCGGACGGGTTGAAACGGTCAGTCGCCTTTTCCAGAAGACTGGCGTTCCACTGAAACGCCGCTTTAACGAGCTTGGGATCCTGGTACCAGCCGAAGCCGATGATGCCGAGCGTGAGCACATAGTTCACCACCCGGCCGAAGAGCTTGAGCAAAAGCATGGCCAACCTCCCGAATTGTTTATGCGCTACTGGCGAAACAGTTCCGGCTAATCTGCAGCTGCGGGTTCGCCGCGGCGCAATTTACCAGGCGTTGACTGTGAACCCCAGAATGAATGGCTTTTTTGAATCAAAGGCGCACAATTTGCGCGGCTCGGCTTGGCGATGGGTCCTGAACAAATCGCCGCTCTGGTCGAAGGGCCAGACCGAGCCGCGAACCACTTTATGATCTGGCACCAAAGCGAGTGCCCGAGACGTGGAGTGCTCTATGTCAGAGGCCGAAGAGTATATCCAGAACGCACAGATCTGCGCCCGCTGCGCCGAGGCCACAAAGTCGGAAACTGATCGGACGATTTGGCTTCGCATGAGCGAGGCATGGCGAGACCTCGCCATGATCGCGGAACAACGAGCTTCGACAATTCATCAAGGTGAAGCCGCCACCGCGTAGAATAAGGAGCGGCCGACAAAGGAGCTTGTGCGAGAGTAAATCAGCACGTTGAGGACGATGGCGAGCGGGTGTTCAAGTATACTGCCGAATAGGGCCGTGAGGGGATCGTCGCCAAGCGGATCGACTGGCGTACCGGTCGGCCGATCGAAGTCTTAAGGAGCGCTGCTGAGCGCCGGGAATGTTGCGACATGATCGCACTTCCAGGGTCTCGATCGCGGCTGGCACGGCCGCGTTATTCGGGTTTGGAGCGGGCTTCCTGCATGAAGGCAATCGCTCCGTCGCGGAGCTTGGTCAAATCGCGCTCGCCGCCTTGAGCCATCCCGATAATGTGCTCGGCCAGCAGATCGCGAGCCGCATCAGTATGCGGCCCGACGCCACCATTGCTATTGAGTGTTCGCCAAGCGTCCTCGAAGGCCGCGGTCATGATCCGAATAATCTCTGGATCGAACGCTCCCTCGGGTGGAAGACGCGATTTAATCGGCACCAGCAACCTCCGTGCTGACGCAAAACCCTACGGCGATTTAGGCCCGCTTAAAAGTTGGGATTGGGACAGTGGTTAAGAGTCACAATTGTTGCGAGTTGGAACGATCGGCACGACCGGCGCTGGTAGTCGCTGCGACTATTCCGGTTTGCGGATTTACCTTTATCCCTGGATTCCAAGTTTGCACACCCTTTTAAGTTTGTGATGGGCCGTTCGCTGTGGGGGAACAGCAAGCCGCGTCTCCGTCGACCCGAAAGGCTACGCAAGGTTGCACGCCCTGACCATCTTTGAAACAGCACGCTGGACCGCGTGTTGAGCCCATTAATCCCACACAGCCTCCCTGAGGCTAGCTTTTCCGGCTCGCCGGGCCGGGCCGGGATCGTTGCGCACGGCCAACCGCCCTGCGCCTTCCAATCTCGCCTCCCGCGCATCCTTCGTCTGCAACCCGGCCTTTTGTACATTCGCCCGGCCGCGCTTACTGGCATACTCTTGGCCGTCGATCGGCCCTACATGCGGCGGGTCGCGACCGAGATAGGGTCGCCCGATCCCAAGCTCGTTCTCGTGGGCATCGATCCATTTCCACAACTCTTGGCTTGAGAGGTATCGCTGCATACGGGTGTCACCCCTTACGCTCACGATGTCCGCCGCAAGCCCGTAGCCATAGCCGCCGTGGCGGCTCCCGCCATGGTAGGAGCTGTCGCTCGCAGCCTTTTTGCCGCTTGCGATCGACTGCCGGTAATCATCCCGGAAGGCGCTCGTTATGCCTGGCATAAAGCCGGCGTCGTCCATCGCCCGAAGCGCCCGGTAGAGCTTCAGCTTGAAGCCGCGATCCATCCCTCCGATCACGTAGTCCTTCAGCGACATGCCGGCTTCTTGTGCCGCTATCGGGTCCTTCCACGTGAAGTCTGCCTCGACGTACTTCGCGACGGTTTTGATGATAGTCCGCGTCTTGCCCTTCTTCTTGACTGTTCCCTTGATCCGCTCCGTCACCTTGTTGGTGTCGACTTTCGGCGTCCGCTGGTATAGCGACCAGAGGTATTCATCGATACAAATTTCCGGCGCAATGCACTCGTCGGGAGTTTCGACGAAGCTCGCCGCCGCGCCGGTGTCGGTTTGCACTGGATCGTCCGTGCTCACGGTTGCGAGCAGCACCGGCGCCGTGGCCGCCGGCGGCATCGGACCAGGGTCGGCCAAAGTGGCGTCGCCGCTCTCCAAATCCGCGATGGCTACCCCGTCCTCGGCTATGGCGGGTGCTGGCGGTGTGTCGGCGTGCTCGGCGCGGTCAGTTACGGATGTTGCCCGCCTGTCCTCAATCGATGCTCCGGTGTTCTCGATGCCGAGCGAACCCAGGCTTGCGAGGCTCGCGGCAATGCAACCGGCGATAAGGGCCGTTCCGCACAATGCTCCCACTACAGCATCTCGCCACGGGTTCATCACCCCTCCGTCTCGTCCAAGGCTCCATCTGAGCCAAAGCTCCACAGGCAGGCACCCGGACAAAGCTGTTTTTCCGAGACAGTGGGAGGCCGTTATTGTAGGAGGCCACAACGTCCCCAAAGATTTGGACAAAGTTAATCACCGCTGCAAGCCTGCCCGCATTTTGGCCCTGCTGACCCCACCGGCTAATTAAGAGCGCGGCCCTGAATGGCCTGCTGCGTGTCGGCGACCTCGACGTGGTCAGGACAGCGTCGCTCTAATTCAGAGGCGAACAAAACGATTTGATTGCGCGGTAAGCAGGGCCGCTCGGCGGTAACCGAGCGGCTCTTGGGGCAGCGGCTTACTTCTTGGCCTTCTTCTTCGCCTTCTTGGGCTTCTTGAAGTCGCCGCCGCGCAGCTCGCTGGCCGCGCGGGTGGCATCCACTTGGGCGAGCTGCATGTAAGTAGGCTTCGCAGCCCGGACATCGGTGCTGTCCGTCGTCACAGGAGCCGCAGCCGCAGGGAGTGTCATCGCGACCATCCCGAGGCCCGCGAGCAGAGCAACACGACTTATTTTCATGATGCCACCTTCAGTTTGCGCCTCCTAGGCGCGTGTTTGCCTAATTGCGGGGACCGACACCGGCATCCGTTGTGTGCCGGTCCCCGTCCGACCAGCATCTGAGCGCCGTTCGCATGAATGCCGCATGAATGATGCGTCAGTCAACGAGCGATGCGGAGGTGTTTCTTTACGCCTTTCGATTTACTGGAGCTGAACGGGGATGACCCGCGCCCCGAACGCCTAGACCATCGCAAAGCCCGCCGACGCGCTGCTGCGTCGCTCGCGCGCCGACCAGCGTGCCGCGACTCCCTTCGGCGTAGACGTGCGCCTCGTCTTCGTCGACGCCGGCCTGCGTCAGCGCGCAACGATGCCGCCGGTGGCGGGGCCTGCGGTCGCGCCGGCCGCGGTCGCGAAGAGGGTGCTCGACCGTCTCGCGCCGCTGCCGCATCGCTTGCGGATTTGCCAGGGCGTTAGGGTCCTGATACCTCAACTGCCGCTCGATGGCATCCGGTAACGCTAGATCGAGCTTTCCCTCTTCAGGTGCTCGCTCAACAGCCGCATGTTGCGTCGGTTGGCGCGAAAGAGCACATCGAGCGCATCGCCGGCGAGCGGCACCGCGCCTACCATGCCGTCGATAGCGACATTGACGATCATGCGCAGGATCAAGTGCCGAGGGACCCCCAGCTGGTGCGCCTCGTAGACAATCCAGACGGACAGCGCCGTGGTGATGGCGTCGCCAATACCGGGTACGAGCCCGATGACCGCATCAGCACCGAAGCGGATGTTAGTGCCGGGGATCAGGATCGCGGTGTCGAGCAGCCGCGACAGCCGATCGAGTTGCTCGATGCGAGCACGCCGCGACAGCGTCCTCCGCGGGGTGAAGTCCCACGTGCCGTAGGTACTGCTAGTGTCGTTGCGCGTCATCGCTGTCTCTTTCGCGGGCCGCAAATGGGGAGATCAACGCAGCCACGCAAGTGGATTGAGCGATTTTTTTGAGTGGTGGCTTGGCATAGCAGCGCAGCGGGGAGCGTAGCTTCATCCAGACCGCTGTCGTTGGGCGTGATGGCGTCAACGGTGGCATTACGGCGCTCGATGAGCGGGCGGACTGCATTCGGGCCGAAGTGCACATCCCAGTCGCCGCCGCAACCATACACGTCGATCATTTGCGCCAGATCACGGGCGAAAGCGCAGCAATGAGGCTCGCCTTCCGAGACCGTGCATATGCACTTCTGGTTCGCTCCGTTCCAACTCGGAAACGAACTACCGACGACGTGAATGACTGATGATGCGATCCAGTCGCTTACCGTGCCAGTAGGGGATCGTGCCTTGCGCCGAGCGGACGCGTGAAAGCGTGGCGGGTATGCGCTTACCCAAAGCCGCAGCTCGTCGTCAGCGCGTGGCGACGTACATAACCACCAGGAAGGCCGGCGCCAGGATGTCGTACCAGAAGATGTAGCCCGCATTGCCGGGCGCGAAATTGTGCTCAGCGATCATCGACCGGACGTGTCCGATCGCGGCGCCGAGCATGAAGATCGAGAACACGATGATGGTGGCGAGCCAAAAGCCCCGGTCGAAGGCCGGCGCCATTACGCCTGCAACCCCGTACCCCACGCCCGCCAGACCGACTTCCCACTGGAATCGGCTGGTGGGCCAGCCGATGGCCTTCGCCACCGGCGCGGGCGTGAACAGGTGTGCACTGCCGAGCAAAATGCCGCTGACGCCGACAAGCCAGAAGAGCCCCACCTCGAGCGCGATGACCTTCCAGTCGTCGATTCCCAGCACCAGGGCAATCACCAGGGTTACCAGAAACCCGATGAGCGGGAGGTACGTGAGGTACTTTCTGATCAGCAGGCTGACGTTCCTTCGCGCCGGTTGTTGAGGCTGCTCATCTGAATACCTATTCCGCCCTTTGGCGCGCAGCGCCATCTTGCGGCGGTAGTGCTCGAAGCTAATCTGATCGAGGTCAAAGCCAGGCACGCCTGAAGGCTATAACTTCGGGTTGACACTTTATCATCGGCTATTGGTCGCACCTGCCGGCCGGGGGAACATTCGGCGTATTCCGAAAGGCAGCAAGCATGGGTCGCAAAGCCAACCTCGCTGCGATGCGCCGCACAGGGCTGTCGGCAGCATTGCTCGCGGCGGCTTGGCTCGCGGTCGAGGCTGCCGCCGCCCTGGTCGGTGTGAGCACGGTGGCGGTCCCCGCGCAGGCGCAATACTTCGATTTCTTCGCACGTCCGCCCGACTCGTATCAGCAGCGCTATCGTCCGCAGCAGCAGCGCGGGTTCGGTTTCGGGTTTTTCGGTGGCGGCAATTGGAGTTACCCGCAGTACGATCCTTGGACGCCGGCGCCGCCGCGGCGGGTCCAGCGGCCGCCGCGGGTCGAGCGGCCGCCCCCGGTCGAGCGGCCGCCGGAGGATTTCAGCAAGGCGCCCCCGCCGTCGCGCAAAGAAGCTGAGCCCGCCATCAGCGTCTTGGTGCTGGGCGACTCGATGGCCGATTGGCTTGCCTACGGTTTGGAAGACGCGTTCTCCGACACGCCCGAGCTTGGTGTCACACGTCGGCATCGCACCGGGTCTGGCCTGCTGCGCGGCGAAGGCCGCGATGCCTACGACTGGGTACAGGGCGCAAAGGACGTGCTTGCACGCGACAAGGCGGACTTCGTCGTGATGATGATCGGACTCGGCGATCGTCACCCGATCCGCGAGGGCCAGCCGGCGCGTGCGAACCAGCCGGCCGGGCAGAAACCAGGTGAGCCGGCCAAGCCGGCCGAGGCCCCCAAGGCCACTGATCCGGCCAAGCCTGCTGAAGCCGCAAAGCCGGCCGAATTGGCAAAAGCGGGCGAAGCCGAAGTGCCCGCCCCCGAGCAGCCCGCGACCGCGCGCCCGGAGTCCGGGCGCCCCGGCACCCTGGTGTCGTATGAGTTCCGGTCCGACAAATGGGTCGAGTTCTATTCCAGGCGCATCGACGAGACCATCGCTGCGCTCAAGGCCAAGCGGGTACCAGTCATTTGGGTCGGCTTGCCGCCCATTCGCGGGGCGCGACCGCGCGCCGAGCTGTCGTTCCTCAACGAGATGTACAAGGCGCGCGCGGAGAAAACCGGCATCGTTTTCGTCGATGCCTGGGACGGCTTCATGGATGAATCCGGCGAGTTCTCGAACTCCGGGCCGGACATCCTCGGCCAGAACCGCCGCCTGCGTGCCGGCGACGGCGTGCACTTCACCAAGGCTGGCGCGCGCAAGCTCGCGCACTATGTCGAGCGCGAAATTCGCCGACTGCTCAGCCGCGCCACGCCGGTTGCATTGCCGGTTCCCGACGAGCCGCAGAAACCCGCGGCTGTGCCGCAACCGAGCAGCCCTGCGCCGCGGCCGGTGGCCGGTCCGGTGGTCCCATTGACCGGGCACACTCCCACCGCGGAAAAGCTGCTCGGGAGTGCCGGGCAAGGAAACTTCACGGCCGATTCGGTTGCGGTGCGCGTCCTGGTGAAAGGTGAGTCGGTGGAGGCGCCCACGGGCCGAGCTGACAATTTCGCCTGGCCGCGCGATGGCGCGGTCGAGGACCAGATCGAGCCGGCCGAACCCGTCGCGACCGCTCAACCTCCTCGCCCCATCGCCCCAACGGCAGCGCGCGCCGCTTTGCCGCGCGTCGGACCACGGCCGCCGGCGCAGGCCGCCACGCCGCCAAAGGCGCGGGCGGCGCGATAGGTCGTCTTCGCGGGCAGCGTACTTGGCAGGTGATCGAG
Organism: uncultured Alphaproteobacteria bacterium; assembly: GCA_963788095.1. Lineage (GTDB taxonomy): Bacteria > Pseudomonadota > Alphaproteobacteria > Rhizobiales > Xanthobacteraceae > CAVTXS01. Next base: position 266,161 of record CAWBFP010000035.1, on the reverse strand, counting down.
CCCGACGTCGCGCTACATTGGCCCGCGTTCGCAGGCCGAGATCGCGGCCTGTCCGCTCCAAATTCGGGCGGGTTTCGTTTCTGACGTGCATCATTTTTCGGCTCAGCGAGATGGCCTATGATTTGCAGGATGAACCTTGGCTGGCTCTCTAGATCGCGCTCGGGGTTGCCTACCGGATGCGGTGATCTGGCTTACCCAGCACGCGAGGCGGGGCCGTTGTCACTTGCCTCCTGCTGTTGGGCGGCGATGCGCTGCGCGCGAACGACGCCTTGGATTTCTGGCGGCAGGAATATGCGCGCGAGCGCGGCCGCGCGGATTCATTTCAGGAACGATCGGACCCATGGCAGGGCAAGCGCGAGGAATCGTTCTGGTCGCGTCCAACCGTGCCGGGTCCTACCGTCAGATTCACGGTGCGACCCAGGCGCGATGACGTGCCGCATGCCGGCTATGCCGGCGAGCGACATTACTGCGTGCGCACCTGCGATGGCTTCTACTTCCCGCTCACCGCCCGTGGCAGCATGTCGAAGGCTGAGATGTGCCGCGCGCTCTGTCCCGCCGCGCCGACCGAGGTCTATCGCCTAAGCGGGGGAGGGGCTCGATCGAGGAGGCGATCTCCGAGCGCGGCAAGCCGTACACGTCGCTGCCGGCTGCGCTCGCCTATCGCAAGAGCCTCAAGCCGGATTGCACCTGCCGCGGCGCCGGAGCGGCCGCGATGTCGATGCCGATCAAACAAGACCCGACGCTGGCGCGCGGCGACATCGTGGTGACGCAGAAGGGCGTGCACGTGTTCGCCGGCGGCAAGGTCCCTCACCACGACGGCGATTTCGTGCACTACCGCAGCTATCGCGGACTCTCGCGCGAAGTCGTCACCATGCTGTCGCTGATCGACCGGCCGTTCCGTGCCGCCGAGCTCAAGCAGACGCTGGACCTCGGCCGTGAGCCCGCAGGAACAGGCGGCCCCAGATCAGCCCGCTTGCCCGAGGGGCGAAGTTTGTAGTTGCCGCCCGTCAGCGCCGACGCGCGGGGCGCGGTGCTTTGCCTGCAACAGGGCGCCGAACCTGTCCTCGCGCGCGCGTGCGCGCGTATCGCGCGAAAAACCCCTCGCCGTAGTGGTCGGCAGGCGGATGATGTCGATGGTTATCAAAGCCGTCAGATGAGGTAGTTCAGCCAGCTCTTCATGCCTACCGGTTTTTCTGGCGCGGCTCCATCCTTCCATGTCGGGGTGAGGCCGCCCTCTCGCTTCCGGGGAACACCGTCCAGAGCCAGCCGTGTTGACCAAAATGGAGGCGCACGGCACGCTGCGCTGCCACGCGCAGGCGGGTGTCGCCGGCGCGCCGAATGTAAGGGATGTTTTTTGTATCGGACTCGGGCCAAAATCGACGGGCGAGCCGAATTTCCGGCTGAAAATCGATCCGGTCATTAGTGACCGCTTCCGCGACATTGTATGATCCGGGGCGGCCTAGCCCCACCTAGCCCCAAACCACCCCCTGGGAAGGGCGAGGCCCTTAGGGAGGGAATTGATCCTGTTCGCGACGGTCTCTCGCAATAACGGCCTCGATCACGGCCTCGGTGAAAATCTGCGCAAAGTTTTTCTGAAAGACCACTTTCTCCGTCGGCGAGCCCCTGTTGTCGAGCTCAACGACGCGGACAAAAATCGCTGCAAGCTTTGCCCTCTCGAGACCACACACTTCGCCGGTACGTGAGATCGGCAACTTTGTAAGACTTGCCTCTGCCCAGCCGATGACTTCGTTAAGCGGCCGCCCCTTGTAGTTTGAGGTGCGGAAGACCTCTGGCGGTCCAGAAGCTTGGTTCACACACAGCTGGATGGTGTAGTCCATTACACCACGTTGATCGTATTTCGTTCCACGTCAAGCTCCGCCACTGCGATAATGATGACCCCCATTCCTGGCGATCGGGCCTAGCCGTCCCCATCCCTGCGATCCTCCCGGGCCGCGCCTCGCCTTCCCGCGTATATTAGAAATGCGAAGGCCACGAAGAGGATGACGGCCAGGATCCAGTGCAGGCCGACCCACATCAGGAAGAATAGTACCGGGGCGGCCAACGCTAGGGCGATTAGGGTGCTCTTGTCGGACCTGAGAGAGATCATCCCGGGATTTTAGCGCGCGGGTTGCCGGAGCGCGAGGGCGGGTCTGGCCCGCTTCCCGGCTATACTTGAATGGGGGCGCAGTGTGGTACGTTTTGCCATTCCTGCAACCGAAATACTGGCCAATGGCAGACGCTCTTCTTCTGTGCCCTATTTGCAAATCCAAGGCCAAGGCACTTGACGAGATTGGCGATGTCCTAGGCTTCGATTGCCCGAACCCGAAGCACGGCAAGTTCAAGGTTGTCGACACCATCTTTTACCTGCCGGACTTGCTGAACTCTGACGCCAAACGCTGGGAAGCTGCGTTGAAAGGCGCAAAGGCGCGTACCCAGCCCGGCGAATGGCCAACGATCCACAGCTTCGACTTCCCTTCCGCTTTGTACTCCTCTTAGGCTGGCTGCCGTGCTCCCGCTCGACCTCGACGCACCGTGCAGTGTTCGACGAGGGACGCGGCAGGCAGCACGGCACGGCCTCAACGGCTCCACCAGGATCAGGACCGTCTCCCGTGTCCTGGTGATGCTGGCGCGGTCGTCGTCGTGGTGATGGCGCGGTGACGGCGCTGCTCGAAGCCGTCCGCTATCGGTTCGTGATGCTCGACGCTGTCGGGTCCGTCGCCCCGCATGCTGCTAGGTGGCGGCGTTGCTCGACGCTGCCGTGTCCATCCGCACCACCATGTTGCTGTAGGGCAGCGAGTTGAACCTTTCGGTTGGTTGCTGCGACTAACAGTCACCATGAAACTCCTCTGGGCAGCCAGCGAACTTTTGCTCATTGTGCTTGCCGGGTTCGTTTATCTCGCAAGCATCGCCGTAGCGTCTTCAGTCGGCTTCGTAGCGATGGTTGCTACAACGCTTCTGCCGGGGATTTCCCAAGCATACTGGATTTGGTCGATATCGGCGGCTACGGGCACCTTGCCCCAACCCCTAACCCTGTTGTGTCAGGTTTGGCTGGTCCTACTCGTAATCTGGGTTTATGCGCGGGACATAACCCTCCGAAGAGCTGCTCAGTAGGCGCGTTGAAACGTCTGCGCTATCAAAGTTTGTCGCGTCGCGATGATGCGCGTCGTCAAGGCGATTTGCACCGGTTCGAAAGCCGCGATCCGCGCTCCACCTTCACCGCCTACGTTCCTGTCGGCAGCCTGGCGAAAGGCGAGGCGCTAGTGACGAAAGGCGGGGCAGGAAGGACGCTCCAGTGCGCCCCATGCCACGGACCAGACCTCAAGGGACTCGGCCCGTTGCCGAGCATCGCCGGCCGCTCGCCGAGCTACATGTTTCGTCAGCTCTACGACTTCCGTCACGGCGCACGAACAGGCGAGTGGAGCCCGCTGATGGCGCAGGTGGTTTCAAATCTCGAACAGCAGGACATGCTCGCGATCGTTGCCTATCTCGCGGCTCGCAGCGCGGGGCCGCAGCTGAAGGTGGAAACCTCCGGCTGCGGCCCCAACCGTTGTCGCGCGTTGCCGTTCAGTCCGGCAAGGCGCGTGCGGGCCGCCCGGGTAACTCCAGCCTGGGCGGCCCATCCTTCACAGCGCCTGGCGCGGGGGCTGCATCCCAAACGGGGACGTGGGCGGGGAAAAGACTTCCCGTTGGCGGGAAGTCTTTTAAGACTGGCGCTCTAAAAGCCGCCGGCATCTCAACATCGGCGGCGAACCGCTAATTGCTCACGCCGATGTCGGAGAGCCTGGGCGTCTCTCCATGGTCGCCGTGTGCGACTATTGCCGCCGATGGCCTGTCCGGGCTTCTGCCGCTCCCCGCGCTCTTTCATCTCCGCGAGCTGCGAGCGCGCCCAGAAAACCAAATTCTTTTAGGGTGTGTGGCGAAATTCGCGGCGTGACGGCTCTCGTGTCGAATGGCATTCCGGACGGTTCCGCGATCCTATTGGACGCGGCGCAAATTGCGGCCGCCGCCACCGAGATTGACGTTCAAGTCGCCAGCTCGGCCACGCTCGAGATGGCCGACGACCCCGACACACAATTCGATCACACCGACTGGCGCATCACTGGTCTCGATGTTCGAAACGAATTCGCTTGCGATGCGCGCGACCCCGGCGACAATCGCCGCGACCAGGTTGAACGATTGGCGCTTGTTTTGGTCGAAGGCATTGATTGGGGCGGCGGCGCCTGACGGCCGAGCATCTGACGATGAAGGACAATGGCTTGCTTACTGAGTTCGCGCGCGAGTTCACGAAGGCGGAACTGGCCTGGGCGCGGTGGCGGGAGCAGAGCGAGCTCGTCGCATCGTGAGCATTGGCTGTCGATTCGAATCAACAATTTGCTCATGGAACCGACGCCAGATCTCCTAGGCCCGGCAGCGACAGGACTCCAGCGAGAGCAACGAGGGCCAGCAAGATCAGGACCAGGGCGGTCCGCGCGTTATCGCTCATGTTGCCTCGTAGGGCAGGACAAGGGTACGCTCCTCGGGTCGCAGGCCCGAGCCGAGCGGCTCCTCCCAAGCGGGGTGATGCTGCCGCAACGCCTCCACAAAGGTTGCGGCCGCGGCGATCCATCTGGGCCCTGAGCTCGCTGCTGACGGTGCCGTCGTCGAGCCCGTAGACTTTTGGATACCGCGTCCAGCGCGCCACAGAAATCTCCACGCTTTCAGTAGCCGCCCCGCACTGCGGCCCCAGGCTACGCCGCAAAGTGGGAGCGCGCGATGATCGAGATCAGAAATGGTGTCGAGCGGTATCGCGATTGGTCGGCGCGCGGGGGGGTCAGCGGCAGGCTGCGGCCCCGTGGACGCTGGCCATGACCCGGACCCATTCGCTCTGGCCGGACTTTCGGAAGCGAATCCAAGGTCACGTACTCTCCGTCGCTGCGGACACCAATACTTCCGATAGGTTGGCCGCGACGGCTCCAATGGCATGTGAACTGTCGACCATCCTCTAACAGCCCCGACGATGCCATTCGCGGACGTCGATCGACTTGTAGCTCTCGCAAGTCAGGCGATCGCCGCAGGTGGGGCGGCCCCATGTCTCACCTCAAATTTATTCTCGAAATCATTAGGCAATTTACCGGTCAATCGGGAGATCTCGACGGCGCCACGCTCTCGGTAACCGACGGTGATCGGCGCCGTCAATGTCGGGCCGACGGCCGTCCTGGCGCTCGCGGCGGGGCTCTGCCTGCTGTGTCACCAAGTGGTTGAATCATAATCACTTGGTTCACCACCAGGACGCTGTGTCGGCTGCGGTGGGACGGATCGTCATGATCCTACCCACTGCATCGAACCGATCGGTCACGCTTGGCTGTGCGGGATGATCCGCGACAGCGCGCGGCCGTTCAACACGGTGAGCGCCCCATGGTCGAGCCGGATCCATCCGCGCTTTTCCCAGATGCGCAGTTGCTTGTTGGTGCTCTCGCGGGACACGCCGATCATCTGACTGAGCTCGCGTTGCGTGATCACCAACCGCAGTGGCCCCACATCGCATTCGGTCGTCTTGAGGAGCTTGAGGATCGCCCGCGCCAGTCGGGCCTGCAAACCGGTGAACATCACATCCTCGATCTGCTCGTTGCTTTGACGCAGGCGCGCAGCCACCAGCTCGAGCAGCGTGATCGCCACCTCCGGGTAGCTGAGGATGAACGGCAGGAAGTTGCGCCGTTCAATCATCATCAACTCGCAGTTCTCGATTGCGGTCGCATTGGCTGATCTCGGCTGGCCGTCGATCACCGCCAGCTCGCCGAAGACGTCGCCGCGCGAGACCTGGGCCAACACCACTTCATGTCCATTGATGGTCGACACGCTGATCCTGACCGACCCATCGAGCACCGCCATCACGCTGCTTCCCGGATCGCCTTTGGCGAAAATCAGTGCGCCGCGCTGGACCCGCTTGCGGACAACGTAGGACTTGATCTGATCGAGGGCATTCGCCGGCAGCCGGCGAAACGCCGGATGGCCGCGAAGAAATTCAATCGGCGCCAAGGGGGCCGACGCGGACGGTTCGCTGCCTGCCGTTGCCGTTTCGTTCGGCGGCCGGTGTTGCAATGCGCCGCCGTCGCGAAGTTTCCTCGACCGCGATTGCGCAGCATCGCCAGTGGACCATTTCGGTGACGTGTTCATCACAGACCTCCCCTCTTCCTCGGGGCTGTGCGCACTGTCGCCGCCTGCTCCATGAACGCTTGTGCCAGCGCCCAGCCCGGTGGCCGGCGGTGGTTTCACGCAACCTCTTCCAGGCGCCGATGGCCTGGGCAAGGTTTGGAGAGCGGGCAGCGGTCCGCTCGCCGGGCGCCACGCGCGCGTGCGCCAAGGTCCGGCCCACGCCGTAGTCGCGATAGAGCTCGAGCCATGTCGCGCCCCGTGCGTTCAACGAAGCCAACTTGGCGCGCTCGGCGCGCACGCACTGTGATGTGGATTACAAACTGCGCGAAGTTTTACGCGCGAACGGCCGCGCCAGATTGCCGGACACGGATGCAAAGCCGCGCAGGTGTGCAATACCTCACAGAATTTCGCGACTGGAAAGGACAAAGGTCAACGAATTCGATGGGCACGCCGCGCACCATGTCAGCATCGATGGTACAAAGGGCGCGTGACGATGTGATGCCGGTCACAGTGGATTTGATGGCAAGGACATACGGTGGACGGCGCCGCCCTGAATGCCAAATTTGTGAGTTTCAATGAACCAAGGCGGCGGGCCGCGTGTCTAAGGGCCTACCAGCCGCCTGCGAGTTGTGCCGCGAGATGGGCCTGCTCACGACGGCGAGCGTTGCGCTGACGGCAGCAAGTTCATGGCGGTGAACAACCGTGATCGGAATTGACGAACTGGTACGATCGATGGTTTCCGCCACCGCGTTGGCGGTCATCTTCACGGCGCTCGCCGCCAAGCACGTCCTCGCGGATTATGTGCTGCAGTCGTCGTGGATGGTGCACGGAAAGCAACGGAGTCACGGCTGGCTCGCACCGCTTGCGGCGCATGCCGGCTGTCACGGCGTCCTTACGACCACCATTGCGCTCGCCGCCGCGCCGCGCCTGTGGTGGTTGGGCCTCGTCGATTTTTTCGCCCATTCGACCATCGACCGCTGCAAAAGCATCACGGCCGTGGCCTACCGCTGGACACCCGAGCACCGGTTATTCTGGTGGTCAATCGGGATCGATCAGTCGCTTCACCACCTCACCGGTTTCTTCCTCGCGGTCCACGGCCGCGGGGACAAGGGACTTAACGCTTGGGCACCAAAGCACCGGGCACTCAGAACTCCGATTCCAACAAGCGAGAGACGTTGGGCATGCGAAGGCGAAGCATCGGCACTAGCGTCCACCGCGAAAAAATCCCTCTCGCCGCCCGCGATCGGGCCGAGGCGTCGCGCGATCTCGCCGACGCGCCGCGCCGCCGGCCGGGCGAAGTGAGCCGCAGTGACTATCTGGCGGCTCTGGTTCATGAATCCGCAGGCCCAACTACTCGGCGACTCCCCGGTCGGGGCTCGGCTTCCCTCGGTCAAGAGTAGGATGTTCGGCACCTGGACAAGAGGACGCCGACCATTGGCTGGGGCGGCATCTGAACTGGCGCGGCGAGATCACCAGACCTCGGCGCGCCGCCTTCGAGCCTGGCGGAAAACGCCGAATGGATGGCGAGCAGTTTCGAGAAGACGATGCCGGCAATGGTCCACGACTTGAATGAGGGCACCGCGCTGGCCGAGGAGGAAGATCAGATGCTCGGCTGCCTTGGCGCAGCGGTCATGATGTTCTGCACGTTCGTAAAAAGGATCGGCAGCAGCCGACAAGCGCTCTCACCGGTGCGTATCGCAAGGATCAGTAGCTTGAGAGGCGGAAGGACGTCCGATGGCGACGAAAGAGCGGCTGGCGGCCATGGCGGCTTCCCGTTGCGCCGTGTGCTCGGGGGCGATGGTCATCAAGCTCGTAGCTGCCGACCCGGGCGACGTCGCGATGGAGCTTCGGCCTTCTTTCACGCCTACGAGGATACAGCGAATGCATGCCCCATCGGCCTTTAGGCGCAGATGCACCAAAGCCAATTGAGGCGGCCGATCAAGGATGGGGCTTTGGCTGACCTACCATGAATGACGCCACGCTAAAGCAAATCGCGGCAGTCAACCCGACCAGCAATACGGGGAATAGCATCTGGATATAGAACCACATCTTATGAACCCCTCTCCTCGGGGTCAGCCCCACACAAGCACATCAGGTCTGGTTCAAGTTGTCTGAGCAAAATTGAACAGTTGAAGTTGAAATTCGAACCCTCACGTTCGGCCCCGTCACGCTGTATGCATGGCCCCGCGCCTCGCCACCATACCCTATTACCTCAAATCTCCCCGCTGCGGGGCTCGATGCAAGCGGACGGGCAAGCCCTGCCAAGCGGCAGCCATGCCGAACGGTCGGTGCAAGGTTCACGGCGGCAAGAGTACAGGGCCGCGGACGCCGGAGGGCCTCTAGAGCGCAGCAGGCGAGCAAACTGGAAACACGGGCGCTTTTCGCGGGAAGCCAAGGCGGAACGGTCGCGCGTGCGGGCGGCAATCCTTGCGCTCCGCATCTGTGCATCATGGAACGCCAGCGCTAACTCACGAATGATTTTAGACGGGAATTGGCGACGGCTTTGCCTTGCCACGAAGGTTGCCCCCGCTCTGCGGCGCCACGAACCGGTGGGTCGGGGGAGAATGCGATCCGGTTGCAGAGGGCGCGCTTCATCCACAGCACCCACCGTCATCTGACAGTGTCTGACGGTGGTCTGTGGATCGCGCGCTCGCGCGCAAGGGGTTCATTGCTCATTTTCGACCATCCCCCCAGCCATCGCTCCCGCCCGCCCCCCACCTCGACGTCGAAGCTGCGTAGGATCAGCCGGTTGGGTTTTTGGTGTCCAGCCCAGCCTGTGTCCCTGGCAGCGATGGCCCGCCGTTGGCCCAGGACGCTGGTGCGTTTTCGGGGTGGGGTGGCCCTCCCAAGGTTACCCGGCGGCCCATTCGACGCATCCACGGCTAACGTCGACGGCCGACCTTCAGCGCGGAGATCTTCGGACACAGGGCGCCCGGTTTCCCGGTACGGCACCGGGCGCCCTTGGCGGTTAGTCGTTCTCGCGTAGCCAGCTCTCGCAAAGCTCGCGAAGCTGTGCAACCCGCCCGGCAATGCGTCCCGCTAGATCTCGAGACGCTAGAGGCGGGGGCTGCTCGAGCAGCGCGATGGTCTCCTTGAGCCGTTCGAGCAGCCGCTCAGCTTCGGGTTTTGAGGTAACTTCAGACATGGCAAAGCCTCCGTTGGAGTTGCGGAAGATGTGACAGCCCGCGTCCGGGCTGTCTCCCAGGCGCAGATTCTCAAGGTCCCCTGTGAACTGGTTCACACCGGGATCGATAGGCCGCCGCTATTGTTGCCCTCAGCTTCAGTTCTGTCACCGAGGGGAACGCCATGGCCAGAGAACGCGAGCTTCGCAAGTACCAGGGCCCGGAGGAGGCGAGGCGCCGGTTAAGCCATAATCTTGTCGTCGGCTGGATGCTCGCATTAGCGCTTTTTATGATGGCAGTGGCGGGTTCCACGCTTATGGCGAAGCCGTATCTGGACAACGGCGGGGTCGACATCAGCGCTTCCCAGAGGCACTTCGACACGCCCTTTGCGCTTATGTACAGAGCGCCCAAAAATCTTCCGGTCGAATCGTGGGGGCCGGCGTTCTAGGGCCAGGCGTGGGTCTCTGAAGCCCCGCTGCAAGCCGATGCCTTTCAGGTCGGCCCCCATGCGCGCCGCTTATGTCGGGGTGACGTTCGCTGCCCTGGCGTTTTCATCGCCTAGCTTGGCGCAGCAGCACCATCATCCCCCGCAGGACGAGGCCATTCACGAAAAATTCTATGGCACATGGCATATGCCGGATCGTCCCAACCGGAGCTGTTGCAACAAAAGGGATTGCTATCCGACCGAAGTGCGTATCGTCGGCGGCGACATCTTCGCTAAGCGTCGCGAGGACGGCAAATTCATTCAGGTCCCGACTGCGAAGGTGGAGCGCAACCGGGACAATCCCGACGGCCGCAATCACATTTGCGCACCGCCACCTACCGCCACGGCGTATCCGCCCGACACTGTGTTCTGCTTTACGCTCGGGACCGGCATGTGAAATCAGTCATACAAGGCGACCTTGATCGAGCGCTACGGACCCGACAAAAACATGGTGGACCTTCGGCTCGATTTGGCCGCCGGCTGCCCGAAGATCGCGGCGAACCAGGTCATGGACCTCTGCGGCGTCTACTATCCCGACCGGATCGGCAGGTAAAAAAAGCGCCGGGCAAAGCTGGTCCAGTCCACGCCTCCGGTTTCGCTGCAAATCTGGGCATCTTGCCACTCACGGGTGTGCTGATCTGCTCGCCGGCGGAATCTCGGATACAGACAATACAAAGTCGATCGCAGGCGAAATCGGCAAGAAACGGAAGGAAGTTACTAACTTGCCCCGACAGCAGGCGCGGCAGTTGCCGGTTCGGCATCCTGGCCGCCAGCGGTTGCGGGAGGCTTCGTGATGATCCGCGTGGCATCAAATCAGTCGGCGCTTTCGGTCGGGCTAATGACTGCGGTCGGTTGGCCGCCGATCGTTGCGACAATCGCGCAAGCGTGGCGAGAGCTGCGCAACGGATTTGCCGATTCCTATCGGCCCGAGCTGCATTACATGCGCGGGCCAGGACCCAAATGGCGAGAAAAGCACACGGCGCGGTGATCGGTTTCCTCCAGGGCCGGGTCCCCCACATCGTGAGGATCTGTCCACACGCACGCTAGCCATCCTGCGCGGCCCGCCGCCATGGTTCCATTGAAACGATAAATCTGGCATTCCGGCGCGCGCCACGCTATTGGCGGGCCATGTTGTGGCGTAGCGACGAGCCTCGCTGGCACTCTCCCGGTTTCATCGCACCCTGCTTGCCCACCAAGGCCGCAGAGCCGCCGTCCGGCCCGCTCTGGCTGCACGAGATCAAGCACGATGGCTTCCGGGTAATCGCCCGCAAGGACGGCCATCGAGTGAGGCTCTACAGCCGGCCAGGCAACGACCTGACATGGCGGTTTCCGCTCATCGTCGAGGCGCTGTCCCGACTACGTGCGCGCTCGATCATCCTCGATGGTGAGGCTGTCGCTTGCGACGACAATGGCGTCCCGGACTTCGAACGACTGCGATACCGCCATCACGATGACGGCGTGCTCCTCTGCGCCTTCGATCTGATCGAACTGGATGGCGACGACCTGCGCCGCGAGCCCCTCGTAACGCGCAAGGCGACGCTCGCCTCGCTCTTGTCCAAGGCATCGCCGGGCATCCTGCTCAACGAGCACTTCGAGCATGACGGGCCGACCGTGTTCGCGCACGCCTGCAGGCTCGGCCTTGAAGGCATCGTCTCGAAGAGGAAGGACTCGCCCTATCGATCCGGCCGGACGCCCGACTGGCTCGTGTCGAAGAACCCGGCGAGCGCAGCAGTGCGCCGGGAGGCGGAGGAGGACTGGGGCAGGTAGCGGTGCAACCCGCGTCATTGCCGAGGACATGAAAGCCCCGGCTTCGCGGAAGATCATGCCATTTTATGCGGCTGGCTGACGGCACTTAAGGGCTAAGCGACGGAACTGGCCAAGCTGCCCGGCGTTTAAAATATGCTGCGGACGGGCTCCGAGGATCTGTTCCTGAGCGACCCATCAAACGATCCCTTCGATCTTTCTGCTTCCCTGCCGGAAAGCGCGCGTGCCGCTGCGTGGCATTCCGTCGCGCACGATGGTGAAAGTTGTCGGCCGTACCCGCTGAAAAGAAGGCCTGAACGCGCATGCGTGCTAATGGAACGGTCTTTCTAGCCGCTGGACTCTTGGGCCATGTGCTTGTCACCATGCCGCTTGGGGTCGAACTTGTTTCAGCGGCTCATGCGCAAACAGGGCCAAAGTCACTTGAGCAAGGCGGTACGGTGCAACAAAAGGAGCCAACGCTCGCCGATTTTGAGTCATTCCTGAACACTCAGAGTCCCGCGCTTCGGGACCTTACCGAGGGGCAGCGCAAGGATCTGTTTGATGAATATCTCAAGTGGCGACAAGCCGAGGGGCAGCGCAAGGATCTGTTTGATGAATATCTCAAGTGGCGACAAGGGAGCAGCGTGAAGCCAAAAGGGACCAGCGTGAAGCGGAGCAGCGTGAAGCGCGCCAGCGGAGCGCGGGTCGCGCGTGCGGGCCGGGTCCGTGCTGGCCGCGGCGTGGCGGTGCGTGCGGGGGCACGTGGCGTGGCGTGGCGCGGCCGGGTCTATCGCCGAGGTGTTGGAGTAGGTGCCGCGGCCGGGCCCGGCTACGATTATTCGTCAGGGTATCAGACGTGTGGATTCCATCCCTATCCTCCCTGTCAGTAGCTGCGTAGCAGACGGCGACCCATCCCTTGAACCAGAAGCAAGCTTCCGAGTTATCAATTAACGGAAGCCCTCCGGCCGCCGACGCCAACTCGCCGGCCCCGCGCGATATAGCCAACAGCGGTAGTCCCGCTGGTTTCGACCGGGATAGCCAAAGGCTGGGGCTTCGTTGATCGGGTTCGCGCGCCCCTTTGCTGCACGGCAGGGCGCCCTCTTGGCAGGAAAGCCTTCCATGCCAGCTGGGCTCCCCGGCAGTTGATATGTTGCGCGATGGGAACATGTGTCGTCTATTTGCTGCACCTTCCAGTAATACCATCCCAGTTAGCCGTGATGAGTTACGGTGACACTCTCTTTAAGAACCAACTTGGTCGGGGATTCCATGCACGGGCGTCACAAACTGATCTGCGAAGTCAGCATCGCCGGTGCTTTGGTGTTGCTGTTCATGACAGTCGTGGGGCGGGTTGCAGGCTAAGCGATCTGACCAACGGTAAGCACAACGGTCTTTCGCGCGAGACTATTTGCTGACGTAAAGCCACGGGCTGCTCGGAGCCGCGACACGTCAACGTCGGCGTGATTCCCGCCCCTCTATCGGCTTCTCGACGCGCAACACGCCTTGAATTGCCTGCAGGCTTTCTCTCACCTCCAAGGACGTTTTACTGGCGTCGAGGTAAAGGTAAGACCCTCCTGGGTGGGAACCCGTTATTCGCGTGACGTGGTCCATGTTGACCAGAACGGGCTCGCCGGTACCGACATCAGTCAGTCGTAGGAACATCTTCGCTTTGCCTCTCTATCCGGCGAACCGGCCGGAGCGATGCCGCGGGCGCGGCCGTTGTTATGCCAGTAATACGGGCCGTGGCAGGAGACGCTTAGGCGGCTCATGCCGAATTGCCGCATGTCGCCGAGCGTCATCGGCTCATAGGCGGCAGGCTTCGCCATGACGTGTGGATCGTGCTACGGATGGCCGATGGTGGGCAAGTCGAACTGGTCGCGCCGGGGGGCGGGAATAGTCCACACCCAAGCCGACCTAGACCTAGCAGCTCGCCATGTCCGGCGACGGGTTTGCGGCGGCCAACCTAGGCGGGGAGATTGCAACTTCGTCGCGGACCCTGCGACGAGGTAGCGTCGGGCGGTCTTATTGACGCCCACTACTGTTGTCGGTCTGCGAGAGGAAGTGGGGGGCAGACCAGCCGATGGGGCACGATGGTTGCAGAGGTGCTGGCGTCCCGTGCCCCGACTGCAATCCGGCTGGCGGGCCTGACGAACCACCAGCACCTCGGCGGGGCTTCCAGACCATCGTGGACCGGAAGCACGCCCAGCGGAGTTGATTGCTGCGGTCGCCGATGTTTCTGTTGGCCCCGAGGCCCGCTTTGAATGCCCGCATATCTGAGGAGCAGCCACGGCCCCGCAGATCATGACCGCGTCGGTGACGGTGGCCAATTCACTTGGCCATCTGTACGTCACGCGGTGTCCAGCAGCACCCACGCCCACAACGCCCGCCAGTCATTGGCGAAGGCCGGGCTCCCATCAACCGCCGGTGCCCCATTGCCACCAAGCGGGCCGCTTGCCCCTTTGTTTCTCCGCCAGCCTCTGCGACTGCGCGCGCCAGGCGTCTCGTTCTTGCCGCAGGTCTATGAGAGTCGCCCGAAGCTCGTCGAGTCGACGTTGAGCTTCCACTGCCTCCTGCTGCGCCGTCGCAAGGATGCCTGAGCTTCCGCTGCCTCCTGATGCGCCGTCGCAAGGGCTGCCCGAGCTTCCGCTGCCTCCTGCTGCGCCGTCGCAAGGGCTGCCCGAGCTTCCGCTGCCTCCTGATGCGCCGTCGCAAGGGCTGCCCGAGCTTCCGCTGCCTCCTGATGCGCCGTCGCAAGGGCTGCCCGCAACGCTGTTTGATTTAGCTTTGGCTGTCGGGGTTTCTGTTTGTCTTTATGCGCGACATCGCTGCTTCCGGTGGCCCTTTCGTCGAGGCTGTATGTCATCGGACGCCTCCTTCACGCGATGTGGGATTCTTTTTAGTTCAACGACGATAGCCCGCGGGGGGTTGCGAAACGGGAGCGCTGGCCGGAATTGGCCGGTGGCTGCCGAAGATCGCCGCCGGCAAAATGATGCGCCTGTCCGGGATGTTCGTCCAGTCCAGCTAAAGCAACGTCTTGTTTTGCCGAGCGGGAGCGGCTGCAGGGTTCCGGAATCCCCAATGATCAACGGCCGAGGGAGTTGCGCTTTCACCACGGTCCGCTGGATTCGCCAATCGGATGCGCGATAAGCATGTTCAACGCAACCGAAACGTGGGACGATCACGATGCGCTTCGTGACCACCCCTAGCGCATCCTGAACGCCGGTCCGCACGGTGCTCCCCAAAATCAATGGCGGGCCGGCGCGTTTATGGGCCTTGCACCCCGCGGCGAGCGTCAGCGACGCGAATTCCGAACGGGGAACTGGTTGGGCTACTGCGGCGTTTAGAACTCACCGCGGTCCCCCGATCCCCCAACTGTGCTCTCCGAGGAACCGCGGCCATATCGGAAGAGCCTCAGTCTCCGCATGACCCTGAGGCTCTTTCGATTCAACTCATCCTAGACAATTCGGCGATGAACTGCTGGAGTGTCGGCAATGGGCGAGCGCACGAGAAATGCCGCGCTACTCGAAGACTCCGGAACCCCGCAGGCGTTCGTGGCGCGGCTCCACGCTTCCTCAATCATGCTCGACGGCGAAGGCGTAGTCTGCGGCGAAGATGGCGTGTCCAACTTCGACGCCTTGCATTCCAAGCAGCGGGACGCGGACGTTTTCTTATACGCGTTCGACCTGCTGGAACTCGATAGGGAGGACCAGCGGCAGGCACGCCTTGTAGACCGGAAGACCAAGCTTGATGCGCTGCTGCGCCGCTCTCGTGTCGACAGCGGCATCCAGCTCAACGAGCACACTAACCATAATGGTACGCACGTATTCGAGGAGGTCTGCCGCATGGGCCTTGAGGGAATCGTCGCGAAGCGGATCGACCTGCCCTATCGGTCCGGCCGGTCGAAGTGCTGGATCAAAGTGCGCAACCCGAACGCGCCAGCGGCGACAAGGATCGAGGACGGCACGTTTTGATAGTCGGTTCCGAAGATCGCCGCCGTCAATGTTCATGAACCTGAGCGGCGTCTACTACCCTGACCGGATTGGGCAATAGCCTCTAAGCAAATGTTGCGCTTTCGCCACGGTCCGCCGGATTTGCCAAACGGACGCGCAGCAAGCAATGTTCACCCCGACCGAAACGTGGGACAATAACGATGCGCTAAGTGACCAAGCGCGTCACGCCGGTCCGCCCGAGGATGCTCCCCCGGAGGCAAATGGCGGACCGGCGACCAAATCCTTGCCGTCAACGCCGGATCGCGGAACGGGCATGACGAAGAGGCCGTCGAATGATCCCCATCCGGCCGTTGCCAGCTGCCGGCCTCCTTGTTCTGCTGTTGGGGCTTTCCGGCTGCGGCTATAACTATTCGCTTGAGGAGCGGATTGCAGCCCTCCGGGCCAGCGGATACAACGTTGACCCTCGCGAGCCGAATAAGCGTCACGCCCAACGGCGGAAGCGAGCGAAACCGCGGACGGCATCCGAGGACCCCACACTCACAACCCAGATTGAAGCGTGGAAACCGGTGCCGGCCGATCACAAGCGCACCCCTGACACAAATTCACCGGAGTGGGTCAGCGAGCAGGCGGAAGCGACGGAAAAGGACCGCACGCTAGACCGCGAGATTCGCAGCATCTGTCGCGCATGCTGATCGAGCGCTACGGCCCGGACAAGAACATGGTTGACCTTCGGCTAGAGCTGAATTCGCACCACAAGCCACCGTCATCTGACGGTGTCTGACGGTGGTTCGTGGTGGTGGGTGGAGGAAGTGGCTGCGGCACAGCGGTTTCCACCACGGCGCCACCGTCATCTGACGGCGTCTGACGGTGGTGGATGGATGGAGGTGGCGACCGGTGCCGCCATTAGTCCTGGTGCCGAGGGCCCCTCCTTGAAGCTGACGAACCGGACGCCGGCGTGGCGGCGGCGCCCAAGGATCATACTGGTGGTAGTTCCATAGTCCAGTTCCGGGCGGACCGGCTTCTTAAAGACAATCGGCCCATCGGCCTCGAAATGATCGGAAAGGTGTACGCCGTGCTTGACCGGCCGAAGGATCTTCGCGAGCGCGGCCCTGCGTTTCTCTAGCGGAGCCGACCGCATGTCTCTAGAAGGTCGAATGCATAGAGGAACACTGCCCCGTCGTGGTGCCGGTATCGCAGCAGCTCGAACGACGGCACGCCATTCTCTTCGCAGCAGACGGCCTCGCCGTCGGTCGGCACGATTGGCGCGCCGGCAGCTTGCGGGTCAATTGACCAACGCCTTGCGCCGCGGCTGGCGGTTTTATTGTCTCAATGCGGAGGCCGCAAAATCGACGCTCGACCGGACGGGACCCAACACGCAAACCACTACGCGATCAGTTCCTAGCGCTTTCTTCAAGATAGTCGATGATGCTTGCACGTTCCTCGGGCGACGCGACCCCGCCATAGGGCAGCATCGTGTGGCCCGGCACCACCTGATCCGGATTGGCGATGAAGCGGTCGAGAGTCGGTCTGTCCCAAATCAGGTCCCCGCGCTTCATGGCGCTCGAGTAACCGTAATCCGGAAGGGCGCCCGCCTTGCGCCCTACGATTCGGTTAAGGTTAGGCCCCAGGCGGTTGTCCCCCTCCCTTAACGTGTGGCACGTCCGGCAGGCATTGTTGAACGAGAGCTGGCCGTCGGCGCCCGTCGCTTGTCGATGAGCGACGATTAGTTGCGCAGGCGCCACCAGAGCGGCAGCCAACAAAAAGCCAACCGCTCTCATAGGAACTACTCTGTTCCGTTCTGGCCGGGTCGACCGTCGACGGCCTCAGGCTCCCGCCGCATGCTGATCCGGAAGCGCTCGCGCTCGGCGTTCTGCCTAAGCTTCTGCACCACGTCTTCGGCAAGCATCCGCTGCTCGATCGACTTCTCGTGAGCATCGAAAACCACAGTCGCCGCAAAACAAAAACGCCAAAGCGCCTAGGATGGCGCCGAGCACGTAGGTCCATAATTTTACGGTCACCCGGCCCGACGCCTTGTCCCGAAAGATGGGCGTCCATGTCGCACCTCATGCGCCCCAGGCCCATCTGGGAACGCTTGAAGCTATTGTCGGGTTCCCGACGTCGGCTGAACACTCCTGTTTCGCACCTGCTTGGCGAATCCTGCCACCGTGGCGAAAGCGCAACGGCATTCTTTTTGGCTGATCCGATCCGGATAGATCACGCCACACAGGTCCATGATCTGATTGGCGGCGATCTTGGGGCAGCCCCCGGCGAGCTCTAGCCGAAGGTCGACCATGTTCTTGTTCGGGCCATAGCGCTCGATCACGTGCGATCTTTGCTGGCAGGGCACCCATGTGCCGGTACGGAATGTCACCTATGTCTCAGGCCGCACAAATTAGCTTAGCTGGAGATAATCGACCCTTTTGCTTGTTGCCGTGTTGCAAGCGTTCCCATTGCGTTTCAACGACTTCCAGCCAGTTGCGGCAACTCCGCGCGACATGGCCGCGACAAAGAACTGCGGCCCCATCCGGCAATCTACAGCACCGCCCGGGGGAGCCGTTTTTTCCCGGCTATTGGGCCGGCTTGTAATCGCGGGCCAGCTTAAGCCACGCTTCCGCCTCGTAGTCGCGGGCCGCCTTAAGCCACGCTTCCGCCAAGCTGAGCCACTGGCGCTTCTCGTCCTCGCGTGGGCTCATATCTGCCATCCTTTGGCAGCTTTCCGCGTAGGCCCTATACCGCTCCGGAGCGGCCATCGCCGAACCGACGAAGAACAGACCAGGTCCACATCTCCGAGACAGTCGACGCACACCCCACGGAAGTAAATCTATCCGACGATATACGGGCGGTTTGCGCGACACATCGCAATACCTTCGATCAAAGCTTATCCACTGGCAACTTGCGGAACGCGCATCAGCGGCGGTCTCAAGTTTGCCGAAGCCGCTCGCGGTTCAGGATCAGCGTCCGACGCGGCGTAGCCTTCGGGTCGGTTGCCGCGATCAGTGGCGCATCGCCCGATAGTGCTCGGCGTACTGTCGCCAGTCGGGCCGAGCGTCGACGTTGCGGCTGCCGCACCGCGAGCAACGGAACCGCCGGCCAAGCTCGGCAACGATCACGTTGTCACCATAGCCGGACACGTCCACGTCGGCGCGATGCCAGCAGTCCGGCCCATGGCAGGACACGTCGAGCCGCGTCATACCGTGCTGGCGCATGTTGCCGAGCGTCATCGGTTCGTAGGTGACAGCCTTCGCCATGCCTGATCGTGCTACGGATGGCGGATGGTGAGCAAGACGAACTGGTCGCGGCGGCTTGCGCACTCGATCACGCCTCTGGACGGCGAGCGCATGATCGAGCTGCAGGATGTCGTCGCCTACATGCTCGCGATCGGCGAACGGCATCGGCGTCGAGCATGGCAGCACGCTGCTGCGCTCCTGCTTGAAGCGGGCCGAGCGCAACGGATCCGTCGATACCGTCCGCCGGCAAGTCATCTTCGCGCTATTGCTCGATGGCAAGTTGGATGCTGGCGCGACTGTGCCGGCGCGCTAGTTGTCGGAAACTGATGGACCTAGGTGCTCGGCGTCACAGGGGGGACCAATCTGGCGATCACGCCTAAGCGCTTTGGATTCGGTTGAAGCCAGGACGAGAAGGCCGCGATAGAAGCGTGGCTCCAGCGCGGCCGTCGTGAAAGGCTGCAACGGCCGCACCGGGACTTCCCAACCGTTCAGCCTTGCGACACGCCGGCTCCAACAGGCTGCCGAAAGGCTTACGACGAACGGCCGGTTCAGTAGCTCCCGACTACCGGGGGGCCTCCCCAGTTGAAGCGATAGTTGATGCCACCGCGGACGATCACGCCGGTAAGTTGATGGTCGATGCCCACAGGGTCGACGATGAATGCCGGGTTATTAACGGTACTGAAGCGATCGACGTCTAGGTCAAAAAACAGCGCTTCCGCCTTGAGCGACCAGCCCGGCGCGAAGCCCCACTCGATGCCACCGCCCACTGTCCAGCCGACGGCAAATTCTGATCTTTCGACACCCAGGCCGGTGAAGTTGTCGAACACCTCCACAAAATGATTACCGAATGCAAGGCCGCCGGTTGCGTAGATCAGCGCCGGACCCCAGGCGCCGCCAACCCTGAGGCGAGCAGTGCCAAACGAATCAAGTCCAGAACTGCACGTGACGAGGGGAATGGCGAAACAGTTGTCGACGCTACGGCTGATGTCAGCCCAAGCATAGTCGGCTTCGAAACCGAACACCCAGGCGCCGGCCTGCCAATTGAAGCCGACCGTGCCGCCAAACAGGCCGCCGCTCTTTTCGAAGGTATCGGTCACCCCAGTTGTGACCAGGGTCCGTTCCAAGTCGGCCCATCCGAAACCGCCCTGAATACCGATGTAGAAGCCGGTCCAGTTGTAGAACGGCATGGGCGCAACGACCGGAGCCGGCGGCGGCGGCCGACGGAGATCGGCTGCGAGCGCGGGCGCGGAGATCAGCGCCGTCGCTGTGGTGAGAACGTAAATCAGCTTCTTCATAAGCGCCCTTCCAGGTGACTGTGACAGACATCGAGCCACGTAATCCAAAGGGGGCAGGCCCGATATTGTTTAAATGCCACACTTCAAAGAAATTGCGCTCCTATTGGGTCGTTGAAGCGAATTGGACGCGCAGTGGGGTGTTTCCCCAAAAAGTGGGCATCGTTTCGTGCGGGGCTCGCGCTCGCAGAGGCAGGGGAAACGGATGGCCACAAATTTGGCGCGATTGTCGCTAGACTAGTACACTTCATCGAGAGGAACCCTGTGGCTCGCTTGACGCGCTTCCGTCTGGCGAGCCACTTTTTTGAAATGCGCGGATACGGGCAGGCTCCCGTCACGGCGCCTTGCACCGCCGTGGCCCATGGGCTGGTCCGGATGTTCTTCGCAAACCCAACGCTCGTCACGGCACAGCTGCAATCCGGCTCGGTCATCGCCAACCAGGTCCGGGTAGAACACGCCGCAATGCTCGTGGATGCTCGGCGCCGGTATGCTGGGGCACCCGGCGGCTAGGTCGAACCGCATGTTGACAAGCCAGTAGTTCGGGCCGAAGCGCTCGACCAGCGTCGCCTTGCGATACTGCCGCGCGCTTTGCGTTGTTGCGGCGGTGCAACAGCCTATGACAATCGAAGTCCGCTCACTCGATTTGACCTAGACTTCGGGACGGAAACGCGACCATGTATCCCCGATCGCAAAAAACGGGGGCATCCCATGCGCAACTCCCTCAAGCTCATCACTGCCGGTGCGTTGTTGACGGGCTCAGTCGGTCTCGCGAGCGCGGCCGACCTCCGCCGAGCGCCTCCCCCGCCCGCCATGGCGCCCGTAGTCGCCCCGGCTCCGTTCTACAACTGGAGCGGCTTCTACATCGGTATTCAGGGCGGATTTGCTTCGGGCGAGTTGGAACGCACCCTGGTCACAACTGGGATCACCGAGACCCGCGAAACGAACGGCGGCCTGATTGGCGGCACGGTCGGCTTCAATTGGCAGTTTGGCAACTGGGTATTCGGTGTCGAAGGCGACTATGCCTGGGCGGATATCGGACGCAATGTCAACAACTGTTTCGGTAATGTCCTCCTCACCTGCGAGGCTGGACTTGATACGTTCGGCACTGCTCGCGTCCGGCTTGGCGGCGCCTGGGGTCCGGTGCTGATCTACGGCACCGGCGGCCTCGCATTCGGTGATCATTTCGTGAGGGTGTTCGACAACTTCACTGGCCTGAGTGCCGAAAGATCGGAATTTGCTGTCGGCTGGACCGCGGGCGGCGGCATCGAATGGGGCTTCTGGCCGGGCTGGTCGTTCAAGGCGGAAGCGCTGTTCTTTGACCTTGACCTCGATCGTACCGATACGCCTAACCTGGTATTCCTCGACCCGGTGGGCTTCGACCATCGCCATATCGGCGTGATCGCCCGCGCCGGCATCAACTATCGCTTCAACTGGGGCGGCCCCCCGGCGGGCCCGGTGGTAGCGCGTTACTAGACCAGGCCGTTCGTCTGCGGAGCCTTGCGGCAGCCTCTTCAGGTCCTGCTGATAAAGGGGAACGGCTGGAAAGTCCCGGTGCGGTCCGCTCCCCTTTCGCGGCCCGCGCCGGGGCTGCTGCGTTGCTTCGTATTCCAGCACCGAGCATCCGCTGGACGCTGAACCCAGAGCGCTCCCCGCTCCGGCACATCATATTCCTTTGATCGCGCGTTCGATCGCTTCCTGAGGATTGCGCCACATCACGCGGATTTTTCATGGCCGCCAAGATAGGCGCGACTTTCGCGGAATCCGATTCCCGAAATTCGGCGCCCGTTTCGCCGCCCGATGCAAGGCCCAATAAGAGCGCCGGTCCGCCATGCTTTGGGGAGCACCGCGCGGACCGGCGTTCAGGGATGCGCTTGGGTGGTCACGAGCGCATCGTGATCGTCTCACGTTTCGGTTGGGATGAACATGCTTATCGCGCATTCGATTGGCGAATCCAGCGGACCGTGGCGAAAGCGCAACGGTTGTTAGGGCGATGTGCATCCGGGGAACCGCGATACGCGCGCGTTCCCGCTCGCCGCCATCTAGGCCGCAGGCTCGTCCGGTGGGTTTGTTTTCATCGCAGCCCCTATCTCGTCTGCGGTGTAGACAGGACCGCCGCCTCCCTCTCTTAGCACCTCGATTGTCGCCCGCGCTTTCAGGTCGTCAGGCAAGCGGGTCCACGCAACCTTGCCTCTTGCAAAGTCATATATTGCTCTGCCTCGCGATCCGGCACCTTCAATAATGCTCTCTCCGAAGCGTCGTCGTAGTTCTTGTCGTCCATGGGAACTGCTTACTCCAGCTTGCGCGGCCACGGATTGCCATATTGGTCATAGGAATCAGGTTCGGGATGGCTCGGTGGTTCCGCGTGCGGCGAGCTACGTGTCGTCGTCGGCCAGCCCGCCGAGTTACTAGCACTCGCGTGCGCAGCCCTTATCATGGTAGGGTAGCGGGCGGCATTGCGAGGCGCACTGGGTTTGGCGCTCGTGCCCGATTATCGGGTCTACACGTTGGGCGAAGACGGCCACATTGTTCGGCGGACAGAGACCTACTGCCTGGACGACGAAGCGGCGCTGGAACGCGCCAAGAACCTTGCCGAGGGTCATGCGGTGGAGCTTTGGGAAGGCGACCGCTTCATCGCGCTGATAGACGGCAAAGACGGCTCCTCTACGCCTCCCGCTGCACGCTGATGCGGGAGCGCTCGCGCTCGACGCTCGCTCATCGCCCGATGCGGTCGGGATAGAACACGCCGCACAGGTCCATGATCTTGTGGCGTTCAGTCGCGCTTTCAAGGAAGCGCCGATGCTGATCACCTCGCAGCAACCGGGTGGTGATCGGTTCACTACATGGCGTCTGCCGACTGAGATCGGCGACTTCACCGAACGAAGACATGCGGCGACTCAAACCGGACGTCGACCTTCCAGCAAGTCTGCTGGCCTCGCTAGCAGACGCTCCTGAAAAGGACCATCGGTCGGTGCGCCTCATCCGCCGAGTTGGTTCAGGCGCTTTCGAGTTCGTGCACGATCAGATGCACGCGTACTTGGCCGCACTCTGGTTCTCTCAAGACGGCTTCTCACCGTCCGAGCTTGAAAAGATGGTTGCCGCTTCAACGATCTGGATGCAGTCTCCAGATGCGCGCCGCACGCTCTGGGGGTTCGCTGCCGCGCTGCTCGATGATGAGCGCTTGATCAGGTTGTGGACGCGCGTTGAGGATAAGGAAGACTGGGATGTGCTGCGCCGAGCGTTGAAAGCGGAAGCTCAACGGCGGGGGATAGTCGAGGCGAGCCATCGTGAAAAGGAGTTGACTTAAAATTGGAGGAGGAGCGGGACCAAAATAATCATGCAGGCATCGCGTGCGTCAACCCATGCTACCCCCTAGTCGCCACGGGGCGAAAAGAGCCGCGTGTGAACTCCCGCAATTTTGGCATCGGTAACGGACGACGTAGCTCGGCGATGGTCGTGGCTGTCGTGATCCGCTCGCGCGTCAGCAACAACTTGAACGGCATCTGCCCGATACGGCCGCAACTGGCGCAGTGTGCGTCGATGTGCGTGAAGCCGTCCTTTTCGAGTTCGGCGATGGTGCGCGTGTCAAATGGCCATTTGCCCGGAAGGGGGGCCGTGGGAACTGCGCGGGGGGGCGCTATCGCACGGCGGTATCGCGTCTAGAACCAACGTCCTCGGCCGTACCAGCCACCGCCCGCAAGAATAATAACCAGGATAATGATGATCAGAAGGGTGGTGCTGTCCATCTTGAAGCCCTCCAGATAGCGGTCACACCATACTATACTATGCGAGGGCACACCCATGCGCCGCGTTCGCCGCTAACGCGCAATTGAGTCAAACACTTTGTAGCGGTGGGGATTGAGACTGTGCTATTCTGACTGTGTTCGATCGGCTGGGGCGTAGCTGTGTCACAGCTCATCAAGATTGGACATTGGAGCGAAGAGCCGCGCGCCAGCGTAGTGTTCGTCCATGGGCTGGGCGGCCACCCCTACGATACGTGGCGGCGCCGCCCAGACGCATCCTTTTGGCCGCTATGGCTTGCCGAGGACATAAGAGGGCTAGCGGTTTACACGCTGCGCTACGAGACGCCGGCAACGAACTGGCTTGGGACGGCTATGCCGTTGCAGGACCGGGCCGTCAATGTCCTCGAAACGCTTCTCGGTGAGCCGGGCCTTCGCGCGCACCCGATCATTTTCGTCGTTCACAGCCTCGGTGGCTTGCTCGTCAAGCAGGTTCTGCTCGACCTTCACCAGCAGAGGGGTCGGCGCCCGGAAGCGGCTGCATTGCTGGAATGCGTGACGCAGGTCGTCTTCATTGCAACGCCCCACACCGGATCGCGCAAAGCAACCCTTCTTGATCGGCTGCGGTTTCTGGCATGGCCGTCATCGATGGCACGGGTCTTGGTCGCCAACGATCCTGCGTTGCGGGCGATAAATGTGGCCTATCGCGGCCTGGCCGAGGAACTGCGCGGCAAGTTGCGCCACCGCATCTTCTACGAGACGCACGAAACGCAAGCCGGCGTCATCGTGGACGAGGCGAGCAGCGATCCTGGCCTGCCTGGCGATCCGCCCATTCCGATCGACGCGGATCATCGGACGATTGCCAAACCGGTCGACCGCTCGGCGCTGCTCTATGCTCGCATCCGGGACTTCATATCGGGCGATCTCGCTCCGCAAGAAAGAGCAGGTACGTTCGTCGCTGACGCACTCGCACCGGTGCGGCGCGAGCAGCCCTGGAACTTGGTTCCAAAGCTCGTTCGTGTTGCGGCGATTGGTCTCGTCGGGCTGATCGGGTTCAGAGGCGTGCAGGCAATTATTGCTCCGCCTCAGCAGGTTCCCGCCGCACCCTCGAAAGTTGAAGCAGGTCCAGGGGGAATAGCCGTTGGAAGAGACGTCAAAAATTCAACGATTACCGTGGGTCCCACTAAGGGCGGTGAAAAACCAAGCGAGCAGCTGCGAGTTCCTGCATCGAGCGACCTGGCTCAAGCGCAGCAAATCCCAGCGGAGCCAGGTGGGCTCGCGGTCGGCCGCGACATCACTCATTCGACGATCAACATTGGCGTTCCCCCCGAACAATTGGCCGCACTGATCCGACAGACCGCCGACCTTTCGGAAGCGCAAAAGAAGCTGATTGCAAAGCTCGAAGGCGACCTCGACCTCAATCAACGTCAAATCCGCGCCGCACTGGATATTCTTGGCGAGAAAGACATTCCTCCGGAGCGGCTGGCGGCCAAGCTGGTCGAGATCGCAGACCGGTTCAAAGAACTTCAGTCGGTCGCTTCGGTTCAGCCCGGAGACGATCCAAAGATCGCGGGCCTGAAAGCCGACGCGCAGAAAGCCATCGAGGCAGGCGAGCTGGCCAAAGCGGATGCCCTGCTCGCGGATGTCGAGACCGAGCAGAGGCGAGCCCTCGACCGCCTCGCGGTCAATGCGGCGGATACGTCAGCCCGGCGCGGCGATATTGCCCTCACCCGATTGCGCTATGTCGACGCTGCCAGGCATTTTGCCAATGCGGCTGCCGTGTTTCCGCCGGGGAGTGCCCATGAGGACAAACGGATCGGCTATCTCGACAGAGAGGCAAACGCCCTGTACCAGCAGGGGTACGGAATTTGGCGACAACGACTGCTCTGAATTCAGCGATCGAACGGCGCAATCGGCTTGTCGAGCTGACGCCCCGCGAGCGCGTGCCGCTCGACTGGGCCATGACCCAGAACAATCTGGGCACTGCGCTATCGAGCCTCGGGCGAGCGCGAGAGCGGGACGGCGAAGCTCGAACAGGCGGTCGCCGCCTATCGCGAGGCGCTCAAGGAACGGACGCGCGAGCGCGTGCCGCTCGACTGGGCCATGACCCAGAACAATCTGGGCACTGCGCTATCGAGCCTCGGGCGAGCGCGAGAGCGGGACGGCGAAGCTCGAAGAGGCGGTCGCCGCCTATCGCGAGGCGCTCAAGGAATGGACGCGCGAGCGCGTGCCGCTCGACTGGGCCATGACCCAGATCAATCTGGGCAATGCGCTATCGAGCCTCGGGGAGCGCGAGAGCGGGACGGCGAAGCTCGAAGAGGCGGTCGCCGCCTATCGCGAGGCGCTCAAGGAACGTACGCGCGAGCGCGTGCCGCTCGACTGGGCCATGACCCAGAACAATCTGGGCAATGCGCTATCGAGGCCTCGGAGAGCGCGAGAGCGGGACGGCGAAGCTCGAAGAGGCGGTCGCCGCCTATCGCGAGGCGCTCAAGGAACGGACGCGCGAGCGCGTGCCGCTCGACTGGGCCATGACCCAGAACAATCTGGGCATTGCGCTATCGAGCCTCGGGCGAGCGCGAGAGCGGGACGGCGAAGCTCGAAGAGGCGGTCGCCGCCTATCGCGAGGCGCTCAAGGAATGGACGCGCGAGCGCGTGCCGCTCGACTGGGCCATGACCCAGAACAATCTGGGCACTGCGCTTTCGAGCCTCGGGGGGCGCGAGAGCGGGACGGCGAAGCTCGAAGAGGCGGTCGCGGCCTTTCGCGAGGCGCTCAAGGAATGGACGCGCGAGCGCGTGCCGCTCGACTGGGCCGACACCCAGAACAATCTGGGCATTGCGCTATCGAGCCTCGGGGAGCGCGAGAGCGGGACGGCGAAGCTCGAAGAGGCGGTGGCGGCCTATCGCGAGGCGCTCAAGGAACGGACGCGCGAGCGCGTGCCGCTCGGCTGGGCCGGGAGCCTGGGCAATGAAGGCGCCGCGCTGATGCTTCTCGCCGAGCGCCGTGGGGACCCAGACATGGCTAAGACCGCGCTTGACCAGATCACCACCGCGTCTGCGACGATGCGCGACGGCGGTGACGCGCTGAGCGCGTCAATCTACGAAGAGCTGGTCCCGAAGGCGCACGCCCTCGTTGCGCGGCTAGGCGAGAAGTAAAGTCCGCAAATCATCGCGCTTGGGGACTATTGAACAATTCACGGCGTCGGTCGTTCGTCGACGAAACCCCACGGGCGGCCGTGCGCCAGGATGAGCCGCAAGATCGACCATGTTGGCGTCGGGGCCGTAGCGTCGTCTTGCGATACTGGCCGCGGCGGTCGCATTTGGTGCAGGCCAGCCGGGACCATGTCGCACCGGGTGCTCGGCTCCAGTTGCCTCAAGCGTCTCGACGATGATCAGTATCGATCAGCATCCGCGACAGATGCTGGGATCCAGCGCTCGTCCCGACAACGCTTGCAAACCGGCTCACTCATCGGCCGAGTAGGTCCGGGTAGATCACGCCGCAGTGCTCGTGGATGCTCGGCGCCGGTATCCTCGGGCAACCCTCCGCAAGGTCGATGCAACAAATCACTGCCAACAGGCGGCAGGCTTCGGGCAGACGGCAGGGCGGGTTCAATAAGGCCGGCGGGACGCGGGACGCGAACGCAACGACATAGCTAGTGGTATATCGCGGCCCGCTTGGGAGCCGAGTTCGTCTTCAGGTTCGGCGACGGCCGCTTTTCGGACCCACGGCTCACCGAATGATCGCTGTTGCTTCGTGTTGCTTCAGCTCGATGATATCATCCTTATAGCTCTGTACGTTACAACTACCATCCACCTGCGGTAATTTTCCCTTGAGACTCAAATGCCTATTGTTCTCCGAGATTTCCCCTTCGACTTGATACGGAAGAGGCGCACAGCCTTGATAGAAAGCGTGTGCAGTTCCGCGATAACTCCTGCCCTCCTGTTCCCCTACAAAAAACACAGTGCCTTTCCGCACACCGAAGCGAAGCATCGTTGTTTTTGGATTTTCATAAGCAAGTATGCGACGCTTGCCATCCTCAGTGAGCCGCATCGATGATCCCTGAAGAAACCAAGTGTCACCTTTAACCGGGGGGTCGATTACAGTCTGGACAGGTGGCCTGGGCACGGGGTCGGGCGTCCGTCGTTGCTGGGGGAAACCCAAGAGATCCAGCCATTCTCCGCGCAAAGACACGAAAGAGTACGGCCGGCCCCACACCGTAACACCCTCGCCATCTTCCGGACGAAGCCGCACTTTCCAGATATAGCCAATACCGGGAAAATCGATGCGTTCAATTAATTTGGCGCGTATGCCAGTCTTCGCTTCTACGCATCCCAAGCTCTTTAGCCATTTGTTGTAGGGAGAGGCGCACACAAGCGCACCGCTGGTGGTCAGCACTTCCTCTTGGTTAAGGAGGAGAGCCTGATTAAGGAGAGACCAATTGATTTGCGCGGCCGCCCTCTTTACCGGCACGTCGAAGCATATCGTTGCCACCGCAGTTCCCAGAACCGTGGCCAAAAACTTCTGCCAACGCTGAATTGGTTCGGTGTCCACGGGTTCCTGGCCTCTTGAGCCGCGATAGTTTGACTGAACCCTTGAATATCCGCATACGACAACGGGAACGCAAGGGCGCGCGGAAGGCGCGCCTTGGATCACGCCTCACGCCGCACGCTGATCCGGAAACGCTCGCGGTCAGGCACGTTGTATTCCTTGATCGCGCGCTCGATCGGTTCCTCGCCGTTCCGGCCGGTGACTGTGAACGGCAGCCGTTCGGCCGTCCGCTTCAAGAGGTAGGCGCCCCACCGGGGCTGGATCACGTCACGCGGCTTTTTCATGGCCCCGCCAAGATAGGGCGAGGTCCCCGCGGATTCCGAGTTCGATCCTGTGCCCACACAAGGGCGGGGCATCCCCCTACAGATCGCGGTTGCCAGCTTGCAAGGCCGGCAGGCGCAAGGCAGGCTCTTTTCCATGCCAGCCCGCGAAATTTGCAAAATGTTGCCAGTGGTGTTGCCAAATGGGCTATTTCCAGCCCAGCATCGGCTTCAATTTACTACTTAACTATTTGTTATAATTAGACTATCTTGGCGGATGCCGAGGCAATAGCCAGCTGGTGGCGTGCCATCTGCGGTAGGATGGGTGCGGGCGCGCTGGGGAACCGTCATTGCGAGCGAAGCGAAGATTCCATGGGGAGTGGATAGCAGCCGAGTCCAGGTCCAGACTGAGGTTGCTTCAACCCACTCAACCTGGAGGACGACCGATGCTGCTCGCTGATCGTATCGCTGACACTGAACCGACCGCTATCCGAACGCATCTTGGCGCAATTTTTGTTTCGTTGGAACTGAGCCGTTCGACTTGGTTGATCACTTCGCTGTCGCCGGGCAACGGCGAAAAGATGTCGAAGCACGGCGTTGCGGCGGGAGATCTCGTGGCGCTGCTGGCGAAGTTTGCGCAGCTGCAGCGCAAGGCGTTTGCGCGCACCGGCAAGAACTATCCGATCATTACGATCCAGGAGGCGGGGCTGGACGGGTTCTCGCTGCACCGCGTGCTGCAGCAGGAGGGGATCGAGAGCCATGTGGTGGACGCCGCCTCGGTTGCGGTGCCGCGCCGGCGGCGGCGGGCGAAGACTGACAAGATCGACGGTGAGGCGCTGTTGCGGGTGCTGCTGGCCTACAAGCGGGGCGAACCGCGGGTGTGCTCGATGGTGGTCGCCCCTTGCGCCGAGGAAGAGGACCGCCGCCGGATCGGCCGTGAGCGCGAGGTCTTGCTCGACGAGCGGATCCGGCATGTCAACCGGATCAAGGGACTTTTGCTGGCGCAAGGGATCTCTGGCTATGCCCCGTTGCGGCGCGATCGACGGGCGCGGCTGGAGGCGCTGCGCACGGCGGACGGGCGCGAGCTGCCCCAGCAGCTGAGGGCGCAGATCGGCCGCGAGCTCGACCGGCTCGAGCTGCTGCTTGTGCAGATCAAGGCGGTCGAGGCGGAGCGGGACGCGATGCTGGCGAGGTTGAGCCAGAGCGTGGACGAGAACACGCGGGAGCATCCGCTGGCGATGCTGCTGGGGGTGAAGGGGATCGGGGAGGAATTTGCGGCTGCGCTTTGGTTCGAGTGCTTTTACCGGAGCTTTGCCAATCGCCGGCAGATCGCCGCCTATGCGGGCTTGGCGGCGACGCCGTGGCAGAGCGGGTCGGTCGCGCATGAGCAAGGCGTGTCCAAGGCCGGCAATGCGCGACTGCGCAAGAAGCTGGTGCAGCTCGCCTGGCTCTGGCTGCGCCATCAACCGGGGTCGGCACTGGCGCGCTGGTTCCATGCGCAAGCCCATCGCAAGGTCGCCATCGTCGCACTGGCGCGCAAGCTGCTGGTCGCCTTGTGGAAGTATGTCACCGCCGGCGTCGTGATCGAAGGTGCGGCGCTCAAGGGCGCTGCCTAGGCGGCAAGCCAGGCGTCTCGTCAGGCGAGCCACCTCACCCACAGTTGAGCAGCAACAGCACCATGACCAATCCGCCGAGACCCGATCAGTCTCGGCCGATCCGGGCGGACGAACCGATGGATTGCATGGCTTCAAAAGCCGTAGCGAAGAATGGCTTCGTCCTCTCGAGCCGCCCGCCGCAAGCGGAATCCTGGTACGGCACGCTCGTGCGGCCGACCGAATGTGAGTTTGATCTGGCGTCAAACCTGATCGCGAAACCGGCTCGACCTCGATCGTAGAAAAACTGCAAATGGTCCTCCTTGCATCATGAACCGCTCTTCGTCCCGACCGCTGGAGCCTGATGGCGTGCTCGATCGCGTCAAGGCCAAGCCGCTGCGCGGCGGCCCTGCGGGCCGACCTTGACCCGATCTGCGCGCGCCATCTTCAAAACTCCACGCTCGGGACGAAGAGGTGCTCCTCGCTCGAACAAAGAGGTGAGACCAAGTGTAAGACCTTGACTGGTGTGAGACCTTGACTCGGCACATCCCCATGTGAGCAATCCAGGCTGCAGTGCGGTTTCTGGATTGCTTCGTCGCTGACGCTCCTAGTAGGAAGAAACGGAGGGACTTCGCAATGACGGAGGTGGTTGGGTTTCGTGGCCCCACGCCGTCATCCTGAGGTGCCCGAGCGAAGCGAGGGCCTCGAAGGATGCTGCTCTGCCGTGCAGCTGCTATGTTGTGCGTCCTTCGAGGCTCGCCCGACTTCGTCGGGCGAGCGCCTCAGGATGACGAGTTAAACAAGCGTTGCCCCCCGCAACACCCTCATTTGATCAGGATGAGGGATCGCCCAAGTTTCATCCAGGTGGATCGGCCGTCAGGCCGGTGCGCAACTCGCAATGACGGAGGACCACGCGGCTCCCGGGGGACGTGGAATATCGGCCTACGATTGCCGCTTACCCTGCAGCAGCGAGCAGTGGGCCAGATTCGTGCGGGATCTCGATATCGATCTCCAGCATCGAGACGGTGCCGCCGCGGTCGACTTTCACCTGCACCTTGTCGCGATCGAGCGAGATGTGCTTTGCGATCACGACAAGAATCTCTTCGCGCAGCTTGCTAAGGAGATCGGAGTCCTTGTGCTCCAGCCGCTCGTGCGCCAGCAAGATCTGCAGCCGCTCGCGCGCAACCGGCGCCGAGCCACGGGAACGCAACAATCTGAACAGAAGGTTCATGCTGCTCTCCGTCCGAAGATCTTGTCGAACAGACCTTTCTTTGGGACGGGGATGACGGTGACGGCATCTTCGCCCTTGAGCTTCTTTGCGGCGTTGATATAGGCCCGCGCCGGAGCGCTGTCCTTGTTGCTCAACGTCACGGGAGTTCCGAGATTCGAGGCCCGCAACACTTCCTCGCTCTCGGGAACGATGCCGAGCAGCGGCGTCGAGAGGATCTCGAGGACATCGTCGATCTTGAGCATCTCACCGCGCTGCGCGCGGGCGGCGTCGTAGCGAGTAATCAACAGATGCTTCTCGACGCGCTCGCCTTTCTCGGCCTTCGCCGTCTTTGCATCCAGCAACCCGATGATCCGGTCGGAGTCGCGAACGGAGGATACTTCCGGGTTCGTCACCACCACCGCGGCATCGGCATGCCGCATCGCAAGCGTGGCACCCCGCTCGATGCCGGCGGGACTGTCGCAGATCACCCAGTCGAACTGTTCCCGCAGTTCAGCGATGACGCTCGCCACCCCCTCGTCGGTGAGGGCGTCCTTGTCGCGTGTTTGCGAGGCGGGAAGCAGCGAAAGCGTCTCCAGCCGCTTGTCGCGGATCAGCGCCTGCGGCAGCTTCGCAATCCCTTGCACGACATTGATCAGATCGTAGACGACGCGTCGTTCCGCGCCGAGTACCAAATCGAGGTTGCGCAGTCCGACGTCGAAATCGACGACGACCACCTTCTCCCCCAATCCGGCGAGGGCCGCACCCAACGCGGCGGTAGAGGTCGTCTTGCCGACCCCACCCTTGCCGGATGTCACTACCAGCACCTTAGCCATCTTCATCGTCCTCCTCGAGTGTCGTCAGTCCCGGCTTGCGATCCTGATAGACCCGCCTTCAAGCCAAACCTGAGCTGGTCTGCCGCGCAGGCTCGGCGCGATTTCGTCTGCGGTGATGTAGATCGAATTGATAGCCAGGAGCTCCGCCTCGGCTTTCGTGCAAAAAATGCGCGCGGTCGGATTCCCTTTGGCACCCGCGAGTGCGCGGCCGCGCAAGGCCCCGTAAACGTGAATCGACCCGCCGGCGACAACCTCGGCACCTGAACCGATCGAGCCCAGCACGGTCACGTCGCCGTTGAGGAAGACGATCGACTGCCCAGAGCGGACTGGACTTTCGATCATGAGCGATCTCGTTCGTGGGTCCGTCTCTACCTTGGCAGCGCGCCGCTGCGGCAACTCTACAGCGCCGGCCGGCCGCATTCCCTTCAGGACCGGTGGCAATTCAGGACCAACAAGGCTTTCATCAATGCCGTCGAGGCCCAATATTCTGATTTCTCGCTCTTGCAATGCATCGAGTAGGGCGCGCAAGGATCCTTTGGCCAGCGCTAAACCCGAGACGTCCAGAACCATGGGTCGGCCGGCGAAAAAGCCGGCCGTGCGGTGAAGCGTCTCATCCAGTTTTTCGAACCAATCTTGCACCGGCGGCTCCGGTGCAAGCACGAACGCCAGGAAAGATCGCCCCTGAATGCGAAATCTCTGTTGGCGAGCAACGTTAGCCGACACGTGCGCCTCTCAGGTGTCTGGAGCCATCTCGATTAGTACCTCGGATGGTTTACGGACGGTTAACAGCACGCTTCGTTTTCGCGTGAATGCGCCATGGGTGAAAGGGGGCGCGCGCTGGCCACCCGCCTGCGTGGAGAGCGCCGTCTTGCCGCTCGCAGAAGACCCGCTCGGGGCCGAAGGGTGCTAGCGCGAGCGCAGCTTGGGATCGAGCTCGTCGCGCACGGCGTCGCCGAACAGGCTGAAGCCGAACACCGCCAGGCTGATGGCGAGGCCCGGGAAGATCGCGATCCAGGGCGCGCTCTCGGCATATTCCTCCGCGCCGCCCTGCAGCATCAGCCCCCAGGCGGGCGTCGGCTCCTGCACGCCGAGGCCAAGGTAGGAGAGCGACGCCTCCAAGAGGATCGCCTGGCCGACGAAGGCCGTGATCATGATCAGGAACGGCGCCATCACGTTCGGCACCATGTGGCGCAGGATGATGCGGGAATGGCCGAAGCCGCAGGCGCGCGCCGCGTCGACATAGGGCATTTCGCGGATGGCGAGCGCGGTCGAGCGCACCACGCGCGCGCAGCGCGGAATGAACGTGATCGTGATGGCGATGATCACGTTCTGCATGCCGGTCCCGAAGATGGCGATCACGGCAAGCGCCAGGATGATGATCGGGAACGCCATGAACACGTCGAGCACGCGTTGGAAGTTGATGTCAATGCGACCGCCGAAATAAGCGCTCGCAACTCCGAGTACCAACCCGATCGACGCGCCGACCACCGATGACACGAACCCGACGACCAGTGCGGTGCGCGCCCCGTACACGATGCGCGAGAACACGTCGCGACCGAACTGGTCGGTGCCGAACCAGTGCGCCAGGCTTGGCGACTCATGCATGCGGTCGAACGCGTTCGCCACCGGATCGTATGGTGCGATCACCTCCGCAAAAAGTGCGACGGCGAACATCACGACGATGACCAGCCCGCCGGCTGCGCCCAGCGGGTTGCGCCGTGCGAAGCCCCAGGTGGCCGACAACCCGCCGCGCGGCCGCCACTCATCGTCGCTCAGCTCGAGGCCGGTCCTGGGGTCAGCGGCAATCGTCATCGACCTCGACGCTCGCTAGCTGTAGCGGATACGGGGATCGAGCCACGCATAGGTGATGTCGACCACCAAATTGGTGAACACGGCGATCGCGACCACCAGCATGACCAGTGCCTGCGTCATCGCATAGTCGTGATTGGCGACTGAGGCGACGAACAGCTTGCCGAGGCCGTTGAGGTTGAACACCTGCTCGGTGACGACCAGCCCCCCGATCAAAAACGCGAACTCGACGCCGATGATGGTGACGACTGGCAGGAGCGCGTTCCGCAGCGCATGACGGCGAATGATCAATTGCCGGATCAGTCCCTTGGCGCGGGCGGTGCGCACGTAATCCTCGCGCAGCACCTCCAGCAGCGCCGATCGCGTCATCCGGGTCGCCACCGCCGAGTAGCGGTAGCCGGTCGCCACTGCCGGGAAGATGGTCATGCTCAGGTTGTAGAGCGGGTCGACCCATAGCGGCACGTATTTGATCGGGGGCATCCATGGCGCCCCGAACACCTTCTTGGTGGTGACCAAAAGGCCGAGGATGATCAGGATGCCGAGCCAGAACGAGGGCATCGCGATGCCGGCGATCGAAAAGCCGCGCACCGCGTAGTCGATCCAGGTGTTCTGCTTGACCGCCGAGATCGTGCCGAGCGGGATCGCGAGCAGAACGGCGGTGAGCGTCGCCATGATGGCGATCTGCAGCGAGAGCTGGAAGCGCAGCGCGATCTCCTCGACGATCGGCCGGCCGGTCCACATCGAGTTGCCGAAGTCGAAGCGGATAAAGCCCCAGATGAAATCCAGGAACTGGATCACGTAGGGGCGATCGAGCCCGAGCTCGCGCTGGCAGAGCGCGATCGCCTTGGGATCGACGTAGCCCGAGCCGCCCGCCATGCGCAGCACGCAGACGTCGCCCGGGATCAGGCGCAGCAGGACGAACACCAGGAGCGCGGCGCCGAGCAGCGTCGGGATCATCAAGAGCAGGCGCTTGAGAATGTACTGGTGCATGGTCCTCGGGCGCCGGCGCCTCAGCGGGGCGGGCGGCGGCTCGCGGGTGCCTGCCAGCGCTCGGCAGACACCCGGAAAGCCGCTTCGGTCACGCGCAACGCGCGGCGATCACTTGTCGAGCCAGACGTTCGCCAGGTCCTGGTTGATGTAGTGACTGGGGCTGATCTTCCAGCCCTTCACATAGGACCGGTGCGGGATGATCCGGTTCCACCACAGCGTAATCAGCGAGTGGGCCTCGGTGTCGAGCACGCGCTTCTCGAAATCGCGCATGATCGCCCGCTGTTGGGCGGAGTCGGGCTCGCGGTTCATCGCCTCGAACATCTTGTCGAGCTCGCGGTCGGTGTAGCCGCCGTAGCTCTCGTTGCCGGTGTCCTGCGACAAGAACTTGCCGATATCGAGCAGCGGATTGACGACGGACTGGCAGTTGAAGTCCATCGTCACGTCGAATTCACTCGACCGGAGCCGCGCGTAGAATGGGCCGGTCGGCTCCATCGTCTGCTCGACGGTGACGCCGATCTGCCGCCACTGATCGATCAGCCAGGTGCCGACGATCGTGTAGGGCTGGTCGATGGCACGGTTTGCCATCGTGAACTTCAGGTTCGGGACCCCAGCCTCTTGCAGTAGCCGCTTGGCCTCGGCCCGGGATTTGTTGATGTCAGGCCAGTAACCCGGAATCTGCTCCAGCTCCGCTTTACTTGCGCCGAGAGGATGGCCGGGGAAGGCAACACCGCCGACCGCCTTGACGATCGCAATCTTCGAAAGGTGGTTCGAGCCGCCCCAGCGATCGATGGCAAGCGAGAGTGCACGGCGCACACGCACGTCGTCGAACGGCTTCTTCTTGTGGTTCGGCGTGAACAGGAGCACGCAGTTCCAGTCGCTCTCCTGCACGGTGATGTCCTTGCCGAGGGCGTCGACGAGGTCGTCGCGGCTCTTGGGCGGCAGGCCGCGGAACTCGATGGCGGCGCGGTCGCCGCGGATCGCCTGCACGCGCACCGCCTGCTTGTTGGAGAAGACCGCCTCGAAGCCGTCGAGATAGGGCTGGCCCTTGACGTAGAAGTCGGGATTGCGCTCGCCGCGCACGAACGCGCCGGCCTCGCGGGCCACGAACTTGAACGGCCCGGAGCCGAGCACGTTCTTCTCGTACCAGCGGATGTCGGCGTCGAGCTTGGCTTTCGAGTAGATGAAGTTGTAGGGCGTCGCCAGCGCCGGGATGAAGGCGCCGGACGGATACTTGAGCTTGAACACGACGGTATGGTCGTCGGGCGCGCTCACGCTCTCGACCATCACGTACATGGCGACGCGGGCGCTGGTCGTGCCCTCCGGCGGGAAGATGATCTTCCTGTAGCTCGCCACGACGTCGTGGGCGGTGAGCGGCGTGCCGTCGGTGAACTTCACGCCCTGCCGGATCTTGAAGGTGTAGGTCTTGCCGTCGTCGGTCGGCTTCGGCATCTCGGTGCACAGGTCGCACACGAAATCCGTCGGCGAGGACGGGTTGTCCGGATTGACCTTGATCAGCAGGCTGTAGAACGGCGCGAACGGGTGGATGAGCGCGAAAGTGGTCTCGCGATGTCCATCCCAGCTCGGCGGTTCGTCGGGGACGACGAAGTTGAGCACCCCTCCCCGCTTGGGTTCCTTGGTGACATCGACGGCCAGCGCCGTGCCCGCGAATGTCCAGGACAGTCCTGCGGCCAGTGCGCAGGCAAATTTGAGTCTCGAGCCTGTCATTGCATCTTCCTCCCGGTTCGACGTTCGCTCCCCTTCTTGTCCCCCTGATCATTTGCAGCGTTGCCACGCGGGGCCTCGCCGGCTCCCTTATACCTCGGTGCAGGCCACCCAGTGGCCCGGCTTCACCTCCCGTAGGGTCGGCACGGCCCGGGCGCACCCTTCCACCGCCAGCACGCAACGCGGATGGAATACGCAACCGGCCGGCGGGTTCATCGGACTCGGCACCTCGCCCTTGAGGGTGCGGTGCTCGCGTCGTTCCTCGACCGCAGGATCCGCAATAGGCACGGCCTCGAGCAGGGCGCGCGTATAGGGATGCAGCGGATTGCCGTAGAGCTCGTCGCACTCGGCGAGCTCGACCACCTTGCCAAGATACATCACCGCGACGCGGTGGCAAAGGTGGCGGACGACGCTCAGGTCGTGGGCGATGAACAGGTAGGTGAGCTTGAACTCCTCGCGCAGCTCTTCCAAGAGATTGATGATCTGCGCCTGAATCGAGACGTCGAGCGCCGAGATCGCCTCGTCGCAGACGATGAATTCCGGCTTCATCGAAAGCGCGCGCGCAATGCCGACGCGCTGCCGCTGTCCGCCGCTCATCTCGTGCGGGTAACGGTCGGCGAATTTTGCCGGCAGGCCGCAGATGGTGAGCAGGTCCCGCACCCGCTTCGCCCCGGCCTTCCGGTTGGGCTCGAGCGCGTGCACGCGGATCGGCTCGGCGATGATGTCGCCGACCGTCATGCGCGGATTGAGCGAGCTGTAGGGATCCTGGAAGATGACCTGGATGCGCCGGCGCACCCGCGCCAGCGCCTTGCGGTCGAGCGTCGACAGGCTCTGGCCGTCGAACAGGATCTCGCCCTCGCTCGCGCGCTCGAGCTGCAGGATGCAGCGGCCGGTCGTGGTCTTGCCGCAGCCCGACTCGCCGACGAGACCGAGGGTTTCGCCGCGGCGGATGTCGAAGCTCACCCCGTCGACCGCCTTGACCTGCGCGACGACGCGTGGAATGAGCGCGCCCTCGGTGACCGGGAAGTACTTCTTCAAGCCGCGGACGCTGACGAGGACATCGCTCGGCGGCGGCGTGACGCCGGGCCGGACGCTCGCGGACGCGACGGTGCCGGCCGCGGTCACGAGGCCATTCTCCTGAACTCGGTCAGGCGGGCTTTTTCCCAGCACGCGGAGTGATGGCCCTCCGCCACCGGCGCGAGCGCGGGCGCGGCCTCGCCGCATTGCGCGACCGCAAACGTGCAACGCGGCCGGAAGGCGCAGCCGGCGTCGAGTCGCATGAGGTCGGGCGGCTGGCCTTCGACCGGGACGAGCTTGGCCTTGCGCGGCTGGTCCATGCGCGGCACGGAACGCAGCAGCGCGAGCGTGTAGGGATGGCTGGGGCTGTGATAGATCTGCCGCGCCGTGCCGCTCTCGACGATGCGGCCCGCATACATCACGTTCACCCGGTCGGCGTAGCGCGCGACCACCCCGAGATTGTGGGTGATGATGATCAGCGCCACCCTGAGCCGCCGGGTCAGATCCTTCATCAGCTCCAGGATCTGCGCCTGGATGGTGACGTCGAGCGCGGTCGTCGGCTCGTCGGCGATGATCAGCTTGGGCCCGCACGAGAGCGCCAGCGCGATCATGACCCGCTGGCGCATGCCGCCGCTGAAATGGTGCGGGTATTGCCGCAGCCGGCGCCGCGGCTCCGAGATGCCGACCATCCCTAAGAGCTCGATGGCGCGCGCCTCCGCGGCCTCCTGTGACACGCCCATGTGCTGCCGCACCGTCTCGGTGAGCTGAAGCCCGATGGTGAGCACAGGGTTGAGTGACGTCATCGGCTCCTGGAAGATCATGCCGATCTCGCGGCCGCGCACGCGACGGATCTCCTCCTCGTCGAGGGTGAGCAGGTCCCGCCCGTTGAAGCGAATGCGGCCGCTCACGATCTTCCCCGGCGGGTCGGGAATGAGCCGCAAGATCGACAGCGCGCCGACCGACTTGCCGCAGCCGGATTTGCCGACGATGGCGACCGTCTCGCCTTCGCCGACCTCGTAGGAGATGCCGTCAACCGCCTTGACAACGCCGACCGACGTCAAAAAATGCGTCTGGAGGCCCTCGACCTCGAGCAGCTTGGCCACATTCCTTCCCTTGTGGTCTCGGCGCCCCGCCGCGCAACTCGCCCCTTCTCGGGTCCTTCAACTCGGATTGTCCAGGGCCGTTCCCCGTGGGGCCCGGACAGCCTCCGCCGGGGAGCCTGATCGATTTTGTCGCGCAGCGCAATCGCGCGCCCGCTGCTACAGGGCTCTGAACTCGGGTTAACGCGGTTTTGCGATTGCCCGAAGGGTGATTCCATGGAGCGGCATTGATTCGGGAGCCGCCGCCATGAGCCTGCTGGTCATTGAGACGCCTGAGAAGCCGCGACTGAAAGCACTTCTCGATCATTTTGCCAGGATCGAGGACCCGCGCGAGCCGTGGCGGGTTGCGCATCCGTTGCCGGAGGTGCTGCTGCTTGTGGTGTGCGGCACGATCTGCGACTGCGACGACTATGAGCTGATTGCCGAGTGGGGCGAGGTGCACTTGCCGTTCCTGCGGCGCTATCTGCCGTATCATCATGGGGTTCCGGGCGGGCGCTGGCTTACCCTTCTGATGAACCGGATTGATCCGGGACTGTTCTCGGCCGCCTTCACGGCCTGGGTTCGGGAGAGTTGGCCGGATCGGCCGGACTTTGTTGCCATCGACGGCAAGACCTCGCGGCGCAGTTACGACCGTGCGGCCGGCAAGGCGGCGCTGCATCTGGTATCGGCCTTTGCCACCACCAGCCGCTTGGTGCTCGGGCAGGAGGCGGTTGCCGAAGAGAGCAACGAGATCACCGCCATTCCGGCCCTGGTGGAGCGGCTGGCGGTCAACGATGGTCTTAAGGATGCTGTGGTGTCGATCGATGCCATTGCGACCAATGCCCGGGTGGCAACCGCGATCCGCGATGCCGGAGCCCACTATCTGCTGGCCGTGAAGGACAACCAGCCCACCTTGCGGGCCGAGATCGAGAGCTTCTTTGCGAGCGCGCCTGCCGCCGCGCTGGAAAGCGTCACCGATGTCGACAAAGGACACGGCCGCATTGAGCAAAGAACCGTCACGGTGGCTTGCGAGGTCGACTGGCTCAACGGCGATCGTCGCTTCCCCGGCGAGCTTCGGCTGCCGCAGATCGCAACGCTGGTGCGGGTCGCAGCACGCGCCGAACTCAAGGATCGCAGCCGCTTCGAGACGCGCTATTACATCTCTTCTGCGACCCTATCAGCCGCCCGCGCCGCCGAAGCCGTGCGCAGCCACTGGGCGATCGAAAACAGCCTGCACTGGGTACTCGACGTCACTTTCGGCGAGGATCAAGCGCGGCTGCGAAAGGGACATGGCGCCATAAACATGGCCGTCGTCCGTCACTTCGCCATCAATCTGGTCAGAGCCGCCGCCGACAAAAAATCCATCAAGCTCAGGCGCAAACGTGCAGGCTGGGACGCCCAATACCTCGCTAATCTCCTCGGAGCCTTATCTCGTTAACCCGGATTCGGAGCCCTGCCGCTGCTATAGGATGGAGCAAGCTCCCGCCTGGATCGAGCGAAGAGAAGTTAGGTGTCGGTGCAGGTGAGCTCCGGATTTCGCTGGCGCTCAATCCGGGCTACTTGGCTGGTGAGGACAGCATGGCTTACTTCAAGCACGCGGCTGCGATCCTGCTCGCCGCGGTGGTCGCTGCGTTGGCGATTGCGGAGCCCGCGCGCGCCCAGAAGCCGGGCGGGATCCTGCGCTCCTACAACAGCTCGAACCCGCCGAGCGCCTCGATCATCGAGGAGGCAACGGTCGCGACCGCGATGGCGTTCTCGGGGCTCTTCAACAACCTGGTGATGTTCGACCAATCGAAACCGCGCAACGGCCTCGACACCATCGTGCCGGAACTGGCCGAGAGCTGGGCCTGGGACGAGGCGCGCACGGCGCTGACCTTCAAGCTCCGCCAGGGCGTCAAGTGGCACGACGGCAAGCCGTTCACGGCCCGCGACGTGCAGTGCACCTGGCAGCGGATCCAGGGCATCGGGCCCGACCCGTTCCGCAAGAACCCGCGGCAGAACTGGTGGGTCAACCTGCAGGAGGTCAAAGTCGGCGGCGACCACGAGGTGACCTTCGTGCTCGCCAGGCCGCAGGCGTCGTTCCTCGCGCTGCTGGCGAGCAACCTGTCGCCGGTCTATCCCTGTCATGTCTCGGCACGCGACATGCGCACCAAGCCGATCGGCACCGGGCCGTTCCGGTTCGAGGCGTTCGAATCCAACGTCGTCGTCAAGCTGGCGAAGAATCAGAATTACTGGAAGCCCGGCCGGCCCTACCTCGACGGGGTCGAGTTTCGCATCATCGGCAGCCGCGCCACCCGCATCCTTGCGTTCGGCGCGAACGAGTTCGATCTGACCTTCGTGGTCGACGTCACCCCGCCGCTGGTCGGCGACGTGATGGCGCGCTCGCCGAAGGCGACTTGCGCCATGGTGTCGACCGGGGTGAGCACCAACCTCCTGGTCAACCGCGGCCGGGCGCCGTTCGACCGTGAGGAGCTGCGCAAGGCGATGGTCTTGGCGCTCGACCGGCAGGCGATGATCGACATCCTGAGCCTCGGCAAATCGAGCGTGGCGGGCGCCATGCTGCCGCCGCCCGAGGGCGTCTGGGGCATGCCGCCGGAGGCGGTCACCAAGCTGCCGGGCTACGGCGGCGACATGGCGGCGCGCCGCGCGCAGGCGCGCGAGGTCATGTCCAAGCTCGGCTACGGCCCGGACAAGCGGCTCAAGGTCAAGGTCTCGACCCGCGATTTCCAGGCGTTCAAGGATCCGGCGGTGCTCCTGGTCGACCAGCTCAACCAGATCCACTTCGACGCCGAGCTCGAAGTGATCGAGTTGACGGTCTGGTACAATCGCCTGGTGCGGCAGGACTATTCGGTCGCCCTCAACCTCACCGGATCGGGCGTCGATGATCCCGATGTGACCCTGACCGAAGGCTATGCCTGCAAATCCGAGCGCAACTATACCAAGTATTGCAATCCAGCGGTCGAGAAGCTGCTCGACGAGCAGTCGGAGGAGGCCGACGTCGAAAAGCGCAAGCGCCTGGTGTGGCGCATCGAGGAGATTTTGGCCCAGGAAATGGTGCGGCCGATCATCTTTCACAGCCGCGCCGCGACCTGCTGGCATGCGCACGTGAAGGGCCACGTCGCGCACGAGAACTCGATCTACAACAATTGGCGTTTTGAAGATGTCTGGCTCGACAAGTAGCAGCCCGTAGCCCGGATTGAGCATTTGCGAAATCCGGGGCTAGGTAGACTGAAAGGAATCCCGGCTTTCGCTACGCTCAAGCCGGGCTACGCGCCTCGAACAAATCCCAGCATTCGCCGCCCGCGCAGCATAACCCGAAAAGGAAGGAAGCCCGCCCATGTCGGATCAGATCTTTGCGGGCCTGAAAGTGCTCGACTGCGCGAGCTTCATCGCGGCGCCGGCGGCCGCGACCATCCTGTCGGACTTCGGCGCCGACGTGATCAAGATCGAGCCGCCGGGGGCCGGCGATCCGTACCGCCGGCTCACAAGCCTGCCGGGCTATCCGGTGAGCGAGCACAACTACTGTTGGCTCCTGGAATCGCGCAACAAGCGCAGCCTCGCGCTCGATCTCACGCGGCCGGAGGGCCGCGCCGTCCTCTATCGGCTGGTCGAGCAGACCGACGTCTTCATCACCAACATGCCGTTCCCGGCGCGCGGCCGGCTCGGCATCACCTACGAGACGCTCAAGCCCATCAACTCGCGGCTGATCTACGCCTCGTTCAGCGGCTACGGCGAGACCGGCGAGGAAGCCAACAAGCCCGGCTTCGACAGCAACGCCTATTGGGCGCGCTCCGGGCTGATGGACATGGTGCGGCCGAGTGGCGACGCTCAGCCGGCGCGCTCGGCGCCGGGCATGGGAGACCACCCGTCGGCGCTCGCGCTGTTCTCCGGCATCGTCACCGCGCTCTATCGGCGCGAGCGCACCGGCGAGGGCGCGCACGTCTGCACCTCGCTGATCGCCAACGGTGCCTGGTCGAACGGCTGCTGGGTGCAAGCCAAGCTGTGCGGCGCGCGCTTCCTCGACCGCCCGCCGCGCGAGCAGGGCCGCAACGCCATCGCCAACCACTACCGCTGCCGCGACGGCCGCTGGATCCTGTTGTCGCTGCTCAACGAGGAACGGCAATGGCCGGCATTCGCCCGATGCATCGGCAAGGCGGAGCTGATCGACGATCCGCGCTTCGCCACCGACGCCGAGCGCCGCGCCCATGCGCGCGAGCTGATCGCGATCCTGGACGCGGCGTTCGCCAGCAAGGATCTCGCCGAGTGGCGCGCCCGGCTCGACGCCCACGGCCTGGTGTTCGGCTTCATGGCACTGATGGACGACCTCCCCGACGATCGCCAGATGCTGGAGACCGGCGTGTTCGTGCCGATCGAAGGGGACACGATGCTCACCATCGACAGCCCGATCCGGATCGACGGCGCCGACAAGGTCAAGCCGCGCCGCGCGCCGGCGCTCGGCCAGCACAGCGACGAGGTCCTGCGCGAGGCCGGCTACGACGGCGAGGCGATCGGCGCGCTGCGCGCGGGTGGCGTGGTAGGGTGACGCCCCGCCGGTCATTGCGAGCAGCGTTAGCGGCGAAGCAATCCAGAAACGGCACCGCATGCCTGGATTGCTCGCTTCGCTCGCAATGACGGCTCCCCCTTACCGCCGACGCGAGGCCGTGGGCGTGCGGGGAGGTCGGCAAACGCGCTATCATCCCTCGCATGCAACCTGTCGAAGTGTTCGCCTGCCATGCGCCCGCGCTCGAAGCGCGGGAGGCGCGCCACAACCTCATTCTCGCGATCCTGGCGCGGGCGGCGCGCGAGGGCGCGCCAGACATCGTCACCTGGAGC
The DNA here is from genome assembly GCA_963788095.1 of uncultured Alphaproteobacteria bacterium. GTDB lineage: Bacteria > Pseudomonadota > Alphaproteobacteria > Rhizobiales > Xanthobacteraceae > CAVTXS01. The sequence continues at coordinate 222,586 of CAWBFP010000035.1, read as the reverse complement.
CTGGGCGCGCCGGGGCAATGCGCCGCGATGACGGTCGGTTGGCCGATCGTTCTCGGCGAGCTCGACGCCGCGCGCTGCAGGGAACTGGCCGATATCACCGCCGACGTCGCCTATCCTGGCGTAGTCGGCCCGGATCTCACCGCGCAATGGTTCGTCGAGCGCGCGAACGAGCTCGGCCTCGCATTTCTCGATCCCGTGCGCCTCCACATTCAAGTCCTGACCGAGCCGCCGAAATACCCCGGCGCGGCGGGCCACGCGCGGCCGGTGACGGCCGAGGATGCGTCGTTGTTTGCCGACTGGATGGTCGCGTTCGCGGCCGAAGCGGTACCGCACGATCCCCCGCCGGTGCGCGAACGACTGGAGCGGACCGCCGGCGAAGGCCGGCATCTGTTCTGGATCGTGAGCGGCGAGCCAGTATCGGTCGCCGGCATCGGACGGCGAACCCGCAACGCGGTGGCGATCAACGGCGTCTATACGCCGGCGGCGCTGCGCGGACGCGGCTATGCGGGCTCGGTCACGGCCGCGGTCGTCGAGCGCGCCTATGCGGAGGGCCGGCCGATCGCGTGCCTTTACACCGACGACGCAAACCCGTTCTCGAACCGCTGCTACGCCAGAATCGGGTTCAGGCCTCTGTGCGCGTCGCTGAACTTTCCGAAGCGCGCGCCGGCGGGCGCGTAGCCCGTTGTCGGCGCGCAATGACGGACTGGTCGACCGCACCAAGCCCAACTACGATGCCGCGTTGATTTAAGCGCGCGTGGGGCAGCCCTGATGATGCTCGTTCGGTTCATGGCGGTGCTCGCGGCTCTGATCGCGGTTGCGCCGCTGCCAGCTCACGCCCAGCAATGGCCAAGCCGCCCGATCCGCATGATCGTGCCGTTCGCAGCCGGGGGCTCGACCGATGTCGCCGCACGCCTCGTCGGCGAGCAGCTTTCGCGCACTTTCGGCCAGCAGGTGTACGTGGAGAACCGCACCGGCGCCAACGGCAATATCGGCATCGAGGCCGCCGCCAAGAGCGAGGCCGACGGCTACACGGTCCTGATTGCGCCCGACGCGATCGCGAGCAACCCCCACGTCTACAAGGTCAACTACGACGCGCTCAAGGATCTCACGCCGGTGATCCAGCTCTCGCGCCAGCCGATCGTGCTGGCCGCGCACCCTTCCCTCGGCGTCAACACGGTCGCCGAGCTCGTCACGCTGGTCAAAGCGCAGCCGGGGCTGCGCTACGCGACCGGCAGCGGCTTCGGGTCATCGCAGCACATGGTGACGCAGTGGTTCGCGCAGATCGCCAGCATCGCGCTCGAACAGGTTTCCTATCGCGGCGGCGGGCAGGCGATCAACGACCTCGTCGCCGGCCACGTCAAGCTCGGCTCGCTCGGCTCGACGCCGCTCATTCCGCACTATCGGGCCGGCAGCCTGCGCCTCCTGGCACAGACCACCGCCGAGCGCTCGGCAAGCCTGCCGGACGTGCCGACCTATCAGGAGGCCGGCATCAAGGGGCTGGTGCTCGACCAGTGGCTCGGCGTGTTCGTGCCGGCCGGGACGCCGTCGGCGATCGCGGCGCGGCTCAATGCCGAGATCGGCAAGGCGCTCGCCGAGCCGGCGATCCGCGACAACCTGGTGGCGTCCGCGCAGGAGCCGATCGGCGGCAGCGCGGAAGCCTTCGCCCGGCTGGTCCGCGACGACTTCGACAAATACGCGCGGCTCGTGCGCGAGCTCAACATCAAGGTGAACTAACCGACGCGCGCCCCGTCGTCATTGCGAGCCGAAGGGGAAGCAATCCAGGCCGAGGTGCCGATTCTGGATTGCTTCGTCGCTTGCGCGCCTAGGAAGAAACGGAGGGACTCGCAATGACGGAGGCGGTTGGGTTTCGTGGCCCCCCACGCCGTCATCCTGAGGTGCCCGAGCGAAGCGAGGGCCTCGAAGGATGCTGCTCTGCCGTGCAGCTGCTATGTTGTGCGTCCTTCGAGGCTCGCCCGACTTCGTCGGGCGAGCGCCTCAGGATGACGAGTCAAACAAGCGTTCCCCCCGCAACACCCTCATTCGATCAGGGTGAGGGATTGCCCAAGTTTCATCCAGGTGGATCGGCCGCCGGGCCGGTCCTCAACTCGAAATGACGGGCGAAGCCTCAATCCAAATCCTTGCCGTCCATGCCGGCATTCATACGCGCCTTTGCGATCATCTCCTTCACGATCGGGCCGAGCTCGGTCGGGTCGCCGATCTGATCGATGGTCGGTCCGCGATGCCAGCCTTCCAATACCGAGAGGATGCCGTTGCCGGTCTGGAACACGCGCGCGGTCACGTTTTGCGATTGCTCGCTCGCGAGCCAGGTCACTATCGGCGACACCCACTTGGTGTCGCGCCGCGCGCGCTCCTCCGGGGTGAGCTGCCGCAAGCCCTCGGTCATTCGGGTCTGCGCCGACGGCGAGATGCAGTTGACGGTGACGCCGTAGCGCCACAGCTCGCGCGCTGCGATGATCGAGAACGCCGCGATCCCGGCCTTGGCGGCGCCGTAGTTGGTCTGCCCGACATTGCCGAAGATGCCGGAGGTCGACGAGGTGTTGATGATGCGCGCCTTCACCGGGCCGCCACCCTTGCTCTGGTCGCGCCAATGCGCCGCGGCGTGGCGCGAGGGCGCGAACGTGCCCTTGAGATGCACCTTGATGACGGCATCCCACTCGTCCTCGCTCATGTTGGCGAGCATGCGGTCGCGCAGGATGCCGGCATTGTTGACCAGCACGTCGAGCCTGCCGAAGGTTTTGATCGCATGGCCGATCATGTTGCCGGCACCGGTCCAGTCGCCGACGTCGTCGCCATTGGCGACCGCCTCGCCGCCGGCGGCGCGGATCTCCGCCACCACCTGGTTGGCGGGCGAAGCGTCGGTGCCGGTGCCGTCGACGCCAGCGCCGAGATCGTTGACCACGACCTTGGCGCCGTGCGCGGCCAGCATCAGCGCATGCTCGCGTCCCAATCCCCGGCCGGCGCCGGTCACGATCGCAACCCGTCCTTCGCACAAGCGGCTCATGCGTTTCCCCTCACATTGAGCGTAGTGGCCTCGACTGAACCTCAGCCCGCCATTGCCGGGCTTGACCCGGCAATCCATCCTTCAACCCAGGCTATGCGAAGAAAGATGGATGCCCGGGTCAAGCCCGGGCACGACGATTTGTTTGGCACGACCACATGTTTCAGCCCGCTGGCGCAAAACCGAAGGTGCGCTGGTAACGCTCCGCGTAGCGCGGCCACGCCTCCGGATTGACGATCCGCGGCGGACGCTTGCCGTCGAGCGCGTCGAGCATCTGCTCGGCGGCGATGCGGCCCATCCTGACGCGCGCCTCCTTGGTGACGCCGGCGGTATGCGGGCTGACCAGGACGTTGTCGAGCGCGAGCAGCGGGTGGTCGCGCGGCGGCGGCTCCTTCATCCACACGTCGAGCCCGGCCCCGGCGATGCGGCGGGCGCGGAGCGCGTCGAGCAACGCGTCCTCGTCGTGGATGAAGCCGCGCGCGGTGGTGATGAAGAAGGCGTGCGGCGGCATCAGGGCATATTCGCGCGCGCCGATCATGCCGCGGGTCTCCGCCGTCAGCGGACAATTGATCGAGACGTAGTCGGCCTGCCGCAAGAGGTCGGCAAGTTCGACCTTCTCGGCGCCGCGCGCGGCCATTTCGTCGGCCGAAAGATAGGGGTCGTAGGCGACCACGCGCATGCGGAACAGGCCGCGGCAGAGCTCGCCCAGCCGGCGGCCGACATTGCCGAGCCCGACGATGCCGATGGTCTTGCCCAAAACCTCGGTGCTCAGGAAGGCATTGCGCTCGATGCCGTCCTGGCGGCGCATTGCCCGATCGGTCTCGATGATGCGCTTCGACAGGCAGAGCAGCATCGCGAGCGCATGCTCGGCGACCGATTCGGCATTGCCGCCGGCCTGGTTCACCACCAGGACACCGGCGTCCGTGCACGCCTTGACGTCGACGGTGTCGTAGCCGGCACCGTTGCTGGAAACGATCAGCAGGTTGGGCGTGCGTCGGATGAGGTCGCGATCGACGTGGTACTTGAAATTCAACTCGTCGCGCGCGGCGCCGACCTGATAGCCATGGGCTTCCGCCAGGATGGGCGCCGCGACGGCGTCGTCGCTGTCGTTCTCGAGCCGATCCAGGCGCACGTCCGGTCGCGTCGCCAACAGCTCGGCATAGCCGCCGTGCGCCAGGTACTTCACATAGAAGACGCGCTTGGTGTTGACCGGCATGGACCGAAACCCTGGGGCTCGAGGCTGGAATGGCTGCGGGCGGGCTGAGGCCATTATTGCCGCGCCGGCATGGATCGCACAAACTGCCCCATCCACAGGGTCGGCAAGGGAGCGGAAATGGCTGCCGTCGGGGAGGCCGCATCGGAGAACCGGGCCTGGCACGAGATCGTGCAGGCGACGCTCAAGGTGAACGGCGTCCGCCTCGTGACTTACGTCCCCGACAACGTGCTCAAGCCGCTGATCGCCGGCGTCCACGCCGATCCGTTCTTCACCGCCTTTGCGGCCACGCGCGAGGAGGAGGCCCTCGGCATCGTCGCCGGGGCCTGGATGGGCGGGATGCGCGGGATCCTGCTGATGCAGACCAGCGGGTTCGGCACGCTCGCCAACGTGCTCGCCTCGCTCCCGGTCGCGTTCCAGATCCCGGTGCTGATGATGATCTCCGAGCGCGGCACGCTCGGGGAGTTCAACCTCGGCCAAGCGCTGGTGTGCCGCACCATGCGGCCGGTGCTCTCCGCGCTCGCGGTCGAGCACCACACCATCACCCGGCTCGACGAGGTCGAGTTCATCGTCGACCGCTCGATCAAGCAGGCGGTCGCGACCCGGGCGCCGGCGGCGCTGATCCTCTCGCCGCTGTTGACCGGCGGCAAGGTGTTCAAGGCATGAGGAGCGCCTGATGTCAGTGGTCGAGCAGCGGCCGATCGGTCCGGGCAACGCCCAGGTGATGAGCCGCTTCGAGCTCACCAAGCGGCTGGTCGCCAAGCTTCCCGGCGAAGAGGCGGTGATCGGCGGCATCGGCAACACCAATTTCGATCTCTGGTGCGCCGGCCGGCGGCCGCAGAATTTCTACATGCTCGGCAGCATGGGGCTCGCCTGCCCGATTGCGCTCGGCGTGGCGCTGGCGCAGCCGGCGCGGCGCGTGATCGCGCTCGAGGGCGACGGCTCGCTGCTGATGCAGCTCGGCTCGCTCACCACCATCGCCATGCTGGCACCGAAGAACCTCATCGTGGTGGTGATGGACAACCGGAGCTACCAGATCACCGGCGGTCAGCCGACCGCGACCGCGGCCGGCGCCGACCTCGTCACCATCGCGCGCGGGGCCGGCATCGCGCAGAGCACCTGGGCCGCCGACGAGGCGATGTTCGACGAGCTCGTCGACAAGGCGCTCAACGCCGACGGACCATGGCTGATCGCGGCGCGGATCGACGACCAGCCCGGCGCCGGGGCGACCGACCGCGACCCGGTCGTCATCACCGACCGCTTCATGCGCGGCCTCGGCACCAAAAGATAGCCGGGAAGCCGCGGCGCCAGGCGAGTAACCTACCCCTGCCCTGCCACGATCCCCAGCTGCCCTGCCCCGCGCGAGCCGACGGCGCAGAAGGTCCCGTTGCCGCCCGCGCAGAATGACACCTCTTGCCGACAGCATGGTTCGTGATATGGCAGAGTCGGCTCGCGCTGATTTGCCGAGCTTGGGGGGACTGGTTTGCCGCAACGTAAGACGTTCCGGGCCGTACTGATCAAGCCCTCGCACTACGACGATGACGGCTACGTCATCCAATGGATCAGGAGCGGCCTGCCGGCGAACTCGCTGGCGTGCGTCTATGCCCTGGTCGAGGACTGTGCCCGGCGAGGCGTCCTGGGCGAGGACGTCGACTTCGAGATCATTCCCTACGACGAGACCAACACGGTCATCCGCGTCAATCGCATCATTCGCGATCTCAAGCGCGCTGACGGCGGCTTCGTGGGCCTGGTCGGGGTGCAGTCGAACCAGTTCCCGCGCGCCAGCGATTTGGCGCGGCAGTTTCGTGCCGCCGGCATCCCGGTGGTGATCGGCGGGTTCCACGTTTCCGGCTGCCTTGCCATGCTCCCGGAGCTGCCGGACGACATCAAGGCGACCCAGGCGCTGGGCGTCACGCTGTTCGCGGGCGAGGCCGAAGGCCGCATGGACGGCCTGCTGCGCGACATCTGGCATGGCGAGCTCAAGCCGCTCTACAACTTCATGAACGACCTTCCCGAGATGAGCCGGGCGGTGCCGCCGTTCCTGCCGCGCGCCGCCGTCAAAAAGACCATGCGGGACTATTCCAGCTTCGACGCCGGTCGCGGCTGCCCGTTCCAGTGCTCGTTCTGCACGATCATCAACGTGCAGGGCCGCAAGTCGCGCTATCGCACGCCCGACGACATCGAGGCGATCATCCGCGCCAATGAGGCGGTCGGGATCCACCGCTTCTTCATCACCGACGACAACTTCGCGCGCAACAAGAACTGGGAGGCCATCCTCGATCGATTGATCGACCTGCGCGAGAGCCAGGGTTTCCGCTTCAAGTTCACGATCCAGGTCGACACCTTGTGCCACCGCATGCCGAAATTCATCGAGAAGGCGGCGCGCGCGGGCTGCAATCGCGTGTTCATCGGGCTCGAAAACATCGATCCGGACGCGCTGATGGCGGCGAAGAAACGGCAGAACAAGATCTGGGAATACCGCAAGATGCTGCAGGCGTGGAAAGACGTCGGCGCCACCACCTATGCGGGCTATATCCTCGGCTTTCCCGAGGACACGCCGGAAAAAATCCGCCGTAACATCGAGATCATCAAGCGCGAGCTTCCGCTCGACCTGTTGGAGTTCTTCTTCCTCACCCCGCTGCCCGGTTCCGAGGACCACAAGGTGCTCGCCTCCAAGGGCGTGTGGATGGACCCGGACATGAGCAAGTACGACCTCAACCACCGGGTCAGTCATCATCCGAAGATGACCGATGCGGAGTGGGAAGGCATCTACCGGGAGTGCTGGGACATCTTCTTCAACGAGGAGCACCTGGAAACGGTGCTGCGTCGCGGCGCCGCCCGCAACGTCAACATCAAGACGCTGTTCGGCGCCTATGCGGGCTTCCAAGCCGCCATCAAGGTGGAGAAGCTGCATCCGCTCGAAGGCGGGATATTCCGCCGCAAGATGCGCACCCAGCGCCGGCATGGATTGCCGCGGGTGCATCCCCTGGTCTTCTATCCGCACCGCGTATACGAGACGACGCGCAACATCATCGAAATGATCGGCCTCTACCTGCGCTGCCGGCGGGTATGGAAGCGGGTCGCGCAAGACCCCAAGCGGCACGCCTACACCGACCTCGCGCTGCAGCCGTCGACCGAGGACGAAAGCACCGATTTGATGGCGACATTCGGCGAGGCGATTCCGGACACCTATGGCGCGCCGGTCAAGCGGCCGCGCCCGGCAGTGCTGGCGCCGGTTGCTTCCGCCGGATAGCAGGGCGGCTCGGCCGGCGGCGGCCCCTTTCTTCCTTGCCAAGGATCAGCGCTTGCATCGGGTGCAAGGGTCGTGCTCTGCAAGGGACCGCGGCGCTGCGCCGGGACGCATTGGCCGGGTGCGGAAGAGCAGAACATGGTCCAGTACAGCGACGTCCAGGACGGCAGAGCGGGCGCCTCGCCCGCCGCGATCAGCGCGCACTACGATCTCAGCGAGGAGTTCTTCCGGCTCTGGATCGGGCCGGAGCTGATCTACTCGTGCGCCCTGTTCGACGGCACGCACGATCTCGCCGAAGCCCAGCGCCGCAAGCTCGACTATCACATCGCGGCGGCCGGCGCGGCCGGCGCCCATTCCGTGCTCGACGTCGGCTGCGGCTGGGGAGCGCTGCTCAACCGGCTGGTCGCGCATGCCGGCGTCAAGCGCGCCGTCGGGCTGACGCTGAGCCCGTCGCAGGCGCAGTGGGTCGAGCGCGCCGCCCGGCCGGGCGTGGAAGTGCGGCAGGAGCATTGGCGCGACCACGTGCCGGCGAGACGCTACGATGCCATCATCTCGATCGGCGCCTTCGAGCATTTCGTGCACCGCGGCCTCGACAGCGCAAGCAAGCTTGCCGCCTACCGCGACTTCTTCGCATTCTGCGATCGGGCGCTGGTCTCGCGCGGCCGCCTGTCGCTGCAGACGATCGCCTATGGGTTGACGCCGCGCGACGTCGATCCGTTCATCTTCGAGCGCATTTTCCCAGAGAGCGAGCTGCCGCTGATCTGGGAACCGATCGTTGCCGCGGACGGAAAGTTCGAGCTCATGTCGCTACGCAACGATCGTGAGCACTACTTCCGCACCTTGCGGCTCTGGGAGCGGAACCTGAATGCGCACCGGGACGAAGCGGTGGCGATCGTGGGCGAAGCGGTGTTCACCGACTTTCGCCGCTACCTGCGGGATTCGGCGGCAGGCTTTCAGAGCGGCCTGGCGTGCCTTCTTCGCATGAGCTTTGCGAAGTTGAGCTGAGTTGCCCGAGCCCGCTGCCCGCGAAGCGATCAAGTCCCATGCCTCCGCAGGCCCATTGCAAGCGCCAATGACCGATACGGCTCGCGAGGTCTGGATCACCGGGATCGGCATCGTCTCGGCGCTCGGCGATGGCCCGGCTGCCCATTGGGACGCGCTCGACGCCGGCCGCATCGTCGTCGATACGACGACGTTTGCGCCCTACGTGGTGCATCCGCTGGCTGCGGTGGAGTTCGAGCGGCAGGTCGGGCGCAAGCACGTCCGGCAAATGGAGCCGTGGCAGCGGATCGGGACCTATGCGGCCGGCCTGGCGCTCGACAGCGCCGGCTTGAAGAACGACGAGGCGGTGCTCGCGCGCGCCGACCTGATCGTCGCCACCGGCACCGGCGAGCGCGACCTGCCGAACGAGGACGTGATCCTGGCGGGCTGGCCGAAGGCCGCGGATCCCGCGGCGTTCCTCAACGAAAGGCTCATGAACGATCTGCGGCCGCGGCTGTTCCTGGCGCAGCTGCCCAACCTGCTGGCCGGCTACATATCGATTCTGTTCGGATTGACGGGCTCCTCACGGACGTTCATCGGCGAGGAATTGGCCGGGCTCGACGCCTTGCGGATCGCGGTTGCGCGTGTTGCTTCCGGTCAAAGCGAGGTCGGCATCGTCGGCGGCGCCCACAACGGCGAACGCAAGGACCTGTTCCTGCTTTACGAGTTCGGCGGGTTCAACTTGCGCGGCCCGCACGTGCCGGTGTGGGAGCGGGGGCCGAAGGGCGCATTCGCGCTCGGCTCGGCCGGCGTCTTCATCGTGCTGGAAGCGCGCGCGCATGCCGAGCGGCGCGGCGCCAGCCCGTATGCCCGCGTGAGCAAGGTGCTTGCCGCCCGCGCGCCGCGCCGCGCAGGCTCGGTGCGGGCCGAGCTTCGCCGCATGTGGGAGGCGCTGCGACCCGACATCGCGCCCGGGGATGCGGCGGCGATTTCAGGCGCCACCGGTGTCGAGCCGGCCACCAGCGAGGAGTTGAGCTTCCTCATCGAGGACGCGGGCGTTCCGTTCCGGGCGACGGGGACGTATATGGGGCACGCGGTGGAGCCGCAGTTTCTCGTCAACGCCGCCGTCGCGGCGCTGACCGCAAAGCACGGGCAGGCTGTTTGCCCCCGCGCGTGGAGAGCCGGCGGAAGCTTCATCCGGGGGCGCGGTCCGCCAGGTTGTGGTCACGGGGGTCGGCCATTGCAGGGGCGAGGGAATGGCGTTGGTCGAGGCTGTCGATCTCAAAGGGGCAGGATGACGTCTTTCGTCGACGACCGTGGCCGGCCGATCATCGTCGTGACCGGAATGGGTATCGTCACCTCCCTCGGCGCGGGGACCGCCGAGAACTGGCAGCGCTTGACCGCCGGCCAGTCCGGTATCCGCAAGATCACGCGCTTTCCGACCGAGGGCTTGAGGACGCAGATCGCCGGCACCGTCGATTTCATGCCGGCGGATCCACCCTGTCTTGCCGCGCGCTGCGAGAACATGGCGATGTTGGCGGCCGAGGAAGCGGTCGCCCAGGCGGGTGCCAACCGCGGCGATTTCCCCGGGCCGTTGTTTGTCGCGATACCCCCGGCGGAGGTGAACTGGCCGCAACGCTTCGACGTCGCCATGGCGTCCGATCCGGACGAGACATTGGGCTACGACGCATTGCTGCGCACCGCGCGCGCGCGCTCGTTCGCCGGCTACCACCAGCGCTTCATGTCGGCATCGGTTGCCGACCGCCTTGCCGACACGTTCGGCACCAAGGGCTCGCCGATCTCGCTGCAGACCGCGTGCGCGTCAGGCGGCGCGGTCATTCAGCTCGCGGTCGAGGCCATTCGCCGCGGCGAAGCCGAGGCGGCGCTCTGCGTCGGCACCGACGGCTCGGTCAGCCCGGAGGCGGTGGTCCGCTTCTCGCTGTTGTCGGCGCTCTCGACGCGCAATGAGCCGCCGGGCGGTGCCGCCCGTCCGTTCGCCAAGGACCGCGACGGCTTTGTGATGGCGGAAGGCGCCGGCGCGCTCGTGGTCGAGAGCCTGGCATCGGCGCGGGCGCGCGGAGCGCGAGTTCTCGGCGTGATCGCCGGATGCGGCGAGAAGGCGGATTCATTCCACCTGACGCGCTCGAGCCCGGACGGGAAGGCGATCATCACCAGCATCAGCCAGGCCCTCTCCGACGCCGGATTGGAGCCGGACGCGATCGACTACATCAACGCCCACGGCACCGGCACGCCGGAGAACGACAAGATGGAATGCCTCGGCGTGATGACGGTGTTCGGCGAGCGCGCCCGCGACGTTCCGATATCGTCCAACAAGTCCATGATCGGGCATACGCTCTCGGCGGCGGGCGTGGTGGAGGCGGCGTTCACGCTGCTTTCGATCGCGCACCAGCGCCTGCCGCCGACGATCAATCACAACCTGCCGGATCCGGCGATCCCGCTCGACGTGGTGCCGAAGGTCGCGCGCGACGCGCGCGTGCGCCATGCGCTCTCCAACTCGTTCGGCTTCGGCGGCCAGAACGTCAGCATCGTGATCAGTGCCGAGCCGGCCTGACGCGCGCGCCCACTTCTCGTCATCCTGAGGTGCCGCTGAGCGAAAGCGAGGGCCGGCGAAGGATGCTGCTCGCGCCACGCAGCTGCTACGCGGCTGCGCCCTTCGAGGCTCGCCCGACTGCGTCGGGCTCAGCGCGCGCAGGATCCGACGAGTCCAAGGGGAGCGAGGACGAAAGCGTCACGCCGCCGTGGCGCGCGCCACGAACGCCGGGTCGAATACCCGGTCGGCCATCACTTGGCAGCGCTTGATCAGGCGATGCTCGTCGGGCCCGTAGTCCGGGTGCGCGTAGTGCAGCGTGCCGATGTTGTCCCACATCAAGACGTCGCGCTCGGTCCATTGATGGGCGTAGCGGTATTTCGGCTGCAGCTGGTGCGCGAACAAGAACTCGAGCAGCGCGTCGCTCTCGGCCGCGGGCAGCTCGTTGATGCGCACCGCGTAGCCCGGATTGGCGTACAAAACCTTGCGGCCGGTGATCGGGTGCGTGAGGAACACCGGGTGCGAGACCGGCGGCTTCCTGCGGCGCTGCTCCTCGGTGAGCGGCGGGCGCGTGCTGCCCGGCTGCGCGCGCATCTTGTCCCAGAATTTCGCGAAGTCGTGCAGGATGGTCGCGCCCGCGAGCCGCGTCTTGATGTCGGCGGGAAGCTCGTCAAAGGCCGCGTGCATGCCGGCGAACTCGGTCGCGCCGAGCGGCTGGCCGTTGCGGCGCGGCACCTTGAGCGCGTAGAGCACGTTGGCGAACGCGATCGTTGAGCTGTACGACATGTCGGTGTGCCAATCCTGTCCGGCATCGGCGAGCCCGATCGGGCGGCCGTTCTCCTTGATGTTGGAGAGGATCATCACCTCCGGATGAACCGGATCCTGGAACGCGCCGGCGACGTTGACCTCGAGTTCCCCGAAGCGGGCGGCAAACGCCTTCAACGCCGCGGTGTCGAGCTGCTGGCCGGGGAAGCACAGCGCGCCGTAGCGCCCGAGCGCGCCGAGGATCGCCCCGAAGTCGCCGTCGGTCAGCGGACGTGAAAGATCGGCGCCATCGACCGTAGCGCCGAGGGCGTATCCGGTCGGCCGAATGTCGAGCATCGCGAGGTCTCCGGCGGGCGCCCGTGCCGCCCCACGTCCGAGCGATTGTCGGCACATTCTATTGCGGGAACCGCCACTGCCAAGCGGCCGCGATGGTAGCGCGGCACGGTGCGGCCGGGAGTGGACCAGACGCCGGAAACGCCTTATATCGACCGCGCCCAAATGTTGAGACCATCCCCGCCCTCGCGAGCCTGCCGGCGCGGACGGTCTTTAGCGACGGCCCGTTGGGGGATAGTTCAACGGTAGAACAGCGGACTCTGACTCCGTTAATCTAGGTTCGAATCCTAGTCCCCCAGCCAAAGACCTTGTTCATCAACAAGATCTCGCGCCGCGGCCCGCTCTCCGCCTCGGCCTCCGACGGTCCGACGATCGAGGGCCCGCCGTCGGTCACTGCGGCGACGAACCGGAAGCCGCGCTTGTGCAGCGTGCGGATAAACAGCTGATCGTTGCCGTTGTCGCCGATCGCCTTGCGGGCGGCTTTGATGCAAGTCGACAAAGCCGCCTCCGAAATGATCCGCCCGTTCCAGATCGTCTCGATCAGCTCGTCCTTGCTGACGATGCGTTCGCGGTGGCGCACCAGGTGCAGCAGGAGATCGAACACCTGCGGCTCCGTGTGCACGATCTCGCTCCCGCGGCGCAGCTCCTGCTGGGCGACATCGATCTCGAAACCGGCAAAGCGAAGCACCCGATTTGCCGACCCTCGGTGATGCAGGCGGAAACTCCCCGCCGCGGCACCAACGGCCACCGCCGGCGCCCGATCTCGGACCCGGCGGCTTCGACCCGCCGGGTTTCTTGTTTCTGCGGTGCTGGCGGGGGAGTGACGTGCCGCCGCCAAAGCGGCGAGCTCACCGTATAGTTTGCCTGGCATAACGCACGCTCCTGCGGAATGACGGTCACGCGGCCGTTGCTTAGCGGAGTTGCGCGTGCAACGCAGTTCCCCAGGGAACAGGATGACCTTGTCAATCCTGGAACGAACTCGGATCGGCCGGCAACGCCGCAAAAAGCGCGCTGGTTTTTGGGTGCCGGTGAACGAACCGGCGTTGGGAAACGCCCGTTCTGGTTCTTCGGCCAGACTTTCAGGATGCGCCCTACCGCGTCACTCCCAGCGCCCTGAGCTCGGCATTGGCCGCCGCCCCCTCGATCAGGCCCTTGTTGCAGCCGCCGGCCGCGGCGCGGAAGCGGCGTACCGCCTCGTCCTTGCGGCCGTGCTGCAGCGCGAGCGTACCGACGTAGAAGTTGGCTTCACAGATCCGCTCGCTTTTGATCTGGGAGTTTGGATGGTTGGCCGCGGCGAGCACGGCTTCCGGCGTCAGCTCGCCGAGGAACATGCGGACCACGGGAGCCGGCCATTGCGTCATGTCGACGTTCTCGATCGCCTGCGCCAGCGGGCTTGCGAGCTTGGCGCGCTTGCTCACGATGTCGAGCCACAGCGCCGTAAAGGTTGCAACGCGTGCAGCTCGTGTGCCTGCTTGAGATCGGCAAGCGCTTTGGCGGCAGAGCCTGAATACAGGTTGGCGACACCGCGCTCGAACAACGCGCTGAAATAGACCGGATGGAGCTCGATCGCCCGGTCGTAGTCGGCAATCGCCCGCGCCAGGTCGCCCGTCGCCAGATGCACGAAGCCGCGATAATAGTAGCCATCCGAATATTTGGGATCGAATGCGACCGCCTTGTCGAAGTCGGCAAGCATCCGCCCGAGGTCGCCCTTTACTCTGTAGATGACGCCGCGTTTGCGGTAGGCGAGTGCATCATTCGGATCGAGCGCGATCACCTTGCTGTGGTCGGCCAACGCTCGGTCGAGATCGCCCTTGCGGAAGAGGATATCTCCGCGGGCGCCGTAAGCGGCGGCATAGCTCGGATTGAGCCGGATCGCCGTGTTGTAGTCCGCCAGCGCCCGGTCGACATCGCCCGCGTGTTCATGGAGAAAACCGCGGTGGCCATACGCGAATGCGTCGTTCGGCGCGAGCTCGATGGCCCTGCCGAAGTCGGCAAGCGCGCGATCGCGGTCGCCGTTCTTCCTATAGACCTCAGCGCGGTTCATGTAGGCGGAGGCGTATTTCGGGTCGAGCTCGATTGCCCGCTCGTGGTCGGCGAGCGCCCGCTCGAGGTGCTTGGCGGCCGCCATGGTGGCGGCTAGGGTCGGCTGCGCGGCGCTGGTCTCCCGCATGGCCTTGGCCTGATAGAGAAGGCCGCGGCGATCGTAGGCATCCGGGTTTTTCGGCTCGAGCTCGACCCGCTTGGTGTAGTCGGCGAGCGCGCTGTCGAGGTCGCCGCGGGTGTAGTAACGCAGGCCGCGGAGGTTGTAGGCGGAACCGTCCTGCGGATTTTCCTGGATCGCCTGGGTGCAGGCCGCAAGCCCGGCATCGCCCCGCAGGCGCTCGCAGTCCCGCCTCGCATCAACCAGTGCCGCCGCCGGGCCAAGCACCAAGGCGAGCGACACGCTGATCAGACTGGATACCATCAGAGAGACCCCCCTTCGTCACCAAGGTTGCACGACCCGGCGGCCGGCGACTGGTTAGACGGGGGTAGCTCGGGAATGGTTCTAATCGACTGAATGAATGGAGGGGAACTGGCACAACTCAGCCCCCGGCCGCCAGTGGATAGTGCAGTGCCACAGACCGGCCTCTGAGCCCGCCGGCGCGTCAGCCGGGCGGCCGAGCGCTGGACGGCGCTCCCGCCCGCTCACTGCGCCCGCGGGATCGCAGCCTCCTGCGCCAGCAGCCAGTCGCGCGCGAGACGGATGTCCTCCTGCGTGGGCTCGTGGCCGGCGGGAACGGTGCGATGCTCGACCTGCGCGCCGGCCTGCTCGAGCTCCGCCTTGAGACGGGCGGCATTGGCAGGCGGCGCGATCGGATCGCGCGGCGCCGGACATGATCAGTGCCGCCTTGCCGGCAGTCCGTCTTGGCACGGGGTTCGACAGCGGCGTCCATCGCGCGCAGCAAGACGCCGCCTGCGAGCGTCTCCGGCCGCAGCAGCATCACGCGCCGCGGCGATATTCGCCCCGTTGGAGTAGCCGACGCGCGACCGGCGCGCCGATGCCATAGGTCTCGCGCGCCGCCGCGACAAAGTCCGCGAGCTCGTTCGCGCGGGCGCAGATCCTCCTCGTCGAATACGCCTTCGGCGAGACGGCGGAAGAACCGCGGCATCCCGTGCTCCAGCACCTTGCCGCGCGGAGAAAGCAGCGGCGCGCCGGGCGGCCACCACCGGCCGAGCGGCATCAAGTCGTCTTCGTTGCCGCCGGTGCCGTGCAGCAGCAGCAGCGGCCGCGCGCCGGCCGCACGCCGAGCCTCGAAGCGATGGACGAAGGAGAGCTCGACCATCACGCCGCCCTTCTCGACCACCGTCGATCGTCGGCAGCGACCGCCTCGATCTCGCTCGCGGCGCGGCTCGAGGACCGCCGGCAGCTTCAGCGCGCGCCCGAGCGCCTCGACCGGCTCGTCGACCGCGAATCCCGGCGCGTCGGTCGCGATCTCGAACAGGATGCCGCCCGGCTCGCGGAAATAAATCGAGCGGAAGTAGTTGCGGTCGAGTTGTTCGGTCGGTGCGCAGGCCATGCGCGTCCGCGAGCTTCTCCGCCATCTCGGCCTGCTGCCGCGTCGTCCGCGGCCCGGAAGGCGATGTGATGCACTGACCGCCGCCCAGGCTCCCGGCAGGAAACCGCCGGTCTCCCGGATCGTCACCGACTGGCCGCCGACCACGGTCCGGCCTGCCTTGGTAGCGCACGAGTCGGCCCTCGCGGCCGATCTCCTTGAAGCCGAGCACGTCAGTCAGGATCGCCCCGGTCGGCGCCGCCTGGCCAGCATCAGGTGACGCCATGGAAGCCGCGGATGGCATGCTCGGCCGGAACGCTCGCCATCGCTCCAGGCCGGCTCTTCTCGACGCGCCCGCAATGCGCGACCAGGGCGAGGCCGCATGCCATCGGGGTCGGTGAAGGCAAGCACGGGTTCGCCGAAGCGCTTCTCGAGCGCCTTGTGCGGCACGCCCTTCTCGATCAGACGGTGCGTCCAGTAGCCGATCGAGCTCTCGGGCACCCGGAACGCTGTCTCTTGCGTCATCGCCGACGCCGATCGCGCCCGGGCGCGGCATGCTCCCACGGGAAGAAGGTCAGGATGGTGCCCGGCCGGCCCGTCTCGTCGCCGTAATAGAGGTGATAGGTGCCCGGATCGTCGAAGTTGACGGTCTTCTTCACCAACCGCAGCCCGAGCGTTCGCGTGTAGAAGTCGACGTTCCGGTAAGCCCTGCCCGAGATCGCCGTGACGTGATGGATGCCTGACATCGTGATTTGCCCCTGCGCCTTTTGAGTTCGCTCTGATACTTCAATGCTCTTCCGGCATATGTAGATCTTTTTCGGCGTCAGCAACGCGTGTCCCTCGCGGTGGCGACAATCCAATCAGGCGCAGCGCGCCGACGCGACGGCGCAACTCGACAGTCGTACGCGACTGCGGGAAACTCGCCCGCCCACCCGCGCTCCCGCGCCTCAAGCAAGGATAGTTCACCATGGCGGAAGATGACGCGGCCGTTTTGGCGCTCAGCCGGCAAGTCCAAAGTCTCACCGACCGACTGGCCGCGCTCGAGGCGCTGTTGCAGGTCAGTGCGGCGGGAGTGAGCATTCAGACCCCCGGCAACCTCGTGATCGCCGTCGGAGGGCGCATCCAAGTGACCGCGGCCACCAACATCGACCTGACCGCGGGCACCCGCACGTCGTTGACAACGGGGGCCAACCTCGACATTGCGGCGGGCGCCCACGCTTCGCTCTCCGCCGGCGCGGGCCTCGCCATCGACGTCGGCGGCGGCACGTCGGTGAGCACGCGGGCGCTCACGGTCACTGCGTCGAACGCGGCATTCGCGGCGCAAGCCGAGTACAGCGTCACGGCCGGACAGTCGGTGCGGCTTCGGGCGGCGTGACCGCGATCACGGCCGGCACCGACTTTACCGTGACGGCGGGACGCAAGGTCGCGCTGCAGTCGGAAACCGACACGGCGATCACCGCCAAGAAGGACATCGCGATCGTCGCCAAGGACGACCTGCGCCTGTCCGCAGCTGACAGCCTGAACGCAAAGATCGGCTCGGCGGAGTTGAGCGCCAAGAAGGACGGGACCGTAGGGTTGAAGGGCAAGGACATCACGATCGACGGGACCGGGAAGATCAACGTGAAGGCAGGCGGAGACCTGACGCTGAAGGGTGCAAAGATCAGAGAAAACTGACGGCGACCACGTAGGCCCGAATCTCGCATTGTTGGTTACACGATAGACAACGTGACAGGAGGCCAGCGCCCACAATCGCGCCCCTCAACGTCGGTGGGCGAGCCCTAAATCGTCGCCTCGGTGAAACGGTACGCGCCCGGCCGAGCCCCAAAGCTGCACCAGGGCCATAGCCGCTCAGTTTTCTGCCGGGGATTTTGCAGCCGTTTCCAAGCCGCACTCCCAGCCCCTCTCCGTTCTCGTCGATGAAGTCGACGCCCGCCGTTGAAGCGCGCGGCGACCCACCAAATCGCTCGAGACGATCATTGCACGCTATGGGCCAGGCTGAGCTCGTCACATGCTTGAGCTGGTTGGAAAAAATTGGCTTTGTTTTGCAAAAATCGACCCTCAACTCCATCCAAAGCGGATGAATATTTAGTCTTTTAATTTAAAGTTGATCGTTACCGGTCGAGCACCAAAACTGCCCCTGGGCATCCGCCTCAGGTTCTTTTGCGGGACTTTTCTTGCAGCCGTTGCCGGAGCCGTACTCCGGGTCCTCTTCCGTTCTCGTCGATGAATTCGATTCCGGCACGCTCAAGGCCCGACGGATGTGCCCGTCTGGCGGTTCATGCGAGATCTTCACGGGCCCGTTCGAAATTAACGATGCCTGACAATCCCACTCCCGAGCTTAGCGCAGCTGGGCTCGTCCATCTCCAGCAACGCCCGTGCAGCGCGACACTGAAAGGGCTTATTTAACATTCGATGTTGACATCCTTTGTACTCCTATGGGTATTTTACACCCATGTGGGTACGCTAATTCCGAATCATCACACGGCAGGCTACTGGAGGAAAGGCCCTGACGACGGACGCGGAAAATCTACACATCGCCGTTCCTTCGTGGGGGCTTATGACGCGCGCATCATCATGGGACGCGATGAGGACGCCCTGCTCCGTTTTTGGCGGGAGAAACGCGGCGAGATCGAACCTCAGGACTTGTCGAGCAATCTCATCGTCCAGCTCGGCCGTGCCACCGAGGACCTCAATCGGCGCTGGTTCGAGCGTAACACCGGCCAAAAGCTGAAGGACATCGAGCGTCGAATACACCATCCGACCATCCGCTGGATGGCGGCGACCCTCGACGGCGTGGTGGCCGAAAGCGGTGCCGTGTTCGAGGCCAAGTTCATGCTGCCCTGGTCGTTCTCGGAAGAAGGCGCGGCTGAAAAGTACATGCCCCAGCTGCAGCACAACATGTGGGTCATCGCGTCGCGCAGCGCGGTCCTGTCAGTGATCACCGGCGGCGGCAAGTGGGTTGAGATCACGGTCCATGCCGACCCGTTGTACCAGCACCTCCTCCTGACAGCTGAGCGGAAGTTCTGGCGCTGCGTCCAAAGCGGGGAGCCCCCTCGCCTGTTCGGTGTCGAGCCACCGCGACCGCGCATCGAAGCCGTGCGCATCGTCGACATGAGCGCTCCAATTCGTGGGCGGAGTTTGCAGCCGTCTACTGTCAGACCCAATCGGCCTTTCTGGAGCATGAGAGAGCGAAAGTCGAACTCAAGGCGTTGATGCCGGAGGACGCCAAGGAGGCGGTTGGTCACGGCATCCGCGCCACGCGTTCGAAATCCGGCGCGATCAGCTTCGATCTGCTCACCCTGGAGAACGGCGATGCACCGCTCCAGTGAATCGATCGGAGCAATCGCGGGCGCGCTCGCGAAGGCTCAGGCCGAGCTCACCAATCCGGAGAAGTCGCTGACCGGCACAATCCGCTCGCCGTTTGTGCGCGAAGGTGAGCGGACCTTCCGTTATGCGCCGCTTTCTAGCGGGCTTGAGATCGTGCGCAAGGCACTTGGCCAGCATGAGATCGCGACAGTCCAAACGACCTCCATCGATGCCGAGGCCGGCCTTATCCGACTCACCACAGTTCTCGCCCATTCCTCAGGGGAGTGGATCTCCTCCGATTGGCCGGTGTGTCCGGTGAGCGAGACAGCAGCTCCGCATCGCATGGGCGCGGCGCTGACCTATGCCCGGCGTTATGCCTTGTTCACGCTTGTCGGAATTGCCGGCGAGGACGACCTCGATGCACCCGACCTTCCGGCCTCGCAAGCGACGAGGTCAGAAGTCGAAGCACCAGCGCATGGCGGCCGGACAAATGGCGTCGGCGGATCACCTGCGCCCTCCCCGCTCGCTCGCGGAATCGCAGCGGCATCCGCCAGTCCTGTCGCCGACAGAGTCCGCAACCCTGCGTGAACAGCTGCTGAGCGAACCGCGCGCAATCGACTCGGCCGACCAAGCGGCCGCCTGGGCGCAACGCACCCTACCGGGGAAGAACACCCTCTTGGCCAGCGATGCTCGAGTGCTCGAAGAAGCATTCCGGTTGAGGTTGGCGACGCTTGGGGAGACCGGGCCAGATCTGGACTGCAGCGGCGATCAATCATCCGCCACAGCACGTGATGACAGCGCGCCTCCCAGCAGCACCAAGCGAGCACCAACGCAACATTTGCGGCCAACCCGCCTTGATAAGGCCGTTCTCGCCGTACCGGAGCCGCGCCGCCTTCGCGACAAGGAACACGTTAAGTTCGTTTCCCGGCAAGCCTGCCTTATCTGTGGGCGGCAGCCCGCGGATCCGCATCATGTTCGGTTTGCCCAGCATCCTGCGCTTGGACGCAAGGTGAGCGACGAGTTCACGGTTCCGCTCTGCCGTGTTCACCACCGCGAAGTTCATCGCAGTCGCGATGAAGCACTGTGGTGGGGGAGTTTTCGCGTGGATCCTCTCACCGCGGCCTCGAAGTTGTGGGCCCAAACACACCCTTCGCCGGAGCGGGTCGCGATTGATAACGTCTCGGCCGACACTGAAATGACGGAGCTTACGGCTCAGAACGCATCGGACCGAGCGCCAGCGCCCGCCCCCGCAGCAGCAAATTACGAAACGAACCCAATTCCGCCGGCAGGCTCATGACTTCGCTTCGGCAGATCGAGGCCAATCGGCGCAACGCGCTCAAGAGCACCGGCCCGACCAGTGCGGAAGGGAAACAACGCTCGCGCTGCAATGCAGTTCGGCATGGGCTCACTGCCGATACGGTGATCGGGGTTCTCGAGGACGCTGAGGACTACAAGGCGTTCGAAGCGGCCGTGACGGCAGATTACGACGCCCAATCGGCAGTGGAGCGCGAATTGGTGCTGCGGCTCGCCAGCCTGCTCTGGCGTCTGCGCCGAGCAACCGCCATGGAAACCGGGCTCCTCCAGATCCAAGCAGAGAACCTACGCGAGTTCAGGCAGGCCCGGCAGTTGCCTCCGCGTTATCGAGGGCTGTTGTCTACGATGTTTGCTCGGGGGGAAGGCAGAATTTTCGATGACGATTTGCGATCAAATGAAACTGAGCGTGCGCGTGTACTGTTCCGAAATCCGCGTTTCACGGACGACTAGCCGAGGTCTGAACTCGTCCTGAGCGGTATCGATATGCAATTTGGCGACGGCCCTTCTCGTCGACGATCAGCAGCCGGCTCGGCGACATCCGCGTCATCTTGCGGATGAACACGTCCTGCACATCCTCCTCATCTTGGGATCATAGTGGACGTCGTAGATTTTGAGCGTCCACAGCTCCTGGCCTGCTCGCCGGGTCGATGGCGGCGATGTAGCCGCCGTTCTGCTTGAGCCCGCGGGTACGGCCCCAATGGACCGCCTCGACGCGCACCTTGCGCAACTGAACCGGGGGAACGTCGGGCGGCGCGACCCGCTTGGCAGATGGCTGCGCCTGCGCCGGGCCGGCGGCGGCGAGCGCTCGCCCCCCGCTGGCAGGCACGGCCGCCATCGACGCCATCAAGGCCGCGAACAGGAGCGCCGCGTCATTGCCCCCTGACCGCCCCGCTCTCGCGGTCGACGAATGCGATCGCCCGCAGCCGATTGGCTATGTGCATCAGCGCGTGCCGGCGCTGCATGGACGGCGGCGCCCGCCACCCTCGTCGGTGAAGCATGCACCCGGCGGGTCGCCTGGCCGTGACACCGAGCCGATGAAATTGGGCCCCGGCTGGGGAGCCGCCTGCCTGGCGGCCGGCTCCGGCGAACGATAGGCCGGGCCGCGCGAGGCGGAACGCTCGATCCGTGGCCTACGGGCAGGCGGCTCGCGTTCCATCCGGCGCCGCTCCGTGGCGGGTTCGCGCTCAGCCCGGCGCCGTTCGGAGGCGGATTTGCGCCGGATCGCGACGCAATTGTTGCCGCTCGCACGGAAGCCCCGCTCGCACTGCAACGGGCAGACGCGCTCGTCATGCTCCTGCAGCGCCGTCAACAGCGCCGACGACGGCTCGTCGGCATCGAGCTTGGTGCGCGCGTGCTTGTTGAACAGGCGGATCGCCGCTTTGCTGGACGAGCCCCAGTTGCCGTCGGCGCGACCGCTGCTGCAACCGACGCGGATCAGCTCAAGCTGGATGTTGCGGGTAAGGTCGGGGCCGGACAAAGCCGCCCCCTGCTCCGGGGTCGGAGCGGCGGGCTCCGGCAGGGCGGCAATCACCGTAGCCGGTTGAGGCGGACGGGTCGGCTCCGTGTCCGGCGGCGCCGCCGGCAGCGCGGGCGTGGGCGCAGCCGCGGGCGACGTTTCCGCGACCGTGGGCTCGACCACCGTCATCCTGCGCGCCTGACCGCAGAGGCGCCGTTCCGACAGCGCGGCGAGCTCGACAAAGATGCCGTTGGGGAACCGCTGCAGATACGCGCGCACCGCCTCGCACTCGTTCGCCGATTGCGCGGCATTCCAGAATGCGACCTCGAGCGAGCGATCCTCGGCGCTGCTGCGCGGCGTCTCGATGCGCGCCGGCGATGCCGCGGCGACGGCCGCGGGAGCCTCCGCCTTGGCGAAGTAGAAGGTGCGCGTCATGTCGCTGAGCTGCTGCGGACGCTGGGCGCCGCGCGTGTCGCGCCGCACGTCGGCCGCTACTTCCTTGAGCATGACCGACACTTCGAGCCCAGGCTTCGGCAGGTGCTTCAGCAGCGCGGAGGTAAACGGGCTGTTGCGCTCGCTGCCGTCGGCCGCCTCCTGGCCGGGCGCGGCCGCGAATGCGACCAGCGTGTCGCGTCCGCTCGCGTCCACGCGCGCCAGGCCGCGACCAAGCGACGCGCCGCGCTTCATGGCGGCGAGATTGCGCCGCAGATTTTCGGTCAGGGGATTGTTGCGGCACGCATCGAGGAACACCAGGTTCGTCGCCGCCTTCAACTCCATGAGCTTGATGATGGCGTCGAGCTCGAGGGTCTCCGAGGAGATCAGGAATTCGCTCTCCAGCTTGGCATTGACCGAGACCAGATAGTTCCTGTCGTTGATCTGCAGTCCGTGCCCGGCATAGAACAAGAGGCCGACGTCGGCGCCATCCAGCATGCGCGCGAACTGCTCCACCACGGAAGCGAACTTCTGCTGATCGAGGTCGAGGCCCAGCAGAACCTCGAAATCGAGCTTCTGCAAGGATTGCGCGAGGTCATTGGCGTCGTTGCGCGGGTTGCGCAGCGCTTGTGCGTGCGCATAGCCGGAATTGCCGATGACCAGCGCGATTCGCCGTTCGGCGCGGGCCTCGGTGACGACAAACATGGCCCCCACCAGGAGGCCGACGACAAGAAGCAGACGATTGAACATGAACCTCATCCTCGCCCAATCCGGCGGATGCCGGCGAACCGAACGGACGCCTCGATTCTAGCCCGAAAGGCTGGTCACTCCAAAACAAGAGGACGCGAGTTCGAGCAGCGAGCGCGCCGCCTTACGTTTTTGTCGCCCTAGACCGTTTCGAGGTTCATGCGCTCGTCGGAGGGTCGAGCCCGCTCGAGAACTCGAGCGGGCTCCCTTGCGCGTCGCTAGAACCGAAACCCTCGCCGGCCCATGAACATGATGCCCAGGCCACCGATCGGCGGGCCCATCATCGGAGCCACCTGCGGCTGGGGCTGAGGCTGGGGCGCCGCTACCTGGTGCCGCCGGGGAGCCGGCCGATGCTCGACCGCGCGGGTGCGCTCGACCGAGCGGGTGCGCTCGACCGAGCGGGTCCGTTCGGCTACCTTTTTCTTGCTCTTGGCGGGTTCGCGCTGCACCGCCACGCAGGTGTTGCCCTGCGCCTGGAAGCCCCGGTCGCATTGCAGCGGGCATACGCGGTCGTCATGCTCGCGCAACGCCTTCACCAAGGCCATCGAGGGCTCGCCGACGGAGAGCTTGGTACGCGCGTGCTTGTTGAACAGGCGCACCGCCTCCTTGCTGGATGTTTTCCACTGGCCATCGGCCCGCAGCGCGCCGCACCCGACCCGCATCAATTCCAGTTGAACGGTGCGTGTGAGCTCGACGCCGGACAGCGTCTCCGCCGGCCGCGTGACCGAAGGCGCGACCGGGGCGGCGGCCTGATCCGGCAGCGCGGCCATGGTCGTAGCTGGTGGCGTCGGCGCGGCGGACGTGGCCGGGCTCATTGACGTGGCCGGGCTCGTCAACCCCGCCGCCGGGGCACCCGGCGATGCATCGACCACGGTGACGCGGCGGCCGCTCGCGCACAGGCGGCGCTCGGACAGCTTGGCCAGTTCGACGAAGATGCCTTCCGGGAACCGTTGGAGGTAGGCCCGCACCGCATCGCAGTCGTTCGAGGACTGGGCGGCGTTCCAGAACGCGACGTCGAGCGAGCGGGTCTCGGCGCCGGCGGAGGGCGCCTGCACCGCAGGGCGTGCCGGCTCGGCGCCGGCGTCGATGCGCGTCGCCACCGCAGGCTCGGCCTTGGCGAAATAGAAGGTGCGGCTCATGTCGCTGAGCTGCTGTGGCCGCTGGGCGTTCTGGGTGTCACGGCGCACGTCGGCCGCCACCTCCTTGAGCATCACCGAGACCTCAACTCCCGACTGGGAAGGTGCTTGATCAACGCGGCCGTGAACGGGCTGTTGCGCTCGGCGCCGTCGGTCGCCTCCTGCCCGGGCGCCGCCGCGAACGCCATCAGCGTGTCGCGTCCGCTCGCCTCGATCCGCGCCAGTCCGCGGCCGAGCGACGCATTGCGCTTCATGCGCCGCGAGGTTGCGGCGGAGATTTTCGGTCAGCGGATTGTTGCGGCAGGCGTCGAGGAACACGAGGTTGACCGTCGCCTTCGAATTCCATCAGCTCGCATGATGGCGTCGAGCTCGATGGCCTCCGAAGAGAGCAGGAATTCGTTGTCGAGCTTGGCGTTGGTCGACACCAGGTAGTTCTTGTCGTTCATCTGCAGTCCATGCCCGGCATAGAAGAACAGCCCGACGTCGGCGTCGTCCAGGATCCGCGCGTAGCGCTCGATCGACTGGGCGAACTGCTGCTGGTTGAGGTCGTGGCCGAGCACCACCTCGAACCCCGAGGTCTTGAGAATCTCCGCCATGTCGGCGGCGTCGTTGCGCGGGTTGCGCAGACGTCGTCGCGTGCGCGTAGGCCGAATTGCCGATCACCAGAGCGACGCGGCGCTCGGCCTTGGCTTCGGAGACCGTCATGGCGGCCCCGAGCAACAGGCCGGCCGAGAGGAGCAAACGGGTGAACATCGACCTATCCTCACAAAGGCCGGCACCGGCCGGCAAGGGATCGACGCTCGCAACTTACCCGGAAATCCAGGCGGTTCCAACTTTCAACGCTGCCGCGGGCTTCCTAGCTGCGAACGCTACACGATAACGGTTTGTCGTCGGCACGCTTTGTGAGGTTCATCACACCTTGACAAGCAATCCCGGCCGCCGGCCGCGCCCCTGCAAGGTTTCGGCAACCAAAGCGGCCGACCGGGCGCCGCCTGCCTGCCGTTGGAAGCCTTCGGCGCGAGCGCGCACGCGTGCCGCCGGCCGCAGGGCAAACCGGACCTAGAGGGACGCGCGCGGGCACCCTATCGGGCGACCGTCGCCACGGCCGCGGGCTCGCCGACATAGCCGGCGACGAGGATCAGGCCGGTCTTCGCGTCGCGCAACGCAAACACGAATGGCTTGTCGACCACCATCCTGACGTAGTCGGCGGTCGCGCCGCGCTCTACGGTCACGGCGGTCGCGGCGGCGGCCTCGGTGCCTTCCTCGTTCAGGCGGAGCTCGAGGCGCTGCAGCACGCGCGTGATCTGCGCCGCGTCGGCCGTGAAGCCGGAAAGCGAATCAGGGGCCAGCCGGGCGGCGCGGAGGCCAAGGGCATCGAGCGTGGCGGTCAGATCCTCGCGGCTTGAAACCAAGAGGCGCGGCAAGGCCAGCTCGCCTTCAGCTTCGGCGAAATTTCGTCCCGTCAGCCACTCGTCGGCGCGCAGAAACGCTCGCGCCGGCGCCGCGCGTTCGCCACGCGTGGTCACGATCACCATGCGGAAGCGGTCGTTCGCATACGGCAGGTCGATCCCGACGAAGCGCGCATCGCGCCGAAACAGGTAGCGCCCTTGCGGCAGCTGCATGGTTTCAACCGCAATCGGCTTGGCCCCGACCCGTTTGAACGGGGCGGGCCTGGTATCGGCGGCGTCGAATGGTGCCTTCCAGCGATCCTTGAAGTGGAGGGCATTGAGCACCAGCATGCTAGTGCCGCCGGGAAGCCGATCGACGATTTCGGGAATTTGCCCGGCGGTGTGCTCGCGCACCCATTTGTTGAGGTTCTCCGCCGTCCCCCGTGCGGAAAAATCGACCACGCTGTGATCGAGCCCTGCCTGTTTGAACGCCAGCGGCACGCCGGGATAGAGCGCGAGGCTCTCGTCGAACACGACCGTGCTGGCCATGCGCAGCGGCACGCCCTGTTGCGGAGCAAGCTTGCTCAGCTGCGCGCGTAGGGCCGCCAAGTCGGCTGCCTCCTCCGCGGACTTGCGAAATCCCAGCGTTCCGTGCAGCGCGTGGCGAAGGCGGTTGGACGCGCCAAGATCGAGCGCGGCCGCTGCGCCGGCGAGGCTTGCGGGCGACACGGCGACCACCGGCTTGCCGCGCCCCGCCATGCGCTGGATCAGGCTTCCAGCAAGCTTTGCCTGCGCGTTGGCGAGCCGCGTCTCGAAAGCTTCGGCTTCGGTCGCCCGCGCGATTTGCGGCACGCTGCTCGCAAGGACGGCGGCGAGGGCGGCGGCGAGGGCGGCGGCGGCAAGGATACGCGGCGTAGACATCGGGGCGTTCCAGTTGGTGGCGGGCGAGCTATCTGACGACATAGAGCTTGGCGTCGAACGACCATCTGGCTTCCAGTAGGCCGCGTGACGCGCTTGCGCTGGCGATGCGGAGGCTGCGCGCAGCGTTCGCGATGTAGCTGAGCGCCTCCGCCTGCCCTGCGACCTCGGACGGCACATCGGGAAGGTCGAGCATCTGCACCGGGCGGTCGCTCAGGATGGCAACCACCATTGCGGTTCCGGTCGGCGGCGCCGCGACGAATTCAAAGCCCGCATACGCGTTCCCGGGTTCCGGGATGGTCATCGCGCGACCGGGCTTGAGCAGGTTCAGCTTCTCGCGGCTTCCGATCTTGAGCAGCGATCCGCGGTTGGGAAAAATCTGCGTGACCCTGCCGGCCGCATCGACGTCGACCAGGATCAAATATCCGGACTTCCGCGCCGAGACGCGGAACGTCACCTTGCCGCCGACCTGCACCTCCGGACCGGGCTGAATGTCGAGCGTGACGCCGGCGGAATTCTCGGCCTTCGGAAGAATGTGCGGCGGCGTGGCCGCTATCGCGGGCGGGGGCGGGCTTAGCTCGAACGGCGGCGGCATCGCGGCCGCAGGCGGCTGAGCCGGCGGCAGCGTCGCGGGCGGCGGCGCCGCAGCCGCCGGCGGCAGCGCCGGTTTTAGCGTTGGCGGCGGCGGCACGGTTGGGGCCGGTAGGAGCACCTCAGGGGGCGGCAGTGCGGCGGCGGGCGGCAACGCCGGAGATGGCACCGCGGCGGCCGGCGGTATCGCGGCAGGCGGCGGCGGTGCAGTGGGAGGTGCCGCAGGCGCTGCCGACGCGGGCGCGGCCGGCGCCGGCGACGACGGTCCGCTGGGCTGGTCGATGATGCGCACCGCCCGCGAGTTGTCGTCTTCCTGCGCAACCGGCGCCGTGACCGTGGCGGCGCACAGCATGCCGGTCGCCAAAATGCGAAGGACGGCTGCGATGCTCGACATGGTCTCGTTCATCCCCATTCAGGGCGCGGTGAACAGGCCGGCCGAGCCGACCGGGCATCCGCCGGCGAGTATTGCTGAACTATTGGCAGCATCTGCACGGGCTACGAGCTGGTTCAGCCGCTTGATCGCCTGCCCGAGTGCCTCCATGGGCTGCCGCGACGTGATCGCCACAAACTGGTCGGCACCGAACGGCTCCTTCACCCCAACATCATGCCATACTGGGCATTTGCGACCAGTCGGGGCATCCGTGCCGATCGGATAGAGCGCCTGCACGGTTCCATCGCCGGCGATGTTGAACGCGATCAGCGTGCGCGCAGCCACGTCCGAAATCTCGACCGCGACGCGCTCATTCTTGTGGTGAAGCTGATCGTTCGGCGCGACCCGGATGGCCTGCGGTGACTTGGCGGCGAGCTGCTTGAAGCCGCGCACCGCCGCGAACCGGTCAATCACGCTCGGCAAATCGCCGAGCGCGATCCGAAAGGCGACAACGTCCCCGCCCACGAGCACGTCGCCGGACGTCGGATCCCAGAGTGAGGTCCGGACTCTGCCGCGGCGACACGACTTCAAACGGCGCTTCGCGCGCCGTAAAGTCCCTCGAACCGGTTGCTCTGGCCGTCGCGCGATGCGATCCGTACCGGCTCGATCGGACGGCACCTGGGCGGCCACCGGCGGCAGGCCCGGCAACCTCGCGCTGGCGACGGCCGGCGGTGCACCCGCCACGGCCGGCTGCGACGGCACCACGCCGCGTGTGGCGAACACGACCTCGGTATCGAGGTCGCGGTTGGCGGACTGCTGCGCGACCATGTTCTGCCGCTGATCGGAAAGTTGGTAAACGACCTGGCGAACGTTGGTGAAGAGCTCGCGCAACGTCACGTTGCCGTCGTGGTTGGTGTCGGCCTGGCCCTCGAAGGCGCGGGCGACCGCGTAGCTCAACGCCCCGCGCCATCCCTGCACGCCGGGGACGCGAACCTCGGGCGACTTGGTCTTGCGATCGACCGCCGCCAGCAGCGCCGAGCGGGTAAAATCCAACTCGGTGAGGAAAGCGTCGCGGGGTCGAGATCGGCCTGAGCTCGTCGTCTGAAATCGTGTAGCGCGGGACCTGGCGATAGCTCATCTCCTCGGCGCGGGGATCGACCTCGCGGGTCAGTCCGCCGCCGTGGCAAGTATCAGCTACGAACAGCACGCGCGCCCCGCGCGCCTCGAGCTGCTTGATGACGTGATTGAACTCGGTGCCGATAATGCGCTGTTGCGTGCCCGCTCCGGCGGTTTGAAACCCCGGCAGCAGGAAGATCGTGTCCATGCCGTCAGGCTGTGAACCCTCGCACGCGCTCGGGCTCCTGAGCGCCGTGCCCCGCAATCGAGAAGATCACGAGGTCGCCCTCGCGGGTGCGGTCGAGCAGGCGGTAGATCTCCCGCATCATCGACGCGCGGTCGGCCTGCGCGTCGAGCAGCGTGGTCACGTCCCTGACGCCCATCTTCCGCAATGCCCCTTCGACGTCGCGGGCATCCGCGACCGCGCCTTTGAGCGGTCGCACGTTCTGATAGGCGTCGATGCCAACCACCAGGGCCCGTACCTCGCCGCTGTCCGGTCCACGCAGAACGGGGGCCTGCGCGAGGCTCGCGGCCGGAGCAAGCGCGATCGCCAACGCGGCGACAGCGGCTTTGCAGGTGATACGCGTTGCACGAGCCATGGGGGTGACCGGTTTACGTTATTCGCGCCGCCACTCGACGCGCCGGTTGAGCGCGTAGATGTCTTCCTGCGTGAGCCCCGACGTATCGGAAAGACGCATCGGCTCGTTCGCACCCTTGCCGTCGGTCTCAACCGAAATGTCGAGGCCGTGCTGGCGAAGGAACGAGGAGACCGCCTCGGCCCGTGCGCGCGAAAGCTTCAAATTGGTCTCGGCGCTGCCGCGCACGTCGGTGTGCCCGACCAGCATGATCTTCGAGGGACGCTGCTCCTTGATGGCGGTGAGGAGCTCGCGCGCCGCCTCGTCGCCGATGTTGGTGAACTCGTCTTGGCGAATTCGAACGTGATCGGCACCGGGATCGCTCGCGGGATCACTCCGCGCACCGAGCGCGAGTACACGCCACCGAGCGTTCCGTCGCGCTGGTCGCGCGCCGTCCCGACGAAGGCCTGCTGGCCGGGCGCGGCGTTCGCGGCCAGGATCCGCGACTGCGCTGAGCGCTCGAACAGTCCCTCGATCTCAAACTTCGAGGGCGCGTTCGGGGTCAGGGTCTCGTTCTTGATGATCTCGATCGCGCGATCAAACGCCATTGCGGCGTCCACGAACCGGCGCTCGCCGAAGCGCACATCTCCGATCGTCGCCGACGCCTGCCACAGCACCTCGGGCTTGTCGGCTTCGGCGAGCAGGCGCTCGTAGTCGCCGACCGGACGACCCTGCGCCATCAGTGACTGAGCGCGGCCGAGCCGAAAGGCGGCGAGCCGGCGCTGCGCCGGCACCTGGAACGCGCCGCACTGCGCATCGGTCGCGATCTTGTCGACCATCTGCTGCGCCTCGCCTTCGCGGCCTGCATCGACGGCCTTGTTGAAGGCGTCTACCAGTGCGGCGCAGTCCTGGGCATGAGCTGGCAGCGAGGCGCCGCCAAGCAGCGTTGCGGCCACCATGGTTGCGCGGAAATAGCGGGAGATAAGCATAGCGGTCAGGTCCCTTCTTCGGACACGGGGGCCAGGAGCAGAGCGACGCCAACGGCGCTTCATGGCCCATCATAGGGCAAACGGGCCGCGGCGGGCAGACGCTCCGGCGAGACGGTTACTCCATTGGTCGCGACAATCGTGCCAAAGGTTCGATCCTGCGCCGCACCATCCGTCCCTGATCAGTCGGCGCGGTAGAGCGCGCCCCACTCAGGCTGCCAAGTCGCCTCCGGGTCCATCACCACGATCGGCGCCTTCATCTCATTGGCAAGCCGGATGGCGGAGCGAAACGCGTCCACGGCGGGCAGCTTGTCGCTCACCACGTCGTTGACCAATTTGCCGCCGCTCA
Source organism: uncultured Alphaproteobacteria bacterium (assembly GCA_963788095.1). GTDB lineage: Bacteria > Pseudomonadota > Alphaproteobacteria > Rhizobiales > Xanthobacteraceae > CAVTXS01. The sequence goes on along the minus strand of CAWBFP010000035.1, from coordinate 192,260 downwards.
GCGCCGCCGGAACCGTCACGGTTCCGCGCGTGCCGTCTTCCTGCTTGGAAAGCGAGAGCGTGATCGCGTCTTCCTGTGGCTCGTCGACCTGCTCAAATCGGTTCTTCGACATGGGCTCCTCCGTCGAACGGCGAAAGCATCGCTACCGCGACTTGCGCCGCGCGGCCGGTTTCGTCGGCTCCGGTTCGGCCGCCGTTGCAACCGCGTCGTTCGCGAGTGCCTTGAAACGCACCGGTGAATAGCCGCGCGCCAGCAGCGCCGACATCGGGTAGACGTTGCGGCAAACGCGCCCGTTGCACGCGCCGGTCGAGGCCTCGATCACCTCGACCTTGCGGTCGGGCGTGAAGCGCAGGAACAGCATCACGTGCGCCGCCGGCTTGTTGAGCGCATCGCCCGGCAGCATGTCCCAGGCGCTCGCGAGCTGCGTCGTGATGGCTGGGATCGCGCGGGTCGTGAAATGGGTCGCCAACCCCCAGGTGGCGCTGACGAAGGCCGAGCAATCGACCCCCGCAGTATCCCGCCGCGGTTCGTTGCGCGTGCACCAATTCCCGGCCAGCATCCCGCGCTCGAGCCGGGTGCGGATCTGGCTGAGCGAGCCGTGGCAGCCCCAGCAGTAGGGGATTCCACGACCTGTTGCCCCACCTTGCCGTGCAGATAGCCCGGCCGGCGCACGCGATTGAAGGCGGTGCACTGCGTGTCGGGATCGCGCCCGTAGGCACTGGGGTTGACGTGCCAATTGATGCTCTCGAACGCGAACGCGGTTTCGATCACCTGCCGCCTCGAGAGCGGGCGCACCGCCGCGATCGGACCTTTGCCCTGCCAACTCTTTCCGGTCGGTTCGGTGTATGTGTGAGCGGGCCGCACATCGATCACCTTGGGATTGCGCAAGGCGCGGAAGCCCACTCCCACGACGTCGACCGCGCCCTTCCGCGTGCGCAGGAAATACACCTCCCCGTTCGGATCGATGGTCACGAAGCGCCGCGACAGAGCGATGCTCTGCGAAAGCGGAAGCTCGTAGATGCCTTCGAGCGCTCCCGTCGGCGCAAAGCGCGCCACGAACGCCGACGGCTGATTGATCGCGATTTCCGGAATATTCTCCGCTAGCACGAACATGCGCCCTTGGCGGTCGATATCGAGGAACTCAGCGACACCGATCTTGTCACGCACTTTCAGGGGAAATTTTACCAGCGTCGCGGATTGACCCTGGGCGCGAACCTCGATCTGGACGCCGGACGCGCCCTGGTCGGGCGTAACGGTCACGATCACCGGCCCGCGGCCGCGCGAGTTGACCGCCTGGCGGGCAGGCGTGCGGCGCTTCTCGTCCCGTACGCTGCGCGAATTCTCGTCCAGCAGATCGGTATCGCCGCTGGCCTTCTGCGAGCCCATCTGGGCGAACGCCGACAGCGTGAACTCGTCGTCCGCGGCGCGGGTCTGATACTCCTCGAGCCCGCGGACCGGCGCATCCTCCCGCCCGGTCGGACGCAACGCACGCACTTCGCCGTCCCAGACGAACAGATCGTCCTTCAGCACCACGAGGTCGGTCGGCTCCAGCTCGTGCGGAAGCTCCAGGGCGCGCGTGGCGCCGCCCGGCTGCCTCGGATCGAAGCGCAACACGCGGCTGTTGACCTGGTCGAGCAGATAGAGCTCGCCGCTGTCGGCGGCGTAGAGCGCCTGCGGGCCGGCGACCTCGGTGTCCTCGCTGGCATCCACCATCCCGACCGCATTCGGACCCGCTCCGACATCGAACCGCTTGACCACAACGTCGGCCGCACGGGCGCCGGGCGCGAACACGCATATTGCGATCAGGACCGCCAGCAGGACGCTGCTCCTCGGATGCGACATCTTGACGACCAATCGTTGCTTGCGAGGGGCCGGATAAGATCGACAATACATGCGGTAACCGGTACGGAGCTTATGCGCGTCGTCGAAAAAATCCAGCGGGTTCCATCCTTAGTCGGCTTGGCGCTGGTTTCGGTTCAGGCGGTCCGGAACTCGCGAAGCCACGATTTTTCAGAGACATGCGATGAACCTCGATGGCACCGCGTGCGACCAAGCTTCGATGGGCATGGGGCGTTGCCATCGTATAAGGTTGCGCCCGCGCCTGATATGATCGTGCCGGCTCCCGGCCCGTGCAGGGCCAACGATTGACGAGGTCGTGATGCGAAGCAGCCGTTTCCTAGCGCTGGCAAGTTGCGCCGTCTTCGCGCTCGCGGCAGGCGATGCCCGGCCGGCGCGCGCCAACGACAGTTCGGCGGAGCTTTCGGTCGGCGGCCTGGCATTTGCGAGCAACGCCGATGTCTCGATGGAGTCCGAGGAGCTGACGGTCACGCCCGAATACGTCACCGTGCGCTATCGCTTTGTGAACCAGAGCCAGAAGCCGGTGACCTTGCGGGTGGCCTTTCCGCTGCCGGACATCGACCTGGCGGAAGGCGACAACTACGCATTCCCGAGCAACGATCCGGTGAACTTCGTCGGCTTCGAGACCAAGGTCGATGGCCGTCCGGTGAAATTCGACATCGTTCAGCGGGCTCTCCTCAATGAAAAAGACGTGTCGGAGGCGCTGCGGAGCGCCGGCCTGCCGTTCCTGCCGGTCGGCGACTACCACAAGCGGCTCGGCGAGCTGCCGCCGGACGCAAAGGAGAAATTGGTGGCGGCGGGCTTGTTGACGCCCTCGGGCACAAATTCTCAGGGCCAGCAACTCCACGATGCCACCTGGAAGGTGAGGACCGCGGTGGTGCGCCAACAGACCTTTCCGCCCGGCAAGCCGGTGACGGTCGAGCACCGTTATCGCACCAGCCTCGGCATCAGCTTCGACACGCCGCTGCGGCGCGGCATCCGCAACAACACGGCGATGGAGGCGGAAGTTCAGCGCTACATGACCGACTACTGCCTGCCGGCCGATTTCCTCCGTGGCGTCGATCGACTGGCCGGCGGCGCGGAAGGGAACGTGGCGCGCCTGCAGGAACGCCGCATCAGCTACGTGCTCAAGACCGGCGCCAATTGGGCCGGGCCGATCAAGGATTTTCGGCTGGTCGTCGACAAGGGCAAGCCCGAGCGCCTGGTCGCCTTCTGCGGCGACAACGTACGCAAGATCTCGCCTACCGCGTTCGAGATCAAGGCGACCGATTTCACGCCCGACAAGGACCTGAAGATCCTGATCGTCGGCAAGCCGGACTAGCCGTAGCATTCCTTAGAGTTCGCACAGCGCAGGTCATGACTGACGCAACGCCGACCCCATACGACACCCTGTCGTATCCGGGGCACCCGTACGGGGACACCCATCCGAACCGGCTCGCCACTATTGCCACGCTGTACGGGATGCGGCCCGCTCCGGTTTCCCGCTGCCGCGTGCTCGAGCTCGGATGTGGGGACGGCGGAAATCTCACGCCGATGGCGTATCAGTGGCCGGGCAGCGAGTTCGTCGGCATCGACCTGAGCGAACAGGCGATCGCGCGCGGGACGCAGCACATTGCCGAGCTGGGCTTGACCAAAGTGCACCTGCGGCGTCACGACCTCATGGAGGTCACGGCGGAATTCGGCCAGTTCGACTACATCATCGCCCACGGCGTCTATTCCTGGGTGCCGGCCTTCGTGCGCGAGAAGTTGCTTGCGATCTTCAAGCACAATCTGGCGCCGCAGGGTGTCGCCTACGTGAGCTTCAACAGCTATCCGGGCTGCCATTTCCGCAACCTCGCCCGCGACATGATGCTTTATCACGTGCGCGGAATGGACGATCCGCGCCAGCGGATCGAGCAGGGCCGCGCCGTGATGAAGTTCCTCGCCGAGTCAAGCGCAAAGGACGGGGTGTACGGCCTGGCGCTGCGCCACCAGTTCAACCGGGTGCAGAAGCTCCCCGACTACGTTCTGTTCCACGACGACCTCGACGAGGTCAGCTCGCCGTTCTTTCTCTACCAGGTCGTCGAAGACGCCGCCCGCCACGGACTGCAATACCTCTCGGAGGCGACGTTCAACCGCGGCGAACGGCACGAGTATCCCGACGAGGCGGCCAAGACGCTGGCGCAGATACCGGACTTCGTGGCGCGCGAGCAGTATCTCGACTTCATCATCGGCTGCGGGTTCCACAAGACGCTGTTCTGTCACAGCGACGTCGCCCTGCGGCGAACGATCGAGCCGCAATGCGTCAAGGACTACCATGTCGCCGCCGGCTTGAACGCACCGGCGGAAATCGATCCGGCCGCGACCGGCGTGGTGGAGTTCAAGACCGAGCGCGGCGATACCCTCTCGACCGATCACAAATTGAGCAAGGCTGCCCTCCTGCATCTCGGGCAGAGCTGGCCGCGCGCAATCGCGTTTGCGGACCTGGTGGACAATGCATTGCGCCGGCTCGGGCCGGAGGCGGACCCGATACGGACGAACCTCGACGAGGAGGTCGACGGCCTGGCGACGCTGCTGTTTCGAGCGTTCTCGGTCGGCGAGGTCGAGTTGCACCTCTATCCGCCCAAGCTGGTCACCACGATCAGCGAGCGGCCACAGGCGAGCCTACTGTCGCGCAAGCAGGCGGCACGCGGGGCGCTGTTGACCAATCTGTGCCACGGCGCCGTGGTGATGGAAGACGAGATCGTGCGCAACTTCCTGACGCTGGTCGACGGAACACGCGATGTCGATGGGCTGGTGTCCGACCTCGACAAGCAGCTTCAGGGCAAGGCGGGCGCGGACGTCACCCGCGAAGCGGTAGAACGGAATCTGCGGCTGCTGGCCACGCTCGGCCTTTTGGCGGCATAGATCCTGGAAATTTGGTCGAGTGGGCCGCGCGGTCCTGACCGTCCGCGCGTTACGGCTCCAACCTGAAATGCTTCGCGGCAACCGCGACCGACAGGCCCGAGCGGGCGGCTTCGTCCAGCACGCGCGGAAACAGGACCGCGGCATTGGCAGCGTCGGCCTGCTTGAGCGCGCCGATAGCCTGCGTGCTCGCAATCGCCATCAGCAGCTGGGGCTGCGAGCCGGTGCCGCTGAGGTCGAGCTGCACGCGGAACGCTTTGCCGGCGCCGGCAGGCCGCAGCAGGCGCGACAAATTGTGCACCTGTCCGTCGTCATCGACGAGGAGCAGCTCGACCTGGCGATTTGCCGGGTCTTCGATGGTTCCGGACAAAGTCTGGCCGCTGCGCAGACTCGTGGTGCTGATCTTGAGCTGCGGAGCAGATGCCCGGGTGGTGCGCACGCGGCTCAGGAACGTCACCGCCGGGCACTGCGAGGCGTTCACCAAGACGACGTCGATGTTGGCCTCAACGCCGTGCGCCGCCTTGAAAGCATCGTCAAGCACGCCGAAGGGCGCGGCCGAGGCGCCAAAACCTTCGAGCGACGCCGACGTTTCGCTCACCGCCACCGGCGTCACGAAGAAGCATTCGCCGCCGTCGTACTGGTGCAGGTAGCGGGCGATCGCGTCGGCGCGGTCCGGACGCGGGCCCGGACCAGGCGACAGCGACGGCGCCGCGCTTGGTGGCGGCGCAACGCTCGGTGCCGGCGCCAGCGGCGGCGGCGCCAGGGCTGCGACGGCGCCAGGGTCGGGCCGCGCGGCTGGCGCCGCGGATGACGGCGGCGCCGGCGACGTCAGTGTCGGCGGCGGCGCCGATGGCGTGAGCGATGGTGGCGGCGGTGTCAGCGATGGCGGCGGCGATGCTGGCGGCGGCGCCGCGGCTGGCGACGGCGGTGGCGCCGCGGGCGCCGGCTCGGGGCGCGACGGCGGCGCCGCGGGACGCGGCGGTTCCGGCCGCGGGGCGGGCTGCAACGACGGCGCAGGCATCGCCCCCGGCCGCGGCGACGGCGACGGCGGCGGCGTCGGCGTCAGCGACGGTGGCGGCGGCGTCAGCGACGGCGGCGCGGGCGCCGGCTCCGGCCGGGGAGCAGGCGCCGCGATGGGGGGCGTCGGCTCGGGCCGGGGCGGGGTAAGCGTCACCTCGGGCCGCGGCGCAGGAGCGGCCGGCGTCAGCGACGGTGGCGGCGTCTTACTGGCGGCGACGAAGGCTGCGGCGGCGACAGCGTGGGCCGCGCCGGCGGCGCCGATCAAGGCGAGCGACCGGCGCCAGCGATGGCGCAGGCGGCGCCGGCGCCGGAGCATCCGGCTGCTGCAGCAGATAAAACCCCGCGCCGCCGGCGCCGAGCACGCAGCACGCCGAGCACGCCGACGGTCGCAACCTTGCCGACCGTGCCGCGGCGGCGCTCGGGCGTCGCCCGCCGCAAGGAGCGGTGGCCGCTCGGGTCGAGGTCACGGCGACTGCGCGCGTCGCGCGCCCCGATCGGCCAGCTCGCGACCTCGGCCATCGACAGCGGCCGGTCGGCGGGGTTGGGCTGCAGCATCCGCTCGATCAGCGGCTGAATGCGAAGATCGATATGCTTCAGGTCGGGAACCCGCCGACGCTTCTCGACGACGTCGGCCTGGTTGCCGCCCATGTCGATCGCCTGCCCGGTAAGCGCCTCGACCAGCACCAGCCCCAAGCTGTAGATGTCCGACCGCGCGCCCACGTCGCCGCCGTAGAGACCGAGTTGCTCGGGCGACACGTAGTTGTACTTGCCGGCAAAGCCGCTGCCGATCACCGTGCCGGCGCCGAGGCGGGTCGAGCGCGCGATCCCGAAATCGATGATCTTGGCGCGCGCGACGTCACCCGCCTGGATGATGATGTTGTCCGGCGACACGTCGCGATGGATGATGCCCCGCTCGTGCGCAGCCTGCAGCCCGGCCGCGACCCGCAGCATCAGCGTGTGCGCCGCCTCGAAGGTAAGCGGCCCCTGCCGCAGCAGGTCGGAGAGCGACTGGCCCTCCACGAACTCCATCGCGAGATAGGGCCGCTGCAGCACCGGCTCGACCGTGAACACGAAGTAGCGCACGATCGCGTCGTGGTGCAGGTTGTGCAGCGCCGAGGCCTCCTTGCGGAACAGCGCCAGCGCGGCCTCGTTCTCGGCCATGTCCGACCGCAGCATCTTGATGGCGACGGCATCGCCGGTCTGGATGGTGTGGCCCTTGTAGACCTCGCCCATGCCGCCCGACGCGAGCGGGTGGTCGATCTCGAAGATTCCGTTGAGCCTGGTGCCGGGCGAGATCCGGACACGCGAGAACTGGGCGGAATAGCTGTCCGACATCGCGCGCTATCCCCACAAATCTCGGCCGGCGCCGCCGGGCCGGAAGATGGTCGAGCCCTTGGTCGTCGCGGCGCCGTCGGGCCGGCATTGCACGACGATGACGGTGACGTTGTCGACCGCGCCGCGCTCGAGCGTGAGCGCGACCAGCGCGTCGCACGCGCGCTGGGCATCGCCGCCGCGCACGCAATTCAGGATCTCGCCGTCCCGCACGTGCCCGGTGAGGCCGTCCGAGCAGATCACGAAGATGTCACCGGGCTCGATGAGGCCGGTTTCGATGTCGAGCTCCGGATTATCATCGATGCCGATGGCGCGGGTAATGACGTTACGCCCCGGCCAAGTGCTGGCCTCATCGCTACTCAAGGTGCCGTCGGCGACCAGCTCCTGGACCGCGCTGTGATCGCAAGTGAGTTGACCGATCTCGCCGCCGCGCACCCGGTAGATGCGGCTGTCGCCCGACCAGACGCACGCATAGTCGCGTTCATAGATCAGCAGCATGGCGACCGTGGTGCCGATGACGCCGCCGCGCGCGCGGCCGATCTGCCGCAGGTTGGCGTTCGCGCTTGCGACCCTTTGCTCGCACAGCGCCAACAGCTCGGAGGCAGACCGCGGCCGCTCGATCGAGCGCAACGCATCGACGACTGCGGCGCTGGCGAGGTCGCCGGCCTCATGGCCGCCCATGCCGTCGGCGACCGCCCACAGGCCGGCCTCGGGCCGCGCCAGAAAGCTGTCCTCGTTATGGCGCCGCAGCTTGCCGACGTGGGTCGCCGCGCCAGTATCGAAGGTCACGAGAGCGTCCTGCATCGCGCTCGCTCGCTCGTTCGAATGGACCTACCGTAACCCGGATGGCGCGAAAGCGAAATGCGCGCCGCATGCCGGCCAAGCGGCGCGTGGTGCGCGGTACCCTTGGCGCCGTTATTCAAACCCGAACCCAAAGCGGCCGGTGAGCATTTCGGTGAACAGGAACGGCTCGGGCATGCGCCGGCCGCTCATCGCCAGCGGCTCGTAGCCCTTGCCGCCGATCGTCCACCAGAAGCTCGCGGCCGCATACGCGCTGGCGTGATCGGCGATCCGGATCGACTCGAACAATTCGTTGAGGGGCCGGAAGCGGGCCATCGCCACCACGCCCTGCGGCAACGCCACCATCGTTTCCGAGCGCGCCGGCGGGGCGCGGTCCGACGGCGGCGGCAACCGCTCGAGCTCGCCGGAGGTCGTTTCGAAGGTCGTTTCCGGCTCCAGTGTCCGTAACAGAAAATTCTCCGCCGCCTCGAACCATTGATCCTGCGGGTCGAGCTCCGGCGGCGCGATCGCGGCGCCCTCATCCGCGCAGGCGAACAGCGTGAGCGGGAAGTAACGGCCGATGCCGTCGAGCGAGGGCATGAAGGCGCCGAGCACGCTCGCGCCGCACAGGTCGGCGCCCAGCCAGAACCGCCAGATCGGCGCGGTCAGGAACGCGTTCTGCCAATCCTTGCCGAGGCTCTGGCGGCTCGCCGAGATGCCGCCCTGCATCCACGGTTCCCAGATGTTGAGGAACGGGCGCGGCGCGGCGACGGCGACGAAGTCGCGCTTGGCCGGCAGCTTTCCGTACAGACCGCACCGCATGCTCGGCTCATATTCCGGTCGGGCAGCGGAACTCGCGCAGCGCGGGCAGCGTGAACGGATTGAGGCTCGACCCGGTGGTGAACTGATATTGCACGTCGCGCCCGCCGACGAAGAAGTTGGCGACCATGCGGTCGCCGCGCGGCTGAGCCTGCTCGAGCACGCGGAACAGCGCCCACACTCCGCTGCGCTCGAACGTGGCGGGCGCCACGCCGGCGGATCCGAACATGCTGTCCTGGGTCACCGTGATGGCAAAGCGGTTGGTCCCTGCGCCCGGCCACTGCACGCTCTGCGGCGCGCTCGCGCCCGGCTTGCTCTCGACCACGGTGCCGTTGATGTCGAGCTTGATGCTCGGGCCCGGCCCCTGCGGCTGCTGCGGCGGCGGCTGGCCCAGGCCAGGGGTCGGCGGTGGCGGCGGCGGCGGGGGGGCCGCGGCCATCGGCGGCGGGGTCACCACCATGTTGATCGACGGCATATTGCCGCCGGTCGCGAAGAAGGCGTCGCGGATCTGCGCCGCACGCTGGAACTCGCGCAGCGTCGCGGGCGCGAGCGAGCGCGCGAGCGGGCTTTCCTGACGGTAGGTCCATTCGCGCCGCGAGGTGTCGACCAGGGATGCGAGGTTCTGGGTGAAGAAACGGTCCATCACGCCGTTCGGCGCGAACAGCCGGCCGAACTCGACGAGCGGAACTTCGCGCGTGGCACCGCGCACGAACGGGTAGCGGTCGGGCGCGATCTGCTGGCACACGCCCGTCACCTGCTCGCCGAGCGCACGGCGAAGCTGCGCATGCGCCGAGCTCGTGAGATCGCCTTCGAAGGTGCCGGCCGCGCGGATGAGCATGTCGGCGAACGGCGGCGGCAGCCGCGCCGCGTTGGCGCGCAGGCCCGCCACCTGCTGCTGCAATTGGGCGTTGGCCTGCGCCTGCAGCGCCGGATTGGTCGCGAGCGTGGTCAGGCTCTGGTTGATCTCGTTGAGGTTCGCGACGATGGCGTCGATCGGCCGCCGGCCGGCATCGCCCTCGACCAGGACGTGGAAGGCCTTGAACGCCGCCTCGATCGTGGCGCCGGGCGCCTGGCCCTGTTGCCGCAGCAGCGCCGGCGTCGACTCGCTCGCCTGCGCGGTGCCGGCGCCGCCGCCCGCGGGCGCCTTGCCGAAGCCCGGCCGCTCGCGCGTAAGCGCGGTCTCGTCGCGGATCGATTCCAGGAGCTGCTTGAGCGGCGAGGTCGCCGCCCCGACCGCGCTCAGCGCCACGTATTTGGGCCGGTCGGCGGTGAGCGGCTTGAACTGCAACCGGCCCAGCGCGTTTCGCCACGCGGCGATGAAATCGCGGGCGTAGAGGTCGAGCAGGTCCTGTCCCAGCCGGTCGTATTGCGCGGTCACCGCCTGCTGCTCGCCGGCCGCGCCAAGCACCCAGCGCTCCTGCTTGATCTGCTCGGCGATGCTGCCGAGCCGGTCGACGAATGCGCGGTGGAAGCCCGCATAGGTGTAGAAGCCCGGCACCCGGACGCTGTCGAGATCGCCGCCGCCGGCCGGCTGGAACACCAGCGCGAAGTCGGGCCCGCCGCTCCTCGACGGCAACCAGTCGGGCGCGACCGAGGCGCGCACCTGCGAGCGCAGCAGCTCGTAGGCGCGCTGCGACAGGCTCAGGCGTGCCAGCGTCCTCTGCGATTCCTCGACCAGTGGCCCGTGCAGCTCGATCGACGGCGAGGAGCCGGTGTCGAGATCGAGCATCGCGGTGAGGTGCTCCTCGAGCGCCTTGCGGCCTTCGGCGTTGGCGGCGCCCGGATAGAGGTTGTCGGCCCAGTCGCGCCGCATCCATCCGAGGATGAGCTCGCGGTCGGCGCGCTGCAGGCCCCCCAGCATCAGGTAGACCTTGAGCGCCTCATAGATGACGCTCGGGTTGGTGCGGTTGGCCGCGAGCACCTCCTCCATGCGGTAGAGCAATCGCGACCGCAACAGCCGTTCGAGCGCAATGTGGTAGGCGCTTTCGGACGACGATTGCAGGCGGTCGCGCTGGCTCAGGCCGAAGGTGGCGAGCAGCGGCACCGACGCGGCGCGTTGCGCGTAGCCGGTCGGCATATGCCGCAGCTTGTGCAGCAGCGGCAGGACTTTCGCGAGATCACGGTCGGCGACGACCGTCTCGGTCGCGAGCGGACCCGCGGCGGCGCGGTAGTCGGCAATCGCCGCGTCGGTCCGGTCGATGAGATCCTTGTTGCGGTTGTAGCTCGTCCACCACGCCGCCGCCGCGCCGACGGTGACGAGCAGCATCGCCGAATAGGCGGCAGCCTTGATGATGCGGGCGCGCCGTACGGCGGCGCGATCGGTCGACACCCACGCGGCCTCGCCGATGATCACCTTCTTGATCAGATCGGTGAGGAAGAAACTCTTGCCGAGACCGGAATAGGCCTCCCCCGCCAGCTCCTCGGCGCCGAAGCTCTTGACCAGCGCCCCGATCAACTGATCGATCGGCGTGCCCTGCTGGGTGCCGGAGGTGAAATAGAAGCCGCGCAGCGTGGCGTTGGCGTGATAGCGCGTCGGCTCGAAGATCTGGTTGAGGAAGTCGTAGATCGGCTTCTTCAGCGTTGCCATCTGGGTCGGGAAGCCGAACAGCGAGACGCGCGTCGCCGGCGCCGGCTCGTCCTGCAGCCGGTCGGTCAGCTCCTCGTTCAGGCGCTCGACCAGCGCGTCGAACTCGATCGGCACGTCGCCGACCAGGTTGCGGGTCTTGTCGTTGGTCTGGAAGGTCGCGCCCCAGACCTGCCGGCGGCCCTGCTCGTTGAGATAACCGAAGAATTCGGTGAAGCCGGCAACCAGGTCGCCCTTGGTGAACAGCGCGTAGACCGGAAAGTCGACCTTCAGCCGCTGGTGCAGCTCGAGCAGCCGCGCGCGGATGGCGGACGCATGTGCGTTGAGGTCCGCCTGGCTCACCGTCATGATGTCTTCGAGGCTGATCGCGACGATCACGCCGTTGATCGGCTGCCGCGGCCGGTTCTTCTTCAACAGGTCGAGGAACGCGAACCAGCTCTTCTGATCGGCCTTGGCGTCGAAGTCCTGGGTGGTGTAGCGGCCGGCGGTGTCCACCAGCACGGCGTCTTCGGTGAACCACCAGTCGCAATAGCGGGTGCCGCCGACGCCGGCGACCGCCGCCGGGGTCGCGCCGCCGCGCGACAGCGGGAATTTCAGCCCGGAATTGATCAGCGCCGTGGTCTTGCCGGCGCCCGGAGGGCCGATCAGCAGGTACCACGGCAGGTCGTAGAGGTAGTCCGCCTTGTTGCCGCTCGCGCCCTTCAGGGTCGCGAGCGCGTCCTTCATCTTGTCCTTGAGGACGACGGCGTCGCTCTCCTCCTTGGCGTCGGCGATGCCTTGCGCCAGCTCCTCCGAGCTCTTCCGCCGCTTCCACAGCTTGAACCCGCCGAAGCTGCCGACCGCCGCCACCAGGATCAGGATGACGATGCTGCGCACGATGTAATTGTCGAGCGGGCGGTAGTCGCCGAACGCGATCAAGGGCCCGGCGGTGTAGACCAGCGCCGTGACCGAGCCGAGCCCGATCCCGTAGAGGATGACCCGGGTAATGTCCCTGCCAAGCGCCGACTTGAGCATCTGACTTTACCTTCTCAGTCTTCGCGCGGGATGATGAACTCGACCCGCCGGTTTCTGGTGCGGCCCTGCGGCGTCTGCGTTCGACGCGATCGGTGCGGTCGGCGCCCTTGCCTTCGGTCTCGATGCGGTCGGGCTTCGCCAGCAGCGGCTTGAGCAGCGCCCCGCCCGCCTTCGCCCGATCCACCGAGAGATGAAAGTTCGACGGGAACCGCACAGTGTTGATCGGCGTCGAGTCGGTGTGGCCGACGACCTTGATGCCGCCGGGCTCGGGCTCCAACGTCTGCGCAATGCGCAGCGCGACCGGCTTGAACTCGTCGAGCACGGTCGCCTGCCCGACCGGGAACATCACCACGTCGCCGACCCGCACGAAGATGTGCGTGGCGTTCTGCTCGGCCGAGACCTTGCCGGCGGAAATCTCCGGGGCGAGCTTGCGCCGGATGCGCTGCAGCTGCGTCTCGCGATCGGCCGGCGGCGGGGGCGGCGGAGGCGGCGGCGCGATCACCCGCCGCGCGAGCGTCAGCGGCGTATCGGGATGCAGGATCGACATGGCGTGCACGCTGGCGTCGGTACCGCCGCCGAGCAGATAGCGCAGCACCAGGAACAGCACGAACAACAGCAACGCCAACACGGCGGCGACCGCCCACAGCGGCACCCGCACCTTGGACAGGTTGCTCGCGAGCGCCTGTCCCTGCCAGCGCGGCGACAGATCGCGCATGACCTTGGGTCGCACGCGCCGCAGGATCTCGTACAGATTCCGCTGGATCTGCTGCAGGGCGGACTGGCCGCCGGCTGAGGTCCGGTGGATGCCCTGGAAGCCGAGCGCGAGGCAGGCGTGCTGCAGCTCGAGCACCGAGTAGTTGCCGAGCGGATCCATCTTGGCGCGCTCGAGCTCGTCGAAGAACCGCACGCCGCCGATGCGCTCGCCGAAGAAGCGGCTGAGCATGCTGTATTGCGTCCAGACGTGGCGGTCCTCGGTCGGGATGTTCTGGACGATGTCGTCGGCGGTGGCGCAGAGGATGTATTTGGCGAGGTTGGCCTGCGCCTCCGGGATGCCGGCGGAGCGGATGTCCTTCTCGAAGAATTTTACCGCGTCGGCGACCTGCTCCATCAGGCTGGCGAACGGCGCGCGCAGCAGCGCGACGCGCAGCCGCCCGAGCAGCAGCAGCAGCGGACCCGCCGCGCGCATGATCGGGTTCTCGTTGGGCGCGACCAGGTCGTCGACCTTGAGGTCGGCGGCGCGCGGCAGCGCCTGGGCGACCGGCCGTGCCGCTTCGGTCTTGATCCACGCCTCCCCCGATGCCTCGGCGCCCGGCGGGCGGCGGCGCCGCCGCCGGGGCGCCGGGCGCGGCCGGCGCCGCAGAGGCCGGCATCGGCGCGGCCGGGCGGCGCGCGCCCGGGTTCGGCCGGATGATCGTCCGGTCGCCGCGACCGGAGGGGGAGTCGCTGTCGCTCATCGCCGATCTTCCAGGATCGCCCACAGCTCGAGCTGCAGGTCGGGCCAGTCGCCGGAGAAATGCATGCCGATCGAGCTTGCGGTCGAGAATTCCGGCCACAGCGGCGATTTGCGATCGAGATAGAAATAAACGTGATCGGTGATCGCGCGGATCTGCGGCGGCGGCGTGGGCAGGTGCACCAGGGTAACGCCCGGCAGGTGCGCGTGCACGATCTCATTCATCTTGGTGTTGGGCCCGACCTTGAACAGGTGCGGGAACTGGTGCTGGATCTCGGTGAGCGGCCGGCGCGCCGCCACTTCGAGCACGAAGCTAGCGTTGCGGAACAGCGTGCGGTCGCGGATCGTCGACACGAACGCATTCTGCGCGCGCTCGATGATCTCGAGGCGGATCGCCCGACGGCCGAGCCGCGCGCTCAGGAAGTCTTGGATATCGCGCAACAGCGGCGCGAAGGTGTTCTCGAGATTGTCGTGATCGTAGGCCGGATAGGTGCGGGCGTGACGCTCCGGCGTCGCAAACGTCGCGAGCTCGCCGGCAAGCCGCAGGAACTCCTCGTAGAGCCGCTCCGGGTGCACATAGCGCGAGGCGCGGAAGTGCTTGAGCACCGTGATGTAGCGGTTCAAGAGCTGGAGCACGAAATAATCGACGCTCTGCAGCCCGCCGCCCGCGGTCGGATCGGCCGCATATCGCGCAAGTTCTTCGAGCTTGTTGTCGATCCACCCAACCACGCGGTCGACCCAGCCGTCGATTACCGGATGCGCGGCGCAGATCAGGACCGGAGGCGCGAACTTTTCGTCGAAGACAATGGTCTTGTCCCGGACCTCGACAATCCGCGCGATCGCCAACCCAACGTAGCCCGGCTTGGCGGTTTTTCGCAACTCGAAACTCAGCCGCGGATAGGCGACGTCGATCTCCTCCTCGATGCGCAGCGGCGAGGTGGAGTCGATGAAGGTCTCGGCGCCGGACGCGTAGCGGCTGGCGCTCTCGGCAGCCTCCTCGTCCACCTCGCGCGTGTTCGGCGACGCCACCGGCATCGACAGCCACAGAATCTGCCCGGCGGAATTGTCCGGCACCTCGACCGGCGGCGGCAGCGGGCTGTCGCCGGGGATGTCGAACGGCGTCCCGTCGGGCATGACGCCGGCCGCGCGACGCACGGAAAACTTGCTCTGCTGCGCAAGGTCGCGATCGATCTCGATATGGGAGAAGCCCCACGGATATGGCGTGATCTGCCGGACGCGACTTTCCACGAGATGCTCGAGATAGCGGTCGCCCTGCTGGAAATGATGCGGCCGAAGAAACAGTCCTTCCGACCAGACGACCTTGCTGTACCAAGACATTTCGTGCGCCTGTCAGGAGTTCAGGTCTCGGGAAACTGCGCAGAGCATTAGCGACTCTCACTCCCGCGGTCGTAGGCTTCGGCGAAGTAATCCATGAACACGTCGATGAGCCCGCCCTCCTGGCGGCCCGCCTTGGCCTGCCACCGCGCCAGATAGGCGTCCCAAAGCCTCGCCTTGCGCGACCCCACCATCGCGGCGATGCCGCGATCCGCCTCGGTCTCGCGGTCGATCACCTGCGGATCGAGATCGGCAACCAGCCGGCGCAATGCCTGCTGCATGGCCGCGTAGGTCTTGATCTGATGAGTCTTGAGGTCGTCGAAGCTTTGCTCGAAGGCACGCCGCGCATCGAGGTAACTCCTGGTCGGCGGTCCGAACATGATCCGCAATGCGTCGTCGGCCGAGGGCGAGAACTTCAGCGGATTGTTGTCGACCGCCTGGATCATAGTTTGGCTCGCGCTGCGGGCGAGGCGCTTGGCCTGCAGCCGCGCGGTCAACAATTGCTGCATGTTCTCGGCAACGAGGCGCATCAGCACGCCGAGTTGCTCGGCAACCTCGTCGGGATCGCGCCCTGCGAACACGTGTTCGGGCACGCGCGCGCCGCGCGCGAGCGCGAGCAGGAAACCGCGTTCGCCAGGCGCCGTCGATGAACCCGCCTCCGCCGCTGCCGCGGCGGGCTGGCGCGGAACGGCCGCGGCAGCCTCCGGCCGCTCGGCCTGCGGCGCGGGCGCGGATACCCACGGCCCGTCCGGCTCGTTCGAGACCCAGACCGGACGCCGCGGCGAGGGCACCGGCGGCACCGGCTCCGGCTCGGGCGGCTGCGGCGTGCTGCCGCGCGCCCAGCTGAAGTCGTCACCCTCGTCCGGCTGCGGAACGGGAGCCGACGGGGGCGACGGGCGCGGCAACTCGTGATCGAAAGTCTCGGGGACATCGGCGGCCCAGTCGAGGAAGTCGGCCTTGACCGGGGCGGACCGTTCGCGCGGCGTCTGCAGCAACGCACGATCGAGCGGCGGGGCGGCGTCGTCGGCCTCGCGCCACAACTCGTTGTAGGAAACCTGCTCGATCACCGGCGCCGGCTGCGCCGCTTCCTCCCCATCGACGACCACGGCGATCAGATAGGGACCGATCGAAAGCCGGTCGCCGTTGCGCAGACGGTGCGGCGCCTTGAGCCGCCGGTCGCTGCCATTGAGGAACGTGCCGTTGGTCGACACGTCGTAAAGCCAGTAGCCGCCGTCGCGGTAGCGCACCTCGCAATGCTTGCCGGAAATGAAGCGGGTGGGGTCGGGCAGCGTCCAATCGAGATGGGTGTCGCGGCCGATGTCGAGGCCGCGCTTGCCGCTGACGGCAAAGCTCAGCGGCCCGCCGTCCGGCAGATTGGTCTCGTTCTCGATCGTAAGGGTCAGCCCCATTCCGTGCCTTCCCGCACCGTTCGCTGCCACCCTACCGGACGCCCGGCGGCATCAGCAATGCGGCGCAAAGCATCTCATATTCTCACGCTTTCGTCTCCGGCAAGCCGGGCGCCGTCCTCGACGCAGCGGCGGAATACGCCGGCCTTTTCGACCATGCCGACCCGGCAGCCGGCGATCAGGAGGGCCGCCCGCACCGCGCGCGCGGTCTGGTACGGCTGCACCTGGGGCGAGCCCTCAACGCCGGGATTGATGCTGCCGCCCGACCAGCCGGCGGCCAGCGCCAGCCACGTAGTCGGCAGCCGATTGCTGTGACGCATGCCGAGATCGAGCGCCGCCAGGCGGCGTTCCTCCTCCGGCTCCTTGACCCAATCCTCGGCGATGCGGATCGCCGCCTCCTCGTCGGGGGTGCGCTCCGGGATGATTGTGCGCATCGACTGGCATCCCCACCACACCGCTTCGCGCCGGGGCAACAGGTAAGCGACGAAACCGATGGCCTGGTCCGTGGCGCCGCGGTCGACCAAGGCGCGCAGGAACTCGAGCGAGGGCTCGTCGTTCGGCTCGACCTGCAACTCGTCGAGCGCAATCGGAAACGCATCGAACAGATCACGCGCGGTGACGAAACGCAGGCGACCCATGATCGTGATCTCGATCCAGCTTCAATCAGAAAGCCACCGGCACGGTGGCGCCTTTGATCGCCACGCCCATGGGCGCAAGGATCGATACTGTGGGCGAGGAGATGGTGATGTTCATCGGCGTCATGATGATCGAGCTGGCGCCGCAGGTCAGCGTGATCATGATGTTCGCCGTGTTGGTGATATTCATGGTGGCGGTCTCCATGATGTTCATGGTGGCCGTCTCGGTGATGTTCATGATGGCCGACGTGTCGTGGCTCTTCATGACCGTGACCGAGCGGCCGCCGGTCTGAAGCTTCAGCTCGTCGTCGCCGGTGAGCAACGTGGTCGAGCGCGACGCGCCCATGACGCCGTCTTCGCCGATCTTGCGGGTCTCGATATTGTGCACCACCACGTCGAGGTCCTTCTGGGCGTGGACGCCGATCTTCTCCGATCCCTTCTTGTCCTCGTACATGATCTCGTTGTAGCCGCCGCCGCCCTTGCTGGAGTTCGACATAATGCCGGACTGCGTCTTGTTGGCGGGCAGCTCGTAAGGATGCTTGTATTCCTCGTTGTAGACGGTGCCGACGACCAGCGGGCGGTCGGGGTCGCCGTCCATGAAATCGACCACGACCTCCATGCCGATGCGCGGAATGAATTGAGTGCCCCAGGTCTTACCTGACCAGAGATGGGCGACGCGGATCCAGCACGACTCCTTCTTCTTGCGGTCCCAGAAGAACCGCACTTTGATGCGGCCATACTTGTCGGTGTGAATCTCTTCACCGGAAGGGCCGACCACCTGCGCGGTCTGCGAGCCATAGATCCGCGGCTTCGGCGTGGCCAGCGGCGCGCGATAGGGAATCTTGCTCGGCAACAGCTCATAGGTACCGTTGTAGATCTCGCCCGGGCCGCCCTCCGAGCCCGACGTGCGATAGAACTCGTTTTCGTACGCATGAGTGGCGCGGAGGATGAGATACTCGTCGTTCTCCGACTTCTTCCAGTGTTTCTCCAGATTGACCAGGCAGCCGGGCAATAGGCTCATCGCATCGCCGTTCAAGTACCGCCGGTGGTCGAGCGCCTGTTCGGCCTCGAGACAGACCTTGGCGTAGCGCTTGCCGTCCTCCTGCTCGACGTACTTTCCGGGGTCGTCGAAAATTTCCATGTCGGCGCGGGTGTAGCGCGCGTCGCCCTTCTTGTCCGCCAGCATGTTGGCGCTGGGCTTCTTCATGTCGTAGTCGTTGACCTCGACCTTGCCGGTGCGGAAGCGACGTTCGGCCGACACGTGATAGATGTGCTCCTCCATGCGCCGGTCATCGCCGACCAGGGCGATGAACGGGACCTTGCCGCCGGGGATCGGCTTGAGGGAGGATTTCGAGTCCGCAAGGATCATCATGTGCTTGTCGGACGTGTGCTCGAAATAATAGTAGATCCCGTACTGCTCCATCAGCCGCGACACGAAGGCGAGGTCGGTCTCGCGATACTGCACGCAGAACTCGAGCTTCGGGTAGCTCTCGGTAAGCTTGAGCTGGTAATCGTTGAAGCCGCGCTTCGAGAACACGTCCTTGATGATCTCGTCCGGCTTCTTGTCGAGCCAGAAGCAGCAGTCGGAGGTACGCGACAGCATCCAGGTCCACGGCCGCAACATCAGGCGGTGCGCCTGGAAAGCATTCCCGCGCACGCCGAGCCACTGCGCGTCGATCAGAATACCGTTGAAAACGCGCTCCTTGCCGTAGTTCTTGAAGGTGACCGAGCAGGCCTTCCCGATCGCGTCGTCCCAGTTGATCTCTTCTTTTTCGGTTAAGGCTTCGATGCGGTACTCGAACAGCTCGCTGACGGCTTCGTCGCCGTCGAACCGGGTCAGCACCAGGGTGTCCTCACCGAGAGGGGTGGTGAGCTTGGCGATGCGGCCTTCCTGCTTCAGTGGCATTGGCGGGACCTTGTTGGTTCGTTGCTGGTGGCCGCTGATACGCTAAGGACAATGGCCGCGCGTCAACAGCGACGGGGATCGCTCACTGTCCTTAGTCGCCGAAGCTTCTCAATGGGTTCATGTTGCCTTGAAGCCAATTCTTGCCGATTCCGACAGGGCCCGCCTTCGCACCCGCAGCAAGCCCCCGCAGGCGCGCTCCCGGCGGACGACGATGCCACCCCTCGCCGAGCGCGCGCAAGCTGCTGTAAAATATTCACTATTAACGCTCGAGCAGACCGCCGGCCAGGCCCCGTTTGTGTCGGTAGCGCGTGAAAATGTCCGCGGTTTGTTGAAGGCCGAGCCGGGCTCCGCTGCCGGCACCGCGAAACGGGCGTTGTAGTCGGGCACGAACTGCTCCTTGAGGTATCGATTGGCACCCGCCACGGTCTTGATCCGGGCCACCCGCAGTTCCTGCGGCAGCCGTTTCTGCAACGTCCCGAACACCCGCTCCATGCGCCCGCGCCCCTGGGGAGAATACGAGGCAATATGGGTGATCCCGAGCTGAGAGAGCGCACGGCCGACCTGGGTCGGCTGGGTTTTGTCGACCTTGCCGCCGCCCTTCGGGGTGAAGAAGTAATGCGAGCCACGGTCGGTTAAATTGCGCCAAACAGCCCATGTTTGGCGATCGTCTCGGCCAAGCCGAGAAAGCTCGACAGCGTGCCTTCCTGTTCGACCAGGATCGCCGAATAGATCTCCCCGGTGGCGTCGTCGAGTGTCACCACCCGGTCGAGGTCGCGATCGAGCGCCGGGATCCAGCGGTGGGTCGAGCCGTCCTGGAATAGCAGCATGCCCGGCAGCGGCCAGCGCACGCGCTTCTTGCGGTGCGCGCCACGGCGCTTGGCCTTCGCTACCAGCCAGGCCGCCTGCAGCGCCAGACGGGTCACCGTATAACAAAGCTTGTAGCCGTGCCGGCGCACCAGCTGCTCGTGAAAGTGCTTCACCGTAAAGTCCCCGTAGCACTCCCGGTACAGCTGCCGCATCCGCTCGAGCTCGCTCTCCGGCGCGCGCCGCGGCGATGGCTTGTCGATCCGCAGATCGCGCAACCCCTCGATCCCGTCGTCCTCATAGCGATCGCACAAACGACGGAAGTGGCGCCCAGACATCCCCAGCAGCTCGCCCGCTTCCTCCGCCGTCAACCGCCGCCCCCGATAGCGCTCAAGCGCATCCACAAAACGCGTCACAAAAACCTCCCATAGCACCGTCGTCCGCCGCATCGCCGCCTCCAGAACAAGCGGCGAACATCGCGGACAACTCACGCGCTACAAAAGGCGGACAACTGACGCGCTACCGACAGGCCAGGCCCCGTTTGTTGACGATATAGAAGGCCGCAGGCATAGTTGGGCATTCCGGATCGCAGGTAGGAACGGTGCCGAGGCCTCCGCCTGCTCATCCGCCGGCGCGCGCCTGGGCAGCGCGAGGGCTGGGACCGCCCCATCGCAATGCGTTTCCCTGAATGCGAAGGGCCTGGCCGGGCGGCTGCTACCGGGTGCCAACTGTCGTGGATCCTGACCGATGGCCGTAGTTGATCTCGCGGCGCTTACGAGTCCGGTATCGGACGAGGAACCGTGCGGCCCGGATCTCGAGCTTGCCGGCGACGCCGACTACATGAATTTCATGGCGCGGGCCGAGGGGGTCATTCCCACATCGTACTTTTCCGGGCCGGACGGCAAGCCGTTCGACCGCACCTCGGTCGACTTCCCGTCCGAGTTCGAGGCCATCAAGCCGCTGCTGGCACGCACGCATGACATGCGCCTCATCACCATTTTGGCCAAGATGCTGATCCTCAACCGGGATCTTGAGGGTTTCGAAACCTGCGTCAGCGCCATCAGCACCCTGCTGGAAGAACGGTGGGACGACGTCCACCCGCGCGGCGAGGACGGGATCTTCGCTGCCCGCATCGCGGCCATCGAGACCCTCGACGACATGCCGCCGGTGATCATGCCGCTGCAGCACCTGCCGATCGCGGAGAGCCGACGCTTCGGCTCGGTGAGCTACCGCAGCTTCATGATCGCCTCCGGCGAAGTGAAGCCGCGGGAAGGCGAAGAGGCGTTCGAGCTCGGTGCGGTCGAGCAGGCGTTGATGGAGACCGAGCTGTCGCAGCTGGTCGGCACCTGCGCGCGCTTCGACAAGCTGGGAAAGGCACTCGCGAACATTCGCACGGTCTGCATGGACCGGTCATCCGGCGAAATGGTCAAGCTGGAGCGCCTGCCGCCGTTCGTGGAGAAGGTATTCGCGCTGCTCAACGACGTCGTCACGAAGCGCGACCCGAGCGCGGCATTGCCGACAGAGGCGGAGGCCGCGCAACCTGCAGCCGGCGCCGCGCCGGCGGCGACGATCGCGGCGGGCCTGATCCGATCGCCGGCCGACGCGGCCGCGGGGCTCGCGGCGGTCGCCGAATACTTCAGCCGCTTCGAGCCCTCCAACCCCGCCTTGCTGCTGGTGCGGCAGGCGGAGCAACTCATGGGCAAGTCGTTTCTCGAGGTGATCCGTATCCTCGTACCTACCCATGTGGATCAGGCCGCGATTCTCCTCGGCAAGGACCAGATGGTGGAGCTCCCGCTCGAGCGGTTGTCGGCATTTGCCGAAGTCGATCCCTCGCCGACCGTGGCCTGGGAGACCGAGACGCCAAGCGCGGAAAACGACCCCGGGGCTGACGGAGCGGAGGCCGGCGAAACGGCATCGGAAGGATCTGAGGGCGCCGAGGTCGCGTCCGTTCCCCCCGAGGATGCGCCGCGGCCGCCGCCCCAAAACGGAGGAGGCCCGGGCGCGCGACGAATTGTCGTAAAATCGCGCCGCGACGCCATCGCGGTGCTAGATCAGATAGGCATTTACTATCGCGGCGCAGAACCTTCGAGCCCCGTGCCCTGTATAGTGGAACGGGCGCGCAGCCTCGCCGAACGCGACTTTTTGAGCTTGCTTAAAGATCTACTACCCGAAGCCGCGTTCAAGTCGCCGACCGGCTAGCGTTGTGTGCGACGTAATCGACAATTGATTGACGCGTCTTCAAAATTCATCTTGAATACTGCACATCCAACCGAGCTGCGCCCGGGCCGAAAGCGCTGTATACGGGGCGGGACTCGAAGACAAGGAGGACCACCCATGGCAACCGATAGTGGCGCAAGGTTCATCCGCCGCAATCGTGCACCCCGCGTTCATATCTCCTACGAAGATCCATTCGATGCCGAACGGAGGGTCGAGCTTCCATTCGTGATGGGCGTGATGTCCGATCTTTCGGGCAACAATGCCGGTGTCGAGAAACCGGATGTCGCCGACCGCGCGTTCCTCGAGTTCGACATGGACAATTTCGAGGCGCGCATGAAGGCGATCAATCCCGGCATGTCGCTGAAGGTCGCGAACAAGCTGGGCGATGACACCGGCGAGAAGATGTCGGTCAATCTTCGCTTCGAGAAGATGGACGACTTCGGCCCGGCCGCGGTCGCGCGGCAGGTGCCGGCGCTCGCCAAACTCCTGCAGTCGCGTCAACAGCTCGCGAACCTGATGCGCTACATGGACGGCAAGGTCGCCGCCGAAGACCAGATCAAGAAGCTTTTGGCCGATCCGACGCTGATGGAGGCGCTGAAGGAGCGCATGCCGGACAGCACCGAGCATCCGGCCGCCGACGACGAAGCCGCCAAGGAATAGCGCGAGGTCACTCATGTCGACCGAAGCCACAAAGACCAAGAGGGATGCCGTCGTCGAGACGCGCGATCCCGAGGAGTTCCAGGCCCTGCTCAAGCAGAGCTTCAAGCCGCGGAGTGAGCGTGCCGCTACCGAGGTGGAGAACGCCGTCTCCACCCTGGTGCGGCAGGCGCTCGCGGATACGTCGGTCATCAAGACCGACGTGCTCGACACAGTCGAGGAAATGATCGCCCGCATCGATCAAAAGCTCTCGGCGCAGATGAACGAAATTCTGCACGCGCCGGAGTTCCAGCAGATCGAGAGCGCGTGGCGCGGGCTGCACTATCTGGTCTTCAACTCGGAGACCGACTCGATGCTCAAGATTCGAGTCATGAACATCTCGAAGCAGGAGATCTACCGCAACCTGCGGCTCTATCCCGGGGCGCGCTGGGACCAGAGCCCGTTGTTCAAGCGGGTCTACGAATACGAGTTCGGCCAGTTGGGCGGCGAGCCGTTCGGCTGCCTCATCGGCGACTACCATTTCAGCCACCTGCCGACCGACGTGCAGCTGTTGCGCGACCTCAGCAAGGTCGCGGGTGCGGCGCACGCGCCGTTCTTCGCCGGCGCCGAGCCGACGCTGCTCGGCATGGACAGCTGGACCGAGCTGTCGAACCCGCGCGATATCGGGAAGATCTTCGACACGCCGGAATACGCCGCGTGGAAAGGCCTGCGCGACCAGGACGATTCGCGCTATGTCGGTCTGTGCATGCCGCGCATGCTGGCCCGCCTGCCCTACGGCGCCAAGTCGGAACCGGTCGAGGAGTTCGCCTTCGAGGAAGACACCGACGGCCACAAGGGCGAGAAGTACGGATGGATGAATGCCTCCTACGGCATGGCCGTGAACATCAACCGCGCATTCAAGGAGTGGGGCTGGTGTACGCGCATCCGCGGCGTCCAGTCGGGCGGCGAGGTCATCAACCTTCCGACCCATACCTTCCCGACCGACGACGGCGGGGTGGACCTCAAGTGCCCGACTGAGATCGCGATCAGCGACCGTCGCGAGCACGAGCTGGCGAAGTCGGGCCTGATCCCGATCATCCACCGCAAGAACACCGACAAGGCGGCGTTCATCGGGGCGCAGTCGGTCTACAAGCCGAAGAAGTACATGGGCAAGGACGGTGTGGCGGCGACCGCCTCCGACAATCTCTCCGCTCGGCTGCCCTACATGTTCGCGGTCTCGCGCTTTGCGCACTATCTGAAGGTCATGGTCCGCGACAAGATCGGATCGATGAAGGAAAAGGAGGCGCTCACCGTCTGGCTGCAGACCTGGATCAACGAATACGTCGACGCCAATCCGGCGATGTCCACCGAAGCCGATAAGGCACGCCGGCCGCTCGCCGCCGCCAAGGTCGAGGTCATGGAGAACGAGGAGAACCCCGGCTACTACTCGGCGAAGTTCTACCTCCGTCCGCACTTCCAGCTGGAGGGCATGGACATCGGTCTCAGCCTGGTTTCCCGGCTACCCGGCCCGGCATCATCCTGACCCCCTCGGTTCGGGGCCGGACATTTTCTTTTGTCCGGCCTTGAACCGCCCGAGGGCGGCCAACGACCAAGGAACGTCGAACTCATCGACCGCGCCGCTGAGGCGCGCCCCCCGAACGCATCGCAGCCTCAGAGCGCTGCAACGAATGGAGAATTTGCTATGGCAGTCGACATGTTCCTTAAATTGGGCGCCATCAAGGGCGAGTCCAAGGACACCAAGCACAAGGATTGGGTGGATGTCCTGGCGTGGTCCTGGGGCGCCAGCCAAAGCGGTACCGCGCACCAGGGCGGCGGCGCCGGCGCCGGCAAGGTATCGGTCCAGGACCTCAACTTCACGCATTATGTCGACGCCTCGAGCGCCGACCTCCTGAAGGCGATCTGCACCGGCAAGCACATCGACAAGGCCACGCTCGAAGTGCGCAAGGCCGGCGGCGACGACGCCCTCGTTTACATCAAGGTCGACATGGAGAACTGCATCGTCACCGGGCTGCATACCGGCGGGTCTGGCGGCGAAGATCGGTTGACCGAGAACTGCACCCTCAACTTCGAGAAGTTCAAGTACGAGTACAAGGAACAGACCGAAAAGGGCGGCGCCGGCACCGGCCACGACGTCAAGTACGACATCGCCGCCAACAAGGTCGGCTAGGCATCTGACGCTCCGGCCGCGACGCCACCAGCAGTAAGTTCGCCGCCCCTCCCTCGCAGAGGGGCGGCCGATGCCGCTTTGTGGTCTATAGGCTGAAACGATGGCAGGCCCGAACAAGAAGGACCGACTGAGCCCGCCGCTGATGTATGCGTTCCGCGGCGCGCATGCGGCGCGCGACGCCAAGAAAAAGCTCGACCTGCGCGACGACGCCGGCGAGCGCGTGCTTTCCAACCGCCGGATCGCGGCGCGTACCGCGATCACCGAGCCGACGCTGCGCCGAGAAGTCGCGCTCGATCTCGAAAACCTGATGAACACCATCGCGCTAGAGTCGACGCTCGATCTGCGCGGCAAGGACTACGTGCGAAAGTCCGTGCTCAACTTCGGCCTTCCCGACATCGGCCACCGGACCATTGACGAGATTGCCGCCAACAATGATCTGCGCACCGAGATCGAGGCGGCGCTGATGAACTTCGAGCCGCGGCTGGTGGCCGACACGATCCAGGTCACGCGCGACGTCTCGGTCGACATCGCCGAGCTCAAGGTCCGCTTCCTGGTCAGGGCGGACTTGTTCTGCGAGCCGCTCAATGTTCCAGTCGAATTCGTGGCCGACGTCGAGATGGACAGCGGCAAGATCCTGATCAGCCGGCTCTAGGGCACATGGACCGGGAATTCCTCGATCTCTACAATCGGGAGCTCCAGCTCCTGCACGAGCAAGCCCGGGAATTTGCCGACGAGTACCCGGGCATCGCCGAGCGCCTCGGCGGGCTCATCACCGAACGCATGGATCCGATGGTGGCGGGGCTGCTGGAAGGCGCCGCCTTCCTCGCCGCGCGCGTGCAGCTCAAGCTCAAGCACGAGTTTCCGGAGTTCACCGGCAACCTGCTGGAACAGCTCGTTCCCAACTATCTGGCGCCGACGCCGTCGGCGATGCTGGCCAAGTTCATCCCGCGCTACTCCGATCGCGGCACTGCGGGACGGGCAGCTGGTCGCGCGCGGCTCCTATCTCGACGCCACCTATCGCGAGCTCGACCGCCAGATCGCCTGCCGCTACCGGCTGTGCGCCGACATGACGCTGTGGCCGTTCGATATCACGGCCGCGGAATATTTCCCCTCGCCTGCGCCGCTGCAGGCGCTCGGGCTCCCGGTCGAGGCGGATGTGCTTGCCGGACTTGAGGATCAGTCTCACCCACCGCATGGCGGCGCGGATCGAGGACGAGATCGCCGAGCAACGCCGCCAAGAATCCGATGACGTGGTTCGCCGGTTGCCGCACCGCCGAGCTGCCGTTCTATTTGGTCGGCCCGGAAGCCGATGCGGTCGCGCTCTACGAGCAGATCTTCTCGCACTCGGTCGGCGTGTTCTTCCGCTTCCTCGATGATTTCGGCGACCCGGTCGTGGTGCCGGGCCGATCCGGATTGTCTGCGAGCAGATCGGCTTCGACGACGATGACGCGCTGTTCCCGAACGACAACCGGATCTTCCGCGGCTTCGATCTGCTGCGCGAATACTTCATGTTCCCGCGCAAGTTCCTCGGGTTCAACCTGATCAAGCTCGCCCCGGTGATGCCGCAGCTCAAGTCGAAGTCGGTCGAGCTCTTGATCGTGTTCGACGAGGTCAATCCCCGGCTCTCCGCCGCCGTCCAAGCCGGAGATGTTCTCGCTCTACACGGCGCCCGCCATCAACCTGTTCGAGAAGACCACCGACCGGATCGCGATCAGATCGAACCAGCACGAATATCACGTCGTTCCCGACCGCAGCCGCTACCTCGATTTCGAGCCGCACCGCATTCTCGACGTGTATGCGCACTATCCGGGCGGCCAGGACAAGATCCCGGTGCATCCGCTGTACTCCGCCTCGCTCGACGGCGGCGCGCGCGAGCCGCCGGTGTCCTACACGGTGCGGCGGCTGCCGCGGCGGCGCACCGTGGAGGAGAAGCGCTACGGGCTCGTCGTCCGACTACACCGGCACCGACATGTTCATCTCGCTGGTCGAGCCGGCCGGCATCGACGACGAGGCGCCGATCGCCGAGCTGAGCGTGCGGGCGCTGTGCTCGAACCGGCACCTGACCGAGCATCTGCCGGTCGGACAGGGCGGCGCCGACTTCCGCCTGCTCGACAACGTGACGCCTCGACGTCGTCTGCGTCGCCGGGCCGACCCCGCCGCGCGAGCCGGTGGTCGCGCACTATCGCAGCCGCAGCGAGACCGCGCACACCGGCACGGTCACCTGGCGGCTCGTCAACATGCTGAGCCTGAACCATCTCGGGCCTGGTCGAGCGCGGCGCCGGCCGCAACGGACAGTCGCTGCAAGGAGATCCTGTCGATGTTCGGCGACCTGTCGGACAGCGCGACCGAGCGCAAGATCCGCGGCATCCGCAACATCGACAGCCGGCCGGTGATCCGCCGCGTCCGTCGCCCGAGCGGCAGCGCGACCGCGCGCGGCCTCGAAATCACCGTGACGATCGACGAGAAGGCGTTCGAAGGCAGCGGCGTGTTCCTGCTCGGCGCCGTGCTTGACCGCTTCTTCCCCGAATACGCCGCGCTCAATCATTTCACCCAGACGGTGATCCGATCGGTGGAGCGCGGCGAGATCATGCGCTGGCCGACCCGCATCGGCTCGCGCGGACGGCTGTGATGGCCCGCCCGGGACAGATGCCTGCGAGACGAGGCCAGCCGTGACTTTCGTCAAGGACGCGGTCGAGGAGCCCTACCGGTTCGATTTCTTCGCCTCGATGCGCCGGCTCGAGCGGACCTACGCCGATCGTCCGCGCATCGGCGACAGCTCCGCGCTGCGCGACGAATACGTGATGCTCGGCCAGGATCCGTACATGGATTTCCCGGCCTCCAATCTGAGCAAGCGTGGAGCCGCTGGCGGACGGGCGGCTGCGCATCCTCACCAAGTTCCTGGGATTTCTCGGGCCCCAGGGCGCGCTGCCGCTGGCGACGACGGAGGAAGTGTACGGCTGGTACCTGATGCGGGACGATGCGTTCCCGCGCTTCCTCGACGTCCTCAACCATCGGTTCCTGCAACTGTTCTTCCGCGCCTGGGCGGACGCACGGCCGGTCGCGCAGCACGATCGGCCGAAGGAGGACCGCTTCGTCGCCTATATCGGCTCGATGATCGGGCTCGGCTCGGCGCCCTATCAGGGCCTCGACACCGTGCCCGATCCGGCGAAGCTCGCCTTCGCCGGCTTGATCGCACCGCAGATCAAGGGCGCGTCGCGGCTGCGCGGCTTCGTCGCCGGGCTGTTCGACGTCGAGGCGGAGATCGACGAATTCGTGGGCTCGCACCTCGTGCTCGACGAGAGCGAGCGCAGCCGCGTCGGCCGCGCCAACAGCGCGCTCGGCACCGACCTGTTGATGGGCGCGAGCGTGTTCAGCGTGCAGCGACAAGATCCGCATCCGCATCTTCGTCAAGGACATGGCCGAGTACGTCGAGTTCCTGCCGACCGGAACGCGCTGCGAGCCGCTTGCCGATCTCGTATTCTTCTACGTCGGCGATCAGCTCGACTAGGAGGTCGAGCTTGCGATACCGGCCGGCAAGATCGAAGCGGCGCGGCTCTCCCAGTTCGGACAACTCGGCTGGACCAGCTGGATGTCGCCGAACTGGGCCAAGACCGACGAAGCCTACCGATGCGATGCGCGCTTCCATCCGGCCGAAATCCTGAAGCAGAAGCGCCAGCGCTCGTCGTGACGAGCAGACGAGGGATCCCATGGCCGACATCAGCCTTGAAGCCGTCGCCGGCAAACTGAACCGGATCGGCTATGAGGCCTTCATCCAGGCGCTGCGCCAAGCCAAGAGCGCCGGGCAACCGCAACGTGGAGCTGGCGCATTGGCTGCTCCACATCCTGCAGAAGGACCGATCCGACCTCGACCTCACGGCCGATCACTTCAAGCTCGACCGCGCCAAGCTGCTGATGGACATCGAGGCCGTGGTCAAGGGCTTCCGCCGCAACGAGACCGAGATGCCGGGCATCTCCAACACCGTGATCGATCTGCTCGACCGCGGCTGGCACTACGCCACGCTGTTCTTCGGCGAGACCCAAATCCGCACCGGCCACCTGCTGGTGGGTGGGCTCAAGACGCCGGAGCTGCGGCGCGCGTTCACCAACGTCTCGCAGGAGTTCGCCAAGATCAATGTCGACGTGCTCGCGGTCGAGTCCGCCAAGACCTGGGCCGGATCGGACGAGGAGAACCTGCGTCCGATGGACGGGTCTGGGCTGCGTCGCGGCCGGCACGCCCGGCGCCGAGGCGGCGGCGGGCCCGCGCGGCACGACCGCGCTCGACCGCTATTCGCAGGATCTCACCGCCAAGGCCGCCTCCGGCGAGATGGACCCGATCCTCGGCCGCGACGACGAGATCCGCCAGCTCGTCGACGTGCTGATGCGGCGGCGGCAGAACAATCCGATCCTCACCGGCGAGGCCGGCGTCGGCAAGACCGCGGTGGTCGAGGGCTTCGCCCAGCGCATCGCGGCGGGCGACGTGCCGCCGCCGCTGCGCGGCGTGAAGCTGCACGTGCTCGACGTCGGGCTGATGCAGGCCGGCGCCTCGATGAAGGGCGAGTTCGAGCAGCGGCTGCGCTCGGTGATCGACGAGGTGCAGAACTCGCCCACGCCGATCATCCTGTTCATCGACGAGGCGCACACCTTGATCGGCGCCGGCGGCCAGGCCGGCACCGGCGACGCCGCCAATCTGCTCAAGCCGGCGCTGGCGCGCGGCACGCTGCGCACCATCGCGGCCACCACGTGGGCCGAGTACCGGCAGTATATCGAGAAGGATCCGGCGCTGACCCGCCGCTTCCAGCCGATCCAGGTCAACGAGCCGGACGTCGAGAAGTGCTGCGTCATGCTGCGCGGGATCCTCGGCCCGATGGAGAAGCACCACAAGGTGCGCATCTCCGATGCCGCGATCGTCGCGGCGGTGCAGCTCTCGCATCGCTACATCCCGGCGCGGCAGCTTCCCGACAAGGCGGTGAGCCTGCTCGACACCGCGTCGGCGCGCGTCGCCATCAGCCAGAGCGCGACCCCGGCGATGATCGAGGACGCGCGCGTCGCGATCGCCGCGCGCGAGGCCGAGAAGGCCGCGCTGGTCGAGCGACAGCGACCTCGGCGCCTCCGACGCCGAGCGCATCGCCGAGATCGACAAAGAGATCGCCGAGCTCGAAGGAAAAGCTCGCCGAGCTGAGCAGGAGTGGGCGTCGGAGAAGAAACTGGTCGAGGAGATCCGCAGCCTGCGCGACATCCTCAATCCGCCGAAGGACAAGCGCGACGGCGGGCCGTCGCCGGCGGATGCGCGCGAAGCCCGCAGACGCCGGTGACGCGCCGGCAGCGACGCCCGAGGATCCGGAGGAAATCCGCAAGAACCTGCGGGAAAAGTTCGAGGCGCTGGAAGCGATCGATCCGGAAAAGCGGATGATCTACGCGCACGTCGACGAGCAGGCGGTGGCCTCGGTGGTGTCCGACTGGACCGGCATCCCGGTCGGCCGGATGGTCAAGGACGAGATCGAGACGATCCTCAGCCTCGCCGACATCCTCAGCCGCCGCGTGGTCGGCCAGTCGCACGGCCTGCGAGATGATCGCCAAGCGGATCGAGACCAACCGCGCCAAGCTCGACAACCCGAACAAGCCGATCGGCGTGTTCATGCTCTGCGGCCCCTCGGGCGTGGGCAAGACCGAGACCGCGCTCGCGCTCGCCGAGGCGCTCTACGGCGGCGAGCAGAACATGATCACCATCAACATGTCGGAGTTCCAGGAAGCGCATACCGTGTCGACGCTCAAGGGCGCGCCGCCCGGCTATGTCGGCTACGGCGAGGGCGGGCGCCTCACCGAGGCGGTGCGCCGCAAGCCCTACAGCGTCATCCTGCTCGACGAGGTCGAGAAGGCGCACCCGGACGTGCACGAGATCTTCTTCCAGGTGTTCGACAAGGGCGTGATGGAAGACGGCACCGGCCGCCGCATCGATTTCAAGAACACGCTGATCATCCTCACCACGAATGTCGGCACCGACAAGATCATGGGGCTGTCGCGCGACCCGATGTACCGCGAGCAGCCCGAGGCGCTGGCGCAGGAGCTGCGGCCCGAGCTGTTGAAGGTGTTCCCGGCCGCGCTGCTCGGCCGGATCGTCACGATCCCGTATTTCCCGCTGTCGGACGAAATGCTGGGCGGCATCGTCCGGCTGCAGCTCGGCCGCATCGAGCAAGCGCATCCGCGAAAATCACGACGCCGCGTTCGTCTACGGCGACGACGTCGTCAACCACATCATCTCGCTGTGCAACGACCCCGAATCCGGCGGGCGCATGGTCGACAACATCATCACCAACACGCTTGCTGCCGGCGCTGTCGCGCGAGTTCCTGTCCGCGTTCGCTCGCCAAGGAGGAGCTGAAGGAGGCGAAGGTGACGATCGACAACGGCGACTTTGCCTATGCGTGGAGCTAGGCTTGGGCTACGCCGAGCGCGCGGCGGCCGCGGGCCGTTCGCCGCCGTATCATCGCGCCGGCGCCGGAGCGATCGCCGCGATCCGGGACGCTCTCAGCCGCCCGTCGACCCGCAACGAGGATGAACCGACGCGGTGGTCGCCGCGACGACGACATAGGGAGCATGGTCGCGCCGTCGGCGCAGCCCTGTGACAAGGAGGGCCGCAATGGGTGACAAGAACGACGGCATCGCCACGCCGCTTTCGAACCTCATCATTCTCGGGATCGAGATCGCCGAGCGGGAAATCTCGCTGGAGAACGTCCAGGCGCTGCTGGCCAGCAAGGAATTCGGATCCAGCCTGACGCGGGCGCTCAACGAGATCGTCTCCTCGGAAGTCAAGAACGGCAAGCTGCAGAACCTCGACAGCGCGACCGTCGAAAAGCGGCTGACCGAAAAACTCGCCGACGCGGCCACGGACGGCGCGGCGAAATTCGCCGGCAAGATCTACGAGAAGAAGTACAAGGCCGAGATCGAGAAGAACGTCGACGAGCTCAAGGACAGCGTCACCGACTACCTCAACACCAAGCTGGCGCCGGGCGTATACCTGGCCAAGGAGCTCGGCCTGATCCTGATCGTGATCGGCGTGCCGGTGCTGATGCAGAACCGCGAACTGGTCATGTCGGAGGTCAAGGAACTGTGCGTGGCCAACAAGTTCCTGTGCAGCAAGGTATCCGAGCTCGCATTCAACAAGTTCATGAAATACAAGCACGTCGGTACCGTGACGGTGGACGCCGCCGGCACGCTCAAGATCTCGCCCGACTACAAAGAGGCCAACCTGAAGTTCTTCGGTACCCTCAAGTACCAGCAGCTCGACGTCAAGATGCAGACCGAGTTCAACTTCGAGCTGGTCGACACCCATCGCGTCAAGGACGTCAAGGCTTCCGCCGTGCTCAATCGCCAGATCAACAAGGACTGGTCGGTGGGCGGGGCGATGAAGTACACGCAAGGCAAGGAGGGCAAGAGCGACGAGCTCGACCTCAGCCTCCGATTCGACCGCAAGGACGAGGATTGGAAGCTGTCGGTGGAGTTCGGCATGATGCAGCCGGTGTCCACCGGAAGCTCGCGGCCGGAGCTGCGCGCGACCGCCAATCTCCAGCTGTTTTCATGGTGAACTGACGAGCTCTCACATTCGAGGGGCTCGTCGTTCGCGCCCCCTCAAGGCTGACCGGCGGTGGCGCCGGCGCACGGCGCCGCAAATGGCGCGACGCCTGTATGCTTGCGAGCCGATTTCGGGATATGCTTCGGGACGGTTGAGCCGACGATGCCGGCTTTTCGCATTCCGGCTTGCCGAACGCAGATCCCATATCGTGGGGGAATGTACTCATGGCGAAGGCATCATCGAAGCTGACTCTCAATCCCGCGCATCGGGAGGTGGTGCAGAACG
Organism: uncultured Alphaproteobacteria bacterium; assembly: GCA_963788095.1. Classification (GTDB taxonomy): domain Bacteria; phylum Pseudomonadota; class Alphaproteobacteria; order Rhizobiales; family Xanthobacteraceae; genus CAVTXS01. Next base: position 159,541 of record CAWBFP010000035.1, on the reverse strand, counting down.
CCCTGGTCGATCTTGTGCGCCGATCGATCCGGAGCGGCGTCGCATATGCCAGCCTGGGCACCGAGTTGATGGCGCAAGGCCATGCGATCCTCACCGGCAAGGACGTCGCCGCGGCGCGCGTCGACGTGCTCGCGATGATCGGTCGCGGATCGAACAAGGCGGCAAGCTCGGGGGCCAAGCGCAAGAGTGCCGCCAAGAGCGGCCGCAAGAAGGGCGGCGCGAGAAAGAGCGCGCCCAAGCGGCGCACGGCGCGCAAGCGGCGCACGGCGCGCAAGCGCCGGGACGCAAGCGTCGCGGGTGAGCGCGGCCCGCGCCGCTGGATGAAAGGACACGTCCGACATTCGCCCGGTTGTTCGCGGGGGTCTGCCAACAGCACGCTGTGCCAGCGAGATGCCACTCGAGCCGTTATTCTCGCGCGACTGTGACCTGGTCGGGTGGCTTGAGCCCGGCCGCTACGTGTTCGACCGCGAGACGAACTACATCGCCTTCATCGTCGATCGCCAGGCGTGGTCGGCGACCGGCGAGCGCTGGCTCGGGGCGGTGAACGATCTCACGCTGTGTGACCGCGCCGGCAAGCCGGTGGCATGGTCGAGACCGCCGGTCGTGGGAACCGCCGCCGGCATGGTGCAGAAGCGCCCCATGCTGCCCAAGGTGCCGATGCGCCCGATCCGGCCGCTGACCCCGGTTCGTCCGCTGCGGCCCGACGCGCCCCGCGGCGGATGGTCGCCGATGACGTTCTCCGATTGGCTCGGGCGGCAGGAGCAGCGCGAAACCGCCGATCCGGACGCCCTGCCGCCATCAGCCGCCACCCTCGGGACCGGAATGACGGCGGCGGCCGATAATTCCCGCTATCCGCTGCGGATCGGCGACGCCGACGAGTTTGCTCGGGCTCGCGACTTCCTGCAGCAGGCGGGGTTCGATACCGCCGCGCTCTGCGGCGCGCTCGGCATTGCGCGCATCAGCGACGTCGACAAGGTCGCCTGGGACGCGGTCAAGCTGCCGGACCTCCCGGCGCGGCTGCATTGGGCGATTGCGCTGTTCGTGCGCGGCGCGGCCGCGACCGTCGCAGGCTCGCGCGAGATCTGCGGCGAGGAGACGCTCGCGGCGTTCATGGCGCTCGGCCTGTTGCGGCCCGCGAAGCGCGACCCATCGCTGGTCGTCAGCCCGATCTGGCTCTATCCGGCGAATGATTTGATCCTGGTGTCCGATCGGCGCGACGACCCCGACGGCGAACCGCTCGCGCCCTTCGACGACGTGGTGTTCCCGGCGATCTACGGCGGCACGCTGCGATTCCTGCAGATGCTGCCCGACGTTCGCGGCGGCGAGGCGCTGGATCTGTGCGGCGGCTGCGGCGTCGGCGCGCTGCATCTGGCGCGCAGCGCGAAGCACGCCGTCACCGCCGACGTGACCGCGCGCTCGGCATTCTTTGCGCAGTTCAACGCGCCTCTCAACGGCGCCGCAATCGAGAGCCTGTGCGGCGACCTGTACGCACCGGTGCAGGGTCGCCAGTTCGACGTCATCTCCGCGCATCCGCCATTCGTCCCGACGTTCGGCAAGAGCATGGTGTTTCGCGACGGCGGCGACACCGGCGAGGAGATCACGCGGCGGACGATCGAGGGACTGCCGGCACATCTGCGCCCCGGCGGTACCTGCGTGATCGTGTGCACCGCCCGCGACACCGAGGACGGCAAGTTCCACGCAACGCGCTCGGGCGTGGCTCGGCCAGGCCGGCGCGGAGTTCGATGTGGTCCTCGGCATTGAGAGGCCCCGATCGGTGGAGGAGATCGTCGACGGCTTGCGCACCCGCCTGGTGGCCGAGGGCGGCGAGGATGCCCCGCAGGGGCTCACCGAACGCCTGCGCGAGGCCGGGACGCAACGGTTCGTCCATGGCGCGCTGTTCCTGCGCCGCTGCGATGGGCCGATCGCCACCCCGCCGCTTTCGGTGCGGGCGACGCCCGCGGCCGCCGCCGCCGATTTCGTTCGCCTGCTGGCGTGGCGGCAACGCAGCCGGCGGCCGAACTTCCAGGAGTGGCTGGCCCGCTCACGGCCGGCGCTCGCGCCGAAGCTCGAGCTCACCACGCGGCAGGTGGTGCGGAATGGCAGGCTCGAGCCCGCCGATCATGTCTTCTCGGTGGAGAGTGGGTTCGAGACCGCGCTGCGGCCTGACGCATTCGTCATTCCGGCCGTGAAGCGTTTCGACGGCAGGCGTTCCGTGGAGGATGTTTTCCGCGGGGCCCAAGGCCGGCGAGTTCCCGGCCGGCTTCCCGCTCGAGGCCTTTGCGGATCTCGTCCGGCTGATGGTCGAGCTGGGCCTTCTGACGGTCGATGTTTCGGATTGACGCGCGGGAAGGAAGCGCGCTGATCTCGGCAAGGTTTCCCGGCCAACGATGCAGCCCAACTCTGGCTCGCGCACAGCGGAAGCCTACGGCGGGCGGGCGGGCGGAAGCGGCGCTTCGACTACCGGCGAGTTGGCGCCGCGCGCACGGTTCGATACAGATTGAAAGAGACGAGCTCACTGCCCCTCCCCCGGCGACCCGCCTTCCTTCCCCCTCCCCTCTCATATGTTGAAAGCCCCATGCCAAACGAAAAACGGCCCAAGCCGCGCCGTCACCCTCCGGCCGAAGACGGCCTGCGCGACCCGCAGAAAACCTTGCGCGACGCAATTGCTGTCCGGGCGGCGCGGGCGCTTCCACATGAGCGGACCGTTCGCGATCTGGATGGCGGCGCCGGAACTCGGCCTGCTCGCCCAGCAGCTCGGCGGCCACGTGCGCTTCAGAGACGTCGCTTGCGCCGCGGCTCTCGAGTTCCGGCATCCTGTGCACGGCGCGCATCTGGCGCGCGCAGTACGAGTGGCAGGCGCACGCGCCGATGGCCGAGAAGGCCGGGGTCAAGCCGGCGGCAATCAAGGCGATACAGTCCGGCCGCCGGCCGAAAACGGCGCGCCCGCCGACGAGCTCGCGATCTACGATTTCGTCAAGCAGCTCTACCGTGACCGCCGCGTCAACGACCGGCCCTACAAGCGCGTGCACAAGGTCCTGGGCGATGCCGGCATGGTCGAGCTGGTCGGCACCCTCGGCTACTACGCGATCATCTCGATGATGCTCAACGTGTTCCGCGCCGCGACCGCGCCCGACAAGCCGCTTCCGTTCCGGGAGCCGGCGGCAGGTTAGGGCGCCCGCGTTCACCCACGGCTGCAAAGGCGCCTTCGCGTCGTTGCGATCTTTGGCCGCGCGCGGCCGGCGGCCGGGCGTTGGCAAGCCGTTTGCATGCGCAGTATTCTTCTGGCGCCCGATACGGAGGGGAATTCCATGAAGAAAATCGGCGTGATCGTTTTCTCAGCGCCCGCACTGCTTGCCGGTGATATCTTGAGCAATGCCGCAGCCAGGCGCAGGCGCAGGCCGCGCTCGCGGTGACCGGCACCACGGGCAAGGTCGCATCTGCTGCCGGCCACGCTCGAGACCACGCAATGGGGCTGGTTCGACAACGCCCAGGCGCCGGTGCTGCGCGTCAATTCCGGCGACACCATCGTGCTGGAAACGATGATGCACAGCCACAACCAGGTGGTGCCGGGCACGACCATCGAGCAGATCAAGAAGCTGCGCACCGATTTCCCCGGCCGCGGGCCGCACACGCTCACCGGGCCGATCTACATCGAGGAAGCGCAGCCGGGTGACGTGCTCAAGGTCACGCTGAACAAGATCGTCCCGCGCGCCTATGCGACGAACTTCAACGTGCCGGGCATGTTCGGCCAGTTCCCGACCAGTCTATCCAGGACGGCCAGGTCAAGTACCTCTATCTCGACCTCGACAAGATGCCGACCGAGTTCCTGCCCGGCTCGTGATCCCGCTCAAGCCCTTCCCCGGCACGCTCGGCGTCGCGCGCAAGGAGCCCGGCCGCTATAGCACCGTGCCGCCCGGCGAATACGCCGGCAACATGGATATCCGCGACTTCGTCGCCGGCACGACGCTCTATGTGCCGGTGCATGTCCCGGGCGCGCTGCTGTGGACCGGCGACTTCGCACGCCGGACAGGGCAACGGCGAGGTCAACCTCACCGCGATCGAGACCGCCTATAAGGAATTCAACATCACGGTCGAAGTCGTGAAGGGCAAGCCGCTCGACTTCCCGCGCATCGAGACGCCGAAATCCTGGATCACGATGGGCTTCGACCAGGACCTCAACAAGGCCTGGGACCAGACCAAGGCGCAGACCGTCAAGTTCCTCGCCGAGCAGCGCAACGTCTCGGCCGAGCAGGCCGCGAAGCTGATGCCGACGCGTGTCCGACTGCCGCGTCTCGCAGGTGGTCAACGTCAAGAAGGGCATCCACTGCCTCAATCCCGAAGAACGCGCGCGACAAGGAGGACATGGAGCGCCCGACCAAGGAGACCGCCAAGTATTACGTCTCGCACGTCAAGGACGCCGACCTGAACAAGGCGATGGACGACGCCTCGATGGGCATGATCAAGTTCTCGAGCGAGAAGAAGGTCGCGCGGCTCGATGCCTATGGGCTCGCCAGCGTGGCGATGGACTGCCGCGTCGGCGCGGTCTCGGACACCGAGAAGAACGTGCATTGCCTGATGCCGAAGAGCATCTGGCTCGAAGCCAAGCGCTGACGGCGAGAGCGGAAGGGCGCGTGCCGCACGTGGCCCTTCCCGGCTGCGCGCTATCGCGACGTGGCGGGCTCGCGCTGCATCGCGGCTCGTTCGCGCTGGCGGCGCCGGCGTCTCCGCAGCGAGCGCATCGCCGGTCGTGACCACGACGACCGACCTGCGCAGCCTCACCGAGGCGGTCGGCGGCGACGCGTCGCGGCGGTCGAGCCTCGTTCCGCCGAACATGGACGCCGAGGAGTATCAGCCGAAGCCGCAGGACGTGCTGCGGCTGAAAGAGGCGCGCATGGTCGTGCGCGTCGGGCTCGACTACGATCTGTGGGTCGATCGGCTGCTGGCGCAGGCCGGCAGGCCGGAATCCGGCGCGGCGGGCCCGGCTACGTCGACGCATCGTTTGCGATCGCGGCGCTCGACTGCGCGGCGATGAGCGTCGGCCCCGGCGACGGCCACGCCCACGGCAGCGGCAACCCGCATTACTGGCTCGACCCGAAGAACGCCGAGGTCATCACCGCGACGATCCTGGAAGCGCTCGCGCGGATCGATCCGGCCAATGCGGCGAGCTACGAGGCCAACCGGCTCGGCGTTCCTCGCGCGCCTGCAGGCCAAGCTCGCCGAATGGGAGGCGCAAGCTCGCGCCGCTCAGAGGCCATGCCGATCGTCGCCTATCACAACAGCTGGCCGTATTTCGCGCGCCGCTTCCGCCTCGACTTCGTCGGCTTCATCGAGACCAAGCCGGGCGTGCCGCCGAGCCCCGTCGCATCTCGCCGGCCTTTTGCGCACCATGCGGGCGCGCGGCGTCCGCATCGTCGTGCGCGAGCCGCATGAGCCGGAGCGCGACGTCGCGTTCGTCGCGGGCAAGGCCGGCGCGCGGTGGTGACGCTCGCGGCCTCGGTCGGCGCGCTGCCGCAGGCGCGGCGATTACCTCGCGCTGTTCGACGCCAACGTCGCGGCGCTGCTCGGCGGCGGCGCCGATGACCGACGCGGCCGCATTCCTCTGGCCGCCGTTCTCGTCGCGGTCTGCCTCGTCGGCATCCACGCCTATTTCGGCATCCAGGTGCTGGCGCGCAAAGTCATCTTCGTCGATCTCGCGCTCGCGCAGATCGCCGCGCTCGGCGCGACCGCCGCCTTCATGCTCGGCCACCCGGCGCAAAGCATTGCCGACTTATGGCTATTCGCTCGCTTCACCTTGCTCGCCGCGGTGCTGCTGGCCTTCACACGCACCTGGGGGACGCGCGTCCCGCAGGAGGCGCTGATCGGCGTCATCTACGTCGTCGCGGCGGCGGCCGCGATCCTGCTGATCGACCGGGCGCCGCAGGGCGCCGAGCACCTCAAGCAGATCCTCACCGGCAACATCCTCACCAGCGGCATCGAACGACGTCGCACTCATCGTTCCGCTCTACCTGGCGATCGGGCTGCTGCACTTGCTGTGGCGGGCGCCGGCTCGCCGGCGCGGGGCTCGCTGGCCTGGGACTTCGTGTTCTATGCGACGTTCGGCGTGGTGGTGACCACATCGGTCGCGATCGCGGGCGTGTTGTTGGTGTTTTCGTTTCTCATCATTCCCGCCGCGATCGGCGTCATGTTCGCGGACAGCCTCGGCCGGCAGCTCGCGATCGGCTGGATCGCCGGCATGGTCACCAGCGCGGTGGCGCTCGCGGCGTCCTTCGCGTTCGACCTGCCGACCGGCGCCGCGATGGTCTGCGCGTTCGGCGTGGCACTCGCGGTTGCCGGGATGCTCTATCCGTTCCTGCGCGGCGACCGCCGCGCGCGCCGCACGTTGCGGTGGCGACCGCGCGCTGGATCGTCGCCGCGACTCTCGCCGCCTCCGCGATCCAGCTGGCGGCCGCCCCGCGCGCCGACCAGCCGCTGATCGATCTTGCCGAATACGCGCTGCCGCAACTGCGAACACTCTATTTCACCGCCGCCGAGCAGGCAGCCTTCGCGGATGCCGGCGCCTATGCCGAACGCTACCGGCGCGAGGCGGAACAACTGAACGAGCGGGAAAGGCGCAACCGCACCGAAGGCGAGGCGTTCGACGACTTCAGCGTCGCGCGCATCTCCTCCTTCCTGAAATCCTACGGCGAAATGCGCAAGGGCGAGCAATTCGTCATGGCCGAGGTACGCGCGCGGGCGCGCGAGCGGATGCGCTGGGTGCTCGGCCCCGCGCTGCTCGTGCTGGGCCTGCTCATTGCGCCCGGGGTTTTGACGAGAGCGGCCGCGATGGTCCGCGGAATTCCCCCCAGGTTCGACCACTGAGCGATCGGGCCGCCGGCCGCCTTACTCGGGCGGGCGGCTGGGCTGCTCCCGCTTGGCCAACGACTGGCGATCGATCTTGCCGCTGCCGGTCTTCGGCAGCTCGTTGAGATAGACCACGATCCGCGGATACTTGTAGGGCAGCAGGCGTCCCTTCACGTAGTCCTGAAGCGCGCGCGTGGTTTCCTCGGAGCCGCCCGAGCCATCGCCGAGCACGACGAAGGCCTTGAGCGTGGTCAGCCGGTCGGGTCCCTCGATCGCCAGCACCGCGCATTCGCGCACCATCGGGTGATCCGCAAGGCAGAGCTCGACCTCGAGCGGATAGACCCACTGGCCGCTGACCTTGACCAGGTCATCGGCGCGCCCGCGAAAGAAGTGAAAGCCCTCGGCATCGCGCACGAACCGGTCGCCGGTGTTGATCCAGCCTCCTTCGCGCATCGTCTCCGCGGTCTTGTCCGGGCGATTCCAGTAGCAGGGCGCGTTGGAATCGCCGCGCACCCACAAAATGCCCTCTTCGCCGTCCCCGACTTCGCGGCCATCGCCGTCGCGCAGCGCGACTTCGTAGCCGGGCACGCGCTTGCCCGCGGAGCCCGGCCGCTTGGCCTCGCTCGTGTTCGACAAGTAGATGTGCAGAACCTCGCTCGAGCCCAAGCCTTCCATCACCTCGTGCCCGCAGAGCTGTTTCCAGGCATTGAAGATCTCGGTTGCGAGGATCTCGGCCGCCGAGACGCATAGGCGCAGGCTCGACAGATCGGCCGTGCTTGCCTCCGGAGCCTTGCTCAATGCGGTGTAGAGCGTCGGCAATCCGAAGAACACCGTCGGACGGTAGCGCGCGATGGTCTCGAAGATCGCTGCCGGCTTGGGCTGTCCGGGAAGCAGGACGCTCGACGCGCCGGCCGCAAACGGAAACGTCAGCGAGTTCCCGAAGCCGTAGGCGAAAAAGATCTTCGGCGCCGAGAAGCACACGTCGTCTTCTCCGAGCCCCAAAAGGTGCCGGGCGTAGGAAAGGTGCGTATAGAGCATATCGTGCTGCAGGTGCACGATGCCCTTCGGCCTGCCCGGTCGACCCGGATGAATACATCCAGAACGCCATGTCATCGCGGCGTGTGTCAGCCGGCGCAAGGCTGCCCGGCCCTCGCGCGAGCCACTCGGCGGCGGCTAGCCGGCGGACTGGACCAGGCGGAATCGCGTCGCCATTGGCGATGACCACGGCCGCGAGGCTCGTATCCCGGCAAGCCTCGCTGTCGAAGCGGTCGGCGAAGCCGGCATCGCAGATCGCGACCTTGGCGCTGGAGTCGGCGAGATAGAACTGCAGCAGGTCGGGCGGCGTGAGCGTGTTGATGAGCAGCGGCACGAGCCCGGCGCGGATGGCGCCGAACAACGCGGCCGGATAGGCGGGGGTGTCGTCGAGGAAGAGCAGCACGCGGTCGCCCCGCCGAAGCCCCAGTGCCAGCAGCCCGGCGCCGAAGGCGCATGCGTCGGCCGCCAGCTCGCCATAGGTGCGCGCGCCGGCGGGCCCGGTCACGGCGCAACGATCGCCCGCGCCCACGAGGTTGTCGAACAGGATGGCGCTGGCGTTGTATCGACCTGGAACCGAGAAGCCGATCTCACGGCTGCCCGGCGCGTCGTGAGGCACGCGATCGAGCGGCGGCGGGAGAGCGGCCTTATCCAGCATTGCGCGGCTCTTCCTGCTGGCCCGCGCTTGGCGCGGGCGATGCGCGCCTGCCCGCGCAAAGCGCCATGAATCTCGGCGACATGGCGCGCAAGCGATCCTCGTCGATCCGCTGCGAGCGGGTGATGTAGCTCATGGCCAATTCGAGCGGCGCGAGCCGCATGTGATCGGCGAAACGTTCGTACCACAGCGCCGATCGGCGGGACGCCGCAACGAGCTTTTCGACGACGGGACGGCGCACGGCCTCATAGCGCGCGAGCGCGGCGGCAAGATCGCGCGGCTCGGCCTCGAGCGCCTTGACCAGCGCCAAGGCGTCCTCGAGTGCCAGGCGTGTGCCCGAGCCGATCGAGAAATGTGCGGTGTGCAGCGCATCTCCCAGCAGGACCATGTTGCGGAACGACCACCGGTCGTTCCAGACCCACGGAAAGTTGCGCCAGAACGAGCGATTGGAGATCAGCCGGTGCCCCTCGAGCGTCTGGGCGAATACCTGTTCACAGCAACGGCGCGTCTCGTCTTCGGACATCTGGTCGAATCCGGCGTGCAGCCACGTGGCGCGATCGCACTCGACCAGGAACGTGCTCATCGTGTCCGCGTAGCCATAGTGGTGGGCGTTGAAGTTGCCCGAATTCGGTCGCAACGAAAGTCTGGGTCAGCGTGTCGAAGCGGCGCGTCGTGCCGTACCAGATGAACTTGTTGGCGAGATAGGAGAGCGAGAAGCCGAAGTCGCTCTCGAACGACCGTCGCAGCAGCGAGTTCACCCCATCGGCCGCAACGATGAGGTCAAAGCCTTCGAGCTCGTCGACCGCGCGGACCGGCTTGTCGAACCTGCAGGCCACGCCGGCGGCGCGCGCCTGGCCTTGCAGCAGCTGCAGCAGCTCGAGGCGGCCGATAGCCGAAAACCCGACGCCGTCGATGGCGATCCTCTCACCGCTGTGCACGATCGTGATGTCGCGCCAGGTTTCCATCTGCGGTGAGATGAGGTCGACCGTGCCGGGATCATCCTCGCGCAGGAATTCCAGGGCTCGGTCCGAGAACACGACGCCGAAGCCCCACGTGGCGTCGGCCGGATTCTGCTCGAAGAGCTCGACCGCATCTCGTGGGTGTCGGGTCTTCCACAGCGAGGCGAAGTACAATCCTCCCGGGCCGCCGCCCAGCACGGCAATACGCATCGGCCCTCGTCCCGTCACCATCCCCACGTTTCGCCCAGGCCTCGCGCCAGATGCCAGCGCTCACGACGGTCACGCGGCCGACTGGCGCTTGCTCGCTTTGGTACCGCACCGTGACAAGGGAAAAGCAAGCTGCACCTGCCCGATCGGTATCGCCCTGCTCCGCGGGACAGTGAACACAATTCAATGCCCCTGCTCAATGTCCAAAGAGGTGACCAGCCGTGACATGAACAAGCGCGTTCGGTGCCGGCCCTCGGCCTACGCCGGCGACCAGTTTTGGCCCGACAAGGTCGGCCGCGAGCCCGTGCTTGTCGGCGTTCACGCGCGGAAGATAGGATGGCAACGCAATGGGCATCCTATTCAAGAATGATTTCCTTGACGGATTCGGCGCCGGGGCGTTGGCGACGGGCCACGGAACTTCACGGCGCGCCTCATGATCGTGCAGGCCGAACCAATGAACGAGCGGAAGGCGTTCGAACCTGTCCTGTGGTCGTCTTGCCTGGCGATGTTCGCGGTCGGCGCCAACAGCACCGCGATCATGGCCGCCATGCCGAGCATGAGCGCCGAGCTTTCCTTGAGCCCGGCGGGCGTCGAATGGGCGATCAATTCCTATCTGGTGGTCTCCGCAGCCTTCATCGTGCTCGGCGGCCAGGCGGCCGATCGGTTTGGCGCGCGGCTGGCATCGATGGCGGGATTGGCGCTGTTCGCCATCGCGTGCTGCGGCATTGCGACCGCCGGCACGGAAGCTGCCCTGCTCGCCGGACGCGCCCTGCAGGGCCTTGCGGCGGCATTCGCAGTGCCCAGCACGCTGGCTGCGGTCAACGCCAGTGGGCCGCCGGCGCGCAAGGCGGCAGCGGTCGGCGCGTGGACCGGCTTCCTGATGCTTGGCTTCAGCACCGGGCCGCTGATCGGCGGCGCGCTCGCGCACTTCACCGGTTGGCGCATGATCTTCTGGCTCGGCGTCCCGCTCATGTTGACCGCCATTGCGGGTCTCGCCGCCGCAGGCGCGGCGGCCGCCCCCGCCCACGACACGCCAAAACGGCGCGCCGATTGGGTCGGCTTCGTGCTGCTGGCGACGTTTATGGTTTCGCTGGTCTTCGCCCTGCATGCATTGCCGCACGCAAGGGCGACACCGCTGGCGGTCGTCGGCCCGTTGGTACTGGCGGCGAGCGCGTTGGTCCTGCTGTTGATGGTGGAATCGCGTGTCGCGGCGCCGCTGGTCGACCTCACCTTCTTCGCCCGGCGTGAGTTCGTCTTGGGAATCACCATCGGCTCGCTGTCGATGTTGAGCATCATGAGCCTGCTGCTCTACTTCAACCTTTACGCCCAGAGCCGGGAGGGACTTGGCCTCACCGCGCTGGAAGCCGGCGCCGCCCTGCTGCCGCTGAGCGCGGCCCTGCTGGCGCTGGCGCTGTCGGCGTCCGCCGTGGTCGCGAGGGCGGGCCTACGCAACGCGATGACCGGAGGCTCGTCGCTGATCGCAATCGGCAGTGCGGTCATCGGCCTCGCCGTCGCGCAGGGCGGGATGGTGCTGCTGGCGGTCGGGTTTCTTGTGATCGGCGCCGGCCTCGCCGTGCCCTATGCCTTGGCACCGCGGCTGGCGCTGTCGGCGCTTTCGCCCACGCAGGTGGGCCAGGGTTCGGGTATCGTCAACGCCTGCACCTTTCTGGGCGGCAGCGTCGGTGTCGCCGGCGGCGCAACAGCCTTCGCGCTGGGCGGGTTCCTGGCCGTGCTCACCATGATCGCGCTCGCCGGCGTGGTGAGCGTGGCGGTCAGCCGCTTGATTGCAGAGACGGAATGGAGCCGAGGCTGATCTGATTGCCCCTCGTGAGGTCCGCTGGGGTCGGGAGCCGAAAGGTCCGGATCGAGCAATCTTTTCTGCCCTTCGTCTCTGGGCCGACATCGCTGAGGCGCGTCTGCACTTCTGTCAGTCCCAGAAGCAGACAACCCGCGGCAAAATCTTGATTTGAGCGTAGCCACGGGCGAAGTGGGACTCAAAGCTTCCGAAACATGAACATTGTTGATCTGAAAGCCGCGCGGGAGAAGGTACGCAAGTCCATCAAAGCTCGTTTATTCCGATCCTGTTCGCAAGCATACCCGCGTTCTTAATCACCGTGTCGAGCCCCCTTCTGCTGCTTAAGACCGTATGGGCTCTGCTGAGCGGGTTATATTGACATTGCGTCAGCGCGAGGAGCGTTCCCGGAAGGAGAACGTGAGGTGGAGGCCCGACCAGAACCGTAAGGAGTGGCCGCGACGGAAAGAAAAAGAGCGGCGAGCACTCATGCAATGTGCTATTGATTAAACAGTGATCGCCAGAATTGCTTCGGGGCATTTGTCGGATCACGTTCATGTCAGGCGATCCAAGCGGCCCAAACGATCCCAGCAATCCGAGCGCTTGCGATCACTCGTCTGGGCTGGATTATCTGGAGCTGTGGAAATATTTCCAGGAACGGGCCGACGACATCAAGGAGGCGATGTTTCGGACAATCACCTGGACGACGGGCATTGCCGCCGCACTGCTCGCGTTTATGTTCACGAGCCTGATCTCGTTTGATCCCGCCAAAGCAAAGATATCGCATTTCGTGGCCGCACTTGCCGCGGCCGTCGGTGGGCTGATCGTCTGTTTCTATTCCGTCTTGGCCCTTCGTGAAGCCCGCAAGCACATCCAGGCGAACTGGGATCGAGCGGACTTCTGCGAGAAGCACGTTCGTGGTCCCCAAACTATCATCAGAGGCGACGGCAGGAAGCCCCGGAGAAAAACTATAATGCCCATTTGGTGGCAACTTGGGATCGTTGTCGCCCTGTTCGCGTTTGCTTTCGTCGGGCTTCTCGTTTTGACTGCGCTCGTAGCATCTCCCCAAAGGCCAAACCTTCTCGGCTCGAACCCATCGTGAGCCCAACACGCGCTGCTTCGGTCTGCGCAGGGACGTCGGGCCGTAACTCCCGTGCCTGACGTTCCCGGCGGGCGCCGACGCGGGGATCGTCTCTGGGCCGACATCGCTGAGGCGCGTCTGCACTTCTGTCAGTCCCAGAAGCAGACAGCCCGCGGCAAAATCTTGATTTGAGCGTAGTCACGGGCGAAGTCGGTCGCGATGCTAGAGCGCCTTATCAATAGGCCGAGGTCGTCGGCATGACCACCAGGTCGCGGATGCAGATCGCCTGCGGCTGCTTGTAGCAGAAGAGAATGATGTCAGCGATCCGTTCAGGCGCGATGAAATCCCGATTTCCGGTCAAGCGGCAATACTCCTCGAACGAGATGCCCATTCCGGCATGAATGTTGGTCTTCACGAAGCCCGGTGCAATATTGATGATGCGCACGTTGTTCTTCGCCTCCGCCTGCTGAAGCAACTCGGTCAGTGACCGGACCGCGGCCTTCGAGGCGTGGTAGGTCTCGCCGGAGGGGCCGGGCTTGCGGTCCCCGATCGAGCTCACGTTGATGATGGTGCCGCCCCTTCGCGCGCTCATTCCGAGTAGCACCGCCCGGATTCCGTGAACCACGCCCTTGAGCAGCACATCGATATCGTAATCGAGGTCGTCGGCCGACCGATTTCGGAAGTCGCCGACATGCAGAAATCCAGCATTGTTGACGAGGCAATCGGTTGGGCCGAAAGCGGCCTCTGCGTTTTCCACTGCCGTCTGGAGGCGAGCAAAGTCGGCAACGTCCAATTCAGCGAAGCGATGCGGCACATCACCCAAACCATCGATTGGCGCCGCATGGCGCGCGACCAGGAGAAGTGGATGATTCTCGCGCGCAAAAGCCTGCGCCAGTGCCCGCCCGATCCCGTGGCTCGCGCCGGTAATGACGACAAGGGGTGCCATGACCGTTCTCCTCGAAAACCGATCCGAGTTCAGGCAGGGAAAGGATAGTCTACCGTCTTGCTTTCGCAGACGGTATCCATCACATCGGAAGCTCAAGCCGTTGCCGCCCGAGCCCTTCCGTCACCAAGATTTGGCAATAGCTCACAGCCCGCGCCGATGAGGTGATCGAAGGCGATTTGGGCGGCCCGGCGCCATGGACTTTGCCGGGCAGCTCTGGGACATGCTGCCATTACCGTGGAGGAACCGATGCATCAAAAGCGCCCTGCCGTTCTTGCGCTCACACTTCTTGCCTGTCTCACAGCTACCAAGGTGAGAGCCGCTGATTGTGACGAGGTGATTTCAAGGCATATGATCGCAGAGGCAATGCTCGCGGCGCAGTACGTCGCTCTTGCCGAGAAGGTGGGCATGACACCTCCCCAGATCAACGCGGTCCTGAAAACGGTCGCTGAAGCTTCGGCAATTGAGGAGTTTTGGATAACCGACCCAGCTGGGCACGCCTATCTCACGAACACCGGCATAGACTTTACTTTCAGTCCTGACCCGGGAAAGCAAGCGCAAGCCTCGGCGTTCTGGGCGCTGATCGATGGCCAGAAGAAGGTTGTCGTGCAAGAGGCTCGGAAGCGCGAGATTGACGACCGGATTTTCAAATACGTCGGCGTGGCTGGGATCGATAAACCTCGGATCGTCCCGGTCGGCGTCAGCGAGCAAAACCTGGCCTGCAAGTGAGTGGGCAGCGAGCCGCCACTTGCTTGCAAACCGGCGCTGAAGATGACGTCCGATGTCATTCCAGGTGGATCGGCCGTCAGGCCGGTGCGCAACTTGCAATCTCGTCCGCTTTGTGCCGTCGCGGATGGCCTATCAGCCGAGTTCGACCTCGCCTTTTGGCGAGTGCAGGCGTGCTGCAAGGCGCGCCTGCGACGCCGCGACCACGACGGCATCGACGCCAAGGCTTGCGAGCGCATGGTTCATCGCTTCAGCGCGCGGGTGCTCGATCCGGAACGACGCAAGGCTGCCGCCCGCGGGAGATGTCTCGGAGGGGTGGGGCGCGCCGCTGTTCCACTCGATGAAAAAGGGTAAGCCCCACAGCGATGGGGCGGCAATTCTCAGCGTCTTCCATGTGAGCAGCTTGCCGGCTTGTGCGCGCGAACCCGGAAGCGGGCCCACCGTCTCGATATTTGCCGCCTTGGCGCGCCTGGCAATCTCAACCACGCTGTCGACGGCAACCGCCCACGCTATGAGTCTCGGCTGCGAGAGGGTCGCAAGCTCGCGCGCGAAAAAATGCGAGGTCTCGGACTGTTCGGGGTCCAAAGCAATGATTTCGAGATATCGCCGGTCGCCAAGCGACAGCAGCGCGTTGTGGGTGCCGCGACCTGGGTGCTGACCACCGAAATGGGCGCGTATGCCGGTCTTCCGCTCCACGGCGGCGACACCCTCGCTGAGTTCCGGAACGCCGTACACCAAATGGTCCATGCTCATCTCCTTAAGGCCGCAGCCTCGGACCCGAGACAATGGCCGTCCCAGCAGGAATGGAGGTGATCGCGGACACGTCAACGCGAGCAGAATCCCACGCCCATCAGCCGAGAGCTGCCGAATACGTGCCGCGTCCGAGCGCAACGAGCCTGTTCTCGTCGTCGAGCACTTCGATGTCGACGGTAGCGGTCGTCTTCCCGGCGCGCCGGACGCGGGCGACGGCGGTGAGCGTCTCCCCGATTGCCGGTCGCAGGTAGTCGGTCCGAAAATTCATGGTTGGCACGCCGCCGCCAATGAGCATGCCGATGGCGAAATCCCCTGCGATGTCGATGAATGCGGCGATCGGTCCGCCGTGGAACTGCCGAGTGCCGGGACGCCGCTCGAGCTCGGGCCGCATCGGCATCGTAACGGTGATCTCCTGACACTCGTGGTCGAGCGCCACGGCCCGCAAGTCGAGCCAGCTGATGAATGGAGAGCGGTCGAATATCGCCTGCACTTCGGCGAGCGACAGCTTGCGCCAGGATTCCTCGGTCATGGCTTGACCAGAACCTTGCCGAATACGACGCGATCCTCCAGCAGTCGAAAGGCCTCATTGACCTCCGCAAGAGATAGCTCTCGGTCGATGATCGGCTTGAGCTTGCCCGACCCGATGAGGTCCAGCAGGGTGGCAAGGTCCTCACGCATCCAGCCGTTGGATCCCCGGATGTTGAGCTCGAACGTCCAGATGAATCGCAGGTCTTCCTTCGGGTCGTAGCCGGCGGTCGCCCCGCACGTCAGCACGCGTCCCTGCCGGTGCAGTGCCCTGAGCGAAGGAACCCAAGTTTCACCGCCGGTGAAATTCACGACGACATCGACGCCGCCGTCAAAACGGCGCCGGTGCGGCTTGCCGTACTTGGCGTAGACCCATTTGACGAAGTCCTCTTTCGTGTAGTCGATGCCATGGTCCGCGCCGAGCTCCCGCAGTCGGGCGAGCTTTTCCTCGCTCGACGCGCATACGATGACCTCCGCGCCGGCGAGCCTCGCCAACTGCACGCAGCATGAACCAACTCCGCCGGATGCCCCGAGGATCAGCACCCTCTCTCCGGCTTTCACCTGACCGATGGTAACCATCATGCGCAGCGCCGTGCCGTACGCGACCGGCAGCGCGGCGGCAGCCTCGCAGGACACGTTGGACGGCAGCTTGACCAGGTGGTGGGCCGGCACCGCACAGTATTCCGCGAGCCCGCCCGGCCGCACCTCGCCGAGCAGACCGCCACCTCCGACCCGGTCCACGGGGTCGATCATGACACGATCGCCAACGGTCCAGCCGCTCACGTCTGGCCCGAGCACCGCGATCTCGCCCGCGAAATCGATTCCCATGATGCAGGGCATCGGCACCTTGATCCCAGGCATGCCGCGCCGCGTGAAAATGTCGTGGTAGTTCAACGACGCCACCTTGACGCGCACGAGCACCTCGCCGCTCGCGGGCCTGGGATCGGGAAAGCTCGGCTCATATCGGATCGAACCCGGGCCGCCGTGCTCGTAAATGACCGCTGCTCTCATCGCTTGTCCTTAGCGCTCGCCTTTATTGCCGTCGCGCTCTGCATCGCAGACCACCGTTCGCGCGCGATCAGGCCAAGCGCCCTGCGGTCGACCTTGTTTGTGGTAGCGAGCGGCAGTTCTCGCGTGAACATGACGGCGCGCGGATGCTGGTAGGCGGGAGCGTTGTCGAGGGCAAAACGCTTCACGTCGTGCTCGCTCAGCGATGCCCCCGGCCTGAGCACGATGAAGGCAAACGGCTTCTCGCCCTTGAGTTCGTCAGGCACCGGCACGACACAGGCCTGCACGATGTCGCGGTGGCGTTCGAGCATGCTTTCGACCTCGCCCGGATAGATGTTCTCGCCACTGCACACGAACATGTCGTCGACGCGGCCTACAAACGTGTAGGCACCGGTCTCGTCGCAACGAAAGATGTCGCCTGATTTGTACCAGCCGTCGGCGGTCAGCACCTGTCGGGTCTTCTCAGGCAGATTGAGGTAGCCGGCCATGTTTGCGGGCGTGCGAATCCACAGCTCGCCCTGCGTCGTTGCCTCGCCATCAGGCCCAACCAGACGAACCTCAACGCCCGGCACAGGCCATCCCAGCGCAAGATCGGCCTTGGTGAGGCCCGGCCGCGGGCCGAACATCGCGGGCCCGGCCTCGGTCGTGCCATAGCCGATGCTCAGCGTCGCCATCGGAAAGGCCTGTCGCACCTGGTCAATCAGCGTTTGTGTGATCGGTGCCGAGGCCATTCGAATGGACTCGACCGAAGAGAGATCGGTACCGGCAAGGGTCTCGCGCTCGCGCAGGGCCAGCGCCAGCATCGTCGGCACGGAGGTGAGCCAAGTCACTTTGAAGCGGCCGATTGCTTCGATGTATCGTCGGGCATTGAATTGCGGCATCAGGACCAGGCTGGCGCCAGCGGCGACAGAGAGTTTTGCCATCCCGAGCGCATTCATGTGGAACAGAGGCGCCGCAACCAGCAGCCGATGCCGGTCCTGTCGGCCGCCGACAAGACGCGTCCGAAGCGCCCACAGCTGACCATCGTGAGAGAGAGGCACACCTTTCGGGCGCCCCGTCGAGCCCGACGTGTAGAGCACCATGGCGGTTTCACCGCGCCGCGGCGCGACCGTTTCGAACGGCCCGACATCGAGAAAGTTCGCAAAGCCTTTTGGGCCAGGATCGTCGAAGTCGATAGCAGGAATGCCCGCCGGCAACAGCTCGCGGCCCGCCTTATCGCAAAAGCAGAGCCTTATCTCGGCATCTTCGAGGATGAAGCTTAAAGTCTCGCGCGGAAACTTGATGTTCACCGGGACGGCGACGAACCCGGCGCGCATCACCGCAAAGTAGGCGATCAGATACTCAGCACGATTGAGCGAAAAGATGGCCACGCGGTCGCCACGCGCCAGGCCGCGTGCAGCGAGCGCCCGCGCGCAAGCGTCCACCTGCTTGTCCAATTCACCGTGCGAGAGCTCAGATGGGCTATCCCACAGGCGACAGTCGATCAGCGCAGGATGTGCCTCCGGGACTCGCGCCGTCTCGGAGATCCCCCAGATTGACTAGACCGCGCATGTCCGCGCGCACC
The DNA here is from genome assembly GCA_963788095.1 of uncultured Alphaproteobacteria bacterium. Classification (GTDB taxonomy): domain Bacteria; phylum Pseudomonadota; class Alphaproteobacteria; order Rhizobiales; family Xanthobacteraceae; genus CAVTXS01. The sequence continues at coordinate 141,456 of CAWBFP010000035.1, read as the reverse complement.
TCAAGAAGATCCAAGGGCGCTCGGCGGAACGGCCCCCCATCCAGAAAAGTCTAGCCCAAAAACCGGAAAGCGTCCGCTGGGCCTCAAGGACACTGGGCCTCAAGGACAGCAATCGTTGCGAGCAGTGCGCTGGCGGATGCGGGACGCGGTGACGTAGTGAGTTCGACCGCCTCCTGGTGCGTACAACCACGCTTCCGGCGATCCGACGCCGTCGACGCAATTCGGGCTCGCAGACCACTGGGGGAACGGTGGCCGACCAGTCAGGACAGGCCGAAACGGCGCGCAACGCGGCTTTCGCGTCAATGACGATTCGGTCGACGAGGCCGCCGGCAAGCGGTTGAGCGCCGGTGCGCTGCCCAAGCGTGTGTCCGCTCCTACGTCGGCTCCCTGGGTGCTATTGTGCAGCATCTGAAGAATGGCTCTGTTGGGCCGCTCCCTGCCCATGGCACTGACGGAGGAAGCGTTTGGAGCAAACCTCTCAGAGCATAGCCATACGGCCTCTCAGCGAAGGTGACTTGCCGGAAGCAGGTGCAATCTTGCGCCGCGCGTTCGCGACACAGCGCGGGATGCCGCCAGATGGATTTTGGACCGATCGGGACTTCGTCACCGGTCGTTGGATGACAGATCCCTCGCTGGCTTTTGGGACATGGATTGAAGGCCGCTTGGTCGGATCGAGCCTCGGTGCAGCTTGGGGAAGCTTAGGAGTATTCGGACCAATCTCCACGCACCCCGACACTTGGAACCGCGGGACCGCGAGGCACCTCATCCCTCCCGTGCTTGAGCGGTTGAAGGCACTCGGAGCTCGGCACATAGCTTTCTTCACGATTGCGGAGAGCACGAAACACATTGCCCTGTATCAGAAGTTTGGCTACTGGCCACGGTTCCTCACCGCCATCATGACCCGCGCAGTCGAGGGCAATGAGACACCGGCAGAATTCGACTCGCTACTCGAGCATTGCCGGCGGACATCAAGCGCATTGGCTTGACACCTGCCGCGCTCTGACGACTGAGGTGCGCGATGGATTGGACCTTACAGCAGAAATACGCACGGCTCACAGTCATGGACACGGCGACACCGTCTTTCTGACGGAGGGTTCACGGGTACAGGCAGTGGCAGTCTGCGAATATGGGCCGAAGAGCCCTGCTGGAGCCGGCTCATGCCTGATTCGGTTCGCAGCGGTTCGACCTACTCAGAGAATGAATTGCGCTTCGGCCAGCTGCTCACTGCCTGCGCAAGGCTGGCAGCAGACGAAGGGCTCAAGGAGCTCGTAGCATGCGTCAATGCCAGTCGGCCGAAAGCCTATCGACACCTTCTATCGCTGGGCTTTCGTGCCCAACGCAACGGCGTGACGATGCATTGTCCGAATGAAGACGCGTACCATCAAACTGCGTCGTACATCCTCGATGATTTGCGCTAGCCTCTCTCTATTGCGGCGGCGACTACCGCGGTAGCGGGTTAGCGATAGGCGGCAATCTCAGGCGCTGAGCGCAATGCTCCGGGTCGAGCAGCCCGTCGACCCCGAGACCGACATCCGGCGGGGGGTGCCGCTCACCTGGCCCAGCGCAGCACCAGCGGATCGGTGCGGCGGGCCACCTCGATCAGGCCGGCCCGCGTGGCGGGATGCAGCGGCAGCACCGGATGGCGCGTCATCCCAGAGCGGATCACGCCGCCCTCCTCCATCAGAACCTTGGCGGCGATCAGCCCGCACTGCCGGTTCTCGTAGTTGATGAGCGGCAGCCAGCGCGCATACGCCGTGGCGGCCGCCTCGCGATCGCCGGCAAAATGCGGGTCCACGATGGTGCGAATGCCGTCCGGGTAGCCGGCGCCGGTCATCGCCCCGGTCGCCCCGGCGTCGAGGTCGGCCATCAGCGTGATGCCCTCCTCGCCGTCCCACGGCCCGATGATGGCGTCCCCGCCCTGCTCGATCAGCGCCCGCAGCTTGGCGGCTGCCTGCGGCACCTCGATCTTGAAATAGGAGATGTTCGCGATCTCCCGCGCCATGCGCGCCAGCAGCGGCACGGAAAGCGGCGTGCCGGCGACCGGCGCGTCCTGGATCATCACCGGGATGCTCACGGCGTCCGAAACCCGGCGGAAGAAGTCGTAGATGCCGAGCTCGGGCACCCGGATGGTGGCGCCGTGGTAGGGCGGCATCACCATCACCATGGCGGCGCCCGCCGCTTGGCCGCGTCGGCTGCGCTCGGCGCAGATCTGCGAGCCGAAATGCGTGGTGGTCACGATCACCGGCACCCGGCCGGCGACGTGCTCGAGCACGCAGTGCATCACCCGCTCCCGCTCCTCGTCGGTGAGGACGAACTGCTCGGACCAGTTGGCGAGGATGCAGATGCCGTGCGAGCCGGCGTCGATCATGAAGTCGGTGCAGCGCTTCTGGCCGTCGAGGTCGAGGTTGCCGCTCGCGTCGAATACGGTCGGCGCGACCGGGAACACGCCCCGGTAGGTGATCTGGGCCATAGGATCCCGCGTCAGTGCTTGTCGATGCTGGTCGAGCTGGGGCGAGCCCGCGCCTTGGCCCGCGGCTGGCGGCGCGCGGCCATTTTCGCCGCGAGCAGCACGGCGGCCTTGCTCGCGCCGGGGTTCGCAATGCCCTTGCCGGCGATGTCGTAAGCGGAACCGTGTGCCGGCGTGCAGATCGGGAACGGGAAGCCGCCGAGCAACGTCACACCACGATCGAAACCGATCAGCTTCATCGCGATCTGACCTTGGTCGTGGTACATGGTCAGCACCGCGTCGAAAGCGCCCTTGGTGGCGCGCACGAACACCGTATCGGGCGGAAACGGGCCATCCGCGGCGATGCCCTTGGCGCGGGCCTGCTCGACGGCCGGGCGGATGATCGCATCATCCTCATGGCCGAAATTGCCGCCGTCGCCCGCGTGCGGGTTGAGGCCTGCCACCGCGATCCGCGGCTGCCCGAAGCCGGCATCGCGCAGCGACGCGTCGGTCAGCTCGATGCCGCTCAGCACCCGCGGCGTGGTGATCAGGGACGCGACCTGCGACAACGGCACGTGCGAGGTCACGCGGGCGTTCCAGAGCGCTTCGAGAATATTGAACTCGCTCGCCGGGGCATCGAGGCCCAGCAGCTCGGCCGTGTAGCCGATCTCGTCGTCATAGGATGGGTGCGCGAGCCGCATCGCTGTCTTGTTGAACGGCGTGAAGCAGACCGCGCCGACTTCGCCGGAAGCCGCCAGCTTGAGACAGGCGGTGAAGTTGTCGAGCGCGAACCGCCCACCCTCCACCGACGCCACGCCTCGTTTGATGGTGTCCGGATCGAGGTGGCCAAGGTCGACGAGCACTGGCCTGTCGCCCGGCGTAATGCCGCGGCCGGGGGCGCGCACGTCGACGTCGAGGGACGGCAGACCGCTCTCGGCTGCTCCGCGCTCCAGTACCCGGCGATCTCCGACGACCACCAGGGACGCGGCGGCGCAAATCTCCGGATCGGCGACCAGTTTGGCCGCGAGCTCGGCGCCGATGCCCGCGGGATCACCGATCGCCAAACCGATCAGATGGCTTGGGGGCTTCGTCGGACGGCACAGTGTGCATGGAACCTCCGTTATTGGGGAAACAATATCACTTCCGAGCAACCTGAAAGCGCGCATGTTTGCGCAGCGCCATGTGCGTGAAGTCGAAGGCGCGCAGCCGCGCCCGAAGGGCTGGGCGACACGCTGGCCGATGCGGCATCTCATGCAATAAGCTTGTATCGGCTTGGAACCGAAAAAATCGATTGCCGGAGATACAGATGATGAGGATCCCAGCGCTTTCTCGCATTGCCTGCCGGGCGGCCGCCTTGTCGCTCGCTGCGACGCTCGCCGGCGCCCTGGCGCAAGCGCAGACGCCGATCGCACCCAAGGATGCCGAGCCCGCCACTCGCGCCGCACAGGACCGGATCGCGAGCACGCTGCCGTTCGCCGACCGCACCGAGTTCGAGGACGCGACCTTCGGCTTCGTCGCAACGCTTCCCGACGCGCACATCGCCGGCGATGGGCCGCGCCCGGTCTGGAGCATGAAGCCCTATGCGTTCTTGAGCGGCGACGCGCCGCCGACCGTCAATCCCGAGCCTGTGGCGCCAGCGCGCAGCTCAACGCCATCCACGGCCTGTTCAAGGTCACCGACCGGCTCTACCAGGTGCGCGGCTTCGACATCTCGAACATGACGATCGTCGAGGGCGATCAGACGCTCATCGTGATCGATCCGCTGCTGACGGCCGAGACCGCCCGCGCCGCCCTCGATCTCTATCTACCAGCACCGCCCACCACAACCGGTCGGAACGGTGATCTACTCGCACGGCCATGCCGATCATTTCGGCGGCGTCAGGGGGTGGTCAGCGAGGCGGACGTCACGGCCGGCAAGGTCAAGGTCCTGGCGCCGTCCGGCTTCATGGAAACGGCGGTGGCCGAGAACATCCTCGCCGGCAACGCGATGAGCCGGCGCGCGCAGTACAGTTCGGATCGCTGCTGCCGCCGGGACCCCGCGGCCAAGTCGATACCGGCCTCGGCAAGGCCCTCGCAATCGGCTCGATCACGCTGATTGCGCCCACCTCCACGATCGACAAGGACATGGAGCGGCGCCTGATCGACGGCATCGAGATCGTGTTCAAGCTCGTGCCAGGCTCCGAGGCGCCGGCCGAAATGCTGATGCACTTCCCGCAGCTGCGCGTCCTCAACATGGCCGAGGACGTTACCACTGACGATGCACAATCTTTACACCATCCGCGGCGCCGAGGTCCGCGACGGCGCGCTTGGTCGCGCTATATCGGCGAAGCGCTCGAGGTCTTCGGCGCAAGCTCAGCGACATCATGATCGCGCAGCATCACTGGCCGGTGCGCGGCAACGCCCGCGTGGTCGAGACTGCTCAAGAAGCACCGCGACTTGTACAAGTTCATCAACGACCAGTCGCTGCGCCTTCTCAACCAGGGCTATACGCCGCCCGAGATCGCCGAGACCTTGCGCATGCCTGCGAGCCTGGAAAGAGAATGGTCGACGCGCGGCTACTACGGAACGCTGAGCCACAACGCCAAGGCCGTGTATCAGAAATATCTCGGCTGGTACGACGCCAATCCGGCAAATCTCAATCCGCTGCCGCCGGTCGAGGCGGCGAAGAAGACCGTCGCCTACATGGGCGGCGCGGACGCGGTGATCGCGCGCGCGCGCGACGATTTCAGCAGAGGTGAATATCGCTGGGTTGCGGGCGTGATGAATCAGCTCGTGCTCGCCGATCCGGCAAACCGCGCCGCCCGCGAGCTCGGTGCCGACGCGCTCGAACAGCTCGGCTATCAGGCCGAGGCCGGCACCTGGCGCAACGCGTACCTCTATGGCGCGCAGGAGCTGCGCAGCGGGGTGCTCGAGGATTCCGGTCGCCAGTACCCTCAATGCCGACACGCTCAAGGCCGTGAGCACCTCGATGTTTTTCGATTTCCTCGGCGTCCGCCTGGACGCGCAGAAAGCCGAGGGTAAGACGCTGATCGTCAACTGGAACTTCACCGAGCCACGCGAGCAGTTCGTGCTCAATCTGGAGAATTCCGCGCTCACCCACGTGGCCGGCAAGCAGTCCGACAGGGCGGACGCCACGCTGACGCTTTCGCGCGCCACGCTCGACGCGGTCGCACTGCGCAGGACCACCTTCCCGGAAGCCGCGCAGGCTGGGCTGGTCAAGGTCGAGGGCGACGTCGGCAAGCTGACCGAACTCCTCGGCATGCTCGATACCTTCAACCCGATGTTCGAGATCGTCGAGCCGAAGCGTTCCGCGCAGCCTTGAGCATGCAGGAGGCGTTGCCGAGGGACCGCAGGCCCGAGCAATGGCGCGCGCTGGCTTGAGGCATCGGCTTTCAATCCGCCCGAACCAAGCGTCCAGCGGAAGATTTATCGGTGATGAGCCTTGCGCCGTTCGAGTGCGGGGCTGGGCCAGCGACGTCCGAGGTGGGCCGCTCGATGGTGGCCATTTCTTTCCCGAGGAAATTCCGCAGCGCACCGCGCAAGAGCTGCGGAGCTTCTTTCATTGTCATCAATAGAGGCGCCCCGAAGGCCCCTTCAGGATCGCGTGCCATCCACGGGGCGCTCGCCCGCCGATTACGCCAAGTTCACGGCCGGCGAAACGAAGAGATGAGCCAAGGTCATCAGGTTCGCAGGCATCAAGCCAATTCTGAATCGCGCTTCCTCGCGCGCCGCCTACGCCCGACTCTGAAGCCCGGTCAAGGCTCCACCTTCGGCCACGCCTGCCGCCGAGAGCGTGGCTTATTTCCTCTTTCGCGCCGTTACAATGCTCGAGCCACCTGGTGCAGCCCCATACTGAACGTCGATGTCATTGAAGTCGGCTTCGGCAAGCCAGGCGCGATGCTCCTGCTCAGTGTAGGCCTGCCCGTCATCGTAGATACTGACAAACGCAAGGTTCAGTCCCACGGCCGCTGCGGGCTTGAGGCGGCTGTCCTCCAGGACCTGGCCCACGATAAAGAGAGTGGCATCCGGCTCCATTGCCTTCCCGACGTTGCGCAGCGCAGCGCGTGCTTGGTCCGGCGCTAGCACCTGAATGAGGAAACGGAGCACCGCCACATCGAAGCGCCCGTCGGGCACGCGCTCCAGGATATCGGCCACCTGGACCTGCACGCGGCCCTCGAGCTTTGCCTCCTTTACGATGGACTGCGCGATGCGGGCCACTCGCGGCAGTTCGACGACCGCCGCCTCAAGGTCCGGGCAGCTCTGACACACACGCGATGGCAACCCCGCCCGAGCCCCCACCCACGTCGAGCAAGTGTCGAAATCTCTCAAAGCCGAAGGTCGTAGCGAGCTGCCGGCCGGTGGCGAGCGCGCCAGCATGCAGGCCTCGGAAGAAGGCCGCAAGCTCCTCATCCGACATGGCTGCGAAATCGTGTTTGCGCTGCGGCGCACCGGCACGAATGGACTGAGCCGCCGAGAGCGCCGCACCCCACAAGTCGGAGTAGAGTTCGTGCGTGCTTCCCATGTAGGCGGCTCGCCCCCGCACGAGATAGAGATCGGCCTCCGGAGTATTGGCAAAACGGTCGCCGTCGACCGTGAGAAGCTCGGCGTGGACCAGCGCGTACAGCAGCGGCCGGAGTCTTGCGGCATTCACGCCAATCACATCCGCTAGCGCGGTCGCCGTCATCGGCCCGCCGGTGAGCGGCGTGAAGAGGTCGAGCTGCATGCCCGCGAGCATCGCCAGCGGCGGATAGACGCCATAGGCGTGACGAAAGATCGTCGCCGGCTTGATCTCGGACATTATTATCGATGAACCTTCGAAAGGAACGCTTTCACGTAAGGTATCACGAGTTCCCAGCGCGCCATCGCGGCGACGTGATCGCACTCTGGCGCGCAAAGAGATCGATTTACGTCTCCCGACGGCACCAGGTTGCCAATTGATAAAAGCGGGGACTTCGTTGCGTCGTTAGGGCAGCTCTCCGGCAAGCGAAAACGCTTGGCAGCGCACGAACGCTACACTGCTTCGGTGCCACTGCCAATGTCGGCTCGGGGTCGTGCCGAATCAGCCGACCAGAACGGCGACACGGTGCATTTGGTTGGCGCCGTAGCCTTGCGGATTCCAGTCGCTGGCGATGTGCGGCTGGGACCTCCCCCGCGAGTCGGTCGCCCGCGCCCACACTTCGTAATAGCCGTCGCTTGGCAGCTTGATTGTGGCAGTCCAGCGCTGCCAGTCGTACCGGTTCTTGGGCTGGGCCAGGTTGGCCTTCTGCCAGCTGGCGCCGAAGTCGATCGACACGTCGACCTCCTTGACCGTGTGGTCGCCGGCCCACGACGCGCCGCGCAGCTTCAGTTCCTTGGTGCCGGCAGCCAGTTTGGTGCCGTTCGCCGGGTTTGTGATGATGGAGCGCACAGGCATCGAACTCAAGATCCCTGAAATTCGCTGGATCCGCCTTGCCCCCGGGCACCATCGGCTTGATCGCCACGCGATAGGAGGTGCCGCCCATGCCCTGGCCGTCATGCACTTTGTCGCGGATCCAGATGCGCGTCAGCCACTTGTGGGAGACCGAGCCGGGCCAGCCCGGAGTAATCAAGCGCACCGGGAACCCATGAATGTTCTCCAGCGGCTTGCCGTTCATGGCCCAGACGATCAGATTGCTCTCGTCCATCAGCTTCTTGATCGGCACCCCGCGCGACAGGGCGTCCTTCGTGGGTCGCTTGGCCGTCGGCGTTGTATCATCGTCGAGCATGTGCTCCGGCGTCTCGGCCACAAGAGGCCTATCGCCGAGCACGAGCAAATTACCGTCGCACGCCTCTCTCGCGGTTTCCACCAACCGCGAGTTCAGGCTCGTTGGGCTGCCGCCGTGTGCAGCCCGCGCTCGAACGGAAGCTAGCGGGTCGTCTGCGTCGTCGTCTGCGTCGTCTGCGATTCTAGAAACTTTGTGAACTCCAGGAATAGCCTTTGCGTTTCCTGGGGCGAAAGCGCCTTCCTGCCGGTCGAGGCGGTGTAGTTTGCAACGAACTGGTCAAAGGCCGGCCTCAGGCCCGAGAGCGACTGGCCGTCGCGCGAGCGCAACGCCACTCGATGCCGCGCCAGCCAATCCGCGGCTGGCTTGAACCGCGTCCAAGCCGGGACCTCGGCCGAAAGGTTGATCTCCTTCCATTTTGGGTGCCTGGAATCGGTGTGGAACTGATAGATCCGGTCAAAGAACGTTTCGACAAACTTGGCCAGCCTCGCATAGCGCGGGGAACCCTCCGGCCAGTTGTAAGCAACCAGCAAGGCCCGGTTCGCGACCGTTGGTATGGAGGCTCCTTCAGCAATCAGCGCCGGATACTGCTCATGGGTGAGCTTGGCGGGCAGATAGTTGTCGAAGACCGGCAGCCAAATCGTGGTTCGGCAGGGTCTGCTGGTCGAGCCCCAGGAAGTGAACGCCATCCTCCTTCTTGAACCTCGTCAGCGCTGATTGCGGAGCACCCGAGACCACGATCATGGCGGCAATTTCGCCGGCGCGGAGTTTCCGCATTGCTTCATTGTTGTCGTAGTTTAGACGCTCCACATCATCAATCTTCAGCATCTTGAAGATGGCGTCCGCAGTGACCTCGGTCTGACTGTCTTTCAGATTGAAACTCACTTTCTTACCGCGCAAATCAGCGAGCGTTTTGATTTCGTTGCGGGCGACAACGTGGAATTCGTTGTTGTAAAGCCGCGTGATGTAGTGAACCCGTTGTTCGATGCTCCCGTGCAGAGCCGGGTCTCGCTGCTTGAGGAGCCTCAGGTTGTCCTCATCGACGACGCCCATGTCGATGCCCTTGAGGAACAGAACGTCCTCCAGCGTTTGCAGACCGCCAACTCCCAACACCGGCAGAACCCGAAGCCCGTCCGGCCGCAGATCGTTGACGATGTCGCGGATGTCTTCGGCGAAGCGGGCGCACGTACACGTGATGCCCGACGTGACGATGGTGACGGCAATGTCACTCGCCTGGCGCTTCTTTTCTTCGTAGGCAATTGCCGCGGTAGAGGTCCCTCGTGCCCTTTGGGTTTGGGCCTCCGCACTCTGCGGCGTGACAAAGACTAGGCAAAGGAGCGCGACCAGAGCTCCGACAGCCGATCTGGAGATATTCATGGCGTCTCTCATAAGCCGGAAGCCGCACCACTCTCCGGCGCTGGGCCTTCAGTAACCCGCTGGCGCGGCCACCAGTGGGCGATGTTCATCGGTTGAGCGAGTTTCCAGCTGGAGACGTTCGACTTATACCCACCGGAAGTAAATCTATCCGACGATATACGGAGGTCTGCGCCCCGCATCACAATACCTTTGATGCACATCGAATTGTCTATGATGCGAGCTAATCCACTGCCAACTGTGTGGGCACTAATCGAATCGCGGGAGGTTTTGCGGCGAGAGAATCCGGCCCGGCCAACATGACCATCGACGCGCTAATCGCGATTTGCGACAATGCCAACCGCATGATCAGGGACGCGCGCAAATTCCGAACGCAGGGCGTTTGAAAAGCAGCTCTCCCTGCTGAGCAGCTATGTCGGCGTCAGCGACAAGGCTCGCCGCAAGCCCAGGGGCAGTTTTTTGAAGGGCCGCTATGTTGCGCGCCGAAGTACCGCAATCCGCCAACGAGTTGGTAACTTGTGCTGGTCGAGGCGTGCGTCCGCGAGGGCTGCAGGTAGCGCTCTCTCGCGGTTTCCACCAACCGCGAGTTCAAGCTCGTTGGGCCGCCGCCGTGTGCAGCCCGCGCTCGAATGAAAGCTAGCGGGTCGTCTGCGTCGTCGTCTGCGTCGTCTGCGATTTTAGAAACTTGGTGAACTCCAGGAATAGCCTTTGCGTTTCCTGCGGCGAAAGCGCCTTCCTGCCGGTCGAGGCGGTGTAGTTTGCTACGAACTGGTCAAAGGCCGGCCTCAGGCCCGAGAGCGACTGGCCGTCGCGCGAGCGCAACGCCACTCTATGCCGCGCCAGCCAATCCGCGGCCGGCTTGAACCGCGTCCATGCCGGGACCTCGGCCGAAAGGTTGATCTCCTTCCATTTTGGGTGCCTGGAATTGGTGTGGAACTGATAGATCCGGTCAAAGAACGTTTCGACAAACTTGGCCAGCCTCGCATAGCGCGGGGAACCCTCCGGCCAGTTGTAAGCAACCAGCAAGGCCCGGTTCGCGACCGTTGGTATGGAGGCTCCTTCAGCAATCAGCGCCGGATACTGCTCATGGGTGAGCTTGGCGGGCAGATAGTTGTCGAAGACCGGAGCCAAATCGTGGTTCGGCAGGGTCTGCTGGTCGAGCCCCAGGAAGTGAACGCCATCCTCCTTCTTGAACCTCGTCAGCGCTGATTGCGGAGCACCCGAGACCACGATCATGGCGGCAATCTCGCCGGTGCGGAGTTTCTGCATTGCTTCATTGTTGTCGTAGTTTAGACGCTCCACATCACATCTTCAGCATCTTGAAGATGGCGTCCGCAGTGACCTCGGTCTGACTGTCTTTCAGATTGAAACTCACTTTCTTGCCGCGCAAATCAGCGAGCGTTTTGATCTCGTTGCGGGCGACAACGTGGAATTCGTTGTTGTAAAGCCGCGTGATGTAGTGAACCCGTTGCTCGATGCTCCCGTGCAGAGCCGGGTCTCGCTGCTTGAGGAGCCTCAGGTTGTCCTCATCGACGACGCCCATGTCGACGCCCTTGAGGAACAGAACGTCCTCCAGCGTTTGCAGACCGCCAACTCCCAACACCGGCAGAACCCGAAGCCCGTCCGGCCGCAGATCGTTGACGATGTCGCGGATGTCTTCGGCGAAGCGGGCGCACGTACACGTGATGCCCGACGTGACGATGGTGACGGCAATGTCACTCGCCTGCCGCTTCTTTGCTTCGTAGGTAATTGCCGCGGTCGAGGTCCCTCGTGCCCTTTGGGTTTGGGCCTCCGCACTCTGCCATTAGGCAAAGGAGCGCGACCAGAGCTCCGACAGCCGATCTGGAGATATTCATGGCGTCTCTCCGAAGCCGGAAGCCGCACCACTCTCCGGCGCTTAGGGATTTAGTAACCCATTTTATGCTGGCGGCGGTAAATTTGGCAAATTGGGACGTCGTGTCGGTCCTGTGACTTACCGCCGCTGCTACGCGCAGGACCACGCCGAGCTCGACCTGTTCCGGGGCCGTGCAGGGGGTCCAAACCGACGACATGGTTAACAGAATGGAGCGATGCATGGTCAACAGGTCGATTTGATCGGCGAGGAGCGCCTTGCCGATCGGATGGAGAGAGATCTGCGCCGTGGACGAGCGGGAGCGTTTCGTGTTGGCGATTGAGGCAGCAGAGGAGCCGATGGCCGGGCCGGCGTGCTCTACGGAGGCCGTGCGAGCGGCGCGACTACCGCGTATGGCCGGGCGTGCGCAGCTTCTGCGGCCGGAGGGGCTCGGGCGTCACGTCAAAGGGCCGCCTCGGCCCGTGCTACCTCCCGCAATTCATGCGCGAGTAGGGGCGGCCCTTGTGGGCGCCCGGTCTACGATGCGGGGGCGACCACGAGGGTCGCCCCAAGGGTCGCCCCTACGCAGGCCCGGTTTTGAATCAATGGCCGATCTGGCCGTGGCCGGGCTGCCCGCCAATGGCCTCAACCACGTAGTCGAGATCCACCTTTCCGGCCCGCTCGAAAACCAGCGTGCCCTTGAGTTGGTCGCCCTTCTGCAGCGGGCGCGTCAACCCGACGAACATCAGGTGAAACGACCCGGGTTTGAGCTCGACCGTCTGCCCCGGCTTGATCTCGAGGCCGTTCTTGAGCTCGCGCATGCGCATCACGCCTTGATCCATCTCCACCGTGTGGATCTCGACGCGCTTGCCAGCCTCGGTCGAGCCTCCGATCAAGCGATCCGCGGTTGCGCCATTGTTGCGAACCGTCGCATAGCCGGCCGCGACCGTTGCACCCCGCGGCGTCGCCCGTGACCATGGATTGGCGATCTCGATCGGGCCGGCCTGGTATGACTGCGCGGCAGCCTGCACCGGCAGCAGGCTCAAGCCGGCAACCCAGGCCGCAATCGCGGCTTTGATCATGTGCTGCCCGTAGCACGCGAAGGGGCCAAGCGCACCCCTGCCATCGAATGGGCTGTGATGGACCTTGCGATCAAGGGCAGCCGATTGTGATATGTTGGTGGAGGCGGCCGGACATGGCGCCCGGCCGGTCCATGTCGGCACCCATGCAGCGCACCCCAGTTTCGCGACACGAGATCACCGGGCGCATCCTGCCGTTCAGGTCGCGCCCCGCGGCGGGCTCGGGGGTGCCGCGCCTGCCGCAAGGCGGAATTTTCTCGCCACAGGGCCGCTCGCCGGTCGAAGGGATCGGCAAGTACGAACGACCGGCTGCCGATCCGGATGACTACCGTCACCGGATGACCATGAACGCGTTGGGGTTCGCGGTGCTATTGCTGCTGGTCGCCGGGGGCCTGTGGCTCGCGATCAAGATCGCGGAGTTGCGGAAGGATCAAGACTGCGTGCTGGCGGGTCGCCGCAATTGCGCGCAGATCTCGGTCAATGGTCCTTCCGCACGCTGACCATCAGCGCAGGACGGCGAGAGTGACCGGGGCGACCCCGGCAAATCCGATGGCGCGGGCGGCCGCCGTGCTCAGGTCGATCACCCGCCCGCGCACGAATGGCCCGCGATCGTTGATCCGCACGACCACCGAACGGCCGTTCTTGCGATTGGTGACCTGCACGCGCGTTCCGAACGGAAGCGAGCGGTGGGCGGCAGTCATGCCGCCGGGATTGGCATGCTCGCCGCTGGCAGTACGCTTGCCGGCGTGACTGTAGTGCGAGGCGAGGCCCGACTGGGCGTGTGCTTTGTCGAATGGCAAGTAGAACAGGATAGCAAGCGGCATGATGAGAGTTGCCAGCGTCTTGTTTTTTGCCGTCACAGTTTCTCTCCTGCGTTCAACGGAACGCGGCTCAAGTTGAACAGCTCGTGGTGGATGAGGTTCCGGGATTGATTGCGTATTGCGGCCAGAAAGCGACAAATGCGCCGCTATGCCGGAAGCGGCCAGCAGTAATGCAGTACAGACAGAAGTGGACGTAAGTTATTGACGAAAATGGCTCCGCGCTGATGGAACCAAATGTTGCCGGGGCGGCGGGAGCGAGCCTTTACACCCCGGCCGAGAACCCGCGCCGATCGAGGAAACGGTACCATGCAACCGCCGCCGCAAAGTAAATTTGCTGCAGGCCATGGAATGGAATGGGCTTGATCGGCAGCCGCGGCAGCGGCAGCGCCGTCTCGTCGCCGGTGGCGATGTAGTCCGCGAACGCCTTGCCGATCGCGGTCTGCAACCCGACGCCGCGGCCCATACAGCCGATGTCGACGATCAGGCCCGGGGCCGGCTCGTGCAGGTGCGGGAGGAAATCGCGCGTCACCGCGACACGGCCGCACCACCGATATTGGATCGGCACGCCTTGCACCTGCGGGAACAGACGCGCCAGCATGCGTTCGAGGTGGACCCAATCGGACGCACCGGTGGGCTCGCGGAACGGCCCGCGCCCGCCGAGCAGCAGCCGGCCTTGGTGGTCCAGTCGGAAATAGAGCAGAAGCTTGCGCGCATCCGAGGACACCTGGCCGAACGGCAGAATCGATTTGCGCAAATTGTCCGACAGCGGCTCGGTCGCGATCTGGTAGGAGTTCGGCGCAATGACGGTCTCGCGCAGGCGCGGCCACAAGTCGCTGGTGTAGCCGTTGGTGCAGATCACAACGCGCTCGGCCATGACTCGGGCGCCCGACCGGGTCTCGATCGCCCATCGGCCCTGCTCGCGATAGAGGCCGGTCGCGGCGGTTTGGCCGTGAATTGCCGCGCCGGCCGCTTGCGCGGCCTTGGCCAGACCGCGCGCGAAGCTCAAGGGCTGGATCCCGCCGCCCCGCCGGTCGATCCAGGACGCCAGATACCCGCCGCCGCCGAGGTGTTGATCGGTCTCGGTCCGGTCCAGGAAGCCAACCGGCGCGCCGCGGCGCGCCCATTGCTCGGCGCGCTGCTGCACTTCCTTGACGGCTGGCGGCGAGTGCGCACCCTGGATCCATCCGTTGCGCACGTGCGGCACGTCCATCCGGTGCCTGCCAATCAGGTCGAACACCACGTCGGCGGTGCCGCCGGCGAACTGCACCAGGCGCGGGCCGCGCTCCGGACCGAACATCGTCTCCAAATCATCGGGGTCGTATTTGAGCCCGGGAATCACCTGCCCGCCGTTGCGTCCTGACCCGCCGTAGCCGGGCTCCTGCGCCTCCAGCACGCGCGCGCTCACCCCGCGCTCGGCGAGGTGCAGCGCGGTCGACAGGCCGGCATAGCCGGCACCGATGATGCAGACGTCCGCCCGCACCGATTCGGCAAGGGGCGGCACCGGCGGCGCGGCCGGCGCCGTCGCGGCCCACACCGACGGCTCGAGCGGAAACGGTTCTGCCATGCGTCTCACATCGGATGCAGCACGCGGCGCAGGAAATCCTGCGTGCGCGGATTGCGCGGACTGGTCAGCACCTCGCGTGCAGCGCCCTGCTCGGCGATGATACCCTGATCGAGAAAAATCACGCGGTCGGCGACCTCCTTGGCGAACGCCATCTCGTGGGTGACAATGACCATGGTCATGCCCTCCTCGGCAAGCGAGCGCATGACTGTGAGCACCTCGCCGACCAGCTCGGGGTCGAGCGCCGAGGTCGGTTCGTCGAACAGGATCGCCTTCGGCTGCATCGCGAGCGCGCGCGCGATCGCAACGCGCTGCTGCTGGCCGCCGGAAAGCGCGCTCGGATAGGCATCGGCCTTGTCGGCAAGGCCGACCCGCGCGAGCAGCGCGCGGCCGCGTTCGATCGCCTCCTCGCGCGGCTCCTTCCTGACGTAGATCGGCCCTTCGGTCACATTCTGCAAAGCAGTTCGGTGCGGGAACAAGTTGAAGCGCTGGAACACCATCGAGACGTGCATGCGCACGGTCGCGATCGAGCGGTCGTAGCGGTTGACGCGCTGGCCCTCGACGCGGACCTCGCCTTGGTCATAGCTCTCCAAGCCGTTGATGCAGCGCAGAATGGTCGATTTGCCCGACCCCGATGCCCCGATCACGCACACCACCTCGCCGCGGCTAACCGAGGCGGTGAAGCCGCGGATGACGTGGTTGGCGCCGAAGCTCTTGTGGACCTCCTTGAGCTCGATCATCGCCCGCTCACTTGCGCCCGAACTTCTGCTCGAGCCAGTTGACGAAGAAGATGAGCGGGATGCTCATGCACAGATAGAGCAGCGCCACCAGGGTGAAGACGGAGACGTTCTTGAACGTCGAGGAGGCGATCAGCTTTCCCTGCAGCGCGAGCTCGGCCACGGTGATCGTCGAGGCCTGCGAGGAATCCTTCAGCATCATGATCATGATGTTGCCGTAGGGCGGCAGGATGATGCGCACCGCCTGCGGCAGGATCACCCGGCGCATCATCAACGCCCAGCCCATGCCGATCGACTGCGCGGCCTCCACCTGCCCATGGTCGATGGCCTCGATGCCGGCGCGAAAATTCTCCGCCTGATAGGCCGAGTAGGCGATGCCGAGGCCGATGATGCCGGCCTCGAGCGCGCTCAGCGTGATGCCGAGGTCCGGCAGCACGAAGTAGATGTAGAACAGCTGGACGATGATCGGAATGCCGCGAATGAAGTTGATGATGACGATCTGGATAGCGGCGAGGACGCGGATGCCGGAGACCCGCATCAGCGCCCACACCAAGCCCAGCACAGTAGACAGCGCGAGCGAGCCGATGGTGATCAGAATGGTGAACTTCACGCCCTGCAGCAAGATGGGCATGAACTCCACGGCATCGGCGATGAAACGCTGCATTTAGCCGACGAGAATGCGACGGGCCGGGGGAAGAGCGTGCCCTTGACCCCGGCCGGAAGGACACGTGAAGCGAGCGGAACCCTTACGCCAATCCCCACTTGGCCAAGAATCTTTTCCAGCCGGCCGTCGGCCTTGAGCTTCGCCAGCGATGCGTTGATCCGCTTCAACAGCTCGCCATCGGACTTGCGCACCCCGATCCCGACCGAGCCGACGATGGTCGACTTGTAGCTCTTGACCACGCGCACTTCCGGGAACAGCCCTTGCTGCAGGTTGTAGGCGAGGATCGGAAAATCGCCGAAGCCGCCCTTGAGACGCCCGGTGTTCACATCCCGGAGAATGTCGACGATGGTGTCGTAGACCTTCACCTCGGCGAACAGGTTGGTCTTCTTGAGCGCGTCCACGTAGGCCGTGCCGACCTGGGCGCCGACCACCTGGCCCTTGAAATCCTCGAGCCCGGCGTAGTCCTTGGTGTCGGACTTCGGGACGATCAAACCCTCGCCGTAGGTATAGACCGGCTCGGAGAAGTCGATCACCTCCTTGCGCGGCGCGGTGATGTACATCGCCGCCGAGATGATGTCGATCTTGTTGGAGGTGAGGGAGGCGATCAGCGTCGAGAACTGCATCGGTTCGATCTGAACCGCAAAGCCGGCATCCTTGCCGATCTCGGTGATGAGGTCGACCATCACGCCCTGGATGGTGTTGGTCTTGGTGTCCAGGAACGTGAATGGCGTGCCGGTCGGCGTCGAGCCGACTTTCAAGGTCTGCTGCGCCTGCGCAGGCGACGCGAGAGCAAGCCCGAGAACGGCCGCCACGGCCGCAAGCCTCTTGCGAATCGTCATACCCACCTCTCCTTCACCTGCTCGGCCGGCCGCTTCGGCCGCCGCTTCACGAGCATCGGTCCCGACCAACCTAGAGCATTTCACAAACGCCGCAGAGGGGGAAATGCCGAGCCGCGGACGCGCCCGAAGCCGAGTGCGAAACGAGCCGGCGTGTCAAAATGAGCCGGCATTGAAGTCTCGGTCTCGCTTCGCTATAGCAGCAACACTCATCGGCGGCGCTTCGGGCTCTCGGGCGGTCCCCCCAGACTTCGCAGGAATTGGCACTGAATCATAGGGTTGCAGATGGCTTCGACGTTCGACACGGTGGCCAGTATCATTGCCGAAACCTGCGACATTCCGCGCGCCGACATCAAGCCCGAGAGTCACGCCATGGACGACCTCGGCGTCGACAGCCTCGACTTTCTCGACATCGCCTTCGCGATCGACAAGGCCTTCGGCATCAAGCTCCCGATCGAGCAGTGGACGCAGGAGGTCAACGACGGAAAGGCCACCACCGAGCAGTATTTCGTGCTGAGAAATCTGTGCGAGCGCATCGACGGGCTGGTGGCGGCAAGGGCGTGATCGCGTAGGCTGCGGAGCCGAATGCGCCTCGAATATTTTCAGCTGATCGACCGCATCGTCGACCTTTCGCTCGCCGAGGGCAGAATTCGTGCCGAGGCGACCGTCCCAGCGACCAGCACGATCTTCGAGGGGCACTTTCCAGGCTACCCATTGATGCCGGGCGTGCTGCTGGTCGAGGCCATGGCGCAAGCCTCCGGCTGGCTGACGATCGCGCGCACGAAGTTCGAGCGCATGGCGCTGCTCGCGCAGATTCGCGAGGCCAAGCTGCGAAACCTGGTGCGGCCCGGCGCCGTCCTCGCCATCGAGGCAATCCTGCTGCACGAAGGTTCCGGATTCGCCGTCACCCGCGCCAAGATCGTAGGCGATGCCAAGCCGATATGCGACGCCGAGCTGACCCTGCGGACGGTGCCGTTTCCGTCCAAGGAGGTCAGCGCCCAGGTCAGGAAGGCCGCCCGAGAGATCGATTTTCCCCTGGACATGCTCGTCGATGCCTGATGCCGCGCGCGGGAGCCTGGATCGCCGGCATCGGCGCCGCCACCAGCCGGGACCCGGCGTGAGCCGCGGTATTTGATGCGCGCGCTCACCCTCGTCGCCGACCGCAAGCTCGAGCTTCGCGAACTCAGCCCTCCGCCGACGCCCGGACCCGGTGAGGTGCAGGTTCGCGTCCGGGCCCTGGCGCTCAACCATATCGACGTATGGGGTTTTCGCGGCATGGCGTTTGCCAAACGCACGTTTCCGCTCGTGGTCGGTGTGGAGGCGGCCGGCGAGGTTGCCGCCGTCGGCGCCGGCACGACGCAGTTTGCCATCGGCGCCCCGGTCGTGATGTACGGTGCGCGCACCTGCGGCCATTGCCGCGCCTGCCGCGAAGGCCGCGACAATCTGTGCGAGGACGTGCAGGGCATCATGGGATTCCACCTCGACGGCTTCGCGCGCGATCTGGTCAATCTGCCGGCGCGCCTGGTGATCCCGGTGCCCGAAGGCGTCGCGCTGCGCGACGCCGCCTGCGCCCCCGTCACGTTCTCGACCGTCGAGCACATGCTGTTCGACAACGCCGAGCTGCGGGCGGGCGAGACGATCCTGGTCCATGCCGGAGGCTCCGGCATCGGCACCGCCGCCATTCAGATCGCCAAGGCGCTCGGCTGCGTGGTGATCACCACCGTCGGCGACGATGCCAAAGCCGAACTGGCGCGCCGGCTCGGCGCCGATCACGCGATCAATTATCGCACCGACCGCTTCGAGGGCGTGGTGCGCAAGCTTACCGCCAAGAAAGGCGTCGACGTCGTGTTCGAGCACGTCGGCGCCGACACGTTCAACGGCTCGCTGCTCTGCCTCAAACGCGGCGGACGGCTCGTCACCTGCGGCGCGACCTCGGGCCCGACCGCGACCATCAATCTCATGCAGCTGTTCCAGCAGCAGTATCGCATCATCGGCTCGTTCGGCGCCTCGATGCGCAACATTCGCGACGGCCTTGCCAAGATGGCGAGCGGCCTGCGCCCCGTGATCGATACCGAGATCGCGCTTGCCGATTTCGAGCACGGCCTTGCCCGGCTCGCCGGTCGGCAGGTGTTCGGCAAGATTGTCGTGCGTTTCTAAAAGCCCACGAAGGGGCGCCCGGATTGCGAAGCTTGCTGGCGAGACTTGGGCTGCGGGCGCGGAGCCTGCTCAAGCCGGCGGTCGATGCGGTCGCGGGCGCGCTGACCGTTTGGCTGCTGAAACTCGTGCGGCGCACCGACCCCGATCGGATTTCCGGCTTTGGCGGCCGCGCAATGCGCCGGTTGGGACCCTGGCTGCCGGAGCACCGCACCGGGCGGGCCAACCTGGCGGCGGCGTTGCCTGACCTGACCCGCGCCGAGATCGAGGACATCCTCCTCGGTGCGTGGGAGAATCTGGGTCGCCTCGGGGCCGAGTATGCCCATCTCGACCGCCTGTGGGATTACCGGGAGGACGCACGCGAGAGCGGCCGCGTCGAGATTCCGGAGGCCTCGATCGAGCGCTTCCGGCAACTGCGCGATGACGGCAAGCCGGCCCTGCTGTTCTCGGCGCATCTCGCCAATTGGGAGCTGGCAGCGGTCGCGGCGGCGGCGCAAGGGCTCGACACCGCGATCCTTTATCGTCGCCCCAATATCGGCGACGTGGCGGACGCCATCCAGAAGATCCGCGCCGTCAACATGGGGACCTTGATTTCCACCAGCGGCGTTGACGCCGTGTTCAAGGTGGCGGCAGCGCTGGAGCGCGGCGCGCATGTCGGGCTGCTCGTCGACCAGCATTTTTCGCGCGGGGTCGACGTCACCTTTTTCGGCCGCCCCTGCAAGGCCAACCCGATGCTGGCGCGGCTTGCCCGCCGCTTCGAGTGCCCGATCCACGGCGCGCGCGTCGTGCGGTTGCCCGGCAACCGTTTCCGCCTGGAGATCACCGAGGAGATGATCCCGGCACGCGACGCACACGGGCAGATCGATGTCGCGCCGACGATGCAGAGGGTGACCGCGGTGGTGGAACGCTGGGTGCGCGAGCATCCCGAGCAATGGCTGTGGCAGCACCGGCGCTGGCGGTAGCGTTGTTTCCATTCTGTTTGGCGCAGGCGCCGCCGCTTCGTCACCTCTCCCCGGTGGGGAGAGGTCGGATCGTCGCGCGTAGCGAGACGATCCGGGTGAGGGGGCTCAGCGCTTCGCTCGGAACACTCTAACCCCTCACCCGACGCGCTTCGCTGCGCTCAGCGCGGCGACCTCTCCCCCTGGGAGAGGTGAGTCAACGCGAGCGGAAAACGCTTTGGAGGGCGAGAGCGAGGGCGTCACCGTCCGGTCTTGATGCGCGTCCACAGGCGATTCATCAGCCGCTGGGTCTTCTGATCGCGCGCCGTGATGACGTAGAGCTTCTGCATCGTCTGCGCGTCCGGATAGACGGTCGGGTCATTGAGAATGGCCGGATCGATGAATTTCTGGCTGGCCAGGTTGCCGTTGGCATAACCCAAGAAGTTCGAGTTCCGTGCCGCCACCTCCGGCCGCAGCAGGTAGTTGATGAATTCGTGCGCTTCGGCGACGTTGGGCGCGTCCTTGGGGATCGCCAGGTTGTCGAAGAACATCTGCGCGCCCTCTCTCGGAATAACGTACCTGATTTCGACGCCGTTCTTGGCTTCAGTCGCCCGCTTGTGCGCCTGCTTGATGTCGCCCGACCAGCCGACCACGAAGCAGATCTCGCCGGTCGCCAGCGCGTTGAGATACTCCGAGGAATGGAACTTGCGCACATACGGCCTGATCTTGGCGACCAGCTCGGCCGCGCGCTCGATCTCTTTGGGGTCCTTGGTGTTGGGGTCGAGATCGAGATACTTCAAGGCGGCCGACAGAATGTCGTCGGCGGAATCCAAGAAATAGACGCCGCAATCCTTGAACTTCGCGATATTCTCCGGCTTGAACACGTAGTCCCAACTGTCGATCACCGTGCCGGCGCCGAGGATGTCCTTGGCTTTGGCGGCGTTGTGGCCGATGCCCGTCGTTCCCCACATGTAGTTGACCGCATACTGGTTGCCCGGGTCGTAGATCGCGAGCCCGCGCGCGATCTCCGGCCAGACGTTCACGAGGTTCGGCAGCTTCGACTTGTCGAGCTTCTGAAACACGCCGGCCTTGATCTGGCGCTCGAGGAAATACCCGGTCGGCACCACCACGTCGTAACCCGACTTCCCGGCGAGCAACTTGGTTTCCAGCACCTCATTGGAATCGAACGTGTCGTAACGGACCTTGATTCCGGTCTCGCGGGTGAAATCCTCGATCACCTGCGGATCGATGTAGTCCGACCAGTTGTAGACGTTGAGCACGCGCTCTTTCGGCTGCCCGACGGCAGCTGCCATCCATGCGCCCATGGCAGCGGCCATCATGGCAACGGTCAGGAATTCTTCGACGCATCTTAAGTCTCGATCGCTGTTACAGGCGTTCATTCCATCAGTTCAACCGCTCGAGCACGCCGGCGAGCCGCTCGAGCGCACTGTCGAGCGTCTGGTCGCGCTTGGCGAAGCAGAAACGCACCACCGAGCGGATCGGATCGTCGCCGTAAAACGCCGACATCGGGATCGCCGCCACTTTGTGCTCGGCCACCAGCCGCCGGCAGAAGCTTTCATCGTCCTCGTTGAGCCCGAGCGGCTTGAGGTCGATATTGAGAAAGTAGGTTCCCTGGCACGCGAGCACCGGAAACCCGAGTGCCCGCAATCCGCCGGCGAAGCGGTCGCGGCTGCGCTCGAAGTCGCGCCGCATGGCGGTGAAATAGTCGTCCGTCTTGGCAAGCCCATAGGCGACGGCCGCCTGCAGGTTCGGCGGCGTCGTGAAGGTCAGGAACTGATGCGCCTTGGCCAGCACTCGCATGAGATCGGGCGCGGCGCAGACCAGGCCGACCTTCCAGCCGGTCAGCGAGAAGATCTTCCCGGCCGAGCCGATCTTGACGCAGCGCTCGCGCATTCCGGGAATCGCGATCAACGGCACATGCCGGCGGCCGTCGAACACCACGTGCTCCCACACCTCATCGCAGATCGCGACCGCATCGAACCGCTGGCAGAATCGCGCCAGCAGCTCGAGGTCCTCGCGCGGGAACACGATTCCGGCCGGATTGAGCGGATTGTTGAACAGCACCACCTTGGTCTTCGGTGAAAACGCCTGCGCCAGCGCCGCCTCGCTGAAGCGCCAGTGCGGCGGCTCCAACCGCACGAAGCGCGGAATCCCGCCGGCGCGCCGGACCAGCGGCAGATAGGCGTCGTAGAGCGGCTGAAACAGCACGACCTCGTCGCCCGGCTCGATCAGGGCGAACAGGCTGCCGGCGATCGCCTCGGTCGCGCCGGACGTAACCATCACCTCGCTGTCGGGATCGAGCGTCAACCCTTGCCAGTGCCGGTAGTGGGCGGCAATCGCCTGCCGCAGTTCCGGCAAGCCCATCATCGGCGGATATTGGTTCCAGCCGTCGACCACCGCTTCGGCCGCCCTGCGCCGCACGTCCTCGGGGCCCGGATCGTCCGGAAACCCCTGCCCGAGGTTGACCGCGCCATGCTCGCGCGCCAGCCGCGACATGACCTCGAACACCGTGACCGGCAGGTCGGCGAAAACGGGATTCATCGGCGGCGTCAGCTCTCGGTCGGAAGGCCGGCCGCGACCCAGGCCTTCAGCCCGCCGGCGAGGTGCGCGTCATAGGGCAGGCCCGCCGCTTGCGCGAGCCGCGCTGCGACCGCGGATCGTTGGCCCACGCGGCAGGCGAAGACGACCTCGCGCCCGCCCGGGTCCGGAAGCGCCGCTGGATCGAAAGCCGACATCGGCATGTAGACGGCCTCAGGAAAGCGCTCGGCCGCAACCTCGTTCGGCTCGCGCACGTCGACGATGAGGACGCGCCCTTCGGTCATTCCGCGGGCGACCTCGGCGGGCGAGAGATCGCGAACATGAGGCCCTGCTGGCATCGACGAAATCCCTTCCGGCGCCGCGCGCCAAATGTTGGCGGGCGAGGCGCCCGCGGGTCCTATACGAAATCGCCCGGTGTCAGAACAAGGGTTCCTGATAGACCGGCTTGCCGTCGATCTGCAGCCGCTTGATGGCGGCACGGCCCGAGGGGGCCACGGCAGCGACGATGGTGACGCGCCGCTTGTCGCGCGCGCGTTCGATCTCGAGCCCCTCGCCTTCCGGAACGAAGTAGCGCTCGATGCCGTAACGCACCCGCAGCTTGTCGCAGAAGGCGCGGCGGTTGGAGCCGCAATGCGTTCCGCTGGTGACGCGGCCTTGGATCAGCACCTCACGATCGCCGAGCGGAACCGGTTCGAGATGGACCGAGACCGCCTCGAACACGCCGTCGGCGACGGGAGCAAGCTTGACGAACACGGGCGCGTTGCGGCCGGGCGGCTCATGGCCCTGCAGGGCGCCGGCTCCCACTGAGGAAATGTCGTAGGCGAGCTCAACGTAGTCACCGCGCAGAAAGTCGCGCGGATCGACCGGGCGCGTCTGCAGCGCGACCTCCCTGCCCTCGCGCAGGATGCCGATCCGATCCACGACCATGAGCGCGATCAGCGCCACCTGGATCAACCCCGCCGCCGCAAACAGCACGGGCCGCGGGATGCGATCGACTACGGCCGCGGCGGCACGCATCATTGGGGGCGCTCCTTGGGCAGCAGGCGTGCGAGCAACGTCGCAAGGCCGACCGCCACGAGACCGGCGACGGCCAGGAACAACGCGCGCCGCAGCAGCGAGCCTCTCACTGCCCAGGTGATGGCCGCGATGATCGATGCAAGCCCGATCCAGCCGGCGACGACGCGTGAGCGCGCGTCGTCGAGCATGCCGGAGATCACCAGCGAGAGCATCGCGGCAAGCGCGAGCGCGTAGGCGAGCCACGGCTCGCTGCCCTGCGCCGGTCGGGCGAGGCCGGCCGCGACCATGAGACCGAGGCCGATCGCGAGGCCCGCAAAGGCCGGTCCCGGGCGGCGCGTCAACACGGCGGTCGTCAACGCGGATGCGACGCCGACGAGTGCGCACGCGAGAATCCAGTACGGCAGAATGCCGAGAGACCGCCCGAGCACGCCGGCGACCGCCCAGGCAAGGGCGATGGCATTGGCGAATGCCGCATAAGTCGACATCGTCAGGCCGAGCGCCCGCAACGACGGCGGTCCACGGCTCGCCAGCAGCAAGCCCGCACCGAGGTGGAGGCCCATGCCGGCGGCGACCACGGCGGCCGGATCGCGCTCGAACGGCCGCCCACCCAATTCCATTCCGGTCATGATCCACCACGGCAGCATCGCGAGCACCACCACATGACAGGCCACCGGCGCATTCCACGCGACCGCCAACGCCGCCGCGATCAGCCACAGCGCGATGAACGGCAGATGCGGGACGGCGGCCTCCTCGTAGACGCGCATGCCGCTCCACACGCAGCGGTCGCGAGCGCGACGTAAGCGCGGCGCGCGAGCCGGTGAGCACGGCCGCCGCCATGCTGCCTGCCGCCCACAGCAACATGCCGCCGGCAAGGTCGCCGCCGATGTGATACATCTGGCCGACGAGCGCGATCGCCGCGCCGAAGATCAGCGCGCCCACCCCGCACGCGAGATCGGCAAGGTAAGGCCGGTCCATGCGATCGAACAGCGCGCCAGTCCCGTAGGCGCCCGCAATGCCGGCGAGCAGGATCGCGAAGCGTGCCGGGCGCGCGATTGCGGTCCAGTTTGCGGCAACGAACGCCAGGAAGGCCGCGGCGATCAGCAGTCCGCCGACGATCGCAACCACCGTCGCAATGTCGACGCCTCTGGGCAGCGGGCGCAAGCTGCCGCGGATTGCGTCTCCGGCGGCGGCGGTGATCACGCCATCCGTCTGCCAGCGGGCGAGATCCGTCTCCAGCCGCTGCCGGTACATTCGTTCGAGCATGGCGTCGCCTCGGTCCGATCGCGGCTCGATCACACCGTGACCTGGGTGCCGACCTCCACGACGCGGTCGGTCGGAATCTGGAAAAAGTCGGAGGCATCGCTCGCCGAACGCGCAAGCGCGATGAACAGGCGATCCTGCCACAGCGGCATGCCGGAATGGGGGGACGGCTTGAGGGCGCGGCGCGACAGGAAGAACGACGTCGACATGATGTCGAAGGTCCAGCCGAGCTTGCGCGCGATCGCCAGCGCGCGCGGGACGTTCGGCGTTTCCATGAAGCCGTAGCGCAGCGATACCCGGCTGAAATGGGGCGTCACGTGATTGATGCGCACCCGATCCTCGTCGCCGACGCGCGGGGCATCGGTGGTGATGATCGTCAGCACGACGTTGTGCTGGTGCAGCACCTTGTTGTGCTTGAGGTTGTGCAACAGGGCGGTGGGCGCAAAATCCGGGGTGCTGGTCAGGAACACGGCGGTCCCCGGTACGACGTGCGGAGGCTTCTTCTCCAGGCTCTTGATCAGGCCGTCGAACGGGATTTCGGTCCGCCGCGTCTTCTGGCCGAGAATGCGGGTGCCGCGCCGCCAGGTCCAGATGATCATCACCAGGAAGCCGCCGAACACCACCGGCACCCACGCCCCCTCGAAGAACTTCATGGCATTGGCGGCCAGGAACGTCGTATCGACGACGATGAACGGGACCATCAGAAGAGCCGCGGCCCAGGGCCGCCATTGCCACAGCTTCCACAGCACCAGGAACGCCAGGACGCCGTCCACCAGCATGGTGGTCGATACCGCGATGCCGTAGGCGGAGGCGAGCGCGCTCGAGGAGCGGAACATCAGCACCAGCAGCAGGACGCCGACGAACAATAAGGCGGTGACGCGCGGGATATAGATCTGGCCGTATTGCGTCGCCGAGGTATGGCGGATCTCCAGCCGCGGCAGCAGGCCGAGCTGGATCGCCTGCTGGGTGAGCGAGTAGGCGCCGGTGATCACCGCCTGGCTGGCGATCACCGACGCGGCGGTCGCCAGCACCACCATCGGCAGCAGCAGCGGCTCCGGAACCAGCTTGTAGAACGGGTTCTCGATCGCCTCCGGATGCGAGAGCACCAGCGCGCCCTGCCCGAAATAGTTGATGATGAGCGCTGGGAAGATCAGCCCGAACCACGCGGTCTGGATCGGCTTGCGGCCGAAATGGCCGAGATCGGCGTAGAGGGCTTCGCCGCCGGTGACGGCGAGGAAGACCGCGCCCAGCGTCACCAGGCCGATGGTGCTGTGGGTGAGCAGGAACCAGATGGCATGGCCGGGCCAGATCGCCGCCAGCACCCCGGGATCGTCGGCAATGTGCAGCGCACCGGCAATCGCAATGGCGACGAACCAGATCGTGGTGACCGGACCGAAGAAGATCGACACCTTGCCGGTGCCGCGCGACTGCACCGCGAACAGCGCCACCAGGATAACGACCGTAAGCGGCAGCACGTAGGGCTCGAAAGCCGGGGTCGCGACCTTCAGGCCCTCGACTGCCGACAGCACCGTGATCGCCGGCGTGATCAGCGAGTCGCCGTAGAACATAGCGGCGCCGACGATGCCGAAGATCAATACGACGGGCGTGCGGCCGAGCGCACGGAAAGCGAGCGCCGTCAGCGACAGGGTGCCGCCCTCGCCGTTGTTGTCGGCGCGCAGCAGGATCAGCACGTATTTGAGCGAGACCACGACGATCAACGACCACAGGATCATCGACAGCACGCCGAGGACGACCTCGCGGCGAATGGTCCCCGATGCGGACGCGGCGTTGAGCGCCTCGCGGAACGCATAGAGCGGGCTGGTGCCGATGTCGCCATAAACGACGCCGACGCTGCCGAGGGTGAGCGCCCAGAAGCTTTCGCCGTGCGAATGTCCGGCCGGCGCGCCAGCTGCGGCCGCGCTTGGGCTACTGGCGCGAGCGACCTCGGTCATCTTGCGGATTTTAGGCCCTGCGAACGCGCCTGTTATATCATCCCCCGCTCGGAGGAGAAGCAAGGTCGCTTGCGGCCTCCATGGCGCCTGCCGCCGGCGGCGCGATGCCGCCGCTGACCCCATAGGCGCGGCTCTCCCCCGGCTCAAGGCCGGGGTCGGCCGGGATGACAGGAGATGGGTTACGTCAGCGCCTAAGGCCGCCGGCCGGGTGCGGGTGCCAGAACCGGCGCCGGCCGACTTCCCGCGGCTCGCCGGCTGCGCTATCAAAACCGGCGACGGCGCCAAGCGCGATTCAGGGAGGCCGCGATGCGGGACATCGGGCATTTCATCGACGGCCGCGAGGTCCAGGGGACCTCCGGCCGCCACGGCGACGTGTTCAATCCCAATACCGGCGAGGTGGCCGCGCATGTGGCGTTTGCCGCCCGCCGCGAGGTCGAGCAGGCGATCGCCGTCGCCGACGCGGCACAGCCCGCCTGGGCCGCCACCAACCCGCAGCGGCGCGCGCGGGTGCTGTTTCGGTTCCTCGAGCTGGTGCAGAAGGAATATGACGAGCTCGCCGCGCTGCTCTCCTCCGAGCACGGCAAGACCATCGCGGACGCCAAGGGCGACATTCAGCGCGGGCTGGAGGTGGTCGAGTTCGCGTGCGGAATACCGCACCTGCTCAAGGGCGAGTTCTCCGAGAGCGCCGGCCCCGGCATCGACCTCTACTCGATGCGGCAGCCGCTCGGCGTCGTCGCCGGCATCACCCCGTTCAATTTTCCCGCCATGATCCCGATGTGGAAGTTCGCGCCGGCGCTGGCGTGCGGCAACGCCTTCATTCTCAAGCCGTCCGAGCGCGATCCGTCGGTCCCGATGCGGCTGGCGCAGCTCTTGATCGAGGCCGGCCTGCCCAACGGCGTGCTCAACGTCGTCAACGGCGACAAGGAAGCCGTCGACACGCTGCTCACCGACCCACGCGTCAGGGCGATCGGCTTCGTCGGCTCCTCGTCGATCGCCGAGTACATCTATTCGACCGGCTGCGCCCACGGCAAGCGCGTGCAGTGCTTCGGCGGCGCCAAGAACCACATGATCGTGATGCCCGACGCCGACATGGACCAGGCGGTCGACGCCTTGATCGGCGCCGGCTACGGATCGGCCGGCGAACGATGCATGGCGGTTTCGGTCGCGGTGCCGGTCGGCAAGGGGACGGCCGATGTGCTGATGGAGAAGCTGGTCCCGCGCGTCGAAAGCCTCAAGGTCGGCCCGTCCACCGACCCGCAGGCCGACTACGGTCCGCTGGTGACCAGGACGCACATGCAGAAAGTGCGCGACTACGTCGAGCTCGGGCTGAAGGAAGGCGCGACGCTCGCGGTCGACGGCCGCAACTTCAAGCTCCAGGGCTATGAGAACGGCTTCTTCATGGGCGGCTGCCTGTTCGACAACGTGACGCCCGAGATGCGCATCTACAAGGAGGAGATTTTCGGGCCGGTGCTCTCGGTCGTGCGCGCCCACGACTACGACGAGGCGCTGCGCCTGCCATCCGAGCACGAGTACGGCAACGGCGTCGCCATCTTCACCCGCGACGGCGATGCGGCGCGCGACTTCACTGCGCGCGTCAATGTCGGGATGGTCGGGGTCAACGTGCCGATCCCGGTGCCGCTCGCCTATCACACGTTCGGCGGCTGGAAGCGCTCAGGCTTCGGCGATCTCAACCAGCACGGGCCGGACGCCATCCGGTTCTACACCAAGACCAAGACGGTCACGTCGCGCTGGCCTTCCGGCCTCAAGGAAGGCGCCGAATTCGTGATCCCGACGATGAAATGATGGCAACCCGCATCAGCGAGCTCGGACGCGCCGCGCGCGTCGCCACTGCAGCCGCCGTGGTCGCGCTGCTCGCGGCGTGCAGCACCAATCCGGCTCCGGTCGGCGGCAGCGCGCCGACGGCCCCCGCGCGTGCCGAGCCGCCGCCGCCCGACATGGCGGGGCGCTGGATGCTCAGCGCGGCCGCCGGTAGCGGCTGTCGGGTGAGCCTGGTCGGCGCGCCCGGCGCCAGCGAGGGCGCGATCCGGCCCGAAGGCGGTTGTCCCGGCGACTTCTTCACCAGCCGCAAGTGGACGTTCGAGGGCGGCACGCTCATCATCCGCAACCACAACAACGAGCCGCTCGGGCGACTGACGATGGCGGCGCCCGGCCGCTTCGAGGGCCAGTCCACCGGCGGCCAGCCGGTGTCGCTGGCGCGGTGATGTAAGCCGCAGCGCGTAGGGTGGGCAAAGCGACGCGAATGCGGCGCGTGCCCACGTCCTGCGCATCCGCGTGGGCACGGCGCGCTCGCGCGCGCCTTTGCCCACCCTACATGGCGGCTAATGCCTCACCGGCTGCCGGGCGGCAGCGGCGGCAGGTCGCTGAAGTAGTCCGGATGCGACTTCTCCACTTCGCCGAGGAAGGCGGCGGCGAACTGGTCGGGGATGTTGAGCCGCGCCGCACCCTGCAGCGTATTCTTGAGGATGTCGTCCTCGGCGGCGTCGAAGGCCTTGATGACGGCGCGCGAAATGCGCGGGTCGTAGCTGATGTGCTGGATCGCCTTCTTGGCGACCGCGAGGTCCGTTCCCGGCACCCAGCGCGCGAAAATCTCCACCGCCTCCTCGCGGTTGCGGCGCGTGTATTGCGAGGCGGCGGCGAGGCCCGCGACGAACGCCCGCAGCAGCTGCGGATTGCCCTGGATCGTCGGCTCGTGGGCGGTCGCCACCATGACGTATGAGAGGTGGCCGCCGCCGCGCATGACCACGTAGGATTCCGGCACCTGCTCGAGCACCGCGGTGTTGTAGGGCTCCCACGACACCACCGCGTCGACCTTGCCGTCCTTGAGCGCCGGCGCCAGCGCCGGCGGCGCCATGATGTTCTCGACCGTCACGTCGTCGTACTTGAGGCCGCGCCGGCTGAGCACCATCTTGAAGTACTCGTCCGACGTCTGTCCCTTTGCCAGCGCGACGCGCTTGCCCTTGAGATCCTCGACCGTTCGCACGCCGGAATCCTTGCGCGCGACGATCGCCAGCGGCTCGTCGGCATTGTCGCGGGTGGCATCGTTCATGATGATGCCGATGACCCGGAACGGATCGCCGGCGTGGCGCGCCTTGAGAAACGTGGTCACGCTCATGTCGCCGATCTGCACTTCGCGCCGCTGCATGGCGCCGACCATGTCGGTGCCGGTGTTGACCACCTTGAGGCGGACATCGAGGCCGTGCTTGCGGAACAGCCCTTTCTCGACGCCCACGAACATCGGCAGATGGCCGAAATTGTTGCCGATGACGACGTCGACCTTGGGCATTTCCTGCGCGGCGGCAGGGCTCGCGCTCAAGCCGAGCGCAAAGGCAAGGGCAACGGCCGCGCCACGCGCGGCGCTGCGCATGCGATATGCGGTTGTCATGAGATCCCCCTTCCCGGCGGGTCCAGCCTAGGAAACGGCACAATACTGACTTGTCAGGCGGCGTTCGGCATGATGACAGAATGACGCAACGGGGAGTTCCTCCACTCCGTGCGTAGGGGCAACCCTTGTGGTTGCCCCTACTGCCGCTTTGTGACGCGACGGGCACCCACGAGGGGGCGCCCCTACTGTGACGCGGCGGGCGCCCACAAGGGGCGCCCCTGCTGTGACGCGACGGGCGCCCACGAGGGGCGCCCCTACGAACTGACCACGGGAGCCCAACCAGATGGCCGAATACCAGCTCTATTGCTTCGCCCAGTCCGGCAACGCCTATCGGGCCGCGCTGATGCTCAACCTGATCGGCGCCGACTGGGAGCCGATCTATGTCAATTTTTTCCGCGGCGAGACCCGAACCCCGGAATATCGCGGCGGCGTCAACGAGATGGGCGAGGCGCCCGTGCTCGCGCATGGGGCAAAGAAGCTGAGCCAGTCGGGCGTGATCCTCACCTACCTGGCGCGGCTCTCAGGCAAATACGCGCCGCAGGGCGAGGATGAAGAGCTGGAAGCGCTGCGCTGGATCATCTTCGACAACCAAAAGGTCAACGGCTTTCTCGGCCCCTATCGCTTCCTGAAAAACTTCGCCAAGCCGCCAGGCGATCCGGCCGTGCTCGCGTTCTTGAAAGGACGCATCGACGGCAATCTCGCGATCATCAACAAGCGGCTGGAGGGCCGCAAGTTCGTGCTCGGCGACCGGCCGACCATCGCCGACGTATCTCTGTGCGGCTATCTCTACTATCCGGTGGAGGAGTTCGGCTTCGACATCGGCAAGGATCATCCGGCGATTGCCGCCTGGCGCGAGCGCATGCAGGCGCAGCCGGGCTGGGCGCATCCGTACGACCTGATGCCCGGCCACCCCCCGCCGAAGGAACCGTAACTTCGGGTGGGCAAGGCAAACTCGTCATCCTGTGGCGCTCGCCCGACGAAGTCGGGCCAGCCTCGAAGGACGCACAACATAGCAGCTGCACGGCAGAACAGCATCCTTCGAGGCCCTCGCTTCGCTCGGGCACCTCAGGATGACGGCGTTGTGGAAGTTTATTTGCCGCCGCGGCGGCGCGCGAGATGGCTGATGCGGCCCCAATCGCTTCGGATCAGCGCTTCCTTCTTCGCCCGGCTCCAGCCCCTTAAGCTCGATCGCAATCGCGTCAGTGATTCGGTCGAAATGCTCCGACCACACGAGCGTCACCGGTCGCCGTGAGAACGTATATCCCGGACGCGCGCCCGTCTCATGCTCCATGACGCGGCGCGAGAGGTCGTCGCCGGTCGCGCTGCCTAGGTAGTACGAACCGTCGGCGCACCGCAGCATATATACGAAGGCGCCCATGGCATGATATTACGCGCCATCTCAAACGCCGTCATCCTGAGGCGCTCGCCCGACGAAGTCGGGCGAGCCTCGAAGGACGCAGCGCATAGAAGCTGCACGGCAGAGTAGGATCCTTCGAGGCCCTCGCTTCGCTCGGGCACCTCAGGATGACGGCGTTGGAGCAAGCACGTACGTAGGACGCGGCCTCGCATTCAAATATCCGCAAAATCCCCGTGGCGGCCCTTGCCGGCGGCGAAACGGGCGGCGCCGGCAGCGCCTTCCGCCGCCACCATGGCGGCCGAGCACGCCCACTCGGCGCGCAGCCCATCGGCTTCCGACAAGCCCTCCTGCAGCCATACCGAGCGGCGGTCCGCGCGCAGGCAGCCTTGCGGGAAGCGCGCGAGCTCGTGCGCCAGCGCCTCGGCCGCCGCGCGGCTCTCGCCCTCCGGCACCAGCCGCTCGCATAGCCCGATGCGATAGCACTCCTCGGCCGGCACCTTGCGGCCGGTCAGGATGATGTCGAGCGCGGTCCCGCGCCCGACGATGCGCGGCAGCCGCACCGTGCCGCCGTCGATCAGCGGCACGCCCCAGCGGCGGCAATAGACGCCCATGTAGGCGCTCTCTTCCATCACCCGCAGGTCGCACCAGAGCGCAAGCTCCATTCCGCCGGCGACCGCAGGCCCCGCCACCGCGGCGATCACCGGCTTCGAGAGCGCAAGCCGCGTCGGCCCCATCGGGCCGCGGGGGACTGCCCCATCGCCATGCGGAAAGTCGAGCGCGGACAGCGGGCGGCGCTCGCCCATGAGGCCGGCGGCATATTTGAGGTCGAAGCCGGCGCAGAACGCACCGCCCGCGCCCCACAGCACCGCCACCCACTGCCGCTCGTCCGCATCGAACGCGAGCAGCGCGTCGGTGAGCGCCTCCGCGCTCGCCGGGTCCATGGCGTTGCGCGCCGCCCGCCGGTCGCGGATCAGCGTGGTGACAGGGCCGTCGCGTTCGATGGTCAAGGTCATGAGCGTCTCCTGCGGGGTGGGTTGCCGGATCGGATGCTTGCGAGCCTGCAAGCGTCCCACAAGCGCTCGACTTGCGAAACGTGGCATTCGCGCCACAGCGGCTGATGCGACGCAGATCTCCGACCAGGCGATGCGCCGCGATGACACGAAGCGCCTTGTCCTTCTTGGCGTAGGCGAGGCTCTCGTAGCGGGCGAGCCGGCGCAGCGCGTCGAGGGCGGCGTCGCCCTCGAGACCGTCCATGAGCGCGGCGCGCGCGTGCGCGATCCGACGCAGCTCCATGACGCCCTCGGCCGCCATGCCGGCGAAGCGGCGCGCAGCCGGCGCCTCGATCACGAGCTCGCGCTCGAGCGCCTCGACCGCGGCGCGCCAGCGCGGGTCGACGCGGATCGGAACCGTCAGCCCATGTCGATGGGTATTGCCGGCCGCCAAGCCGTCGTCATCCGCGCAAGCGGATGACCCAGTAAGCGATGACGTTTCGGGTCTACCTGCAGCCGTATCGTTTACTGGGTCCCCCGCTTCCGCGGGAGATGACGGGCGTGGTGATGTCGCGCGCACGGCGGTCGCCCCCACTTGCCTCCTCGCTACGACGCATTCACCGCCGCGCCCAGCGCTGGCGCGAGCGGCGGGCTGCCGCCGCAACCGTCGGACACGACCGCCTCGGCATCGACGACCCGGTTGGCGGCCGCGCGCAGCGCCGAGGCGAATGCGGCGCGGCGCGTATCGATGCGCGCGATCACGCGGTCGCGGCGCTGCTCCAGCCCCGTCAACATGCGCTCGGCCTGTGCGAAAGACTTGAGGTTGTCGAAGAACGCACAAGCTGCGCCGGCATGCTGTGCCGGCACCCCGTGCCTCGACATGATCTCCCGGTACTCGCTGCCGCCGGCGTCCTTGTAGACGTCGTCGGCAAGCGCGCGCGACGTCTCGTAGGCGTCCTGCACCCGACGGGTGATCAACGGGAAGACGGCGTTCGCCAGGCCCGCTCGCTCGTTGATCGCCGCATAGGCGTTCACCCAGCGACGCAGGCGCGCGATCTGCCAGGTCAGGTCGGCGACCTCCTTGACGAGCAGCCAATCGATCGCGGTGGCGGCGCCGCTCTCGACGCCGAGCTGACCGACCAGGCGCTGATACGCAGCCTCGTCCTCCCCGCGCATGAGCGGAGGATCGTCCAAGATCGCGCGGACGGATAATGGGATGAGCTGGTCCATACGAGTTCCTCCTGGCGCGGCCGCGCATGCGGGCTGCGTGGTTGATGATCGCGCGTCGCAAGCGATCGCAGGCGCTGCTCACACGCCGTACGCGCATGCGGGTTTGCCGTTCCTCCCCCGACTGCGGCGAAGTCTAGAGAACAAACCAGGAACATACAAGGGGAAAATCTCGTGCGCTCAAGTCTTTAGCCCTGGCAAACGCGAGCTTTCCCTGCGTTCCCAAGACCATGCGTGGGCCCGTACCTGCTCAATTGGATGCCGGCAGCCTGTGGATAGGGGGCGCAACGAATCCGGCCCCGTCATCAGATCGCGGATTCGAGACCTCAGCGCTGAGCGCATTCACAAGGCGCAAGCTCGCAGCGTTGACGCCGGTTCGCCTCGGGCATGGGCGCACTCCGGCGGTAGTGTCTCAGTTTGATTGTGGCGTCCGGACTCGATCGTTTACGTTCTCGGAACGCGCTTGCGATCAGGTCGCCGAACGCGACCCCGGATTTCGCTTCGCTCATCCGGGCTACTTGCTTCGACAAGCATGGTCCAGTGCCGCGCCCGCGCGACCGGTTCGGGCGGAACGAGGACTGGATCGAGTACCACGCGGCCCACCATGCGGTTTCAAAGGTGATCGGGTGGCACAAAGCGCGGATCGAGCTCATAGGCACGCAAGCAATCGGAGTGAACCGGCACTGCGAGCGCTCGTGCCTTGAAGAAGATCCACGCCTGCACGATGGCGGCATGGGGGGCATGCCGCCCGCACGCAGCTCCCGACCCCAGGTCAGCAGCGGCCATGGAACGTGCAACGCGAGCGTTCGTTGCATCATCGGTGCAGGGCTGAAGCCTCACTCTGTGGCCAAGCGCCGGTCGGCCTCAGGGCGCCCCCCTCCGCCGGCCGGCGCTCCTGCACGGCAACCATCAAAATGGCCGAACTCGAAGGCGCACGCTCGATCGGAATGGCATCGCTGGTTTGCTTGGTACCCAGTGACCATCTGGGTGGAAGGGAAACCGGCTCGGGTGTGGCTGCGATACGTACAACGGAGGTTGGGTACGAGCAGAGTCACCGGCGAGCCGAAATGGCGCTATCGGCCAGCAAGCACGAGCACGCCATCGCGGTAGGAAGCCTCGAAAACACTCATGGGTGCCATTGGCGCTGCCGCTGGGGTCGGTTTCTTAGTTGGCGCCGGCATGGGCGATTTTGCAGGCCCCGTCGTAGCCCGGCTAGCCGAGTTTAAGGCATTGCCGATCTCATTTCTGCAGCGTTGTTGGCGCACAGCCGAACGGTCACGACTAGAGCACGATGATTTCAAGTTGGGTCGTCATGCGCGGGCTTGACCCGCGCATCCATCTGCTTTGCAAGAACTCTTACGAAGATGATGGATTGCCGGGTCAAGCCCGGCAATGACGAGGAGGCCGTTCGACCTAAAAACATCAGGCGCTAGGCAAGACCATTTGTGAGTACACGACCTACATGTGGGTGCGCACCAACCGGTTCCTTGGAATAAAGCTTGTCAAGGTTTTGGACCGTTATCCTGACGTCGGCCACAACAGACCGATTGTTCGGGTTCAGGTCACGACCGCACTGCGGGCATGCCAATTTTCGACTTTGGGCAATTGACCGCAGGGTGAAATAAAAATCTCCATCGCACCTCAAGCAATGAAGTGGCCGTTTGAAGACGCTACTTGTGTCAACGCGCATGGCGATGGCGTCGCCTACAGTTCCTCTATGAGCCAAATAAGCAGACATTGCCGATCCTGGCCAGCTTAACGCACGCCCGCAAGGAAAGTCGTCGACGATAGTTGCAGAAGGGTCACGGCGGGAGCGCGCGAGCAGTCGTCGCCGGGCTCGGCCCGCGGTTGGATCCTGACGAAATCCTAACCAGGCGAGATCGGTACGGGTACTTGAAGCAACCTTGAAGCACGTCGCCCGCTCGTCGGCTCGTCCAGTTCGAGATTCGCAATGACCAGGCACGCGGCTTAACGCCGAACGCGACCCCGGATTTCGCTTCGCTCATCCGGGAAACGGCTTTGAAATCGTTGGATAATTTGACCTAATCAGAAACCGTGTACCGATCCTTGTGCCTCTGATCGCGCCGCTCAGGCGCCCTCGGATCTGGGAGGTCGGGTACCTCTCGGGAGCAGCGAGCGGCGCTAAAACATCTCCGATTGCTTCGCGGCCGAACTAACGGCGGCCCATAGTTTGTGCGCGAGATCGTCTCGGCTGAATAGACTTAGCCAATACAGCCGCTGATTACCCGGCCCCCTTATCTCCTCACTGTGCTTTGCTTTCGTCAGGCCAAGGCCAGCCACTCGGTCGTACCAATAATTGAGAACGGCGGATCGCAATGCGGTCTTGTTCATACCTTTGAAATCGATCGCGTCGCGCCACCCCGGTGCGAAGGTGTCAAACTGCTTGTCGGTGTATAGATCAACGTTGCGACGCAGGTCCGCGATGCTGACGTGCACCAGGATGTCGACATGCTCCAACGTTTTAAGAATTTTGAACAGTTCGAACGATAGCGCACCTAAGTTGTGAGGATCGAGAAACACGAAATGCAGTCCGTGCCGGTGCACGCGTTGGACGATCAGCTCCATTGCCTCCAGAGCCGGGCCCGGCGTTACTTCGACGGGTGCATTGAGATTTTTCAATCGCATTTGCGCGGCACTCAAGCGTTCCGCGTTCACGTCCGAGATTTCGATCGACGAAAACGGTGCGCGCGATGCTCGACCTTGCTTGAAAGCCGCAACCGGACTGCCGTCGATGTACTCCGTGGTATCGCGGATGAGTAACCGACCAGGGCCGCAAAACACGTCGATATAGGCCGCGCCGCTGCGTCGATTGTACTTGGCGCGCGCGCCACGCGACACATGAATGTAGTCGGTGAGCAACTTGTGCTTCCTCTTTGCCCAAGCGCCGACCTTCTCAACGACCAAGCCGTCGTCACCAAGCTGGTATTGTTCGTCCCTCGGCGGCATCTCTCGCGCGTTTCCCCGTGGCACTGACTACTGGCGCGCCGACCGGGAATTCCCTCCACAGTCGACCGTCCAGCATGCCGCCGCCCTTGCCATTTTCGGGAGGGTCAAGACGCATCGCGTCACGAGTTCGGCAGTCCCTGCTCCACTACGTGTGGATTGTTGGCGTACGTGCCCCACTGCTTCAAGAAAGGCGCCGCGCCCACACGTCGACATTCAACAATGGCGTCGCGTGCCCATCGCGGGTCTGTGCGTCGGATCTTGTCCGCGCGCACGCCGCTCTCGCCGCCAATGATAACCCAGTTCGGGGAGCGCCCATCGATCTCCAAATTACCGAGTGGACCGATCGCAGGCTCATAGCTGACGAAATGAACGGTAGCCGGTACCTTCAATAGATGCGCCGCGCGTTGGCAATATGCCCGGGCATCCTCGGTTGTCGCTCCCAGCCACACGTTCGCGTAGCCGCTACGCCAGTCGGCGGGAAGCATCTTGCGGATGTTTTGTGGCCGCTTCGTCAGCAGTTGCCAATCGAGTTGATCACACTCGCGGATGAGCGCGAACAGATCGGCGCGCCATTGCGGGTCAACTTGGTTGTCGAAAACATCGGCAAGAGACGCACAGAACACGCGCTGCCGTCGTCCGTGCGCACGCTGGAAGTCTGCCGCGCGGGCATTCCAAGAAAGAGGACTACGCCAGTAGCTAGCAGTGGTTCGCCTGCGTGGATTGTTGCCCCACTTCACCTGCCCACTTCGTTTCGACCAACCTTCGGCGTAGCAGAAATCGCACGCCGATGCGGCGCCGCCCGGTCGGGCGATCTTGGTGCAACCGACCCACGGATTGAATGACGAGTTGGTCCACTCGATTTTTGACTGCGCAGCCACGCGCGAATCGTATCACGATTCGCGCGTAATTGCCGGATTTGACATCAGCACCGCATGGCCCGGGCCGCTTTGGGATGCACACTTCGGAACTAGCGCAGCGCGCCGTTGTCGGGATCTCGACTATTCAGGCGGTCGAAGCGGTAGATGGGCCGGCGATTAGCTCCGGGGACGGGATCGCGCAGACATTGGAACACCGTGCGCGCGCTCGGGGGCCGCGACTCTTGAAGCAATCCGCAAGGCGTTTGCCGACGCTGGCGTCACGTTCCTGCCCGATGACGGCATTCGCAGGCGCTGATTCGGCGTTCAACGACGCACTTTGCACGTACCGACGATACTCAGCACAAC
The DNA here is from genome assembly GCA_963788095.1 of uncultured Alphaproteobacteria bacterium. Lineage (GTDB taxonomy): Bacteria > Pseudomonadota > Alphaproteobacteria > Rhizobiales > Xanthobacteraceae > CAVTXS01. The sequence goes on along the minus strand of CAWBFP010000035.1, from coordinate 103,321 downwards.
GCGGCGTCACCACTTATGGCGAAGATTTCTCAATCTATAACCAAAGATATATTGCATTGGATCGCGAAGCAGTAGCATCGTTTCGGGAAACAATACCAAGCGTGCTGTGAACGAGATCGAGTAGCGACGAAAGTTGCTGAACTCAGGCGGCTGCTGGAGGGGCGCCAGCATGCCGAAGTGGACAGTATTGGTGGTGGGTCTATGGGTTGGCACCGTCGTGGTGACTTTTGCCGCCCAATACCTTAATCGCGCAGTCTATTGGATAATTCAAACTCACCGATGAATCTCGCAAGGTGCGCCGGCCGGCAGGTTGGGGGCCTTCTCCCGCTACCGACGTGCGTATCCTCGGGGCTGAAACCCGCTTGCTGGAGCAGGCTGACAATCGGCACACGACCCCCTCCCTTTCGCCTGCAATTATAAAACCTGATATCCGGCTGAAGGCCGCGTCTTTCTGGTTTGCCATTCGCGCCGACGGCGGCCCAGACATGCCCTTTCTCGGCGGCGCCGGAATTATTTGCCGGGGATGGGAGGATCATGCGCCCACGAGGGGGCTTGGCGAGTCAAATCGGTCAGCGTGACGACGTCGATTCTTCCCGCCCGCGCCGCTGCGCCGCTCGCTCGACTTCGAGGGTTTCCGAGACGGTGCGGTTCCCCGGACGGATCATCCGTAGCCAAGCCTGAGCGAGCACCAGCCATTGCCTCGTGGTATCGGCAGGGCGCACGACATCGGCCATGTGCCTGCAGTGTTCCGCCGCCTTCCTGCACTCATCGTCGTGCTTGTCGCTCATCGGAGTACCGCCGCACCTCCACCAATGAGGCAACCCTTGCTCCCAATGCCGGGTTCCAGAGATGGACATCAAAACGTCCCACAGAATGTGTGCGGGCCGCGCGCCCTCAGGGCGCTTGCCGCGGATGCTCCCGCATCACCTGGATTCCTCACCGGACCGTGTACCATCCGCGCGGCCGATGCTTCACGATGCGATCAAACTCCGCATGCGCCTCGTTGGGGATCGAGGTTTCCAGGATCAGTCTTGTGACGCCGGCGAATCCCTTTGACCACTGTTCGACTTTGTACGCACGCTCGGACATGCTCGGCATCGCGACCGATTCGCGCGACAAACGCCAGCCGCTAGGGCTTGTGGTACCGTTCCGCTATGGCAGCAAGAAAACTCGGCGAGCGGGCGGGCAACTGGTCCGCCAGGCTCACGCGGTCGTTGACCCTTGAGAGTGGCGACAAACTCGTGACGCTGGCGGACGCTCGCCGTGTGGTGCTCGAGCATCTGGGAAGCGAAGTCGAGGACTTGGAATTGAGCCATGCCATACGGCTTCTGCTTGCCGGCCTGACGGGCCGCTCTGCCGACCGGAAGGCGGCAACCGATCAGGTCGCGGCTGCGCTCAAGGTGCGACCGGTTCAGTGAGGGACTGCTTGCCGCCGGCTTCGCTGCCGCCATTCGACCGGCCGGCCGCTCAGCGGCGAGGCTGCGCTTCCGTTTGGCGCAGCCGTGGTCGGTCGCGAGCATCTGCCCAAAAGCAGCGACCTCCCGCGCGCGCGTTTAGCCCCGTGACCCGACTCCGAGGTCGGCCAGCCGGTGGTCTCAACGCCCGCATTTCCCAACCAGGCGCAGCAGGGGACGTGCCGTGGGTGCAGTAGCCGGCGCGGTCATTTACGGTCATTCGTCGGTCGAGTATCATCCCCGGGAGCAGCCAGCGTCCAAGTTGCCCATGACCTCAATCCCCAGTGAACAGACAGCCTTTCAGCGGGAGGTCGCGAGCCGATTCGGCCTCGTGCCCAATTTTTTCATGTCGGCATCGGATGCGCCGGAGATCGTTCCCAAGTTGTGGGATTTCGCCAAGGCGGCCTACTTCGACATGCCGATACCCTCTCTCTTCAAGGAAAGGCTGTTCGTCTACCTCTCGCGCTTTTGCGAAGTAAGGTACTGCATCACCCGTCATTGCGCGTTCTTGCTGGGATACGGCCACTCGGCGGGTGATCCCTCGGCCGCGGTGCAGACCATCGCCCAAGCGATCAAGCTGCTGAACGCTCCGACCCCGTGGCAGCGCGACCTCGATCCAGTGTTCAGGGGCCTGGAAGCAAGCGCGGGAGAGCAGAACTGGCCCGAGCCGGAGAGCGAGCTCGAGGACTGGATGTTCGCCGCAGCGACATTGATGTTTGTTGAACCCGCACGCTCAGAGCGCGCGCGCCAAGCCCTGCGCGCGGCCTTGGGCGGGCGGCGCTTCGAATACTTGATGGGTCTGCTGGCGTTCATCCGCACGGCGCATTATTGGACCGTGTTGCACCCCGACATCGAAATGGAGGAGGACGTGCGCGAGCTCCTGAGCGCAAATCAGGAGCTCACCCGACTGCTGCTCGAAGATCCCGAAGCTGCGCGTTGCGATATGGGGGCGCGGCTGTTTGAGGAGCTTGCGGGGCTTCGCGAATTGCATGAGCGACGCGAGCTCGAGCAGGCCAAACGCGAGCTCGAAGCCCAGCTTCAGCTCAAGGAAGTGTTGCTAAAAGAGATCAACCATCGCGTAAAAAACAGCTTGCAGATCGTTTCCAGCATTCTCCAGCTGCAAGTGCCGGCCGCCGAACGCGCGGGCGCCGGCGACATCATGCGCAGCGCAGCCGCCCGGGTGCTCGCAATAGCGGCCGTGCATGAACGGCTGTACACCGGAGACGATGTCCGCACCGTCACTCTGGATGTCTTTTTGGGCGACCTATGCCATGAGATTGAACGAGCCTTTGATTGTGCGGGAGGCATCAAGATCGATGCCGAAAACGTCCAGGTGCCGACCGACATGGCGGTGCCGCTTGCGTTGATCGTCAACGAGCTGGTGACAAACGTCATAAAATACGTCGGCCCGCCCTGCTGCATCGAATTGCAAGGCGAACCGGGCGGCCGCGGCCTGCAACTCAGGATATCGGATAAGGGCCAAGGGCCGCCGGCGCACGGAACGACAGCCGGCATGGGGTCGCGGATTGTCGAGGCGCTCGTCAAGCAGCTCGGGGGTAACCTGACAACCACTCGGGGGGCCGAAGGCTATGTCATCGAGTTGGCGGTTCCCAGCCGTCCGACTGTTGACGTCCATGAGACCTCTGAACGTCGAAGGTCGAGCCCTAATCGCCGTGCATCTTGAAATCCTTTGATGGGCCTGGCCGCGACGCCGCGAGCTGGTGACGGCCGCGCTTGGCGCTAACGCCATTCACTATGGCGCACTCCGACATTTTGGCCGGACCGGTGCGTAAAGTTCGGCGTCCAGATCGACTCCGCCAGCAAGCGCGGTCCGAATGATCTCGGCAGCCAGACGGCTGTAAGTGATCCCGTTTCCGCCGAAGCCGAGCACCGCCCAACAGTTCTTCAAGCCGGGTATTTCGCCGATCGTGGGAAGGCCGGTGTCGGTGTCACCGAACGTTCCGGCCCAAGCGAATTCCGGCGTGGTATCAAGTTGCGGCTGGAGCTTTGCCAGCTTGTTTCGAAGTGCCTCGATCTTGCCGGGTAAAAGAGCATCGCGCGCCGCCTCATCGGAAAAGGGCTCATCCTCTCCGCCAACAATTGCCCGGCCGTCATTCGTGGCCCGCATATAGAGGTAGGGATGCGCCGCCTCCCAGATGAAGCATCGCTCCGGCCATAACCCCCGCGGTTGCCGCTTGGTTGCGATAGCGTAGGTCGAGCTGATCCGATGGCCGGCTGCGGGCAGGGCCTTCGGCAGCTCATAGCCGGTCGCAAAGATGAGATGGCGGCACCGAATCGTTGGTCCTGCCCTGGTGCGGGCATGCACGTACCTAACGGTCGTCACCACCTCGGTTACATCTACCGGCGCATAGATTTTCGCACCGCGCCGAACAGCCGCACGTAGATGGCCGACCGTCAGTTGCCGCGGGTCTATTTCGAGATCGCCATAACCCAGGAGCGCGGCTGCGCGCGCAATCCGAAAGCGGTCACGCAGTGCTGCACTGGTAAGATAAGCCGTTTCGAGTCCGGCGGCGCGGCGTGCTTCGGCTTCGCGCCTAAGCCCGCTCGCATCAAGCAAATCGCCCGCGAGATAGAGCGTATCCCGCCGCTCGATACCGCAAACGATGCCGAGGGCGCGCGTTCGCGCCACCAGCCCCTGCAGTGCTTGGTGCGATCGCCGCCAGGCGCGCACCGCGTCGGTCTCGCCGATCTTCCTGGCGAGGCGGATCAGCGGCTCGTCGATCTGATACAGAACCAGGGCGGTGCTTGCAGCTGTCGAGCCCTTGCACACCCCGCGGCGGTCGACGATCACGACGCGACGGTGATCGGCGGCGAGCAGTTCGGCGATCAGTGCACCGGAGACGCCCGCTCCGACTACCAGAACGTCGGTAGACAGGTCGCGCCGCAAAGGGTGGACCGCCACATGGCGCACGCGACGCTCATGCCAAACGGACCTTCCGGTCCGAAGATCACGCTTGATCGTCGCCATGGCTGCCCTGCTCAATCCCCTGCGCAGTGGGGCAGCACTAGCGCATTTCCCAGTGGTGTTGATGCACCGCGAGCGCCGCTGCGCCACCTCTCCCCGCAAGCGGGGAGAGGTGACGCAACGTAAGCGACAATTGCTATAGAACGCGCGACCGGAGTGGTGGTCGCGGCGCACGCCGTGCCGTGATTAGCATTCATGCGTTACGACGGCTCGATTTCCGCGAGCGGGAAGATCGCTGGACCGTTGAGCACAGAGCCGTCGGTGGCGAAGTGCGAACCATGGCAGGGGCAGTCCCAGCATCGTTCGAGCGAGTTCCAGTGCAGATGACAGCCAAGGTGCGTGCAGGCCGCCGAGCGCAGGGTAAGCTTGCCATCATCGTCCCGATAGGCCGCGATCTTCTTGATGCCCTGACGGAGGATCGCGCCCTGGCCGGGCTCGAGCTCGTCGACCGATGAAATCTCGCCGGGCGCGATGTATTCGGCGAAGTTCTTCACCGCCGTGACGTTCTCGCTCAAGAACGTCGCGGCACCGCGCAGCGGCTTGCGAGAGGGCTCGTACACTTCTTCCCAATCGCTGCGGCCGGCGGTGATCAGGTCGGCCAGCAACAGCCCCGCGACCACGCCGTGGGTGATGCCCTGGCCGGAGTCGCCGGTCGCAACGAAGACGTTGCGGTTGCCCGGGTTGCGGCCGATGAAGGCCGAGAAATCGATCGTGTCCATCACCTGGCCGGACCAGCGGTGGGTCTCCTTGCCGAGGTCCGGGACCAGCCGGCGGATCCAGCGTTCCAGCGATCCATATCGCTTGTCGGCGTCGTCGGCCTCCCCGGTCTTGTGGTCCTCCCCGCCGACAATCAGGGTATCGGTGCGTGAGGTCGCCGGGTGCAAGCGGACGTAATGGTACGGATCGAGCGTGTCCCAATACAGCGCATCCTCCAGCATTCCGCGCGGCACCCGGAACGCCATCGCATAGGTGCGATAGGGCGCCTCCTTGGTGTGAAGCGCGTAGCGGTCGTTGATCGGACTGTTGGTGGCGACGACCGCAGCGGCCGCCTTGAGGGTGCGCCCGTTCGCGGTCTTGACCGTAACCCGGCCGCTCTTGTCCTCCTCGACCTCCAGCACTGCGGTGTCGCCATAAAGCCGGCCGTTTCGGCGTCGAATGGCGGCGGCAAGCCCGTGCAGATATTGCAGAGGATGGAATGCGCCTTGCCCGTCGTAGCGCAGCGCGCGCACGCGGCTCTTGCCCTTGAATGGCAGTCCCTTGTGCTCCGCAACGCGAACGTCGAGCTTGCCCGCCGCCTCCAGTTCCCGATCAAGGATCGAGGCATCGTCCGGGCGGGCAGCGAACAGGTATCCGGGCAGGCGCCGGAAGCCGCATTCGATATTCTCGTCGTTCACGACCGCCTCGATACGGTCGACGGCGGCTTCTTGGCTTCGCTGGAATCCTCGCGCGGCATCGAGCCCTCGGCGGCTGAGCAGACTGTCGAGGGTGTCGTCGCAAACGGGGGTGAGGTGCGCGGTCGTTCGCGCGGTCATGCCCATTCCGATGGCGCCGCGGTCGAGCACCACCAGCGACTGCCCCCGGATCGCGAGCTCGTAAGCGGTCGACAAGCCCGCAATGCCTGACCCGACGATGACGGTGTCCGCGGATTCGTTGCCGTCCAGGACCGGGCTGCGGGGCGCGACTTCGCAGTCCATCCACAAGGATCGCGTGCGTTCGTCGGCCACGTTCACTTCGGAATCCTCCGACGCTGGGCGCCTACCTTGCCTTTGCCAGGGATTCGGGTTCGGTCGGGGACGGCCTTGACGGCAGCCTGGGCGCGTTCCGGCGCATGTTCGACGCCTGCGCGCAGCACTTGCCGCGCCGCCTCATCCTTGGCCTTGGGATCCGCCGGAATGGGCTTTGTTTCCTCATTCGCGCGTTCCGGATGATCCTTCGGGCGGTTGCCGTCGTTGCGCGCCGTGGCGGCAAAGGTGGCGAGCGGTTCCGGATTCTGGTCGGCGTGTGTTGGCTTGGAGGTCTGCTTCGACATCTATCTCTCCATGATTGCTCGGGAAGAGAACGCCTGGCCGAAGGAAACGTTCGCGCGCCGGCGCTCGAGGGCTGCGGGTTGCGATCGATCCACCGATCGCCGGGGCGCGCGCGATGCGCGCACCATTTCCTCGCTCGCCACTCGCTGAACGAGATAGCGGGTGGCGCCCGGCCTCAAGGGGATGTGCGGCGGGTCGAGATAAAGCTTGATCGCGAACAGCTCACGAAGACGATGAAGCTAGGACGCGGCGTGCCAGCGTTCGCTTCAGCCCTGCTTGCCGGCCTCCGGATCGAGGCTTTTGCGCAAGCCAAGAGCGAGATCCTCGACGGCCGTATCTTCTGAGAGCTCCCTCGCTTCGGCGTCAGCCACCTCTGCTTCCAGGCCCATATGTCGGTTCAAGCGCTGCAAGAGCTGGATCACCTTGGTAACTTCCTTCTCCGCCAACAGATTGATCTGAAGATCGAGATGACTGCGGTGCTCGGCGCGTTGGCTGATCCGCTTCTGACTGATCAGCACAAACGCGACGAGCAACACGCCTTCGAGTGCCAACAGCGTTGCCAGCAGTGGAAACGGGTAAGGGTCGAACGCCGGTATCACGCGAAGCGCGCCGGTGTTAATCGACAGCCAAAAGCCGACGCACGCCAGCTGTAACAGAATGAAATAGTTGGTTCCCGTGAAGCTGCCGATGGCCTCTGAGATTCGATCCGTTGATGAGGCGCGTTGCTCGGCTTCGGCTTCAAGCCGGACCACCTTTTCGATGTTGGTTTCCTGGACTTTGGTGATCTCCGATTTATGGGGCATCGACGTTCCTCTGAGGCGCAATCCCCCGGGATAGTAGCCGCGCGTGCCGGCTGAATGTCTACGCGGAGATGAAGAACCTGCCAGCTTGAGCAGCCGTTTCTTACCGGTTCGCAAGCGAAGACGGATCGGCCTTGCCAGACCCCGGCCCGGGCGAGCCTGGCCTTGCCCCTTCATCGCGGGCCCAACACTAACAACTAGGCCGCAGCGCTTCGGCCGTTTTTAACTGGCTCTTGCAGGCGCTTGCGCCATTTCGTGAACCCCGGGGATTGCGTTCGGTTCCTGAGCCTCGATGGCGTGAGTGTCGTCTGTCGGATATCGGACATATCGAAGAAAAGGCTGCCCGCGCGTCGAGAAGCTTGGCGTGGTTGAGACGCGACGGGCATGACCTTCAGGAAGGCTGGGTTCGGCCAGGGCGAGAACGCTTTCACCGCCACATGGCCAGGATAGTCTCGGCGTCGGCCGTTTCGATCTGCAGGCTGTAGCGCCGTTCGTAGACCTCCAGCAGAGCATCATGCCCTGCATCCGACGAGCTGCAGATCGCGTCGCGCAGCAAGATCACGCGATAGCCACGGTCCACGGCGCCCAGCACCGTTGCGAGCACGCAGACATCGGTCTCCGAGCCGGTGACGATCAGTGCATCGGCCTCTCGCTCGCGAAGATGCATCAGCAGGTGCGGCTCGGTGAAGGCGGAGTACCGGGTCTTGTCGATCACCGTCGCCGGCGGCACCAGCCTGGCCAGCGGGGGCATCAAGTCCAACAGGCGAGCGTCGATACGTTCACGCGTCGTCTCGCGCCATTTCTCATAATAAGGCCGCCACATCCCCGGCATGTCCTCGGGTCGCTGCGGCGTGATGAAACGGGTGAAGACCGTTCGCTCGGGGAAGCGCTCGGCCAAAGCGGCGATCACCGGCAAGACACGCTCCATCCAGGGCGTCGGCCACGGCCCCTCGGACGAAAATAGCCGCTGCATGTCGACGCAGAGATGGACGGAGCGCTTGGTCGGCGGCCGCGCCCGCAGGAGATCGCGCATGACCCTTTAGTCACGATTGCGCCGAGAAAGCTCGGTCGGGACGAGCCCGACCGGGTTCTTCACGGATCGCCCGACCTACTCAGCGGCTGGGGCTCCGGCCCTGCGCGCCGCGCGCCGCCGAGCCCGAGCCGGACTCGCCACCGGCGCCGCCGCCGGTCCCGGCCTTCGATGTTCCGGCCGGGCGCATCGCCTTCTTTTTCTTCCTGGCCGCGGACAAGTCAGCCGGGTCTGCGGCGATCGAACCGCTGGCCGCCGTGACCGACGGACAGCCGGCAGCATGCGCCGCCGGAACGACGGGCCCGAGCGCCAGGGTGGCGATCGCGGCCGTGGTCACCAGGAGATGCTTCATCATGAGATTCCTCCGCTGAACAAACCCCTGCTTGATAAGTCGGCGAACCGCATGCGGTTCGAACTGGATGAGGGCCAAAAGCTTAAGAGCTTCGGCGGTACATCCGCGCCGAAGCTCTCAGAGGTCGTCCAATCTCAAAAGGAAAGTCGGGGGACTTCTCCTCGACCACCACGTGCACAACGTCCGCAGGTAGCCGCAGGTTCCCCGCGCTGACGCGCCCAGCCGTTGGCGCGGAACAATCCGTTGCGAACGAGATTCTTCTCACAGCGCTACCGAGAGGAGGGCGATGGCCGGCTGGATTCCGATTTCCGAGATCCCCTCTGACCGTCCGCTGTGGCTCTGTATCATCGAGGAAGGTCGAGAGCGCAGCTTGCCGTTTCCGTGTCGCTGGACAGGAAAACGAATGGGTCCATGCGGTCACCAATACGGCGATTTAATTTCAGCCCACGCATTGGCAGAGCTGGCCTCACACCGATGAGCTTGAAAAAGCAAGGACGGCTTCGAGCCATCCAGCTGCTGTTGGGGGCAGAGCTGGCGGAACTCTATGAGGTCTTTCTGCAGCAGCCGGTGCCGCCCGGTATCTCACGGCTGCTTGACAAGCTCGCCCAACGCGAACTGGAAGAGCTTCGCTGATTGGGAACGACCTACAGCTTTTGCTCAGGCGCCCCGCCTGAGGAGGTGGAGCCTTTTCCTTTCAGACGGCGGCTTGCGCTTTGCTTGGCTACGTCGGCAGCGCCGATCACCTTCTCCGTCACCCCCCGCAGTGCTTGCCCGGCGGCCTCCGGCGTAAGGCCTTGCGCCTTCGCCTCCTCCAGCCCTTTGGCCGCCATGGACTCCGCGCGTCTGGCGGTTTCGTCCCAGAGCTCCTGGGCCTTATCCTTCAACGAATCGGACGTATCGCCCATCAGGCGGTTTTCCACGTTGCTCGCCGGCAGCGATGCGGCGATCCCGGCGCCGACCGCAATTCCAACCGCCCCCAGCAACAGCGGCTGCTTGTCGAACATTTCGGCCAAAGTCTGTTGCAAGCCTTTGTATGCTGCAGAGCGCTGCCGGGACATTGAGTGATCGCTTGGCCCGATCATATCTCCCGCAGCATCATAGGCAGTCTGGGCCATCTGAGTTGCTTGCGACGCAGTTTGGCTCGCCGCATCGCTCAATGCACCAGCGGCGTTGCGCATGGCGCCTGCGGCCTGCGAACCAGCTTCTCCAGCAGTTTCGGCAATGGCGCTCGCACCCTCTGCAACCCTGGTGCCCACTTCGCGAGCTCCCCGGGAGGCCGCCGCGCCGGCCTGCTGCGCACCCTCGGCAAGCCCGCGGAACAGAGACCGAGACGCTCCGCCCAGCACGGTGTTCTTGGCGCCTCCCATGAACATCCAAATCAGCCCGGCGCCGATCAACGCTGCGGGGACGGGATTCTGACGAATGGCTTCATTGAGCTCGTCAATGAAGTCACCGCGGCGACCGGAAGTATGCCCGCTGGGCGAGAAATGAGTCATGTAAGCTCCTTCACGGCCGCTACATCGCGCTCAAGCTCGTTGATCGTCCGCTTGGGCTTCAGGTGCTCAGGGTTGAGCTTCGTCATTCCGACCCACGCCAGCACGGCGCTGACGACAAAGCCGAGCGCGCCAGCGATCAAGTTTGAGAGGGAGGCCCGAAGCCCGAGCTCCACCAACCATGCCGCCAACGCCATCAGGAGCAGGACCATGGGCGGAATCAGAAGCAGCGCTCCGCCGACCAACAAGCCCACGCCGGTCGCCGCCTCGCTCGCCTTTGCGGCCAGTTCGGCGCGAGCAATGGCGACTTCGTTGCGAATGAGCTTTGAGAACTGGTTGACGGCGTCGGAAACCAGCCCGGTTATGGTGCGCTGATCGCTGGGGTGGGGCATGGGTCCGCTCACATGCGATTCTGAGAGATGCTCGATGAATACCCGCGATGCTCGTGCATCCCCGCAGGAGAGTGGACACCGTGCTCCGGCCGCATCGAGCTCCCGGTGCTGCCGGGGTGCGACGCTGTTGAGGTCTGTTGCGGCGCCGTCGAGCTCTTGAGCAAGCGGACCACGGCAAAGCCGGCCAACACCGTGGCACCCAGGAAAGCGGTCGGTTGCCGGCGGGCGAAATCCTGAACGCCGCCGAGAAGCTCGGCCAAGTCTCGCCGACGCAAAGCCTCCCCGGCACCGTCGATCTGCGCTGCCGCGCGCCGGATGTATTGTCCGGCCTGCGGGATGTGGTCGTCAAATTCATTGGCCGCGCGCCGAACGGCTCCCGCCACGCCGCTGATGAAGTCCGCTCCCGCGTTCTTCTGATCCTGGACCGCATCCCGGAGCTTGTCGCCGGCGTCGGAGGCCAACTCCTTTGCGCTCTCGGTCATTTCCGAGACCTGTTCCTTGACCCGGGCTGTTGCGTGCTGCGCGACCTCGGACGCTTGCTTGCCCATGTCGCCCGCCAGCTCCTTCGCTTGCTCCACTGAAGTTTTTCGCGACGAGGGCGCGCCAGCACTCCCGCCATACCGAGTGTCGCTCATTGGTTCGTTCTCCAAGTTGCTACGATCGAGGACCAGTGCCGGACGCGGCCGCGCCTGCCGGTGCAGGTTCTCCAGCGGAGCTATCCTGGGCCTTGGCGATCACTTCCTTGACTTTTTGGCCGACATTCGCGGCCGCTTCCCGCATGCCTTCAGGCGAAAGGCCCTGCTCTCTCGCGTAGGCGGCGGCATCCTCATAGACTTCCTGGGCTGCGCCTTTGACGGCCTCGAATCCCTCGGAAGCAACGCCCTGCGCTTTCTTCCTGAGCTCGCTCCCCGCCTCGCCAAGCAGTTGCTCTTCCTGGCGCGTCACCGGAAGCGCAGCCGCCATAATGGCGCCGATTGCCAACCCGACCGCCCCCACGACCATGGGGTGGCGCTGCAAGGTGTCGGTGAAAGTCGCTTGCGCGCGCTCGCCGGTTTGCCGGATCTGCTCGCCGGCGCGGGCACTCGCCTCCGCTCCGGCCTGACGCCCGGACGACACCATCCCGGAAGCCGCGGACGCGGCATCCGAACCCATGGTGCGCACCGTCTCAGCCGCATCGGAGAGTGTCCCGCTCGCTTTCGTGGCCAGGTTCTGCGCGCCCTCGGAAACTTCGGATTTGACGTCGGCGATCCAAGCCGAGGTTTGCTCGGCTTTTTCGCGTGCCGCCTGCATCGTCTGATGCATCGATTGTCGGGCCGTCTCGGAGGCCTCTTCGAATTTTTGTTTCACGACGTCAGTCGCTTCGCCGAGCCGATCGCGCGCCTCGCCCACGAATCCCTGGCCGGCCGCACCGGTACCCGAAACGCTCTTGGAAGTTCGCGCCAGCGCCAATCCCGCCCCGACCAACAGCAGCGGTGCCGGAATACTGGTCACGATCCGCCATAGCGGGTAGGCCGCTCCGGCCACGATCGCGACGGCCTGAAGGGGATTTTCCCGAGCCCGCTGCTCGAGGTTCCGGAGGATGCCCTCCCTTTTCTCCCGAACGTATTCTTGGACGTCCCGCTTGATAGCGGTCGGCGACATGCGGTCCTGCAGCGCCTCGACAGTATTCACCAGCGCCTGGCGATCTCGTTCCGCTTCTCTTTCCAATTGGGCAAAGGAAGGGTTATGCCCGTCGGTTGTGGCCATTTGGCGCTCCGCGATTGCAGCAGGCGTGATCCTGTCGTCGTAAATCGAACTCGTTGGAATCGCTTTCGTTCCTACGTGTGACTGCCAAACTGAAAATCGTCGCCCTGCGTATTCTCCAGGCTGGCGCCATGCCGAGTTGCATAGGACCTTCGTGAACTCAGCACCGAGCAGGAAGATTTGCGCCGAGTAGTAGACCCAGAGCAGCAGAAGGATCCGGGCTTGCTGCCTAATTGAATCGCGATTGGCGACAGCGACCTGATCAACATTTCGCTCGCCAACTTTGCGGACTTAGGCCGGAAATCCGCAGATGTCCAAGCGTGCCAAATCCCGACTCATGCAACCACGCAAAAGGGAGACCTGATCGGCGCTGGCGAACTTTTTCCGACTTCACTCGATCTTCACGCCCGCGTCCTTGACGACTTTTCCCCACCGCGCGATCTCGGCCGTGACGAAGGCGCCGAACTCCGCGCCCACCAAGGCCGGCACATCGGATCCATTGCGTTCCCAGGCCTCCTTGATCTCGGGCAGCTGCAGCGCTGTCTGCAGCTCCTTGGTCATGCGCGCGACGATGTCGGCCGGCGTGCCCTTCGGCGCCCACAACGCATACCAGGTCGCGGCCTCGTAGCCGGGCAGCCCGGCCTCCGCGGCGGTAGGCAGGTTGGGGAAAGCTGGCACCCGCGTCGGCGCGGCGACCGCGAGCGCGCGCACCTGACCTTCATTGATCTGCGTTGCCGAGGTGCCGAGCCCGTCGAATGCCATGTCGACATGGCCGGCAATCAGATCCTGCATCGCCGGCCCGGCCCCGCGGTAGGGAATATGACGGATGCGGGTTTTGGTCATCAGCTTGAATAACTCGCCGGCGAGGTGGTGAGTGGTGCCGTTGCCGGCCGAGGCGTAATTCATCTTGTCGGGGTTGGCACCGGCATGGTCGACAAGTTCGGCCAGCGTCTTGGCGGCGACCTTGCCGGGATGCACGACGACGACGTGCGGCGGCCGCGCGATCATGCCAACCGGGACGAAATCCTTCTCGAGATCGTAGGTGAGCTTGGGATAGATCGCCGGCGCGATCGCGTGGTGGGTTGCCCCGACGAAAAACGTGTAGCCGTCCGCCGCCGCCTTGGCGGCTGCCGCGGCGCCGGCGGTGCCGCCCGCCCCGGCGCGGTTCTCGATCAGCACGCGCGTGCCGAGCTGCTTGTCGAGCTGCGCCGCGAGCGGTCGCGCGAAGGCATCGGTGCCACCGCCCGCCGCGAACGGCACGATCAACATGATGGGCTTCTGAGGCCATGACTGGGCCGGGCTCGGGGTAGACGAGAATGAAACTCCCGCCAGCGCCGCGAGCGCAGGGAACCAATACGCTTTGGGTTTCACCTGGAATTCCTCCTCGGGGTGGGCGACCGCGGTTGCCTCCCTTCATCCGAAGAACGCGAACGACCGGCGATTGTTTCCCCTGGCTGTTGATGGTGAATGGCCGCGCCCGTCGGTTCAGGCCTATTCGTTGAACCCAGAGCTGCCTCGCGAGCTTCGCCGCCTTTCCGAGGAACCAGCCCTTTCCCAGGTGGTTTCGTGCCGTGGCCTGCCCGGCCACCCCGGCAGTAGAGCCGCCGCCAGGGTCCTACTGGATCCGGGACCGAGCGTATCGGGGCTCGCTTTCAGACAAGGGCGCTCGCGGGCCTGAGACGTCTACTTTGGTCGTCAGCCCGCAATCGTGAGTCGCTTACCGGCGCGTCTGCCTCGGTTCGGTCGGATTTCAAATGACGAGCGCCGGCTGAGCTCCCACCGGCTCTGCGACGCGCGGAGCCAGCATCTCCGCGCTCATGTGTTGCATCATCGGAGCGGCAACAGCAGCGCTTGGGGCTGCTGTTGCCGCGTCGGTGCGACCTCAGTTGACCGGCTCGATCTCGCCTACGCGCCAGCTCTTGTCGAAGAATGCCGGCAGCGGGCTGTAGAGGCGCAGGATCGTGAACCAGCCCTTGCCGGGCATGGTCTGGATCCAGTTGCCGCGCTTCACCCCGGTCGGCTGGGTGGGGCCGAAAAAAACCGTCGTCGAGCCGTCGGGATTTGGCTCGGCGGCGGGCGACGGATAGGTCTGGCTGCCGGCGCGCGGATGGCGCTGCGGCGTGTCGAGCATCGAGCGCGTCTGGTTGTCGTAAAGCGTGAACGACCAGAACGCGCGCGCCGGAATGTTCGGCGGCAGCGTCACCTTATAGGTCTTGGCGCCGTCGAAAGGGTTGCTGTCCTTGTCCAGGAAGCCCATCAGATACTGCGAGCCGACGTCCGGAATCCGCATGATCATGCCCGGCGAGTCGAGGGTGTAGGCGTAGTAGAACGCCGTCCGCGAATCGAGCGTGCGGGCACCGGTAGGCGGAAGCGGCTTGAACATCCCTTCTCTCGTGAACTCGGGCGGCGGCGTCTCGAAGTTCGCGCCACCCTCCCACAGCATGCTGCCCCACATGGAACCGGGGTAGTACGACCACTCCGGATGCGCCACCGTGTAGCGCCAATTCAGCATCCGACCGGTAGCATTGCCAACGGCAGCAGCGTCGGTAAGAATCTTCTTCATCCGTGCATCCGGCCTGAACGGCTTGCCTTTCACGATGCCGATGGCGGCCAGTTGCCCGGCGAGTTCTACGTCGTAACTGGTAGCCGGCTCCTGCTGCACGTTTTCGTTGATCATTTCGAAGAAGCCGTAGTCGCCAGGTGGGATCGTGTTGAATGCCCTGCCGCTAGCCTCAACGAACCTGGTTTCGGGGACGGGCGGGTTCTTGGCTAGTCGGACCTTGCCTTCGAGGGCTGTCGCGATGCTCGTGCCCACGCCGCCCGGCGTGTACGGATAGATCTTGAGCTGCTTCTTGATCAACTCGACGGTTGGCTTGGGATCATTGTTAACGAGGAACGATCGCGCCGCGTACAGCACGCGTTTGGTCCTCGACCTAGCGACGAAGAAGCCGCCCTCGGGAGGCGGGCCGTCGTAACCGGGCGGCACAAGCAGGTACTTGCCGCCTTCGCCGCGATCGGGGCCCGGGAACCCGATGTCGATGATCCAACTGAACCACATGTCGTTGATGGTTCCGAGGCCTAGCGGTGGCTGCTCCACCACCATCGGGCCCTGCGACAGGTTGACCACGGCCATGTAGTAGACTGTGTCGGCATTGGCCGTGAGAAACAGCGACTTGGCGTCCATCAGCTCGGAGAAGATGATCGGCGTATTGTCCTCGGCGCCGATGCTTTGAAAGCCCTTGCCCAACGCATACGCGGACGCGCCCCGGAAGCTGTTGTTGAAGACGTTCAGGGCGGCCGTGAAGGCGAGCGCGTCCCTCACCTTTTCGGCGGTCGCCACACTCGGCGCGCCGTCTCTGAAGTCGAGGACGCCGATCGAGGTGTCGACCTTGTCCGGCGTGGCGAGCCCCGGAGGGGTTTGGGCGGCTGCCAGGCCCGGTAACGCCAGTACGGCGTAGGCGATGGCCGCTGCAATGGGTCCGATTGGCTGTTTCATTTGTCGCCTCCATTCTGTCGGGTATGGCGAGAGTGCCTTGCATAGCCCCGACCGCTTCCAAGCTCATGCAGATTCGTGCACCGACTCGACTTCAGCGACCGGCGCCGTCCTTGGCGAGCAGCTCGCGGGTCTCACTTTCCAGCTCCTCCATCATTCTGGGACCTCATGCGCGCCTGGAAATTCCGGCCAGCGGATGCCGAAAATATGGCTGATGGGTTACGTAAAGCAGGTGTCGCCATCGCTCCGCAGTGAGAGAGGCGAGGCGGCTCAGCGTCGATGCCGCCAAGACATCCTGCCGCCGCCGCGACGCATGTCGAGGCGATCATTCTGACCATTCGACCACTTGCGGCAGGTCCGCTTTGGGCCCGCGACACGCCAGCAAGGCAAAACCGACGAATTGGAATCAAGACCGGAACCAGGACGCGGCATGTTTGGTTGAGTGATCAACTCAACCCTTGCTGAGGAGTCCTTAAAATGTCTGCAAAGCTTCTGTTCGGTGCGGCGCTTGGCTGCGCAATGCTGGTGACGCCGGCGTTTGCCCAGACCACGGCGCCGGCGACCAACCAGCCGGCGGCGACCGCTGCCGCCAAAACGACAGGCCAATGGCGCGCCTCCAAGCTCGTCGGCCTCAACGTCTACAACGAGCAGAATGAAAAGCTCGGCGAAATCAACGAGCTTTTGCTCGATAAGTCCGGCAAAGCCACGGGTGTCGTCATCGGGGTCGGCGGCTTTCTCGGTATGGGCGAGCACGACGTGATGGTCGGCTTCGACAAGCTCAAGTGGGTCAATGAGCCGGTGCGCACAACGACCGCCCCGCCCGCAGGAACCACCGGCACGGCGACAAACCCGCCGCCTCGTCCGGCGCGCAGCGCCAACGAGATGTGGTATCCCGATCACGCCGTCATGAGCGCGACCAAGGATCAGCTCAAGGCGATGCAACAGTTCAAGTACAACTGAGCGTCCCTTATGGACTGCAAACTCGAGCCCCGCCTGTGGCCTCTGGCGGGGCTTTTTTCCATCGAGCGAACGCCCCCGTCGACGCACCAAGTTGGCAACCTCAAAACCGAGGCGCCGTCAGCGTTCCTGGTAATTGATCCTTTGCCACGTCGATGCACGAGTTCGTGCGCTTCTCCGTCATTCGCGGGATCCCGCGCTGCCAGCGAGGGAACATGCAAGCGATTTGGTGCGTTGAGTTGCAACTCGGTCGCAGTTCGGCTCGCATCCAGGGTGCGCCGAGGCAATGGTTGCGACGCGCGCGGCGATCACTGTGATTTGGAAACTCGAAATAGCGAAGGTCGAAGGCATCAACGAGGTTGAGCCCGCCTTTCGAGATCGTCGTGTCTCTTCAAAATGGCTCCCGCCCGATCTTGCGAATGGACGCGTTTGCGCTTCAGGCGCTGGCGAACCATGTCGACGGCCCGGCGCTTACTTCCCGACGCGATCCCAATAAGTCACACGGCGAAGGTCAAACGACGAGAGCCGCGAGGACGCCAAACGCGAGCGCCAGAGCCGCTAACACCAAGGGTGATAAGATCATCGCATGGCGTTCAATCTTGGGAATGGCAGAAAGCCTTTCGATCAAATGAAGTGCTAGAAATGAAAACGAGAGAACAAGCGCGGCTAGGAATATAGTTCCGCCCCACCAAACCCATTTCAGCTCTGGGCCGAGTTGCGGTCCTCCGCGGGCGAGTTCAAACAACCATAGCAAGACGGCGACCGGTTTGGTCCCGCTCATTAGGTGAGCCCAGTATAGCTCATCGAAATGGAACGTGCGCCTTTGCCCGCTGGTCAGGGCCGGGCCTCTGCTCGGACCGGCCAGAAGTTCTTACCCCAGTGGAAACCCAAGATCGCGAACCTTCGAGGTGGCTGATGCCCAGTTTCTGGGTGCTCGGACTCGCCGTGCCGCTTTCAGTCATGATCTGGATCTGGGTCTGGATCTTGATCACCCTTCGGCGAGCTTGCTCAGGATGGATTTTGATCTCGGATCGAGTGTCCGACCCGCGAGCCTCCGAGCTTCTGCGGCTCGGTCGCGCCAGAACTTTGGTCCACCCATTATTATCCGGCTTCTTGGGTGAACATTCACCCCTGCGCCCGCTGATGCAACGCTGGCCGGCGTTGCACGTTCCGGGCGGCTCCTTTCCGGGCGCCCGCTGGAGGACGGGTTCGCTACCGAGAGATCGCCGCGAACCAAATCATAGATTTGCGCCGCATATACGCCGGCCGGCGCACTCGCGTCATAATCTTGGCACGACATGGCTTGCTGCTTTGGTGGTATTGAATTGCCAATCATGCTGATCTGGTTGAGGGTCATCGCCCGCCTGCGGGGAGCTTTGCATCTTCAGTATCGCAGCATTCGGAACAACCGGTCTCCAAGTCAATTGATTATGAGATGATCCATCCAACAGCGTGAGGAGACTTGCGATGCGAGCAATTTTAGTCGGTGCCGCTTTGGCGACTCTTGTGGTCACGCCTAGCCTGGCGGACTACTACATTGTCCAGAACCCAACCACGAAGCGGTGCACCATCGTTGAGGAGCGTCCAGCGCCAGGTATCGGTGTCGTAATCGGTGGCCTCAGCTTCGGCGTTCGCTCGGAGGCCGAAAGCCGTTTGCGCACGGTCGAGGAGTGCCGAGAGAGCGGGACGACCGGTGGCAGCGTCACCATTGAGCGTGAAAGGGTCCCTGAGCGGCGCTAGGCCCGGAAGCGTTCCAGAAAAAGGCCTCGCCTCGTGCGGGGCCTGTCTCATTGGGGCCTCGCGTCAAATTCCCGCCTAGGCCGCGCGCTTAACACCTGCCGGAAAGCGCGCGTGCCGCTGCGTGGCATTCCGTCGCGCCCGATGGTGAAAATCGTCGGCCGTACCCGCTGAAAGAAGGTCCTGAGCGCGCATGCGTGCTAATCGAACGGTCTTTTTAGCTGCTGGACTCTTAGCCCATGTGCTTGTCACCATGCCGCTTGGGGTCGAACTTGTTTCAGCGGCTCATGCGCAAACAGTGCCAAAGTCACTTGAGCAAGGCGGTACGGTGCAACAAAAGGAGCCAACGCTCGCCGATTTTAAGTCATTCCTGAACACTCAGAGACCCGCGCTTCGGGACCTTGCCGAGGGGCAGCGCAAGGATCTGTTTGATGAATATCTCAAGTGGCGACAAGGGAGCAGCGTGAAGCCAAAAGGGACCCGCGTGAAGCGGAGCAGTGTGAAGCGCGGTAGCGGAGCGCGGGTGGCGCGTGCGGGGCGGGTCCGTGCTGGTCGCAGCGTGGCCGTGGGTGCGGGGGCACGTGGTGTGGCGCGGCCGGTCTATCGCCGAGGTGTTGGAGTAGGTGCCGCGGCCGGGCCGGGCTACGATTATTCGACAGGGTATCAGCCGTGTGGATTTTATCCCTATCCTCCCTGTCAGTAGCTGCGTAGCAAACGGCTTCTCGGCTGAGCTGCTCGTAGTGGCCTCAAAAAGTCACACTGCCCCATCTGCAACACCGGCGAGCCGCCAGACCTAGTACAGGAATACTTCGGTGTCCCGCTGTTTCGAGTGTAGGCCGTCGAAGTTCGATATGCCGTCCTCGCAGCAGATAACACCTCCCGTCGACAATGATTGAGCCTACGGGCAAACGGGAAATCGCATCAACGATCCTCGGGAAGCGGTGCGACCAGTCCGCCCCACGGCGAGTGAAAATCCGAATTGGCGGTTTCGCGATTGCATCCCGCGCGCCCGAGCAGTATGAGCGGCTATCAGCGTACCGGTGCGGACAGCTTGCGCCTGGGTCCTGACCGCTCTGGCACTGGCGTTGCTTCAGCGTAGTACGGCGCCGGCGCTCCGCATCACAGCAAGAGCGGCGATAGCGTTCATTTTTCGCGGGCTGTAAGCTTTCACGAGTTCGAGCTTCCTTGACGGGGGATAGTGGTCAATGGCTGTTTTGAGGAGGACGGGGCGATGGAGCAAGAACATTCAACTGACGAGAGCACTCGAATGAAGGGGCGAAGTCCTCGCCGATATGGCAATGATCTCCGTTCTTGTCGCCTACGCGCAGAGAGACCATCCCGATTTTAAGGAATACGCAATCGATCATTTCGACCGGTTTCTCGGTCGCATCACAATCCGCGACACAGGGCGGGATTTTAATGAGATGCTTGTATACGCGCGGCATCGTTTTCAGTTGATGCTCAGCGGATCTCTCGATAACGACCTACTTGCTCGCGCTGCCGACACAAGCAGGAAGCCACTCACTCTACGGAGGCGCTTGCTGTATTGGCTGAAGAAGGTGTGAATAGCCTCCACCGCGATCAAGCGCAGCCGACTGGGCGAAACTTCGTCCAGCAATTTCCGGATCACCGCTCGGACGGGCGCCAACTCATCGCCGAGTTGATGGCTAACGGCCTCGTCGACTTCCTCGCTTCCGAGCTTCTCGCAATGCTCAGATGATTCGATTCCGCAATTTGGTCCCGACGTAGTCGGTAACGACCACTGCGCGGACGATAGTCGTGCAATCCGCAGATCAGTCACCAGAACAGGACGTCGTCGCATCGGGCGCGGCAATGCCGCCACACCCGCTCGACATGCGTTGGTATGTCAACATCGAGGGCAAGACTTACGGGCCGTCAGCGGGCATGAAATTCGCGAAATGGTTGAGCAGCATAGAGTTGCTGGCTCCGCCCTTGTAAACGCTGAGGGTGGACACGACCGAGCATGGCTGCAAATAGCAAAGATCCCATCCTCGGTGCGCTGTTCAAGAGCTCGGAGACGGCTACGTCGCAGCTGGCTCCCGATGAAGACGATACTTCACCGCGGTCTCGGAAGTGGCCGTTTGCATACCCGTGCTGCTGGCGGTCATGGCATGGATAACCTGGCCTTACTACGCCGCCTACGACTTGGCCGTGGGATTGCGCGACGGTGATGTTGGCACCCTCGAGACCCGCGTAGCATGGGACAGCGTTCGGCAAGGTCTGCGCGGCGATTTGAGCGCCGCGGGCGCCACAACGGGAGGCGCCGCCGGAGCTACGCCTGCTTGCGCTGGAGCGCGTCCAGCACGAAGGCCACTGCATCATCCCGAAGGCGGTTCACGTCGCGCTCCCCGCGCTTCGCCGAGTTGATGATGTGCATGGCAAGAGCTTCACGGGTCGGGTCGGCATAGACCGACGATGCGAGATGACTTCCTGAAGCCAGCAACTTTTGCCACGCCGTATCGAATGCCAAGCCCATGGCCTCGCAGGTGGCAGGATCGAACTGCTGGTGTTCTTTGAAGGGATGCACGGTGCCCATGACGCGCTTCCTTGTTGACCCGTGTGGTCGGGCGGGAGCGCGATAGGTCTCTCAGCCGTCGGCGGCCCGAACGCTGGTTGTGCTTATGGCCGACGATAAGGCGAACCTATGGCAGGCGAGCGTGGCGTGTCTGCTCGGTAGCCGACATAGGCAGCCCTCGGCGAGATGCCAGCCCCAAAGGCAAGGCCGGATGTCCTGGTGGCGCCAGGCCTTGGGCCCCCCATACCGGCTGGCGCTCGCGCACCAGAACCCGCGGAAACGTTGCGTGCGTGATACTTCGGGCCTATGGTGGGGATACTGGTCTCCGCCGCAGGCGCTGTTCGGCGCGCCTCATACCCATGCCGCGGTCTCTGCCCTTTCCGATAGGGGCGAAGGAGGACGGCATGTGGAGAAGCCGCATAGCGGGGAAAACCGCCTTCTACAGTCGCTAGAGCCTGGCGAACTATCGACATTGCAACCGAGGCTGACGCCGGTCGAGCTTCGCCGGGGCGACGTGTTGCAGCGGGCACGCACCGAGATCGACGACGTTTACTTCCCGCTCAGCGGCATGGTCTCGCTGCTCGCTGTGATGCAGAGCGGCGATGAGATCGAAACCGCCATCGTCGGCCGGGAGGGATTGGTCGGCGGATCGGTCGCCAACGGAAACGGGTACTCGTTCGCGCAGGCAACGGTGCAGATCGCCGGCAAGGCGCTCAAGATCGCTAGGAAACCCTTCATCGAAGCGTGCGGGAAAGGTGGGAAACTGGGCGTGCTTGCCAACCGCTTCCAGGACGTGATCATGATGCAGGCGCAGCAGAGCGCGGCGTGCCACGCATTGCACACCGTGGAGGCGCGGCTGTGCCGCTGGCTGCTGCAATCCCAGGACACGATAGAAAGCCCGGTCGTCGAGCTGACGCAGGAGTTTCTATCGCACATGCTCGGCGTTCAGCGCACCTCGGTAACGATCGCCGCACATACGCTGCAAGAGGGCGGGCTCATCAAGTACGCGCGCGGCCGGATTACAATTCTTAACCGTGCGGGAATCGAAGAGTGTGCGTGCGAATGCTATGAGGTGCTCCGCAGCGAGATCGACAAGGCGATCCCACCTGTCGTCAGACAGGCCTGACGACGTGCGACCCCCTGTCCCTGCGCCGGGCAAGGCCCTTTTGCCGCTCTCGGATGACCTCAGAAGGGGTACTAGCCTACTTCCTAAAGAAATTTGACCCGTTCTTTATGTTGGGCACCCGACACTGTGCGGAACCCCACATATGATATAGAGTTCCTCCTTGGCTCAGGCGCGGCGCACCCAATGGACAAGTCCGACGAGTACCGGGCCAACGTTGCATACTGCCGGCAGATGGCCGAGGCCGCTTCGCTGGAGAACGAAAAGCAGCAGTGGAGCAGCCTTGCGCAACATTGGCTTCGTCTAGGAGGCCCGTTGGGTGGCACTGAGACCGAAATCTCCAACGCCGACGTAGGCCCAAAGAAAACCCTTTAGTGTTGCGGGCTATGGCGCAGTATCGATTCGAGCTTCAGGTCGCCGTATTCAAAGTAGAAGCCGCAGCGGAGGAGGAATTGCCTAACGCAGCGGCGGCGATGGCGCACGCTTTGCGCGTCGCCAGGGACCTTTCCAAGGGTACGCAGGGCTCGCCCGTTAAGTTGCTCCGCCTCGTGGACAGTCAGGGCAATGCCTTACTGACGGTGCCGATCGGTGCGGCCGCGGATCAGGTTTGAGACGGTGGCAGTCGGCCCACGCCGTGTTGTTGCGGCAGCATTTAACGGAAAAGGGTAGGTTCGACTTGCGGAACATTGCTCAGGCGTGAGACGTTCACATGTATCACCGGCAACGATCATCGGGCATCGGTGGCTGAGAGACGCTACAGCGCTCCCGCCTGCAGGCAAAGGAGCGCGTTCATGCCCCGCTATTATTTTCACCTGGAAAACGGCCAACGCTTCCTTGACGGCACTGGCTTCGACCTGGCCGATATTGCTGCCGTCCAGAACGAAGCTCTGCGAGCAATCTCCGATACTCTCAAGGGCGGGCCTCATGCTACCGCTACCCTGTGGGATGGGACACCTTGGGCAATATGGGTGACTGACAAGCCAAATGCAGAAGGCAAGACATTCTTCACGCTGCGCCTGTCGGCGGAGATGTAGGCCGCCTCAGTTAGCGGCCTCTTCGCCTTGGCCCTGTTAGGCCAGAATTTCCTTGTCGAGTTGAAGCTTCGGATCAGCGGGGCGATACTTAGATTTCCCGTATCCTCGATGACACGAGCCCCCTGTGGTGATAGCCGCACCGGGCCACCGCTCGCACGCCGCCCGGTAGGTCGCCATCGCGATCTCGAAATCCTCGACGCCTGCCAGATGCTCGAAGACGTTCTCGCCGTCATCGGTCCGCATATCGACACGGTGAACGAAATGCGTCCTGCTCTTCACCGCTCCCTCGTCTGTTTCGAGTTCTGTGTATCAGGAAGTCGAGCTCGCGCTGCTTCCGCATTCAGCTCCTCAGTGAGCCCCGGTCGGGACATGCCGGTGCTCTTTCCGTCAGGTGGGCGTTCAGAGCCGCGATACCTGCGTCGCAGGTGCATTGCGACGCGACCTCCGAGCAGGGCAGCGAGCAACGCGATAGGCCCGAGTAGCTCTATGGTGAGCCAGTCCATCATTGGGTTTAACCCCGGGCCGTCACTTCGGCCAGGCTTGGCGAAGGGCGCGCACGGTCGAGGTCGCGAGCTTTATCTCGGGCACGGAATCGCTGCCGTCGGCTGCCTGCTGCTTTCCGTGTTTCGTGCCGATCGTGATGACCAGGCTCTTGACGAAGACCCCGCCGTCATCGGCGTGCTCGGCATTGTTGAGGCCCACGCCATGGATCAGCTCGTGGACGAGGATGTGGCGTTTTACGGGACCGCCGATGGCGGTGCCGTCCTTCGTGGCGTTGATGGTGGGGTTCGCCGGCAGAAAGATGTGGGCCGACACCATCATGGACGTGCCCTTGAGGCCGAGCTCGTTCTCGGCGTGGAGGCCGTGGCCGGCCTTGGTGCCGAGGAAAACCTGGGCGTCGGCCTTGGTGGCGGTGGTTTCGAATTTCAGCTTGAAGCCGTGCTTCTTGAGGAGAGCGTTGAGCGTCTTGATCGAGGGCTCAAGCTCGGTAACCCAGGTGCTGCCAGTAAAACTCTCGGTCTGGAACACCTTCAGCACGCCGCCCTGCCGGATGCTCTCCCGCCACGAATAGATCGCCATTGCGTTAGCCCGTGGTTGCGCCGTGGAAAGGCTAGGGCTCGGTGGCGCGGGTGGCAAGTGGTGGATACCGAACGAGATCCCGCCGATCTTGCTCCGCCGCATGGGCGGTCTTTTTTTTTCACTGTCATGTTGCAGCGGTCGAGGAAGGTCCAGATGGTGCCCACACTCGCCGTGACGCCCCGCTCTGTCGCGAGGGTGCCGCGCAATGTCCGCGCGGTCGAAGTCTACGTTGCCTCTGAAATTTCGCCCATCAACGCCGGCCAGATGGTAGGATCCTGTATTGCTGCCTCCGTGACTTATCAGTTCCCAGGGAGGAACACCATGGAAAGAAGCAAAATCGCCTCGCTAGTGCTGGTCGGCGCTTTGCTCGCACCGCTTCCGGCCGCCGCCCAGGCCATCAGCGACCGCACCATCAAAGTTGGCATTGGCCTCACGGCCGAGCATCCGCAGGCCCAAGCCGTCAATCGGTTCAGTGAACTAGTGGGGCAGAGAAGCGGCGGAAAGATGAAGGTGAGGTTGTTCGCCGGAGGCGCGCTCGGAAACGACGTGACCATGATTTCCGCGTTGCAGGGAGGCACGCTGGAAATGACAGTGCCGGACACCTCGACCCTGGTCGGCATCGCGGGGCTGAAGGATTACGGCCTCGTCAACTTGCCCTTCCTCTTCAACAAGGGCGAAGAGGCGGATGCGCTCTTGGATGGCCCGTTCGGGCAGAAGCTCCTCGCAAAGCTGCCGGACAAAGGGTTGATCGGGCTAGGCTTTTGGGAGAACGGATTTCGTCACGTGAGCAACAGCCGAAGACCCATCACCAAAGCCGCGGATTTCGCGGGCCTGAAGGTGCGCGTAATCCAGAACCCGCTGTTCCTCGAGACGTTTTCCGCGCTCGGGGCGGCGCCGCAGCCGATGCCCTTCCCGGAAGTCTACACCGCTCTCGAACAGCGCGTGGTCGACGGCCAGGAGAACCCGCTGGCGACTATCCTCGCCTCCAAATTCTACGAAGTGCAGAAGCATACCGTGCTGTCCGGCCATATCTATAGCGTCTGGGCGTTCCTCATGAGCAAGAGGTTCTGGGACCGGCTGTCGCCCGACGAGCAGACCATCATCAGGGAGGCGGCCCTCGAGGCGAAGGATTACGAGCGCAAGATCATCCGCGCCTTCGACCGGCAGGCCCTTGAGGAGCTGAAATCCAAGGGCATGCAGGTGACGAGCCTGCCTGACGAGGAGGTCGCCAAGCTGCGTGACAAGACGAAGCCAGTCTGGGACAAGTTCACTAAGGAATTCGGCGAGGAGAGCGCGCATGAGATGTTGGCTGCGCTGAGGCTTTCTCGATAGCGCGGCGCGCTTTTCTGGGTCGGCCCCGCCGAGCAACTCGCGGCCGTGCTCATGGTGCAGGGAGCCAGCAGCGAGACAAGAACCAGACTTCGCGGGCTCATGAGCTGGCGCCGGATCGGCGCGCCTTCCCGAAATACGTTGAGCCCCTGTTTGCAACGACGGCAGATTATTCGCCGTCCGGAGCGGGTTGATCCGCGAAATCAACAGGACATTGGCGCTCGGCTCGAGACCTATCCACGAACCCCACCCATCCACAGTGTCCCGCCCGGACTCGTACCTAAGAGACGGGTGGCAACCTCGGCCCGGACGGGTTGTCGAGTGGTTGCAAGGTTTGTTGCTTCAAGTCGAAGTGTCCAAGATCGTAGTGCATGAAGCTGACGAGTTCGAAGGCTGTCGTCGACTTCCTCGCTTCCGAGCTTTTCGCAATGCTCAGATGATTTCGATTCCGCAATTTGGTCCCGACGTAGTCGGTAACGACCACGAGCAGCACGATCACGATCAGAACCATCGCCGTGGTCTGATAGTCGAACAGACGAATGCTCGAGATCAAGTGAAAGCCGATGCCGCCGGCGCCGACCAGGCCGAGCACGGTCGCCGAGCGGATGCTGACCTCGAAGCGGTAAAGGTTATAGGTGACGAAGTGCGGGGTCACCTGCGGGACGATCGCGTATATGACCGTTTGCAGCCAACCGGCGCCGCTCGCCTGCAGGGCCTCCACGGGGCCCGGGTCGATCGCTTCGATCGCCTCGGCGTAGAACTTTCCCAGCATCCCGGCGTTGTGCAGGGCCAATGCCAGAATGCCGGGGAAGGGCCCGAGTCCAACCGCCGAGACGAAGATCAGCGCGAACACCAGCTCGGACACGCCGCGCAGCGCATTGAGAATGAAACGCGCGGTCCCGTACACGACGAGATGCGGCGTGATGTTGCGCGCCGCCAGCAGCCCGAGCGGAACGGCAAGCGCGATGCCCAACACCGTTCCCCAAATGGCGATTTGAATCGTCTCGATCGTCGGCCCGATGATCGCCGGCGTGTAGGACCAGTCGGGCGGAAACATCCGGCTGACGTACTCGGCAATGGCCGGGATGCCGCGCACGAACTCCGGCAAGCTGACGTTCGTCGCGACCGCGCTCCAATAGAGGACGCCGATCACCGCCAGCGCGACCAGCAGCTGGATTGCCATCTTGCGATGACGCTCCCAGGGCGGCACCGCGGTATCGAGGAGCGTTTCCAGTTGCCCGCGCGCCTTTGATCCGCGTGGCGGCGCGCCGGGCGCGGTTGGCGAGCTTGCGACCTCACTCGTCATGGCTATCCTCCGGCTGGCCACCGTAGATGTCGTGCAGCACGCGATCGGTCAGCCCGGAGACGTCCCCGTCGAAGGCGATCACCCCACCCGACAGGCCGACGATGCGCTGGCCGAACTCGCGTGCGTAGTTCACTTGATGGATGTTCAAGAGCACGGTGATGCCCAGCTCGTCATTGATGGTCTTGAGATAGCGGAGAACGGTGCGCGCGATGGTCGGGTCGAGGCTCGCCACCGGCTCGTCGGCGAGCAGCAGGATCGGCTTCTGGTAGAGCGCACGGGCGATGGCGACGCGCTGCTGCTCGCCCCCCGATAGCGTGTCGGCGCGTTGGAAGGCCTTGTGCGTCATGTTCACGCGGTCGAGGCATTCGAGCGCCAGCAGCTTCTCGGCGCGCGAGAAGGAATGCAGCAACGACGGGAGCAGCGGCTTGCGGCCGAGCCCGCCCGTCATCACGTTCTGCAGGACCGACAGCCTTTTCACCAGGTTGAACTGCTGGAAGATCATCCCGATGGCGCAGCGGAAACGCCGCAGCTGCTGCTTTTTCCTGGGCAGCATCTCGCCGTTGAAGCGGATTGCGCCGGCCGTCGGCTGCACAAGCCGGTTGACGCATCGCATCAAAGTCGATTTGCCGGCCCCGCTGCGGCCGAGGATGACGATAAATTCACCCCTCTCCACGTCGAGATTGACGTCCTGCAATGCGACGGTCGACCCATACGCCTTGCGCAGGCCGGAAATTTTCAGGATCAGCTGTCGCTCGGATGAAGGCGCCACATGCCCTGCTGTAATGCAAAGACGCTGCGATAATGTTACGCCCGCCGCGCTCGGCGGCGGGCGGCGTTGCCATCGAGAACGGATGCGCACGCAATCTAGACGTCAGCTCCCTCTCTTCAGCTTGTCCTTGAAACCTTCGAGCTCGCGGATGACGTTGTAATCATTGTCGGTCGCAGCATCCATGGATTTGACGACGCCCAGCTTGCCGAAGCTGACGTCCTTGAGCGCCATGAATTCCTGCCCGCAATTTTTCCTGCAGATCTTTTGGCAGGTTGGTGCGCACGACGAAAGGCGAACCGGGAATCGGCTCGGACTCGAATACGACCTTCAGATCCGTCGGCTTGATCTGGCCTTTGGCGATCGCGAGATTGTAGACCTCGTCGGCAATCGCCGCCGCATCCACCTTGCCTTCCTTGACCGCAATCAGCGACGCCTGGTGTGTCCCCGAATAGTAGACCGACTTGAAATCCTTCTCGGGCGTGATGCCGTGATTGGCGAAGACGTAGCGCGGCACCAGATTGCCGGAAGTCGAAGCCGGGTCGACCAGGGCGAAGGTCTTGCCCTTGAGATCTGCAATGCCGCCGATCGGCTTGTTAGGTTGCGTGATGATCAGGGCCTTGTAAGCAGAGGTGCCGGTCAGCTCCATGACGCCGCGCCCGACCGGCTCGATTTGCGCCTTCACCTTATCCTTGGCGAGCACGTAGGCGTTCGGACCGAGGAAGGCGATTTCGAGCTTGTCCGACTTGAGCGCCTCGATCACCGCGCTGTAATCGATGGCGACGAAGGGTTTGACCTTCATGCCGATATTCTTCTCGAGGGCGGAGATGAACGGCTGCGAGTCCGCGATCAGCTTGTCGGCGTCTTCGGACGGAATCAGACCAAATCGGATGACTTGCTCCTGTGCCGCAGCCGCACCCAGAGCTCCGGCCGCGGCCAGCCACGTCGCAGTCAACAACGAAGCATGTCCCCACCAAGGCATTGCAATTCTCCCCAGGGTTTTGGTTGCGGGTCCGAAGTGCGTCGGAGCGCTCGATGGCGCCGCATCGCCGCTCCAAACCGCATTGAGAACGAAAAAGGAATAAGGGTCAACCGCGCGGCAGGGCTTCGGCTCAAGCCGAGAATGGCCGTCGGCGGTGGCGAGTTATCACTTTACCACTGCGTCCCACACGTGTTTGAAGTACCACCGAATCTGAATAAGCGCCTTCCCTACCAGCAGGTGTCCCAACGACTCACCCCACAGGACGCCCGGGCCGTGTGGGTAGCTTCTGCGCGTGTTGAAATCTTCGGGCTTCGTGCTGCGATCTTCGAGCTTCATGCCATAGAGGAGAATGATCGGTCGGTTGTAGTTGTACCCGTCGTGAAGATGCGTCGTCTGGCCAATTTGCT
Source organism: uncultured Alphaproteobacteria bacterium (assembly GCA_963788095.1). GTDB lineage: Bacteria > Pseudomonadota > Alphaproteobacteria > Rhizobiales > Xanthobacteraceae > CAVTXS01. Next base: position 74,294 of record CAWBFP010000035.1, on the reverse strand, counting down.
GCCAATAGCCAAATCGCACCTTTGTCCACGCAGAATTGTATCCGAGATCACCGAGCAGGTCCCTACTAGGTCGCCAATCCCATGCACCCCGATCCGACGGTTTCTGGTCGCGCTCGACACCTTCGATGGTGAGTTCACCTAATGATGAGACCCCATTAAAATGGAAAACGAGCAAGCTCGTGTTAGTTGTGGTCGCCATCGGGACCATCTCCCAAGGCCAGCGCGTCCGGGCGACAGTGTCGTGGCGGCAACGCCACGCACACAGCCAACGGGTCCGGTCAAGATCACCTCTGCCCCTAGAGCGCTTATCCGTGCGCTCGGCAAGAATTCACGATGCCCCGCTGGATCCGGGTGAGCGCCACGAAATCTGGGGGCCACCATCGCCGGATCGCGCATTCGCAATGACTAGGCACGCGGCTTAGCGCGGAGCGTGATCCCGGATTTCACCTCGGCTCATCCGGGCTACTTGCTAAATATGATCGCAAGGTGGCCCTGAGTGCAAGTGACTGCAACACGACAGCTTGGGTCAAGGATCGACAAAACTCAAAGTGAGCACAATAGCTCCGCTTTCGGGTGCATAGCGAGCAAAGCGCCTCGACGCTGAAGCGCGATCCCGGATTTCGCTTTGCTCATCCGGGCTACCTGCTTCGATCAGCCAGCGGGTGACCCTGGCCGTTCAGGCGGCTGGCCTTTGAAGCGTTGCCGCGTGAAATCCATTTCGCCTTGCAGGTTGATGTCCAGTAGGGCGAAGTTTCAGTTGAAAGCGGCTCAACTTTTCGCTTCGCACTTCAGTCGACGCTTGAACGGGAACATCCGAGCTAAAAGGCTCAAGACGGTTGACGACCTCAAGGGCCTCAAGATGCGCTTCTTCGGACCCGGCGCCAACGTGATGCAGAAAAATGGGCGTCGCCACTCAGAGCCTGCGGCCGGCGAATACAAGGCCAGGCGCGACTATGGCTATCTGAAGTGAGGTGGCCCGCTCTTCTCCGGCTGCAACGTCTCGCGGACGGAGCGCCTTGCGTCGATTGGGCGATTCGGGCGGCCCCTAGGATCGGCTATCGGTGCGACCAGATGACCCGCTACCCGCAAAATCAGGCGTTGCAGGCTTGGCGCCTAAATTCAACGGAGGGTTCCCATGCATGCAATCCTCACTCTCACGCTATTTCTGTTCGCCGGTCCCGCTCTCGCGCAAGAGAAGTTTATCCGCAGCGATGTCGAGCTTCGCACTCACCTGTCTTTCAAGGCGTCAGACGCGGCGGTTCAGAAACTGCTGCCCGAGGGTTGGGAGATCAATTCACCAACGGCCAGCCCGAACAAAGGGGCAAACGTGACCGTTGTGCTGGTCGAGCAAATCTTCAAATGACGTGGATGGGAAGCCTACGGAAACCTTCCGCGGTGCGGCCCTTGTCTTTTTCGCCAAGAAAAAGGGCACCGACGCGGCGATACCTATGATGTTCGGCGGCCTTTTTGAACAGCCCGCGAGCCCAGGTCCCTGGGGCGTATTCGCCCTTGCGCAATCAGCCATCGAGCGAAGGGCGCAGACGGACGCAGACAAGAAGCCGATCAAAGAAGAGCATTGGCGGTTCAGCGCCGACGGCGCCACGGTCGAAGTGCAGATCCAGTACGCTCCGGCAGCGCCCACCGCCAGCAAGATAGAGCAAAACCTGTACTCGGCGGCGAAACCCGATTTCTACCGTATCGATCGCGTCGAGCAGGCAGTCGACGTACTGCGGAGCACGGCAACCGGAGTCGATCGGATAACGAAGCTTTCGTTCAAAGCTTCAGGCGAGAAGTTCGGGCAGCTGTTCGACGGAACGGAGCAGCTGATCAGCGTCATCTCGATTCCGTATGCTTCGCGGAAGGTGTGGGCCTACGCCTCCCTGGCTACGTAACCGTAGCCCGGACGAGGCAGCAGTCGGTTACTTGCAATGAAGCTGCAATACCGGCACTGTGGTCCATGCGCGTGCGCCCGATAGCGGGCGGATCGGCTACTTGCTCCGGATCTACGCCTCGCGCTGCACGCTGATCGCGGATGGACAAGCAAGGCCAGCCTTGTCGACTGGCCACAGCGGGCCAAGTCTCAGGGAACGCCCAATCGACGCCAGGCATCCAGGATCCGCTCGCGCTGCCCGGTAGCGATCGGACTATGGGTGGGATTCCACTGTTTCCAAGCCGCAATTGAGAAGGTGGGCACCTTCTTGAGATACTCGGCCAAGCTTGCGCGCGCCTCTTCCTCCTTTCCGATCCCCAGATAGGCGCCGCGAGCAACAGCCCTGACTGATTATATGCCGGGTTCGCCTGCCGCGACTTCAGCAGCCATCGCACGGCCGCTTGATCGTCACCGATGTGCAGGGCAGCCATGCCCGCCCAAAAATACGGACGTGCATGTAAGTTTTCGGGGGGGTCAGCTCAATGGCTTTCTGGATGTGACCGATGGCCTCATGCGCCAGCCCCGCGTCGATCTTGATACGTCCGAGCTCGGCGTGCGCAGCAAAGTAATCCGGATCCAGAGAAAGTGCGTACTCGAGCGAAGCGATCGCCCTATCCACCTCGCCAACGGCTCGCAGCCGGGAGGCGCGGAGCTGGTGACCGGAAGCATTTCTAGGATCGAGCTTGATCAGGCGCTCAATCGTCTCGTCGGCCTCGATCAGGGCGGCAGGTCTTTGATCCCAGGTGACCCAGCCGTTGTGGACCTGGACAAGCTTTGGTTGTTGCGAACCCCTGCAAAGCCGGAACCGAGTGGGGGTCGAGCTCAAGTGCCTTCTTGAACAGGAACTCCGCCTCCCGCGTGCTCTTCGGGGTGCGCTCCGCCTCATCAGACGGCGCGTCCCTGCAGAGTGTAGTGCCCAGCCTCCACCTTCGCCGGAAGGGGCCGTCGACTCTCGGCTGTCCGCACCTGCAGGATGAGCATGCGGGCGATGCGCGCCGCCGTGCGGTCGAGGTCGCCGTTGCGGCCCCGATCGAGCTCGAAGGGCGCGGACCAGAGCTGCTGATCGGTCTCGGTCTCGATCAGCGCAATATCGGCACGTTGAACATCACGGTCGAGCCGCGTCGTGCCGACCACGACATATCTCGCACCGAGCCGGGACCCCGCGAGCCTGGGTGACAATGAGCGGACCCGATCGTCGGCCGCCGACCTGACTATCAGATCGAACCCTCGATGCGCGCGCGAGAGTGCGGACCGGAGTTCCATCTCCAGGCCTGCCTCAGGTCCATTTTCCGAGCCGAGCGTCGTGAAGGGCAGCACCGCGATCGTGGGCGCCGCCATCATGGTGAGCGCGCCTGGGAGGGGCCGCAACTTGCTGCCACGGCCACAGGATCCAACCGCCGGCGACGAGCGCGGCAGCCAGGGCGACTGCAAGCAGCCGTGTCGGTCGCCATGATGGATGCTCGGAGGCCAGTGCAGGCGGCATCCCACTTTCACCCGCAGCCGCCCTCGTGGTCGTAGCGGCAAGCTCTCCTCTCCGCGGACAACCGGCGTGCGCCACCTCCGGCGAAAGCGGAATGATAGGCACAATGTCGGCCATGAATTGATAGCCACGGCCGGAAACCGTTTTGATGATCCAGCGGGCGTCATGGCCGATTGCTCGGCGCACTTCCTTGATGCACTGCCCAACCGAAGCGTTCTGGTCCGCCGGCTTTGAGGACCAGAGGGCCTCTATGAGCTCCTCGCTCGCGACAACTTTGCCGGCGTGTTCGGCAAGATAGCGCAGAACGTCGAAGGACTGTCGCCGCAGGGGAAGCTCCGTTGCGCCCCGAAGGAGCACGCAGCGGACGCAGTCGAGCGTGAATTCATCAAAGCGCAGTATGCGGGGAGGCGGAGCAAGCATCTGACGCCTCTCGCGACTAAACCCGTTACATTCTAGCGATTTCACAGCATTTCAGCAAATTTCAAAATCCTTCCCACGACAGTGTGCGAACGCGTGTGATAGCGCGAGGTCGCGCAGTCTCGGGCGTCTCGACCGTCATAGCTGCCGCCGTGCGAAGACCCCGACAAGGAGAGCAAGATGGCGAGCGTGGCCTGGTGGCGTGAACGCGCATATCGCGTCTGTATCCATGCGGCGGCAATCGCCTCGGCACTCATCGGGCCGCCAGGCGGGCTAGGCTGGGATCGCGCGTTGGCGTGGCCCGACCGGACCGTCAAGCTGATCACGCCGGCAGGGCCAGGAAGCCATGCCGATGCAATGGCTCGGCTGCTGGCCGAGGGTCTGGCAAAAAAATGGGCACGTCCAGTGGTGGTCGAGAACCAGCCGGGGGCAGACGGTATTCCGGCGGTGCGCAGCTTCGTAACCACCCCGGACGACCACGTCCTTCTTTACACGTTCAACGGCGTAGTGACCGTCAATCCGGCCTTGCACGAGAAGCTGCCCTACTCCCCGAAAGACGACCTGGTGCCGATCTCCCACGTGGTCGATGACTTCATCGCGATCGTCGCATCTCCGGCGTTGAACGTCGACACCCTGGCCGATTTGCTAGCACTCGCGCGCACCCAACCCGAGGTCTCGCCTATGCGAGCTTCCCCGCCGCGCCATACCTCGCTTTCCAGGCATTCCAGGAACGCGCGGGCGTCAATCTGGTCTTCGTACCTTATCGAACGCTGGTCTGCGCCTTACCCGATCTGATGGAGAACCGCATCCAGGTTGGCGTTCTGTCGCTGGCTATGGTGATCGAGCTCGCGCGCAGCGGGAAGGTGAAGATTCTGGCGCTCGCGAATCAGGGCCGCGCGCCGATCGCGCCCGAGATTCCTACGCAACCGAGCTCGGTTTCCCGGAGCTTATTATTTTCGGCGGGCACGGATTGTTTGCGCGCACCACGCTGGCGCCTGAGCTGCGGGAGCAGCTGTTGCGGGATGCGCGCGATGTGCTCAACGCGCCGGCCGCGGCGCAGCGGATCGCCGAGCTTGGTCTCGTCCTGCGCGCACCGGACCGCGGAGCATATGCGAATTCCTCGAGCGGGAAACGGATCGCATCGCCGCTTTGGTGCGCGAACTTGGACCGAAGGCCCGCGCCCGCAGCGCGATGTGAGAACGGAGCTCGCGAGAGACCTCACCGCGACATCTCTCTAGCGACCGACCGGAGTTCCCGGCGTGCTGAGGACCAAATGGGCGAACTGCCGCCCTCCATAGTCGCCACCCGGCTTGCGACCGGCTACATGGCTTCGCAAGCGGTCAAAGTCGCGTGCAAGCTGGTATTCCCGATCTCCTGGGAAATGGCGCTGCACGGCCGCAGAGATCGCGCAGGCGACCGGTGCGCGCGCCGATATGATGCGTCGCCTGCTGCGGGCACTGGCGGCGTTCGACGTCGTCAAGGACCTCGGGACGGAGCAATTCGAGTTGACGCCGGTCGGGCGCTGCCTGCGGGCTGACGCGCCGAACTCGGTGCGCCCGATCGTCGCGTTGTTCGCCAGCGAGCCCTTCTGGCAGACGTTCGCGACCCTCGCCAAATGCATCGAGACCGGTCAAAACGCCTTTCAGCTGCTCCATGGATTGGGCTGCAGCTTCGCCTACTACGAGCAGCACCCCGAGTTCGCGGCGGTGTTCGACGAAGCCATGAGCGCGGTGTCTGCGTTTACCGGGCCGGCGATCGCCGAGGCTTATGACTTTGCCCGGATCAGTCACGTCATCGATATCGGCGGGGGGCACGGCAAGGTTCTCGCATCTATCCTCAAGGCACATCCTCACCTCCGCGGCACCTTGTTCGATCTACCTCGCGTGGCACAGGCCGCGCGGTCGTTGCTTGCCAAGGAAAGCGTCGACGACCGCTGCGAGGTGATCGGGGGCGACATGCTCGCCTCCGTGCCCGCTGGCGCGGACCTCTACCTGCTTTGCCACGTGATTCATGACTGGGATGACGAGCACGCCGCGCAAGTGTTGAACGCGTGCCAGCGCGCCATGGCGCCGCATGGGAAGCTTCTGATTCTCGATCGCGTGATGCCGGAGCGCATCGAGCCGAGCCCGGCGGTCCAAGCCCACGTCCTGCTTGATCTCCGGATGCTGGTCGGCACGCGCGGCGGCCGCGAACGGACCGCAGCCGAGCTTGAGCACTTGCTCAGCTCCGCTGGTTTGAGGTTCCAGCGCGTGATCCCGACAAAAGTCCCAGCCAGTCTCGTCGAAGCGGCTCGAGCTTAGGAATGTTCCCGACGAATAAGGGGCTGAAGATCATTACGTGGCAGACGCAGAGGAGAATTTGAGATGGCCAAGAGAACGCTGACCGATACGCAGACCAAGGTGCGCCTGGTGTCAAAGGCCATTGCCGCGGGCACACTGCTCGTACTTGCCCTGCCAGTCTGGCGAGCCCCGGCACAGATGCAGGGCGGCAGCGAAACCGCGCCCCTGGTTTCCGTCACCGATGCGCCGCCCGGAACTGCGGCGCTTCCGGTGCAGTGGGTGAAGGTGGAGGCTTCCGGTCTGGGTGTCATGTTGGCCGCCGTGGCGCGACCCGAAGGTTCCGGACCGTTCCCGACCGTTGTTCTCCTGCATGGCAGTTCGCTCATGAGTATGTACGACTGGCTCACGAGCTGGCTCGAGGCGGCGTCTTGGCCGTGGCCGCGTGCTGGTTTCGCGGCAGTGCGGGCACCGGCACCCATTTCGTAACTCCCATCGACTGCCCAGAGGCGCCGCCCATCCCGGGCGGTTCGAGTCCTCAGGCCTTGCAGACGTTGCAAGCGCTCGTGCAAGCCGCGCGCATTCTGCCGGGGGTGCAGCCGGAGCGCATCGGGCTATTCGGGCACTCGCGCGGTGCGGCACCGATCTTGAGCTACATCCTTCAAGGCGCGGACGTGAAGGGCGCGATGCTCAATTCCGCTGGTTATCCTGCCAGCCTTTCCGCTGAGGTGAATGCGCCAATCTTGATCCTGCACGGCACTGCAGACAGCCCGGCTGACGGCGGCGTGGAGGTTACCAACATCCAGCGGGCGCGCGATTTCGAGACGAAGCTGCGGGCCGCCGACAAGACGGTGACAGCCGTGTATTACGAGGGAGGTCGGCACAACGATATTTTCAGCAGCCCGCCACAGGCGCGCGACGAAATCCAGCAGATGCTCAAATTCCTGAACCGCCATCTTCGTGATTGAATTGCCATGGTCGGCATCATCGCGAGTATCGTTCCCGAGATTCTCACGCATCAACACCACTGGGAAATGCGCTAGTTCGCTTGTGGCTCGGCGTGAAGTCCTTCTCCAACTCCGGAGCGCAGCATGCTCAAGGAATCACCGATGCCCACGAACCGCTTCGCGCCCGTGCAAAAATGGCGGCTGCGGGTTTCGGGCCCCAAGGAGCCGCCGACCAACGGAAGCTTCGCCCCATGTCTACGATGTGACTGCGAGGGGTGGCAGGGCCGACCGTCGGCAGCTGTGTGCAGACGCCCCGGATGCGACCACTCGTTCTTCGCGCACGATGTGTTCGGGGAGGAGCGGTGCGACGGCGGCGCGCGCGTTGGATCAATGAAAGTCATGTGTGAGCCAGCTCACAAATACTTGGATCGATCCGCCCTACCTTGGCATCGATCGACAATCTAGGGCGTATGCAGACAACGGGAGACTGGGTCCGTTAATGGCAGAAAGCTTGATTGTGCTGTCCGCCGAGGACGCAGCCGCTGGGCTTGCGGAAATCCGGAAGCGCGGTCGTGTGGTGAGCGTGCTTCCGCCACGTTTGTTGATCGTCGAGTTGGACGATGACCGGAACGAGGCGGTGCGCCGGTTGCCAACGACGCAGGCTCTAATCGCAGATCCGGCAGAACCGATACCTGTCTCACTAAGCGACAGCGAGCGGCTGTTCGTTGACGCGTGGCGGCAACGCCAGCAACGCAAGGACAAGCAGCGTATCGGAGACGGTCAGCCGTGGGATGCTGAAGGATTTCTACCTCCTGACCCGCCCAAGAAACGTTGATCCGTTGGCAGCAAACTTTCAACCTGGAGATCGGCCATGGCTGGAGACCTAAACCTTACAGAGCGCTTAAGCATTCTCGGTAACTCAGCAGCGCTCGCGGCGCCGACAGGCACGCGGCCGATGCGGTTCGTTCATCGATACGGAGACAAGGTGCTGATAGGGCTAGAGCCATCGCGAGTCATGCCAGGTGTTGCCGACGACGCTTTGGCAGAGCGATCTGCTGCCGCGGCCAGAGTGGCGGGCCTGAGCGAAGTGGAGCGCCTCGGCGTTGCAGCATTCCAACGCCGCCTTGACCCCCAGTACAAGCGGGCCAAGCAGAACCGCCCGCGAGATGGTCAACCCTGGGACATGGAGGGTTGCACGCAGTCGCTTCCAGACGAGGCCGCCGGCGCCATGGAGGCGCTGGCCGCCGCGCCGACCAGCGCATACTTGGAGGGCAGTGTTGCGGTGGGCATAATAATAGTCGAAGGGCCGACCGCAGACTTGAGGTTCAGCGACACAGAGCGAACTCAAGTCGTCGCCGAGGTTCAGAATGGACTGACTTGGCTGGCGGCACAAAATCCATTCGCGGGTATTACCTTTACTTATGACATCCGCGTCGTAACGCTCACCGTTCCTCCCAATCCGGGCGCGGCCGACCTGGAAGCTCTTTGGCGTGATCCGGCGATGGCTGCGTTGGGTTACACCGCAGATTGGGACGGGGTCATCCGTTACGTGGAGGACAATCGAACACGATTTCAGACCCGGTGGACGTATTGTGCATTCTTCACAAAGTATCCCCTCCGCCACTTCGCATACGCGAGCATCGGCGGGCCACGTCTCGTCATGGACTACGCGAACGATGGATGGGGGCCGGACAACATAGACCGTGTTTTCACGCATGAGACCGGTCATCATTTTCAGCTGCCCTAGATGAATATGCCAGCAGCGGATGCGACTGCGGTGGATCGTGGGGCCAATACTGGTGGCCGAATACGAACTGCTAGAACTGCGCACCCGGCGGCGGTATCGCTTGTCTGATGAAAGCCAATACCTTCGCGATGTGCAATGAAACGCCGGCGCACTGCGGCTAACATACTTTCGGGCTGGAATGCCGATTGGTTTCCAATTCCCGGCCAGCATACCTTCGACCGGGAGCGTCAACAGATCGCCGCGGTCTCGCGGCAGCCGGGAGTATTGGACCTTTTCGTCATTGGGTTCGACAACCGTGTCTATTCTACGTTCTGGAGCGCTGCCACCGGCTGGAACCAGGAGTGGTTCCCGTTGCCCGGTCAACATGTCTTCGATCACCAGAAGCAGCACATCGCTGCGGTCTCGCGGACGCCGAACAACCTGGATCTATTCGTCATCGGGTTCGACAACCATGTTTACTCTACGTTCTGGCCCGATCAGAACGGGCAGTGAAATCAAGAGTGGTTTCCGATTCCCGGCCAGCATACCTTCGACCGCGAGCGTCAACAGATCGCCGCGGTCTCGCGGCAGCCGGGAGTACTGGACCTTTTCGTCATTCAGTTCGACAATCGCGTCTATTCCACGTTCTGGAGCGCTGCCACCGGCTGGAACCCGGAGTGGCTTCCCGTTGCCCGGCCAGCATGTCTTCGATCACCAAAAGCAACACATCGCTGCGGTCTCGCGGACGCCGAACAACCTGGATCTATTCGTCATCGGGTTCGACAACCGTGTCTACTCTACGTTCTGGCCCAATCAGAACGGGCAGTGAAATCAAGAATGGTTCCCTATTCCCGGCCAGCATACCTTCGACCGGGAGCATCAACAGATCGTCGCGGTCTCGCGGCAGCCGGACGTACTGGACCTCTTCGTCGTCGGGTTCGATAACCGTGTCTATTCCACGTTCTGGAGCGCTGCCACCGGGTGGAACCCGGAGTGGTTCCCGCTGCCCGGCCAGCATACCTTCGATCACCAGAAGCAGCGGCTGGCCGTGGACGCACGGACGCCCAACAATCTGGATCTGTTCGTCATCGGGTTCGACAACCAGTTATCTCTACATTCTGGCCTGACCAGAACGGGCAGTGGAATCAAGAATGGTTTCCGTTACCGGGCCAACACGTGTTTGATCACCAGAAGCAGCGGCTGGCCGCGGTCTCACGCACGCCCAACAATCTGGATCTGTTCGTCATCGGCTTCGACAACCGCGTCTATACCACGTTCTGGCGATAGCGTGGCGTGATGACATCCGCGCGATTCGATCCCGGCTGTACCTAAGTCGTGCGGGCTTGTGTTTCTATCATCCGCGCGCCGCCCAAGGCGTTCGCGGCTATCTGGAGGTGACTCCATGGCGATTCATGTGATCGTGATCCACGACGACGAGGAAGCCGGTGCAGAGAAGGACCGCGTGCTTTTGGTCGATGCGCTCGGTGTTTCCGGCGGTGACCGCTGTCATGAACTCAAGCGAGGCGAGCGCGTCGACCTCTGGCTCAGCAAGGCCGGAATGATCAATTTGCGCGACAAGGAAAGAGCGGCACCATGACTTAGAATGTGACGCTTCCAGCCTTGGCAGGCGGCTCGCCTGTGCAAGAAAACAGCGGAGCCCCCACGCCGTCATCCTGAGGTGCCCGAGCGAAGCGAGGGCCTCGAAGGATGCTGCTCTGCCGTGCAGCTGTTATGTTGTGCGTCCTTCGAGGCTCGCCCGACTTCGTCGGGCGAGCGCCTCAGGATGACGAGTCAGAGAAGAAGCGCTGCCCTCACCTCGTCATCCCGAGGTGCCCGAGCGAAGCGAGGGCCTCGAAGGATGCTGTTCTGCCGTGCAGCTGTTATGTTGTGCGTCCTTCGAGGCTCGCCCGACTTCGTCGGGCGAGCGCCCCGGATCAAGTCCAAGGCAGGCTCTCAGGATGACGAGTTCAGAATAAGCGCTGCTCCCACAACACCGTCATCCTGATCAGGATGATGGGTTGCAAGTTTCATCCAGGTGGATCGGCCGCCAGGCCGGTCCGCAACTCGCAATCATCAGCGGGTGGATAGCGCGAATGCCGCTTGCGTTGAACCACCTCTCCCCGCCTGCGCTAGGGCGTGCGCACATCTCCGCTCGTGATTGTCGGGTGGGACGAGCGCCAGGTAAGGCGGGCACGGCCTCGTGCTCCCTCCCCCCTTGCGGGGGAGGGTTGGGGAGGGGGGTGTTCGCGAAATCAGAATTGGCCCTTACCCCCTCCCTGTCCCTCCCCCGCAAGGGGGAGGGAACGCTGGAACGACGGCTCCGCGAGAACGCAAGCGCATTTCAGTTCGGCGCCCAGATGTGTGCACGCCTTAGAGCGCTCGCGGGGAGAGGTGGCGCAGCGGCGGCGTGGCGCTGACGCACGCAACGGTCGACGACATGGCGGATGCTGCAAAAATGGCTTCTGTTCCTATTGGCGGACGTGGCTCGCAATGGAGGCAAAGATGGCGGTCTACTCGATCGGCGACTTCAATCGTCGGGAAATCCTGAAAATATGCGCAGTGCTCACCGGCGCCGCGGCGGTGTGCGCGGCCCGCGGCCCCGCCGAAGCAGCGGGGTTGCCGCGCACGCCCGGCCAGATCCTCGGCCCCTTCTATCCGCTCAAGGACCTGCCGCAAACGGCCGATCTGACGCGAGTGTCCGGCCGGGCGGGCCGCGCCGCCGGGCAGGTCATCAACGTCATGGGGCGCGTCCTAAACGTTGCCGGGGAGCCGGTGCGCGATGCCACCGTCGAAGTGTGGCAAGCCAACGCACACGGGCGCTACACGCATCCCAGCGACATCAATCCGGCGCCGCTCGACCCGAACTTCGACGGCTCGGCGCATCTGACCACCGACTCCCAAGGCCGATATCGTTTCAAGACGATCAAGCCGGGGGCCTATCCTGCGGGTCCCAACCTGATCCGGCCGGCCCATATCCACTTCCAGGTGAGCGGGCGACACGACCGGCTCGTGACGCAAATGTATTTTGAAAATGATCCTCACAACGAGAATGATCCATTCTTGAATAGCGCAGGAAGGAAGCAACTGCTGATAACAAAGCTCCTGGATCCATCCCCGGAATTCGAGCCCGACTCGAAAGTGGTCGTGTTTGATATGGTTGTGTACAACGGATAGTTATTGGCAGCTCTGCCGGCGGAGCGGGAACAGCATGCCAGCGCGCGGATCAGGTGGACTGCTCCTTTGCGTGGGTCTCCTGCTTGCGATGCCGGCGCTGGCCGCCACGCCGGCCGACCGGGACGAGTGCGCCGCCAGCGTCGACAAGCCCGACGTCGGGGGCGCGGCCTGCAGCCGCATCATCGACGATGCAAGCGAGTCGGTGGCAGAACGCGTCAAGGCGTTCGAGAACCGGGGCCGCGGCTCCTTCAACAGGAAGGATTACGACCGCGATTGCCGACTACGGCGAGGCCATCAAGCTCAACCCGAAGGACGTCTGGGCCTTTGCGCATCGGTGTCAGGCTTACGAGAGCAAAGAGGACCACGACGCGGCCATTGCGGATTGCACCGAGGCGATCAAGATCGATCCGAAATATGGCTGGGCCTACAACAACCGTGGCGTCGCCTACTACGGTCTGCATGAATACGACGCAGCGCTGGTCGACCACGCCGAGGCGATCAGGGTCAATTCCAGGGACGCGTGGGCCTATGCCCGCCGCGGCATGGTGTGGACGGAAAAGGGTGAATTCGACCAGGCGGTCGCCGATATCACCGAGGCGATCAAGATCGATCCGAAATACGCTTTTGGTTTTGGCCAAAGGGGTCACGCGCTCTTCAGGAAGAGGTTGATCACGAAAAAAGGCGGATGGGAGCCCGCGATCGCAGACTACAGCGAGGCAATCAAGCTCGATCCAAATCTGCTTTGGCTGTACAGCTCGCGTGGCGTTGCCTACAGCAACAACCGCCAATACAACCTCGCCGTTCCGGATTGCAGCGAGGTCATCAAGCGCGAACCCAAAAATTCCGGCGGGTACAATTGCCGCGGCGTCGCTTACGAAGGCTTGAAGGACTATAGCCGCGCGATCGCCGACTATGATCAGTCGATCAGCATCAATCCAAAGAACGGCGTGGCGTATTGGAATCGCGGCAATGCCTATAGGGTGCTGGGCAAGATCGATGCCGCGATCCACGACTATGACCAGGCGATCGCGATAAACCCCAAGGACCTCAACTCTTTCAACTCCCGCGGCAAAGCGTACGTCGCAAGAGGTGACAGCAACCGCGCGATTACGGATTTCACGCAAGCGATCCAGCTCGATCCGTCCTATGTCGAGGCCTACAACAACCGCGGCCTCTCCTATGAGGCGCTGGGCCGCCGCGCCGAGGCGATCGCCGATTTCCGCAAGGCGCAATCGATCGACTCGGCCGACCAGCTCAGCAAGCGACAGCTTCGCATGCTCGGTTTCTGATCGCGTGCCGTTCACATTTGATTGTCGTGCGAGGCTTCTGCTTCAAAGGCGGACCCGCGGTCCAACTCGTCCGTGCTGCGTCGCTTTTGCGACACCGATCAGTGAAGCTCATCTTCCAGACAGCCCGCCCCGTTGTGCCGTCGTGTTGCTCTTCCGTCTGGACGCCACCCTACCGCGCGAGCGGTTTAGTCCTTGGGTCGAAATCGACAGGTGGCAGAGTGAGCATATCTATTCCGGTCTATCTCCAAGACCCGACATAGGAGCGGAGAGTCCCATTTCGTCGCGATGGGCCCAAGCGGTAAGCCTTTGGTCGAGCGAAAATCTCCGCTTCACCCGCGAAAGCCGACATGGCGAAGGACTCCTCGCAGATTTGAGATTGGCTGCGAGCGGCGAGCTTACCGAACTCGGCGCGCTTAAAGCGTTTTCCGATCGCGTTGACCCACCTCTCCCAGAGGGAGAGGTCGCCACGCTGAGCGCAGCGAAGCGCGGCGGGTGAGGGGTTAGAGTGTTCCGAGCGAAGCACTGAGCCCCCTCACCCGGATTGCGCGCTGACGCGCAATCCGACCTCTCCCCAACGGGGAGAGGTAGAGCGGCGGCATCGCCTGCGCCAAATTGGATGGAAACGGCGCTAGTTGGGCAATCCCGCGAGCCGCATCCCCTCATAAATTCGCTCCTGCCGTGCTCGAAATGCCGGCTCGTTGGAAGGCTCATAGGCCTGAAATGCGCTAAGGGTCAGGTTCGGATACCCGCGCAGCAATGCCGCGATCTCACGCTTGGCCTCGGCTTCACGCCCGGACAGCGCCAACGCGCTTGCCAACAGCGCACGCGTACCCGCATCGCTGGGGTCCATGGCCACCGATTTGTTCAACCAATGAAGCGCCTCGGCATCGCGCGCGAGCTGGAGATGAGTTGCGCCGAGCAACTTTTGCCACACCGGGAGCGAGGGGTCCCGCGGGCTCAGCCGCAGGGCTTTTTGCACGGGCCCCAATGCGCTTTCGGGTCGACCAAGAGCCCTGTTGGCGGCCGCGATCCCACCTTGCGCGTGCGGATCGTTGGGATCGAGTTGCGCCGCGTGCTCGAAGGCGGCGAGCGCCTGGTCGACCCGCTTCTGTCCCAAGCGAACCGAGCCGAGGGCAACGTGCGCGATGGCCGCGCGCGGGTCGATGGCGATCGCACGCTCGGCCGCTTCAGTGGCGTGCACGAGCTCTTGCTCGGGAGTGACGCTGAAACGCCGATTGCGGAGGTAGGTAAGCGACAGTCCACTCCAGGCGCCGGCCAACAACTCGTCGCGCCGCAGCGCCTCGCGGAAAAGAGCGCGGACCTCGGAGAGCTCCTGCCCTGTCGGCGTGCGCAGCAAGAGCGCCTTTGCCCGCACCATCAGGTCCACAGCTTCGGGATCATTGTATACGCGCTGGCGGATAGATCGCGGGTTCCCAGCGTATGGAACCTCGATGCCCAGGATGCGGGCAAGGCGATCCGTAACGTCCTCACGCAGCGCCACAAGCTCGCGCCGATCGACATCGAATGTATCCGTCCAGACGTTGGCCGCCGTCGCCGCATCGCCGAGCCGGGCGGAAACCCGAACATCGTTGCCGGAACGTCGAACTGTGCCGTCCAACACATAGCGAACGCCAAGCTCACGACCGACTTGGCGAATATCGATCGGCTTGCCCTTGTAGGTAAAAGCGGTGCCCCGCGCGATCACTGTTCCGCCCAGCCGCGACAAGCCTTCTATGAGGTCGTCGGTGATGCCGTCGGCTAAGTGCTCGTGTTCGGGATCCGCGCCGAGGCTTTGAAACGGCAGGACGACGAATGCAAGATGGTGCTCGGGCGCCGCGACCGGGTTCTGGCGCGAAGTTGGTGCGTTTGCCCGCATTGTTGTCCACATGACGCCGGCTACCAAGAGCGTCGCGAGCGGCAAGGCGGTCAAACCGATGACCCTCCAGGGTCGGCCTTGCGATCCGATCGGCAAGCTGCCGCGGGACATTGCGTGCGCAACGATCGGCACGTCCCGATCTTGCGGTGCCGTCCTGGTGACGGCGGCGTCGAGCAGGTAGCCGCGGCGGGAGACTGTCTTGATCAGACGGCGCTCGTCGTCACCGAGGACTTGGCGCAATTCCCGAATGCGTTGAACCAGCGTGTCGTCGCTCACCGTCACGCGCGGCCAAACGGCTTCGTAAAGCTCCTGTTTCGAGACCAGCCGGCCGGCGTTCTCCGCAAGCACGCGCAGAACGTCGAACGCCTTGGGAGGCAATTCGATCTCGCGGTCGGCCACCCGCACGCACCCGCGCGTCAGATCGAGGGTAAAGCGATCGAACTGCAGCTGCCGTGGGACGATTTGGTCCATTCAGCCCCCTGGCTCATCCCGCCCAGGTCGTAAAATTATAGCCGAAAAATCAGTGCATCGTCACCAGGCCGTCGGCACCCCGTCAGACTTTTCGAGAAGGTCGACCTATCACCCTAGGAGACGGAATTTCGTTCAGGGTGAGAATTTTCACATCTCGAAAACTTCGGGTCGGCCCACAGGAAGGCGACTACGCTCGCTCATGTCGAGCGACGCCGAGGCCGATCGCCGACGAGAAGGGTATGCCATGAAAGGTCTTGGCGCTGCGGCCGCCGTGGCCCTGCTTTGCGCTTATGTCACCCAACCCACGCAGACTGCGCAGGCGGGTGGTGGCCAGAGTACGACGGCTCCGGTTGAGCCTTTGGGGCTGCCGTCCACCGCACTACCTAACGAGTTCGACGTGCTGCGATCGTTCGGGCTAGGCGGTCCGTGGGCCGCCTACAGGCCCTATGCGCCGCGTCCGAAGCCGCCGGATTGGATTGACCCCGAGGCCAGCAGATGGCCCTGGACCGGGGAGCGCGACCCCTACGACAATCCGGGCCGCATGCAACCGCATCGATGCGCCGAGGCCCGCGTCGATGTGGTCGCGGAATCCTCAGATGAGCGGCTGCTCGCTTGCTCCGCTGCCAGCCACGCCATTCAACGGCTCGGGCAGTGCGGGATTTCGCCGCGCAGGCCCATTACGGTCCAGATCATGAGCGAGGTCCAGCATCCCCGCGGTGGCGCCATCTTCGGACTGCTCGACACCAAGCGGGAGGCAGCTCTCGTCACCCACGAAGGAAATGCTCGCTCCCTGGTCAAGGACACACCATATGCCAAGCTTCCGCGGCGCGACTTCTACCGCAGCGTGATCGTGCATGAGGTGGTCCATGCCGTCATGCATCAGAACCTGAAGCGGCCCTCAACCAGCCAAGCGGCGTATGAGTACCCGGCCTACGCACTGCAGATCGAATCGCTCGATCCGGACGTGCGGGACGAGTTCCTACAGTCCTTCGACCAAGCCGCAACCGACACCGGTTCCATGCTGTTCAACGATGTACTTCTCTTGTTCGATCCCTACGTCTTTGCGGCGCGTGCATACCACCACTTCAAGGCTGCAGCCGATGCCTGCGCTCACCTTCGCGGCCTGCTCCGGGGCGAGGCCGCCTTCATCGCGCCATCAACAATGTAACCGGAAAAGCAGCCGAACCCCTGGAGCGCGTCTTGCCGCTGAGCATTCACCGAGCATAGAGACTGCGAACGCATGCACAGGTATTCGAAGCTGTCGCTGGCCAGGGCAGTTTTCGGCGCGATCTGGTCGAACGCCGGTCCTTTCGCATGACATCTACTCAAATCTCACAGACAAGAACGGAAAGTCCTGCTGCAACAAGAATGACTGCCGGGCCTGCGCACTTCCGGGTTTCGCTTGAAGGTGTTTCCATGTCGGTGGAAGGAAGTTGGCTCCGCGTGTCGGACGATGGGTGTGGGAGACAAATTCGATCCAACCAAGATCCGCCCCCTAGTAGGCCCTGGGAGCGTGTCGATCATGCCGTCGTTTCGCGGCAGCATGCAGATCGGCAGGAACGCCGAACTCCGCACGCAGCGCAGCTTCATGGTAGCGCGCCGCCAAGTCGCTGAGCCGACCTGCCAATGATCCATCCGTCCATAGCTGCATCAATCGCAGGCAGAACTCCGCCTTGCATCTCAGCTCGATCGTGTCCATGCCCAGACCCTTCGAACTTGTTCAATGCCGATTGTGCACCAGAAACCATGAACAGCGATGCGCGTCGATTGTCCCAAGGGGTCAACTCCGGCGGCGGAAGGGTTGAGCGGACTATACCAAGGTATAGATCTTGCTGGTTCCTCCGGGCACCGCACGTGCAGAGGCTATTGGAGCGCCCACGGGATCGCGCCGCGCGATTTCCATAGCGCGCCGTCTAAAGCGCTTCCGCTCGCGATGACTCACCTCTCCCAAGGGGCTAAGGCGTGCTCACATCTGAGCGCCGAGCTGAAGTTTGCGGCTTTGCCCTCGCGGGTCCGTCGCTCCAGCGTTCCCTCCCCCTTGCGGGGGAGGGACGGGAGGGGGGTAAGGGCTGATTCTGATTTCGCGAATACCCCCCTCCCCGACCCTCCCCCGCAAGGGGGGAGGGAGCACGAGGCCGTGCCCGCCTTACCTGCAGCTCTTCCCACCCGACAATCACCGAACACAGATGTGTGCGTGCCTTAGCGCGCCAGTCATTGCGCATCAGGAATCTGCACAACAGGCAACCCCGGACTTCGCTGCGCTCGTCCGGGCTACGGAGAGGCGATTCAAGCGCAAGCGAACATCGCGCTAGCGCCGAGGCGGCGGCGTCCGGCCTAGGACTTTTTCGATCGCCAGCCCGAGCGCGATTAGGCGCTCGTCGCTGCCGCGGGGCCCGTCGAGCGAGAGCCCGACCGGCATCCCCGTGCCGGGCCCGAGCCCGGCGGGGATCGTCAGTCCCGGGATGCCCGCGTTGCTTCCTGGATCCGTGTTGCGAATGAAGAGCAGGAACGTCTGCACGCTGCTCGCCTCCGGCCCCTGCGCGACTGCGACCCGCGGCGTGGTGGGCCCGATAAGCGCTTCGACACCGTACCGGGCAAACGTGTCCTCGAAGTACTTGAGGAGCGCGGGCCGCGCTTGCGCCATCGCGGCCTTGTACGCGGGCTCCGCGTCCGCCACGCCGTTGGGCGCCGGGAGCTTGCGCGGAATCACGAGCTCGTCGTACGTGCCCTTGACGTCCTTGCTCGCGATCTGAGCCGCCACCTGCTCCACGCTCAAGCCCGTGCGATAGCGCTCGAGATAGGCTTTCAGGTCGTCGTAGGCCTCGTAGAGCGCCACCGGGAAGCTGGCCGCGTCGTTCAGCTTCTGAAGATCCGGCATGTCCACCTCGATGATGGTGACCCCGGCCTGCTTCAGCTTCTCGAGGGCGCCATTGATGACCGCTGTGGTGTCGCTGTCGAGGTCCTTGAAAAAGTAATCGCGGTACACACCGAGCTTCACGCCAGTTCAGCGACGCGGGCGACGGCAGCGCAGCCCGATGATGACCGAGTCGATCAGCGCGACGTCAGCCACCGTCTGCGCCATCGGGCCCACCGTGTCCCGCGAGTGCGAGATCGGCGTGACGCCCTCCTGGCTGTAGCGTAAGATTGTGGGCCGCAGACCCGCCCCACCCGTGAGCGCGGCCGGCACGCGCACCGACCCGCCGGTGTCGCTGCCTAGTCCGCCGGGTGCCAACCGTCCGCCCACCGCCGCGCCCGTGCCGCTCGAGCTGCCGCCGGCGATGCGGCTGCGATCGTACGGATTCCGGGTTCCGATCGGCTGGGCGGTGAAGAACGCCTCGTTGTATCCCGAGATGCCGAAGGCCAGCTCGTGCATGTTGGTCTTGCCCAAGATGATCGCTCCGGCGTCAAGCAGCTTCTGCACCGTCGGTGCGTTCTCCCGCGGCGTGAAGGTGCGCAGCGCCGGCGTCGCCGCGCTGTTCGGCAATCCTGCCACGTGCGTATTGTCCTTCACGACAAGCGGCACACCGTGCAGGGCACCCTTGACGCGACCGGCGGCGAGCTCGGCATCCGCGCTCTGGGCCGCCGCCACCGCACCGGCCCGGTCCAGCGTGATGAAGGCGTTGAGGTCGCCGTTGGCCTCAGCCCGCGCGAGGTAGGCTTGGGTGAGCTCCGTGCTGGTGACCTTCCGATCCCGAATTAGCTGGGCGGCATCTACGACGCTTAGCTGGGTTAGATCGGACGGGCGTTCGACGGCGCTGGCGCAGCCGCCGAAAGCAAACAAGAGCACCCACATGAGGGCTGTCGAGCGCATGATCATAGGTTCCTCCTCGAACTCGCGGCCCCTTGGTTGTGGCAACTGGAATGCATTTTCAAGGTTCATCGGTTCCACAGAATCGGACACTCGCATCGGGTCGTGTTCGTTGGCGGAGACCGAGAGCTGCGACCGAAGCTCCGAATTGTTCGATAGACCCCCAGCATGATGGTTTGCAAAATCTTACTTCTCGCCTAACCGCGCAACGAGGGCGCGCGCCTTTGGGACCAGCCCTTCGTAGTATGACGCGCTCCCCGCGTCGCCGCCGTCGCGCATCGTTGTCAGACGCGGTGGCGATCTGGTCAAGCGCGGTCTTAGCCATGTCCAGGTCCCCACGGCGCTCGGCGAGAAGCATCAGCGCGAAGCCCTGCTGCCCAGGCTCGTGGCCCAGTCGAGCGGCACGCGCTCGCGCGTCCGTTCCTTGAGCGCCTCGCGATAGGCGGCCACCGCCTCTTCGAGCTTCGCCGTCCCGCTCTCGCGCTCCCCGAGGCTCGCTAGCGCACTGCCCAGATTGTTCTGGGTCGTGGCCCAGTCGAGCGGCACGCGCTCGCGCGTCCGTTCCGTGAGCGCCTCGCGATAGGCGGCCACCGCCTCTTCGAGCTTCGCCGTCCCGGTCTCGCGCTCGCCCGAGTCTCGCTAGCGCAATGCCCAGATTGTTCTGGGTCCTGGCCCAGTCGAGCGGCACGCGCTCGCGCGTCTGTTCCTTGAGCGCCTCGCGATAGGCGGCCACCGCCTCTTCGAGCTTCGCCGTCCCGCTCTCGCGCTCCC
The DNA here is from genome assembly GCA_963788095.1 of uncultured Alphaproteobacteria bacterium. Lineage (GTDB taxonomy): Bacteria > Pseudomonadota > Alphaproteobacteria > Rhizobiales > Xanthobacteraceae > CAVTXS01. Next base: position 54,129 of record CAWBFP010000035.1, on the reverse strand, counting down.
CGAGTCTCGATAGCGCATTGCCCAGATTGTTCTGGGTCCTGGCCCAGTCGAGCGGCACGCGCTCGCGCGTCCGTTCCGTGAGCGCCTCGCGATAGGCGGCCACCGCCTCTTCGAGCTTCGCCGTCCCGCTCTCGCGCTGCCCGAGGTAAATAGCGCAATGCCCAGATTGTTCTGGGTCGTGGCCCACTCGAGCGGCACGCGCTCGCGCGTCCGTTCCTTGAGCGCCTCGCGAAAGGCGGCCACCGCCTCTTCGAGCTTCGCCGTCCCGCTCTCGCGCTCCCCGAGCGTCCGCTAACGCATTGCCCAGATTGTTCTGGGTGCGCGGCCCAGTCGAGCGGTCGTTGCTCGCGGGGAGCAAGCCGGAAGCTTGCGCGGAAAACATCAATGGCTTCGAGCAGTGCGCCGTTGTCGCCGAATTCAGAACCCTGGAGAACAAGCGCTCGGCCTCCCTCATGCAGGTAAGAGAGCGCGGCTTCCGCGTCAAAGTTGACCAGTGCGGCGGCTTCGGCGAATTTCGCGGCCGCGCCGCGGTAGTCCAGCTTCAGCCGATCGATGCGCCCCTCTTCGGCGAGCAGGGTTGCTTCCTCGCGGGCGCGGGCCTGACGTTGCGTCCTGATTTGCTCACGCGCCTTGGCAAGCTGCGCTTTCGCACCATCGAGATCATTGGCATCGAGCAGCCGGCGCGCCGCGCTGACGATCGAGGCGACATCCGGGCTTGCCTTGGACAGCTCCTCCAAGCGCTTGCGGATATCCACGAATTCCGTCGCGAACGTCTCCAGAAACTTCGGGATATCCTCGTCGTTGATGCTTGCATTGGCCCCGAGCCGGACCGAGATGCGCGACCAGGGCCTCGCGCGGAATGCCCTTTTCGCGCTGCAGCAGGGCAATCATAGCCTCGTTCTGCTGAACAAGTTGCTTTTGCCCCTGCGTAAGCTGCTCCGCGCTTTCTCTGTGCTTCCGCGAGCTGTTCTTTGCCCCTGCGCGAGCTCCTCGATCTTGGCGGCTCCGGGAATCGGCGGACGGCGGCAGACTAATGAGCGCCTGCACGCCCTTGAAGCCGATCATCCCGACGAGGCCAATCGCCGCAACGCGAACCAGCTTGGGAGCGACGTTCCAGGGCTGCTCGCGCCGCACCGGTGCGAGTGCGCCAGCGACGAACGTACCTGCTCTTTCTTGCGGAGCGAGCTCGCCCGATATGAAGTCCCGGATGCGGGCATAGAGCAGCGCCGAGCGGTCGACCGGTTTGCGATCGTCCGATGGTCGGCGTCTATCGGGATCGGCGGATCGCCCGGCAGGCCAGGATCGCTGCTCGCCTCGTCCACGATGACGCCGGCTTGCGTTTCGTGCGTCTCGTAGAAGATGCGGTGGCGCAGCTTGCCGCGCAGTTCCTCGGCCAGGCCGCGATAGGCCACGTTTATCGCCCGCAACGCAGGATCGTTGGCGACCAGGACCCGCGCCATCGATGACGGCCAGGCCAGAAACCGCAGCCGGTCGAGCAGGCTGGCCTTGCGCGATCCGGTGTGCGGCGTCGCAATGAAGACCACCTGCGTCACGCACTCGAGCAACGCCGCCGCTTCCGGGCGCCTGCCCTTCTGCTGGTGCAGATCGAGCAGCACCTGCTTGACGATCAAGCCGCCGAGGCTGTGGGCGATGAAGATGATCGGGTGCGTCGCGAAGCGCCAGGCTCGCCGAGCAGGGTTTCGAGGACATTGACCGCGCGGTCCTGCAACGGCATCGCAGTCCCGAGCCAGTTCGATGCCGGGGCCTCGTAGCTGCAGCGTATAGACCGCAACTCCCTTGATGTCCTCGGCGAGCCAGAGCGGCCAGAACGACTGGTCCGGGCGGCGTCGCCACGTATCGTAGGGGTGGCCGCCGAGGCCGTGGACGAATACCACGCTGGCGCGCGGCTCCTCAGTCCAGTGTCCGACCTTGATGAGTTGTGACACCTCGGCTCGCCCCACCCGGTGAAGCACAACCAGAATAACACAGGTACAAAGGCTCTGCCTGGCGCGATAAGTTGCGGGATTTTACTTCTCGCCTAACCGCGCAACGAGGGCGCGCGCCGTTGGGACCAGCCCTTCGTAGAATGACGCGCTCCGCGCGTCGCCGCCGTCGCGCATCGTTGCAGACGCGGTGGTGATCTGGTCAAGCGCGGTCTTAGCCATGTCCAGGTCCCCACGGCGCTCGGCGAGAAGCATCAGCGCGAAGCCTTCGTTGCCCAGATTCGTGACCCAGGCGAGCGGCCCGCGCTCGCGCGTCTGTTCCGTGAGCGCCTCGCGATAAGCTGCCACCGCCTCTTCGAGCTTCGCCGTCCCGCTCTCGCGTTCCCCGAGGCTCGTTAGCGCATTGCCCAGATTGTTCTGGGTCATGGCCCAGTCGAGCGGCACGCGCTCGCGCGTCTGTTCCGTGAGCGCCTCGCGATAGGCGGCGACCGCCTCTTCGAGCTTCGCCGTCCCGCTCTCGCGCTCCCCGAGGCTCGATAGCGCCATGCCCAGATTCATCTGGGTCCTGGCCCAGTCGAGCGGCACGCGCTCGCGCGTCCATTCCTTGAGCGCCTCGCGATAGGCGGCCACCGCCTCTTCGAGCTTCGCCGTCCCGCTCTCGCGCTCCCCGAGGCTCGATAGCGCCTTGCCCAGATTCATCTGGGTCATGGCCCAGTCGAGCGGCACGCGCTCGCGCGTCCGTTCCGTGAGCGCCTCGCGATAGGCGGCCACCGCCTCTTCGAGCTTCGCCGTCCCGCTCTCGCGCTCCCCGAGGCTCGATAGCGCATTGCCCAGATTGTTCTGGGTCATGGCCCAGTCGAGCGGCACGCGCTCGCGCGTCCATTCCTTGAGCGCCTCGCGATAGGCGGCCACCGCCTCTTCGAGCTTCGCCGTCCCGCTCTCGCGCTCCCCGAGCCTCGCTAGCGCAATGCCCAGATTGTTCTGGGTCATGGCCCAGTCGAGCGGCACGCGCTCGCGCGTCCATTCCTTGAGCGCCTCGCGATAGGCGGCCACCGCCTCTTCGAGCTTCGCCGTCCCGCCCTCGCGCTCCCCGAGGTTCCTTAGCGCATTGCCCAGATTGTTCTGGGTCATGGCCCAGTCGAGCGGCACGCGCTCGCGCGTCCGTTCCTTGAGCGCCTCGCGATAGGCGGCCACCGCCTCTTCGAGCTTCGCCGTCCCGCCCTCGCGCTCCCCGAGCCTCGCTAGCGCATTGCCCAGATCGTCCTGGGTCCTGGCCCAGTCAAGCGGCACGCGCTCGCGCGTCTGTTCCTTGAGCGCCTCGCGATAGGCGGCGACCGCCTCTTCGAGCTTCGCCGTCCCACTCTCGCGCTCCCCGAGGCTCGCACAGCGCAATGCCCAGATTCATCTGGGTCATGGCCCAGTCGAGCGGCACGCGCTCGCGCGTCCGTTCCGTGAGCGCCTCGCGATAGGCGGCCACCGCCTCTTCGAGCTTCGCCGTCCCGCCCCCGCGCTCCCCGAGTCTCCATAGCGCATTGCCCAGACTGTTCTGGGTCGCCGGCCCAGGCGAGCGGCACCCGCTCGCGCGTCCGTTCCTTGAGCGCCTCGCGATAGGCGGCCACTGCCTCTTCGAGCTTCGCCGTGCCGCTCTCGCGCTCCCCGAGGCTCGCTAGCGCAATGCCGAGATTGTGCTGGGTCCTGGCCCAGTCGAGCGGCACGCGCTCGCGCGCCCATTCCTTGAGCGCCTCGCGATAGGCGGCCACCGCCTCTTCGAGCTTTGCCGTCCCGCTCTCGTGGTCCCCGAGGCCCGCTAGCGCAATGCCCAGGTTGTTCTGGGTGCCGGCCCAGGCGAGCGGCACGCGCTCGCGCGTCCGTTCCTTGAGCGCCTCGCGATAGGCGGCCACCGCCTCTTCGAGCTTCGCCGTCCCGCTCTCGCGCTCCCCGAGGCGCGCTAGCGCAACGCCCAGACTGTCCTGGGTCGCGGCCCAGCCGAGCGGCACGCGCTCGCGGGGCGTCAACTCGACAAGCCGCATGTGCCGTTCAATCGCCAAACTCAGTGCGTCGTTGTCGCCGAATTCGGACCCCTGCTGGTACAGGGCGCTTGCCTCTCTGTGGAGATAGCCGATCCGCTTGTCCTCATGGGCAGTCCCAGGCGGAAACACGGCAGCCGCATTGGCAAAATGCCTAGCAGCGTCGACATAGCGCAATCGGGCGAGGGCAATATCGCCGCGCCGGGCTGAGGTATCCGCAGCATTGACCGCGAGGCGGTCGAGGGCACGCCTTTGCTCCGTCTCGGCATCCGCGAGCAGGGCATCCGCTTTGGCCAGCTCGCCTGCCTCGATGGCTCTCTGCGCATCGGCTCTCAGTCTCGCGATTTTTGGATCGTCTCCGGGCTGAACTGAAGCGACCCACTGAAGCTCTTTGAACCGCTCTGCGATCTCGACCAGCTTGGCCGCCAGCTGCTCGGGAGGGATGTCCTTCTCGCCCAGAATCTCCAGTGCGGCGCGGATTTGACGGTGATTGAGGTCCAGGTCGCCTTCGAGCTTTGCAATCAGCTTCTTTTGCGCTTCCGAAAGGTCGGCGGTCTGTCGGATCAGTGCGGCCAATTGTTCTGGGGGAACGCCGATGTTGATCGTCGAATGAGTGATGTCGCGGCCCACCGCGACCCCGCCTGGCTCCGCTCGGATTTGCTGCGCTTGAGCCAGGTCGCTCGATGCAGGAAGCCAGATGCCAACGAGAAAAAAGAAGAAGCACCGCTTCATCGCAGCTGCTCGCTTGGTTTTTCAGCACCCTTCGGGGGAACAACGGTAATCGTTGAATTTTTGACGTCTCTTCCAACGGCTATTCCCCCTGGACCTGCTTCAACTTTCGAGGGCGCGGCGGGAACCGACGGAGGCGGAGCAATAATTGCCTGCACGCCTTTGAACCCGATCAGCCCGAGGAGACCAATCGCCGCCACACGAACGAGCTTTGGAACCACATTCCAGGGCTGCTCGCGCCGCACCGGTGCGAGTGTGCCAGCGACGAACGTACCTGCCCTTTCTTGCGGAGCGAGCTCGCCCGATATGAAGTCCCGGATGCGGGCATAGAGCAGCGCCGAGCGGTCGACCGGTTTGGCGATGGTCCGATGGTCGGCGTCGATCGGGATCGGCGGATCGCCCGGCAGGCCGGGATCGCTGCTTGCCTCGTCCACGATGACGCCGGCGTGCGTTTCATGCGTCTCGTAGAAGATGCGGTGGCGCAGCTTGCCGCGCAGTTCCTCGGCCAGGCCGCGATAGGCCACATTTATCGCCCGCAACGCAGGATCGTTGGCGACCAGGACCCGCGCCATCGATGACGGCCAGGCCAGAAACCGCAGCCGATCGAGCAGGCTGGCCTTGCGCGATCCGGTGTGCGGCGTCGCAATGAAGATCACCTGCGTCACGCATTCGAGCAACGCGGCCGCTTCCGGGCGCCTGCCCTTCTGCTGGTGCAGATCGAGCAGCACCTGCTTGACGATCAAGCCGCCGAGGCTGTGGGCGATGAAGATGATCGGATGCGCGCGAAGGCCCGGCTCGCCGAGAAGCGTTTCGAGGACATTGACGGCCCGGTCCTGCAACGGCATGGCGGTCCCGAGCCAGTTCGTTGCCGGCGCCTCGTAACTGAGCGTATAGACCGCAACTCCCTTGATGTCCTCGGCCAGCCAGAGCGGCCAGAAGGAGTCGTCTGGGCCGCGTCGCCACGTATCGTACGGGTGTCCCCCCAGACCATGGACGAATATCACGCTGGCGCGCGGCCCCTCGGTCCAATGTCCGACCTTAATGAGCTGTGACACCTCGGTTCGCCCCACCGGTGAAGCACAACCAGAATAACACAGGTACAAAGGCTCTGCCTGGCAATCACGCGACGACGAGGCGCTCCGCGCCGCGGATGACGAAAGGGGATGGGCGTTGTCGGTCAGGCGGCGTCCATAGCGGGCAAGCGGCGCGGCACGCGGGTAACGGGGCACCCCGTGTGTGCTTGCCGCAAGCTGGCTCCGAAGTTACGCTGACTTTGGGCTTTTCCTCGCCGCAGATGTCAGCAGTGCGCAAACCGTCGCCGAAGACACGACATGGCAAGCCGCGCTCCGGCCCGCGCAAAGCCGGGACTCGGGTGGAGAGCAGGGCGAGGGCGCCCGCCCAAAAGCGTCCCTACTTGATCGTGGGGATCGGCGCTTCCGCCGGTGGGCTTGCCGCCTTCAAGAGCTTCTTTGCCAACGTCCCTGCCGATATCGGGATGGCTTTCGTGCTGGTGCAGCATCTCGCGCCTTCCCATAAGAGCCTGCTGGTCGAATTGCTGCAGCCTCGCAGCCCCCTGCCGGTCATCGAGGCGCATGATCGCATCGAGGTCGAGGAGAATCGCGTTTACGTGATCCCGCCGGATGCCACCCTGACGATGGAAGGCGTCGTCTTGCGCGTGAAAAGTCCGGCGCCCGAGCGCGCCCACCGCCGCCCCATCGATACGTTCTTTGCCGCTCTCGCCGAGAACCACAATGACCGTGCCGTCGGGGTCATTCTCGCCGGCGTCGGCAGCGACGGTAGCCTGGGGACTCAGGCGATCAAGGAACACGGCGGCCTTACGCTGGCCCAGGCGGAGTTCGATGCGACTGCCATGCGCGGCATGCCGCAAAGCGCCACGTCCACCGGCTCGGTCGACCATGTCCTGCCGGTCGAAGCCATGGCCGCCAAGCTGGTCGAGTATCAGGCTCACCTGGGGAAGGTCGAAGATCGCAAAAGTTCGGATGGAGTGCGCGACGATGGCAAAGACCATCTCGGCACCATCACCGCGCTCATCCGCCAGAGGATCAAGCACGACTTCAGCGGCTACAAGCCGAGTACGCTGATCCGGCGCATCCAGCGTCGGATGCAGGTGCTGCAGATCGAAATCTTTCCCGCCTATGTGGAGCATCTGCGAGCGGACAAGGAAGAGACGCGCAAAGCTCCTGCACGAGTTTCTCGTCGGCGTGACGCGATTTTTCCGCGATGAGGGAGCCTTCGCAGCGCTGAAAACCGCGATCCAGCCGTTGCTCCTCGCCGACAGGAATACCGATCAGCCCATTCGTATCTGGGTGATAGGCTGTGCAACCGGAGAGGAAGTATATTCGGTCGCCATCCTGGTCAGGGAATTGTTGGAGGAGCACAACGCGAGCCATCGGGCCACCGTCTTTGGTACCGACATCGACACCGAAGCGATCGCCTTCTGCCGTGCCGCGCGCTACCGCAAGACGGATGGGCTGTCGGCCGAACGGCTGGCGCGCTGGTTCGAGAAGGACAAGGAAGATTATTGCCCGATAGCCGCCATCCGCGAAATGTGCGTTTTCTCCGAGCACAGCGTCATCCGGGACCCAGCGTTCTCGAAGCTTGATCTGGTGTCGTGCCGCAATGTGCTGATCTACCTGGGCAACGATCTGCAGCACCGCGTCATGCAGACCTTTCACTACGCGCTGCGCCCCGGCGGCCACTTGTTCCTGGGACCGTCGGAGAGCGTCGGCCGCGACGCCAACCTGTTCACGGTGATCGACAAGAAGCACCGCATCCTGCGGCGACGGGGCAATGTCCGCACCGCGTTGCCCGAGCTTTCGCCCGATATTCGCACACAACCGAGCGAACCGGCGCCGCCGGTGGCACGGGTCGAAGATCGCATCGAGCGCAGTGCTCGCCGCGTCATGGACAAGCACTCCCCGGCCTATTTCGTGATCGACAGGGACTGCGAGATTCTGCGTTTCTCGGGTGGCGATGCCGGTCCCTACCTGGAGCCGTCGTCGGGGGCGGCAAGCCTGAACCTGTTCAATATCCTGCGCAAGGCGCTGCGCTCGCAGGTGCGCGCCGCTGTCCAGCGTTCGTTCGACACGCACCGCATGGTCGCGGACGAGAATCTGGCCACCCGGATCGATGGTCATCCCCGCGCCATCACTCTGATCGTCGAGCCCATCGTCGAATCCACCGTTCCCAACGATCTTTTCATCGTCGCCTTCCGGGAGCGCGGCCGGTTGTCCGGTGGTGAAGACGGCCGTGCGGCCGCGCGCGCCGATTCCAACGAGGGGGCGTTGCTAGAGGAGCTTCGGGTGGCAAAGGCTCAGGCCCGCGCCACGAGCGACGAGCTGGAAAACCACATTGAGGACAAGAAGGCGATCACCGAGGAGTACCAGTCGGTGATCGAGGAGCTGCAATCGACCAACGAGGAGCTGGAAACCTCCAAGGAAGAAATGCAGTCGGTCAACGAGGAGCTTCAGACCATCAATACGGAGCTGCACGGCAAGAACGAACAATTGACGCACGTCAACAGCGACATGCAGAATCTTCTCGACAGCACGCAGATTGCCACCATCTTTCTCGACGATGACTTGCGCATCCGAAATTTCACCCCTTCGGCGATGGGGATGTTTCCACTGCGCGCCAGCGATCAAGGTCGCGCGCTAACGGATATCGTCACCCATCTGACCTATGACGAGCTGCGGGATGACGTGCAAAAGGTGCAGCGCACCCTGCAACCGGTTGAGCGCGAGGTGACCCTCAAGGACGAGAGCGCGACCTTCATCATGCGCGTTCGGCCGTATCGCACCATCAAGAACATCATCACCGGCGTCGTCATCACGTTCAACGACATCACCGGCAGAAAACGGCAGGACGACCACGTCAAGACGTTGATGGGCGAGATGGCGCATCGCACCAACAATCTCTTCGCCGTCATCCTGGCCATGGCGCGGCAGACCGTAAAGCATAGCGCGGACCTCAAGGACTTCGAGGCGCGGTTCGGCAGCAGAATAGCGGGGCTGTCTCATTCCAATGACCTGCTGATCAATCAGGATTGGCACGGCGTACGACTGAGGAAGCTGATCGAGGCGCAGCTTGCGCCCTTTATCGATTCGGCGGGGCCGCGCCTCGAAATGGAAGGCGCCGACGTGTTCCTCGCGCCCGAGGCGGTCCAGACCCTCGGGCTTGCCTTGCACGAATTGGCGACCAATGCGTCGAAGTACGGCGCGCTATTCGCTCCCGAAGGGCGGATCGCATTGGAGTGGAAATTCCATGACGGCTCGATTGAACCGGCCTCGTTTGGCCTGACTTGGCGGGAGCGCAACGGACCCACGGTCCAGCCGCCGCAGCGGAAGGGTTTTGGAAGCTTCGTGATGGAGCAGATGATCAAGCGCGGGATCGACGGGACCGCCAGAATCGAGTTCGCGCCTGCGGGCGTCGTCTGGACGCTGAAGATACCCGCCAGTTACGCAGTGCGGGTCGAGTAGGGGTCGCCGCAACCCGCGCTCGCTGCGGTTCGTCTTCGAAGTGACGCTCGATCGAGCCGACCCGCCTGTCTTCGCAGCCGGCTCTCGACTGGCCACGACGGAGCGGGAGTATGTTAGGCTGATGGCTGTGAGCTCGCCCGACCTGAAGGCGTTCCTGGTCGCTACACCCTTCTTCGGTGGCCTCTCGGACGCAAGTCTCGATCTGCTGACCTCAATGCTGGTCGAGCGCCGCTTCGACGTCGGTGCCACTGTCGTAGCGGAAGGAGAACCGGGGCGCTCAATGTATATTGTTCACTCCGGCGAGCTCGTGGTGAGCAAGCTCGGGGAGTCGGGGCGCGTGATTCGCATGACGGGTCTCGGCCCTGGTGACTTTTTCGGCGAAATGACGCTCATCGAAATGCAGAACCGATCAGCCACCATCGTCGCGGAGAGCCCAACCGTGCTCTATGAGCTCACCGCCCGAAACCTCTACACGTACTACAAGGCCGACATCTACGCGTATGTGATGGTGATGCAGAATATCAACCGCGAGCTCTGTCGGCGGCTCCGCCGCGCCGACGATCGCATTGCCGAGCTGGCAGATGCTTCACGCGAGCCATGACGCAGATTCGCGTGCGTCCTGGGGGTTGAGAAGAAACTGCGACCAGCAAAATGGGCGCAATGGTTTTAGTTTTACACTGCAAAAAGCTTGAGCCGCCTATGTCTCAGTTGGGTCACAGCACCAGATATCAGAAAAGCACCGAAGAGGATCAACGATTCATCGTTCTTGCGATTCGGAAGCCGAGCGTGTCGAAGCGGACATTGATGTTGCGCCTGAAGCGGACAGCCGTGCGCACGAGTTCGCTCTCGTTGCGCCAGGAGCCGCCGCGGATAACGCGGTAGTTCGGATCGCCGCCGCGAAGCCACGCCGATGCGTCCGTTGGCGCGCCGTTGTAGTTCTCGTGCCAGCTATCCTCGACCCATTCCCAGACGTTGCCGAGCATGTCGTAGAGCCCGAAAGCGTTCGGCTTGAGTGATCCGACGGGCGCGGTCTGTTGGAGGTCCCATCGGCTGCCGCAGCCGTCGCAATTTGCGCCATCACCGCGAGGATCATCGCCCCAGGAGTAGCGGGTCATGGCGCCGGCTCGCGCCGCGTACTCCCATTCAGCCTCTGTCAAAAGCCGGTACTCCTTCTGGGTCAACTGCGAGAGCCAAGCCACATATAGCTTGGCGTCGCCCCAGCTGACGTTGATCACGGGCATCGGGCCACGTCCCCAATGGTCAGGGAAGCGAGGGCATCGGGCTGCGGCGACGCAGGCATCCCATTCTTCGAAGGTCACTTCGAATTTCGACACGGCGAACGGCTCCGCCACCGTGACCTCGTGTTGCGGTCCTTCGCTTGCCATCCTGTCCGGCTCGTTCTCCGGCGAGCCCATCGTGAACTTGCCGGCGGGAATGACGATCATGACGGGGCAGCCACTCGCACATTCCTTGAAATCCGAGCCCGGCTCTGCGGCTCTCGCCTTCTCCTGCTCGACGGTCAACACGGTCGCATTCGCCGCCGTCCGCCAGCGAGCCTGTCCCAAGATTTCCTGCGCGACCGCCCGCAGATCGACGAAGCCGGGGTCCACCAGACAGAGCAGGATCTCGAGGGGAACGGCCAACCCTGCGGCGCGCCGGGCCCGAGCCAAGGAAGCACGCGCCCGCGTGGCAATGCTGCGATGTGCTCGAGCCCTCATCAAGATTGTCGACCTCCAGCACCCTCGTAGCTGACCTCCGAGCTGCTGAACATGCCCAGCACGCGACTAAACCGCTCGCGCGGTAAGATGGCGCCGCGAACCTTCGTCCTCGCGGAGGGCGCCTACGCCTGACGTGGCGGGACCACAACGGACCCGTGGTCCAGCCGCCGAAGCGGAAGGGTTTTGGAAGCTTCGTGATGGAGCAGATGATCAAGCGCGGAACCGACGGGACCGCCAAGGTCGAGTTCGCGCCTGGCGGGCGTTGTCTGGACGCTCGAGATACCCGCCGGCGCGAAGCGAGCGCCCGAGCGCCGGCGGCGAAACTATCCTTTCGAGGCTGAGCGAACTGCTGTTCCTGCAGGCCGTTCGCCAATACCTGGACGGCCTGCCGCCGGGAACGACCGGCTGGCTCGCGGGCTTGCGCGATCGCCATATCGGCGAGGCGCTCAGGTTGATGCACGCCCAGCCGGCCGAGCGTTGGACGCTCGACGTATTGGCGCGAGAGGTCGGATTATCCCGCTCCGCGTTCGCCGAACGCTTTGCTGCATTGATCGGCGTGCCACCGATGCATTACCTGGCGAACTGGCGCCTCCAGGTAGCCGCACAATGCCTGGAGCGCCACGGCATGAGCATCGCTCAGGTCGCGGCGATAGTGGGCTATAAATCCGAAGCCGCCTTCAATCGCGCGTTCAAGAAGCAGGTTGGCGTTCCGCCTGGTTCATGGAGACGTTCGCAGTGGAAGCCTGGTCACGGATAGGGGCGCCCCGCGCCCGCGCCGGAGCCGCCATGTGGTCTCGCCCGCTCGCGCTTGCTTTGCTCCTGCTCCCCGTCCCAGCGCTGGCCGGCGTTGAGGGTCGGGGCGCTTGCTCCGGCTGCTCGAACGCTCGCGGGCACTTTCGCAACGCTGCGACCATTTTGGCATCGGCTTATTTCCGCTGGCCTCCGACGGCATCGACCCTCGTGATTTCAACGCCGGCGGCGACCAGTTCTCTCAGCCGGTCCTCGACCTTGGTCACAAGCTCCGGATCACACCCGCGCACCGGAATGGTATGTCCAGTCATTTCCGGAAAGTAGTCGGCCGTGAGCGGCAGGCGCGCAATCCGGCTCGAGTCGACCTGGAAGGCCGCCTTCTGCCCCAATTGGACCGCCCTTTCCTTGCTGACGAACAAGTACTGTCGAGGGCGCTGGGCGCCTTGGTAGTCCGTCTGCGACGTAGTGTAGAAGACGATCGCGAATCTCATGCCGCTCTGACGACCTGTCGCGGCACATAATACGATGTGGGGCGACGGCCCCGGCCCGGCCGCGTCACGAAAGGGAAAGTTGCAGAGGACGTAGTCGCCTCGACGAAGCATTAACTGCGGCGGCCGAAGAGGCCGTGATACAATGCAGCGCGCCGACCGAAGCTCTCGTCGCCCTCGTCGGGCTCGCGGTCAATGTGGAATTCGCCATCATCGCCCACATGGTCGTAGACAAGAACGCTTTCCTCGCCCGGAGCCCTTTCGAAGCTCCTGCGCAACAGCAGCGAGATATATTCCGTCACCGTCAAGCCTTCTTCAGCGGCGCGCCGCGCGGCCGCGTCGGCAAGATCGCGTTCAATCTCGATCCGAACCAAATCCCCCATTCCAGTTCTCCTGGACGGGAAACATAGCACCGCCCGACGATGGTGGCGAGCCCAGCCGACAGCCTAGGCGAGCCGGCTGCTGCGCCTGAGGCATTTCGCGCCAATGGCGAACGGCGGCGCACGAATGAGCGTCAGCGGTGACCAATCGCTCGTCAGCTACCAGACCAATCGACAACTATCTGGGTGGAATCTTCGTCCGCTGGTGATACACGCCCTTTTCGGGGGACACCGCGAAATCCGGATACCCTCATCGTTGAGCCGCGCCGGTCAGTGCTCATCAGGGATCCGCACAGCGGGCGCTACCGGACTTCGCTGTGCTCGTCCGGGCTACGGACTGTGGCCGCTAGGAAACCTTGCGTAGAGTTCTGGGCGTCTGCGCTCCATGTCCGCGGTCCGCTCTTGCCCCCGTCAACGGAAGTTTCGCGATCCGACTGACTTGCCGCTTGAGTATCACGAGCATAGTCCGCAAGTTGCAGACGCTGCGCCCGCGCCGGAGTCGCCATGTGGTCTCGCCTGCTCGCGCTTGCTTTGCTCCTGCTACCCGCGCCGGCTCTGGCCGGCGTCAAGGAGAACGTCGCGGCGCTTGCTCCGGCGGGCTTGGTGCTCGTGATGGACGACAAGGGCGACGAGTTGGTGGCCCAGAACGCCGATGAGCCCTTCGTCCCGGCCTCGGTCACCAAGATCGTGACGGCTTGGCTGGCGATGGAGGTCCTCCGCGGCGACTACCGCTTCGAGACCCGCTTCTATCTCGACCACAAGCGGGTGCTCTACGTGCGCGGAGGCGGCGATCCTTTCCTGATCTCGGAGGAGCTGGCCCCGCTCGCGACCAAGCTGGTGGCAGCGGTCGGCAAGAAGCCGATCGCCGGCATCGTGCTGGACGCAAGCTACTACCCTTCGAGCCTCCGCATCCCCGGCATCGAGGACAACCAGGAGGCCTACAATGCGCTCAACTCCGCGCTGGCGGTGAATTTCAACACCGTCCACGCCGTGCGCAGGCGCAACAAGGTGCGCTCCGCCGAGAAGCAGACCCCGATCACTCCGCTCGCGATCACCCAGTTCCGGCTGCGGGGCCCCAAGGGCAGCGGCCGCATCAGCCTGAGCCAGGACCCCGCGGTGAGCCTGCGATATGCCGGCGAGCTGATCGCCGCGTTCATCAAGCGGGCCGGCGGCAGCGTGAAGGGCAGGATCTCGACCGGAACAGTGCCGAATGGATTGGAGCCGGTCTACGTCCATCGACAGTCGCGCGCCCTTGCGGAGATCCTTATCGAGCTGCTGCGCGCCTCGAACAACTACATCGCCAACCAGATATTCCTGGAGATCGGCGCGCACCGCCTGGGCGGACCGGTCAGCCTCGAGAAGTCGCTCAAGGTCGCGAACGAGCTGCTCGCCGCGCACGGCCTCGCCGCGGCCATCCAGCTCGAGGAGGGCTCGGGCATCAGCCGCGACAACCGCTTCACCGCCCGCGGCCTCGCCAAAGTGCTCGAGCTGTTCGCGCCGCACGCCGGCCTGCTGCGCGGCCGTGACGGCGGCATGAACAAGACCGGCACCTTGGCGGGGGTCCGCACGCTCGCGGGCTACGCCGACACCGCAAGCCACGGGCGGGTGCGTTTCGTGATCTCGCTCACGGGCAATGACGGCGACATGCGCTTCCGGCTGCTGCGGGCGATCGAGTCCGGGCTTTAGCCTTGCAAAGCCTGCGGCGCCGCCAGCCCGCAGCCAAAGAGTCAAAACCCGCCGGATGAGGCGCTGATTCTGCCTCATCACGCAAATCCCCGCGGATCGAATTTTCGGGAACGGCAGCATCCATGTTGAGAGATCGATGAGTCCTTTAGCTCATTGTAGCAGGCAGCATACTTCGTTAGTTGCCAGTACCTGGAATCGCGTTTTCGTGTCCCGCACGCGGTGCAGCGCGAAGCGCTGCGCCGCTGATACGGGACCGTCGCAGACGCATGCGTTTGTGAAGGTCTCGGTTGTGCAGCGCATCGCTTCGCGCTGCGCAGCGCCCGGGACACGGGCCAAGTCACGCTTCAGTGTCATTGGGTACTGGCGCAGGTGAGCTTCGCCCAAGACCGGCCGCGAGAAGAGATTTTTCTTTGTCAAGAGTACGCGTCACAACGGTCCGTTACAGATATCTGGTATCCCACGTGGAGATCCCAGGAATTTTCGTGCACGCAACTTTCCGACGGAGGACCCCATGGCCGAGCCGAAGGTACCCGACAATTTCAACGCATTGTACAGCCGCCCGGCGCGAGCGGCGCGCGGCGTCGCGGCCGCCGCACCTCCCACGGAGCGCGCGGCCGTAGCGCGAATGACTGCCGCCGTGCCGGACCTCGCGGTCGACTACGATGAGGCCACCCAGAATCCGGTCCGCGTCAGCTCGCGCCGGTCGGACGGCCGCCTGTCGGCTCACCCCGCGTCTTCGCCCGAGGCGGCGGCGCGGCAATTCGTCAGCGAGCGCGCCGATCTCTGGCAGTTGAACGAGCAGGATGTCGGCACCGTCGAGGTCATGTCGGTCAGCACCCAGGGCCTGCCGACGGTCCGGATGATTCAGAGGGTGGACGGCGTCGAGGTGTTTCAATCGGAAATGACGGCGGCCGTCGCGCCCGACAACAAGGTCGTGTCCGTTTCCGGGCAGCTGTTCCATGCCGCCGGCGCCGAACGGACGCGCGCGGCGGCGCGTGCCGCGACCGTGCGCGCCAGCCGCGCTGCTGGCGCCACGACGGGGGACCTGTCGGCCGAGGAAGCAATTGCCAAGGCGGCGTTCGACTTGACCGGCTATCCTTACAAGGCAAGCGACTTCAAGCCGACCGCGAGCCGTGACGCTGGCCCCTACCGCTTCTATGCGGCCAAGTGGAAGGTGACGGCCAAGGCCGCGCCGAAAACAGCGAAGCCGCGCAAGGGCAAGCAAGGCAAGAGCGCGGCTACCGCCCCCTTGTTCGAGCGGCCTGTCCGCGTCAAGGACGTTCTGTTCCCGCTCGGGAGAGGGCCAGTTCGTGCCCGGCTATTTCATCGAGCTGTGGGTGCTTGGGCTCCCGCCGTTCAGCTACGTGGTCGACGCGGTCGACACGCCCGACGTGCTGTTCCGCAAGAATCTCAGGTCGCGCATTGCGTTCAAATACCGCGTGCACAATACCGGCGACGCGATGTTCCGTCCCGAGGACGGTCCCGCCCCGGGGACGCCGCACCCGACCGGCACGCCGAACGGTTTTCAGGCACCGACCATTCCGGAGAAGCTGATCGAGATCGAAAGCCTGCTGCCAAATCGGCCCTGGCTACCGGCGAACGCCCGCACGACGCGCGGCAACAACTGCATCGCCTATGCGGACCTGAGCGGCACCAACGCGCCCGGCGGCAGCAACGTCGAGGGACGCGTAACGGCCGTGCGCACGTTCGGGGCGAAGTACGATCATTCCAAGGCCTCGAGCGTTGCCGCCAATCTGCAGAACAGCATCGTCGGCATGTTCTTCCACGTGAACTGGCTGCATGACCGCTGGTACGAGGCGGGCTTCGACGAAGCGTTCGGCAACGCGCAGCAGAACAATTTCGGATTGGGCGGCATCGGCGGCGACCCGATCCTGGCAGAGGGCAACGATGCCAGCGGCACCGACAATGCCAACATGGACACGCCGGCGGACGGGGCTAGTCCGCGCATGCAGATGTACCGCTTCGATGGCCCCAACCCCCAGCCGAGCCGCACCAGCAACCACGAGGCGCTCATCACGTTCCACGAGATGGGCCACTACATCACCAACCGCCTGGTAGGGAACGGATCCGGCCTGATGAATCGGCAGGGCCGCGCCATGGGCGAAGGCTGGGGAGACTTTTTCGCCATCTGCATGACGTCGCAGGCGAGCGACGATTTCGCGAACGGCGTGTTCGCGCCCGGCGGATGGACCGACGTGACCCCGGCCTTCAAGGAGAACTACTACTTCTCGATCCGCCGCTATCCCTATTCGGCGGACATGACCAAGAGCCCGCTGACGTTCAAGCATATCAGCGCCAACGTGATGCTTCCCGCCGGCCCGCCGCGCAACCTCAATGCCGGCGGCCCCAATCAGGAAGAGCACAACGCCGGCGAGATCTGGTGCGCCGTGCTGTGGGAGGTGTTCGTCAACCTGGTGGCGGAGCACGGCCACGCGAGCGCGGAACCGCGCATGCTGCGCTACGTGGTCGGCGGGCTGAAGCTCACCCCGGCGAACCCGACGTTCCTGCAGGCGCGCGACGGCATCGTGTCGGCCGCGGCGGCGCTGGACCCCGCCGACGTCCCGCTCATCTGGAAGGGCTTTGCCAAGCGAGGCATGGGCCGCGACGCGGTCGCGCCGCCGGCCACCTCCACCAGCCTGACCGGGGTCGTGGAAAGCTTCGACGTCCCGTGATCCGCGGGACAAAAGACGGGAGCGTGACATGGGGCCGCTGAAGCTCGCGACTTGCCTGGTACCGCCTGGCGAACCGGCGGCACAATTGCGCGGACCCGCCCGCGCCGCGCATGCCGCGCCGAGCGACGTGCCATGGCTGCAATTCGGCGACGAGCTGGTATACGCCGGGACCGAGCAGGAATGGCCCGCCTTGACCGCGTCGGCAAGCCGGGCCGGCCTCGCGCTGCGCGAGCGCCCCGGCACGGTCGACGGCGGGCGCCTGCACGTGATCATCCAGAAAGGCCGGCTGTTTCAGCGCGAGCATCCGGACGTGCCGATACTCGTCGACAAGGGCCGCTTTCTGCTGGTGGAAATGGACCCGAAGCTGGCGCGCAAGCTGGCCAAGCGGAAGGAGCCGTGTTTCACCGTGCGGACGCCGGAGGCGCTCGATGCGGCCGGCGAGGTGGGCGCGAACAGGGTGGTCTTTGCGGCGCGCAGCCGCAGCGCGGACCGGGCCGCGGGGCGCGCTCCCGATCCCGACGTGCAGGCCCTGGTCGACCGCATCTCGCGCGCGACGTTCGAGGCCGACCTGGCGCAACTCGTCGCCTTGCCGACGCGCCTCTCGACCAGCACCCACTACCGGACGGCCTGCGATCTGGTCGAAAACAAGCTCGCATCGCTCGGCTACGCCACGTCGCGCCAAACGATCAGCGTGGACGGCTCGCAGAGCCTGAACGTGGTGGCGCGGCGCAGCGGCACCGGTTCGGCGCCGCGCAACGCCGTCATGGTGACGGCGCACCTCGATTCGATCAACCAGGAGGGCAGCGCCACGTCGCCCGCGCCCGGCGCGGACGACGACGGAAGCGGAAGCGCGGGCGTGATCGAGATCGCGCGCGCCCTCAAGGACCGGACCGGTGTCCACGATCTCGTCTTCGCTCTATTCGGCGGGGAGGAACAGGGACTGTTCGGCAGCAAGCACTTCGTCCGGTCGCTGTCGCCGGCGCAGCGCTCGCGCGTGCGCGCCGTCGTCAACATGGACATGATCGGCACGCTCAACACCCCGGCTCCGACCGTGTTGCTGGAAGGGCGCACGCTGTCGCAGCCCCTGCTGGACAGCCTTGCGGTCGCGGCCGCGACCTATACCGGGCTCGCGGTGGAGACCTCGACCAACGCGGCCAACAGCGACCACGTCTCGTTCCTCGACAAGGGCATCCCGGCTGTCCTCACGATCGAAGGCGCCGACAGCACCAACGACGAGGTCCACACCGCGCGCGACACCCTCGATCGGATCAATTTCGACCTGGCGGTGGAGATCCTGCGGATGAATACGGCATTCGTGACCGAGACCCTGGGCTGACCATGGCGTCCGCACTCGCGACAGGATGCAGGTCATGATCATCTTCGCGCTCCCGACATACCGACCGAACCGGGAGAGTTCCATCTCCTCGCGATAGACCTCGATACGGTCTGCAGAGTTGGAGCTAAATCGCCAGTCCTAAGCGCGCCGTTGGCATCGCGGACGTACCGACCTCCATCGAGGGTGGCGTACCGGAGTTCCAGGTGTCCGGATGGAATGCCCTGTTTGCTCCGCGCGGCCTGCCGCCAGATATCCGCGCCACGTTGAGCGAGGCCCTCCGCAGGGCGCTTGATGATGAGCGCGTACGCAGCCGCCTGCTCGGCGCCGGTAGCGAGATTCCGGACGAGGAGGATCGCACCCCCGAGGCTCTGGAAAGGTTGGTGGTGAGCGAAGTCGCGCGCTGGTCGGCGGTGCTGAAGGCGGCCGCCACGCGCGCCGGCGATTAGCGCCCTGATCGAGCACGTGCAGTGCAGCGTAGATCCTGGTCTTGAGCCCCAGCTGGAACAACACGATTTCCGAGGCTGAGAAATTGATGATGCCATTGCCGGCCATTGCGGGGTACGCCAAATGTGTTGGCGAGTTCGTGGCAGGGCGCCCGGAATACCCATCGGATATTCTGCGTGACCTTCCGGCCGCCGACACCATCATCGAGTTGGGCGCTGGAACGGGAAAATTTACCGATCTGCTGGCGCAAACTGGCAAGCACATCATCGCAGTAGAACCCATTCCGGAAATGGCTGCTCGGATTCAACGCGGCGAGAATATCAGCGTCGCTATCGGAAATGCGGAAGATATTCCCGCAGCCGATCAGGCAGCAGGCCTCGTTTGCTGCGCTACCTCCTTCCATTGGTTCGACTATGCGAAGGCCACGAGCGAGATCCTTCGGGTCCTTGTTCCGAACGGGATCCTCGCCCTCATCTGGAATGTCATGGAGACCCGCACCCCTTGGGTCGCCCAATTCTCCCGAACTCCTCGACAGCTATGCTGGCGATTCGCCGCGGCAGGCCCGTGGGAAATGGCGCGTCATATTCAACGACCCGCGTTTCCAGCATCAGACAACCAGGTCTTACCCCTTCACCCAATCGATGTCGGTCAGCGGTATCTGCGATCGCGCTCTGTCGGCCAGCTTCATTGCAATGCTGCCGCTCGAGGAGCAGCAGATCGTCCGTACCAAGATAGCGACGATCGTCGAGAATGAGCCGTCGCTAACGAGCACGGCTCCTATCCAGTTCCCTTATGTGACTCAGGTTCACATCTTTGGAGTGCGCGTTTGAAGCGCGCCAACAGTTACCTGGCCCTTCACAATTCATCCAAATTCGAGCGTTGTTAGGGATAGAGTTCCGCGTCTCGTCCCCTAGATGACGTTCGGGTCGCGGCTCGCAGCACTGCGTAGCATCGACGCAGACATCTCTGAACGCGACGCTCCCGTCCGCTTTGGGTCTTGTGTCACGAGCATCGCCGATCCAAACGGTGGTGCGCAACTGTACGAGAGATGAAGGAGGGCCCGTCGAGGTCGGCAATCAGGTGTTGATCTCAAGCCACCGCAAGCTGCTGTCGTCAAAAGCGATGGTGGTGAACGTTGCGGAAAAGTCGGGACATGATTCCGGCAGGCGAGGTTGAGAGAGGCGAGCGCAAGCGAACCGCCGATGAAGTGTCGAAAGCGGATTAGGCGATGTCAAAACCGGGGGGTGACCCTTCCTCCGGGATCAGCTCGGGAGAACCCTGAAGCCTGCCTGAGCGGCATCCGGCATATAGGCGGCGCGAAGCTCAACCAGGCTCTTGTATGGAACGTGAGAACCTAGACGGCGATGGCAAGGGAAAAGGCACAAGTGGCTCAAACCGCGAGGCCGAAAGTACCGATGCGCCAGATAGGGACGGACTGCTTCGTAGTAGCGATGAAGCGGGGCAATGCCCGTGGAGCGAAGGGAGCGGGTCATCGCCATTTGGCTCGGGTCAACCGGCAACGGGAGGAACCCGGTGTTCAATGGAAGGCGGCAGCCTTCAAGCGGTGGCACGAGCCGGATAAGTCGAGAGGCTTAAGTCCGGTTCTGTGAGGGGCTCGGGGTGAAATTCCCCGGGCCTACTCGGCAAGAGAACGAACCCGCTCGCGCGGGAGGGCGCTGCGCGTGGAGCGGAGCCAGTGGCGAGGGGTAACGAACTGATTGAGACGCGATGACGGGCGGGCGTCCGGTCTCGAGGATCGAGGGGTCAATCACTCCACCTCAAGAAAGGAGCACCCCGATGAGCGAGAAGCCCGTCGGCCCGCTGCGCCGGCGCATGATCGAGCACATGTCGACCCGCAGGTTCGGCGAGAAGACGCAACACGATTATATCCGCCACATCGAGACCTTTGCCAAATTCCTGGGCCGCTCACCGGATACGGCCACGGCCGAGGACCGCTCAGGCTCAGGCGCAGGCGCTGGTTCGTCTATGCCAAGCGCCCGTTCGCGGGGCCGCACGCGGTGCTCGCTTATCTCGCGCGCTACACCCATCGGGTGGCAATCTCGAACCGCCGTCTGATCGCGGCCGATGCCAACATGGTGACGTCCAAGGTCAAGGACTACCGGATCGACGGACCCGGCCTATCATTTAGGCCAGAACGGTGTATGCTAGCGCACGGTTCAAGCAGTTGCTTGTCCGAGCGCTGCCCAAAAAACGGCGACGTACCGAAGTCTCCGCTTATTTCAATTGGCAGCCCTGGTGCCGTCGGCAGGCACGAAATCACTCCGAACTGACGTTGATATCGCGATCGCGGTCGCCCGCGCGCGCCCCCAATCGTGCCGACCATTCAAGCAACGCTTTGAGGAACCGCCATGAAACTTTCCCGGCGTCGAATTCTGCATCTCGCCGCAGGCACTGCGACGCTATCGGCGGTGCCGCGCTTCGCTTGGGCGCAAGCCTACCCGACGCGGCTCGTGCGCATCATCGTCCCTGTTGCCGCCGGCGGCGGAGTCGACATCACAGCGCGCCTGATGGGTCATTGGCTCTCGGAGCGGCTCGGCCAATCCTTTATCGTCGAGAACCGGGCGGGGGGTGGTAGCAATATCGGCACCGAGGCTGTCGTGCGTGCGCCTGCCGATGGACATACCCTGCTCGCCGTCGCTATTTCGAATGCTGTCAACGCGACACTCTACGACAAGCTCAATTACAATTTTATCCGCGACATCACACCTGTCGCGGGTGTCATCCGCGTGTCCAATGTTGCATACGTCCATCCATCCGTTCCGGCCCAGACGATCCCTGAATTGATAGCTCATGCCAAGGCCAATTCTGGAAAAATCAACATGGCTTCGGCCGGCAACGGAAGCTCGTCACACCTGGCCGGCGAGCTGTTCAAGTTGATGGCTGACGTCAACATGGTGCACGTGCCCTATCGCGGCCAGGGGCCTGCGCTCACCGACCTGCTTGGCGGACAGGTGCAGATCATGTTCGCTACCACGCCCGGGACGACCGAGTACATTGCAACGGGCCGGCTACGCGCCCTCGCGGTGACGACCGCGACGCGCGCGGAGGCACTGCCGGACGTACCGACCATAGGCGATTTCGTGCCGGGCTACGAAGCAAGCCAATGGTATGGCTTGGGCGCGCCCAAGAATACGCCCACCGTAATCGTCGACAGGCTCAACAAGGAGATCAATGCAGGGCTTGCCGAACCCAAGCTAAAAGCGCGCCTCGCCGACCTGGGCGGTATGGTGCTTGTGGGCTCGCCCGCCGACTTCGGCAAGCTCATCGCCGACGAAACCGAGAAATGGGGCAAGGTGGTGAAGTTTGCGGGCATCAAGCTCGACTGATATAGGCAACAACCTCGATTGGACGATATTCCATAGCGCCCCGTTCCCAGCCAGCCGCGAGTCCGCTTTGAGTCGAGCCTTTTTCGACAGGATCGGTCAAAAGCTACAAGGCTCAGGATGAGCAAATCTCTTCCGCTCTACCCCCCACGAGCCGACGTAGGAGCGGACATCCCCATTTCGTCGGGATGGGCTTGTGCGAACTCACGCACCGCAACAATAGCTATCGTCCGATCTGTTCATCGGCCCGCGCGATAGCTCCGGGACCGCGGCATTACGAGCGGCTCGACACCGTGCGCGCCAACGCGAGGAGTAGCCGAAAGCGATCGAGGGTGCGCGATCAGGGAGCGATAGCAGCGTTCATCGCTGGCGGGTGCGTTGCCTGTTCGCTTCCAAACGCGATTGGCGGATTAGCCCGGCTCGAAGCCTTTCGATTTGAACACGGGTGCAGCGGTGGGTCCGGTCAGAAACTGGATGAGGGCCTTCGCCGTGTCTTGCGCCTTGCTGCCGGCCCCCATCCCTGCGGAGAAGACAGTCACACGTCCGTACTCCCCTGGAAGCGGGCCCACCAATTCCGCGCCCGCCACCGGCACGATTTCCGAAGCCTGGGCGACGCCGAGCTCGGCTTCGCCCTTTGCGACGACATCAGCGGCCTGGGCGCCGGGCACCAGGATGGTCTTTGGCTTCATTTGCTCGGCGATACCGAGCCGGTCAAGGACGCTCGCGAAGTGGACACCGCTCGCGCCGCCTTTCGCCGGATCGGCATAGACGATCGTTTTGGCTGCGAGCAGCGAACGCTTGAACGCATCGACTGAACTCATGTCTGGCTTTGGCCCGCCCGCCCGCGCCGCCACCGACACCGCCGTGCCCACGACATTTGTGATGGGGCCGGCCGCGACCTTGTCCTGCTTTTGGAGCTCATCCATCACCGGCCGGGACAGGATGATGACGTCAGCGGTCTCCCCTTCGAGGATACGCTTCCTGATGTCGGCGATGAGACCGTATCCGATCGTAAGCTTGTTCCCGGTCGTGCGTTCGAATTGCGGAGCAAGTTCGTCCAGCGCCGAGGTTAGTGCCACAGAAGTCAGCACCTTTACTTCCGCCGCGTCAGCATCGGCACCTTGGGTCGTGACGAAGGCGGAAAAAAGCAATCCTGCTGCGAGCGCCATCCAGACTCTTGCCCTGAAAGAATTTTTCGGCATTGCGATGCTCCCTTCAGCCGAACCGGCACGGGTTCTATGACAGAGAAGGTAGCCAACGCACGCGGCCGTGACAACGCGCACGCCGCGTACGACGCCTAGCCCGAAGTTACCCCCGCGCAGTGACGCAAGTCACTGATCCGACTCGCGGATTGGCGGAGCCGGCGGGTTGGTTACTGGCTATATTTTAGCGAGCACTCCGAGGAGCTCGAAGGCGCGCTCCTGGACGGGCGTCAGTTTGGGATAGAGCACGAACGTGGCGTCGAGACTTTGGGTCATCGCCATGGTTTTGCGGGTGACTGTGGCCAGGCCTTCGCCACGATTGACGCACGTGCGGCATCGGCCGCGGCCTTGTCGTGATCATCGAATAGAATTGGTTTGAGTGCTTGGCGCATGTGCCATTCGAGATAATAGGCGAGCATGCATAGCAGCACGTGGGCACGCACGCGGTCGGCGCGGCGATGATGGATCGGTCTGACTTCGAGATCGATGGTCTCTTGATGCTGCGGAAGGCGCGCTCGACGTTTGCGAGCCCTTTATAGGCCCCGACCGTGCCACTGGCGTCGAGCGTTTCGCGCGCGAGGTCGGTGCGCAGCACATAGATGCCATCACGGGGGTATTGCTGTGAGGTCTCGCGCAGCCCAGCCTGACTCTCCAGCGATTGATCTGCAGCACCTGGGCGTACAGGCTCCCTCAGGTTCCTTGGCGCTCGCCCCAAGAGCCTCGACGTCTTGCTCTATCTGCTGAAGCATGCGGGCCGTGTCGTGGGCAAGGAAGAGCTGATGACAGCCGTCTGGCCGACCGCAGCAGTGAGCGACGAATCGCTCACTCAATGCATCAGCGAGGCACGCCGCGCGATACGTGGCGACAACAAGCAAATTATCAGGACAATACCCAAACGTGGATACATTATCGACGATCCCCAGGGCGTCGTAACCACATCGTGTCTGTCGGTGCCGGATGCGGCGGAGGCCGCCTTGTCTGGAACCGCACCGGCTGACGACAGGAAAGCGCAACGCGCAGGCCCATCAGCGCGCCACCAGGATCAAACGCTGAGGCAGCGATGGACTTTTCGAGGTCTAAGGTTGGCGGCGCTGGCAGCGGTTCTCGTGATTGGCGCCGTCGTTGCAATCAGCGCCTCGTTAAGTCCTTTTACGCGTTCGTTCGACGGCCCGTGGTACGGCGCAATCACGTGCGACAAACTTCCATTCACGACCGGACCTCTGATTACGCACATTGGGGTCAATGTCTCGGGCGGCACCCCGTCCTATTCCCGCCCCGTCTTAAGTCCGGACGGCAGCACGGTCACGGGAGTGGAAGAGGGAGCCGGAACGATCGACTCGAGGGGTACAATCAAGCTGATGGGAGGCTTTGCCGGGAAGCCTGCTGATAGGCTGTACCCCTTTGCCGCATCGTATTCCGGAGTGATAGCTGGACGCACGGCCGAACTGCGTGGGACTCAGGTTTTTGATGCCGACGGACAAGAGCTGATCCGTAACTGCTCCATCAAGCTTTCGCGGTGATCGAAAGCGGCTCTCTCAAGTCACCCCACTCGGGCGTGAGGAGCAACGAAGGTTGCCGGCCCATCGATTTAAGGGATGACGACGAAGCGGTTGGCGTAATCAAGCTCGATCCGGCCGCCAGAGACCCAGGTCGCGGTCGCATCTAAGCTCGCCGGCGTCATTGGCTCGATCGTGTCAATCCTGGTCTGGGTCAGCTCGTATGAGGCACATCTTTGACGCCATCGGTCATCAGCGTTACGGTTGGCGAGGGGAAGCCGGTGCGATGAGGTGATAGTGCCATTGAGGTCTCGACCATGCGCCTTGACCAACTAGCGATCACGTTCGTCCTCGCCGCCCCACTGCTGCTGATGGGCTGCTTCGAGGGCGCCCGCGGCCCGCAGGGTGAAGCAGGGCCCGCCGGCCCGGCGGGCCCGAAGGGTGAGGCAGGGCTTGCCGGACCTGCCGGACCCGCCGGACCGCCTGGCCAACCCGGACCGGCCGGCGCGGCCGGTGCGCCCGGCTCGCAGGGGCTGCAGGGACCGCCAGGTGCCGCCGGCGCCGGCGCCAGCTCTGAGTTGCGGGTCGTGCGCGCCGACTGCGGCGACGGCGACTGCACGATCGAGTGCCGGGAGCAGGAGATCGTCCTCATGGCCTATTGCGGCAGCGGGCGAGCGGCGGCCATCATCCACGACGAGCGCTCGGCGTCCTGCCGCCGGCGTGGCCACGAAGCTATGCATCTCGTGGTGTCCTGTGCGCGGGTCACACAGACGAGCGCGGCCAAGCCACCGGCTGCAGACCGCGTCGCGCAGACCGGCGGTCATCGCGGCGGTCCCCCGCAGTTCGACGTGCGCCGCTTATGCCACGCGGAGGCCGCCGAGTTGCCGACCACGGAGCAGAGCTGCTTGAAGGACGAGCAAAGCGCGCAGGAGCAGCTTACCCGCGAATGGGCAGAGTTCGCGGCGGCCGACCGCACCACCTGCGTCGGCACCGCGACCAACGTCAGCGGCATTCGCAGCTACGTCGAGCTGCTCACCTGCCTGGAAATGGCACGAGATGCCGCGAAACTGCCCAAGGAAGCCAGGGAATGAGCGCTCGGGGGCCGGCGGCAAGGCCCGCCGGCCGCGCCTCGCGAGGCAGCGGAGCCCAATCGTGCTGATCGGCGTTGGGTGCGTGGTCGGGGTGCGTCGCGCCATCGCGGAACAGCGGATCGATCGCCTGGGCGCGCAATCAATCCAGGTGGAATAACGATCTCAAGAATGTCGTGACCGCTTGCGCTGCCGCCTGAGCGGCAACCGGATTGTACCCAAGGTGTGCGCCATACGCGACGCATGGGTCCCGGTAGGTGAACGGCCGGTTGGTGTCCGCGTTGACGAGGACGCCATCGCTGTCCTCGCGGATCCTGCAATTGCGCACGCTCTGAAACGCGGGTGAGAAAGCTGCCGGTCGCGCGGCGAGCGGATTGTCGAACGCATGCGATACATCGGAATATTCGGTCAACGCGACGTCCGCTCCGGCAGCGCGCAGGCGCTGCACATACGCCCGGCAGCGGCATATCGGATTGTAGTCGTCCAGGGCGCCTGCGAAGATGCGGATCGGTCGCTCCACGACTTCGGTATCCGACACGAAAGTCGTCATGCAATCCGGATAGAACGGAACGTACGCCGCAAACTCGGCACCCGATGTGTTCCACATGCGATGGAACCGTTTGAGGCATGCGTACAATGCGGCTTGGCCGCCGCGCGAGAATCCCATCAGCGCGATCCGCTTAGGATCGATCAGCGGATGGGCACCGGCCACAGCCAGCGCGCGATAGATGTCCAGGATGAAGTTGAGCCGGCCGAGTAGCGCTTGATCGGTGCTGATTTCGACAAGGCCTGACCGATGCGCCGACGAAGATGCAAAGGCGATGAGATACTCCCCGCTTTTGCGGCCGTCACGCGATCGGGCTTCACCACGCCCGGGCTTCAGCCGAGACCTATCCCTCGCGGGCTATCGTTCTGGTCGTGCCTTTCCCCGCGGGCGGCCGACCGACACGCCGTCTCCCCTCGGCGCCTGACATCCCCACGGTGGATGAGGCCGGACTGCCGGGCTTTTGCGTCTCGGTCTGGACCGTTCCCTGGCTAGTCCTGGTGGGTACGTAAGACAATCTTTCTCGGCGATGCCGCATTGCTCAAACGGGAGCGCGAAGTACAGTACATTTATCCCGGATGGCGCTCGCTGCCAAGTTTCACCATAGCGCTCGACGAGCTCGCTTTCCTATACTGGCCGCGCAGCTCGCATTTCGTGCAGGCGGGCCGACAGCGTTGCGGTAGAATACACCGTTTCAACGATGCGAGCCGAGTGCGATCAGCCGGTCCTTGAGGTGGAAAAGAAAGTGCCACCCCCATTGCGAATAACGTCGCCGCTCTTGAGCCATGCGTTCCGCCTCTCGCCGCCAGAATTCCATCGCCTTTCGCGCCTCAGCCTCCATCACGCTGAGTTGCTCCACCTCCGCACGCCGTTGCGCCAGTTCGGCGCGCATCAGGTCCTGTTCGACGAGCAACAGCCTCATTTCCCGCCGCAAAGCAGGTACGGCATCATCCGGCCTCTCTGCCGGATTGGGAGGCGGCATCATGCAATGGAACAGACGAACGTGGGCAGCGGGGGTCTGGTTCGGCATAGACAAGAGCGTGCCTAATTGATGGTTTACCATTGGTTAAGATGCATCGATTAAGGACGCTCGGCATTGATAACATTCTTGATCCAAGATCAGTGGCGGCCGATTGCAGCCATGATATTGGCGGCGGAGCGGTTTCGCTTTCTGCCCGATGAACGGAGAGGAGCAACGATCAGGCTGATCGCTGTTGCCTTTTGCGGTTGCTTTAGCGCCATCCGCGCAAGCCCGTTCCGCGCGCGCCCCTTCAGCAGCCGGACGGCAAGCCGTGCACACATCTGAGCGCCGAGCTGAAATTGCGCTTGCGTTCTCGCGGAGCCGTCGCTCCAGCGTTCCCTCCCCCCTTGCGCCGCCCTTGCGGGCGAGGGACAGGGAGGGGGGTCACGGCCGATTCTGATTTCGCGAATACCCCCCTCCCCAACCCTCCCCCGCAAGGGGGGAGGGAGCACGAGGCCGTGCCCGCCTTAGCTATCGACACTCAAAGTGCCGCGGCAAGTGCCTTGACCAGTCGATACATGTACTCCATCCCGACATCGAACCGGAACTTGCAAGACGACCGCGCCGTGTGCTGTCAACCGCCGAGGAGCTTGTTGAGAATGCTGCCGCCATTGGCCGAGAACACCAGCACCACACCCATCAGCGAGCCTCCGGCCACCACACCCGCTGCCACCGGCAAGGTGAACTCTGCGGCGAGCTTCGGTCTCCGCCGCTCGAGCAGGAGCGCCACGAGGGCGCCCAGGAAGAACAAAAGCCCATAGTACCAATGGACCACCCAGGCGAGGCCGAACGCCGCCGCCGAGGGAAGATACTGCTGGTATTTCGGGAGCAAGACCGGCGCGAGCGTGAGCACCACTCCGACGACGCCGCCGGCAAATATCAGCCACAGCTTGACGGACTCGAGCGAGGAGAGACCCTGGCGGAGCGCGATCGCAACCGCGGACCAGGTCTGGGCGGCGGGCGCCGGGAACTGGTCGCTGCCGAGCACCTGCGCGTTGGGCACCAGGATTGCAAACGCAAGCACGGTGACCACTGTACCGACGAAGATGCCGAAGAACTGGGCAAGAAACTGCTGACGGGGGTGCGCACCAAGCAGGTAACCGCTCTTCAAGTCGGTGAGCAGGTCGGCCGCTGAACCCGCCGCGCCGGCCGTGATGTTGGCGCTCATCAAGTTGACATTGATGTTGCCAGGGCTCAGCGCGCCGAAGGTGAGCTGCGTGACTTTGCCCATTTCGCCGACAGGCGTCGTGTCGGTCTCGCCCGTCACGCGACAGGCGACGAGCGCCAGCAAGAACGACAGCGCCACCGCGACAACGCTTTGCCAGACCGGCATGCCGAAGCTCGCGTGCCCGAGCCAGGCCAGCGCAACCAGCGACACGATCTGGCCGGCCGCGAACCAGCTCATTGGCGCCTCGAGGCGGCCAGGTTCGCTCGCCGCCGCCGAGCGCAAGGAGAACATTTGTCCGAGATCACGGAACGCGCGCAATGCCGTGCGCCAGCTCAGCGCAAAACTCAACAGTCCCGCGGCCACCATGCAGGACGCGCCGAACCAGAGCGTCCACTGCACGATGGCCACGTAGCCCACGACTTCGATGACGCCTTTGGTCTGGAGGAGCGGCACCACCACCGCCCAACACAACGTGCCCGAGAGGAGCACGGTCGCGCAGACCCGCATGCCGATGATGGCGCCGGCGGCGAGAAATATGAAATCCCAGGAAAAGACCACGGTGCGGCCCGACCAGGCTTCGTAGTGGCTGCCGAGCAGCCACTTTTGCAGGCCGGTCAGAAGCGCCCCGCTCGAAAAGCGCTCAAGACCCGCGTTGATCGTCGAGAGCCCCTCCGCCCACACCTTGTCGATCGCGGCAATGAGCCCGGCGAGACCCAGCGCCTTGGCCGCGCGCAGACCCTGCGAGCTTTTGGCATGCAGCGCGCGCAAGGTTTCGGCCGCCGCAATGCCGGAAGGGAAGCGCAGCTGCTCGATATTGACCATCTGCCGCTTCATCGGGATCGCCATCGTGACCCCGAGCACGGCGATAAAGAACACCCAGGCCAGCATGAGCGGCACGGACATCGACTGTTGATTGACGATGATGTAGGCCGCGAAGGCAGAGACCAGGGTGCCGCCGGTGGAGTAGCCGGCGGAACTGGCCGTCGATTGCATGCAGTTGTTCTCCAGGATGGTCATCGGCGTGCGCGCGAGGCCGATCTTGAGCAAGCTCGTCCAGATCGCATAGGACAAGATGCTGGCCGTGATGGCGACACCGAAGCCCCACCCGGCCTTGAGACCGATGTAGAGGTTGGTAAGCGACAACACGCCTCCCAGGCATGAGCCGATCAGCACCGCGCGCCAGGTAAGTTGCGCCATGCTGTCGCCGCGGCCACGATAGACCTGCTCGTACCACTGTCGCTCGATCTCTTCGGGCGTGCCTTTGAGGCCGGCGACCGGCAGCGGCCGGTCTCGCTCGTCAGCAGCTCCAACAGGAACATCCATCGGTGGCGCCGATCGTCCTGGAGAGGTTTGGGGCATGGATGGCAATCTTCGATGGGCAGTTCCGGGTTAGCCGGGGCTGATGCAAAGCGCGTCCTAACACTGGCGCTGCGGAGCTAGTACCTGGAATCGCGTTTTCGTGTCCCGCATGCGGCGCGGCGCGAAGCGCTGCGCCGCTGATGCGGGACCGTCGCAGACGCATGCGTTTGTGAAGGTCCCGGTTCTGCAGCGCATCGCTTCGCGCTGCGCTGCGCCCGGGGACTGGCTTCGCCTTCGGGCCACAAGCAGGCATGCCGTTTGTCCGCGGGTCCTGCGCCGGGACGATCAGCTCCGCACTCAAGCCATCTCTCGCGCCGTAGCCTATTCATGGTCTGCGCGGATAGGAGACCTTTGATGCTGGTCCGGTAAAGGCGATGTTCACGCGGCCGCGCGAACACATGAGCGTCTTCATAGGTCCATGCGGACTTGGCCAGCTAATCAAAACTAGGCCTTCCTCTAGATGAGGGCTAGCCGATGGCGCAGTGCGATCGGCCTGAGAAAATGAAATTACACGCCCCTGCGGTTCGGAATCTGGTGCATGCCTCAGCGTGCACTGGCCTCCTAATCCGGCTGCTCATCTCTAGCAGTTCGCCCCCAGGAGGGCGAGCCATCCATAAAGGGGGTCGGAGTTGGATGCGATTTGACAAACTAATTTACCTCATTGTCTATTGGTGTTGCCGAACAAACTGAAACAGACTGGCACTTGCGGGGGTAGGAAGCAGAAAGCAGTTCCGAAGCGCCGCGCCGAAACGCTCACGTTTTGGAGATTGGAAGATGCCGGAGCGACCGTTGGTTGATGTTGTGGGGGCCGTCGATATTCACGTACATTCCGCGCCCTCATACACCCATCATCGCCCGTGGGATGACGTCGTCACCGCACGCCACGGACTTGACGAAGGGATGGCGGCGATCGTCCTGAAAGATCATACCGAATGCACGGTCACCCGCGCCGCGCTGGCGCAGAAGGCGGTGCCCGGCATCCGGATGTTCGGCGGGGTGGTCCTCAATCACTCGGTCGGGGGGATCAATCCGGACGCCGCCGATTTCGCCTGCACGATGGGAGGCGTTGAGGTCTGGTGCCCCACCGTGGATGCCTTGCGCCATTCCCAGGTCTTCCCGCAGGGCAACTACGCGACCGCACCCGATATCGGCCCCGCGGAACCGGCGAAGAAGTCACGCCACATCCTGAAAAAGCCGCCGATCAGTCTGCTCAAGGACGGCGCGTTGACGGATGAAATCAAGGACGTTGTCAAGATCTGTCAAATCTGGGACGTCATGCTCGGCACGTCGCACATCCACAAGAGCGAAATGGCGGCGCTGGCGAAATTCGCCAAGCAGGAAGGATTTTGCAACCTCGTCATCACCCATGGAAACTGGTTGCTGATGAGCGAATTGAGCGACGCCGAAATGCGCGAGCTTGCCGACCTGGGAGCCTGGATCGAGTTTTGCGGCACTTCGCTGCTTCCTCCTCATGGGGCGAGGTCGATGGAGGCCGAGGTCAAGGCGCTGTACACCGTCGGGCTTGATCGTTGCATCCTCGCCAGCGACGCCGGCGGTCAGACCTACGGGTCGGCGCCGTCGGTGTTCCGAGCCTATTTGCAACTCCTCCTCAATACCGGGCTTCCGCTCAAGGACATCCGGGTGCTGTCGTCCGATCGGCCCAAGCAGCTCTTGCACATGTCCTGACGCCGGATTTCGGGAGCGTCCGAATGCGCCAGCTCTTTCTCGCCTTCAGCGACGCGATTGACTACCTCGCGCGCTTGATCGTGATCGGGCTGATGGCAGTGATGTGTGTCGCCGTTTTTGCAGGCGTCTTCTTTCGCTACGTCCTCGGCGATCCGTTGAGCTGGACCGAAGAGGTCAGCCGCTACCTCATGATCTGGCTGGGTTTTCTCGCGACCGGGCTGGCGCTTCGCGAGGGCGGCCATGTCGCGATCGACGCCGTGATCGAGCGCTTTCCCCGCGCGCTTCGCCGATGGACGATCTTCTTCACGCGCGTGCTCTGCATGGTGTTCCTGATCACTGTCGTCATCACCGGCGCCATGCTGGTGCTGCGTGTCGCCACGCAAACCACACCGGTGCTCGATATCAGCCTGGCCTGGGCCTACGCGGCGATTCCCGTCGGCTGCCTGATGATCGCAATTGAATTGGTAACACTCATGATCCGTCAACCGGATCCTCCGCGCGCCGCGCAAGACGTGGAAACGGCCCTGAATATCCAAAGCTGACCTCATGTTGGGCGCCCTCGGCATCACGTTCTTAGCGACGCTGCTGATCGGCGTTCCGGTCGCGTTCTGCATTGGCCTCTCAGCCCTTGTCGCGATGCTGGTCTGGGGCAAGGTTTCGCTCATCCTCATACCGCAGCGGATGTTCACGGGGGTCGACAATTTCGTTCTGATGGCGATCCCGTTCTTCATGCTCGCCGGCGAATTGATGGGCACTTCGGGCATTCTTCATCGGCTGCTGCGATTCGCCGACCTGCTGGTCGGACATTTCCGTGGCGGGCTGGCGCACGTCAATATCGTTTCGGCGATGATCTTTTCCGGCGTTTCCGGATCGGCGGTCGCGGACGTGTCGGCGCTCGGATCAGCGCTGATTCCGCCGATGCGCAAGCAATACGGAAACGCGTTCGCTTCGGGCGTTTGCGCCGCGGCCGGGACCATGGGCCCGATTATCCCTCCCAGCATCCCTATGGTGATCTACGGACTGGTCGCGAATGTTTCGGTGGCTGGCCTGTTCATCGCCGGCATCATCCCGGGCATCCTGATCGGCGCCGGAATGATGGTGATCGCCTATGCGATCGCGCGCCGGCGCAATTACCCTTGGCGGCGCGAGTCGATACCGCGGGCGGAAGCCTGCCTGCGCTTGCGGGAGTCGATCGTCGCAGTGATGATGCCGCTTATCATCATCGGCGGCATCCTTTTCGGGGTCGTGACGCCGACCGAAGCCGGAGCCATAGCGGTCTTTTACGGACTGGTGGTCGGGTTTTTCGTGACCCGTGAATTGAAAGTGCCCGATTTGCCGCCAGCGCTGCTGCGCAGCGGCATCGCGACCGGGATCGTGTTCATTCTCATCGCGACCTCTAACATCGTGGGCTGGCTGATCACCGCGGTCCAGCTTCCGGAGATCATCGGGAACGCGGTGCGTTCTATTTCCGACAATCCGCTCGTCTTTCTGCTGGTCGTCAACATCCTGCTTCTGATCGTCGGATGCTTCATCGACAACATTGTCGCCATGATCATGCTGGCTCCGATCCTGGCACCGATTGCCAAAAGTTACGGCATCGACCCTCTGCATTTCGGATTCATCTTCGTCATGAACGGCGTGCTCGGTCTTTTGACCCCGCCATTCGGCTTGGTCTTGTTCGTCACCTGCGCGATCTCGAAGATTTCGCTGCTCTCACTTTCCAAGGCGGTGCTGCCCTACCTCTATTGGCAGATCGTCGTGCTGCTTCTGTGCACCTACATCCCCGTTCTCGTTGTTGGACTGCCGCACTATTTTGGATTCAAATGAACTACCAGGAGGGATAAATGCGAATCTCAGTCACCACTCGCTCTCTTCTCGCCGCGCTTTTCGTAACGGCCATCACCGCCTTTCCGGCGACGGCGGATACCTGGCGATTCGCAAGCGCCGGGGCATCCGGCGACCGCTCGGAAACGGCCGCCTTGCGGATGATTGAAATCATCAATCAACGCATGAACGGAAGACACAAGATCGACTATTTCGGAGAAGGCCGGCTTGGAGGCGAGCGCGAGTTCACCGAGGGTGTGAAGCTCGGCACGATCGAGTTCGGGATGCCCGCCACGTCTGCCATGACGACCTTCGTTCCGCAGCTTGCTTTCTACGACATGCCGTTCCTGTTCCGCGACGTCGGTCATGCCCGCAGGGTTGCGACCGGCGCGGTGGGCGACAAGCTGCTCACCGCCATGGAGGCGGCCGGAATCAAGGGGCTGGCGACGGCGGAATCCGGATTCCGCAACATGCTCACCAACAAGAACCCCGTGAAAAAGCCGGAAGACATGGCCGGCATGAAGATCCGCGTGATGGAAAGCGCGTCCCACATCGCGGCGATCCGGGCCATTGGTGCGGCCGCGGTGCCGATCACGTTCCCCGAAGTCTACGGCGCCTTGCAGCAGGGTGTGGTGCAAGGGCTCGATCTTCCGCTCGGCAACATCGCCGCGCCGAAGCTGCACGAGGTCGTGAAGTTCCTCTCGTTCACCGAGCACATCTACACGCCGCACGTTTTCATCATGAACCTCGAGCTGTTCAAGAAGCTCTCGGCCGAGGATCAGAAAATCATTCTCGAGGCCGCGAAGGAAGGCGCCGACCTCGAGCGCAAGCTCAACGACGATCTCGTGGTGCAATGGAGCAATGAGCTGAAGTCCAAAGGCATGACGCTGGTTCCGGTTTCAGAAAGGGAAAAAGCGGTTTTCGCCGAGAAGATGAAACCCGTCTGGGCGCAATTCGAAGGGCGCATCGGCAAGGGCATGATCGAGGAAGCGGTTGCGGCGCCGTAAGCATCCGGACTTGTATCCGCGGCCGATCATCAGCGCTGGTGTCTTAATCTTCGTCGGCATGTCGGACGTCGTCTCGTTCCAGCTCAGAGCCTCGATGCTGCCTATCGCGGTCGCTGGTTGGACGAATCGATTTCCGACAAGCCGCTGGTATGTCTGCTGATCGTCAACCTGATCCTACTGCTACTCGGCTGCTTACTCAGAATCTTGGCAGCATGATAATGGCCGTGCCCGTTCTCGCGCAGTGGCGGGCGCGGTTCTGCATTGGTCCCCTGCATTTCGGATTCATGTTCCTGACGCCGCCCGTCGGCGCCATCCTATTTGCGGTCTACGGCGTCTCCAAGACATCCATCGAGGATGTGACCAAGGAGCTTTGGCCGTTTCCGGTTGGCGGATCAGCCTGCTCTTGGTAGTTACATATGTCCCGGCCATCTCCCTCACGCTGCCAAGGGTGGGCGGATATTGATCCCGCACGAAGTAAGTAAGACGAATGGCGATTATCAAGTTGATCGGTGCATATAACATGCACATACACTCCGCGCCCGCGCCCTTCGTGCGCATCGGCGATTCCATCGACATCGCCATGTGGTGCGCCGAAGCTGGCATGTCAGGTCTAGTGATCAAAAGCCATTTTGAGGGCACGGTTTCCAAGGTGCATCACGCTCGCCGCGCTCTGCAGGAGAGATTCCCGGACTTCAAGATCTTTTCCGCGATCGCGCTTAACCGGGGCAGCGGCGGGGTCAAACCCACGCGCGGTGGAGATGGCGCTGGGGCTCGGCGCAAAGGTGGTCTGGCTACCGACACTCAACGCGGAGGGACATGCGAAAGGATTTGGACAAACTGGAACTTACGGCTTCAAGGCCATGACGGTGGAGTTCACACCGCTCCGACAACCCCCGCCAGGGGCACCTGTCACCGTTCTTGACGAGAAGCTCTACACGGTTACCGAGAACGGTGCGCTGACGGAGGAGACCAAGCGGGTAATCGAGTTGACGCGCGACTACGATGCGATATTGGGACGGGACATATCAGCCGGGAGGAGATCCTGGCCGTGTACGACTATTGCGTTGCCGTCGGTCTTAATAAAGTCGTCGTTACGCATCCGGAGTTCCGCGCCCCCAATCTGGATGTCAAGACGATTGAGGACTTGGCCAAGGCAGGTGCCTATATGGAATTCTGTGCCGTCAACTGCTTCCCGATCCATGCGGTCACGACGGTCGAGCAGATACGCGACATCATTCTCGCCGCGGGCGTTCACCGTAGCATTCTTTCGAGCGATTCCGGCCAGCCGTGGGCGCCCCGTCCGCCGGAAACGCTGCGGGTTTTCCTGCAATGCTTGCACGAAAAGGGGCTCACACCCGATCAGCTCCGGATTATGACCATCGACAATCCGATTTCACTACTTGGAATCAACTGAATAACCGCGTTACGAAGAGCCCGCCCAATGTGACCTGCTCACGGTCACGCTCGGCCGCGCCCATCTCGCCGCCCAGCTCACGCGCGTGCATTACCCGCGCCGGCTGCCGCGTGTGTTGAGCTGCGAGGAAGTTGGTCGATTGATCGAGGCGGCGCCCGGCCCCGGCCTCAAGTACAACGCCGCGCTCAGTGTTGCCTACGGTGCCGGGCTGCGGGCGTCCGGGTGGTCGCCTTGAAGGTCTCCGATATCGACAGCTTGCGCTTGCTGATCCGGGTCGAGCAAGGCAAGGGCCGCAAGGACCGTCACGCGATGCTCTCGCCGCAGCTGCTGGACGTGCTGCGCGCGTGGTGGCGGCAGTGCCGGTCGCAGGGCTGGCGTTCCCAGGGCGTGATCCGATCCTGCCGATCACGACGCGGCAGCTCAACCGCGCCTGTCACATGGCCGCTGACGTTGCCGGGCTTGGCGCCTGGGTCTCTCCGCATACGTGCGGCACAGCTTCGCAACGCATCTGCTGGAGAGCCATATTGACGTGCGCGTCATCCAGGTTCTGCTCGGGCATGCCAAGCTCGACACCACCGCACGCCGGCGCGCCGGCGCGGGTGTATGGGTCGCCGTCTGCTGCGCAGCTACTGACAGGGGGGATAGGGAGGAAATCCACACTGCGTCGAGTAGCCGTAGCCGGGGGCGTAGCCCCCATAGCCAGGGCCGTAGCCATAGCTGGGGTCGTAGCCCCCATAGCCGTAGCTGGGGCCGTAGCCGGAGTAATAGGCTCCTGTCGCCGCAGCGCCGATGGCAGCCGCGCCGATGGCAGCTGCTCCAGCGGCCGCGGCACCCCATCCAACACCTGGGCCATAGCCCCCGCCGCGGTACGCCGCGCCACCCCCACGCACCGCCACGCCTCGGCCAGCACGCACCCCGCCCGCACGCGCGACACGCGCTCCGCCGGCGCGCCCCCCGCGCGCTGCCACTTCGGTGACGAGCGTGTCGTTTGAGATTTCAATCAAGGCCGCCGCGCCCTGGCTGAGCCCGGTTGCAGCAGCGTGCTGAGCAGGACCGAAGATGCAGAGCCCCGCGACCAACGCGAGGCTGGGCATGGACCTTTGCGACGCAATCCTGCTCAACATGACCGGCTGTTTTGACGACGACTGCATGATGACGTCTCCTCTCAATTCAAATTCTCCTAATGGAATGGGCCGGCAACACTTACCGCGTGCCATGGTGATCCGATCTGATCTGGATCAGAAACGAGCGAAACGACAGCAGCACTGCCTAGCTCGAACAACGGCAGCTGCTACAAAGCTTTCGACTTCCGCGACGGCTGCCGCGATCTCGGCCCTGCGAACGCGGGCCAATGTAGCGCGACGTCGGGCTCGATCGCCTGCCAAGTACGCTGCCCGCGAAGACGACCTATCGCACCGCCCGCGCCTTTGGCGTGGCGGCCTGCGCCGGCGGCCGTGGTCCGGCGCGCGGCAAAGCAGCGCGCGCTGCCGTTGGGGGGACCGGGCGAGGAGGTTGAGCGGTCGCGATCGGTTCGGCCGGCTCGATCTGGTCCTCGGCCGCGCCATCGGTGCGCGGCCAGGCAAAATTGTCAGCTCGGCCCCTAGGCGCCTCGACCGGCTCGCCCTTCACCAGGACGCGCACCGCAACCGAATCGGCCGCGCTCGGATGGGACGATGCCGCGAAGAAGATCGTCGCTTCCGGTGGCGTGATCGCGCTTCACACAGCCGCGCTGCGCTCTGCACAATCGCATCGAAAACGCCGGATGGGACGGCTGCCACAACGGCGGCGGTGTGCCGCCGGATCGACAACGCCATGGTCAAGGCGATCGCCCGGGCGTTCCGCTGGCGCGAGATGCTGGAGAACGGCACGCATGCGAGCATCGCGGAGATCGCCGCGGCCGAGAAAATAAACGAGCCCTATGTGGGACGAGTGCTGCGTCTGACGCTGCTGGCGCCGGATATTGTCGAGGCGATCCTGAATGGGAGGCAGCCCGCGGAGATGCCATTGGCGGTGTTGATGCAGCCGTTTTCCGGTGGAGTGGAGGAAGTAGCGAAAAGGGATATCGGGTCGCGCTTCAAAGATGCCAACAGGAGATGTTTGCAATCACTTCAGGGTCACCGTCGGATAGCCCGGAACGCCGGGAGGAAAGCCAGTCGTGAGGCCGGGTATGTTCACCTTGCCCACGTTCCATTCCTTGTCTGCGAGCTCCTGCACCATCCAGAACGCCACCGTATTCGACAGCATCTCGCGCGCATCGCGCAGCGAATGCTTCATGCGGATCATGAACTGGTCGATCGCCGCAGCCGGGGTGACGGCGTAGTCGCCCGGCAACGACGGACGGTCGGGCAAGTAGATGGTGGGAATGCGCGCGAAAACCTGATCGGACACGAGCTTGCGATAGAACAGCGGCCCCCACACCCGCTGCACATAATAGCTGAGGTCTGCCGGCAGGAGCTGCGCCTGCCCCAGCGAGGGTCGCAGCTCGGCGTAGGGGACGATCTTGATGCGATCGTCGGGCAGGACGAACCCGGACGCCGCCTTCAGGAAGAACGGCAGCCAGTTGGTTCCCTCGGTCAGTCCCGAGGAGACATTGCTGCCGGCGCGGCTGCTCACCAGCACCATGGCGCGCTTCCAATCGAGCTTCAGAACTCGCCAGCGCGTCTTGCACCTCGACGGCGCCGCGCATCCCTTCGAGCATGAAGGTCGCGATCATCACGTTCGTGAATGGAATGGAAAACTGCGCCGCTGTGCCGTTGAAGAAATCGTCGTTGACGCCGGCGACGGTGAAGGCGTCGCCGTTGCCGAGCGAGTCGACGTAAGCGAGCGTGCGCGCGCAGGCGTAGTCGACCATATCGCGGATCTGCGTCTTGCGCGCGCTCCAGGCCGGCTGGTTCAGTCGGTCGAGCCAGTTGTCGTCGGCGCGCCGATTGAGGGCGCGCACCGCTGCGACATGGACTCGCAGCAACTCCAGACGCGGCTTCCAGCGCGCGTCGCCGTTCGCCTTGATCTCCGCCAGATAAGCCAGTGCCGGCCCGATATGGCTGATCGCGGTCAGCTCGTAGAAACCGTTGGTACGGTCGGCGCGAAACCGCTCGTGGGCGAGGCGGGCGCCGCCGCTGGAGTCGTAGACGTAGATGTCGGAGCCCATCACCAGGATCAGCGGGCCGGGAGCGTGGCCGGCGGTCTCTTTTGCGATTACGGACTGTGTGAGCATCTGCCCCAGCGTGGGCTGGCCGGACGGATAGCCGGGCTCGTCACTGCCGGTGAAGTCGAAGAACAGCTCCATGAATTCGGTCGGCGCGGAATAGCCGGTGTTGGTCTGCGCCGAAGCCGGCGTTGCGGCAATGAGCAGTGAGCCGAATGCTAGCCGGGCGAGGGGGGTGTAGCGCACGCGGGAATTCCTTCTGTTGCGACACGGCACGGGCGGCGGTCAGTGATGGAACCATCAACTCCAGCAATCAGACCGTTATCAAGCGCGCGACCGGGCCCAACGATACGGTTGCGGCCGGTGTGGTGCAACTGAAGCAGACGGACCCGAATTGCAACCCGAGCACCGGCTATTGCGCGGTTGAGGGCACTGTCGCCGGCCTGTTCTATTCCGATAAGGCAGGCACAGCCTGGAAGAAATTGCCACTTCCGACATCGCCCAGCACCATTATCACCGATTGCCAATTGATGCGGGTCGCGAGCGCGGACTCTGAAACGATGCGGCCCTTCCACACGGCCGTGAGCAGGTCGTCCTTACTGACGACGCGATCGCGCTGGCTCACCAGATATGCCAGCAGATCGAACACCTGCGGCTCGATCGGCACGAGGTCGTCCCCGCGGCGTAGTTCGCGGCGGCCGGTATCGAGCGCATAGCCTTCAAAGAGATAGCGCAAGACGGTTGCCCCAGCCCTCCGGCAACCGATTGTAGCCCGGGTGGCGCCAGGATGAAGCGAGATTGAAGTCTGCTCCCGGGTCAACAGCAGACCTCTACCGCGGTGCACATGCCCGCGTGACTCCATATCAACTCCCGCAGCTTTGAGTGGATCGTCGACGGCTGCCGGATGGCGCGGTAACGCCATCCGGCGAGCACGCGAAAGGAGCTGTGCGCAAACTGGCAGTGCCCTCACACGAGGAGAAAGTCGCCGTCGGTCAAGGCGCTGAGCTGCACGTTCGAGAGCACTAGCGTATCGTTCTTATCAAGGTTGATGACCACGTCATGGCCGCGCTGACGGCTGTGGGCCGTGACGTCCCCGAAGCTCGAAAAGAACTCCGAAACGTCGATCTGATCGCCGTTTGCATTTCCAGCCACAAAATCCTCGATCACCGTCCTGCCGGAGCCGTTCTCGATGATAACGAGATCATTGCCATCGCCGAGAAAGACATCGCCCGCGACGGTCCCGCCACCGCCAAAGACGAACGTGTCGTCGCCATCGCCCAGATCGACATCTCCCACGATCCGCCCGTGGTTGATCACGGTCTCTTTGCCGTCACCGCAGAGAACTGCGAGCGCCCCCTCGATGAGGCCGGAATTCTCCAGGGTTGCAGAAGTATCGGCATTGGTCAGACCGCCCCGCTCAAGGACGTTCAGCTCGATTGCCGCCGAATCCACATCCCTGCTCGTGATGACGCCCGTGCTGGTATTAACCACCAACGCATCGTCTCCGGTCACGATTACGCCCGCTGCGTGCAGTTCACCGACGGGTGAGTTCGGGGTCGGTGAAAGTCCCGCCATCGGTCGTGATCCGCCCGCTATTGGTCAGCTGATGGTCGTCCCCGATCATGAGAACGCCGGCGGCGCCATCGCCAACGGTCTTGATCACGCCGGAATTTTCGATCTGGCCCTGCGCGGCGTTAGCAAATCCAAACCTGCCCAGGCCGAGCGCAACTCCGATGGCGAGGTCACCATCGGTGGTGACGCGACCGGCGTTGACGATCTCGAAATCGAGCCCAAGCTCACCCAGGGGGATACGACCAAGCGCCGATATGCCAACGGCGAAGGCTCCATGCATCTCGATCAGTCCGAAATTGCTGATCTGAGACCCGCCTACTATGCTTATCATTCCGAAACTGGGATCTCCGAAATCGTCATCTAACTCAGAGCGGACTTCGCCGCGATTGGTGAGATGCGTGTTCGCATCCCCCGCCATGCCGTTGCTTGCCTCGCCGGTAACCAAAATCTCCCCGAGATTGAGGGCGGAAGCGTCCTCGCCGGCGACCACCATTGCGCCGGTGGCTGCGCCGCTGGACGTCACTTGCCCGCGATTGATCGCTTGCGATCTGTCGCCGAAGGCGGCGATGACAGCCGAGTTTGCGGCAGAACTTTCCGCAACGCCGTAGTTGATAGTCAGGCCGTCCTCGCCGGCGCCGACCAGTGCGGACGAGGATTCGCCCTCGATTTGGACGCTTCCATAATTGGCAATGTAGAACCCATTCCCTTCGGCGAAGATGCCCTCGGCAAAGAAAAGCTGATCATCAGTGAAGGTGCCCGTCGTAGTCACCGATCCGAAGTTTTCGATGCGCGCATTCTCCCCCGACACGTAAATGCCGGCAGCGCCCAGACCCGACGTCTCGATGTCAGCGAAGTTGCCGACGGTTACATCGTTTGCGCCGGCGAAGATGCCGTTGGCAAGGTCGCCGGTTGTCGTCAGGTCTCCGAAGTTGATCAACAGCTCGTCGGATGTGCTCGTCGTCAGCGCATCTTCATCGGTGCCGAACGTTTCTTTGTCCTCGAAGTTAATGATCGTCACGAGCCCCTCCTACGTCCTCAGGTGTGCAAACATGGAGATATTGTTCGGCCGCGGGCGCGGCACGCGTGAACTAGCTCACGTTTGCAGAGTTTTAGGTCTGCGTTTGCGCAGCAGCGCTGCGTGAACGGGCGCGGCCGGCGCCGGACACGGCGCCGGATTAGGTTGCAATGCCTGCCGAAGGCTTGATCGCTGCCGGATTTCCCGAACGGTGACGTCGGCCAATCCGGCCGAAGGCAATGCGGTTTGGAATGTGAGGCATTCGGCATTCCGGGGTTTCGCTGTGGTTGCCGCCGAGCTTGCTTTGATCAGTAGAAGCACAGGGATCGCACCAAGGCCGTGAACAAGTCGGTTTCGAATGCTGTTTCCAGGTCTTGTCCAAACCGACGCAACCACAGGTCCTGCGCCAGGTACGCCGCTTTTTCACCCGCAGCGGGGCATGGATATTTGAGCCCACCGGCGTTCTGCAGGTGATGCACCATCTCGTGCACGAGAACGGACGTCTCGGCGGGGCTCTTGCCGCTCCAGCCTTCCGGCAGGTAGATGATCCGCCTTGCGGTGTCATAGACGGCGAGGAGGTTGGCCCCTACATGCAGCGGCGGCTGCGGCGGAGTTTCGCTCGATGCGATCTCGCGGTGCCCGATGCGGAAGCCGCCCAGCCGAATCGCAAGGAGTTTCGTCGGCGAGGCAAACTCCACGCGCGGGAAATCGCCGGTCGCCGGCAATTCGAAATTGGCCGCCAGCCAGGCCACGATCTCCGCCATCTGGGTTGCGCTCGGTAAGGCCTCGCCTGCGCTCGGAAGATCGGACCCCGATGAACCGAAGCCAGCGGGATCTCCTGACCTGCCCTCGAACTCGAGGTAGCTGAAAACACCATGATCGCCATCGGGAGTTGCGCCAGACGAGGCGTGTCCCGCAGGGCCGCTGAGGGTTGCTCCCAAGCTGGCTCGTCCGCCCTCCCCCGCGGCGGCGGCCAAAACCGCGAGGATTCCGGCGAAAAGGACCGTTCGAGCGGCGTGCGCCATGGCTAACTCCCGTTGGAGGCGGGGATCTACGCACCTTGGTACGTTGCCGCTCGCAAAGTCCTGACGAAACGCCGACCGCTTGATGACGATCAGCCGATCTTTTGCCTATAATCCATGACCAGTCGGGGATGGGCCCCCGGGGGCTGAATGGACCAGATCGTCCCACGGCTTCTGCAGTTCGACCGCTTTACCCTCGACCTGATGCGCGCATGCGTCAGGGTCGGCGGGCGCGTTATCGAATTGTCCCCCAAGGCATTCGACGTGCTGCGCGTTCTTGCCGAGAATGCCGGACGGCTGGTCTCGAAACAGGAACTTTATGAGGCCGTTTGGCCCAACGTGACCGTCACCGACGACTCGCTGGTGCAGCGCATTCGCGAACTGCGCCAAGTGCTCGGCGACGACGATCACAGCCTGATCAAGACCGTGTCTCGGCGCGGCTATCTGCTGGATGTGCCGGTCAGGAGCGCTCCCTCGGAGGCGCTCGAGAGCGCGCCCTGGACGGACCCCGTTCGGAGTTCGCGATTCGGGCCAAGCGTTTGGCATCGGATGCTGGGCAGGTCGCAACGGCGAAAGTGGCTCCCGTGGGCGCTGGCCGCCACCATATTGTGCGTCGCAATCGGCACGATCCTGCTCGCGCGGGTGCTGGAACGGCCGGAGGCGAACGAGCTGTTCACCGAAAGGGAAGCCGGACGCGTGGCCGCCATCGCCCGCGATAAGGAGCTTCCGCTCCCCGCTTTTCAGATCGCCAGGATCGACGGCGATCTGCCGGCCGAGCTTCGGCGCTTCGTGGGGATTTGGGTCAGCACCAGCGGCTTCGCGGTCTCGAAGCGTCAGTTCATGCTCATCATCACCAACGTGGAGAAATCCGGGATTCTGAAAGGCATCGCTGTTCTTGGACCCCGGCAGCCATTCAGCTCCCCCGGCACGTTTCCGGCTGGATCATGGCCGTTCAATGCACATGTCTCCGGTGAATCCTTCTATAGTGGATCGGCGAAGGAGCGACATGTGACCCTGCTGGAACAAAGCCGTCTTGAGTATGTGGAGACCTGGGAGAACGGGCATCAGGTGCGCGTCATTCTGGATCCAGTTTGGACTTTGGTCGAAGCCGAGCGAGCAGCGGTGGCGCAAACCGCCAAACCCTGAAACCTCAGGGCACGTCGGTGGCGAAGCGCGTGAGCCACGACCGCTTTGTGATGCCCATCCATGCAAGCATAATGCCGCTTTCGGCGCTGACTGCCCAGTTGCGGCACCGCAGCGATTTGTCCGGTTGCAGTGGCACTTGTTCTGTCATCACGGGCTGGTCAGGAGGCGTGCTCGCGACCCACTTTCCCCGTGGT
This sequence comes from uncultured Alphaproteobacteria bacterium, assembly GCA_963788095.1. Classification (GTDB taxonomy): domain Bacteria; phylum Pseudomonadota; class Alphaproteobacteria; order Rhizobiales; family Xanthobacteraceae; genus CAVTXS01. The sequence continues at coordinate 10,189 of CAWBFP010000035.1, read as the reverse complement.
GCCCCAAGTGACTAGACCTGTCCACGGCATGACGTGACGAGGGCCTCCGACGAGCCATCGTGCTGCGGCGTACCCTAGGTGCAGCTGGGGCGGAACTGCGCCACGTCCGGCACACCGAACATTGGCGCAGCTTCCGCTCGAGTGCGATTCAGCTCCCAAAACGCCCTAGAAGAGCGCGCTGGGGTTATGGAGCTCCTTGGCGTTCTCCGGGTTGACCACCCGCACCGGCGGGGACGAGTCCTTCTGCGCGGGCTTCTTACCCGCGAGCAAGTCCATCATGGTCTTGAAGCCGGCCTTCGCGATCTCGTCGGCCGAGTTGACCCCGGTGGCAACGAAGTTGGAGCCCTTCATGATCTGCTCGATCGCCGCCTTCTGGCCGTCGAAGCCGAAGATCTGGATCTTTCCGGAGCGCCCGGCGTCGGCGGTCGCCTTCTGAGCGCCCAGGCACATTACGTCGCCCTCGCAGAACACCGCGTCAATGTCCTTGTGCTTGGCGAGCATATCTTCCATGACGCGGATCCCGCCATCCTCGGTCCATTTGCCGAACTCCGGTGCGACGGTGACCTTGATGGCGGTGTCCTTCACCTTCGACAAGACGCCGTCCCGGCGCGCGTTGCCGGTGCTGTTGTCTTCCGGCCCGCCGCGGATCATCAGCAGGTTGCCATTGCCGCCCATTCGCTTGACGATGACCTCGCCCACGCCCGCCGCGGTGTTGAAGTTGTCGACGCCGATCCAGGCGTCGTACTCGCCACCCTTGAGTTTCCGGTTCACCAGCACGAGCGGCTTGCCGGCCTTCTGGATTGCGGCCATGCCGCCGGGCAAAGCTTCGAGCGGACTGATGTTCATGATCAGGCCGTCAACTCCCTTCGCCAGCAGGTCCTCGATGTCGGAGTTGACCTTGGCGACGTCACCGTTGCCGTCGGCGACGAAGGTACGCACGTTGTGTGCACGGCCTTCGGCCTCCAGCGCCCGGACCATGGCGATGAAGTACGGTGCTTTCATTTGCAAAGTTACGATGCCGATCCGCGTCTCCTTCTGTGCAGCAGCGGGCGCAGCGATAGCCAGCAGGCTGCAAACACCAACGATCATTGCTGTCCAGCGTCTCATTGTCATTTCCTCCACTTGAATGGTTGAACCTACTTACTCTCCCTTTTTGTCGCGACCAGAAGCACGGCGAGGATGATCACCGCGCCCTTCACGATGTCCTGGTAGAAGGATTTCACGCCCACCAGGTTGAGCAAGTTGTTGATCAAGCCGAGCGTGAGCACACCGAATAGCGTGCCACCGACGCTACCGGCGCCGCCGCCGAGTGCTGCGCCTCCGATCACGCAAGCAGCAATTGCGTCGAGCTCGTAGGCAATGCCGAGGCTCGGCTGCGCGATGCCCAAGCGCGAGACGAGGATCGCGCCCGAGAGCGCCGATAACGCGCCCGAGAGCATGTACGCGATTACTACTGTGCGTTGGACGTTGACGCCCGCGAGGCGCACCGTCTCCTCGTTGCCGCCGATCGCCACGGTAGCGCGGCCGGCCGGCGTGCGGTTCAGGTAGCACCAGACGAGCGCGTAGCAGCCGAGCATGATGATCATGCTCAACGGAACCGCCCCGACCAGAGTCGCGCCGAGGTCGCGAAAGCCGGGATGCGACGGTGAGAGCGGGACCTCGGTGTAGAGGTAGACGCAGCCGCGCACGATGCCCATTGTCGCGAGTGTAACGATGAAGGACTGCAGCTTGAAGCGCGCGATGATGAAGCCGTTCATCGAGCCAGCGGCGGCACCAGCGGCGATCGCGACCGCGAGCGCGGCCCCGATGCCGAGCTGGTCGGCGATACCCGCGAACAGCACGCCGCCGAGAGCTACCACCGAGCCGACGCTGAGGTCGATGCCGCCGGTGAGGATCACGACCAGCATGCCGAGGCTGATCAGCCCGTTCGCGACCACCTGGCGCATCAGGTTGCTCATGTTGCGCTCAGTGAAAAAGGCTTCGGCAAACCAGGCGCCCGCGAATAGCAGCGCGACGAGGCCCGCGATGAGGCCGAGGTCGAGCGCGCTCAGGCGCGGCTCGCCGCCGGCGTACCACCAGTTTCCGAGGCGCACCACGAGGCCCTTAGCCTGCATGCGATGCCTCCGCCCCGCCTGCGGCGCAGGCCAGGATCTTCTCCTCGGTCGCCTGTTCCCGCGTGAACTCGCCGACCAAGCGGCCTTCGCGCATGACCAGGGTGCGGTCGCACATGCCGAGGATTTCCGGCAGCTCCGAGGAGATCAACAAAATTCCCATACCGTGCGCTGCGAGATCCGCGATCGTGGCGTAGATCTCCTTCTTCGCCCCGATGTCAACTCCACGTGTCGGCTCGTCGAGCAGGAGGATGCGCGCGTGTGTGAGGAGCCATTTGGCGAGCACCACCTTCTGCTGGTTGCCACCGCTCAGCTTGCGCGCCAACTGCTCGATATCGGCGGGGCGCACGTCGAGCTCGCGCACCTTCGCCCGCACAAGTGCGCTCTGCCGGCGGCGATCGAGCATTCCCCACCGGCTGATGGCGGGGAAGCTCGCAAGGCTCACGTTGTCGCGGATCGATAGCCCCAGAACCAGGCCGTCGCCGATCCGGTCCTCGGTAAGCATGGCGATCCCGGCACGCAATGCATCTCGCGGCGAGCGCGGGCGCAACGCGCGGCCCATCACGCGGATCTCGCCCATCCGAGACCAGTCGGCACCGTAGACGCAGCGCGCGACCTCGGTGCGGCCGCTGCCCACCAGGCCGTACAGCCCCACGATCTCGCGTTCGGCCACAGAGAACGAGACATCCTTGAAGGAGCCGGCACGGCCGAGACCATGCAGCGACAGCAGCTCGCGGCCGAATTTCGGCGCCCGGCGGGGAAAGATGTCCTGCAGCGGGCGGCCGACCATGAGGCGGATCAGCTCGTCGCGCTGGGTGCGGCGCGGATCCACGGTGCCGACGAGCGCCCCGTCCTTGAGCACCGTGACCCGGTCGGCTATCGCGTACAGTTCGTCGAGGCGATGCGAGATATAGAGGATCAGCACGTCTTCTTCGCGCAGGCGGCGAATGAGCGCGAAGAGTTTCGTCAGGTCTTCCTGCGCGAGAACGGCCGAGGGCTCGTCCATGATCAGGATCCTCGGCTTCACCGCCACGGCTTTGGCGATCTCCACGATCTGGCGCTGGGCCGCGCTGAGGCGCGCGACGCGCCGCCGCACGTCGATACCCTGGAAGCCGATGCGTTCCAGAATCTGCCGTACGCGGCCGTGAGCGGCTGCCCAGTCTATCCACCAGCCGAAGCGGCCTGTCGGCATGGCGCCGAGCAGGACGTTTTCCGTGATGCTGAGGTTGGGTACCAGGTTGGCGTGCTGGGCCACCATGCGGATGCCGAGCTGCTGGCCACGTAAAGGGCTTGCGATCGCCTGTGGCGCGCCGCCGAGGCGGATTTCACCCGCGTCGCACTGCACTGCGCCGGTCAGGATGCGCGAGAGCGTGCTCTTGCCCGCGCCGTTTTCGCCGACGATGGCGTGCACTTCGCCGCTCTCGGCGGTGAAGTCGACCGAGCGCAGCGCTTGCGTGCCGCCGAAGCGCTTGCTGATGCTCGTCATATGTAGAAACGGGGTCACGCCGGGAATACCCCCCTCATAAGCAGCGTCTCTTGCGCGGTCATGTCGAGGAGCGTCTCTCGCACGCAAGCGGCAGGCCGAGCGCGGCCTACCCGGCTTGCAATGTATTTGCGGCGCGCCGGTACGACGGCATCGCCGCCATGGCGCGCCGGCCGCGCAGCGCGGCCTCGATCGCACGCGTCGCATCCAGGCCGCCGACATGCAGCGCGGTCTCAATCTCGCCGGTCTGCTTGCCGCGAATCTCGTCCACACGGGCCGTCGGCCACATCGACCCATTCACCATCGATCAGCTGCATGGCGATGCCCCCTGTGCACACAAATAAAACAACATATGAACTAATAGTGCAACGTTTCTCCGGCGCTTCAATTTGCGTGCAAATACTGTTCGATGCATACGCAATCGCGAAGCCATCGACCCGAGCGCCACCGCGCTGCGCGCACTGAAGGTGCTGGAAGCGCTTGCGCAGTCGCGTGACGCTCTTTCCGCGACCGAGGTAGCGGGCATCATCGGTGTCGAGCGCAGCACCGCCTACCGCATGCTCATGACGCTGATGGAGCTGGCTATGTGGTGCGCGATCAGCGCCAGCGCGCCTGCCGTCTCGGATACAAGGTTCTGACACTCAGCCGGGCGCTGCCGAGCGGCAATGAAAAGACCGAGTTGGTCGCCGCCTGCCTGCGTGAGATCTCGGCACACACCGGCGAGACCGCGCGGGTTGCTTTCCTGGAGGCTTTTCGGACGGCGGCCCCGCAAGCCGCACCATCCCGGGCGCTGTGCAAACGTGCAGTCTGTCGTGCGAAAAGCGGTGGTCTCCGAACTCGCAGGCCGACGGAGCTGGACGCCAGCCTTCTCCTTGTGCCCATTGCAGATCGCGTCCGCCGGGCAGCGTGCTATTCTCCTTCCGGCGCCCCAAAGCGATAGGAACAGCAATGACTGCCGACGATCTGTGCTATGCCGATCTCGTAGAGGTTGGGCAACGGATTTAGACGAGGCGGCTATCTTCGGTCGAAGTCACGCAAGCAGTACTCGGCCGTATCGCGCGGCTCGACGGCCGCCTGAAGAGCTACGCAACGCTCACCGCTGATCTGGCTTTGGCTCAGGCCAAACAAGCTGACGCCGAAATCGGTCGTGGCACCATCCGCAGTCCCCTGCACGGGGTTCCGATTGCGGTGAAGGATCTCTGCCACACGAAGGGAATTCCAACCGCGGCCGGCATGGCGATTTACAAGGACTACCGACCCGAGCGGGACGCCACCGTCGTCACCCGGCTGCGCGAAGCCGGGGCCGTGCTCCTGGGCAAGCTGCAAATGACCGAGGGGGCGTTCGCGCAGCACCACCCCTCGATAGATGCGCCGGTGAATCCCTGGAGCGCGGCGCACTGGACGGGCGTCTCGTCGAGTGGCTCTGGAGTTGCGACCGCGGCGGGACTTTGCTACGGAGCTCTGGGGACTGACACGCTCGGGTCAATCCGCTTTCCCTCGACAATGAACGGCATCACTGGGTTGAAGCCGACTTGGGGGAGGGTCAGCCGCGCGGGCGTGTTCGCTCTTGCCGAGTCCATGGACCATATCGGTCCAATGACACGTAGCGCGGTTGATGCGGCCGCCCTGCTGGGCGTCATCGCGGGCGCCGACCCGAATGATCCGACCGCAACGCAAGATCCCGTGCCTGACTATCTGGGCGGCATTGGTGAAGGGGTGCGAGGACTGCGGGTCGGAATTGATCGTGCCCTGATCACTGCCGGCGCCGATGCCGACATGGTGCGTGCAGCCGAGGAGGCGGCAGCAGTGCTGACGCAGGCTGGTGCCGTGCTGCGGGAGGTCAACTTTCCCTCGCCTGATGATGTCGCGCGGGTCGCGATTCCGCTTTGCGCCGTAGAGACGGCAGTTGCGCATGAGGCGACTTTTCCGTCGCGGGCCCCTGAATACGGGCCAATACTCGCAGGGTTGTTGGAATCCGGGCGCGCCCTCGACGCCCTTACAATGGCTAAGATCTCGCTCTGCCGAGAGGCGTTTCGTGGCCAACTCAACGCGCTCTTCTGCAAAATCGATTTGCTGATCATGCCAGCTATGCACGCCGCCGCGCCGACTTTGGAAGAGATGGCACCGGCTCGGCGAACGCAGGAAGGGGTGCAGGCGCGCATCCGCCTCACGGCGCCATTTAATATGAGTGGCCATCCAACGCTCACATTGCCAGGCAGCAAAACTGCAAGCGGGCTACCTGTTGGGTTCCAAATCGTTGGCCGGCACATGGAAGAGGCGCTGATTCTGCGCGCCGGCCACGCTTTCCAACAGGCGACCGATTGGCATCAACGCCGTCCACCCCTTGATTAAGCCGACAAGCACGGTTGGTGCCGATCGTGGCGGCGAGCAACATATCTGCATGCCGGCCAAGGCCGACACCCACTTGATGCATATCGACTTCGACTGGAGGCTCCGGTTGAAAACCAAGGCCACCGAACGACTGCCGCGCGTGGAACGCGTCGGCGGTTGCTTGAGGACGACGAGTTGATTCCCGTGCGGCCTCTTCGCGATGACACGGGTGCTGGTAGCCGCGGAAGTCACCGTCGGCGGCCAGACCCAGCCATCGACCGGCTGTTCCATGGTCGAGAGCAAGCCAGATAATAGCGTGAGTCCAGGAATAAGCACGAATTGTTGCCTATGATGTCACCAGCGCTTGCCACCCTGATGGGAGATACCATGGGACGACTTTTACGCTGTGGGGTGATGATGCTCTTGGCACTGATGTCGGCGCGTGCGACTGCACAGGATATTCCCGGCCTCGAACTCTGCACTGCCGAAAGGCAGATGGAACGTCGTACCGGATGCCTGCAAAGCAATGACCAATATCTTCAGCAGGCGCTGTCGAAGCTGGCGCGCGAGACGGAGGCCAAGATCGCCGCCTCAGGCCGCGCCCTCGCCTCAGCCCAAGCCGAAATTGTTGCACTCAAGTCAGCAATAGAGAAGTTGAACAGCGAGCTGGCGCAAATGAAGTCGAAGGTCGAACCGAGCAGCGAGAAGTAGATGAGCGGACTTTACGCTGGGGAGGCGCCTGCTTGCCGCGCACTTCACCGCTCGTGCAGGAACGCAATCGCAGGCGCGTCATCCAGCCTTCACATTATCGTTGCGGCTCAAACCTAAGCAGAGTGGACCACTCTCCGGATCATGTCCGCACCTGGCGGATGCGGACGGAGGGCCCCAAAAGAGGTGTTCGGGTTTTGACCCTAACGCGACCTAGACCGGGTTGAAATCCCGCAGCGCAGCAGTGCTGTGCTATCCTTTGCTCGGAGCACGGGAGGGTACTGGGCAGTGAGACGGCGCGATGGCGGACGCTGTTTCCGCCACAGCGATCCGGTTCTGTAGAGCAATCCCAGGTCTCGCCCTGCCCCTCCGGGACTACCTTGAAGCCTCACATTCTCACGAGCGGCACACCGTTCATGGCCTGCATGAACACAAATCCCATGAGCAAGACGTACCCTGCGGAGACGGCAACAACGGCTGTCGGCTTCGCTCGTCTGGGCAGAGCTTTCAGGCGATCGATAAGCCAGCCCGCTATCGGCAAAATCTGTAATGCGTGGATACCCAAGAAGTGCGCGACCCTGAAATCGCCCCCCGTGGTGCTCCAGTTGACCACCGGCAGCCCGGGACCCTCAGGCGCAACGCCCACCACACTCTGTCCTTGCGCCACCATCACCCCCCCGATGGCGGATCCTGCAAGGAAAATGAAAAGCCCGAATGCGATCCCGAGTTGAGATGACCGCGAGACATCGTACTTTCCCTGTAGAGCGAAGATTAGCAGGACAAGGACAAAGACGCCATTGAGAGGATCCGCTATGTCCATCACCGAGGAGACGGCAGAGTCGAAGGGCGTGCTGTTGTTGAAGTGTGAGGTCGTACCACGCGCTGCTTGCATGATGATGCAGGTGATGGCGGTCAAAAGGCAGATTGAAACTCCCCAGCCGATGACCTTCTTCCACCACATCGATGCCCGGAGGTAATCCAGCAAAATCACCACCGTCGCGAGATACATGGCCATCGACATCGTAAAATTGAGCGGCTTGATCAGGCGGTAGCGGCCTCCCACTTGCACGGTATCAAATGGCAAAAGAACGAGCAGGACGAGCATCAACAGCAGCTCGAGGTAGATAGCCCAGACGACGACATTGGTGGCACCGTTGCGTCGATGTAGCTCGTACCAGCTGCGAACGTCCTCTTTCAGTCGATGGATGAACTCGGAGCCAACTTGGCCGGCGCCGGACGCTAGCACCGCGGCGTGCTCGCCGAGGACTTCGAGCGGACGTGGGTAAGCCTTTGGGGTGATGACGAAGGTTTGCTTGCTCATGTTGGACCTGATTTTCAGTTGGGTTCAATCGGAACGCGAGGTCGAACCTCGAAAGCCTTGCTCTGTGCTGCTCGCCGCCGTCGCGATCCCGGAGGCCGCCAAGATCATAAGCCGCTCATGACTGTCCTCCCTCAAAGCGCAGCCACGAAACGATCCCGCCGTTTCAGCGGGATGTCGCCCGTCATCGAATTGGTATCGTTTGTATCTCGGAGGCCCGAGATGCGGGCTTGGTGGCGTACCACCTGCGCAACGGCACTGCCGCCTGGTCAGCAGACAATCCAGGGAGACCGGGCGGCGGCTTAACCGTCGCCAATGTCATCCGAGCGGTCTTTTTGTTTGGGGCGCGATGGCCGGTCGCCCACGCTTTATGCTAACCTGCCCGGTGCAGAGGAACCGTGCCACGCACCCGTTTTCTGAAAATTCCCGGCGGGCTGCGGGATGAGGCCGCGGTGCGGCGAGTGTTCGAGATCGCGATGTTCGATGAACTTTTCGTCACTTGCGAATCCCGTGCGGAAGCAGCAGCGCAAGCAAATTGAGCCGCTCTCGCTCCGGCCGATCCCCCTGGATGGCAGTTTGGACCCACGATCATGCAAGTGTTGCTGGCAGACGTTGTCAAAGGACTGAACAGCCAGCTTCAACGTGTCGCCGCGGGAAAAATAGGCGCAGGCAAGGCCACGAGGCCGGCTTCGATCATTTACGGCGTCGTGATCTCCCACCGACCGTCGTTACGGTTTCGAATGCGATCCAACAAGTCGCCGTGATCGCCATCAACCTCGTCTACCCCATTGTGATCTTCAGAGCGGCCAACGCTTCCACGTCGGTGACTTCCAACCTCTTGGCAGTGGCGATGGTCGTGCTGGCTTTCGGCACATTTCTGCAAGCGTTGCGGCTGGGCCCGGTCGGGTCCGGGTACATGTGCCCGAGCACGTTCACCGCGACGTACTTCGCTCCCTCGCTACTGGCGGCGCGAGCCGGCGGGCTGCCGCTGGTGTTCGGAATGACGCTGTTTGCGGGTCTGTTCGAGGCGGCGGTCGCGCCGATTCCAATCGCTTGCGCGGGATCTTTCCGCCAGAAATCTCCGGCCTCGTGATCTTCATGATTGGCTGGTCGGCCGGCATTGCCGGCCTGCGAATTTTCCCGGAGCGGATGTCCCGGCCGTCGATCCGATGGAATGGACCATCGCGGCGCTGACGCTCGCCATGATGGTGACCTGCAATGTCTGGGGTCGTGGACTTGTGCGGATGGCGGCGGCCCTAATCGGACTTGCGGTTGGTACCTCGCCGCAGAAATCACAGGAATATCGACCATTCCCGTTTTTCTGCCGTGCTGGACGCGCCGTGGCTTGGGCTTCCACATTTTTACATGTCCTGGTCCTTCGATCCGGCTTTGATCCTGCCATTTGCTATTGCGAGCGTCGCTGCCGCGATGAAGGCCGCGGGGACCATCACGATCTGTCAGCGGAGCAATGACGCTACCTGGGTCCGACCCGACCTGCGCTCAGTGACGAGTGATGTTCTTGCTGACGGTTTGAGTACTACGGCTGCAGGCTTTGCGGGAGCGGTTGGCACGAATACGTCGACGCCAGGCGTCGGTGTCGCGGTCGCAAGCGGTGGACCAGCAGACCGGTGGCATTTGTGGCCGGTGCCATATTTCTCCTGCTGGCATTCTGCCCCAACTCACTTCGGTGCTGGCAATCATGCCGCGATCCATCATCGTACCGGCCCTGGTGTTTACGGTTACCTTCATCATGATCAACGGCTTCGAGATCATGACCTCGCGTCTGCTCGACACGCGGCGGATTCTTGGTCTCGGACTGGCGATCGTCGGGGGCTGCGCCGTCGAAGTGTTTCCCGCCATCGCGGCCTCCGCGCCCAGCCAGTTGTCGCCGGTTGTCGGCTCGTCTCTGGTTTTTGCAACCGTGGTGGCGCTCGTGCTCAATCTCTTGTTTCGGATTGGAGTGAGCAAGACCGCAAGGCTTCGGGTCGAGCGTGACAACATCGACCGACAGAGCATCGAGACGTTCGTTCAACGGCAAGCCGCGACTTGGGGGGCTCGCCCCGATATTGTGCAGCGGGCCATTTTTGCCGTCATCCAGCTGGTCAAAGCCGTGGCCGATACGTGCTGGGACCAGGGACCCCTGCTCATCACCGGCCGAATTCCACGAATTCAATCTGGACCTTTCGATCTCCTATTTGGGCAGCCCGCTTGAGTTTCCAAGCCGACGACCGACGCTCG
>CAWBFP010000034.1:0-307673 GCA_963788095.1 uncultured Alphaproteobacteria bacterium | reverse complement strand
TCGTAGACTCCGGCCTGGTAGGCCCCGAGCGCTCCCCCACCTTGCAACACCAAGGCCACGCATTCGAAGGGGAGACGCCGTTCGGCTGTTTTCAAATTTGGGGAGAATTGAACATTCATGGTGTGGGTCCATTCATGACATCTGCGGTTAACGAAAGCTGCGAAGCAAATTTGATGATTGCTTGCCCACAATCCATTGGGCCTGCGTTGAATAAGGATAACCGAACGACGAAAGGTCTAATCTTTAGCTTAGTCGTGTTCGCCTCCGCTAACATTTTCTCCACCGAAACCAAGGCGGCAATCTAGTCGAGCCAACACAGGCGAACTGCCTTTCTGGTCTGCGGACCCAGGTCGATCATGCTCCGGCCACGCCTCAGGCCAATCGGCGTCGAGACTGTTGGAAAGACAGGCGGCGCGCGATACTCCGGCAGGTTAACGGCCCGCCTGCCGCATCAGCCAGACTGGCGGGATCTGGTACCGCCGGCCGCAAAGCACCTCGAGCAGCGGATTGATGGTCGAGATCCAATTCACGCCCCGTCATTCAGGATCGAAATGAAGGCACAGCCGCAATCATCAACCCAGGAAGTGCTGGCCGGCCTCGTCGAGCGCGTCACGTATCACAACGCCGAGAACGGCTTCTGCGTTCTGCGCACCAAAGCGCGCGGGCATCGTGATGTGGTGACCGTGGTCGGCCATGCCGCAACCATTGCCGCGGGTGAGTGGATCACAGCCTCCGGCGAATGGATCAACGATCGCACGCACGGCCAACAATTCAAAGCGCGGTTCCTGCGCACATCGCCCCCGACTTCGGCCGACGGCATCGAGAAGTACCTCGCCTCCGGCATGATCCGGGGAGTTGGCCCCGTTTACGCCAAGAAGCTCGTGCGGGCCTTCGGCGAGAAGGTATTCGACGTCATCGAGGCAGCGCCGGACCGGCTGCGCGAGATCGACGGCATCGGGCCAGTTCGCGCTGCCAGCATTCTTGCTGCCTGGGCCGAGCAAAAGGTGGTGCGGGAAATCATGGTGTTCCTGCACAGCCACGGAGTCGGTACTTCGCGCGCGGTGCGGATTTTCAAGACCTATGGCGCCGGCGCCATCCAGGTCATGACCGAGAACCCGTATCGGCTGGCGCGTGATATCCGCGGCATTGGCTTCAAGACCGCCGACGCCATCGCGATGAAGCTGGGCATCGAGAAGACGGCGATGATTCGTACTCGCGCCGGAATTTCCTATGCGCTGACCGAGGCCATGGACGAGGGACATTGCGGCCTGCCGACGGAGGAGCTGATACCGCTCGCCGAAAAGCTCCTCGAGGTCCCGCAGGACCTCATCCGCGCAGCGCTCGATCTCGAACTGCAGGAAGGCACGGTGGTCGCCGACCGGGTTGGTGAAACTCCCTGTGTATTTCTGGCCGGGCTGCATCGCGCGGAACGCACCATCGCCGAGCGGCTGGTGCGACTGGCAAATGGCACGTTGCCTTGGCTCTGGATCGATCCGGGCAAGGCCTTGCCGTGGGTTGAGAAGCGTATCGGTCTTGCCCTTGCCGAAAGCCAGATAGCTGCGATCCGACTCGCACTGATGTCCAAGGTGCTGGTCATAACCGGCGGCCCTGGCGTCGGTAAGACAACCATCGTCAAGGCCATTCTGCGCATCCTCGCAGCGAAGGGCACAGACCTCCTGCTGTGCGCGCCGACCGGCCGCGCCGCCAAACGTATGACCGAGGCGACCGGCTTCGAGGCCAAGACCGTTCACCGGCTGCTGGAGGTCGACCCAAAGGGAGGTGGTTTCAAGCGCGGCGAGGACAACCCGCTCGACTGTGACCTGTTAGTGGTCGATGAGACCTCCATGGTCGATGTCATGCTGATGCAGGCGCTCGTGAAGGCGGCGCCGGACAGGGCCGCGCTCTTGATCGTTGGCGACATCGATCAGCTTCCATCGGTCGGGCCCGGCCAAGTGCTAGCCGACGTGATCGCATCCGGCGCCGTGCCAGTGGTGCGCCTCACCGAAGTATTCCGTCAGGCCGCGCAAAGCCGCATCATCACCAGCGCCCACCGTATCAACCAAGGTTCGATCCCAGATCTTAGCCCTCCCGGAACAGAGAGCGATTTCTACTTCGTGCAAGCGGACGATCCCGAAACCGCCGTGCCGCGCATAATTGAGCTTGTTAAAACACGGATCCCAAAACGGTTCGGCCTCAATCCCATCCGCGACATACAGGTGCTCTGTCCAATGAATCGCGGCGGTGTGGGCGCACGTTCGTTGAACATCGAGTTGCAGACCGCGCTCAATCCCGTCGGCGATCGCAAGGTCGAGCGGTTCGGGTGGACCTTCGCCCCTGGCGACAAGGTCATGCAGATCGAGAACGATTACGACAAGGAGGTCTATAACGGCGACATCGGCTATATCGATGACGTCGACCCCAATGCAGGCGAGATCGTTGCGAGCTTTGACGGTCGGTCCGTCACATATGGTTTTGGGGAACTCGACATGCTGGTGCCGGCCTATGCCGCGACCATCCACAAGAGTCAGGGCTCGGAATATCCCGCCGTGGTCATCCCGGTCATGACGCAGCACTACGCCATGCTGCAGCGAAACCTGCTCTACACGGGCGTCACCCGCGGCAAGCGGCTGGTCGTGTTGGTCGGGCAAAAGAAGGCGGTCGCCATCGCCGTGCGCAACGTCTCCGGCCGGCGGCGGTGGTCGAAGCTTGGCGAATGGCTGGCGCCGAAAAAGAGTCATAACCCCGCGCGCCCAATACAGCAGCACGCAGAACTTTCGCTCTAGGGCAAGCATCCTCCGAATCGTGCTCAATCTCACGGCGGGGCCGACCAGGCCACACGACGTGGTTCCGGACCACCACCGCCTTCGGTGTCGCACCGCTCGTATGCCTCGATGCCCATTCGATCGACAGGTTCACGATCTCAGCTACGCGTTCGAGGCTGACGTTGTGAGCGGGCGCCGCTCGATAACGCCCAGCTCGACGCTCTGACCCAGAAAAAGGGGAAGTACGTACGTACTTCCCCTTTTTGCTTGTTGTGGGCCTGGGCTGGTCTGGCTATATCCGGCGGGAGTCGGGCGGAGAAGTATTGGGAAGTAATACTGGTACTAGTACCAGATTTTCCAAAATTTTGCGCGCGATCTCCGAAGCATAATTACCCGACCAAGCTCCAACTATACTGTATAAATAGGTGGAGTCCTTCGAGTGATTGTGTATCGTGATCCTAGTTGCTGGCCCCACGAAAGCGCGAGCCCCGGCCTGCGGGAATGCAGGCGGTATGCGCCCCACACTCGCCTAAGTGCGAGATGCCGCTTGGCCTAACGGCCTACAGGCAGGGACTTCCGGCGGCAATTCCTAGGCACGGCGCGGACACGCCGTTGGCGAAGCTTTCGCCAACAGCTGCCGAGGAGTCGCGGCGAATTGAGGGTTCAATGCCTTGTGCGTTGGGCTTTCGTCATTGGCTTGCCTGTAGATCAGCAAGTCGCCTTGTCCCCTTTCGTACGCAGCAGCAAACACTTGCACGAAGTGAAAGCGCGGACCTGAAGCGGCATCGCGTCCTCTGCTTGTGTGAGCCAATGACGCAAGCCCACGCCACAGTAGCGGGAATGTAGGCACGGTTGCCGACAAGGCTAGACGTGCGCCCAAAATGCCGATTCCGAATAATGGTTATTCGGCCGGAAGCAAACGAAAGGACGGTGACGCTATGACAACTCTGCAAGATTATGCCTACAACTTGTGCGCCGCGAGCGGCGACCAAATGAAGGCGGCGACGATTGCCTATGCCGTGCTGACGGCGCGGGCGATGCTAACGCGTGACAATCCGGCGCGGATTGATCCACACGAGGCGCGACTGGCCGTTGAGGCTTTGGACAAGGTATCCAAAAAGGCTTTGACGGACGGCGCGAAGGCGCAATTCAGCGAGGAAACGGTGAAGAATGAACACACTATCGCCAACGTCGTGAACACGTTTCCCAAGGTTCACGCTACCTTGGAGAAAATGTACGGCAAGGCAAGCGGCACGGTCGCCCCTACCGTGGGCGACGATGGCGCCAATGGTGAACGGACTTTCTGGCAAGCCGTGCTCTATGAACCGGACCACGTTGCAATGGTCGCGTTCGTTTTGTCTCAGTTCAAGTCCAGTCCTTCGCCCCATACGGGCGAATACTGGGATGGCACTTGGTCCGGACTTCGCGCCTATGTCGGGTTCAAGTCCGCTCCCAAAAAGTCCGCCAACGTCCGCTTTGCTGCGGCCGTGAAACGGGCGATTAAAGACGTTGACGACGATTCCGCGCCGCTCAACGTTCATGCGGCCGTGTTCGGCTTCGCGACCGAGGCGACGGAATCGCCGGGCGTGTTGGACTTGCTGGAGTTTGCCAGCAATTCGACCCTGGCGGATTTGGTGGTCGCCATCAACAAGACTCAGGCGGACCGCCGCGAGCGGACCGAAGCTGTCGAAACGCTACGGGAAGCGGCCTAGGCCGCTTCCTATCCTACCCTCAATTCGCCGGAGCCGGGAATTGCCGCCGGAATCCGTCCGCGCGCATGCGCAGGCGCACGACCTACTCGTGCGTCGACGCATGCTCGTTCTTTGGAGGTTTGGAAATGGAAATCTACGACGTGGTCGCGGGCTTTCACGAGCTCGCGCTTGCCCGCTCGCGCTCGAAATCCCGGGCGCGCGCCCGCGCTCATCAAACCCGCCTTGGCCTGTGACTGGGACAAGCCCGATGACGGGCGCACGCTCGCCTATCCGGCCCAGTCCTTTCGCGCAGTTTCGACCATTACCGGCAAGCCGGTGCTGGCGCGCGAGGTCTCGGCTCTGGGAAATCCGGAGCCGAACCAGGTCCAGGTCAAGGCCAGGACCAAGCGCGTCCGGCAGAACTACGTCTTTGTCCAGGGGCGGCGAGTGAAGCTGCGCGGGTACCGGGCTTGGGGGCGGGATTAGATTTAGCCAGGAGACGACAGAGCGTCGAGAGCCCTTCAGCAGGGTGAGGTGACGCCCGAGCGTCGGGTGCGTGTGGGCCCGGAGGGGTGACCCCCTCCGGGCCTTTACATTTTCAACGAGCTTTCATGCGCAAGCCGGCCAAACACTTGCGCTCTCGCCTGCCTGCCGCTCGCATTCCGTGTTGGCGAAGACGCTTTCACTCAAGAATTGGGGACAACCGTGCTCGACAAGATTCTTATATTCCTGATTGGATTCACGATCTCGTTCTAGTGCTGTGGTTTCTCCCGTGATGTTCGCAAAAGAGGCACACTAGTTAGATAGGCGAAGGTCATTCCTGACCTCTGTGCCGCCGTGGTGGTTATTAAGGAGCTTGAAATCCACCAAGGGCTTCCTATTTTGCTAATACTCACCACCCCCCTGGGCTCCTCTCTGCAGGTGTGCCGGGTGTTTCTCCAAACCAAAGACCGAGTATTCGCTCGCCTGAGTTTCTGAACTCTGCGAACAATGAGAATCGGTTGACGAAGGAGAGACGCTTTTGACTGAGTTCCTCAGCTTGCAACAGCTCGCCACGCGGCTGGGTGTTGCGCCCCTTACGATCCGCAGGCTGCTCCGCGCGAAAGGTATAGCGTGCGTGCGGGTTGGCCGCCTCCTCCGGGTCCGCGAAGCGGACGCCGCGATGCTCTTCCAAATCGAAGCGCCCGGAGTTTCGAATGCACGATCGTCCTCCGTCGCGAAGGATGATCGAAATGGCTCCCCAAACTAACGAACACGCTTTGGCTGCGGCTCTTGACCTCGCCCAGCGTGGCTTTCATGTGTTCCCTCTGGTCGGAAGCAAGCCAAAACATGCCGATTGGTATTTCCGCGCTACAACCGACCCCGAGCAAATTCGTGAGTGGTTCAGTTCCGGTCAGCTGAACGTCGGTGTCAAAACCGGCGCCGAAGCAGGTGTCGTGGTCGTCAGCGCGTGTGGTGATTCCGGGTGGCAGGCTGCACGGCAGCTTGAGCTCGATCGGTTGGCGACGCTCGTGTGCAAACACGGCAATGCGACCGACTACTATTTCACGATACCAGCTGGCGACGAGATCAGAACACATTGTGGACGATCGACCGACCTGGATCTCAAGGCAGCGCGGTCATTCGCTGTCGGACCGGGATCAGTTGACGGGGATGGTGCCGTCAGTATCTTCGTTGACCCGAACCAGAAACCTGCGCCCCTTCCGCGCGAGCTCCGCCGGGAGATCACGGGGCCCTATAATGCGGTATGTGGCGAGTCCAGCTTCCCTGGGCTGGAAGGCTTATCCCGGCATGATCTCGACAGTGATAGTGGCTTCATATTGGACATGCGCGCTGCTGGGCGTATGAGCCTTCAGGTGCCTGGCTTTTGGATCGAAGAATGGGTCGATGCCCGCTGCGGCCCGAGATCGTGGTATCCGCAGGGATGGTACAGCTTCCCTGTTACAAGCATCCACGACCTGATTGAGTGGTGGGGCAGCAACAATTTCCAGCAGTTCGTTCGGTATGTCGAAGAGCGAACCACTAAGCGACGCCGTAAATGGTCCAATGAAAAATGGTTCATCGCCAACCGTCACCTTCTCGATCGCTGATCGTGAAGAGCAGATGCCCTTGCCGAAGGCACGGCAAGGGCATCAGGTTCTCCCGCCTACAAATGAGTGATGTCTCAGACATGAAGTCCCTGCAGCAATAATTCAACCCTCCCCGCCGCACTTGCACTCGCAGAACGCGGTTGGTGTATTCACCCCCTCCATCCTCGCGAAAAGACGCCGAAACTCACGGGCTGGCCGTCTCAAGCCACCAACGACCAGGCCGTCGTTCGCGGTTGGTTCGAGGGAACTGAAAACAATATCGGTGTCGTGTGTGGCCGTCTCTCCGGCCTGGTCGTGATTGACGTTGACCCGCGCAACGGCGGCGAGGCCTCTCTGGTCAAGCTGTGTCGTGATCTGAACATCGACCTGTCGACCACGGCAGTCTCAACGAGCGGCGGCGGCCAGCATCTGTACTTCCGTTACCCCTCGGAAGCTGACGGTGAAATCACAAGGAAAAACTTGGGCAATGACTACCCCGGCTTGGATGTAAAAGCCGACCGGGGCTACGTAGTCGGGCCTGGCTCGACCCACCCAAGCGGTCATGTGTATCAGTTTCTCAACGAACTGCCGCCTGCTCCCATTCCGGCGCCGCTCTTGGGGATGCTACAAAAGGCACCAACTCGTGGAGCACAGGCTACTGCCGCGCTGCCCTCGGCCCCGCCGGAAGAGGAAGACGAGAAGGCCCCAGACCTCGCGACCATCATGGTCGGCTGCCTATTTATGCAGCATGTTCGCGACAATGCAGCCACGTTGAGTGAACCGGAGTGGTACAAAGGCCTCTCCATAGCTGCTCGCTGTGCGGATGGACGGCGCAAGAGCCACCAGTTGAGCGCGCCCTATCCGACCTACGATGCAACAGAAACCGATAAGAAGATAGATCATGCGCTGAAGGACGCTGGTCCATCTCGGTGCGACACGATCGAGAAGGACGGGATTCGCCGGCTGCGCTCGGTGTCCCTTTCGGGGGTCGATCACAGTCCCATTCAGATCGGGCGCGAACGCAGGCGGCTGTGATTCGTCAGGGTCGAAGAAAAATGCATCCCCTATCATAATGCGCGTACTCCCAGGCTGATATGGGCGCATTCGAACCACGACGTGCCGATCTACCTGGAGGATGATGACCGCCGGGTGTTCATCGTCAAGTCACCGGCTGAGCCGAAGGAGAAAGGATATTACCAGCACATCTTCGGCGAAGTTCTCAAGGCAGAAGCAGCTGCATTCAAACACTGGCTCGCTTCTCGTGACGTAACCGATTTCGAGCCAATGGAACGGCCACCATTGACGGACGCGAAAACCGAGGTCATCCGTGAGAGCCGCCCACCATTGGCTCGAGAAATCGCCGAACAGATCGAAAACTCGGTCGGGATCTTCCGGTGGGACATCGTAACTGCACTGGAAGTTCAGAACGCTCTGAAACCTGGGCTCTGGGGCAAAGGACCGCCAATCTCCGACGTCACGAAGGCCCTCAGGCAGTTGAAGGCAATCTATGTCGGTCGGCAGATTAAGGTCAACGAAGTCCCAGTTCGCCCTTGGATCATTCGCAACGCCGAAAAGTGGGCGCGCAATGCCCAAGAGTGGGCGCGCAATGCCCAAGAGGGGTCGGAAGCCGATCTGTCTGAGATTGCGGCATACATGAGGACCAGGGCTTGAGTAACAGGGTAACAGGTAACACCGCCTCTCACTTAAAAAGTGAAATAGAGAAGCATCGTAGGCCAGACCGAGAGAGAGGAGCGCTGTCTATTGCCACCTGGTCGAGGAACGGTGTGCTACCTGTTACCCGTGTTACCGGTCGATATTAAAATGGGACTCCGCAATCGCCCCTCCCCGTCAGCTGTGGCCCTGGATGGCGCCCTCCCCTGGACACTTGCCAGCACGAAGCAGGTTGCACGTCTGTTGAGTGTAGACCCCGGCGCCTTGGCGGTTTGGCTATACCGTGAGGTCGGTCCCTCGCCGGAGCCACCCGGCTGGTTCAAGGGCAATGTTCGTGTTTATCGCATTGACAAGATCCTGGGCTGGCTTGGAGATGAGCGGTCCACGGAGCAAATGTGGCGCGACGGGCTCCGAGCTGTGTACGGGGAGCAGGTGGATCAGTGGGCCGATGTCTGTTCCCGCGTTAAGGAACTCGTCCAGCTGCTGGGCGAGTTGCAATCCGCGCCACGGGGCTGCCGGTGGCGACAGGGAGCTTTCGAGAGCTATTTGGAATCCCTATCCGCCTAGAGCTGAGTTCAGCTGCGCTAGAGACTGTTGAGAGGTGCAATGACGAGGCTAAGAGCTGCAAGTGATGTGAAATTCTGGCAGGCTGTTGCGTGTCATGAGGCCGGGCATGCGGTTGCATACATTTTGGCATTTCGCGGACTTGACAAGAACTGGTCGGCTTTTGAGCGTGTGCTCATTCGACCGGGCGCTATCGGCCTCCATATAGATCGGAAAGGCAGGTCAATTGATTGTACAGGCGTCTGCGAGGCACCGGACATCTACAATCAGTTCTGGGCATTGCCGGATACTCCGGAGTGGTGGCCATTGAAGTTGTCTCACATGCAGTAGGAAATCATCGTCAACTTGGCCGGACCATTTGCAGAAGCTGCCCTTATTGGCGAGCGTTCAAAGCGCTTTATGCGATGGGCGGCTCGCTTTTGCGGCGCAGCCGATGACTATAGACGGGCCGAAACGACCCTGGCGGCTTACCGGAAGGCAACTCGTCGGACATATGGCTTGCATCGCTTTGAGGATCGCACACGCACCTTGGTGCTGGATACATGGCCGGCAATTGAGGCACTGGCGCTCGCCTTGCTCGACAAGACGGTCCTCGAATATGACGCGGCGGCGTCGGTGGTGTTGCCGCTCTTACCGCACAACGCCGGCCTAAACTGAACCACCCGCAGCGCCAGCACCTTGAAGGTGCAGGCGCTGCGGCTATTCCCCATCCCATTGCTCGCCGCTGCTCCGGTGAAGCCTCTCCCAGTACCCTCGCCATGATCGTGCGTCGGGCCTAACCGACGAGCGACGCGGCCATTTCGACGACCTCTGCGAGGGCCTTTCGGCCCTCGAGCTTTATGCCGCTGACCCAGGATGAGATCGCCCTGGGTCGGGTGCTCACGCGAGCAAGAACCCAGCCGTTAGGAGCAACGACTATGAAGTTAGCAGAGCTAGAGATCACCAACACGCGGTCCGGCGTGTTGGACGACAACCCATTCTCGCTCGCCGGGGATGCCGCGCGGTCTCGGTGATCATGCGAACGCTGGTCACCGGGCTGTACGCGAACAAGAAGCGGGCACCCCTTCGAGAGATCTGGACCAACGCACTCGACGAGAGCGAAACGGTCGACGTGCATCTGCCCTCGATCATCGATCCGAGGGTGGTGATCAGGGATTTCGGCCCCGGCCTGTCCCATGATGACGTGATGCGCCGGATCACCCAGATCGGTGGATCCACCAAGCGCGATCGTGACGATTTGGTCGGCTGCCTCGGCTACGGGATGAAGAGCCCGTTCGCTTATGTCAACCAGTTCTGCATCCGCTCGTTCTACCAGGGCGAGGTCCGCACCTACACGGCCTCCATGGAGGCAAACTATCGCCCCCGCATGGTGCATCTTGCCACCCGGCCCACGCAGGAACCGAGCGGTCTCGAGGTCTCCTGGAACGTCAAGACGACGGACATCGAGGAGTTCCGTCGCGAAGCTCGGATCACGTTCTTCGGTGCCAGGGAACGCACCAACATCACGAATGAGACCTGGACCTGGCCGGAGCTCGAGCTCGTGGCCGAGGGCGCGGGATGGAAGCTCTACTACCAGGACAAAGCACCAGACCCTGAGCGGACCCTATGTCCGGATGGGTGTCGTCTTGTACCCGCTCGACATGAGCCACCTTGGGCCTGACCTACGACGCCGACTGGGTCAAGGACGACGTCCTTATCCTCGACGTGCCAATCGGCGGAGTTGGAATCCAGGACTCGCGAGAGGCCCTTGGCTACGACGACCGCACGATCACGTACCTCAGGGACCGGCTCGCGCAGACGCGCAAGGAGATCGAGACCCACTTCCTCGCCGAGGTCGACAAGCTCGACCACATCATCAAGGCGGCGCTGTTCTTCTCCAAGCATCGCTACAGGCTCATGGGCCGAGTGTGCAAGAACGCCCGGCTCTGGAAGGATCAGCCCCTACCGTTGCAACTGGAACCGATCGGCTTCCGCGTATGCGAGATCAACCGGTATCAACGACGTCGCCGACATTGGGTCCGGCCTGAGGTCAAGAGCCTGTCGTTCGAGGAGCATTTCGGCATCTCGTTCGAGCTGTTCGAGAAGCCCATCTCGATCTTCATCGACCAGGGCGAGAGCAAGCCGGACAAGCGGATCATCCACGCCGGCCAGTGGAGCGGCAACGACAAGGCGTTGTGGATCAAGACCTCGGACCCGCTGGCCACGCTCGAGTATCTCGGCAATCCGGACAACGTCTTCTATCTCCGCGACCTGCCTGAGCCACCCAAGCCCGTCCACGCCCGCGCACCGCGCGTGTACCGAAAGGGCGCGACGATCGAGGTGCTCGACAGCACCGGTCGCTATCCTCAACATTTCGATTCGACGATCGAGAGCGGCTGGTTCATCGACGTGGACGGGCGCACGCCCGTGCTCGGCCCTCTGCGCTTCTCCAATGATGCGCATGTCACCGAGCTTTTCCAACACATCGGTGGGGCTGGTATCGCGATCGATGTCGTCTACGCGATCAGCGCGAGCAAGCAGAAGCGTCGGATCTTCCGCAAGCTTAAGCGGCTGACGGTCGATGAAATCATCAAGATGGTCGGTCCGGTGGACTTTGCGAAAGCAAAGCACCACGAGAGCCTATTGCGGTCCCAGCGCGCCTCGCTCCTGAGCCACCACCCCAGCCTGCAGCTGCCCCCCGACCTGGAGGCGTTGCGAGAGCAAATCGAGAACCCGGGCGACTGCCGGGAGTACGCCAAGTACCAGCTCCTGCAGTTCCTCGGGGTCGAGATCCCCGACATGCCGTTCACACCGGCCCCCGATCTGGATGAGTTGATCAACGAGCGTTTCCCACTCGCGCGGTACCTCACCTACGCCGAAACCGAAGACGTTCAACGCTACATTAACCTCGTGGAGCAAAGCCGATGATTCCCTTTTCAATCACCAACTCTGAACTGACATTCTTTGCGAATAGCCGCCCCTGGAGCGTGAACGCCGACCATCCCGATTTCGAGAAGATCAAGCGACACATCATCGATGATGACCTTTCCGATGACGAGCTGATCAAGCTTGCCGACCATCGCCAGAGGTTCGCGGGACTCGGCCTCGAGATTGGGCACGACTGCCTCTTCTACAGGGGCGTGCCCCTGCACAACGTATGGACTGACAAGATCCTGCAGTTCCGCGCGCAGGGCATCCCGCACGAGCCTCTGTTCAGGGCTCTCGACGATCTCCTTCAGAACCCGAGCTACATGGCGCGAGAGCGGCTGCCGCTGTTCGTGGAGCGCAACAAACTCGGCGTCCTCCCCGATGGCCGGATCGCGGCCATGAAGGTGGTGCGCAGCGACTTCAAGGACGTGCATTCCGGCAGGCTCGACAATTCGCCAGGTCAGACCGTGTCGATGCCGCGCCATGAGTGCGACGATGATCCGGACAATGCCTGCTCGGCAGGCCTCCATGTCGGCGCTCTCGAATACTTGCAAACCTATGGTCTGTATTCGGCCGACCGAAGGGTGGTCCTGACCGCGTTCTGGCCGCGCAACGCGGTCTCGGTTCCGAAGGACCACAACGAGACCAAGCTTCGCGTCTGCGAGTACGAAGTCCTGTCCGTGGTCGACCCGGTCTACGTCGAGGAATTTATCGCAAAGAACCAGACGATCGTGTCGCCCGATTACGACGACTGATTTCATCACCTGATCGATTTCCTTCTCACCCCAGGGCGCCCCTCGCGGGCGCCCTTTTTCATTGGGCCATTCTCATGCGTTTTGGATTCACGCGGGTTTCCCGAAACCGCAAGACCGGACCGATCCCCGTCGTCACCGCGTCCAAGGACACTTGCCCCGACACATGCCCGCTCAAAGGAGCCGGCTGCTACGCCGAGCATGGTCCAATCGCGATCCACTGGGACATTGTCGATCAGCCAAGGCATGAGCATCGACGAGTTGTGCAAGCGGATCCGTAGACTACCAAGGAACCAGCTTTGGCGTTATGGCCAGGCCGGCGATCTGCCGCCCGGCATGGATGATGTCGAGAAGCTGGCGCGGGCGAACGGCCGAAGGCCCGTGATTTGCTACACGCACCAGCGCAATTTCGAAGCCATTCGCCGTGCCGGTGTGCTCGGCTTTCATATCAATGTGTCGGCCGATAACTTGGAAGAAGCCGACTTGTTTGTGCGGCAGGGTCTGTCCACAGTTGTCGTATTGCCGTCAGAGTACGGCCGTCGCAGAAGAAAAGGCGAGTGGACCGAATCGCTCGCGAGCTATAGGCGCCGCATCGTGCGTCTACCTCGTAAGACAGTCGGCGGTTTTGCGGTAGCCGTCTGCCCGGCGGCTTATCACGACGTCACCTGTGCAGAGTGTGGCGCCTGTTCAGGACCTCGCCCGAACGGCACCATCATTGGTTTCCCAGCTCATGGATCACGAACGGCCTTCATCGATGCCCAGCTGGCGCGAGGTTGATCGATATTTCTGATCTTGTCTTTGTCAAGCAACTCCCGTCGATCCTTGGCCACCGGTTAAGTCGTGTACTCATCAGTTGGACTTTTTGAGCGCCATGTTGAGAGCTTGATCAGCTAAGACCGTCCAGCAGTTCCTTGGTGTCTTTCAGGTCGGGCGTGTCGAAGTCCTCGGTGAACCACTCGTAAAGCGGGGCCAGGAGAGCGCGAGCCTCACCGCGCTTACCCTGATTGCGCCAGAGACAAGCGAGATCGCACGCGGCTCGCAGATGCCAAAAGGCCGCCCCCATCCCTTCTGCCCGCACTAACGCCTGGCGCAAACTAGCTTCAACCCCTTCCGTGTCGCCGAGAGCGCCGTGGAGCAGCGCCTCGGTACGTAGCAGCTCGGGTGCGATATACGCTTCACCTTGGTCCGATAGTGCATGGGGCATTACCTCGCGCAGATACTCTCCCGCCACTTCCGGACGGCCGAGTTGAAGGGACGCCCGTGCCGCGTAATCCCAGGCAATAGTTCGGGCGAACCGCGTGCCAGTCATCGCGTACATTTCCATCCCTTCCTCGATCCTTTTCATCCCTTCAGCGCCGCGTGCCATTTCCGCCGCTCCCTTTACGAGATTTCCCATTCCAGCAAAGAACGGGAGCGCCTGCTCGGTCGACACCGCTATCAAATGATCCGCGTACTGCTCTGCTCGCGTCATGTGCCGCAGCCATACATGCGCGAATGCAGCAAACATCAGCGCCGCGGCTGTGCTAAGCGGATGGCGCACGCGCTCAGCCAAGGCGAGGGTTGCCTCAAGCGTTGATTGACCCTCGCTAAGGCGGCCTTGAATGAGCCGAGTCCAAGCCAAGAGGCCGAGGCAGAATATCCCGGGGTCCTGACCGAAGAGGAACGCGTGTGTACGGTGCCGCTCAAGATCGTATAGGGCGGCGCCCGCGGCGAGATAACGCCCTGCCGCCGCAAGGTCGCCTTTGTGCAACAAGAAAGTCTGGCCTAGGGCGAAATTCGCCTCAAGAGCTTGACTATCATCGCCCGTTTCTTCCGCGATCTCAACCAGCTGGTAACCCAACGTGTGCGCCTCTGGAAGATCACCGCGAAGCAAGTGGTAGACATAAAGGCCGCGCAGCACTGGGAAAAGCTGAGGAGTGTCACCGAGTTGACGACACAGTTCATGCGCGCGACCGTAGGCACGTTGCACGTCCGGCGCGGCATAACCTTGGACCGCCATTCGCGCAACGCCCAGCAAAATCTGTAGACCGATCTCACGGCCAGCACGGTCCGGTGTCTCCGGCAGTTGCCGCAGCACTCGTAATGCGTTTGCAAGGTGGTCAATGGCTTCAAGATTGGCCGATCGAGCGACCGCCATCTCACCGGCGCGCTTCCAGTGATCGAGCGCTTCGGCGATCCGCATGGCTTCGGCATAATGGCCGGCGAGAACCTCGGGCAAGGTGCCTGGATGCCTCACAAGAGCATCAGCGACGCGGCCATGCAGCTCGCGGCGGCGGCGGAGCAGCAAGCTCTCGTGCGCGGCGTCGCGAACAAGCGCGTGCTTAAAGGCATAAGTATCCTCGCCCTGGCCCACGATCAAGCCGGCATCGGTAAGGCGTCGCAGAGCTGTGTCCAATTCCGCCATCGGACGGTCGTCAATCTCAACGATTAGCGATCTCGCGAACACACGACCGACCACCGCCCCGATCTGCGCCACGCTTTTTGCATTGCCCAAGCGATCAAGTCGGGCCATCAGGCTGTCGTGCAGTGTTAGCGGAATTGCCACCGGCGCGAGGGGCTCGTCGAGGAGCCAAGCGGTTGTTGACTGCGTCAGCCGCCCGCTCTCAATCACCGCCCTCGTCAATTCCTCGATGAAGAGCGGGATACCATCCGCTCGCGCAACGATCTGCTCGGTAATCTGCCTTGGCAGTGGCTTGCCGGTAATGCCCCCGACAATTGCCATTGCCGCCGACGTACTGAGGCGCCGCAACCGTAGCGACGTAATGTGTGCTACACCAAGCCAGGGCACCGCAAAGTCCGGTCGGTAAGACAGAACGGCCAAGATCGGAAAGGCTGCAATCTGATCGACTAAAAGATCGAGGAGCTCCCGCGAGGATGGGTCGATCCAATGCAAGTCCTCGAAAACCAGCAAAAGCGGATTGCGACGCGCCTCCGCGGCCAAGTATTGAATTAAGAGGACCAGCGTGCTTTCTTTTTGCCGTTGGGGCGTCCAATCGAGCTGGGGAATGTCTGCGTCGGTCGGAACACCGAGCAACGTCGCGAGCAGCGGCAGCGCTTCCCCAGCCAACGAATGCTGCTCGACGAATGCCTCAAGCCGGCGGCGCTGAACATCGGGGGCTTGATCGGCTTCTAATCCGGAAGTGCGATACAGCTGCTGGATCACCGGTGCCAGCGGACTCGCGCTCAGGTGAGGCGCGCAGCTGTAGATCGCCAGTGCGTGCAATCCTTCACCGATCTCCTCCCGCAGGGCGCGCAACAAACGCGACTTGCCGATGCCCGCCTCGCCTGAAAGCAAGACGACCCTGCCTTCGCCTTCCTGTACTTGACGCCAACATGCTATCAGCAGGTTCAATTCCTCTCCGCGTCCGACCGGCGGCATCAATCTGCTCTCGTGCCGCGCCTCGAAGCGGCTTTCGATGCTGGTCGCGCTCAAGGCGACGTAGGCGGGCACCGGCTCGGGGAATCCCTTAAGTGCCACTGTGCCTAGGTCGTGGAACGCAAAGAGGCCTTTGGCAAGACGGTGCGTTCCAGCCGAGATTACGACCTGCCCTGGGGCGGCGAACGCCTGCAGACGGGCGGCAAGATTTGGCGTTTCCCCAACGACCCCTTTTTCCTGCGCGGCGCCTTCGCCGATGAGGTCGCCAACCACCACTAATCCCGTGGCGATGCCGACCCGGATCTGCGGGGTGTAGCCTGATGTGACAGGGAGTTTGCTAACCTCCGCGACAAGGGCCAGCCCGGTTCGCACCGCCCGCTCGGCATCATCCTCGTGTGCCTCCGGGTATCCGAAATACACCAGCAAACCGTCGCCCATATACTTAGCGACAAAGCCCCCCGAGCGCGTAATCGTCTTGGCGCAACAGCGGTGGTACGCGCTAATTATCTCCTGCGTATCCTCTGGATCGAGCTGCGTCGAAAGCGCTGTGGACCCGACTAAATCGCAGAACATCACCGTCAGCTGACGGCGCTCGCCGCTAGACACAGGTTGCTGAAGCGCTGAGGCTACGGTAGGAGCTGTTGCAAGCGAGCCGGCAGTCGGGGCGGCCAGGCTCGCGCCGCATTCAGCGCAAAACTTCGATCCAGCCCGGTTCTGGGCACCACACGCGACGCAACGGATCGGGATGGGTGAGCCGCAGTGGTTGCAGAACTTGCTGCCGTCCGGAACGTCGGCCTTGCAGCTGGGACATTCCATGGGGCATTCCTCTCGTTCTTTTTCGCTTCGAGCACGGCATGCGCGTCCGGCGCGAGAAGCTTGGCGACGGCAAATTCCTTAGGCATTGCCCTCTGCAAGAGCCTCCTGAGTCACACTCCGCACTGCCCAGCGACCACGGCGCTCCTGAACTCCACCAGTACATTGTCCCCGGCTGAGTTGGCGATCCGGCCGCGATGTGCGGGTCTTACACCATCGAGGATGCCGCGGCGCTGCGTCAAAATCCCGTAGGGGGCCGAGCTCACCGGCCCCCATCAAGCGGCTATCGCCCGCGACGTCAGCTGCGAAAATTGCCACTAGCCTGGGTTCGGTATCGATGGCCTCGGTCAAAGGTAGGCCCCTCGCAGTGGCCTCTCAATGAACCGGCGTAGCGTACCTTGGTCTGAGGTTCGGGACACCCAAAAAGTAGGGTGCCGTCTATGGCGGGCGGGGCGGTAAAGAACGAACAAGGCGGTGAAATCCGAGCTTGACGCTCGATGTAACCCTTCATGCCAGGACCTCGCACATCTTGGGCCATCATCGACCGCCGCATGTGTTCTAGTTGCCGGTGTCGCCTGTGGGACCAAACTGAGAAGAACTCGGCCTGAGCATATGTCTTCGGGTTTGCACTCGATAGCGGACCTCCGCTCGCGCCCGCTACGTAAGTGCGCGCATCCGCACGTCAGATCTTCCGCGAAGCTACTGCGGGCACCCCAATCCGGCCCCCATACCACGCTCTGACACGCTCAAAGGGCAACTTCACGTCCAGCTAGACGACGCCACGCGGTTACATCCGCCGGCACAGTCTTCCATTGACCAATACGCAAGAAGGACCACGTTCATGAGGCGATACAAGGTGCAGCTGATCGAAACAAAGATCTATGAAACCTCGGTAGATGTTGCACTCGATCGAGATTGCAGCGCGTTCATTCTTGATAATGTCATTTCAGATGCTGCCATCCAGGCGCTGCGGGATGGCAGAGCAAAATGCGTCGAAGTCGAGGACCAGGGCGTGCTGGACTACGAGGAAATCAATGACTGATGCGGGCACCGCCGTCAAAGTGCGGCTCGGTTACGAGGTTCGCAGGTCGAATGGAAACGAGTGGGGCGTGGTGACCTTTGAGCTGGCCGAGTGAGCGATGTTACAGAGATGTTTTCGTGTCGACGACCTCAAGATCGTCGGTGATCCTCACCTCGGCCAAGGCATTCATCAATGGCGTCCCGCTCGCCCGGCGAGGAGAACGCGAACGGATGCAGAGACAGGCCTTCCTCCAGGCGCTCGATCCGGAAGGGGCCAAGTTCCACGTCCTCATGGGAGATCTCTTCGACAAGCCGGTCGTCTCACTTGAGACGATCATGTTCGCCGCGACCGCCTACACTGAGGCGATAAGGCAGCGTCCCGAAACACGGTTCCTGGTTCTTGCCGGTAATCACGACCTGAGCCGTGACACGACCCAGGTCTCGGCATTCCAAATCTTCGCGGAAATGGTGCCGGGCGTCCGGGCTGTCACGCAACCGCAAAGCCTTGAGAATTTTCTGTTCGTCCCCTGGTCACCTTTCCAGTCGGCCAGCGAGGTCATCGAAGGAATCAATGTCGCACAGTGTACGACCGCTTTCGGCCACTGGGACCTCGACGGCAGCGGATCAAACCTCATCCCAATCGAGGCTCTTAAACGAATTGGCATCAAGAAGGTCTTTAACGGCCACGTCCATCTCCCGAGGGTCGAGGAACGGGAGGGGATTGAGATCATCAATGTCGGTTCGCTTCAACCGTTTGCGCATGGCGAGGGCAACGAACTGTACGTGACCGTGACACTTGACGAGGCAAAGACGCTCGACCTCAGGGATAAGTCCGTGCGAGTTCGACTGAATCAGGGCGAGACCCTCGATTTCGAGCTCGACTGCCTCCAGCTGCAGGTCGAGAGCCCTCGGCAGAACGTGGACCTATCGGTTGACTACGACGAGACGTTTGACTTGAAGAAGCTCGCGGAACGTGCGCGCGAGGAGGCCGGTGTGCCCGACGAGATTTGGGCCAAGGTCATGGAGAGGATGTAAGCACACACCTCACTTGCCGGTCCGGCGCACGATGCTGCCATCACGAACCGCTATACCCTCATCGAGCAGTCGCTTCACGGTCTCGTCGCTGAATCGTCTGCGGCCAAAACGCCAGTACCTCCCATCACGGATCAATGGGCCGCGCGCGAGGGCTGCCTGACAAATCTCCGAGGCTCTACGGCGTAGCTCTCCGCGACCAAATTCTTCCCCCATGACGCCCCTCCAGGACACCTATCCTGGAGAGAAGATTTAGCGACGGCAGGGCATACAGCAATATAACTTTCGATAGCTTGTAAGTAGCGCCAGTCCTGAATTGCCCCACCGTCCTCACATTTCGACAAGCTGGGTCGGCCTTTCTCCGCACCCCGATTTGTCGGTTCCAGCCTCCGCAAACCGCCAATACCTGTCTCGCCAGTGGAGAAGACCCGTGTTCGAACGGCTGTCGTATAGCGTCACGTTCCCTACGACTGGTCGTACTCTCCAGGGAGAGTACGACCTGAAGCAGGGTTTCGGCGTCATTACGGGGGCGAACGAGTCCGGGAAGTCGTTCATCATCGAGGTCGCCCGCTGGTGTCTGTTCGGGAGTGCGGCCCTGCGCGGCCGGGCCGACGACTACAAGACCCTGAAGGCCACGCTGATGTTCCGGGTGAAGGGCAACCCTTATGAGGTGACCCGAACCGCCACGACCGCGAAGCTCTGCACCCCGGGCGCCCTCGTCGCCTCCGGCACCAAACCGGTCAACGAACACATCCAGGCCCTGCTCGGCTTCGGGCTCGACGTCTTCGACGTCGCCTGCGCCGCGAACCAGGGCGACGTCGAGAAGGTCTCAGCCATGAAGCCGGCCGAGCGCAAGCGCATGGTCGACCAGGTCATCGGCCTCGATCGCATCGAGGAGCTGGCCAAGTGGTGCGGCGACGAGGCGAAGGTCCTGGAGAAAGCGATAGTAGATCCCGGTGAAGAACCCACGGCGCCGGCCGAGCCGTGGGACGAGGACCTGTTCGATCGCGCCCGCGAGGCCTACGAGGAGCTGCACCGGCTCAAGGGCGTGCTGTCGGTAGAGCGTGACGCCCCGAAGGGTCCGACCTGCTCGGTGACGGAGCCATCGCACCGGCTGCGCCCGCTCGCCGAGAAGGAGCGCCAGGACCGCGCCGAGCTCGCGATGCTGCGGGCCCGGCTCAAGGACCTGCCCGAGCCGTTCGGCTACAGCGACGAGGAGCTCAACCTTCTCGAAGAGGGCATCCGGAAGTGGGAGCTGTGGGAGAGCCGGCAGGAGTTCGAGCGCCGCCACCCCCGGTCCACCTACCATCGCCAGCAGCTCATGGTCATGCTCGATGATTGGACAGTGGTCGAGCAGGCGGGCCAGCTGCATCGGTTGGTCGAGGAGCTCCGGTCCCACGGCGAGGTCGACTGCCCCAACTGCCAGCACCACTTCTACCTCGAGAGCGGCCGGCTCGAAGAGCTCGAGCTCAAGCTCGACGAGCTGGACAAGATCCAGGCGCCGGAGTTGAGCCGGCGGGAGGTCGCGGCCGAGCTCGCCAAGCTCGACGACTGGGACCGTATGGATACCCAGGTTGAATGGGGGAAGCTCAAGGACGTCCAGCCGGCCGAGCAGCCCCAGGAGCTCAGCGACGCCTACCTCCAGCAGTGCCGGCGTGCCAACGCTGCCGCTGCTGATCGCGCCCAGGTCGAGGCCCGCATCGCCGAGATCGGCCAGGCCTCGAACTACTACGAGGCCGCGCTCGAGATCCGGCTGGCCTACGAGGCGCAGCTGGCGGCGTACGAGCGTGAGCTGCGGGAGTATGAGGCCTGGCAGCTCCACCAGAAGCTGGCCCAGACCCGGGCCAAGGAGATCAAGTCGCTCGCTGACCGGTTCGCTGACCTCGGCCGGTTGAAGATTGAGTGGACCCGGTACCGCGACCAGTGGGACCTGTGGAACGACGCCGCGTGCAAGGCCGGCGTGCTGCGGGTCGAGGCGGACGGCTGGCGCGCCGCGCAGACGGCGCTCAACAATCTCCGCGTCATGGTCAAGGGTCACCTGGTCCCTGCCCTGTCCAAGGTGGCGAGCACCCTGGTCGCGCAGATGACCGGCGGGCAGCGCCACTGGGTTACGGTCGACGAGGACTTCGACGTGCTGGTCGACGGTCAGCGTCTCGACACGTTGTCCGGGTCGGGCAAGGCGGTCGCCAACCTCGCCCTGCGCATCGGCCTGGGTCAGGTGCTGACCAACAACGTGCTCTCGGTCTTCATCGGCGACGAGATCGACGCCTCGATGGACGACACGCGCGCAGAAAACTTGGGGAAGTACGTACGTACTCTCGTCAATAAGATCTCGCAAATCATCCTCATCACCCACAAATCCCAAGCCGACGCCGATTGGTGCGTTAACCTTGGGAACGGAGAATGGATGACCTAAAACGACAAGTCGATGAACACGGCCCCTCGAAAATCTCGAGGAAATGGGGCGTCTCGTTCGAGGCCCTGAAATACCGCTACGAACCAACGGAGGATGAAACCGGCATCCGCGCCTACGGGCGTCCAGGGATGCGGCAATACGTGATCGCCGTCAAAAAGCACGGCACACCTTGGCCTAGCCAGTACCGCGACGCCATCAATGTCGCGCGCAAGAAATACGATCGTGGCACTCACGAGATGTGCCAGGGCCGCACAGGTCCGTGGACGGTGCTCTACCTGATCCCGCGCCTCGTGTCGGCTGAGCCACGGGAATACTTCAGTTCCATGGTCGATACGCCATACGACGATTTCGTGGGGCCAAAATCACCAACCAGGCACGCCATCCAAGAAAATCGACCAAGTGACCGGTCACTCGGCACACATTCCGGTAGCGCCTCGATGATCCCTTCACTACTTCGAGGACGACAATAGCGCAGAAAACTAGCGTGAGTATGCCCACTTGCGTTTGGAGGACGCGCTTGGGCCGCCGCCTATATGCCCGTGGAGACCCTCAGGTAT
This sequence comes from uncultured Alphaproteobacteria bacterium, assembly GCA_963788095.1. Classification (GTDB taxonomy): domain Bacteria; phylum Pseudomonadota; class Alphaproteobacteria; order Rhizobiales; family Xanthobacteraceae; genus CAVTXS01. The sequence continues at coordinate 286,043 of CAWBFP010000034.1, read as the reverse complement.
CGGCGATGCAACGTCATCTGGGGGCGGCTGATTGGAGATCGGACGCCCCACGGGTGGAGTAACGACGAGTTGAACGAACCCGATTGATTTCCGACGTTTCGAAATCAGTCGAGCATGCCTAGCCCGGCTCTTGAGCCGATTTCCCAATAAATCTCAATGAATCGGAACCAGAAGGGGGCGTTCGGCTCCCACTGCGAGTCCTTGACTTCGAACTGCCGCTACAAGACCCCTCCCACATTTGGAGGGCGCACATGATCAGCTCAGCGGCGCTCGAACAAAGAAAGCTGCGGATCGAACCGAGAGGTTTATCGCGCGTCGAGGCGGCCGGCTACGTCGGCGTATCACCCTCCTTGTTTGATGAAATGGTGAGGGATCGTCGAATGCCGTGCCCGAAGCGAATTAATCGCCGAACAGTTTGGGACCGGAAACAGCTCGATATTGCGTTCGAGGCATTGCCCGACGATGGCGAAGATCGCAACCCTTGGGATAACTGACATTCATTTCATGAAGATCAAGCTGAAATATCTCGTTGAGGATGTAGACCGCCACGGCAACGTGCGATCTTACGTCCGGCTACCAGGCCGACCGAAGGTCCGCATTCGCGCGGCACCGGCTACCCCGGAGTTCATGGAAGCTTACACTTCCGCAATTGCCGGCCGACAAGATAGGCCGCATCACCATAAGAGTGTCGCGCCGGGATCGTTCAGATTTGTCTGCCAAGGCTATTACGCAAGTGCTGCCTTCAAGGCACTCGATCCAAGCACTCAAGCCTGGCGGCGCCGCGCGCTGGATGAAATTTGCAAGCTACACGCGGATAAGCCGGTGGCTTTGATGCAAGCGCGCCATGTCCGCAACATCCGGGACCAAAAGGCTGACACGCCCGGCGCTGCAAACACCACACTGAAGGCGATGCGCGCATTGTTCCATTGGGCAGTCGAGGCCGAGGCGGCGCCCCATGATCCGACCCGAGATGTCAAGGCGATCCGGTATGCGACCAAGGGCCACCATTCCTGGTCCCTGGAAGAGGTCGAGGCATATGAACGGCATCACCCGATTGGGTCGAAAGCCAGACTGGCCATGGCAATCCTGCTCTACACCGCGTGCCGCCGCGAAGATGCCGTCCGATTGGGACCTCAGCACGTCCGCAACGGTCGCATCCGCTATACGCAAGCGAAGAACGAGCACCGAAACCCGATCGAGATGGATATCCCTTTGCATCCTGACTTGCAGGCAACTATTGGTGCGAGTCGCTCCCGGAATCTCACGTTCCTTGTGACGGAGTACGGCAAACCTTTCTCACCCGCTGGTTTTGGCAATCGGTTTCGGGAATGGTGTAACGAAGCTGGTCTGATGCACTGCTCGGCCCACGGCTTGCGCAAGGCAGCGGCGGCACGTCTCGCAGAGCGTGGCGCCACTGCACATGAAATCATGGCGATCACCGGGCACCAGACGCTTGAGGAAGTGGAGCGCTACACGCGCGCGGCACGGAAGCGCGCGCTGGCAGATTTCGGCAATGGCAAAGCTGAAATGATGACGGCCTCGGCTCGGCTCAGTTCGAGACAATTCACGAACAGATAGTGTCCCACCTGTCTGGCTGGTGGGACAAATCGGACGAATAAGCTTTGCTTTTCAATGACGCTTCGCCGAGGTGGCGCTCCCTAGGGGACTCGAACCCCTGTTTTCGCCGTGAGAGGGCGACGTCCTGGGCCGCTAGACGAAGGGAGCAGCGCGGCGGGACTCCCGAAATAGCCTCGATCCGCTCGTGGTGCAATACGGCCGTCGTCTGTGCACGTGTGTGCGGGCGCTGCGAAAGCGGCAGTCTGGATTGGCGCTTCGCTCGCAATGACGGCGCCGACGGCTCTCTTCCGCCATTGCCGCCTGCGCACATCCAGCTAAGGCTCCACCCGCAGCCGCAGGCGGCCGCGCGGCGCCAGGGTGCGGGCGTCGAACAGGTGGATCTCCGACTGCCCGCCGACCTCGATCGTGACCGCGAGGCGGTCGTCGTTGAGCGCGGTTGAGACCACGCGCGCGCCCTTCGGAAGGCTCACGCTTGCGTCCGCGGTCGGCGGCGCGCTTCCTTCGCCGCGGAAAACGCGATACCCGATGACGCCGAGCACGGCGGCGACCGCGACGCCGGTGAACATGACGGAGATCGCCATCAGCCGGCGCACCTTGGCGACGATCCGCTCGGCGGCGGGATCGAGAGGCCTATCGTCCATCGGTTGCTTCCATGGCTGACGAGGCGGCGGCGGCGCTTGCGGAGACCTTCACGGTGCGCGCCGAGGCGGCCGCCGCCGGCGAGCGGCTCGACCGGTTGCTCGCAGCCTCGATCGCGCGCGTGTCGCGCTCGCGCCTCAAGGAGCTCATCGTCACCGGCGCGGTGGCGAGCGGGCCGCGCACGATCCGCGATCCGGCCTACCGCGTCAACGCCGGCGAGACCTTCACCGTGACGGTGCCGCCGGCGCAGCCGGCGCTTCCGGCGGCCGAGCAGATTCCGCTCGCGGTGGTGCACGAGGACGCGGCGGTGATCGTCATCGACAAGCCGGCCGGGCTCGTCGTTCACCCCGCCGCCGGCAACTGGACCGGCACCCTGGTCAATGCCCTGATCGCCCATTGCGGCGACAGCCTCTCGGGCATCGGGGGGGTCAGGCGTCCCGGCATCGTGCACCGTCTCGACAAGGACACCTCGGGGCTGATGGTGGTGGCCAAGACCGACGCGGCCCACCGCGCGCTCGCCCGCCAGTTCGCCGACCACGGCCGCACCGGCGCGCTCAAGCGCGGCTACCTCGCCTTTTCCTGGGGGGTGCCGGACCGGCCGAATGGCAGCATCGACGCGCCGATCGACCGCCACCCGCGCGCGCGCGACCGCCAGGCGGTGCGCGCCGGCGGCCGCGCGGCGGTCACCCACTGGGAGGTCGCCGAACGGTATCCTGGGGCCGACGGCAAGCCGGCCGCCAGCCTGCTGGCCTGCCGGCTCGAGACCGGTCGCACCCACCAGATCCGGGTGCACCTCGCCCACGCCGGCCATCCGCTGCTCGGCGACGACGTCTACGGCCCCGGCTTCAAGACCAAGGCCGCCCTGCTGACGGCGCCGGCCCGGCAGGCGCTCACAGCCCTTGGCCGGCAGGCCTTGCATGCCTATATGCTGGGCTTCGAACACCCCACAACCAGCCAATATGTCGAGTTCCGCTCGGAACTGCCCGCCGAGCTTGCCCGTTTACGAGACAGCCTCGCGGGTGCGGCAAGTTGATCGATCACTTTCGCGATTGGGCGGATAAGCTTTTTCGATCAATGACTTCCGTGAATTTAACTGCGTCGCGATGTCACAGCAGTGTGACGTCGGGGCCCTTCCCTTGGCCACATTGTTTCGGGTATATTGTGCGTTGCACAACGGGGCGTGCCGTCGGCTCGAGGCGAAGCGGCGACGCACCTTGCCCGCCGTCAGGGGGCTGAACTTCTAGGAGGGCGCTTGAAAATGGCCCGTGCTGCGATGTTGCCGATCCCGTCGGCCGAATCCGGACTTGGCCGCTATCTCGAAGAGATCCGGCGGTTCCCGATGCTGGAACCGCAGGAAGAGTACATGCTTGCCAAGAGCTGGCGCGAGCACGGCGACCGCGAGGCCGCCCACAGGCTCGTCACCAGCCACCTGCGCCTGGTCGCCAAGATCGCCATGGGATACCGCGGCTACGGGCTGCCGATCTCGGAGGTGATCTCGGAGGGCAATGTCGGGCTGATGCAGGCGGTCAAGCGCTTCGAGCCCGAGAAAGGGTTCCGGCTCGCCACCTACGCGATGTGGTGGATCAAGGCCTCGATCCAGGAATACATCCTGCGCTCGTGGTCGCTGGTGAAGATGGGCACCACCGCCAACCAGAAGAAGCTGTTCTTCAACCTGCGCAAGGCCAAGAGCAAGATCTCCGCGCTCGAGGAAGGCGACCTGCATCCCGACCAGGTGAAGACCATCGCCAAGCGCCTCGGCGTCACCGAGACCGACGTGGTCGAAATGAACCGCCGGCTCGGCGGCGACGTGTCGCTCAATGCGCCGCTGCGCGAGGACGGCGACTCCGGCGAATGGCAGGACTGGCTGGTGGATGACACCGCGAGCCAGGAGTCGCGCATGGTCGCGAGCCAGGAAGCCGGCAACCGCCACAAGGCGCTGACGCAGTCGCTCAACGTGCTCAACGAGCGCGAGCGCCGCATCTTCGAGGCGCGCCGGCTCGCCGACGACCCGATCACGCTCGAGGAGCTGGCGGAGGAATTCGGCGTCTCGCGCGAGCGCGTGCGCCAGATCGAGGTCCGCGCCTTCGAGAAGGTGCAGAAGGCGGTGAAGCACCGCCTGGCCGAGATCGAGAGCCCGGCGACGGTCCCGGCCCAGTAGCGCTCACCGTCATTGCGAGCGAAGCGAAGCAGTCCAACTGCAGTGCCGTTTCTGGATTGCCTCGCCTGCCTAGTCTGAGGAAGTTCCTTATGCTGTCGTCCCGGCCGAGCGCCGAAAGGCGCGAGAGCCGGGATCCATGCATCCCTGCCTCGCATGCTGAGGTTCATGGATCCCGGCTCGCGCTCGCTGCGCTCGCTTGGCCGGGATGACACCACATGGACGGGCGTGAAGCCATGCGGCCACGCAACAAGGTCGGCGCTGGACGCGCGCAGGGCTTTCATCCTGGTGGACCGGCCCCCGGCCGGCGTGCAACTCGTAATGACGACGCCGTCGTGGCGGCGCGCGAGACCGACTCTACCGTTCCGCCGCGGCTGCGGCTTCCTCCACCACCACCTCGATGTCGATCTTGCCGGCGCGCTTGAAGATCAGCGTCATCGGAAACGACTCGTAGGGCGAAAGCGGCTGATCCAACCCCGACAGCACGAGGTGCGGACCGTTGCGCTTGAGCGCGACTTCGCGCCCGGCGGGGAGCGCGACCGCTGCGACAACGCGGGTTGCGTCGCCGGACGAGGCCGCGGGCGCGCGCAGCTCGATCGTCCGTGCGTTCGGCGAGGTCGCGCCGATCAGGCGGTCCGGCCGCCGCCCACGAATTCTTGATCAGCATGTAGACCGCGGTCGTGGTTGCGGCCGCATCGGCGGTCGCGAAACACCACGGGTGCACGATCTCGAAGCCCTTCTGCCGATGAGAATGGGCGCCGACGTCCGCCGCATGGCAACACCACACGGCGGCCGCTGCGATCATGAGCCACTTCCGCATCCTGCCCGCTCCGTCGCGCGCTTGCTCAGAACGTCGCCGCCACGCCGGTCAGCGCACGGAACGAGGGCCTCGACTGCAGGCCGTACATGTCGGCGATGATCGGGAAACCCGCCAGCACGAAGCCCGAGACGTTGCCGTAGCCGACCCGCAGGCCGGGGGCGACATAGAGCACGTTGCCTCCGGAATTGGGATCGCGTACGCCGGCGACGTTCTGCTTGTCGTGCCATTCGCCGTTGAGCTCGAGCGCCAGATCGACGATCCATCCTGGCGCTGCCCTGGCCTCCTCGTGGTGATGGTGGTCGTGGCTGTGGCGTCCGTTGTGGCGATGCGGCCGAGCCGTGGTCGCATGCACTTGCGCCGTGGTCAGGGGCGGCGCAAGGGCGGACCCGATCAGCCGGTAGGACACCGCCGCATTGTAGTTGAAGCGGTCGCCGAGATCGGTGTCCTGCGCGCCGCGTCCGGCAAACGTGTAGAGCACATTGGTATCGAACGACCAGGCGCCGAAGCGCTGTGTGAAGGCGAGGCCCGCCAGCCCGTCGAAGGCGCCCGAGCCCGGCTGGAATTCGGTTTCGAACAGCAGTCCCTGCGCATCGTGCACAGTCGTCCGCCCGGTCGGAAGCCGCGCCCCGAATAGCACGGCGGCCTCGGTACCGGTCGTCCTGTTGTTGAAGAACCGATACTGCCCGAGCACCGTGGCATCGCCGATGCCGGCAGAATCGCCGCGGAAATCAACGGTGTCGCCGGCCGGCCCGTGAGAGTGGTGGCCTTCGCGGATGTCGGTGCGCAGCACGTACGGCACCCGCCACGCGATCGTAAGATCGTTGGTGACGCCGTAGGCGACGCCGAGCGATGGACTCTGAATCGTCCCGATGCTGTGCGCGTGCTCGTGCCGGCCCGCGGCCGCGATCAAGTCGGCATTGGTGAGGCCGGTAAAGCTGATGTACTCGTACAGGAACCCGATCTGCACGGTGCCCTGCTCGAGCGTGGTGGCCGAAATGGTCAAGATTGGTCCGGCGTTGCCGGTATTGCCGCCGCCGCCAGGATGATGGGCGAACGAGGACGTTGCCGACAGCAGCGTGGCTGCGGCTGCGGTGGTAACGATCTTGCGGAACATGACACTACCCCATTGCCTGAGCGCGCCCGCAAACACGTGCGGGCCGCGCGAGATCACGACACGACGATGGTCAGGCGGGGAGAGGCGGTGCGCGGCTGCCAAGCCCGGCGCGGCGCAACCGGTCGGCGAAGGTGTCGCGGAGCGGCAGTGCAAGGCGCTCGGCTGCGATCGGCGCTGGGACGAGCAACGCGGCCCCCGGCGCCACGATGAGCGCGAATCCGGGCGCCGCCAGGCAAATCAAACAATGCAACGCGGCCGTTCGATCACTATCTTCCGGCGACGCCGCGCGGTTGCCATGCTCGGAGCCGGAGCAGATCACCTGCGGGCCGAGCAGCTCCATCGGCCATGGATCCGATGCGGCGCTGCGCGCGAGCGCGGGCGAGGACAGGCCGGCGGCGAGGTTGCACAGGACCGCAACGATCGCGATCCACGCAAACAGCATTCTATGGCGGCGGATTGCGCCCATGCCGCCGACGCTAGGAAGCCGCCTTGACCAGAGTCAATCCGCGGTCTCGGACCGGCGCTGAAATTTCTCAAATGTGGCCGCTTTGTTACTATCGGTCCGTGCCTGCCGCCTGCATGCGAAGTCCGCGCGTCGCCGGCAGCGCCGCCGCGCACAGCAACGCCATGGCGAAAAAGCCGTGCGCGCCGAACTCCGCGTAGAGCCATCCTGAAAGCAAGGAGAGCGTTGCCGTCGTCGCGCCGGCGCCGAGCGCGTAGAGCGCCTGCGCGGTGGCCGCGAGCTGCGGCGGCACGATGCCGACGATCAGGCGCATGCAGGAAAGATGCAGCGCCGCGAAGGTCAGCCCGTGCAACGGCTGCACCAGCGCGAGCGCGATCACGTCGGTGGTCAGCGCCACCACCACCCAGCGCACCGACCCGGCAAACGCCGCCAGCGCCGCAGTGCCGGCGGGCCCGAGCCGGCTCACCAATGCGGGGCCGACAAGGAAGAACACCAAAACCTCGGCGGCGACCGCCTCGGACCACAAGAGGCTCGCGGTCGCGGGCCCGATCCCGCCCGCGCTCCAGCGGATGACCGCAAAGCCGTCGTGCATCGCGTGGCTGCCGAGCACCAGCGCCGCCACCAGCATCACCCGCCGGAACAGCGGGATGCGCAGCAACGCGCCGATGCCTCCGGGTGGCGAGGTTTCGCGCGTAACGGCGTGGCCTTCGGGCGCGGTCAGCGTCGGCAGCAGCAGCGCGGCGAGCGCCGCGCCGGCAAGGAGGCCGGCGTGCAGCGACACGATCGACGCCAGGCCGAAGGCGGCGACTACCTGTCCGGATATCAGCGTGCCGGCGATGAAGGCGCCCGAGCCGGTGCCGCGCACCCAGCCGTACTCGAAGCCCCTGCGCGCCCCCTCGCCCGCCGCGGCCCGCAGCGCCAGCGCGTCGGTGAGCGTCGTGATCGGCGCGAGCGCCGCCGCGTGCGCGACGCTCACAAGCAGCAGCAGCCAGAAGCCGTGCGCCGGCAACAGCCCCAGCGCGATCAAGGCCGCAAGCGCGACGCAGCCGGCCAGCACGGCGCGCAGCGCCTGCAGCCGGTCCGCCAGCCGTCCCGCCGCCGGCCCCGACAGCAACCGTACCGCGGTGCCGAGCGCGAACAGGATGCCGAGTTGCTGCGGCGAGAGCCCGCGGCTTTCGAAGAACGCCGGCCAGAACGGCGAGGCCACGCCGAAGGCCGCGTACATCAGCGCGTAGAGCAAGATGAAGCGCGGCAACGGATTGGGGAATGCGGCGGTCATGCGTTACGGTGACGGCGAGCGGCCCTTGTCATTTGGAGCCGCACCGCATCAGTCCCATGGAGGAAAAGCCGCATGCCCGAGATCCAGATCTTCAACCCCGACACGCTCGGCAAGCCGCTCGGCCAGTACTCGCAGATAACGCGCGTGAAGGCGTCGGAGTTCTTGTTCATCGCCGGCCAGGTGGCGACGGACCAGGCCGGCCAGTCCGTGGGGATCCGCGATTTCGACGCCCAATGCGTGCAAACCTTCGCCAACATCGAGGCGGCACTGAAGGCCTGCGGCGCCACCTTCGCCAACGTGGTCGAGTTCACCACCTACCTGACGTCGCCGGACGACATCGCGGCCTTCATGAAATTCCGGCTGCGCGAGTTTCCGCGCCTGTTTCCGAGCGGCGCCTATCCGCCCAACACGCTGCTGATCATCGAGCGGCTGGTGAAAGAGGAATTTTGGATCGAGGTACAGACCGTGGCGGCACTGTAGGATTGGCTGAGCGGAAATCCCCATTCCGGCGTATTGCATAGGGCGCATTTCGACGGAACCTTTCGCGCCGCCGCCTCTTGTCTCTGACTAGTCAGGGAAGGGACAAGACATGCCCAAAACAAGAGACCTGCTCGCCGGCACGATGCTGGCGGGAATCGCCATCGTGCAGCCCCAAATCGGCCGTGCGGGCGCCTCCGAGGCGCCCTTGATCGTCGCCCAGCAGCAGCAGGATACCCCGGATCGGTCGGAGCGCCGCGACCAGCGTGACCGACCTGGGCAGGAGCGGCGGGAGCCAGGCCAACGGCCGGGCGCGCAAGGTCCGGGCCAGCCGCAGCGGCCGGCGGTACAGGAGCGCCGCGACGAGCAGCGCCCGGCCACGACGCAGGAGCGGCGCGAGCCGCAGCGCCCAGCCGCGCAGGAGCGGCGCGAAGAGCAGCGCGAAGAGCAGCGCCCGAGCACGACACAGGAGCGACGCGAGGAGCAACGCCCGAGCACGACACAGGAGCGACGCGAGGAGCAACGCCCGAGCACGACACAGGAGCGACGCGAGGAGCAACGCCCGAGCACGACACAGGAGCAACGCCCGAGCACGACACAGGAGCGACGCGAGCAGCGGCCGGCCGCACAGGAGCGGCCGACACAGCAGCAGCAACCGCCAGCCGCGCAGACGCGGCCAGGCCAACCGCAGCAGCCGAGCGCGCAAGATCGCCCGACACAGCCGCAGCAGCAGCAACCACCGGCGGCGCAGACGCGGCCCGGCCAGCCGCAGCAGCCGAGCGCGCAAGATCGCCCGACACAGCCGCAGCAACCGAGCGCGCAAGATCGCCCAACTCAGCCGCAGCAGCAGCAACCGCCGGCGGCGCAGACGCGGCCAGGCCAGCCGCAGCAGCAGCCGAGCGCGCAAGATCGCCCGACCCAGCCGCAGCAGCAGCAACCGCCGGCGGCGCAGACACGGCCAGGCCAGCCGCAGCAGCCGAGCGCACAAGACCGGCCCGCTCAACCGCCACCGCCGGCCGCGGCAGGCCAACCGACACAGCCGACGCCGCCTGCCGCGCAGGGCCAGCCCGCCCAACCGCAACGGCCAGCCGCGCAGGAGCGGCCCGGACAGCCGCCTGCCCCGACCGCACAGGACCGTCGGCCCGACGCGGCGCCGCCGCCGCGCGAGCAGGCGCGCGATGCGCGCGAATTCCTCCGTCAGGACGGCCAGGGGCCATCGCGGCGCATCGACGAGGTCCGGCAGGAGCGGCGCGAGGTGCGCGAGGGCGATCGCCTGGTCATCCGCGAGCCCGACCGCACCATCATTCGCGAAGGCGGACGCACGATCATACGACACAACGAAACCGACCGGTTCGTGGTCAATGCGCGCGACGTGCGCGTGGAACGGCGCGGCGATGAGACCGTAACGATCATCGAGCGGCCGGGCGGGGTCCGCATCGTGACGGTCACCGACGAGTACGGACGGTTGGTCCGCCGCTCGCGGCGCGACCCGGGCGGCCGCGAGATCGTCATCATCGAAAACGACTATCGGGGCCCGCGGCGGGCGGAAAGCTACTATGTCGAGCTGCCGCCGCCGGTCATACGCATCCCGCGCGAGCGCTACATCGTGGAAGCCGAACGGGCACGCCCCGAGGACATCTATGCGGCGCTCACCGCTCCGCCGGTCGAGCGCATCGACCGCCACTACACGCTCGATCAGGTGCGCTACAGCGCGCCGCTGCGCGAGCGCATGCCGCGCGTCGACCTCGACGCGGTCAACTTCAACTCCGGCTCATGGCAGCTTGCGCCCGATCAGATCGATCGGCTTGCGGTGGTCGCCGACGGGCTCAAGCGGGCGACCGAAGCCAACCTGCGCGAGGTATTCCTGATCGAAGGCCACACCGACGCGGTTGGTTCCGACGTCGACAACCTGTCGCTCTCCGACCGTCGCGCCGAAACGGTGGCGGTGGCGCTGACGGAACGCTTCGGCGTGCCGGCCGAGAATCTCACGACGCAAGGCTACGGCGAGCAGTACCTGAAGGTCCCCACGCAAGGGCCCGAGCTGGCGAACCGGCGCGTCACCGTGCGCCGCATCACGCCGCTGCTCGACCAGCAGGCGGCCGAAACGTCCGGCGCACGATAGGGGAGCCGGGAGCCGTCATTGCGAGCGGAGCAATCCAGGCTGCAGTGCGGTTTCTGGATTGCTTCGTCGCTGCGCTCCCAGGAGGAAACGGAGGGAAAAACGATTCGCAATGACGGAGGCGGATGGGTTTCGGGGCCCCCCACGCCGTCATCCTGAGGTGCCTGAGCGAAGCGAGGGCCTCGAAGGATGCTGCTCTGGCGTGCAGCTGCTATGTTGTGCGTCCTTCGAGGCTCGCCCGACTTCGTCGGGCGAGCGCCTCAGGATGACGAGTCAGAACAAGCGTTGCCCCCCACAACACCGTCATCCTGATCAGGGTGAGGGATTGCCCAAGTTTCATCCAGCCGGATCGGCCGCCAGGCCGGTATGCAACTCGCAATGGCGCGTTGGCGCTGAGGCTGAGCAGAATCTGCTCCAACACCGGCAGCAGGTATTCGGCAAAGCGCGCCGGGTGCTCGCTCATCGGAAAGTGGCCGAGCCCTTGCATGATGGTGACGTCGGCGCCGGGCACGCGCCGCTTGACCTCCATCGTGTCGGCGGGCGAGGCCGAATAGTCGTACTCGCCGGTGAGCAGGTAGAGTGGGCAACGCCGCGGATCGATGCCGCCGACGCGGTCGCGGATGTCTCCGTCGACCTTGTAGAAATAGAGGTCGCCCTTGAACACGCCGGGCCCACCCTGCATGTAGTGCCACAGCGTTTCCCAACGATCGGCCGAGGGCGCATCCGGTCCGATCAGCCCGGAGACGACACCGGCGCAAACCTCGCCGCCGTGCACGTCGGGACGATGCAGCCAGCTCACGTCGTAGTACGGCTCGGTATGCGCCGACGACTGCAGCCCGATCAGCGCGCGAAAGCGCTCCGGATGCTCGAGCGCCAGATGCAGCACGACGCGCCCGCCGATCGAGCAGCCCATGGCGACCGGGCGCTCGAGCGCGAGCGCATCCATGACCGTGAGAATGATCTCGATGTAGTCGCGTGCGGAGAGGCGGTATTCCTCGTCCTGCCAGCCCGCGGGCGGCGAGGATTTGCCGTGCCAGGGGAAATCGAAGGCGATGACGCGGAAATCCTTCGTCACCCGCGCGTCGTTCATCAGGCCGCGGAACTGCCGGCCGTCGGAGCCGGCGGTGTGCAGGCATAGCAGCGGGATGCCATCGCCCGCCTCCTCGATGTAAAGCCGGTGCGGGCGGCCGAGCAGATCGAGGCGCAGGTAGCGCCCGACGATGGGCTCGAAGTGCGCAGTCATGGGGCATTCCCGTCGGTCATTGCGAGGGCATCAGCGACGAAGCACGCCCCCGTCATTGCGAGGAGCGCAAGCGACGAAGCAATCCAGAAACCGCACTGCAGCCTGGATTGCTCACATGGGGATGTGCCGAGTCAAGGTCTCACACTTTGGGGTCACCTCTTTGTTCGAGCGAGGAGCACCTCTTCGTCCCGAGCGTGGAGTTTTGAAGATGGCGCGCGCAGATCGGGTCAAGGTCGGCCCGCAGGGCCGCCGCGCAGCGGCTTGGCCTTGACGCGATCGAGCACGCCATCAGGCTCCAGCGGTCGGGACGAAGAGCGGTTCATGATGCAAGGAGGACCATTTGCAGTTTTTCTACGATCGAGGTCGAGCCGGTTTCGCGATCAGGTTTGACGCCAGATCAAACTCACATTCGGTCGGCCGCACGAGCGTGCCGTACCAGGATTCCGCTTGCGGCGGGCGGCTCGAGAGGACGAAGCCATTCTTCGCTACGGCTTTTGAAGCCATGCAATCCATCGGTTCGTCCGCCCGGATCGGCCGAGACTGATCGGGTCTCGGCGGATTGGTCATGGTGCTGTTGCTGCTCAACTGTGGGTGAGGTGGCTCGCCTGACGAGACGCCTGGCTTGCCGCCTAGGCAGCGCCCTTGAGCGCCGCACCTTCGATCACGACGCCGGCGGTGACATACTTCCACAAGGCGACCAGCAGCTTGCGCGCCAGTGCGACGATGGCGACCTTGCGATGGGCTTGCGCATGGAACCAGCGCGCCAGTGCCGACCCCGGTTGATGGCGCAGCCAGAGCCAGGCGAGCTGCACCAGCTTCTTGCGCAGTCGCGCATTGCCGGCCTTGGACACGCCTTGCTCATGCGCGACCGACCCGCTCTGCCACGGCGTCGCCGCCAAGCCCGCATAGGCGGCGATCTGCCGGCGATTGGCAAAGCTCCGGTAAAAGCACTCGAACCAAAGCGCAGCCGCAAATTCCTCCCCGATCCCCTTCACCCCCAGCAGCATCGCCAGCGGATGCTCCCGCGTGTTCTCGTCCACGCTCTGGCTCAACCTCGCCAGCATCGCGTCCCGCTCCGCCTCGACCGCCTTGATCTGCACAAGCAGCAGCTCGAGCCGGTCGAGCTCGCGGCCGATCTGCGCCCTCAGCTGCTGGGGCAGCTCACGCCCGTCCGCCGTGCGCAGCGCCTCCAGCCGCGCCCGTCGATCGCGCCGCAACGGGGCATAGCCAGAGATCCCTTGCGCCAGCAAAAGTCCCTTGATCCGGTTGACATGCCGGATCCGCTCGTCGAGCAAGACCTCGCGCTCACGGCCGATCCGGCGGCGGTCCTCTTCCTCGGCGCAAGGGGCTACCACCATCGAGCACACCCGCGGTTCGCCCCGCTTGTAGGCCAGCAGCACCCGCAACAGCGCCTCACCGTCGATCTTGTCAGTCTTCGCCCGCCGCCGCCGGCGCGGCACCGCAACCGAGGCGGCGTCCACCACATGGCTCTCGATCCCCTCCTGCTGCAGCACGCGGTGCAGCGAGAACCCGTCCAGCCCCGCCTCCTGGATCGTAATGATCGGATAGTTCTTGCCGGTGCGCGCAAACGCCTTGCGCTGCAGCTGCGCAAACTTCGCCAGCAGCGCCACGAGATCTCCCGCCGCAACGCCGTGCTTCGACATCTTTTCGCCGTTGCCCGGCGACAGCGAAGTGATCAACCAAGTCGAACGGCTCAGTTCCAACGAAACAAAAATTGCGCCAAGATGCGTTCGGATAGCGGTCGGTTCAGTGTCAGCGATACGATCAGCGAGCAACATCGGTCGTCCTCCAGGTTGAGTGGGTTGAAGCAACCTCAGTCTGGACCTGGACTCGGCTGCTATCCACTCCCCATGGAATCTTCGCTTCGCTCGCAATGACGGCTTCGGCATTCCGGATTGCTTCGCCGGCTCGCAATGACGGCAGCGGCGACCATCACGCCTCCTCCTTCGGGCGCACCGACGCAAGCACGTCCTTGAAGTAGCGCAGATTGGCCATGAATGGATGCAGGTCGCCTTCGATGCGCAGGAGCTTCTTTCTCTGCAGCGCGAAGACGTCGGTGAAGCCCGGCGGCGGCTGGGGCGCGAGGAATTTCTCCCATGCTTCGCGCGGCGCCCGCAGCGCAAAGGTGAAGGTCGACATCAACAGGCCGGCGGTCGCGACCTCCGTCACCGCGCCTTCGCGGATGCGCACGAGGCGGCGCTCCTCACCGGCCTCGATCAGCATCGAGCAATCGACGTGGCGTCCGCGCTTCACCAACGCCGCATTGCCATTCACGCGCTCGGCCAGGTCGTGGAACATGGCACCTCCTGCTGTAGCCCGGATGAACGACGTGAAATCCGGGAACTCACCTCCCTCGGCAGCGGCGTTCCCGCGTTTCGCTCGCGCTCACGCGGGCTACATTTAGAACCGCGACACCTCGACTTCCTTGGTGGTGATGAACTCGAGCAACGCCGGCTGGCCGCGCTCGGTCGCCGCGACACCGCGGCGGATCGCCGGCACGATCTCCTCGACCCGCTCGACGCGCTCGCCGTAGCCGCCGAGCGCACGCGCGAACGCCGCATAGTCGCCGGAGATGTCGGTCGAGCGATACTTCTCGGTCGCAACCGGCATCACCTTGAGCTCGATCGCCATGGAGAAATTGTTGAGCAGGATCGACAGGATCGGGATGCGCTCGCGCACCGCGGTCTCGAAATCCATGCCGGTGAAGCCGATGGCGGCGTCGCCCCAGACGTTGATGCAGAGCTTGTCGGGCCGCGCGAGCTTGGCGCCCATGGCGAGCCCGAGCCCGTAGCCGAGCTGTGTGCTCTTGCCCCAACCCAGATAGGAGAGCGGCGTCACCGGCCGCCAGAAGGGTGACAGCTGGTCGCGCGGCGACCCGGCATCATGAGTGATGATGGTGTTGGCGACGTCGACGGTGTGCTGCAGGTCCCACAGCACGCGATAGGGCGAGAACGGCGCGGCGTCGTGGGTCAGCTTCGGCAGCCACTTGGCAAGCCACGGCTCGCGGACCTGCGCGATCTCCCGGGTCGCGGCGGCCGGATCGCGCCGGCTGGTGCCGTGCCGGCGCTCGATCTCGTCGATGATCGCCGCAAGCGTCAACTGCGCGTCGCCGAGCAAGGCGAGCGCACACGCCACATCCTTGTTGACGTCCACCGGATCGAGGGTGGCGTGGATGATGCTCTTGCCCTTCGGCATCGCGACGCCGAAGTTGGTCTGGGTGAAGCTGCAACCGATGCCGAAGATCAGGTCCGCCTCGCCCAGGAAATGGTGCACGGTCGCAGGGATCGCCAAGCCGCCGGAGCCGAGCGCCAGCGGGTGAGTTTCCGGGAACGCGCTCTTGCCCTGCAGACTGGTGCAGACCGGGACCGCCAACAGCTCCGCCAGCCGCTTGAGCTCCGACCAGGCTTTCGCCCAATGCACGCCCTGCCCGGCATAGATCACCGGCCGCTTGGCGGCGAACAGCAGGCCGGCGGCCTCGCGCACGGCGTCCGGATCCGGCCCCTCGCGCAATCGGCGCGGCGGCAGGTAGTCCGCAGGATCGGCCTCCTCGTCCCAGACGTCGTTTGGGACCTCGACCAGCACCGGCCCGCCCCGCCCGCAGCGCAGCCGCGTGAACGCGCGGCGCATGATCGCCGACAGTTCCCGGCCCGAGGTCACCGGCTCCGCCGACTTGGTGATCTCGCGCATGGCGACGCTGGCGTTGTAGTTGCGCCCGACCCAGGCGAGGCGGCGCGGGTAGCCGCCGGGCATCACCAGGATCGGCACCGATTCGCTGTAGGCCTGCGCGACGCCGCCATAGGCGTTCTCGGTGCCGGGGCCGTACTGCATGCAGAACATGCCGACCTTGTCGCCCGAGGTCACGCGCGAGACCGCGTCCGCCATGTGCAGGCCGGTGCGCTCCTGCCGCACGATGATCGGCCGAATGCCGGCGGCCGCGCCGCGCTCGAGGATGTGGTTGACGGGATAGCCGATGATCCACTCCACGCCTTCGCGGCGCAGAATGTCCGCGATCGCGTCCGAAACCTTCATGGATTGTCCCTCTGCGCGGGCCGTGCCATGCCACGCTAGCACGGCCCCCGTGCATTGCCATGCCGTTGACCGGTTATGGGGCGCCTGAGCATGATGGACGTTCCGGATCGGCCGATCCCTGCGACGAAACCCGATGCTCGACAAACGCACCGACAAGCCCGCCGACCAACCGCCGCTCGATTCCCGCGGCGCCGCCGCCGCTCTGGAGTTCCAGAACCTGCACGAGATCGTCGCCCGCGCACGCCAGAACCTCGACCAGAACAACTGGGACTACATCGTCGGCGGCACCGAGAGCGAGACCACGCTCAAGCGCAACCGCATGGCGCTCGATGCGATCGCGTTCCGGCCGCGCGTCTTGCGCGACGTGAGCAAGGTCGATGCGACGGTGGAAGAGTTCGGCCGCCGGCTGCGGCTGCCGATCGTGCTGGCGCCGGTCGGGTCGCTGGAAAGCTTCGAGGAGGGCGCCGGCGCAACCGTGGTGCGCGCCGCCGGCGAATTCGGCGTCGGCCACATGCTGTCCTCGGTCACGCAGCCAGGCCTGGAGAATGTGGCGGAAGCCGCGCCGGACGCGCTGCGCATCTTCCAGCTCTACGTGCGCGGCGACGATGCCTGGGTCGACGACCATGCCGAGCGCGCGGTGCGACACGGCTATGCGGCGTTCTTCCTGACCGTCGACACCGCACACTACAGCCGGCGCGAGCGCGACATCGCCAAGCGCCATATCACGCGCGGACGCCGACGGGTGGCGGGCCGCGAGCACCAGGCGGCGCTCGACTGGCGCACGGTCAAGCGCCTGAAGGACCGGCTCGAGGTTCCGCTCGGTCTCAAGGGCATTGCCACCGCCGAGGATGCCCGCATCGCGCTCGACCACGGGGTCGACTGGATCTACGTCTCCAACCACGGCGGCCGGCAGCTCGACCATGGCCGCGGATCCCTCGACGTGCTGCCGGAGATCGTCGACGCCGTCGGCACCCGCGCCAGGGTCATGATCGACGGCTCGTTCTGCCGCGGCAGCGACATCGTCAAGGCGCTGGCCATGGGCGCGCACCTCGTCGGCATGGGACGCATGCAATGCTACGCGCTGGCGGCGGCCGGCCAGGCCGGCATCGTGCGCATGCTCGAGCTCATGGAGGATGAAGTGCAGCGCTGCCTCGGCCTGCTCGGCGTCTCCCGCTATGCCGAGCTCGACCGCTCGTATCTCACGCCCGCCGCGCCGGTGACGCCGCCGCACGTCCTGAGCGCCTTCCCGCTGCTCGATATCCCGGCGTACCGCTATTGACCGCTGCGATGGCAGCACCGTTCTTCCCCGCAACAGTCGATCGCAAGAGGGTTTCATGATTCACGTGGTCGCCGTCATCACCGCCAAGCCCGGCCAACGGGAAAAAATCCTCGAGGCATTTCGCGCCAACGTTCCGGCCGTGCGGGCCGAAGACGGCTGCATCGAATACGGCGCCACGGTCGATGCGGATGGGCTCGGCAGCTTTCAGACCAAGTTCGGCCCCGACACCTTCGTGGTGGTGGAGAAATGGGCGAGCGTGGACGCGCTCAAGGCGCACGCGGCTGCGCCCCACATGGCAGCCTATGCGGCCAAGACCAAGGATATGATGGCGAGCCGCACGATCCACGTCCTCTCGCCGACGTAGCGGTCCGCTTCGATCGCGGACTCCATTCGCTTTGACGTGGCGGCGGGTCGAGGGCTCGACGCGCATCGCCCGCGCCCTCCGACTATTTCGATTGCCTTGGGCCTGACTACGGCCCAAGCTGGGGCACCGGCAATACGAAGGGGGCTGCGTTGCCGAACAAGACGATCGTGCTGCTGGCGGATGGAACCGGCAACAGCGCCGCCAAGCTGTTCAAGACCAACGTATGGCGCCTGTATCGCGCCCTCGATCAGAGCGATCCGCCGCCGGCTGGAGAACGACGGCAGATCGCCTACTACAACGACGGGGTCGGCACCTCGACGTTCAAGCCGTTGGCGATCCTGGGCGGCGTTTTCGGCATCGGCCTCAAGCGCAACGTGCTCGAAATCTACGCGTTCCTGTGCCGCAACTATGAGCCCGGCGACCGCATCTATGCCTACGGCTTCAGCCGGGGCGCGTTCACAGTCCGGGTGCTGGCCGGACTCGTCATCACCCAGGGCGTGCTGCGTTGCGCCACCGAACTGGACCTCAAGCGCTACGCGGCCGACGCGTATCGCAACTATCGGCGCCGCTACAAACTGCCCATCTTCGGCTACAAGGATAAGACGGCTCGCATCGATCCGACGCAAAAAGTCGGACTGGTCGACCGGTTGAGGGACCAGCGCGACGGCGTCCTCAAATTGTGGAGACGGGTGTGGCGCGCCAAGCAGTATGACGAGATTGCGCGAACTCGAGAACCTGGAGATCGATTTCATCGGCGTCTGGGATACGGTCGCCGCGTATGGTTTGCCCATCGATGAATTGACGCGCGGCATCGACGAGTGGGTCTGGCCACTGTCGATGCCGAACTACCGGCTGTCGGAGCGAGTTCTGCGGGCGCGTCACGCGCTTTCACTGGACGACGAGCGGGATACGTTCCAACCGCTGCTTTGGGACGAGCTCGCCGAAGAGATGCCGACCGCCCCCGGCGCCGTTCCGCGGCTGCAGCAGGTCTGGTTTGCGGGCGTCCACTCGGACGTGGGCGGTGGCTACGCCGACGACACGGCCTCGTACGTCGTGCTCAAGTGGATGGTGGACGAAAGCGCGAAGCCGGTGCGCTCCGGCGAGCGCGCCGGTTTGCGCTTCCTACCCCCTGATCTGCAAGAAGTTCCCATCGTCCCCGACGATTGCGCACCGCTTCACGACTCGCGCCGCGGCGTCGGCGCGTACTACCGCTATCAGCCGCGCAAGCTCGTCGCCAAGCTCGACCCGCCAGATCCCTCGACGTTGATGATGCAGGATCC
The DNA here is from genome assembly GCA_963788095.1 of uncultured Alphaproteobacteria bacterium. Lineage (GTDB taxonomy): Bacteria > Pseudomonadota > Alphaproteobacteria > Rhizobiales > Xanthobacteraceae > CAVTXS01. The sequence goes on along the minus strand of CAWBFP010000034.1, from coordinate 267,183 downwards.
GAACCGCAAGGGGAAAGGCTTGCTTCGGCGGGTGCAGGTGCACGGCAGCGTGTTTCACCGGATCCGCGGCGGTAACGATCGATATGCCCCGATCGTCCTGCCGCCCGACTACGACGTCGTGGCGGCGGACGGAACCGTGACCGGCAAATCGGAATTGCCGCCCCCGGCGCCGCAACGGCCGCCCCGGCAGGAGTGGGTGTTCGACGACGTCTGGCGGCGCCGCGTCAACTATTTCACGACGGTCGGCGTATCGGCGCTGCTCGCCCTGCTGCCGACGCTGCAGACCGTGTGGCCGCCCTCGACTTGCGTGGGACCGCAGTGCCTGCTGGCACCGGTGATCACCAGCCTGGGCGCGGTCTTGCCGGGCTTCGTGCAACCCTGGATCACCGCGTTCGCGGCAACCCCGGGCCTCTTCCTGTTGCTGGCGCTCGTCATCTTCCTGCTCATGGCGCGAAGCTGGAGCCTCATGCGCGAGACCGAGGACGGCATGCGCGAGTTGTGGGCGCAAGCGCTCAACCTTCCGCTTGGCGCCGAACGGCCCGCGACCAAGGCCGGCATCAGCAACGGTCCGCCCGATAGCTGGATCTACCGGCTGCGCGCGCATCGCCGTTATCAGCGGTTCTTCCAGTGGCTGAAATGGCAAGCCCTGCCGGGCGTTTTCGGCTTCACGGTGCTGGTCGGCGGACTGCTGCTGATCCTTACCCTGTTGCTGGTCGCGGTGCAGCGAACACGGCTGGTAGTGGCCGAACGGTCGGGCGCGCTCTGCAGCCCGGCCACGATACGGACCGAACCCGCCGGCCCGCGCTTCGCCACCAGCGATCCGTGCTGGCGCAGCGGCATCCAGGTGGAGAAGGGACGCCGCTACCGGATCACGCTGTTGGTCATGCAAGAGTGGGTGGACAAGCGCATCCACACCAGCCCGCTGGGATTCGGATCGGACCGGTTCGCGTGGTACGCGCGGCCGGTCGTGCTGATGCGCCGTTCATTGAACGGCCGCTGGTTCCAGCCGATGGTCAAGATCGTCGCGCCGGGTCGGCGCGGCGGCCACACCCAGCTGCTGGAGATGAGCTGCGCCTGCGGCAGCGGGCCCGTCTACACCGCCGAGTTCACCGCGCCGCGCAGCGGCGAAGTGGTGCTTGCCGTCAACGACGCGGCGATCGGGTTGTTCAGCGGCCCCACCCGCAGGTTCTACGACAACAATCTAGGCGAGGCGGAGGTGCGGATCGAGCCGCTCGACGCCAAGCAATGACCGCCGCTCGGCCAACGCGCGAGCTTCATCGCGCGTTGGCGGGCGCATCGCGCCGCCACAGGTCGGCGCGCCATCGCACCGCGATGACGGCCGTGAATATGAGCCCGATAACGGCGTAGAGCGTCGCGGTTGCGCCAAAACCGATGCGCTCGATCAGCGCGCCGGCGACGAGCAGCCCGAACGGCAGGCTGTAGATCGCCAGCATGCGCACCCCCATCACGCGGCCGCGAAACGGCTCGCTCGACGTGCGCAGCAGCATCACCGACAGCGGAACCAGGCTGAAGCTCTGCGCGAAGCCAGCCAGTGCAAGTACCGCGATGCCGCCGGAGGGGCTGCGCATCTGGGCGAACACGAGCAGCAGCGCAAACCAGGCGAGCGTGAACACGATCATCGTGCGCGCCGGGCGCATCGCGACCGTGGCCAGGCTCAACGCCGTCGACCCGAGCAAGGCGCCGAACGCGAAGCTCGCCACCAGGTAACCGAGGCCGATCTGATCGGTCCGGTAGATTTCCTTGGCCACATAGGGCAGGAGCCCGATCGAGACCGGGAACGCCGTCAGGTTGATGAGGAAGGCGAGCCACATCCCCGCACGCAGGTGCGGGTTGGTCCAGACATAGCGGATGCCTTCGCGCAGGTCGCGCCACGGCGACGCCTGCGGGCGGCCATCGACGGATCCGACCGAAGACCGCGCCGCAGTGCCGAAAGTCAGCAGCAGGCCGAGCGCGTAAAAGGCCGCGACCATCAGATAGGCCGGCCCCATGCCGAGCGCCGCGAACAGTCCGGCGCCGGAGAGGGCGCCGGCGATGCGGGCCGAATCCGACGTCGTGCGGGAGATCCCCATGGCCGGGATCAGCTGGTCGCCCGGCACGGTCTCGGCCACCAAGGCCCCGCGTAAGCCGAGGTCGGAGGGTCGCACCATGCCCGACAGCGCCGCGATCACGAGAACGAGCGCAGGGGTGAGCGCGCCTGCGAACGCCAGCACCATCAACGCGGCGGCCAGCACCGTATAGGCTGCCCGCATGCCGCACAGCAGCTTGCGTTGGCCGATGCGGTCGCCGACCACGCCGAACATCGGCGCGACCAGGGTGCCGAGGTATTGCAGGGCGCCGAAAATCGTCAGCATGAGGACCGAGCCGGTCTCGGCCAGCACGTACCAGCCGAGAATTAGGGTCTCCATCTCGAACGCCCACGAGGTCAGGAGATCGGCGGGCCACTGGAAGCGGAAGCTGCGAACGCGGAATGGCGCGAGCGCCGGCGAGCGCGGCAGGACGCTGCCACCGGCCGGCGGCACCTTACCGTCGTCGCGGCTGCGCTGGTTGCAGGCTGCCTCGGCGTGCGTCATCCGGCCTGCGCGCTGATGCCGAGATCCTTGATGATCCTGCCCCACTTCTCGGCATCGGCGCGGGTCATCGTGCCGAGCTCCTCGGGCGTCGCCCTTGCCACCTCGACGGCGATGTCTTCCATCCGCTTCTTCACATCGGGCAGGAACAGGATCCGGCCGATCTCGGCATTGAGTCTCGCGACGATGTCGTTCGGCATCCCGGCCGGGCCATAGGCCCCGTACCACACCGCCATCTCGTAGCCTGGCACGGTTTCGGCGACCGTCGGCACGTCGGGCAGGAGCGGCGAGCGCTTGCCCTCGGTGACGGCTAGCAGCCGCAGCCTGCCCGCCTTGACATGCTCCAGGCTCTGTGTGCCGGCAGTGAAGAACAGCTGAGTCTGCCCGGCCACGGTGTCGGCCACCGCCGGCGCGCCGCCTCGGTACGGGACGTGCACCATGGTGACGCCGGCCATCTTCTCGAACAGCGCGGCGCAAAGATGGTTGGTGGAGCCCAATCCGCCCGACGCATAGGCGATCTTGCCGGGATGGGCCTTGGCGTATTCGATGAACTGGCGGACCGACTGCGCCGGCACCGACGGGTGCACGATCATGGTGTTGGTCACATAGGCGAGCAGCGCGATCGGGGAGAAATCCTTTACCCCGTCGAACGGCATCGACGCGAACAGCGCGTGGTTCATCGTGTGCACGCTCATCGTGTTGAACAACAGCGTGTAGCCATCCGGCGCCGCGCGCGCCACCGCGGCGGTTCCGATGTTGCCGGAGGCGCCGGTGCGATTCTCGATCACCACCGGCTGCCCAAGCGCTTGGCGCAAGTGCTCGCCGACGATTCGCGCCAAAATGTCGGTCGAGCCGCCGGGCGGGAACGGCACCACAAGCGTAATGTTGCGGGCGGCCATGATTGCGCGTGCGCGCGCCCACGCGCCGCGGCGCCCAGACCGGCAAGGCCGGCCAGGACCGACCGGCGGGTCGGCTTGTTCATCGTCGCTTCCTCCGGTTTCCCTTGTTGATGCCGGCCTTCGAGTACGCCCGAGTTTGCGAGGCCGGTCAACGCAGCGCTGCGCGCCCAGGAGCGCAGATGCACAGCCTCGCACCGCCCGCGGGCGCCGATTGAATTCCGGCGTAGCGTCGCGCCGGTGAATCGCTATTGTGGCGGCCAACTTCGGCTTCCTGTGCCAACCCCGATGAATGCATCCGGACCCAAGCGCCGCCTGGCCGCCCTGATGATGGCCGATGTCGCGAGCTACTCGCGGCTGGTCGAGCACGATGAGAGCGGCACCGTCGAGCGCGTGCAGCGCCTGCGCGGCGAGGTGCTGGAGCCGGCGATTGCCGAAAAGTCCGGGCGGCTGGTCAAGAGCCTGGGCGACGGATTCCTGGCCGAGTTCGGAAGCGTGGTCGACGCCACCGCCTGCGCGGTGACGATCCAGGACAAGGCGGCACGGGCGACCGACCAGCCGCCAAACGGAGGGCCGCTTCAGCTGCGCATTGGCGTGCACATCGGCGACGTGCTGGTTGAGGGCGGCGATCTCCTCGGCGATGGCGTCAATGTCGTGGCGCGTGTGCAAGCTGCCGCCGTGCCGGGATCGGTGTGCCTCTCCATCGACGCGTACCGGCAGGTCGAGGGCAAGCTGCCGATCGTCTTCGAAGACGTCGGCGAGTATCCGTTGAAGAATATCGCCCGCCCGATGCGGCTCTATCTGCACCGATGCAACGACAAAGAGGGCCGCGTCCGTCAGGTCGGGCGTCGGAGCTTGAAGCAGGAGATCAATTTCTGCCGATCCCCCGACGGAGTGCGCATCGCGTGGGCAAAGGTCGGCAGCGGCCCGCCGCTCATGAAGGCGGCGAACTACATCAATCACCTGAAGTACGACTGGGACAGCCCGGTCTGGCGCCACATCCTGGAAGGGCTTGCGCTCGAGTACACGTTGGTGCGCTACGACGCCCGTGGAAACGGCCTCTCCGACTGGGAAGTAGAGGAGATTTCGCTCGATGCCTGGGTGCGCGACCTCGAGACGGTAGTGGACGCGGCAGGCCTGGAACGATTCCCGCTGCTCGGGGTGTCGCAAGGGGCGGCCGTGAGCATCGCATATGCGGTCAGAAATCCGGAGCGCGTGTCGCACCTCATCATCTACGGCGGATACGCGCTTGGCATGAGTAAGCAATCTCCCGAGGCCAGGGCCAAGCGGGATGCGATGGCTACCTTGACGCGGCTCGGCTGGGGCATCGACGACACCACGTTCCGGCAGATGTTCACCTCGATCATGATGCCCGATGCAAGCAAGGCCGACATGGATGCGATGAACGTGCTGCAGCAAAGGACGACGTCGCCGGAATGCGCCGAGCGTTACTTTCGCACGACCGGAGACCTCGACGTGCGCGAGCTGCTGCCGCGCGTGCGGGCACCCACATTGGTGATGCATGCGCGCGGGGACCTGATGGTCCCGCTTGAATTGGGCCGGCAACTGGCGGCAGGCATTCCGGGCGCCCGCTTCCTCGCGTTCGAGGGGCGCAATCATATCCTGCGCGAAGGCGAGCCGGCATTCGAGCGCTTCTTCGAGGAGCTCAGGCTGTTCCTGGAGCAGCGCCGCGACCCATAAGGGCCGGCGCGAGCACGCCGGGCCTCAGACCAGTTCCGGCCACGGCACGATCGTCGACTTCACGGTGCGCATCGCCATCGCATCTGCCACCGCGCGCGCAATCCCGTCCTCGCTGAACGGATAGAGCGTCTGCATCTCCAGCCACGGATACTTTGCGCGCGTGCGGTAGAGCATGTCGACGCCGAGCGGCAGGTCGTTGCCGGTGAAGCCCCAGGAGCCGAGCACGGTGAGATCCTTGGTGCAGATGCGATGCCAGTTGGTCTCGATCGCGCCGGCATCGGTGAACTGGCCCATCTCGACGTAGCTGCCGCCGTCGCGCAGGAACTCGATGCCTTCGGGGCCGGCACTCGGATGGCCGGAGCAGTCCATCACCAGATCGGCGCCGAAGCCGCCGACGATCTCGCGCACCCGGGCGATGCGCGCCGCCGGGGTCGTGAACGCGTCGAGATCGACGGTCGCCTCGGCACCGAACTTGCGCGCAAGGGCGAGCCGCGGCGCTTCCGGCGCGCCGACGCAGATCACGCGTCCTGCACCCATCTCCTGCGCGGCTGCGACCGCCAGAATGCCGATCGGGCCGGAGCCCTGGATCACGACGGTATCGCCCCATTTGAAGCCGCCGGCGCGCGCCGCGCGACCAAACGCGCGGATGCATGAGGTCAGCGGCTCCGAGAGCGCGCCCAGGCGCAGGCTCATATCGTCGGGCAGCCGATAGAGCTTGGTGCCGGGCAGCTCGTCGAAGTCGACGTAGACATATTCGGCCCAGCCGCCCCACAGGTGCGGTGGCTTGTCGAAGCCGAGATAGCGCCCGTAATACACCGGGGTCAGGCACTTGTTGGCGTGTTCCGGATAGTGGATGCAGTAGTAGCAAGACCCGCATGGATTGAGCGGCGGGATCATCACCTTCGATCCGACGCCGAGCGGCTTGCCCATGAAGTCCTCGCGGAACCCGGGTCCGGCCTCGACCACGACGCCGCCGAGCTCATGCCCGAGCGTGAACGGCCACGGCAGCGGCTTCGGCCAATGTCCTTTGAGGATGTGCAGGTCGGTGCCGCAAACGCCGCACGCACCGATCTGGATCAAGGCCGCGCGGTCGGGGACATGCGGCCACGGCACGGTCTGGATCGCGGGATCGGCGCCAGGGCCGGCGAAACTCGCGACACGAATCGTATTGTTGCGCCGCATCAAGCTCTTCTCCCGTCATGTAAACGCTCAGGCATCCTGAACGCCGCCGCGCACCGCCGCGCGGGGCCGGGCAATGCTGCCCGGCGCAGGTTTGGCATATACCAAGGCGGACCGCGTGCAAGGCTTTCGGCCAAGGCCCCCTTGAATGTCGGCCTTCATCATGCGTTGTATTAGGGGGGCGCCAGTCGCGGTTGTATGAGGGGGCGCCAGTCGTGAACGTAACCCAAGGCGGTCGGCATGCGCATGCAACGGGGTTTTGAAAGTCACGCGATCTCCCGCCGCGGAATGCTCGTCGGCACGGGCGCACTTGCCGCGTCGGCCGGAGCCTTGTCGTTTGCGCCCGCGCCGCAGGCAAACGAGCTCGAGACCCACGGTCTCTCGGTGTTCGGCGACCTGAAATATCCTGCCGACTTCCGGCATGTCGACTACGTCGACCCTGCCGCGCCGAAGGGCGGAATGCTTTCGCACATCGGGCCGACGCGGGCCTACAACCAGTCTTTCCTGACCTTCAATTCCCTCAACAGTTACATCCTCAAGGGCGACGGCGCGCAGGGCATGGAATTGACCTTTGCGACGCTGATGGCGTCCGCCCAGGACGAGGCGGATGCGATCTACGGTGCCGTGGCGCGCGCGGTGCGCGTGTCTCCCGACCGGCGGAGCTACCGTTTCCTCATGCGGCCGCAGGCGAGGTTCCACGACGGCAAGCCGCTCACGGCCGAGGACGTCGTGTTCTCGCTGATGACGCTCAAGGAGAAAGGTCACCCCGCTATCGCTCAGATGCTGACCGACCTCGAAGGGGCGGAAGCCGAGGACCATGCCACGGTGAGGGTTCGCTTCAGCGCGAGCGCTTCGCGCGACATGCCGCTCATTGTCGCTAGCCTGCCGATCTTCTCGCGCGCCTACTATGCGGGCCGGGCGTTCGACGAGAGCACGCTCGACGTTCCGCTCGGCTCCGGCCCCTACAAGGTCGGGCGCTTCGAGCCGGGGCGCTTTATCGAATTCGAGCGCGTGAAGGACTGGTGGGGCGGCGAGCTGCCGATCTTTCGCGGACAGTACAATTTCGACATCGTCCGCTACGAGTACTACCGTGACCGCACCGCCGAGTTCGAGGGATTCACCGCCAAGAATTACCTGTTCCGGGAAGAGTTCTCGTCACGCATCTGGGCGACGCGCTACGACTTCCCGGCCATCCGCGACGGCCGCGTCAAGCGCGACATGATCGCCGACGAGACGCCCTCCGGCGGGCAGGGCTGGTTCATCAACACGCGGCGGCCGCAGTTCAAGGACCGGCGCGTGCGCGAGGCGCTGATCTACGCCTTCGACTTCGAATGGACCAACAAGAACATCATGTACGGCTCCTATACCCGCACCCATTCGATGTTCCAAAAATCCGACCTGATGGCGAGCGGCCCCCCCGAGGCGGCGGAGCTGGCGCTGCTCGAGCCGTTCCGCGACAAAGTGCCGGAGGAGGTGTTCGGCGAGCCGTTCGCGCCGCCGGTATCGGACGGATCGGGACAGGATCGCGCACTGCTGCGCAAGGCAGGCCAGCTGCTGCACGATGCCGGATGGGCGATCAAGGACGGCAAGCGCATCAACGCGAAGGGCGAGGGCCTGGTCGCCGAATTCCTGATCGAGGAGCCGACGTTCCAGCCGCATCACATGCCGTTCATCAAGAACCTGCAGACGCTCGGTGTCGATGCGACGCTGCGCATCGTCGACCCGGTGCAGTATCGTCGACGCGTCGACGAGTTCGATTTCGATCTGGTGATCCAGCGGCCGAATTTTTCGACCACGCCCGGCGACGCACTGCGCAACTATTTCGGCTCGCGTGCAGCCGCCATCAAAGGCTCGGCCAATCTAACCGGTATGACGGATCCAACGGTCGACGCGTTGGTCGAGCGGGTCGTCACGGCTGCCAGCAGGCCGGAGCTGACGGCCGCCTGCCGGGCGCTCGACCGCGTGCTTCGCGCCGGGCGCTATTGGATTCCGCACTGGTACAAAGCTTCGCATTGGCTCGCTTACTGGGATGTATACGGTCGGCCCGCGACCAAGCCACGCTACGGGCGCGGCGTACTCGAAACGTGGTGGTACGACCGCGAGAAGGCGGCCAAGATCGAACGCCCCGGGTGAGTCTCGGGACGGCACGCGGCACCTAATCTTCACGCCTGGCGCACAAAACCGTGATTTTCCCACACCCGGGGCACCGTTCATGCGGCGTTCATGCGAACGGTGCTGAGATAAGGGTACGGACAGCGGACCGGGAACGGACGCGGTCTCGGTTCCCCTGGACTTAGGCAAGCACGCGCCTAGGGGGGCGCAAACCTGAAAGGTAGCATCATGAAAATCAGTCGTATTGCTCTGCTCGCGGGGCTTGGAATGGTCGCGATGACCCTTCCGGCGGCCGCTGCTCCGGTCGTGACGGACAGCACCGACGTTCGCGCTGCGAAGCCCGCTTACATGCAGCTCGCCCAGATGAACGCCACGCGCGCGGCCAGTGAGGCCCGCGGCGGCGACTTCAAGAAGGCCAAGAAGCCGAAGAAGAAGAAGGCGAAGAAGAGCTAAGGCGATCACTGTTGGCTAAGACCATCAGTGATTCGCAGCACTGCGACGGGACTTTCTCGTCTCGGCTGTGTGTTGCTTGTTTTCGCGGGGTTGGGGGCGGAGCCGCTGCTTGCGCAGGCGGTTCCGCCCCCTTCGCCTGATGTCGAAGCCCGGCTGACGGAATTTCAAACCCGGGTCGACGAGCTTGCGCGCGCGCTCGCAAACGAGCCAGGCCTCAATCGCCTCTCCCCTCAACAGCGCCAAGCAACGGTCGAGTTCGTCATCGGCAATATGCTGTTTGTGGCGGCCCACGAGATGGGCCATGCCGTCATTTCCGAATTGGATCTGCCCGTGCTCGGACGGGAAGAGGATGCGGCCGACGACTTCGCCATCCTTGCCGCGCTTAGAATCGTCGTCAACAAGTTCTCGGAACGCGTGCTGGTAGGCGCCACGCAGGGCTGGTTCCTGAGTGCGCAGCGCGACCGCAAAGAAGGTGACCAGCCTACCTATTACGAACGGCATGGGCTGAGCGAGCAGCGCGCCTACCAGATCGTCTGCCTGATGGTCGGTTCCGATCCGCTCAAGTTCAAGGCGCTCGCCGATGAGATGAAGCTGCCGCAGGACCGCCGCCGCAGCTGCGGCTGGGACTACGACACCGCCACGCGATCCTGGCAGAAAGTCATCGCGCCGCATATCCGTCGCCCCGACCAGCCGAAGACGCAGATCGAAGTGATCTATGGCGATGCCAAAGGCAAGCTGGCCGTCTTCGCGCAATCTTTTCGCGCCATCCAATTCCTCGAGCTCTTTGCCGAATACGCCAGCGAACGATACGTTTGGCCGGCCCCGGTCGTGATGGAGATGCGCAGCTGCGGAGAGGTCGGCGCACGCTGGACCATACCGACGCGCACGCTGCACATCTGCTACGAGATGGCGAAGGATTTTGCCGAGCTCTATCGCGACTACGGCCCGCACCGCGCCGCCTTCAGGCCGAAGCCAAAGCCCAAACGCGCATCCTAGCTCGACGCGGAGGCGCCTGCAGCCGTTGTCCCGGCACGCCCGCGACCCCGACTTCGCTGCCACCCGCTCGCACCGACGCCCACTGGCGCGCGCATGGCGCCATCACATTTGCGCCAACGGAAGAAACTTCGGCGGGTATCGCTCCGTACAGCGAGCATGAGGCGCGGGCCGGGGCCGGCGACGCGGGCACGCCCGCGCGCGTTGGCAGGCGCCCCGCCCGCGATTAACATGGCATCCCAAGCCTGGGAGGGGATCATGCACCGGTTTGTCCCGATTGATGCCGCGCGCCGGCGAGGCCTGACGTGGCTGCTCTGCGCCTTGCCGCTCGTCCTGGTGACGGGTGCTGCGCCCGCCATGGCGCAGGGGCAGATGCACGCCGTGCCGCCGCAGGCCGAGAAGATGCCGATGGACAAAGCCGCCAAGGTCATGGACGCCGATCCGAGCATGAAGAAGATGCCGATGAACCAGCGCATGACCGTGCTGGAATTCGTCGCCGGCAACATGGTGTTCGTGCTGCAGCACGAGATGGGTCACGCGCAGATCTCCGAGCGCAAGCTGCCGGTGCTGGGCGCGCGCGACGAGGATGCCGCCGACACGTTCGCCATCCTGACCATGCTGGAGATGGGCAACGTGATGTCCTACCGCGTGCTCGAGCAGGCGGCGATGGGATGGTTTCTGACCGCCAAGCGCGCGGAACGACAGGGCGACATGCTGGAGTTCTACGAGGCGCATGCGCTCGACAAGCAGCGTGCGTACCAGATCGTCTGCCTCATGGTCGGCTACGATAAGGACATGTTCAAGCAGCTCGCCGACGATTCCAAGCTGCCGCAGTCGCGGCGCGAGAGCTGCGGGGCCGACTACCGATTCGCGCAGCGCGGCTGGGAGGAGATCCTGAGGCCACATCGCCGCGCCCCCGATCAGAAGAAGGCCAATACCGAGGTCATCTACGAGGAGGCCAAGGGCAAGCTCAAGGTGTTCGCCGAGGCGGCGGCGGCGGCGCGGCTGCTGGAGAACCTCAGCGACTATGCGGTTAATACATTCCAGTGGAATGACAACTTGACGTTCGTGATGAAGACTTGCGGCCAGTCCAATGCCAACTGGGACCCGTTCACCCGTCGGGTCACGCTCTGCTACGAGATGGCCCAGGAGCTCGCCGAGCTGTACGTCAAGTACGGCAAGGGCATGAAGCCAGCGAAGAAGAAGTAGCGGGTCTGAAGGTCCCCTACTGTTTCCAGGTCGTGAATGCGTCGTTGAACGCGCGGTCGCCGGGGTTGCCCTTCTCGATCGCCAGGATGGCGCGGCGCCCGTTGTTGTAGACCACCGGGATATCGAACCAGGCCCGCTCCTTGAGCAGCGTAAGATTACGCTGCAAATCGGCCTCGACCGCGGAGAGGCCGATCAGGAAGAAATTGTTCGTGACCTTGACGGCAAGCCCGGAGAGCGGCGCGCCGCGCATCTGCTCGGACTCCTTCATCAACAGGCCGGGGACGCTGGCGACGCCCCCGAAGGCGAAGTCGGCCGGCAGATTGAACATGATCTCGACCGTGTGGGTCGCCGGCAGGGTCGTGTCGGTATTGCGGCGGATCGACATGGTCATGGCAAGCCGGCGCTCCGGGATCTCGACATCGACGCGGATCGCCAGATCGGGCGCCTGGCCCGGGCCGGGCGAGACCGTCTCGGTACGCCATAGCGCCGAGCCGACGTAGCGGTTGCCCTCGGGATTGCTGGGGTCCTCCTCGTAGAGCATGACGCGCTGCGCGACCGCCGGCCCGCTCGCTCCCGGCCGCCCCGCGGGGGCGCCCGGCCGCCCCGCATCCGGCTGGGCGTCCTGTCCCACCCGGTCGGCGATCTTCGGGCGCGGCTGGCTGGCGTCGCGCGGCGCCTGCGGGGCAAGGCCGCGAACTACCCCGAACAGGGAGGAGATGCGGTCGCGCTGCCAATAGGCGGCGCCCGCAAACAACACCAGCACCAACACGGCCGCGATCGCCGCGATCATGCCCTTGCGGCCGGGATCGGTCCGGTCCGTGCGTTCCGGTCGCGCGGCGGCGGGCGCCGACGGATGGGCGGGCCGGGCGGCGCCGAGCGACGGCCGGACGGTGGCCGCTCGAAGCCGGGGCGCCGGAGCAGGCTGGCTCCGCCGACGGGCGCGGGCCTTCGGCCTCGACACCGCGGCTCCAGAGGCTCGAGCTCGGACGACTGCGAAGGCGTGGCAGCCGCATACGCTTCACGCGCCGGCTTCGATGCCGAGGACGTGGCGCCGGCGAGCGTCTCCGCCTCCGCCACCACGTCACGGGACCCCTTCACACCCTCCGCCTGCGGCGGCGTGCGGTCGGCCTCCCGCCCGATTGCGCGGCGGTGCTGCGCCCGGCTCGTCGGCCGGACGGGAGGGCCCTGCCGGCGGCGGCCCAGGCTGCGGGGCAGATGCGGGCGCGCGGCTGGGGCTCGCGCATTCGCCGCGCCGCCTCGGCCTCGACCTTGCGAACCGCCTCCTCGAGCGCCAGCCGCTCCCGCGTGATCTCCGACCTCGGCCAGCGGCGGATTCATCGCCGCGCAACTGGTCGACCAGAGCGGTGCGCGCGCGCTCATAGAGCGCGCGCCGGGCCTCGCCGGTGCCCTTCTCGAGCCCGTCGACGGCGCGCTTGAGCAGCGGGTAGTAGTCGGTCATCGGGTTCCAGGCGCCGGCATTGCTATCCGCTTAAGCCTCAAAGGGATTTTGCACAAGAATGGTGTCCTCCCGCTCGGGGCTGGTCGACACCATGGCGACCGGGCAGCCGACCAATTCCTCGATCCGCCGGACATACTTGATCGCCTGCGCCGGCAATTCCGCCCACGAGCGCGCGCCCGGCCGTCGTCGCCTGCCACCCCTCGATCGTCTCGTAGATCGGCTCGACCGCGGCCTGCGCCCGCTCGCCGGCCGGGAGGTAGTCGATCTCGCGCCCGTCGAGCCGGTAGCCGGTCGCGATCTTGATCTCGTCGAATCCGTCCAGGATGTCGAGCTTGGTGAGCGCCAGCCCGTTTATGCCGCTGGTGCGGACGGTCTGGCGGACCAGCACGGCGTCGAACCAGCCGCAGCGCCGCGGCCGCCCGGTGACGGTGCCGAACTCGCGCCCGCGCTCGCCGAGCAGCCGGCCGGTCGCGTTGTCCTGCTCGGTCGGGAACGGCCCCTCGCCGACGCGGGTGGTGTAGGCCTTGCAGATGCCGAGCACATAGCCGATCGCGCCCGGCCCGAGCCCGGAGCCGGTCGCCGCCTGCGCGGCCACCGTGTTGGACGAGGTGACGAACGGATAGGTGCCGTGGTCGACGTCGAGCAGCGACGCGCCTGCGCGCCCTCGAACAGGATGCGCTTGCCCTCGCGGCGCTTGTCGTCGAGCAGCGCCCATACCCGGTCCATGTAGGGCAGCACGCGCGGCGCGACCGCCGCGAGCTCGTCGTAGATGGCTTGCGCCGCGATCTCGGCGAGGCCGCAGCCGCGGCGCAGCGCATTGTGATGCGCCAGCAGCCGCTCGATCTTGCGCGGCAGCGCTGCCAGGTCGGCGAGGTCGGACAGCCGGATCGCGCGGCGTCCGACCTTGTCCTCGTAGGCGGGGCCGATGCCGCGCCGGGTGGTGCCGATGCGCGTCGCCGCATTCGACGACTCGCGGAAGCTGTCGAGCTCGCGGTGCAGCGGCAGGATCAGCGTGGCGTTCTCGGCGATGCGCAGGTTCTGCGGGCGTGACCTCGACGCCCTGCCCGGCAAGCCGCTCGATCTCCTCGATCAGCGCATGCGGATCGAGCACGACGCCGTTGCCGATGACCGCAATCTTGCCGGGCCGCAGCACGCCCGACGGCAACAGCGAGAGCTTGTAGGTCGTGCCGTCGATGACCAGCGTGTGGCCGGCATTGTGGCCGCCCTGGAAGCGCACCACGATGTCGGCCTGGGCGGACAGCCAGTCGACGATCTTGCCCTTGCCCTCGTCGCCCCACTGCGAGCCGACCACCACCACGTTCGCCATCGGAATCCTTCAAGGCCGCACACCCGACCGCGCGCAACCACTGGCGCGCGAAGCGCGATGCTACTCGCCAACAATGTGAGCGTTTGATGTCCCCCAACGTCCGGATAGAGGATGCCAGACACGGAGGCAAGGTGGCCAGGTCCGGCGCGCGCCATCCGCAGCACCCAAGCCCTCGACCGCGCCAGGGGCGTCGCAGCGTCGCCTCACTGGGCAACCGCGCGACGGGGCGAGCCGAGCGGGCGCAGGGGCCGAGCTCGAACCACGCCGCAAAAGGCACAGCGGATGTGAGTGAGCTCAGACTCCTGGCAGACCGGCGGCGGCGGATGGTTCCGATCCTTCATTGGACGCGTTCCGATGATGTCGAGCCGGCTCGGGGCGCGTCAGATGCGCGCCATGCGGTGAGACTTTCAAGAGCTGAAAAGAAACGCAGCCGGGCGAAGCCGAAGCCTCAGTCTGCCTCCTGCCCAAGCGTCAGCGACGGATGCCGCGCGTCGCCGCGGCGATTGCGCGGACGCACATACTTGATGACAGCTTCCGGGCGGCTGAGCTTGACCTTGAGGGCGGCGATGAGCGCGTCTTCGGCATTCACCACGAGGTGATCGGTCTTGCCCTCGTGCTTGAGCCCGACGGTGAACTGCATCGCCAACGCCTCCTCGGCCTCGATCCATAGCGCCATGTCGGCTTGCGTTCAATGCATCGGAGCCCCTTCGGTACCAGTCGTTGCTGCGGGGCTCCCCCTGCCGATGGGGCTCGGCGACAAGCGAACCGGCCGTGAGGACCTCTGCGACAGCGAGGGTCAAAACCGCAGCGGTTTCGCCTGCTGCACCTGCGGCAGCGCGCGCACCTGCGCCAGCACATCGGGCGGCAGCTCGCCGTCGATCTCGATCAGCGCGACCGCGTTTCCGCCAGGGGCGTCGCGCCCGACATGGAAGGTCGCGATGTTGATGCCGGCTTCGCCCAGGGTCGACGAGAAGCGACCGATGAATCCCGGCTTGTCGAGATTGGTGATGTAGATCATCGACGGCCCGAACTCGGCGTCCATGCGAATGCCCTTGATGTTGACGATGCGCGGCCGTCCGTCGGCGTAGACGGTACCGGAAACGGAGCGCTCGCCGCGCTCGGTGTTGACCGACAAGGTGATCAGGCTCTCGTAGTCGCCCTGGGCGGCGCGCGTCGTCTCCTCGACGATCACGCCGCGTTCCTTGGCCACAATCGGCGCCGAGACCACGTTCACGTCCTCCAGCATCGGGCGAAGCAATCCGGCGATCGCGGCGGACGTGAGCGCGCGCGTCTTGGTATCGGCGATCGTCCCCTCGTAGGTGATGTGCACGCGCTTGATGCCGGTCTCGGTCAGCTGCCCGGCGAAGGAGCCGAGCTTTTCGGCGAGCGCGATGAACGGCCTGAGCTTCGGCGCCTCCTCGGCGGTGATCGATGGAAAGTTGACGGCGTTGGAGATGGCGCCGCGCAGCAGGTAATCCGACATCTGCTCGGCGACTTGCAGGGCGACGTTTTCCTGCGCCTCGGTGGTGGCGGCGCCGAGATGCGGCGTGCAGACCACGTTCGGGTGACCGAACAGCGGATTGTCCGTCGCCGGCTCGACCGTGAACACGTCGAAAGCGGCGCCCGCAACATGGCCGGAATCAAGGGCCGCGCGCAGCGCCGGCTCGTCGACGAGCCCGCCGCGCGCGCAATTGATCAGGCGCGCCCCCGGCCTCATCAATCCGAGCGCACGCGTGTCGATGATGTTGCGGGTCCGATCGGTGAGCGGAGTGTGCAGCGTTACGAAGTCGGCACGGCGTAGCAGCTCGTCGAGCTCCACCTTCTCGACGCCGAGGTCTACCGCGCGCTCGGGCGACAGATAGGGGTCGTAGGCAAGCACCTTCATCTTCAGGCCGTGGGCGCGGTCCGCGACGATCGAACCGATGGTGCCGCAGCCGATCACCCCCAGGGTCTTGCCGGTGATCTCGACCCCCATGAAGCGGTTCTTCTCCCACTTGCCGGCCTGGGTGGAGGCGTCGGCGGCGGGGATTTGCCGCGCCAGCGCGAGCATCAGGCTGATCGCATGCTCGGCCGTGGTGATCGAATTGCCGTAGGGCGTATTCATCACGATGATGCCCTTGGCGGTCGCCGCCGCGACGTCGATATTGTCGACGCCGATGCCGGCGCGGCCGATCACCTTGAGCTGGCCGGCGCGCTCGAGGATCTTCGGCGTCACCTTGGTAGCCGAACGCACCGCGAGACCGTCGAAACCGTTGATCGCTTCCGCGAGGCGGTCCTTGTCCTTGCCGAGGTTTGGCTGGAAGTCGACCTCGACGCCGCGGTCCTTGAAGATCTGGACGGCGGCACCGGAGAGCGCGTCGGAGATGAGAACCTTCGGCATGGCCGAATCCCGTTACATCCTGGCGGCGGAGATGTTCGCCATCGGCAGAGAAAGCGTCATGCGGCCTTCGGCAGCGCGTCCCTGGTCTGGCCGAAGGCCCAGTCGAGCCACGGCGTCAAGGCTTCGACATCGCTGGTCTCGACCGTCGCCCCGCACCAGATGCGCAAGCCCGCCGGCGCATCGCGATGACCGGCGACGTCGTAAGCCACCCTCTCCTTCTCCAGCACCGCGGCGAGCGACTTGACGAAGCTGACCTGCGCCTCGGCCGACAGCGCCGCCACCGCCGGATCGACGATCTTCAGGCAAACGGAGGTGTTGGAGCGGTTGGCGGGCTGCCGCGCCAGGAAATCCACCCATGGGGTGTCGGCCACCCAGTCGGCGATGACCTTCGCATTGGCGTCCGCGCGCGCGATCAGCGCCGAAAGGCCGCCGACCGACTTCGCCCACGTCAAGGCGTCGAGATAGTCCTCGACGCACAGCATCGACGGCGTGTTGATGGTCTCGCCCTCGAAGATCGCCGCATTGAGCTTGCCGGCCTTGGTCAAGCGGAAGATTTTCGGAAGCGGCCACGGCGGCTGGTAGGATTCCAGGCGCGCGACTGCGCGCGGCGACAGGATCAGCATGCCGTGCGCGGCCTCGCCCCCGAGCGCCTTCTGCCACGAGAAGGTGACGGCATCGAGCTTGCTCCAGTCGAGCGCCTGCGCGAACGCGGCCGAGGTGGCGTCGCAGATCGTCAGGCCCGCGCGATCGGGCGCGATCCAGTCGGCATTCGGGACGCGGACGCCGGAGGTCGTCCCGTTCCAGGTGAACACGATGTCGGATGCCGGATCGACGGCCGCGAGGTCCGGCAGCTCGCCGTACTCGACGCGCACGATGCGCGCTTCGGCAAGCTTGAGCTGCTTGGCGACGTCGGTCACCCAGCCCTCGCCGAAGGATTCCCAGGCCAGCATGGTGACCGGCCGCGCTCCGAGCAGCGACCACATGGCCATCTCGACCGCGCCGGTGTCGGATGCCGGCACGATGCCGATGCGGTAGTCGGCCGGCACTTCCAGCACGTCGCGGGTGAGATCGATGGCGCGCTGGAGCTTGGCCTTGCCCGCCTTCGAGCGATGCGAGCGTCCCAGCAGCGCGTCGGTGAGGGCCTGGAGGCTCCAGCCGGGCCGCTTCGGGCAGGGACCGGAGGAGAAGTGCGGAATGACCGGCCGCAACCCGGGCTTGGCGCTCGCCATGGCTCTATCCTTCCAGATAGAAGCCCCTCGGTGGGGAGGGGTGTCCCGCGGCGGCAAATAGTCGACCCTAGCCGGCAGGTCAACTGCCGGCAGCAAGCCGTCAGGCGGCGAACGAAAGGCGGGTCGGCTCGCGTCGGCGCAGAACTTGTAGGCGACGCCGGTGCGCAATTGTTCACGGCAGTGGTCATGCGCCGAAGTTGCCGATCTCGACGTATTCGTATTCGAGCCGCACGAACGCAGGCCAACGCCGATGCCGGCTCCGAACGCGTCGCCGATACCGAGCGCTCAGCCCGGATGACCTAAATCAAAGTCTCGCGGAGAGGACGTTAACCAACGGGTAACCATTAGTTTGGCACGCTCTTAGCTATGCCAAATCAGACTGCTCCTGCCGACGTTCATCCCTTCCATTGCATGCCGCTGGAGAACCCTGCAGACGGACCGGATGATCCGGTACTTGCTCTGCGGCGGGAAATGAAGCTCTTGCTCGTTGACCAGCGCACCGAGCTGGAGCAAAGGCGCGCGCTTGAAGATGAAATGCGCGAGGCCAAGAAATTCATTCTTGCCTACGTGGAGCGGGTGGAGCAACTCTCCGAGATGGAAGCCGAAGCGCGAAAGGCGATGGAATTCTGGCGAGGAGAAGCGGAGCGCCTGGCTCAAGAGAAGCCGCGTTACTTGAAATGGGCGGGGCACTATCTTTCCGAACTCAAGGGCCGTTTGGTCGCACTGCGCTCGCATCGTTGAATACCGCGTTGGCTCATCTACCTCAAACCGAGCATTTGGAGATCAGCAATCACCACGTGATCGCGAGGTCGTCGTATAGAAGCCGCGACTGCTGCCATGCGAAAGGTCATTTTCTTTGCGGGTGCCGCCGCTTTGTTTATCGGCGCGGCGTATTGGCTGTATTTCACACGTTACCAGGCTGCGTGGTATCCGCTTTGGTTTCTCGTTGGCCCTCCGCTGCTCACGCTGTTGGCGGCGTATTGGTTGTGGCAAGGGTGGCCCTTCCGGACGCTCACTCAGAAAAGCCGATATGCAAAGAACGTGGACGAGCACCTCCGGGTCATGTTCACAGGCTTTGAGCCGCGCCTTGTTGAGGGGCTCAAGAAACGCGTGAACCTCGACGTGTTGATGACCGAGAGCGAGCGCGCCGGAACATCGCCACAAGCGTGCGCGATTTATGCCGCAGCCGCTCTATTGGACAGAGCGGTTGAGCAGTTGGGCGAGCAGGGCAGAAGCGCAGCTCTTGAAGCCTTCGAACGGAAAGACGAAACCGACAAGATGTATGTCGGCGTAATCCATCTACTGGCGACGGTGGAACGGCTCGATGTGGAAGCACCGCTCAAAAGGATGTTGATCTACGGGCTCATTGGACGTTTGAAGGGTGGGCCTCGTGAGCAGATACATAGCTGGTGGCTAGGATCGAAATCGATCGAGTAGCCGATCCGCGTGCAGTCCGCGCGCCGGTCCGCCCGACCTCAGTCGCGCGAGCGCGATGAACCACCGAGTTCAGTGGTCAGCGCTTGCAGCCGTTCTGTCGCCGCCTCGATGCCAGCGGCGGCGGCCTGCGCGTAAAGTTCGCGTGCCTTCTCGTTGTCCGGCCGGGTCCCGTGCGTACCCCACGCCCGAAGCATGCGCCCGTCGTGGGTTTCCGCCAGCATGAAGGCCGCGCGTGCGCTGCCCCGATCAAGCATGTGTTGCAGCACTATTCGGGCGCCCCCGATGTCACCCTGACGCAGCAGCGTTGCGGCTCTTGCAAGCAGCCTTTGATCGTCGACTTGCAGTGACAATGCGGGCTGACCCTTTGCGGCGTTCGTTGCGGTCCGTGCCGCCGTACGTGGTTCCGCCTCTTCACTGCCTGGTGTGGCACGGTTTGCCTGTGGCTGAACCTCCGGCTTGGGTTGGCTTGCACCATGGGCCCTGTCGGCTTCGGCAATGCTTCCCAGCCCCAATCCGGACGTGCCGGCCTCGCGAGCTCTGTCCCCGGCGGCGAGGGCCAGCTGAGCGCGTTCTGCGCGCAGCTGGGCGATATCGCGCCGCAGAGTTCTCGACTTCCACCGTCGCCGCGCGCTTGGACTGCTCGGCGTCGGCCCGCGCGGCATTTTCCGCTACCAGTCCTGCCTTTATTTGCTCGCGAGCCGCGGCCAGCTCGCGCGCCAAAGTCTCGTTATGCTCAGATAGCCTCTTCTGCTCCGCCCCTACCAGCTCCCGCGCCGAGGCCAGCTCACGCGCAAGGTTTTCATTCTGATCGACTTGCTTCTTGTGCTCGGTAGCGGCCGTCGCCAGGGCCTGCTCGGCCCGCTCGGCCTGGCCTCGGATCGCCGCCTCGGCCGCACGAGTGGCCTTCAGTTGTACATCAGCCGCCGAAAGCTCGCCCGCCAGCGTTTCGTTCTGCTCCGCTAGTCTCTTCTGCTCCGCCGCTGTCAGCTCCCGCGCCGAGGCCAGCTCGCGCGCAAGGTTTTCATTCTGATCGACCTGCTTCTTGTGCTCGATAACGGCCGCGGCAAGGCCTTCCTCGGCCCGCTCGGCCTGAGCTCGGATCGCCGCCTCGGCCGCAAGGGTGGCCTTCAGTTGTACATCGGCCGCCGCAAGCTCACGCGCTAACGTTTCGTTCTGCTCGAATTGCTTCTTTTGCTCAGAAGCGGTCCCCGCGAGGGCCTGCTTAGCCCGCTCGGCCTCGGCTCCGACAGTTTTCTCGGCCGCGAGGCTGGCTTCGAGCCGCTCGCGAGTGGAGGCGAGTTCGCGTGCCAACGTTTCGTTCTGCTCGAATTGCTTCGTTTGCCCGGCAGCGGTCCCGGCGAGCGCTTCCTTGGCTTGCTCGGCCTCGGTCCGGGCGGTTTGCGCGGCCGCGAGGCTCGCTTTGACCTGCTCACCAGCCGAGGCAAGGTCGCGCGCCAAAGTGTCGTTCTGCTCGGATAGTCTCTTCTGCTCCGCCCCTACCAGCTCCCGCGCCGAGGCCAGCTCACGCGCAAGGTCTTCATTCTGATCGACTTGCTTCTTGTGCTCGGCAGCGGCCGCGGCCAGGGCCTGCTCGGCCTGGCCTCGGATCGCCGCCTCGGCCGCACGAGCGGCCTTCAGTTGTACATCAGCCGCCGCAAGCTCGCCCGCCAGCGTTTCGTTCTGCTCCGATAGTCTCTTCTGCTCCGCCGCTATCAGCTCCCGCGCCGAGGCCAGCTCGCGCGCAAGGCTTTCATTCTGATCGACTTGCTTCTTGCGCTCGATAGCGGCCGCGGCCAGGGCCTGCTCGGCCCGTTCGGCCTGCTCCCGGATCGCCGCGGCGAGGGCCTCCTTGGCCCGCTCGGCCTCGGTCCGGGCAGTTTGCTCGGCCACTTGGCCTGCTTTCAACTGGTCGTGGGCGGCCGCGAGCTCACCGATCAGCGCCTTCTCTCGCTGGGATTGTTTCTCCAGATCGGCGGTCCTTCCGGCGAGCGCTTCCTTCGTCTGCTCGGCGTCGATCCGTCCTGCTCTCTCAGCCGCCTGGCTGGCCTTAAGCTGCTCGCGAGCAGCCTGCAGCTCACCGGTAAGCGCTTCGTTTCGGCGCGATTGGTGCTGATATTCGGCGGCGGTCTTGGTGTGGGATTCTCTCACCTGCTCGGCCTCGACGCGAGCAGTTTTCTCTGCCGCGAGGCTGGCCTTGAGCTGCTCGCGAGCCGAGGCAAGCTCGCGCGCCAACGTTTCGTTCTGCTCGAATTGCTTCGTTTGCCCGGCGGCGGTCCCGGCGAGGGCTTCCTTAGCCTGCTCGGCCTCGGCGCGGGCAGCTTTCTCAGCCGCGAGGCTGGCTTTGAGCTGCTCGCGAGCCGAGGCAAGCTCGCGCGCCAACGTTTCGTTCTGCTCGAATTGCTTCGTTTGCCCGGCGGCGGTCCCGGCGAGGGCTTCCTTGGCCTGCTCGGCCTCGGCTCGGGCAGCTTTCTCAGCCGCGAGGCTGGCTTTGAGCTGCTCGCGAGCGGAGGCGAGCTCACGCGCAAAGTCGTCACGGAGAGGGGCTTGCTTGTTGTCCTGAGCGGCAGTCCCATCGGGCACTGCACTCGTCGGCTCCCTTTGAGCGCGCTCAGCGTTCAGTTGGGCGAAAGTTGCGGCAACCGAGAAGAAATCAACCGCGATCGGCGCGAGCATTATTCCGAGGCCGACTGCGCCGGCACCCAATATGATAAGCGGCGCTCGCGTGCGACTGGTCGGGCGCACATTGCTATGGTCGTCGACACCGGCGACCCAATGAGTTGGAACAATTCGCAGCGGCTCGCCGTTTGGTCCAGTCCAATCTCCGGTTTCGGTGGACCAGCGGCCAATTTCGACCGTGCTGCCCAGCTCATAAAGCTTGACAAGCTCGCCCCCTCTGGGCGCGGTTGCTATGGGATGAAACATTTACTCCCTCCATCCCTGGCCTTTCGCAGGATCCGAATAAACCAGCGTTTCCTCTCATAAAGCTTAACAAGCTCGCGACCCGCGGGCGCGATTGCTATGGGATAAAACATTTAGTCTTTCATCCCTGGCTTTTCGGAGGACCCGAATGGACCACCGTTTCCTCTAATCGCTCAGTTGAGCGGCCGCAATCATTCAAGGCGCGGTGCACGACGTCGTCCCCGATTGATGCCACCGGCTGGCGTTTTCGTTGAGCGATTTGCCCGGCAGCGGCGAGTTCACGGTGGTCTCAAACGATTGCACTACCATACTTCTAGCCTCACTGCCGACGGGATGCGACTCCAATTTGGTCGGCCCGGGCTGGGCCCACCGTGTGTTTTCGATTTGTGGCGAGGCGCCTGTCGAGGGTCACAGGTACTCAACCTCAGCACATTTGTTATCTGCCGCGCGGATGACCCCGGCGATCCGCTGTGCTAACGCCTTACTTTCCCCAGGTATTCAATACTTTTCCTCTGGATATTTCAACCTCGTCCGACTGTCTCTCGCGCGCCCACAAAGGGGGCGCAAATCCCGCGCGACATTGCGGCTTTTTAGGGCGCTCGCGATCGCCTTTGCTCAGGGCGATTGAGACAGCCGCCAGAATGCAACGACCAGTCCGAGGCAGAGCGCGCTCACAAGAGCCGTTCCGAGGATGTCGATCTTCGTCCGATGGGCGCGGGCGGGTTCGAGCCACCAGGAGAGGCGAGTGCTGGTCCAAGGAACAAGGTAGTTCAGGATGATGATACTCGCGACATTGCCCACGAACAGCGCGATCGCGAAAGGCACCTTCATCCAATTGGACAACAACGGTGTCTGCACAAAGGTGCCAAACAGGAACACGACCGGATAGAGCAAAAGCAGGACGATCAGGTTTTGCTTCCAAGCAGGCGGTGGTGCGGACCCTGCTGTTTCTGTCTGGAACCATTGCTCAAAGCCGGTGCGCGCCACGCGGGCGTGGAATTCCTCGGTGAAGGGCTTGGCCTCCTCGAGCAGTTGCAGTCGCTCCGGCGAGGCGAGCCATTTCTCGAGATTGGCCTCACTGTCGAAGCGGAGCACCGACAGCCAATCGTCTTGCACGCCTTTGATCGGCGGTTCGAAGCGGTAACCCTGAAATCCCGGCGCTTTGGTCTGCGCGGCAGCAATTCGCAGCTCCCAGGCCCGGTAGTCCGCCTCGCAGCCGGGCTTGATCCGCGTCGAGATCACCACCGAAACCGGCGCCGGCTGTGCGCCGCCTGCGCCGTCCCGAACCAGGTGTACATCGTCCTGGCCGATCAGCATCGGCTGCACGCCGGCCAACCGCTGCTGCCGTTCCACGGACCGCAGCCAAGCCGTTGCCGAGTCGATGCCGGCGAAGCGCTGCAGGATGACCCAGTCGACCTGCACCGGCGGGCTCGGCGGCATCACGGTCTGATGCACGAAGCCCGGGAAACCGGCGATGGTGCGGCTGGTCCCGTCTTGCCATTCCGCGAACGCCTTCTCGTCTTGAGGGCGCACACGCGTCTGCGTGACAATCGTGATCGGTTCGTCAGCCCAGGCCTCGGCGCCGCCTTTGCCTTCACCGCTCATGGCTGCGTGGACAGCTTGTCGAAGATGCGGTCGGGAGTGAACGGCAAGTGGGCGAAGCGCACTCCGGTCGCATCCCTCAGCGCGTTCGAGATCGCGGGCGCAATCGGGTTGATGGCGCATTCACCCTGGGCCTTGGCGCCGAGCGGGCCGATGGTGTCATAGGTATCGGCGAAGAAGATCTCCGTGCGCGGCACATCGGCGAAGGCCGGAATGCGGTAGTTGCGCAGCGTCGGGTTGACCATGCTGCCTTGCGGGTCATAGACCATCTTCTCGGTCAGCGCCCAACCGAAGCCCATGCCGATGGCGCCGTCGATCTGCCCGCGGCACTGCATGGGATTGATCAGACGCCCGATGTCTGCGGCATGGACGCTCTGGAGGATGCGAATCTCGCCGGTGATGCGATGAACCGCGAGCCGCAGCCCATGCACGTTGAAGGCGATGGTGCGGGGAGAGAGATAGGCCTTGCGCTTGGCCTCGAAGCGGTGGCCAGCGACGGTGCCCGCCGCGTGCAGCTCGGGAAGCGGGATGCGCTCGTTGCCGCGGACGACGCCGTCGCCTTCCAGACGCCACATGGAGGGCTCAGTCCCGCTCTTGAGCGCGACGAAGCCGAGGATGTTGTCGCGCAGCGCCGCGGCAGTAAGGTTCACGGCTTGCCCCGCAACGACCGTGCCGGTGCTGGCGAACGTGCCCGTGTCGTAGGGCGTCACGTCGGTGTCGGCGTTGATGATGTCCACTTGATTGGCGCGGCAGCCCAGAACCTCGGCCGCGATCTGCTTGTGCGAGGTGACCGAGCCGTTGCCCATCTCGGTCGACCCGACCGCCAGCCGGTAGGTGCCATCCGGCAGGAGCTGCATGACGGCGCCGGACCGATGCTCGGTCGGCGGGCCTGATTCCAGTACCGCGAGCGCGGTTCCGGTTCCCACCGCCCAGTCGGAACCGGCCGGCATCGGCAGACCGCCGCCGTCCGCGAGCGCCTTCTCGACCAGATCGAGGCACTGATCGAGGCCATAGCTGCCGAACGCAACATCGGACGGGTCTTTCCAGACCGATTCGATCCAATCGGTGGGGCGGACCATGTTCTTGCGGCGCAACGCACCCGCATCCATGCCGAGAAGGCGCGCGAGGTCATCGATCGCGCATTCGATCGCGAACGTGGTCTGTGAGGAACCGTAGCCGCGAAAGCCGCCGGCCGGAACGATGTTGCTGTAGACGGCGTAGCCGTCGGCCTTCTTGTTCTCGCAGCGGTATGCCGTCATCGGGCTGCCGAGTGCGGCAGCGAGCGTCTCGCCGGCATGCCCGCCATATGCGCCGGTATTGGAAACGACATGAATTTGGATTGCGGTCAGCGAGCCGTCGCGCTTGGCGCCGATCTTGACGTGCGTCGTCATTGGATGACGGGTGGTCGCGCCGATGAACTGTTCCTCTCTGGCGAACTCCCATTTGACCGGCCGGCCGGTCTTCAGCGTCGCCAGCACGCACAGGTCTTCCGAGATCATCTCCTGCTTGCCACCGAAGCCGCCCCCGACCCGCTCGGTGAAGACGTGGATGCGGTGCGGATATAGCCCGAACAGCAGGCAGAGCTTCTGCTGGACGATGAACGGCGCCTGCGAGCTGGTGCGGACGTGAATCCGGCCGTCGTCGCTGCTCCAGGCGATCGAACCGTGCGTCTCCAGATGCACGTGTTGCACGCGGGAGGTCGAATAGGTCATCTCGTGGACGGCGTCGGCGTCCGCAAAACCGGCCTCGACGCTGCCGACTTCGCCGTGGATTTCAGCGTATATGTTGCCACGCGCCTCGCCGCCTTTCTGGTGCAGTATCGGCGCTTCCGGCGCCATTGCGGCGACCGGATCGAACACGGCGGGCAGCACCTCGTAATCGACCACGAGCGCCCGACAGCCGGCTTCTGCCGCGCCTTCGCTCTCGGCCACGACCGCGGCGATGCGCTGGCCGACGAATCGCACTACGTTGTCGAGCATGTAGGTGTCGTCCGGATCGACGAGATGGTCCTCGTGCGTCGCGGTGCTGTACAGCCGCCGCGGCACGTCCTCCCAGGTGAAAATTCCGACCACGCCGGGAACCGCCACCGCCTTGCTGCGGTCAATTCCAACGATGCGGGCATGCGCGTGCGGAGAGCGCAGCACCTTGAGATGGAGCATGGTCTCGACTGCCACGTCCATCGTGTAGCGCGCGTGACCGGTAACGATGTCCTCACTGAACGGATTGCGAATGCTCGCTCCGCAGGCGTGGCCGGCCACCTCGTCTTCAGCAGCACTCACGCCATGGAGAGCGTCGTCGATCGAGCGGTAGCCCGTACAGCGGCAGAGGTTACCCTTGAGCGAGCGCGGCAGGTCGGCACGTTGCTCGTCGCTGAGCGCGGCGGCCGTCATGATCATGCCGGCCGCGCAAAATCCGCACTGGAACGCCTGTGCGTCGATGAAGGCCCGCTGCATCGGATGCATCGCGCCGTCATGGGCGAGACCCTGGATGGTAGTGATCTTCCTCCCGGCGGCGCGGAAGGCGGGCATGAGGCAGGAATGAATGGGCTTGCCGTCGAGCCACACCGTGCACGCGCCGCAGTCGCCGGCGTCGCAGCCCTTCTTGACGCCAAAAACGCCGCGCTCGCGCAGGAACGTACGCAGACATTGACCGGCGCGAGGCTCGGCGGAAAATGTCTTGGAAATCGACCGAGTAATTCATGGCTGTTCCCTACGGGGCAAACGCTGAGCGAATCTGTTCGGTAAAGTGATAGGTCAGATGATGCTTGTATTCGGCCGATCCGTGTACGTCGTCGAAATAGCCGTCTGCCGGGATGCGCTCGTCGATGGCTCGACGCAGCGCCTGCGCCGTCGGCACCGTCGCAAAGTATACCTGGATCGGCCGAGGCGTCGCCGCGGTGATGGTCAGCAGCAGATCGCGCGCCGACTTGTCCTGCGTCCCGACTATAAGCGCCGCCGAACGGCCAAGGTGCGTGAGCGAGGCACGCCGGAACGCGTATCGCTTCGACAGCGCCGAGGCCGGGATGTGGATCGAGCGCAGCAATTCGCCCGGCGCCAGTATGTTCTTGTTGTTGCCGGTCACGAACTCGATCGCCGGCACCTTGCGGGGCGCGCCTGCCCGCGGCCAGAGGGTGTAGACCGCTTCGAGCGAGGTGGTCAGCGAAATCATGGCGCCGGCGGGCAGCGACATGCAGATGTTACCGCCGACGGTTGCCTCGCGCGCGATCTTGAACGACATCAGCAGCGCGTGACTGCACTCCGGCAGCAACGGCGCCGCGGTCCACTCCGGTGGTCCCTTGAACCGCTCGAGCTCCTCGATCCGGCAGGTCGCGGCAAGGTCCAGCCCTGCTGGCGAAACTTCGAGCGGCGGCCAGTTCAAGCCCTCGAGGTCGATCAGTGTGTCGAGCTTTGGCTGAGGCTCCGAGAATAGCCACGTGCCGCCGGCGAGCCACGCATTGCCCTCCCGCCAGGCCGTGATCTCTCCGGCTGAGGTGGGGCGCTCCAGCTTCTTGATCGTGTTCAAGTCCATCGGCCGCTCTCAAACGCGTTCACAAACCTCGAAAGGCAAGTGGGGCTGTCCGCCCCATCCTGCCCTGCCGCTCACCGCCGGCGGCGACACGCAGGGCAGCCGCCGCAAGCATGCAAAGTCAAGGCAATTCCAACAGCGTGCTGGGCCCAGGTCCGGGCGTGACGAGTGTCGGCCACTGCTTGGAGCCGAACGGCACGAGGGGCGGGAGGAACGCGGTCATACCGAGCTTGCGCGTCTCCGCCACAATGGCGTCGCGGCCGCTGCTGCCCATCAGCTCGTAGTCCATCATATAGAGGTTGCCGAAGAACAGCTGTCCGACGGTGCGGTCGGACAAGATGCGCGTCAGCAAGTCGAGCATGTCATCGGGCGTCGTGGTGAACGAGATCGTCTCGATCATTATGAGGCGCTGGTTGATCGCCTCCGGACCGAAGAACTGTGCGAGCACGCTGAACAGAACGTTGTTCTGGCGCGCGACGTAAATGGTGTTGCTCGCGCCGTAGGTCTTTTCCCAATCGGCGCCGAGCATTCGCTTCCACTCGCCGACCACACGCATCCAGTGTGCCACTTGGGTCTCCGCCGCCCAGGCGACGATTTTCTTCAGCTTCGGCCCCTGCTTTGCGGTGAACTCTTTGACTGCGTCGAAGGTGATCACACCGCGGCTCAAGCTCGCGTCGGCAAAGGCGACGTTGTCCTTCAGGATGCTGCGCACGTCGGCGCGCCATTCCGGCGGCATATCCGCCAGATCGACCCCATCGAGCGCCGCCTGGAGCTGCGCGCGGAAGCCTTGCATCGGGCCGCGCCAGGACTGGCTCGCCGGCTTGTCGATATGTGGGCCGGCCATCACAGGCAGCACCATCGAGCTGTGGCCGACGGACTTCAGCAGTTGATAGGCTATCGGAACGGAAGGCGCTTCGAGCGGTTCCTGTCCGGGCCGATACAGGATAAAGCGACCGCCGGCGCCGCTGAACAGCGCAAGGATGATGGGATGCTGGCCCAGGATGTTCCGCTGGAACACCTTGCCGGCATCGCCATAGAGACCGAACATCGCCGTGTTCAGCGCCAGCATGTTTTGCTTCGCGGTCTCTGCCGGGGAAGGTTCCCCGACGATGATGTTCATGTAGGGCGGCACTTGAGGCTGGCCCTGGGCACAAGCCCACTGCGGCGCGACGGCTGCCATGACCGCCGCCGACAAGGCACAGCCGAGCCTTGATCGGCCTTGTTTCATCGTCATGAATTCCTCCTTCGAGTCGAGCCGATGTGACCTCGGATCGCTTTCGTGCTGGCCAAATGCTACTGGACTGGCGTGCCGCCTAAGACGTTAGAGCGGGTGCGTCCGCGCTTCCTCCGCTATCTGCCGATATTGGTAGTTCTCATACTCCAGCGTGCAGCCGGTCAGCTTGAAGCTCTGCAGGGTGATGCAGGCCAGACGCATGGCTTCCATCTCCGCCGAGCAGGCCCGGTCATGACCGGCGACAACCCGGTCCGTGCCCTTGGAGATGATCTTGTTGTCCTTGACGATAACGGCGCCGAAGATGCCGCCGGTGGAGTCTTCGAGGGAAGCCTCGGCGGATAACGCGACGGCATGGCGCAGGAACTTTTCGTGATCGGCAGCGGACACGGATTCTTCTGCAAGATATAGGATTGGAAACGACGTAGACATGAATGCTGCTGCTTGGGCAGTGACCGCGTGGAAGCTTCCACGCGACAACGCGCCTCCCCGCACGGGGCGCGATCACGCGCCTCCATGCGGGCCGACCTAAACGGGGCAGCCTCGTCGCGCGGCTCGGTTTTGCTTAAGTCCCCAACCCCCGACGACCCCCCTCAGGTTCTTGCGAGCCATCTGGGGTCACAAACGCATAAGTTTTGAGGCTAATTGGCCGGGCTGTCAATCTATCGAACGTTATAGGAACGTCACAGGTTGATTCACATTAAGGCGGGTATTTTGACGGGGTCAGGTGCATGCTTAAATGGCGAAATGTCCGGGTATGATTTCGGAAATGACAGCCGTCACCAAATCATACTCCCTTGCTCGCCCTAGCGCCCAAGCGCTATCACCGAAGGGCGCCGCAGGGTTCCCCTCGTATCCAGAGAAAGGGCTTGGGCCATAATGCACCAAGCAAAACGTCCGATCGCGCTCGCAACGCGCGGGCTCACCAAGTCCTTCGACCGGCCCGCCGTCGACGCACTCGATCTCATCGTCCATAACGGCGAGTTCTATGCGCTGGTCGGCCCTAACGGCGCCGGCAAGACCACCACCTTGCGCATGGTGGTCGGGCTGCTGCGTCCCGACGCCGGCACGATTACGATCGAAGGCATCGACGCACTGGCCGATCCGGTCGCCGCCAAGCAGGTCACCGCCTGGCTGTCGGACGAGCCGATGATCTACGACAAGCTCACCCCGTTCGAATATCTCGAATTCGTAGCTGGGCTCTGGCGCATCGACTCCGGCATAGCCGAAGCGCGCGCGCGCGAGCTGATCGGCTGGCTCGGCCTTGCGTCGCACGCGCATGAGCGCTGCGAAGGATTTTCCCGCGGCATGAAGCAGAAAGTGGCGCTCGCGGGCGCGCTCGTGCACGATCCGAGGCTGATCATCTTCGACGAGCCGCTCACCGGCCTCGACGCCGGCATCCGCCCGCCAGGTCAAGAACGTGCTGCGCGAGCGCGTTGCCGCCGGCGGCACCGTCATCATGACAACGCATATTCTCGAGGTTGCCGAGCGCATGGCCGATCGCATCGGCGTCATCGCCCACGGGCGGTTGATTGCCGAAGGCACGCTCGACGAGCTGCACCGGCGCACCGGCAAGATCGCCACCAGCCTGGAAGACACATTTCTTACGCTGGTCGCCGAAACCGGTCGCAACCGCGTGAGCCGACCCGGCACATTGCTCTGGCTCGCCGGCCACGAGCTTCGGCTCGGCTGGCGCGACTGGGTGGCGATGATGACGGTGGGCCGTCGCCAGCCGCATGCGCACCGCTGTCATCGCGCTGATCGTGTTTGTCGGCTTCATGCATCTGCTGGCCTATTCGCTGGTGCGCCGCTACGCATTGACCGGCATCGGGCCCGACAACGCGACGCTGGTTGTGGTCACCGGCATCATGCTGTTGTTGTTGTCGCCGCTGCTGTCGCAGGCGATGGAGTTGGTTACACGCATCTTTTATTCGCGTTCCGACCTCGATCTCATCCTGACCTCGCCGGTTAGTCCACGCACAATATTCTCGGTGCGCATCGGTCGCATCGCTGTCGAAGTTGCGCTGTTCGCGATGCTGCTGGCGACTCCGTTCATCAACGTGCTGGCGGTCCTCGGCGGCGCCCGCTGGCTCGCCGCCTTTGGCGCCGCCGCCGCTATGGGCGCGGTGGCCGCGGCAATTGCCGTGGCGCTGACCGTGGCGCTGTTCCGCACCATCGGCCCCAAGCGCACGCGGCTGATCGCGCAAATCGCGGCGGCGGTGATCGGCGCGGCCTTTGTTATTGGGGTGCAGATCGTGGCGATCCTCTCCTACGGCAGCCTGTCGATTTCGCCGCTGCTATCGGCCTGGCTCATCGCGCACGTGCCCGATCTCGATAGCCCGGTGTGGTGGCCGGCACGCGCCATGCTCGGCGACCCGACGGCGCTGATCCTGGTGACTTGACGATCAGCATCGCGCTGCTCGGCGCAGCGATGCTGATTTTCGCGCCCCGTTTCGGCGATCATGTGGTGGCCGCCGCCGGCGTATCGCAGTCCGCCGTCCGCCAGCGGCGATTGTCGAAAACGTTTCGCAGCCACTCCGTGAGCCGGTGCTGCGGCAAAAGGAGTGGACGCTGCTCGCGCGCGACCCCTGGCTCATGTCGCAGGCTTTGATGCAGATCCTTTATCTGCTGCCACCTGCATTCTTCCTGTGGCACAGTTTTCGCAACCGCACTAACGACGTCTATATTCTCCTTGTGCCCATGATGGTAATGGCGGCCGGCCACCTCGGCGGCAACCTTGCCTGGCTGTCGATCTCGGGCGAGGACGCGCCCGACCTTGTCGCCACCGCGCCGATTTCCGCTCGGCGCATCATCTGGGCGAAGATTGAAGCGGTGATGGGCGCGGTCGCGCTGATTTTTGCGCCGCTCATCGCCGCGCTGGCGTTCGCGTCAGTAAGGCCGGCACTGGTGGCGGGTTTGGGCATTTTGGTCGCCACCGCATCGGCAATCGTTGATTCAACTTTGCTTCCGCACGCAAGCGCGGCGCAGCCAGTTTCGCCACCGGCAACTTTCATCGTCGCGCATCGCGACTTTTGCCGAAGCGTTTTCGTCCATCGCCTGGGCCATGGCCTCGGCGCTGGCCGCGGCCGGCATCTGGCTCGCGCTGTTCCCGGCGATCATTGCCATCGGTATTCTAGGCGGTGGGTGGCTGATCAGTCCGCCAAATACTCAGGCATACGCTACGCGAGACGGCAGAAGCGCAAAAAGCATCGGACCGCATGCTGCTGTCGATGGGTCGCGCGCATGATGGCCGCAATGGCTGCTCCCTTCGCTCGGCCCAGCAATCGTGAGCACACGAACTTTTCGAGGCCCGGCCGGCCTTCCACTGATCACCGGGAAAGCCGCGCCACAATCTGCCTAAGCAGCCGCTTCCCAATTGGCGAATGACTATCCTGGCCGGCGGCATGTTTGTCATGCGCAAGGCCGGTCGCCCATGACAATGCATCGTCATCCGACTCAGTGATATGCAATGGGTCCTGGGAGGGCTCGGCATCTGGGTTGAACGCCTGGGCTTCTCGTACCGCGTCGGAGAAATCCTTCAAGCACTGGGTGTGGAAGAAAGGTGAGTTGGGCTGCGGCTGGATGTGGAGGAAGGCGGGCCAGCGATGCCGGGGCTGGCTATGCGCGTGGCGCTCGAGCGCCGCTACCGCTTCCGGTGGGTCGGCCGCCAGACGCGCCGGCGGGTAACGAGAGTCCAACTTAAGAGGGGCAGGTTCGCCGCACGGGCGTTCCTCCGAAGCACCCTGGACGTCGTCACCGCTCTTGTTCGCAGCAGCAAGAGCGGCCCAGCCGGCCAGGTTCCGCTCGGCCCTGGAGATGAGCACGTCCAGCCGCGCAGCATCATACCTGCGATACCTTTCGCGCAAGAACAGGAGGTGGTCGCGATGCTGCTCGGCTAGCCGCTGCCAGCGCGTCGCAAGTTCCGCCCAGTGATGTGTCATCGGACGCGGCCCGGTTGCGGAGGATTGCCATGTTGGCCTCAGGCCCCGAGATGGCTCAAGCACCATCGTGCTGGCGGATGTCGAATATCACAGGAAAATGCGGCGCGGGGCTGCTACGGCGTCGGCTTACGCAAGGATCTAATGCGGGGGCCCGAACGAGCGAGCGACTAACGATCACAATGCCGATCCGCACAGCGACCTGTTATGGATTAACGACAGCGGGCCAGCTCGAGCGGTGGCCAGCAATCCGGGCAGAGCTTCCTCGGCTCCATACCTGCCCGCAAAATTTCCGACTTCATCTGTCGGCAACCGAACCGTCGGCGGCCCATGAGCATTGTATGCTATCGTCTGGTACGGGGGGGTGCGAGTGCCGATGTCGTCGCGTTTACCTTCCGATCACGCCCTTGATCCCGAGACCATCCGCGCTCTGACTGCGGCCTGCGAGGACGCATGGCGGGAGGTTAACGGGAGAGGCAGCATCGCTCCGCATACGGGCGGCCTGCGGGACCAGCTCGCCAGGCTCATTATCGCCGTAGCCGAGAGGGGCCAACGCGACCCAACCAAGCTACGCGCCTATGCCGTCACGTTCCTGAGGGCGGCGCTTCCCCACAAGCGCGGCTAGGCCGCCTCCAGTTCGGTTTGCGGCTCGCCCTGCTGGTTCTAAATTCGCCACCTCGAAAAGCAATGGCAACTATCGCGCGCGCTGGGGCGCTTACGCGTTGCGCAAGCGCGCCGAGCGCATCGGTTCGGTGCGGGCTCGAGATCAAGGCCAGCTGTCCGGCGAGCGCTCGATGAATATCACCTGCCGCCGCGCGATCATTTCCGCCAGAGCGCCCAACGCGAGAGGCATGAACCGCAGCCGAGTTCAGCGCCGCGGCTCGCGGCCCGCAATAGACGACCCGCCGGCGGGGCGCTGTCGGGTTGGGGTACCGACAGGCCGCTCTGCACTGCTCAGATTGGAGCGGTCAAAGCGTATCAGAAAGTGTGTCGACGCGGACGCTGCCACATCGGACACGTTAGCGAGGGCCGCAGGGCCGCGGACGGCTGCCCACGTGGATGAACCAACGTGCCTAAGGATCGCAGCAATTCGTTTGAGGGAATTTGACCTTAACTCTCTTAACCGCGGTTTTTGATCATTGTCGGGAAGTGCCTGCGGCAGGACGACAACCGCGCAGCGCTGGGGCGGAGATTGACGCTTCGTTGAGAATGGGGCGGCGGCCAAAAGCGTAGCCGACGATTGCGCCCGCTGTTGCCGTGAGCGGCCCCTGCGCCAAGCCATCAATCCCCATCGTCGAGCTCGCCGATGTGATGCTGCGCGTAGAGCTCCAATCCAAGCTTGGCGACGAGGTCGAGCTGCGTCTCGAGGAAATCGATGTGGCCCTCCTCATCCTTCATCAATTCCTCGAACAGCTCGCGGCTCGGATAGTCCTTGACCGAATGGCAATAGGTCGCCGCCTCCTGGTAGAGCGCGCGGGCGTCGATCTCGGCCTGCAGATCGCATTCCAGCACTTCCTTGACGGTCTGGCCGATGCGCAACGGGTCGAGCACCTGCATGTTGGGAAATCCTTCGAGGAAGATGATGCGCACCGTGAACTTGTCGGCATGACGCATTTCCTCGATCGATTCCTCCCGCCACTTCTTGGCCAGTGCCTTGAACCCCCAATTGTCGAGCATCCGGTAATGGATCCAATATTGATTGACCGCTGTGAGCTCGCTGCGCAGCCCGCGATTGAGATACTCGATGACCTTGGGGTCGCCCTTCATCTTCCGCTCCTGGGGATGTCGGCAGTTTGGCGGACGCGCTCCTGCGGCTGCCGCGCAGGCAGTCAACAACAATTCCGCAATGGCGAAAAGGTTCGTCTCGGTGAGGGTGTGGTGAGGGTGTCAGCGAGCGGCCTCGCGGCCGCAGGATCAAGCGCGATGGAGGCCGGCCGGACAACAGCTGCACGCGGCCGGGCGAGTTCCGAGCGCCTCGTCCATGATGCGCTTGATGGTGCGGGCGCAACGTCCGCAGTGGGGGTTGCAGCCGAGACAGCCGTAGACTTGGCCGGGCGTGCGCGGACGTCCGCTCGCGCCGTTGACGGCGGCGCGCACATCGCGATCGCTCAACACATTGCAGGAGCAGACAATCATCGGCCGCCGCACGGGCTCATCGGTTACGTTTGCAATCAATTACCGTGGCGCTATCTGAAAGGCAAGCAAAATCAATACTTTATACGTATTCTAATGTACCGCCGGCCCACGGCGGGCGTCGTCGACAGTGGCCCGAGCGCCCCGCGCGGGCGCGGCAGCGCCTGCTAGGCCGCCGCCGCCTCGGTCACGGCGCCCGCGATCTGGTCGGCGATTTCCTCGATCAGAACCAGGTTGTCGCCTTCAGCCATGACGCGGATCACTGGCTCGGTCCCGGAGGGGCGCACGACCAGCCGCCCATTGCCGTTGAGCCGCGCAGTGGCGCCCTCGATCGCGGCGCGTACCTGCGGCATCTCGAGCGGCCGGCCGGTCCGGTAGCGGATGTTTCTCATCACCTGCGGCAGCGGCTCGAACCGGCGGCACACCTCCGACACTGGCCGCCCCTGCCGCTTGACCACGGCAAGGACCTGCAGCGCGGCGACGAAACCGTCGCCGGTGGTGGCGTGGTCGGACAGAATGATGTGGCCGGACTGTTCGCCGCCGACGTTGAACCCGTGCTCGCGCATGTGCTCGAGCACGTAGCGGTCGCCGACCGGCGTGCGCGCCAGCGTCAGGCCGATGCTCGCAAGGTGCCGCTCGAGCCCGAGGTTGGACATCACGGTCGAGACGATACCGTCGCGCGCCAGGCGTCCATCCTCCTTGAAGCTGGCGGCGATCACCGCCATCAGCTGGTCGCCATCGACGACGTAGCCCTTCTCATCGACGATCACGACGCGGTCGGCATCGCCATCAAGCGCGATCCCGATGTCGGCGCGCATCTCGCGCACCTTGCGGCACAGCACCTCCGGCGCGGTCGAGCCGCATTCCTTGTTGATGTTGAAGCCGTCCGGCTCAACGCCGATCGCGATCACGTCGGCGCCTAACTCCCACAGCGCCTCGGGCGCAACGCTATAGGCGGCGCCGTGCGCGCAATCGACCACGACCCGCAAGCCATCGAACTGGAGGTTCTTCGGCAGGGTGCGCTTGGCGAACTCGATGTAGCGGGCCTGCGCGCCTTCGATGCGTTTGGCGCGGCCCACATCCGGCGAACGCGCCAGTTTCCTGGAGAGATCGGAGTCGATCAGCTTCTCGATCTCCAGTTCGATCTCGTCCGACAATTTGTAGCCGTCCGGACCAAACAGCTTGATGCCATTGTCGTCGTAGGGATTGTGCGACGCCGAGATCATCACGCCGAGGTCGGCGCGCATCGAGCGCGTGAGCATGGCAATGGCGGGCGTCGGCAATGGACCGACCAGGAACACATCGAGACCGACCGACAAGAAGCCCGCGGTCAGCGCGTTTTCGATCAAGTAGCCGGAGAGCCGGGTGTCCTTGCCGATCAGCACGCGATGGCGATGATCGCCGCGCTGGAACAAGAGCCCCGCCGCCATGCCCACCCGCATGGCGAGCTCGGCGTTGAGCGTACCGTTGTTCGCTTTGCCCCGGATACCGTCGGTCCCAAAGTATTTCCGCACCATCGATCGACCCCCTCGATCCTCGCGTCTTGATCTCTTGCGCGATCGTCGAGCTTGCCTCAGCCGCGAAAAAGCCCCTGTCGCTTCCCGGCGCGACGCGCTTAACGCGATTTCTTAACGCTGGCAACCAAACCCTGACGCCGATTATACCCCGCCATCCGTTGCCAAGCTTTCAAGATTTGTGAGCGAACCTTACAAGCCCTTGTTACATCAACCTTTTGGTAAGCAAGATGGCGCTCGCGGCACCAGCGCCGCTGGATCCGTCGGCGACGTCGCTGTCAGCCGGACCCCTCCCCGGCATGCTGACCACCGCCAAAACCGGAGCCCATGGGTTATGCGGCCTGATCTGCGGCACGCGGCCATCGCGTTGGCAGGCGTCTGCACGTTCCTCAATCTGTACGCGCCGCAGGCGGTGTTGCCGTTGCTGGCGCAAGAATTCGCCGTCGGCCCCGCGCAAGTCGGGCTGACGGTGACGGCGACCACGTTGGCGATCGCGCTGGTGGCGCCGTTCATGGGCGCGGTCGCCGACGTGCTCGGCCGCAAGCGCATCATTGCCGCCGCCATGCTGGCGCTAACCGTGCCGACCGTGGGCGTGGCATTGGCACCCACGCTCGAAATCATGATCGCCTGGCGCTTCGTGCAAGGCATTCTGCTGCCCCCGGTGTTCGCTGTTGCCATTACCTATATCGGCGAGGAGTGGCCGCCGGCGGAATCGACCGGCGTGACCGGCATCTACTTTTCGGCGGCGAGCTTCGGGGGGTTCCTCGGCCGCTTCCTCACCGGCGTGATGGCGGATTGGGTCGGTTGGCGTGGCGCGTTTCTGACCGACGCCGCCCTCACGCTGGCCTGTGCGATCGGCGTCGTTTTTCTGCTGCCGCACGAACGGCGCTTCGTGCGCGCCTCCAACCTGGCGGCCGCGATCGGGCAGATGCTGCGGCACCTACGCAACCGGCAGCTGGTCGCGACCTATGTGGTCGGGTTCGGTGTGCTGTTCAACTTCATCGCCGTGTTCACCTACGTGAACTTTCTGTTGGCGGCGCCGCCGTTCAGTCTTTCGGCCGCGCTCTTGGGCTCGATCTTCGTCGTCTATCTGGCGGCCTCGTTCGTCACGCCGTTGACCGGACGCGCCGTGCAACGGTTCGGCCGCCGCCGTTTCGGCCTCGCGGTGCTGGCTGCGTGGGGCTGCGGTCTTGCGCTCACGCTGGCGCCGTCGCTGCCGATGATCGTCGGCGGGCTGGCCGTCATCTCAGCGACGGGTTTCCTGTGCCAGTCGTCGGCGACCAGCTATGTGGCGACGAGCGCCAGGGATGGCGCCTCGACCGCGGTCGGGCTTTACGTGACGTTCTTCTACGTCGGCGGCAGCCTCGGCGGCGCGCTCGGGGGTGCCGCATGGAGCTGCGGCGGTTGGCCGGCCGTCGTCGCCATGGCAGCCGCGATGCTCGGCGCCATGGCGGTCATCGTGGCGCGGGTCTGGCCGCCTGCGGCCCGATAGGCCCCAAACTCGCGAACGCCGGAGATACGACCTCGACGGCTGACGCGGAACAATCGTATCGTCGTTGGCGACCACCCGGTCGAAAGCGCGAAAAGCTCCGGATCCTTGCCATGCGCCTCACCCATTCGAACGTCCTGCGCAGTGGCGTCACGGCCCGATACTGGTCGCAGGGGACCGACGAGGTCGACCTCAGCTCGACGCCGAAGTCACTCAGCATTCGGTTTCACATCGACTCGAAGGGAGGCGGCCAAACCGAGGTCGAGCTCAATATCCGGCCGAGGGACTTTTCGGCGCTGCTGCGGGCGATGTCGGAAACCAACCGCGAAGCAACCATTCACGCGGTCGGAGAGGAGCTGGCGCGCCAGATCGCCGAGCAGCCGCAGCGCGACCGGCGGCTGACGAACTTCGTGCGCCAGAACCTGATCGATCTTGCAAAGCAGAAGTACGAATTGGCGCGCGCGGGCGAGGACAACGACGCCAGGGCCGTGTTCTACGGCATCAGGCGGCTGATCGAGGAGCAGGCCCGCAACGAGGAACGCGCTTCGGCCTGATCCTGCCCTTTAGCCTCACGCCTGCGGCTGCGGTTCCATCGAGCCGGGCTCGGGGCGCGGGCGGCCCTTGCCGGCGGTCGGCACCGCCGAGGAGCGCGGCGCCTGCGGCTCGATCACCGATTCGCGCGTCGGCCGCTTGCCGGCGAGCAGGTCCTTGATCTCCTCGCCGGTCAGCGTCTCGAATTCAAGCAGGCCCTTGGCCAGCACCTCGAGATCGGCGCGCCTCTGCTCGAGGATCTCGCGCGCCTCGACATGGGCGGCTTCCACCAGCCGCTTGATCTCGACGTCGATCTTCTGGGCGGTCGCCTCGGACACGTTCTGCTGGCGGGCGACCGACATGCCGAGGAAGACCTCGTCCTGGTTCTCGCCGTACGAAACGGCGCCGAGCTCGTCCGAGAAGCCCCACCGCGTCACCATCATGCGGGCGAGGCGGGTTGCCTGCTCGATGTCGGACTGCGCGCCCGATGTGACCTTTTCCTTGCCGAAGATCATCTCCTCGGCGACGCGGCCGCCCATCATGATCGCAAGCCGCGAGGTCATCTGTTCGTAGCTCATCGAGAGCTTGTCCCGCTCGGGAAGCTGCATGACCATGCCGAGCGCGCGCCCGCGCGGGATGATGGTCGCCTTGTGCACCGGGTCGGTGGCCTTGACGTTGAGCGCGACGATGGCGTGCCCGCCCTCGTGATAGGCGGTCAGCATCTTCTCCTCTTCGGTCATCACCAGCGACTTGCGCTCGGCGCCCATCATCACCTTGTCTTTGGCGTCCTCGAACTCGATCTGAGTCACCATGCGCTTGTTGCGCCGGGCCGCCATCAACGCCGCCTCGTTGACCAGGTTCATGAGATCGGCGCCGGAGAAGCCGGGCGTGCCGCGGGCGATGGTCTTGAGGTTGACGTCGGGCGCAAGCGGCACCTTGCGCACATGCACCTTGAGGATCTGCTCGCGCCCGACCACGTCGGGATTGGGAACGATGACCTGCCGGTCGAAGCGGCCGGGGCGCAAAAGCGCCGGATCGAGCACGTCCGGACGGTTGGTCGCGGCAATCAGGATGATGCCTTCATTGGCCTCGAAGCCATCCATCTCGACCAGCAGCTGATTGAGCGTCTGCTCGCGCTCGTCGTTGCCGCCGCCCAAGCCGGCGCCGCGATGGCGACCGACCGCGTCGATCTCGTCGATGAAGATGATGCAGGGCGCGTTCTTCTTGGCCTGCTCGAACATGTCGCGGACGCGGCTTGCGCCGACGCCGACGAACATCTCGACAAAATCCGAGCCGGAGATGGTGAAGAACGGCACATTGGCTTCGCCGGCAATCGCCCGCGCAAGCAGGGTCTTGCCGGTGCCGGGGGGGCCGACCAAGAGCACTCCGCGCGGAATCCGCCCGCCGAGCCGCTGGAACTTGCCGGGATCGCGCAGGAACTCGACGATCTCCTGCAGGTCCTGTTTGGCTTCGTCGACGCCGGCGACGTCCTCGAAGGTGACCCGGCCGTGGGCTTCGGTGAGCAGCTTGGCGCGCGACTTGCCGAAGCCGAGCGCCTTGCCGCCGGCGCCCTGCATCTGGCGGGAAAGGAAAATCCACACGCCGATCAAGGCCAGGAACGGCAGCCAGGACAACAGCAGCGACACGAACCACGGCACGTTGTCGCCGACCGGCCGCGCCGTGATGGTCACGCCCTTGCCGTAGAGCCGCGATACCAGGCTCGGGTCGTTGGGCGCGTAAGTGTTGAAGCTGCGGCCGTCGGTGAAGGTGCCGTGGATTTCCGGCCCCTGGATGACGACGTCGCGCACGCGGCCCTGATCGACCTCGTTCAAGAGCTGCGAGAACGAGATGTCCTGCGCACTCGTGCGCTGCCCCGGATTCTGGAACAGGGTAAATAGCGCAAGCAGCAGTAGAACGATGATCACCCAGAGGGCGAAGTTGCGCAGGTTGGGATTCATCCGATGTGCCTGATTCGACGCCGAATTTCGGCCGTCCCCCCTCGCTCACGCCAGTGGGTGGGCAGTGTCCCCACTTGGATGCATTGGGCCAATGTAAGTCCCGGGAGCCCCCATGCCAAGGGAAAGGGCCGAAACTAAGTCGCATCCGCCGCACGTGGTGAACGAGCCTGCGGGCTTTTTCCAGCGCCGGCGGCAGCGGCGGACGGCTTGCGCACGGCGAGCCGGCGCACGCATGATCAACACCGAGCGGTCGGGGTCGACCGTGATCAATGCCCCCCCGAGGGTACGCTTGGCCTGGCGCCCCGCCAGCAGGGCCGGCCGCAAATCGTTCCACAGCGCCTCCAACCGGTGCAGCCGCGTCGGGCTGCCGGCCCCGGTCTCGGCCGCCCACGGTGTCGCGGATTTCCGCCGCCAGCACGCGCAACGCCAATTCCTCCGGCACCGCGGCGAGCGCTGCGCCGTTCAAGCGCGCCGGTCGCTCTGGATGGCGGATCACCTCGCGTACGGCCTGCGCGCCGCCGGCGACCACATCCTCGTAGCGCGCCATGCGCTGCGCCAGCCGCGCGAGGCGCTCGGGTGTGAGACCCTCGCGCGCGAGCGCCCCGCGGGCGCCGCGCAGTCGCGCGCGCGCAAAATCTTGATCGACGTTGGTCGGGTCTTCGCTCCACCCAATGCCGGCATGCTGCAGCGTGGCGACGAGTCGCGCCTTGCGGACCCCGAGCAAAGGCCGCAGCAGCGCCACCCGCCGCGCGCGTCTCGCGCGCGCGCATGCCGGCCAGTCCGGCCGGCGCGGAACCCGCGGCAAGTCGCATCAAGACCGTCTCGGCCTGATCGTCGAGGGTATGGGCGAGGGCCAAGGACGCGGCCCCGCATTGGCCGGCATATCCGACAAGCAGCGTGTAGCGCGCCTCGCGCGCGGCGGCTTCGATTCCGGTCGACGGCTTGGCGCCCGTCCAGGCCAGCAGTTCGTGCGGCAAGCCGAGGGCGCGCGCCAATGCGGCGACCCGTTCGGCCTCGCCGCGAGAAGCCGGCCGCAGGCCATGGTCGACGGTCGCCGCGACAAGGTCGGGGCCTTGCGCCCGGCGCGACCGCCAGCGATGTGCCAGCAGCATGAGGGCGGTTGAATTCGGCTCCCCCCGATACCGCGAGGATTATGCGGCCGTCCGACGGAAAGACCGCAAACAGACGATCAAGCTCATCGTCGACGACGGGCGTGGCACGCGGATCAGCAGCGGACACGCTTCTGTTCTCGCTCGACCCCCTGCTTCACGTTGTTGGCCGCGCGCGGATATTTGCGGTTCACCTCGCCAAGGGTCGCGCACGCCGCCTCCCGCTCACCGAGCGCGGCGAGCGACTGCCCAAGCCGCAACAATGCTTCAGGCGCTCGGCCGCTGGTCTCGAACTTGGTCGAGACGGTCAAGAAAGACTCCGCCGCGTCGCGGTAGCGCTGGCGCTGGAACAGGCTCTCGCCCAACCAGTAGTGCGCGTCCGACACCAGCCGATCGGAGGGATACTTCTTCAGGAACTCGCGCAAGCCGTCCTCGGCGAGGGTGTATTCCTTGCGCTGGATATAGCCCTGCGCCAGCGCCGAGCTCATCCCGGGACGTCGCGCTCGGCGCCATGGTCGCGGGCGGCTGCGCTCCGGTGGCGCTCAGGGTGCGTGGGGGCGGCGGCGGCAACGGGCCCGGGATGTTGCGCGGCTCGACGCTGGGGGCGGCGGCGACCCGCGGAGGGGGCGCGTTCGGCTCGACGTCGGGGTCATTGGCCGCGCGGTCGGCGAGCGTCGACAGATCGAGCGGCGCGCCGGCTTGGCGCCCACCCGGCGCACCGATCGGCGGCTCGTCGCTGATGATCGGCGGCGGCCCGCCGGGGCTCGACGGCAACGCGCCGAGCGTTCGCGGCGACCCCGGCGCATTCGGATTATCGTTGGGATCGAATGCATCCGAACGACGCCCGGGTCCCTCCCGCGGGGCGGCCGGCGGCGGCAGCGATGGCGCCGCCTGCCCGGGCGGCATCGCGGCCCGCGGCCGGCCAGCGCCCGCACCCCGGTCGGCATCTTCCTGCGCCCGGCGAAGCTGCTGCTCCAGCTGCTGATTGCGGAACTGCAGCTGCTCGACGACGCCGGTGAGTTGTCGAATCTGGTTTTCGAGGCGGTCGAGCCGCACCATCAGGTCGGTGGTCGACATCTGGGCCACTTCTGTCGACCGCTCGTCGGGCCGCGCGCGGCCCGTGCGCTCGCTGCCGCCGAAAAGCGAGCCGAACAGGCCTCCGGCGTCCTCCTTGAGGGATTCCCAGCGACTATCCTGCCCGAAGGCGGGCCCATGGACGAGAGCACCGCAGCGAACAATCCCGCGGCGGCACGTCGGCGAGCATAGGCGGGGAGCGTCATTGGCGGCGGCGGTCTTACTTACGGCCGGGTTCAGTCTATGGATTGCTGCGTCCAAATTGTGACTGGCGCGGATTTCGTCGGCGCACGGCAAAAAGCCGGCGCCTGGCGGCGCCGGCTTGCTTCGCCTCCGGGACGCGGCTCACGAGCTTGCGTTGAGCACCGTCACGCCGCGCCGGTTCTGCGACCAGCAGGAGATGTCGTTGCAGACCGCGACAGGTCGCTCCTTGCCGTAGGAGATCGTGCGCATGCGCGAGGGCATCGACGCCGCGGGCCGCGAGATACTCGCGCACGACCTGCGATCGGCGGGCGCCGAGCGCCACGTTGTACTCGCGCGTGCCGCGCTCGTCGGCGTGGCCTTCGACGGTGAAGGAATAGCGGTTGTAGTTCTGCAGCCACTGCGCCTGCTTGTCGAGCGTCGAGCGCGCCTGCACGGTCAATTCGGTCGAGTCGGTCTCGAAGAACACGCGGTCGCCGACGTTGACGACGAAATCCTGGGCGCTGCCCGGCGCCGCGGCGCCGGCCGTGCCGACCTGGTTTTGATCCGTCGGGTTGCTGGCGCAAGCGCCAAGCGCAAGCGCTGCGACCACGGCGATCGCGAGGTGGGCTGCGCGGAAATTGCGAATGACTGCCATCGTTACACTCCTCTTCCGGCTCACCGGACGTGCTCGAAGGTCTAGCAGGGCCTTCGTTAAGCGAAGGTTCCGTCAACCTTGACGAGGTCTTGCCGGAACGCGGCAAAAGCCACAGGGTCGCTGAAACCTCCGTTAATGGTTACCGCGGGGTAAACGCGTGGCGCGCGCGTTGGCCTCGGCGATATCGTTGCCTCACGACAACAGCGGCGACCAGGCCGGGTCCGACGCGTAGCTCGGCGTCGGGATCCGCTGCTCGTTGCGGCCGGTGATGTCGACGGTATAGAGCGCCGGGCCGGCATTGCCGCCGGGGTCGCGGAAGAACATCAGCACGCGGCCGTTCGGCGCCCAGGTCGGGCCCTCGTTGTGGAAGCCTTCGGTGAGCAGGCGCTCGCCGGAGCCGTCCGGCTTCATCACGCCGATGCCGAACTGGCCGCGGCTCTGCTTGGTGAAGGCGATGTAGTCGCCGCGCGGC
This sequence comes from uncultured Alphaproteobacteria bacterium, assembly GCA_963788095.1. Classification (GTDB taxonomy): domain Bacteria; phylum Pseudomonadota; class Alphaproteobacteria; order Rhizobiales; family Xanthobacteraceae; genus CAVTXS01. The sequence goes on along the minus strand of CAWBFP010000034.1, from coordinate 223,887 downwards.
GACCAGACCGGGGTCGAATAGGAGCCCTCCTGGCCGAAGCTGATGCGCTGCGCCGTCGCCGCCGCTCGCGCCCATGACGTAGATCTGCTGCCGCCCGCCGCGGTCGGATTCGAAGCAGATGCGGGCGCCGTCCGGCGAATAGGAGGGAGCGGTGTCGATCGCGGCCGCATCGGTCAGGCGCATGGTCGACTTCGAGCGCAGGTCCATCACGAAGATGCTGGCATTGCCGCCCTGCTGCAGGCTCATGATCACGCGCTGCCCGTCGGGCGAGAAGCGCGGCGAGAACGTCATGCCAGGAAAATTGCCGACCACCTCGCGCTGCCCGGTCTCGATATTGAGCAGGAACACCCGCGGGTCACCCTGCCCGTAGGACATGTACGTGATCTCTTGCGTCGAGGGCGAGAACCGCGGAGTGAGCACCAGAGTCCTCGCCGCGCGTGAGATAGCGCACGCCGGCGCCGTCCTGATCCATGATGGCGAGACGCTTGACGCGCCGGTCCTTCGGCCCGGTCTCGTCGATGAATACGACGCGGCGTGTCGAAGTAGCCCTTCTCGCCGGTCAGCCGCTCATAGATCGCGTCCGAGATGATGTGCGCGATGCGGCGCCAGTTGTCCGGGGTGGCGGAATACTGCTGACCCCAGAGATGCTTGCCGGCAAAGACGTCCCACAGCCGCACCTCGGCCTTGAGCCGCCCGCCGTCCCCGCGCGCCAGCCGGCCGGTGACCAGCGCCTGGGCATTGATCACGCGCCAGTCCGGGTATTTGCGGCGCGACGTCGGGATTGGCGATCTTCTCCAGATAGGCGGCCGGGTCGATCGGCGCGAACAGACCGGAGCGGCGCAGGTTCGACGTGATGACTCTGGCTGACCCCGCGCGCCGGCCTCGACGTCGCTGCCGCGCCGCCGCCGACGAAATCCGGGCAGCGCGATCGGCATCGGCTGCACGGTGCCCTGCGTGACGTCGAGCTTGAGCTGAGCGGCGGCGCGGCGCGGCCATCCGGCGGCAAGCGCGCCGGCGCAGCCGCCCCGAGCAGCAGCCGGCGACGAGTCGGGCAGGCAATGCGGAGTGAGTGGAATCCTTCGGCTTCATCAGCGTCTTGGTCTTCTACATTGCGGGCCGGCAAAGGCCGGTCAGCCGCGGTACATGTCACGCGGATCGAACGTCACTTCGACGTCCTTCCAGGCATCGTATTTCGCGGCCGGAAGGAACGTGTACGGCGCGCAGCGCACGACCGCGCGCAACGCGCTCTCGGCCGCGACCTGGAAGTAGCTGCTGTTGCCGCGGTTGCTCACCGTCGGCTGGGCGGCCAGCGATCCGTCCTGATTGAAGCGGATGCGGACCTCGACGATGATGTCGCGTGCGTCGGCCGCGCCCGCCGGCGGGTTCCAGCATTGCTGGATGCGCGCGCGCAACGCGTCGATCTCGCTCATCGTCAGCCTGGGCGCGCTGCCGGTGGCGGCGCCGAGCGACGGTGCCGGGCTGAGCACGGTGCCGGCGGCGGCGAGCCGCTGCGGCTGGCGCTTGTCGAGCAGCGCGGCGATGCGGTCGGCGTCGAACTTCGGCTGCTCCTGGGTCGGCTTCTTCTCCGCCACCTCGTTCTTCGGCTCGGGCTTCTTCGGGGGAAGCTTGACCTCCTCCTTCTTCGGCTCTTTCTTCTCGTCCTTCTTGTCGGCTTTCTGCAGCGACTCGACCTCGGGCTTCTTCTCCGGCTCCTTCTTGGCTTCGGCAGGCTTCGGCTTGGGTTCAGGCGGCTTCGCCTCCGGCGGCGCCTCTTTCGGCGCGGAGGCAGTGGTCAGCTCTTTGTCCGACACCTTGGCGGTGGCGTCCTCGGCGGGCTTGGCCTCGGCGACCTTCTCGACCAGCGGCTTCGGCGTCTCCTTCTTGGGCGCGTTCTTGGCGCCGGCCATCATTTGGGTGAAGTCCGAGATCGAAATCGTGTCTGCAAATATGGGGTCGGCTGATTTCGCCTCAGGCGGTCTGGCTGCGAAAAAGACGGCCGCCCAAAGCAACACCGCCGCGTGAGCGACGATGGAAACCACCAAGCCAGGGTCTATCCTGCGACTTGCCATCAGGATCCCTGCTCGACTTCGGTGACCAATGCGACGCGTCGGAACCCGGCGACCGAGAGTCTGCCCATCACCTTCATCACGGTGCCGTAGTCGACCTTGCGGTCGCCGCGCACGTAGATGCGCTCATCGAGCCCGCCGCGCGCCTGCGTGATCGCCTGCAGCTTGGGCACCAGGTCGTTGAGCTTGATCTCGGAGTTCTGCAGAAACACTTCGCCCTTGGTGTTCACCGACACCGTCAGCGGCTCACGGTCGGTGTCGAGACCCTTGGCCTGGGTCTGCGGCAGGTCGAGCGGGACACCAACGGTGAGCAAGGGCGCCGCGACCATGAAAATAATGAGCAGAACCAATATCACGTCGACGAGCGGCGTGACGTTGATCTCGCTCATGACCTTGGCGCGACGATGACGCCGTTTGCCGACCGCGACCGCAGCGCCGGTGCCGTTGGCCCCCATGTCCGATTAAGTCCCCTCGTCTGACCCTTAAGCCCGCTCGTCGATCTGCCGGGACAGGATCGCGGCGAACTCGTCCGCAAATCCTTCCAGGCGCTGGGCCTGCTTGTTCACCTCGGAGATGAACTTGTTATAGAAAATGGTCGCCGGGATGGCAGCAATCAGGCCAATTGCGGTCGCGAACAGGGCTTCCGCGATACCGGGGGCGACAACCGCCAGCGACGTGCTCTGCTGGCCCGCAATGGCCCGAAAGCTGGTCATGATGCCCCAGACCGTGCCGAACAACCCGATGAAGGGGCCGGCCGAGCCGACGGTCGCCAGCACCAGGAGGTTGCGCTCCAACCGCTCGACCTCGCGCGTGATGGTCACGTCCATCACCTTCTCGATGCGCATCTGTAGGCCGGCGAAGGATTTGGCCGGCCCCTCGAAGCTCCGCTTCCACTCCCGCATGGCGGCGACGAACAATGCCGCCATCGAGTGGGTCGGGCGCGACGACAACGACCGGTAGAGCTCCTCGAGCGACTGGCCGGACCAGAACGCCTGCTCGAACCGGTTCATCGAGCCGCGCGTTTTGCGATAGAGGAGAATCTTGTTGACGACGATGGCCCACACCCAAATAGAACCCGCGATAAGTCCAATGATCACGCCTTTGACGACCCAGTGGGCATTCAGGAACAGTTCTTCGAGCGTCAGGCTGTTGGCGGGCGTACCTTCGGCGGCGTGCCCCGGTACAGCCCATATCAGGCTCGCAACCAAAGCGACGGTGAAACCACGCCTCAGGACATGTCGCATGATAGGTCCTCTCGGACGGACTTGACCGTGTGGGCCGGCATGGCGCTGGGGGCACGGCACGGACGCGCCGCCGATACCCGAAATTTCGCTTGAATCCGCTGACCTCTCGGCTTCCGAGCCAAATTTGTCCAAACTAGGGCTTCCGGTAGATTCATGTCCCTAACCAGCGGCATTTGTGGTTAAGGATGGGTTACGGAGCCGCCGACATCGCCCGGTGCCCGCGATTGCCGCGATCGCGACCGGAACGAGCAACTTCGAGCTGGGTTAGGTTAGCCGCAAGCGCGCCGGGGGGATCGATGCCGACATCCGTCCACAGTGCCGCCGTCGACAGGGCGCTGGCCGACGCGCGGACACCCGGCCGCCGCACCGTCCCGATCGACGGACATGATGTGACGATCGCGCAGCCGTTCCCTTCGCCAACGGATTGGCGCGATCGCTGGGTCTATTTCGTGCTGGTCGATCGCTTCAACAATCCCGCCGCGCCCCCGCGCGCCGCATGGAACGAGCCGTTCGGCGGATTCCAGGGCGGCACCATCGAGGGTCTGCGCCAGCGCCTCGACTACCTCGCCCGGCTCGGGATCGGCGCCATCTGGCTCAGCCCGGTCTTGCAGAACTGCGCCGAACAGGACGGCAGCTACCACGGTTACGGCATCCAGCACTTTCTGCGCGTCGACCCGCGTTTTGCATCGGACCGATCCGATCCGGACGGCGAATTGCGGCGCCTGGTCGACGAGGCCCACGCCCGCGACATGCACGTGATCATGGACGTCGTCCTCAACCACGCCGGCGACGTGTTCGGGTATGTCCTCGACGACGGCTCGGTGGCGAGCGACGCGCCCTGGCGCGACCGCGGTTACTCTATCCGCTGGCGCGGCGCGGACGGTAAGGCAGTCGCCGACTGGTCGGATCCGCCCGCGGCCGGCGATCCCCGACTGTCGCCGCACGCCGCCGTGTGGCCGGACGAGCTCCGCTTCAACGCCGCCTTCCGCCGCCGGGGCAAGGGCGGCGAAGCCGGCGGCGATTTCGAATCGCTGAAGGAATTCGTCACCAGCCGCCCCAAAGTACGTTCCACACTGATCCGCTGCTATCAACACGCGATCGCGAAATGGGACGTCGACGGCTTCCGCATCGATACGCTCAAATATGTCGAGCCTGATTTCGCTCTAGTGTTCGGCAACGCGATGCGCGAGTTCGCGCTCGAGATCGGAAAGCGCAACTTCTTCACCTTCGGCGAAGTCTACGACGACGAGCACAAGATCGCACAGTTCGTCGGCCGGCGCACCAACGACGGCGGCGACATGGTCGGCGTCGATGCCGCGCTCGACTTCCCGCTGTTCTACCGCCTGCCGGGCGTCGCCAAGGGCTTCGCTCCGCCGACCGAGATCGCCGAGGTGTTCGATCGCAGAAAACGCGTGCAGGAAGGCGTGGTCAGCTCGCATGGCGAGGCGGGCCGGTTCTTCGTCACTTTTCTCGACAACCATGACCAGCGGGCTCGTTTCCGCTACGTCGAGGCGGCAAATCCTCACCGCTATGACGGCCAGACGATCGCCGGCCTGGCGTGCTTGTTCTCGTTGCAGGGCATTCCGTGCATCTACTACGGCACCGAGCAGGGATTGTCCGGCAGCGGGTCGTCGGATCAGCACGTACGCGAGGCGCTGTGGGGGAAGCCGGATGCATTCGACCAGAGCAATCCGTTCTATCTCGCCGTCAGCGAGATCGCGCGCGTGCGCGCCGACAATCCGGCGCTGCGCTACGGACGGCAATATTTTCGGCCGGTGTCGGGGGACGGCAAGAACTTCGGCCCATCCACCTTCACCCCCGGCGTGCTGGCGTTCTCGCGGATCCTGAGCGAAGGCGAGACCGTCGTCGTTCACAATGCCAATGCCGACGCCGGCATCGAGGTGTCGGTGTTGATCGATGCCACCCTGAACCGGCCCGGCGCGGTCTTTGCGACGCTGTTCTCCAGCGCCGCGAGCACGCAGACGACCGCGGTCGAACGAATTCCCGACGCGACGGTGCTCGGCGCGACGCCGTCTCGCGGTACAATCCATTCACTTCGCGTGCGATTGGCTGCCGGCGAAGTCCGCATCCTGGCGCAGCCGAATCGTTAGAACTTATCCTCGCTGTGCATCCTGATCGCTTGCTGCAACGCGTCGGTTTCGCATTCGGCGCGGCCAATCCGTCCTTGCCGGATGTCGGAAGGCGCTGTCGACGATGCATCTGACCGGCCGATCGCTCGTGGTTGCCATGTGCCTCGGCCAGGTCGGAAACTTGCTGCCGCACGTGGTCGTGCCCGCCATCATGGCGCAGCACCTGATCCCGCTCTGGGGCTTGAGCGGCGCGCAGGCCGGCCTGATGGCGAGCGCCTATTCGTTCGGCTACATGCTGGCGGTGCCGTTCCTGGCGACACTGACCGATCGCATCGACGCGCGGGCGATCCTGCTCGCCGGCTCGGCCCTGAGCGGGCTAGCCACCGCGGCATTCGGGCTCCTGGCCGACGGACTCGTGTCGGCGATTGTGCTTTGGGGGTTGGCGGGCATCGGATTTGCCGGCGCCTACATGCCGGGCCTCAAGGCGCTCACCGACCGGCTCACCGCCGGCGAATCCTCGCGCGCCATCACTTTCTACACGTCGAGCTACTCGGTCGGGGTCGGGCTCTCGTTCCTGGTCGCCCAGCTTGTGGCTGACCACATCGGCTGGCGCGCGGCGTTCTTCGTCACCAGCCTCGGCCCGCTCGGCATGATCATCACCTGTCTGCTGCTCGCGCCCTCGAAACCGGCACCCGCGGCCGGCCACCTGCTCGACTTCCGGCCCGTGTTCCGAAACCGCGCGGCGCTCGGTTATGTGCTCGGTTACGGGGCGCACTGCTTCGAGCTTTACGGCATGCGCACCTGGATCGTCGCGTTCTGGACCTTCGTGGTGGCGCACAACGGCGGCTCGGCGCTGCTCGCGCCCGTTGCGGTCAGCGTGCTGGTGACGCTGCTCGCGATGCCGGCGAGCATCCTCGGCAACGAGGCAGCGCTCCGGTTCGGTCGCCATCGCGCGATCACCGCGGTCATGATCGCCTCGGCCGCGCTGGTGCTGACGATCGGCCTGTGCGCGGGCCTGTCACCCTACCTGCTGCTGCCGCTGGTGCTGCTGCATGCGGTGAGCGTGAACGGCGATTCCGGCGCGCTGACGTCGGGAATGACGCCAGAGCGCCGTTGCGGCCCACCGCGGCGCCACCATGGCGCTGCATTCGACCGTCGGCTTCGGCCTCTCGGCCGTCGGCGCATGGGCGGCCGGCATCGCGCTCGACGCCGGGGGCGGCCCGACGAGCGCCGCCGGGTGGACGGCAGCCTTCGGGCTGCTCGCCGTCGGCATTCTGCTCGGGCCCGTGGCGCTCTGGTGGTCGCGGCGCTCCGGAAAGCTGAGCCCTGGCGGTACGTAGGCTCAACGTGCGCCAGTCAGTCAGCGGCCGACCGAAGGAACGACGGTCCCCAGCGCCTCGATGAAGGCTTTGCTGAACGGATGCTCGTGCACGTTCAGCCAGCCAAGCGCATAGGGCCTGCGCACGCTCCAATCCTGCTCCACATGGATGAAGCGGCCGGTTCCTTCTTCAAGGTTGCCGCGACATGCATTGGCGCTGCCATTGACGTGCCGGCCTTGCACGTTGGTGTGGCCGCACAGCCGGTCAAATCGATGGACCGCGTCGGCCGGCAGATTGCAGCTGACCACCGCTCCGGGATGCGAGGCCGCAGGATCGAGCGCCAGCCTCAGCCTTGTCGCCGCCGTTTGCCGGCTCGTGTCCGGCGCGTTTATGCCGTTCGAAATGATGAGCGACGTGCGCACCCCATTGGTGTCTTCCTGCATCCCGTGGAGCGAGACCACCACGGCCTCGCTCCACGATTGCGCCAGGATCACATTGGCGGCATGAAACAATGTCCCGACATTGTGCCCCGGATCGGAGTCGCGGTAGGCCTCGTTCTGGCCGCACACGGTGGTGAGGCCGTCACACGTCGTGAAACGTCGGCTGGCGCAGCGATGCGCCCCGGAAACGATGGCAGCCCGCCCGCCCAGCTCGCGCAGCAGCATGATGGCCTGCTCGCCCGTACCCGTCTCGAAAGGCACGTGCGGAGCCGTCACGATGACGTCCTTGGCCGCCGATACATTGATCACGATGGTCGGATCGCGGCCGGTCATGCTGCCGTCGGAGGCGACGACGAACCAGGCCCCGCCTTCCCGGATCGCGACAAGCTGATAGTCGAGCACATCGGCGCGCTCGCGTGCCCGGTTCCAATCCTGGTCGGCGAGGGCCGAGACCAGCTGGCGGAAACGCCGGAGCCGGGTGTTGCCGACCGCAAACGTCATCAAAGTGTCGGGCAGCGCATGCGGGCGCGCCGCGACCCATGCGACGAGGGGAACGTCGACAACTTCGACGCCCGGCGGTGCCGCTGGTTGCGCCCTCGTCGGCACGGCCCCGGCCGGCGCCAGCACGGCACAAATCGCCGCCACATGCGCCCAACGCCGAAGAAGAGCTACGGGACCCTGCAACATGCGAGTTCTGACGATGCGAAATCCACCGCAGATTGTACCACAGGCGGCGTTTGATCACAATCGCGGCGGCCGGGATAAACTATGCGCGCCGTTCTGCTTGCAGTCGCGTGAGGATCGGAGCCGGTTGATGCAACGGTCTCGCCGACGACGACAGCCGTCGCCGCGCGCGTCAGCATCCGCGCCCCTTCGTCGCTTGCGGGTCACTGCGCGAATGGGCGCGCTGGTCCGCCTCGATCGCGATCCGCAGTGCTTCTGGGATGCGCCGGGCCTTGCCGCCGGCGACCAACGCGAACCGCACCTTTGCATCGACCAGCGTTTCGCCGTTTCGGGCGACGCGCTGGCTCAGCACGATCGACGCGCCTTTGACCTCCTCGGGCGCGGTCACGATCTCGAGCACGTCGTCCATGCGCGCCGGCTTGAGGAACTCGATCTGCATGGAGCGAACCACGAAGGCGTAGCCAGGCGCCTCCAGTCCGGCCTGCTCGAACAGGCCGCGATGATCGATCCCCAGCAGCCGCAGGTAATCGGTACGGCCGCGCTCCATGAAGCGCAAATAGCTGGCGTGATAGACCACGCCCGAAAAATCCGTGTCCTCGTAATAGACGCGAACCGGCAGTCGGTGGCGGCCACAACGGATCGCTCCGGCAAGGTTCGCCGCCTGTTTCATCACCGGCGGAACTCTTCGTCGATATCCATTCGGCCATCGATGATGCGCAAGATGGCGATGCTATCCGAATACACCCTGTAAAAAATCAGATGGTTGCCGACGACCAAGCTTCGGATGTCTTCGCCGAGCTTGGGCCGCGCGCGTCCAATAAATGGAAACGCTGACAAATTTTTTGAGCTTGCGATCGATGCGTCGAACAAGATTGTCGGCTGCTTTCCGATTGCGATCTGTCAGATGCGAGCAAATTCGAATCAGATCTTGGTCAGCTTTGTCCGTGAAAACGATCCCCATGGAGCTCGAGAGCTACGGGTGGCGCGCGTCGCGCGCACGTCGCAGGAAATCCGCGAAATCCCACTCCCGGGTTCGCCCGGCTTCGATATCCTCGATGCCCTCCTGGATCATGGTTTTGAGTGTCTGAAATTTCTCGGCCTGCTCCAACAAATAGGCGATGGCGGGCTCCCGCATATCCTCCGGAAGCAGTTCCAGGGCGGCAGCCGCCTTCTCGGCCGTTGTCTTCATGCATCAATCCTATCGCCTCGGTGGCGTGCCGGAAAGGCTATTCCTCTCCCTCCGCCTGCCCGAACAGCTGAAACTGCCCGGGATCGCGCGCCGGCTCGGCGAGGCCGAGATGGCGGAAGGCGTGCGAGGTCAGCAGGCGTCCGCGCGGGGTGCGCTGCAGGAAACCGCGTTGGATCAGGAACGGCTCGATGATGTCCTCGATGGCATCGCGCGGCTCCGACAGCGCCGCCGCGATCGTCTCGACGCCAACCGGCCCGCCGCCGTAGTTGAGCGCGATGGTCGAGAGGTAGCGCCGGTCCATGGCATCGAGTCCGGCGGCGTCGACCTCGAGCTGCCCGAGCGCGCGGTCGGCGGCGGCGCGGTCGATCGCCTCGGCGCCGTCGACCATTGCGAAATCGCGCACCCGGCGCAACAGCCGGCCGGCGATGCGCGGGGTGCCGCGGGCGCGCCGCGCGATCTCGTTCTCGCCGTCCGGCGTGATGCCGATGCCGAGTACGCGCGCGCCGCGCTTCACGATCAGCTCGAGCTCCGGCTCGGTGTAGAAGTTGAGCCGCATCGGAATGCCGAAGCGGTCGCGCAGCGGCGTCGTCAACAGCCCGGCTCGCGTGGTTGCGCCGATCAGGGTGAAGCGCGCCAGATCGATCTTGACCGAGCGCGCGGCCGGGCCCTCGCCGATGATCAGGTCGAGCTGGAAATCCTCCATGGCCGGATAGAGAATTTCTTCGACCGCCGGATTGAGCCGATGGATCTCGTCGATGAACAGGACGTCGCGGTCCTCGAGATTGGTCAACAGCGCGGCGAGATCGCCGGCCTTGGCGATCACCGGGCCGGACGTGGCCCGGAAGTTGACGGCGAGCTCGCGCGCCACGATCTGCGCCAGCGTGGTCTTGCCCAGCCCCGGGGGCCCGACGAAAAGCACGTGGTCGAGCGGCTCGGACCGCGCCCGCGCCGCCTTGATAAACACGTCAAGGTTGGAGCGCGCCTGGGTCTGGCCGATGAATTCCGACAGGCGCTGCGGCCGCAGCGAGGCCTCGGCCGCGTCGTCGTCCCGGCGCTCGCCGGTCACGAGGCGGCGCGCGGCGGTCAAAGCACGATCTCCAGCTCGATCTCGTCGCGCATCGGTATGCCGTCGACGCCTTTTACCGGAATCGACGGCTTGAGTTGGCGCATCATGTCGATCACGCCGGTGTGGACGCCCACGATGCGGAAGCCGCGCTTCTGATAGAACCGGAACCCCGGCCAGTTGTCGTTGGTCAGAAGCGCGCGCATGAAGGTGAAGCCCTTCTCGCGTCCCATCGCCATCACGGCCTTGACCAGCGAGGTGCTGACGCCGCGCCGGTCGGTAATGTTGTTCATCGTCAGCATGTAGAGGACGCCTTCCTCGACCCGCCAGGTGACGATGCCTTGCAGGCGGTTGTCCAAGTACGCGCCGAACGCCTCGACATCCTGCGGCCCGAGCAGCCGGCCGCGCACGAAGATCGTGCCGTCGCTCCAGCGCAGGCGCAGCATCTCCTCGAGCGCGGTGCGATCCTTCATCGGGCGGATCTCGAACGCGGGCTTGGTGTCGTTCACTGGCTCTCTCCCGCCGACCAGACCACGCCCGCTCTCACAGTTCCAGCTCCAGCTCGAATTCATCGCTCATCGGAATGCCGTCCAGGCCGGTGCGCGGGATCGAAGGCTTCATGGCGCGCATGGCGTCATAAATCCCGCGATGCAGCGCGGTGACGCGAAAGCCGCGCATCTGGTAGAAGCGCAACGCCACCACGTTGTCGTTGCTGATCGTCGCCCGCAGGCATGTCATGCCGTGCCGGCGGGCATGCACCTTCATGGCGTCGACCAGTGCGATACCGACGCCGCGCAGCTCGGTGAAGGCGTTGATTGCGATGATGTGCATGACCTTGCCGTGCGGCATCCAGGTCGCAATTCCATGCAGCCGGTCGTCGGTGAAATAGCCGAGGCCCTCGACGTCTTCGGGCCGCACGAATTGGCCTCGAATGAGCAGGTTCTCGTCCGGCCAACGCAGCCGCAACAGCTCTTCAAGCTGCTTACGGTCGTTCATCGGCCGGATCTCAAACCCCGGTCGCGACTCGTCGTTCACCTGCTCAACTCCCTCAGCCCCAACCGGATCAGGCGCGACGCGTCCGCCGCCTCTCCGGCCTCGCGTGTTGCGGCCGCGATCGCCGCCGCCGCCTGCGGCTGACCATAGCCGAGATTGATCAGCGCCGAGATGGCATCGCTGACCGGCTGCGGCGCCCGCTTCTCGTCGAGCGCGCCGGAAAGCCGGATCACCGCCGGATCGACCGTCGCATAGGCCGGCGCCTTGTCCTTGAGCTCGGTGCAGATCCGCTCCGCCACTTTCGGCCCGACGCCCGGCGCCCGTGCGATCGCGCCCTTGTCGCGCATCGCGACCGCGGTGGCGAGATCGGCGGGCTTGAGCGTGCCGAGCACCGAGAGCGCCACGCGCGTGCCGACACCCTGCACGGTCTGCAGCAATCGAAACCATTCGCGCTCGAGGTCGGTGATGAATCCGAACAGGCGGATCTGGTCCTCGCGCACATGGGTCTCGATCGAAAGTGTCGCCACCTCGCCCACCGCCGGCAGCGCCTGCAGCGTGCGCGCCGAGCAATGCACCACGTAGCCGACGCCGCTGACGTCGACGATCACCGAATCCTCGCCGTAGCTCTCGATGATGCCTTTGAGCTTGCCGATCATGTTGTTGTCATACCGTCCTTCGAGGCCCGGCCTTACCCTTCGCACCTCAGGATCACAGCATCAATCCGGCAACGTGATCCCGAGGGGCGAGCGAAGCCGGTCTCGAACGACGCCGCCCTCCCGACGCGTGGCCAACCATAGCGGATTTTTCTTGGGTCCAACTACCGCCTGTGGACGAAATCATCCATGGGCGGCGCGCACGACCACGCTCGTGCGGTGATGCGCGTGGGTCACGGCGATCGCCAGCGCGTCGGCGGCATCCTCGCTCGGCGGATCGGCCTTCGGCAGCAGCACGCCGATCATCATGCGAATCTGGGCCTTTTGGCCGTGGCCGGCGCCGACGATCGTCTTCTTCACCAGGTTGGGGGCGTACTCGGCGACCGACAACCCGGCCTGCGCCGGCACCAGCAGCGCGATCCCGCGCGCCTGGCCGAGCTTGAGCGTCGCAGTGGCGTCGCGGTTGACAAACGTCGCCTCGACCGCAGCTTCGTGCGGCCGGAACTCAGCAACCACGCGGCGCAAGCCCTCGTGGATGGCGACCAGACGCAGCGCGAGCGCCGCCTCGCCATCGGTCTGGACCGAGCCGCAGGCTACGAAGGCGAGCCGGTTGCCGTCGGCCGCAACGATCCCCCAGCCGGTGCGACGAAGGCCCGGGTCGATACCGAGGATGCGAATCGGATGACGGATCACGCGCTCGTAGATAGCCGCACTCAAGGCATACCGGCTAGTGGCGCGGACCCTCTCCTGCTAACAGCCAACGGGGCAGCCTGCGCGTGATCGACCTTCCCGACAGCTCGACTTTTGCGGCGGTCGCCGCGGACCGGCGCTTCCTCGCAGTCGCCGCGATTTCCGCGTTGTCGGGCCTCGTGCGCGGTTTCTCCGGCTTCGGCTCGGCGCTGATCTACGTTCCGCTCACCGCGGCGGTGTACGATCCTCGCGTCGCGGCGGCGTCGTTCCTGCTGATCGACTTCGCGACCGGCCTGGCGTTCGTATTCGGGGTCTGGCGGCAGGCGCAGTGGCGCGAGGTCCTCCCGATGGTCGCAGCCGCCCTGGTGGCGGCGCAGTTCGGCACGCTGATCCTGCACTATGCCGATCCGGTAATGCTGCGCTGGGGCATCGCGCTGTTCATCGCGGCCCTGCTGCCGGTCCTGATGTCGGGCTGGCGCTACCACGGCCGCCCGCTTCTGATCGTGACGATCGCGGTCGGCCTGCTGGGGGAACTTTCGGCGGCGCCATCCAGGTCTCCGGACCGCCGATCATCCTCTACTGGCTCGGCAGCATGCACGAACCCGCGGTGCTGCGCGCGAACTTCATCTGCTATTTCGCCATCTTCGCCGCCGGCTCGATCGTCACCTATGTCGCCCACGGGCTGTTTACCGCGCCGGTGATCGCGCTCGCCCTGATGGCCGGGCCGCTGCACATTTTCTCGATGTGGCTGGGCAGCCGGATATTTCGCTTCGCGTCCGAGCGCATCTATCGGCGCATCGCCTACGGAATCATCGCGGCGGCCGCGCTCGCCAGCATGCCGCTGTTCGACCGGCTGTTGCGGTGAGCGAGATGGCTCCTGGGACGGCGCCTCACGCGCTCATCTTCTGCACCAGCGCGTCCGAGACCTCGAAATTGGCATAGACGTTCTGCACGTCGTCGTGCTCGTTCAAGGTCTCGATCAGGCGCAACAGCCGCTCGCCCTGCTCGTCGTCGATCGCGACCGTAGTCTGCGGTTTCCACGTGAGCGCGGCTCTGCGCGGCTCGCCGAATTTCGATTCCAGCGCCTTCGCCACCTCGCGCAGCGAATCCTGCGTCGCATAGACCTCGTGGCCGGCCTCGGTCGACACCACGTCGTCGGCACCAGCCTCGATGGCGGCCTCCAGCATGGCGTCGGCGCTCGCCACCGAGGCCGCAAACTCGATGACGCCAACCCGGTCGAACATGAACGACACCGCCCCGGTCTCGGCGAGCGAGCCGCCGCTCTTGGTGAAGCTCGCGCGCACGTCGGAGGCGGTGCGGTTGCGGTTGTCGGTCAAGACCTCGACGATCAGCGCGACGCCGCCCGGTCCATAGCCCTCGTAGCGGATGTCGTCATAGCTCTCGGCGTCGCCGCCCTGGGCCTTCTTGATGGCGCGCTCGATGTTGTCCTTCGGCATATTCTCGGCGCGCGCCGCCAGCACCGCAGCGCGCAGCCGTGGATTTATCGCCGGATCAGGCAGGCCGAGCTTGGCCGAGACCGTGATCTCGCGCGCCAGCTTGGAGAAAAGTTTCGAGCGGACGGCATCCTGCCGTCCCTTCCGGTGCATGATGTTCTTGAATTGCGAATGCCCGGCCATGCCTCTCGCTCGCTCGACGATGCGGTGCTGCGCGCCTCGCGCGAAAGCCCACACCGGTTCCGATCCGTGATGCGCGGCTTATAGGGCCGCGACGGCGCAAAATCCAGAAGCCGCACCGGCTCGCGTCCCGATTCCGAACTTCGCAATCGGAATTCGCGGCAAGGATGTGCGAACTTCGGGTTCGGGGCACTCTAGTCCCAGAACGTCGGACGCGCCTGCTCGAGCCGGCCGCCGAGACGCACCGCCCCGATGCGCGTGGCGAGCCCGTTCGCGTCATCGGTCTCGACCGCCAGCGCGCACATCGTGGCCGGTCCCATCGCCGGCTCGAAGCGCGCCGATGGGATGCGGCGCAGGAAGCGCGCGAGCGGCTCGTCCTTCATCATCCCGAGCACGGAATTGTAATCTCCGGTCATGCCGACGTCCGACATGAAGGCGGTGCCGTCCGGAAGGATCTGATGATCGGCGGTCGGGGCATGGGTATGGGTTCCGATCACCGCGCTGACGCGACCGTCGAAGTGGTGGCCGAACGCCTGCTTCTCGCTGGTCGCCTCGGCATGGATATCGACCAGGATTGCGTCGGCGCCGCGCACCAGCGGACAGGCTTGCACCTCGCGATCGACCGCGGCGAACGGATCGTCGAGCGGGTCCATGAAGATACGGCCCATGGCATTGATCACCAGCACGCGCCCGCCGTTCCTGGCCGGGAACACCGCGGCTCCGCGGCCGGGCGCGCCGGGCGGATAGTTGACGGGCCGGATCAGGGCCGGCGCGCGCTCGATGAACACCAGCGCCTCGCGCTGGTCCCAGGCGTGATTGCCAAGCGTCACCGCGTCGGCGCCGGCATCGAGGATTTCCTGATGGATCGCTTCGGTGATTCCGAATCCCCCGGCCGCGTTCTCGCCGTTGACGACCACGAAGTCGAGCTTCCAGTCGGCGATCAGACCGGGCAGCCGTTCGGCCAGAGCCGTACGCCCGCTGCGCCCGACCACGTCGCCCACGAACAGGATGCGCATGCGGTCAGACTCCGCGGCAGTCGATCGCCTCGCGCTCGGTGAGCACGAAGTCGAGCCGCGCGTCGTAGGGCATGTCGGGTACGCGCACGATCTCCTGGGCGGCAAACGCGAGGCCTACTGCGACGATCGCCTTGCGGGCGCGCAGCGCGGTGATGGTGCGATCGTAGTAGCCCCCGCCGTAGCCGAGACGGTAACCGCGGCGGTCGAATGCGGCGAGCGGGACCAGCAACAGGTCCGGCGCCACTGTGGGTGCCTGGGCGTCCGGCTCGCGGATCCCCCACACCCCCGGCACCAGCGGGTCGCCGAACGACCAGGCGCGAAAGGCGAGCGGATTGCCGCGACCCTGCACGACCGGCAAGGCGAGCCTCGCGCCACCATCGGCGAGGCGGCGCATCAGGGGGACCGGATTGATCTCGCTACGCATTGGGGAGAAGCCGGACACCACCATGCCCGGCGAAAGCGCAAGCGGCAACCCGCGCGCTGCGACGGCCTCGGCCGCAGCCGCCCGCTCGACGGCCGGCATGGCGTCGCGGCGCGCCAGGGCGGCGTCGCGCAACGCCGATTTCTCCGCCAGGACGAGCGAGGATTCCATCCGGGGTGGATAGCCGGCTGCGCGCCGGCAAGGAAGCAGTGCGGAGCCGCCGAGGCCGTCGGAGCACTCGATCCCGGGTTCCCTACGAAAGTAGGTGGGCGCCATATGTCCGAGCCCACGAGCCCGGTCAGGGACAGCTCCCTTCAGGATCGATAAGGCCCCGGGGAATTGGCTCTGACGCACCCCGCAGCCCCGCAAGCGGAAATGTAGTGTGTTGCGACGGGCCTGACTACCCGGACGCGGCCGCGCTCAGCGGCTCGGCGTCGCTGCGGGCGGATCAACGCGGCACAATGCGCGTTGACCACACGGCTTCGACCTGTTCTGTTTGATGTCAGGCGGCTGTTGGCCCGGCCCGTGGAACGCCGCAAAATCACGCGGCAGCGCCGGAAGCTATCAGAGGGAGACTGAGATGGACGAGCAAACATTGCGCGGCCTGATTGCCGAGGTGAAGGACGGCAAGCTGACGCGCCGAGATTTCGTGCACAGGATGGTCGCCCTTGGGCTCACGGCGCCGATGGCGAGCCAGATGCTGGCCTATTCGGGCGTCGCATCGGAGCGCCGGCCGTTCGAGTACAAGCCCACGAAGCGCGGCGGCGGCGGGGCGGTCAAGGTTCTGTGGTGGCAGGGCCCGACCCTGCTCAATCCACATTTCGCGGTCGGCACCAAGGAACAGGACGCCACGCGCATCTTCTATGAGCCGCTGGCAGGATGGGATCCGGACGGCGAGCTGTTCCCGGTCCTTGCCGCCGAGATTCCGAGCCGCGAGAACGGCGGGATCGCGGCCGACGGCCTGTCGGTAACCTGGAAACTCAAGCGCGGCGTGCAGTGGCACGACGGCAAGCCGTTCACCGCCGACGACGTCATTTTCAACTGGCAATACGCGTCCGATCCCGCGACTGCCGCCACCACCATCGGCAGCTACAAGGACGTCAAGGTGGAGAAGGTCGACGACTTCGCGGTGCGCGTCGTGTTCGCCAAGCCGACGCCCTTCTGGGCCGACGCCTTCATCGGGGCGCGCGGCATGATCATCCCGAAGCACCTGTTCGCGGACTACAGCGGCGCCAAGTCCCGCGACGCGCCAACCAATCTGAAGCCCGTGGGCACCGGACCCTATCGCTTCGTCGACTTCAAGCCGGGCGACATGGTGCGGGGCGAGCTCAACCCGAACTACCACATCGCCAACCGCCCGCACTTCGACACCATCGAGATGAAGGGCGGGGGCGACGCGGTGTCGGCCGCCCGCGCCGTCATCCAAACAGGCGAGTACGACTTTGCCTGGAACATGCAGGTTGAGGATGAAATCCTGCAGCGACTGGAGAAAGGCGGCAAGGGCACAGTCCTCATCACCGCGAGCGGCAATATCGAGCACATTCAGGTCAACAACACCGATCCGTGGACCGACGTCGACGGCGAGCGGTCGAACGCGAAGACGAAGCATCCGTTGCTGTCCGACCCCGCCGTAAGGCAAGCGCTGGCCATGCTGGTCGACCGCGCCTCCGTGCAGGAGCACATCTACGGGCGCACGGGGGTGGCCACCGGCAATTTCGTCAACAACCCACCGCGCTTCGTCTCCAAGAATACGAAATGGGAGTTCAGCGTCGAGAAGGCCAACCAGATGCTCGAAGCGGCCGGCTGGAAGCGCGGACCGGACGGGATCAGGGCAAAGGACGGCAAGAAGCTGAAGCTGGTTTACCAAACGTCCATCAACACGCCGCGGCAGAAGACGCAGGCGATCGTCAAGCAGGCTTGCCAGAGAGCGGGAATCGACGTGGAGCTCAAGTCGGTCACGGCGTCGGTGTACTTCTCCTCCGACGTCGCGAATCCCGATACCTACACAAAGTTCTACTGCGACATTCAAATGTACACCACGACCATGACGCAGCCTGACCCCGAGACATTCATGAATCAGTTCACCTCGTGGGAGGTCGCCACGAAGGAGAACAAGTGGCAGGGTCGCAACATCACGCGTTGGACGAACGAGGAGTACGACAAGGCGTTCCGCGCGTCCGAGGGCGAACTTGACGCGGTCAAGCGGGCGCTGCTGTTCATCCGCATGAACGACTTGGTCTGTCAGAATCAGGTGGTCATTCCGGTCGTCTACCGGCCGCGAGTCGCCGCCATCTCCAGCAGGCTGCGGGCGGACATCAGCGGCTGGGACACCGATATGGGCAACCTGAAGGATTGGTACCGCGAGGCATGAGCGGCCTCATTCGATCAGGTCGCGGATCGCCTGCCCTTGGCGTGGGGAGGTCGACGAGGGCCGCGACTCGGGAAAGGGTCGCGTGACGGGGGTCTGCGACCCTTGCCCGATCACCTTCGGTGAGCCGCCCCTCTCCGCTCGTGAGAGGGGCCGGCCGGGGGCGAGGTGACGAGCCATGGGACACTACGTTCTCAGGCGCCTTCTGATCCTTATCCCGAGCATCCTCGGCATCAGCGTCCTGCTGTTCACGGTGCTGGCGCTCGCTCCGGGCGATCCGTTCGAGGAACTCGCCATGAATCCCAACGTGCCGCCGGAAGTGCGGGCCGGGCTGCGAGCCAAGTTCGGCCTCGACGATCCGATTGCGGTGCGCTACGTGCGCTGGCTCCTGGCGATGCTGAAGGGCGATTGGGGATTCTCCTTCGTCAGCCGCATCAACGTCGACACGCTGATCATGCAGCGGTTGCCGGTGACGCTGTTCGTCATCGGCTCGGCGCAGATCCTGGCCTTGCTGGTCGCGATCCCGGTCGGCGTCTATGCGGCGACACGGCCCTATTCGGTGTTCGATCAGATCGCCAGCACGTTCGCGTTCATCGGCTTCTCGCTGCCGCCGTTCTTCACCGGGCTCTTGTTCATCCTGCTGTTCAGCATCCAGCTCGACTGGCTGCCGTTCGTCTATCGCGCCGACATCGGCGAGACCGGTTGGCGATGGTACGTCGAGCACCTGCGGCAGGCCGCGATGCCGATTGCCGTCATCGGCCTGTTCCTGGGCGCGTCAATGACGCGCTACGTGCGCTCCGCTGTGCTCGACGTCATCCGTCTCGACTACGTCACCACCGCCCGCGCCAAGGGGCTCGCCGAGCGCGTCGTCATCACCAAGCACGTGGTTCGTAACGCGCTGATTCCGGTGGTTACCCTGCTTGCGATTCAACTGCCCGGGCTGTTCGGCGGCGCCATCGTGACCGAGCAGATCTTCCGCATTCCCGGCATCGGATCGTTGCTGATCAGCTCGATCCTCGCCAACGACACGCCTGTCGTCATGGCGGTGACGTTCGTGTTCGCGTGCCTCGTCGTCGCTTTCAACCTGATCGCGGATATCGTTTATGGCTGGCTCGACCCTCGCATCAGCTACCGCTGACGGCATCGCGGTCGCCCCGACGCGCGCCCGGCCGTTCTCGCCCGGCCGTGAGGCTTGGCGACGGTTCCGTCGCCATCGACTGGCGGTCGCTGGCGGCGTGATCCTCATAGCGATGGCGCTGGCGGTGGTGCTGGCGCCGCTGCTCTGGAACGTGGCCATCAACGACATCGACTTCACGGCACGACTGCAGGGCCCGTCGTGGCGGCATCCGCTCGGCACCGACGACCTCGGCCAGGACCTGCTGGCCCGCATGCTCTATGGCGGACGGATCTCGCTCTCGGTCGGGCTCGCCGCCATGGCGGTCGCGATCCTGGTCGGGACCATCATCGGCGCGGTTGCGGGCATGTCGCGCGGCTGGGTCGGCGCAGGACTGATGTGGCTGACGGATTTCTTCCTGTCGCTGCCGCTGCTGCCCTTGCTTCTGCTGTTGATCTACCTGTTCCGCGATCCCCTGAAGGCTGTGCTGGGGCTGGAAGGCGGCGTGTTCGTGCTGATCGTCGTAACGATCGGGGGCCTGCGCTGGATGCCGGTGGCGCGGCTCGTGCGTGCGCAGTTCCTCTCGCTCCGCGAGAAGGAGTTCGTCGAGGCGGCGCGCGCGCTCGGCGCGACGCGGACGCGCCAGGTCGTGCGCCATATCCTGCCGAATGCGCTCGGACCGGTGATCGTCGCCGCCACCATCGACGTCGCCGCCGCCATCATCCTGGAGTCGACGCTGTCGTTTCTCGGCCTCGGTTTCCCGCCCGATATTCCGAGCTGGGGCCGCATCCTGTTCGACGCCAAGGACTATCTCGACATCGCGCCGCATTGGGCGCTGTTCCCGGGCGCCGCCATCTTTCTCACGGTCTTGTCGATCAATTTCGTCGGCGACGGATTGCGCGACGCGCTCGATCCGCGCCGGGTGCTGTGAGCCATGCTCGCGCACATGTCATTCGGCGTCCAGCGGCTTGAGCGCGCGGCAAGCTTTTACGACCGGATCCTGGCGCCGCTCGGCTATACGCGGGTGTGGTCGAGCGCCGAGGCGGTCGGCTTCGGCGAAAGCGGCGGGGCCGACCGGCTGGCGCTGTTCGCAAGGCCGGGCGCCGCAGCCGCTCCCGGACCGGGCTTTCATCTCGCCCTCAAGGCGCCGAGCCGCGAGGCGGTCGACGCGTTTCACGCGGCTGCGCTCGGCGCCGGCGGCCGCAGCGCCGGAACGCCCGGCCTGCGTCCGCACTACAGCCCGACCTACTACGCGGCCTTCGTGCTCGATCTTGACGGTTACAAGATCGAAGCGGTGCATCAGTAGTCGCGAACCATGGCCGATTCCCTGCTCGAGATTCGCGGGCTGAAGACGCATTTTGCCACCGATGACGGCATGGTGCGGGCGGTCGACGGCGTCGACCTGACGATAGCGCCGCGGCGAGACGCTCGGCGTCGTCGGCGAATCCGGCTGCGGCAAGACCGTCACGGCGATGTCGGTGCTCAAGCTGATCGCGATGCCGCCCGGGCGCATCGTCGAAGGCCGCATCCTCTGGCGCGGCCGCGATCTGGTGCCGTTGCCGCCCGAGGAGATGAACCGGATCCGCGGCAAGGAGATCGCGATCGTCTTCCAGGAGCCGATGACCTCGCTCAATCCGGTCTACACCGTCGGCGAGCAGATCGCCGAGGTGGTGCGGTTGCACGAGAACGTCGGCCGTCGCGCCGCGCTGGACAAGACCGTGGAAATGCTGCGCCTGGTGCACATTCCCAACCCTGAGCGTCGGCTCAACGACTATCCGCACCAGTTCTCCGGCGGCATGCGTCAGCGGGTGATCATCGCGATGGCGTTGTCATGCAATCCGCAGCTCTTGATCGCCGACGAGCCGACGACGGCGCTCGACGTCACCATCCAGGCGCAGATCCTGGAGCTGCTGCAGGAGATGAAATCGCGCTTCGGCATGGCGATCATGCTCATCACGCACGCCATGGGCGTGGTGGCTGAGACCGCGCAGCGCGTGGTGGTCATGTATGCCGGCAAGGTGATCGAGGAAGCGCCGGTCGAGAAGCTGTTCGGCCGTCCGTCGCACCCCTACACCAAGGGCCTCATTCGCTCGATCCCGCGCATCGACAAGGCCGCGACCCGCAAGACGCGGCTGGAGGCCATTGCCGGAGTGGTGCCGAGCCTGCTCGATCCGCCGCCGGGGTGCCGGTTCGCGCCGCGCTGTCCCTACGCCATCGCGGTGTGCCGCGAGGCGGTGCCGCCGCTGCGTGAGATCGAGCCCGGCCACCGGGTCGCCTGCGTGCGCGCCGAGGAGGTCATGGCGCAATGAGCGAGCCGCTGCTCCGGGTGCGAAATCTCGTCAAGCACTTCGTCTTGAAGGGCGGCTTGTTCTCGCGCCAGACCGACGTCGTCCACGCGGTCGACGGGGTGAGCTTCGACATCGGCGCGGGCGAAACGCTCGGCCTGGTGGGCGAATCCGGTTCCGGCAAATCCACCACCGGCCGCTGCATCCTGCGGCTGATCGAGCCGACCTCGGGCGAGATCTGGTTCGAGGGCAAGAACGTCACGGCGCTTGACCCGGCGGCATTGCGATTGCTCTGCCGGGATATGCAAATCATCTTCCAGGACCCGTTTGCCTCGCTCAATCCGCGCATGACGGTCGGGACCATCATCGGCGAGGCGCTCACCATTCACGGCCTGGCGCGATCCAAGGCGGAGTTCGAGGGCCGCGTGGTCGAGCTGCTGGAAACCGTCGGCCTGCAGGCCGACCACATGCGGCGCTATCCGCATGAATTCTCCGGCGGCCAGCGCCAGCGCATCGGCATCGCGCGCGCGCTCGCGGTCGAGCCGAAGCTGATCGTGTGCGACGAGCCGGTTTCGGCGCTCGACGTTTCGATCCAGGCGCAGGTCATCAACCTGCTCGAGGACCTGCAGCAGCAGTTCGGGCTGACGTATCTGTTCATCGCGCACGATCTCTCGGTCGTCGAGCACATCAGCACGCGGGTCGCGGTCATGTATCTCGGGACCGTGGTCGAGATCGCGAGTGCGCGCGACCTGTATAATTCGCCGCGGCACCCGTACACCGAGGCTTTGCTGTCCGCGGTCCCGATCCCCGATCCGCAGCTGCGCCGCAAGCGCATCATGCTGCAAGGCGACGTGCCGAGCCCGATCCGGCCGCCGTCGGGGTGCCGGTTCCATACGCGCTGCCCGATCGCGCAGTTCCCGCTCTGCAACCGGGAGATCCCGAAGCTGAAGGAAGTCGCGAGCGGGCACTGGGTCGCATGCCATCTGCGAAGCTAGTCTCGCACCTCGCCAAGCCTACCGCTAAGGGGAGCGCGTGCAGCAAGGTTGATCTATATCAAATGACCCGATTTCGGCGCCCATCATCTTCTCCAAATGGGCGCAATTCTCTACCGCTGTCCAAATGCAGGGGTACACGTGCAAGGTTGGCTTGCTGACGATGCGCCACAGAATGGCGTGGGCGAGACCTATCAAACAATGGCGTGCCTCGCCTGTGGGCGATTGCATCTCATCAATTGCCGGACGGGCCGAGTCCTTGGTGACGAGAAGCAATAGGCAGCGCATGCGCGGTGGCATTCATGAGTAGGCTCGTCCATGAAGGCGCTGCCAGGTTCCCCCGGAGCAGTCGGCCTCCATCCGAACAAAAGTCAGTCCCGGCCAGCGGCGGCTGAAGTCCGCCAGGTCTTGCTCGATGGTGTTGAGCGGCGCTTCGAGTCGCGCGGCCTCATCATCGGTCGCGCCGCGCTCGCAACCGGGAAACGAAAACCCGATACCGGTGAAGGGGGCCGAGGTGCTTTTGCCCCGTGCCAATGGCCAGCGGGCGAGTGCGTCATCGATCAGCGCCTCGCTCAACAACCGTGGCGCCGCCTATGCCAACACGGGTAGACGCGAGCAAGCGATGGCGGACCTCCGCTTCGTCGCTCACCTTGAGAGGTCCATTTCGTGAGCGTCTATCCTAGTTCAATCTGAAGACTCACGAAATTTGCAAGTTCGAAGTGCATGAACCCCTCAAAGCCAAATACAAACGGATTTCACGACATAAACCGGCGCCAGGATGCTCGATCGTAGCAGTTCAAAGCAGTTTCTAAAGGGGGGTGGCGCAGTACGTCGCCTTCGGGGCGGCAGGAGCGGAAGAATGGCAGAGCAGGGCCACAAGGGTCAGCCCTGCATCGCGCCGCAAAGCCGCAGACCCTCGACCAAGGGTTCGCCCACCGCTTCCCATGAGAGCGACCCTGTGTTGATCCGCTCTCGCGTCAAGGCGAGCGTTGAATAATTCGGATGAAGGTGCTGCAGCTTCCGCAGCACCGTACGCGCCTGATCAATGCGTCCGAGTAGCGCGAGAGCAGCGGCCAAATAAAGGAACGTGGACGGTCGGGGATGCGCCGCCTCGATTCCGAGTTCGGCGACCATAGCCGCCTCCTCTAATCTACGCAGCGCAATCAGCGCACCCGCGCGCATGCTCAGAACGCCAGCCGAGAACGCGCTGTGCGGGCTAAGGCGCTGGGCGCTATCCAACGCTTCAAGCCCGGCGTCGAAGCAGCCACCAACAATTAGTACGTATCCCAGCGCGTGGTGAGCCATCCAATCATTGGGATTGATGCCGATGCCCTGTTCCGCGAGGCGTATCGCTCGTTCATGATCGCCCTGGAACGAGAGCACCCTGGCGTAAATGCTGTAACCAATGGAATCGCGGCTATCCAGCTCTATGGCCTTCCGCGCGAGTTCATTGGCTGCAGCCAATAGTTTCGGCTTCCCTTGCACATCGAAATGTATCGATTGCCGGTGCCTTGCGTCGGCGGCGAATGCATGCGCCTGGGCGAATTGCGGGTCTCGGCGACAGACCTCGTCAAGAATCTGCACAGCGGCTTTGAGACTGTCCTCAGTCGTTTCGTAATATGCCGTCAGACCCTTTTGGAACATCAGCCAAGTATCGACGCTGTCGGGCGTGTACCGTTCGGCGCGCTGGCGTTCGGCTTGGTCAATCTCCGGCGCGATGGCACCCACCAGGGCTTCAGTGATCTCATCCTGCAGTGCGAACACATCCTCGAGCCTGCGGTCATAGCGCCCTGACCAGATCGGATTGCCGGCCAGGGCGTCAACTAGCTGTGCCGTCAACCGAATACGATCACCGCCCCTACGGATGCTGCCCTCCAGCACGTAGCGCACGCCCAGTTCGCGCGCCAACTGTCGGACGTCGACCGGCCGGCCCTTGTACGTGAAAGACGAACTGCGGGCGATCACGAACAGCCAGCGGAACTTGGAAAGTCCAGCAATAATATCTTCGGCCATGCCGTCGCCGAAATACTCGTGCTCCGGCTCCCCGGACAGATTGTCAAAGGGCAGCACTGCGATCGAAGGGCGATCCGGCAGGGGCGGCTGCAAGGCTGGCGTGGCCTTGCTCGGATGCGGCGCGGCGCCTCCGATCCGGATCTTTTCCAGCAAGTCCCTCGTCTCCTGGGCGGGTGCTACATCCAATTCGTCACGCAGCAGCCGCTCGCAGTCCCGGTACTGGCGGATCGCTTCGGCCCGATCGCCCGCCACCGCGTGAAGCTCCATCAGTTGCCGGTGGCTGGACTCTCGATAGGGGTCGAGCCCCACCAACCGCTTGGCCAGTTCGACGGCCTTTCGCCAATCTCCGTTGTTTGCGGCTTGGCAAGCGGCGCGTTCGAATATCTCGCAGGCGGTCTCACGAACTGCGGCCCGCTCACCCGTCAGCCAATCCTGGAACGCGACGTCGGGCGCGGTGAAGCCATCGAGCAGGTCTCCGCCATATAGGCCGGTGGCGGCGATTGGATCGTCGGCGCCGAGTTTTTGGAACGCCGCCACATCCGTTTCCGCCACCCCGTCGGGCAGTTGCACCCGGTCGCCATCTGTCTCAACGAGGTCTATACCGAGGGCCTCGCCGAGATTCCGGATCGACGCCAGCGCCTGGCGCAGGCTGTGGCGCGACTGCGCCTCCTGCCGGCCGCTCCACAGCAGTCCCGCCAAACGGTCGCGTCCATGCCATTGCCCCGCCGACAGCGCCAAATAAGCCAGCAGCGCTTGCGCCTTTCGGGCCGACAACACGACATCGCCGGCCCTGTCCTCAAGCACCGCATAGCCGCCCAGGAGCTTGATCCTCAGTCTCCCCACGCCTCGACGCCTCGGTTGTCGACCGCGATTGCTGGCTCAGATCCGATGTTTGCGATTTTAACGCATTTTTGCGGACCGTTTGACTCCCGATTGCCGTGTACTTTGACGGCGTCTCCCTAGCATCGGCGCGTCGAGTTTCCGCCGCATGCCACTCGCCCGATGGAGGTGACGGGATGCGCGCAAGCCGAAAGGCCGCCTGGACCCACACGCCCGGCCTCACGAGGCGCGCGCGTCGAGCGATGCAAGATGAATTCTCCGCAGAGGAGCGTGACGACGATGACAGACCAGTGGGTTTTCAGGAGCGAGACTTACGATAACTGCAATTGTGCGGTGAACTGCGGCTGCCAGTTCAACTTACCAAGCACCCACGGCTTTTGTCAGTCGGCCTTCGTGGGCAAGGTCGTTGAAGGCCATTTCAACGATACGCCGCTTGCAGGCCTAAATTGGGCGGGGCTCTACAAGTGGCCGGGCGAAATCGCAGATGGAAACGGTAAGCGGCTGATCGTTGTCGACGAGCGTGCCAACAAGGCGCAACGATCCGCGCTCGAGACGATCATCTCGGGCGGGGCGTGTGCGCCCTTGAGCAATCTATTTTCCGTGTTCGCATCCACCTGCTCTGAATTCTGCCAAACCCTATATCTGCCGATTGATCTCGAGGCGAACTTCGAGCTCAGAACCGCACGGGTCGAGATACCAGGAGTCTTGAAAAGCAGCGGCAGGCCGATGATCAACGAGTTTGATGGTCAACCGTTCCACATTGCGCTGGCGCGTCCGAGTGGCAGTTTCGAGTTTACCTATGCCGAAATCGGACTAGGCACGACCTCGGTAACGGGTGACATGGAGATGGCGTATGAAAATTCATATGCGCACTACTGCGTTCACCATTTCAACCAGGATGGGTTGGTCCGAGAAAGATCAAGGCTCACGGCATGGCTTGAGCACATGAAGCCGAGTTCCCGTGAATGAATGACGCTAGGCGTTGCCGTTCCGGTGTGGATTGGACCACCACCAACCGCCGGAGGACAGCTCTGCCACCGTGGATGACGGAAACCTAATGCAAGCAGCTCTCAATCGCGACCGCAGGATCGTGATCGCGGCGCTGTCGCTCGTCATCTGTGCCAGCTGGATCTATATTCTGAACGGCGCCGGCATGAGCATGTCGGCCTTCGAAATGTCTTCTTGGTCGAGGGCACTCGGTCAGGCCGAGCCAGGGCAAATGTCCTGCAGCCCTTCAGGGGCGATGGCAGACGGAATGGCGGCAATGGCCACGCCTGCCGTCTGGACCGCCGGCTACGCTATACTGCTCTTTTTCATGTGGTGGATCATGATGGTCGCCATGATGCTGCCCAGCGCGGCAGCAATGATTTTGCTTTACGACGTTGTCGGCCGCAGGACGAAAGAACGCGCCGGCCAGTCCGGCGGAGCGTGGGCGACGGCGGTTTTCGCTTTAGGGTATCTGCTGGCCTGGGCCGCTTTCAGCGCAATCGCAACGACATTGCAATGGCGCTTCGAGAGGTTGGGCGTGCTGTCTCCGATGATGATGAACAGCACGAACGCTTTCTTTTCAGGAGGCATCTTGCTTTTTGCAGGGGTATATCAACTCACACCGATAAAGCGGGCTTGCCTCAGGCACTGTCGCGGGCCACTCGAATTCTTGCGCTTCCACTGGCGCCCTGGCATTGGAGGGGCGCTCTGGATGGGCGTCCATCACGGCGCCTTTTGCCTTGGTTGCTGTTGGGGCCTGATGGCCATCCTTTTCTTCGGCGGGATTATGAACCTCTACTGGATGATCGGCCTGGCAGCGACCGTACTCATAGAGAAGGTATTCTCGGTCGGTCCGAAGTTGAGCGCGATCACGGGCGTGTTCTTTATCGTCTGGGGTATGATGTTCGTCAATGTTGCGCTCGCGTGAGAGCATGTCGGCACGTCGCTCCGCAAGCTCTTGCGCAACGGCGCCGAACCGGAAGACGCGGAAACTCCCTCGACCGTCGTGCCAGCGCAGCCTCTGGGCAGAAACTTGCCTTTGTAGCGTTTGCCATTTGAACGTGAGTGGGCTCACTCGCCCGAGAACCGTAATGGGTCAGGTCCTGAAAGGCTCCGCGTGAGCAGGTCCCGGCCGCTTTTGCTCTGAAAGCCGACAGTTTGAGCGCATGCATTACGCTTCGCAGTGAACCCGCCCTGAACTTGGCCCAGTCCCGAAACCGGTCTAGCTTGCAAGGCAATTTTCATTGTCAGGTTTTTGTCGGTTCGACGCGCGACCGGGAACAATGCGAGCGCGCAAGTCTAGCCAATTTGGGGGAGCGTCGGAAAATATGATGACCGTGGCAATAGCGCTGCTTGCGGTGAGCTGCTTCTTCCTATGGGTACGGAAGGCGCAATGGGCCTGGACCCTGGTCATGGCCGCACTGATCATCGGCATCGTGATTTTCCTTATGGATGTCGACTTCTCGGCCAACCTGGGGATTCAGCTATGAAGGGCGCGATCATTCCGCCGGAAGTCGAGCGCGTTCTCAACTTCATCGGCATGATGGCGATGGTCGGCTTGCTGCTCGGCGCGTACGTCTACCAGTTCTCGTATCGCGAGCTTCCGTGCACGCTATGTCTGTTGCAGCGCGCCGCAATGATGGCGATCGCGATCGGTGCCGCGATGAACCTGCGGCTTGGACCGGACCCGCGGCATTACGGCGTGTGCATTGTATCGGCGGCGTTCGGCGCCGCCATTTCGATCCGGCAAACGCTGCTCCATATCAATCCTTACTTCGACACCAAGGCCGGCACGCCGACTTTGGAGGCGACGACAAATCCGCCGTTCGGTCAGGCCGTGTTCGGATTGGACCTTTACGTGTGGGGAATCATTCTGTTCGGAACGGTCATCCTTTGCGTCGGGATCGTGCAGCTTTTCCGCGGCGCGGCAAGAACGGACGGCCGCGAGCCGGAGTGGCTGAGCCGGCTTGCCATTGTTGGAGTGGGTATTCTGTTTTTCGTCGTCGCATTCAGCACGCTGACGACTTTCTTGGAGTGCGGCTTCGGCGATTGTCCCAATGACGGCAGTTGGGACTGGTGGATATTCCGCTGACCGGATGAGCCAATTCTACGAAATGCCGTGGGTGGGCGCGCACACGCGAAGCCTCCTTTTGGCACACTGCGTTGCGGCGGGCCATTCCGCTCTGGCCGCTGCCCGCCGTGGCGCCGCGCGCGCCCCACTTGACGAGCCAGCTGTCGAGTGCGGTTGCGCGAGACGGGCCTGTGACGGAGCGCGCGAAACGAACGTGCGCCCGGCCACAACGATGGCGGAGTTTCTTGAATCACGCGTCGTAGATGCCGAGAAGTCTTCACAGTCGCACCACCGATCCTCCGGTGGAAACCTGACGCGCGTTCCGCGACCAACGCATTCGGCCGCGGAACGCAACCTGTGAAGCGATCGGACGAGGAGATCCGCGGACGACGCTTCAATCCTCGTCGTCTTCCTCGACGCCGGCGAGCGCGGCGCGATCGAGGATCGTCAACGTGCGGTGTTCGAGCCGAACCCAGCCCTGCTTTTCCCACAGGCGCAGCTGCTTGTTCGTGGCCTCGCGCGAGGCGCCGATCATCTGGGCCAACTCGCGTTGGGTCATCGCAATTCGCTCCTTCGGCTCATTAGGGCCGGCGGGTGGAGAGACTCTCAGCAGAAGCTTGGCCAGACGAACCGGCAAGCTCATGAACATCGTATCCTCGAATTGCTCGTTGACCCGGCGCAGACGGGCGCACAGCACCGCAAGCAGCGTGACGGCCACCTCCGGCTTTTGATGCATCAGATGAAGAAGGCTTCTGCGGTCCACCACCAGCAATTCGCAGTCTTCGATCGCGGTCGCGTCGGCCGATCTCGCCTGCCCGTCGAGCAGCGCCATCTCGCCGAAGACCTCACCCGCCCGCATGCGGTTCAAGACGACCTCGCGGCCGCCGGCGCCCGGCAGGCTGATGCGCACCGAGCCGCGCACCACGGCCATGAGCCCCTGGCCGGGATCGCCCTTGGCAAAGATGGTGGCGCCGCGCTCGACCCGACGGCGAACCACATAGGCGCTGAGCTGCTCGAGCGCGTCCGGCGGCAGCTGGCCCAGAACGGCGTGGTTGCGCAGAAGCTCGATCGGGCCTGAGACCCGGCGAGCGACGCCCAGGTCGCGCGCGCCGGGCGTGGGCGTCCTCATGGGCGACTCGGCCGCGGAATTGGACGGCATTGCGTACCTCCGTCGGTAGGAACCCGGCCGACCGTGGCACTGGCCTGAGCAATGATGCTGTGACGAAGCTCACAAGGGAAGGAAAATCGCTGCCGGCCCGGCAGCGGGTGCCGTCTTGGTAAAGCCCCGCGCAGGCTTGATCCGGCCGCCGCTTTCGTGCTCTGTGCCGCATCACCAAGGTCCATGCGTCAAAGGTTGCTCGGGTCATGAACAAGCCGGCGATACCTCCCGCCTCGTCCGCGCCGCGCCGGATCAACTGGCTCAACGTCTCGACGGTGGTGAGCGCCGCGATCCTGATCGCCGCCGAGGTGTTCGGCGCCGCCTTCGCGGGCGGCTGGGCGATCGCCAGCCTGTTCGGCCTCGGCGACTACGGCGTCTACGCGCTGCAGGTCGTCTTCTTCATCGCCGGCATCGTCGTCATGGTGACCTTCGTGCGCGCCGCGCAGCGGGTCGAGCCGTTCATCACGCACTGACGCGAGCCCGTGGACCGTCGGCCGCGCGCGCCCCCCTCAGGCGCCGCCCGCCGTCGTCCGTCCACAAAAAAACCTCTGCTTCGCCCGCGACTTCTTCTTGCACTCGCGATCTGAATCTACTTATTTCCGGCCTTGCCCAATTTCGCACGTGCCTGTGGCCGTGTGTCGGTCGGTGGGCATCCGGACAAGAGGCCGGACAGCCGCCAAGGAAGCAACTGCTTCCTTACACCCGCGACCGGCAGCCGGAGGCGAAACCGGCGCACCCCGCGCTCAACGGGGGACGCGGCTTAAAGCAACGACGGAGCGGGCTTTTTTGGTCTCGTTGGCTTTCCACTGGTCAACACCGAAGAGGCTTGTCCTTCTTGCCGGGCGTGCGGAACGGGATCTCCCGCTCCAATCCAAGGCAGCATCTACGGGTGACAGCCCTCCGCGTCCGCCGTGTCTCCATCGCACGGTCATGCGGAAGTCTCCCTCACCCGCTGACGCCGGGCGGCAACGCGCGCGTTCAGCAAAAGTGGCGTCCGGTTTTGCGTCCGAACGCGCGCGAAGTTGAAAATAGCGCGCTTTCCGGGCGGCCGACCGGTTCCCACTCGGCCTGAAAGCGCTACCGCCTGAACTTCAACCTGGGCTTCGCCGCCCGTTGAACCTTGTGAGGGGAGAGCGCCCATGACCGAGCGCATCCGCGAGTTCCTCCGCCGCCGCCGCGACGACGGGCCGTGCCTCGTCGTCGATCTCGACGTCGTGCACGACAACTACCTCGCCTTCGCCAGGGCGCTGCCGGACACGCGCGTGTTCTACGCCGTCAAGGCCAACCCGGCGCCCGAGGTGCTCTCGCTGCTCGCCGGGCTCGGCTCGTGCTTCGACGCCGCCTCGGTCAGCGAGATCGAGATGGTGCTCGCCGCCGGCGCCATGCCGGAGCGGATCTCCTACGGCAACACGATCAAGAAGGAGCGCGACATCGCGCGCGCCTTCGCGCTCGGCATCCGCGCCTTCGCGGTCGACAGCAAGGCCGAGGTCGAGAAGATCGCCCGCGCCGCGCCCGGCACGAAGGTGTTCTGCCGCTTCCTGTACGACTGCGCCCATGCCGAATGGCCGCTGTCGCGCAAGTTCGGCTGCGATCCGGGAATGGCGGTCGAGGTGCTCGAGCACGCGCACCGGCTCGGTCTCGAGCCGCATGGCGTGTCGTTCCACGTCGGCTCGCAGCAGCCGAACGTGAAGTCGTGGGACCGCGCGCTTGCCAGCGCCGCGGCGATCTTCCGCGCCTGCGCGGAGCGGGGGCTCACGCTCTCGATGGTCAACCTCGGCGGCGGCTTCCCGACCCGGTACCTCAAGGAGGTGCCGGCGGTGAAGACCTACGGGCTGTCGATCTTCCGGGCGCTGCGCAAGCATTTCGGCAACCGCATCCCGGAGACCATCATCGAGCCGGGCCGCGGCATGGTCGGCAATGCCGGCGTGATCGAGGCCGAGGTCGTGCTGGTCTCCAAGAAGAGCGAGCACGACGAGACGCGCTGGGTCTATCTCGACATCGGCAAGTTCGGCGGGCTCGCCGAGACGATGGACGAGTTGATCCGGTATCCGATCCGCACCCCGCGCGACGGAGGCGAGCTTGCTCCGTGCGTGCTGGCGGGTCCGACCTGCGACTCGATGGATGTGATGTACGAGAAGGAGCCGTATCTGCTCCCGGTCAGCCTTGAGATCGGCGACAAGCTGCTGATCGAAGGCACCGGCGCCTACACGGCGACCTACTCGTCGGTCGGCTTCAACGGCTTCCCGCCGCTGAAGACCTATCACATCTGAGGCTCGTTCCACCCGACAGCGGTCGATGCATGGCCTGCCCTCGGGGCGCGCGCCGCGCGCCCCCCGAGGAAATTCGGCCGCGTCCCGGAGATGAGGACTTCCGCCATGGTCACGATCCGTCTCGAACGTTCGACCGACGCTGCCGCGCGCGAGGCATTGCTCGACCGCGCCTACGGCGACGTGCGCTTCGCCAAGCCGTCGGAGCGTCTGCGCGCCGGCCGCTTGCCGGCCGACGGGCTGTCGTTCGCCGCGGTCGAAGACGGGCGCCTCGTCGGCACCGTGCGGCTGTGGCATGTGGCTGCCGGTCGCGACCGGCCGGCGCTGCTGCTCGGCCCGCTGGCGGTCGCGCCCGACCATCAGGGCCGCGGCATCGGCGCCGGCCTGATGCAGCGCGCGTTGCGCGAGGCGCGCCGCCGCGGCCACCGCGCCGTGCTCCTGGTCGGAGATGCGGCGTATTACGGCCGGTTCGGGTTCAGCGCCGACAGGACCGACGCCCTGCGGCTGCCCGGCCCCTATCAGCCGGAACGCCTTCTGGCGCTCGAGCTGATCTCCGGCAGCCTTGACGGTGCCAAAGGCACAGTGCGCGCGACCGGCGCGCCGATGCCGCAAGGCTTGCCGGCGTTCCTGGTCGGCCCGACGCGCACGCACGCGGCAATCCCGCGCGCGGCCTGACCCTCAGCGCCTTTAGGACGCTCAGGCGCGGCGCGCTTGCGCCCGGCGCCGTCGTCTTGCATTGAAACGCACCAGCTTGGAGTTCCGACGAATGACCGCCTGGCCCGTATACGCCCGCATCGACGGCCCGATCGTGATGATCGGCTTCGGCTCGATCGGCAAAGGCACGCTGCCGCTGATCGAGCGGCATTTCACTTACGACCGGGCGCGCTTCGTCGTCGTCGATCCGGAGGACAAGGACCGTCACCTGCTCGACGAGCGCGGCATCCGCTTCGTCCACCAGGCGGTGACGCGCGACAACTACCGCGAACTGCTCACCCCGCTGCTCACCGCCGGCGGCGGGCAGGGTTTTTGCGTCAACCTTTCGGTCGACACCTCCTCGCTCGACATCATGCAGCTGTGCAACGAGCTCGGCGCGCTCTACATCGACACCGTCAACGAGCCGTGGGCCGGCTTCTATTTCGACCCGACGCTCGGCCCGGCGGCGCGCTCGAACTACGCGCTGCGCGAGGCGACGCTCGCCGCCAAGCGCGCGCGCCCGGCGGGAAGCTGCACCGCGGTATCCTGCTGCGGCGCCAATCCCGGCATGGTGTCGTGGTTCGTCAAGCGGGCGCTGCTCGACGTGGCGCGCGAGCTCAAGCTCGAATTCGACGAGCCGAAGGCGCGCGAAGATTGGGCGCGGCTCGCGATGCAGGCCGGCATCAAAGGCATCCACATCGCCGAGCGCGACACCCAGCGGGCGAAGTCCGAAAAGCCGATGCAGGTGTTCGTGAACACCTGGTCGGTCGAAGGCTTCATATCGGAAGGCATGCAGCCCTCCGAGCTCGGCTGGGGTACGCACGAGACCTGGATGCCGCCGAACGGGCGCCGCCACGCGGCCGGCTGCGACGCCGCGATCTACCTGCTGCAAGCGGGGGCCAATACCCGCGTGCGCTCGTGGACCCCGACCGCGCAGGCGCAGTTCGGGTTTCTGGTCACGCACAACGAGTCGATCTCGATCGCCGACTACTTCACCCTGCGCAACAGCGGCAAGGTCGTGTACCGGCCGACCTGCCATTATGCCTACCACCCGTGCAACGAAGCCGTGCTGTCGCTGCACGAGATGTTCGGCCAGGCCGGCCGCAAGCAGGAGAAGCATCACATCCTCGACGAGAACGAAATCGTCGATGGCATCGACGAGCTCGGCGTGCTGCTCTATGGCCACGCCAAGAACGCCTACTGGTACGGTTCGCAACTTTCGATCGAGGAGACCCGGGCGCTGGCCCCGTACCAGAACGCGACCGGCTTGCAGGTGACGTCGGCAGTGCTCGCCGGCATGGTATGGGCACTGGAGAACCCGAAGGCGGGCATCGTCGAAGCCGACGAGATGGATTTCCGTCGCTGCCTCGAGGTGCAGATGCCCTATCTCGGCCCCGTCATCGGCACCTATACGGACTGGACGCCGCTCACCGATCGCCCGGGACTTTTCCCCGAGGACATCGACGCCGGAAACC
The DNA here is from genome assembly GCA_963788095.1 of uncultured Alphaproteobacteria bacterium. Taxonomy (GTDB): domain Bacteria; phylum Pseudomonadota; class Alphaproteobacteria; order Rhizobiales; family Xanthobacteraceae; genus CAVTXS01. The sequence goes on along the minus strand of CAWBFP010000034.1, from coordinate 190,121 downwards.
CCTGGCAGTTCCGGAACGTGCTGGTCGGCTGAACGGCGACCCCGCGCGTCATCGCGAAGCGAAAGCCGCGACGCCATCCGGCTACGGCCATGCGCTGCGGACTGCGTCGTCCTCGAGCCGCAATGAGCGCGCGAAGCGCCCGCGCGCCGCCGCGTTGGATCAGCGCTGCGGCTCGGGCTCGCCGGGCCTGCGCTGGCGCCCATCGCGCGGCGGCTGGCCGCCGGCCGGTCTGGCGCCCTGCTGCTGGGGCATCACGCGCTGCTGCTGGACAGCCGCCGGTGGTGCCGCGGCCGCGGGCGCCGGCCGTTGCATGGTGGCGGCGGGAGGCGGTGCAGCAGGTGGCGGGGGCGGGGGCGGCCGTTGCACCGCGGCTGGTGGCGGCGGGGCCGGCACGACCGGACGCGCGGCAGTCGGCGGTGGCGCAGCCGGCGGTGGCGGCGTCGGACGCACGACAGTGGGCGGCGGGCCAGCCGGTGGCGGCGGGCGTTGAAGGGTGCCGGCCGGCGGCGCCGTCGTTGCACCCGGCGTCACTGTCGTTGTCCCGCCAGGCGTCGCCGTCGAGGGCGGACGTTGAATCACGGCTGCCGGCGGCGCCGTGCTCCCGCTCGGGGTCGTGGTCGGCGGCGGACGGCGATCCTCGAAGCGCAGAGTGGGCGCGGCCTGACCAGGCGCCCCCGGCTGCACGCGCTGCGGCTGCGGCTGCGGCTGCACCGTGCCCGGCGCCGCTGACGGCTGCGCCGGCTGCACGGCGGCAGGCGCGGCGGGCGGTACGCCGGGGGCACCCGGCGCACCGCTCGGTGCCGGCTGCAAGGTCCCAGGCTGTGCCGGGGTGACGCCGGCCGCGCGCGGCGGACGATCGCCCAGCCGGCCTGCCTCGCCGCGCTCGAGCCGCGCCGGTGGAGCCATCGCCGCAGCGGGGCGGATGGTGGTCGGCGTTTCGCGCACGATCACGCGGAAGCGGTCATCGTCCGGGCCGCGCCGATCGCGGACATCGCGCCGGTCAGGCCCGCTCCGCCGTTCGCCCAACCGGTCGCGGTAGATGCGCACTTCGTCGGCGCGGATCTCGGCGGCGCCGCGCACCCCGACCGTACCGCGCAGCACGACCGGGCGGACCTCCACGGCGCGGATCGGACGTCGCAGCGCGCCGGCGATGTACGGCGCCGGAATGCCGGGATTGACCGCAATGCGCGGGCCGCGATCGCGGTCACGCTCGTGCAGCCGCACGGTGCGGTTGACGATGTAGGTATCGCGCAGGAAGACATGGCGCCGCGCCGGCGGCACGATGTAGGTGTGGATACGCGGCGCCGTCAGGTAGCGCGCCGGCACGAACACCCACGCGGCCGGATAGTCCACGTATTCCTCGACGATGTCGTCGGGCGGCAGCGGCGCCCAGCCGACATACTGCGCGCCTTGCGGCGTGCCCTGGCGCCACTGCACCCAGGCCGGTGCCCACTCGTCGCCCGGAATCCACAGCCAGCCGACGCCGTCGTCGAACGCCCAGCGGCCGTAGTGGTCGGTGATCCAGCCCCAGGGATCCTCGGACACCCAATACCAGCCCCACTCGTCGGTGAAGACCCAGCGCCCGTTGGTGAGGGGCTGCCAGCCCGCCGGCGCGCTCGCCGGAATCCAGACGTCGCCCCAGCGACGGTGCGCGATCCAGCTGCCGTAGACTTCGAGCGCCTCGCGGAACTCGAGCGCGGCGGCGTCGGTCTGCGCAACCGCGGGAGCGGGCGGGGCCACCGCAACGGTCGGCAGCGCGAGCATGGCGGACAGCGCTACGCCGAACAGGGAACCGAATATCGGACGCCCGGGTTTGCGATCGATGGTCATCTCTCCGCCTCTGTTCAGCCGTGTCGCCGGATGCGACCCGATCACAATACCGACGCGCCGAGATTCGCGCGAATCCAAGGCGAAACGCTGTATCGGCGTTCAGCTTCGCAAAAATAATCGGGCCTCAATGAAGCCAAGCAGGTCGGCGTCGGATGCGTTCGGCGTGCGTCGTACACATGCCGTGGAATCCCCGATGGGTCGGAACTCCAAACCGCTGGTCTCAGTTGACGATCCTTTTGAGCGACGGCGCGCAGACGAAAACAGGCTTGCCCACGCCGAGAGTGTCCCTGCCGAACTGATTTTGCACACGCACTTGCTTGTTCGCCGGCTGGGCGTCGAATCCAAGGTAGCACACCAAGTGCGTTCGCCTGTCGCTTGGGCGAGAACTGTTCTTCTGCACGGGCGCGCAGATGTAGTTCGGTTTTTGCAGCATCACCTGAGAACGACCAAACTGGTCGCTCAGCTTGACCTCAATGGGTTGGAAACTCTGCACCGAGGTTACCTCGTAACATTGGTAGTGCGTCGGGTTGACGCCGGGCGGATTCTGCCCCTGCGCATGCGCCGGCACGGTGAGGATTGCAGCTGTGAACGCGATTGCCACTGCGATGGTCCTGGTGCTCATGGTTCCCTCCTGTCCAGGTGCATGGAGATTCTCGGTCCGAGTTCCGCGATGCTCCCAGTCTAGCGGCGCCGCCGCTGGGGAGGGAAACTTCATGGGCGCCCGGCGCGCCAAGCCCTGTACTCTTTCAGAGTCTCTTCGCCGGGCGGAAAGTTGCCCTTGAGCGGCGCCCCGTTTCGGATGCGCTCGGCGAGCCAGGTTTCCATCTCGTCCTGCTCGACGGCTTCGCGCGCGATCTCCGCCGCGATCGCCCGCGGCACCACAACGACACCGTCGGCATCGCCCACCACGACGTCGCCGGGATAGACCGCGACCCCGCCGCAAGCGATCGGGCGGCCATGTTCCAGCGCATGATGCACGACCCGGTTGACGGGCGGCGACGGCGCGCAGCAGAAAACCGGGATCGCCATGCGTGCGATCAAGCCGCTGTCGCGCACGCCTCCGTCGGTCACCACTCCGGCGCCGCCTCTGACCATCAGCCGCGTGACCAGAATGTCCCCGCAACAAGCGGCGCGCGTTTCCTCCCTGCAATCCATGACCAGAACGTGCCCGGGCGGCGTGTGCTCGAATGCCTCGCGCTGGGTTTCGTTCGAATCGGGCTTGATGCCGAACCCGTCGAGATCTTCGCGCGCCGGAATGTAGCGCAGCGTATAGGCCGGACCGACCATCGGTCCGTCATAGGCTGCGAGCGGCTTGACGTTCCGCAACAGCACGTTGCGGAAGCCGCGGCGGAACAGGCGGCCGCACAAGGTGGCGGTGCTGGTCGCCTTGAAGTCGGCGAGCACGTTGGGTTCCAGGTCGCTCATGATCGCCTCGATGCGAAAAGAGTTGCTTTCGATCGCGTTCGCGCGCGGCAACGATCAGGCTCGCGCGGCACTGACGATCGCGGGAATCAGCCGGCGGATGCAGCCGTAGCGCCTGTCCTCCCTGGTCGAGCACTTGCAACACTATGCCGATCGGATCGAGAAATCATACAATGAGCTCGACCAGAGCTGGACACCGCGGATCCGACTGACGGAGGCGGCTTGCATGCCCGTCATTGCTAGGAGCGAAAGCGACGAAGAAACGAAGGGGAAACGACTCGCAATGACGGAGGCGGATGGGTTTCGGGCCCCCCACGCCGTCATCCTGAGGTGCCTGAGCGAAGCGAGGGCCTCGAAGGATGCTGCTCTGCCGTGTAGCTTCTATGTTGTGCGTCCTTCGAGGCTCGCCCGACTTCGTCGGGCGAGCGCCTCAGGATGACGAGTCAGAACAAGCGTTGCCCCCCACAACACCGTCATCCTAATCAGGGTGAGGAATTGCCCAAGTTTCATCCAGGTGGATCGGCCGCAGGCCGGTGTGCAACTCGCAATGACGGCTTCCACGCCGCTACACCGCGAGCAATCCGGCTTCGCCGTCCTCGGTGCCGAACGCCAGCAGATCGCCGCCCCGGCTCCAACCGAGCGCGCTGACCGCGCCGGCGCCGGGCTTGCGCGCCAAAATCTCCGCGCCGTCGGCGAGCCGGACCAGCAGGACCATGCCGTCGGCGTAACCAGCGGCCGCCACCTGCTGGGTCGGGTGGCAGGCGACGACGACCACGCGCACCTCGCGCGCTGCCCACATCGTCGGCGTCCTCCCCATCGGGCCGTCCTTGCCCTGGAATGGCCACAGCACCAACTGCTCGGACCCCGTCGTCGCCAGCCATTTGCCGTCCGCGGTCCAGTCGAGCGAGCGCACCTTGGTCGCATAGCCCGACATGCGCAGGTGCTTGCGATCTGCCAATCGCCAGCCGTGCAGCATCGGCTCCTGCATGGCGGTGATCAGGAACTTGCCGTCCGGGCTGAACGCCACACCGAGATGCGAGCCCTTCCAAGAAAGCTGCTCCGGCGCCGCCGCCGCGTTCGGGAACCATAGCGTCGCCCCGTTGTAGTGCGCGATCGCGAGCCGAAACCCCCTGGGCGCAAAAGCGAGACCGCCGGCCGCCGACGGCAGCTCGAGCGCCTTCTCCTCTCGCGCCCGCGCCTGCACGAAAGCAGTCTTGCCCGCCGACCAGGCCACGGCGCCGTCCGGGCCGACCGCCACGTGGTCGATCCAGCGTCGCTTCGAGTTCGACCGCAAGCGTGTGCGTGTTGCCGCCCGCGTCCGTTGCGACGACGCGGCCGTCGTCGCCGGCAGTGACGATGCGCTCGCCGTCGGAAGCGGCGTCGAGGAGGCCGCCCTCGTGCGCTTTTGCGCGGCGCGCCTCGCCCTCGGGCGGGACAAGCAGCACCGTCTCCTCGCCCAGGGCGAAGGCCGCCGAACGCCCGAGGAAGTGGACCGCGACCACGCTCGCATCGGCCGCGACCGGGCGGACGCGATCGGCGATCGACGGCACGGTGTCGGTGGAGGTCATTGGCTCAGGACAAGCCCGCATGCAGCGGAATGCAGCGACCCGGATTTCGCTGCGCTCAATCCGGGCTTGAGCTTACCGCAGCTTGTACAGCGCATGGCGCCGGTTGCGCGTGTAGGGCCGCACCTCGCTCGGCCAGCGGCCGGCCTCGACCGCCTTCGCCCACGCCGGACTGACCAACACTTCCGGACTGTCGATCTCGTAGATGGCGCTGTAGCGCGGTCCGTCGTGCGCGACCTTTTTCTCTTCGCCGCCGAGGCTGATCGCAAACGGCTCACCCTGCAGGCGCGCAACCGCGCGCACGCCCGGCACCTTCATCAGGTTGGGGATGTGCTCGGTATCGTAGACCTCGTTGAAAACATCCTCCTTGGCGGGGTCCACGTCCATGCTCGCCACGAACAGGTATTTTGATCCGATCGGCATCAGCGCCTCCGTCGAAAACTTGATCATCATCCAGATGAGACAAATCAGGTCCGGCGGCTTACCGCAATCTTCGCCTGTCACCGGAGGAGCGTGACAAGCGCCCGGCGGCAGCGGCCGCTGAGGCGCCGGGCGCAGTCAAAGCGCACGCTCGCCCCCTTGCTGCAATGCGATAAATGCCCAAGTCCAAACGGAACCCCGGCGCTGTGCGCGCCGTTCCCGGAGTATGGCTGTGGAGCTTCGGTCGACGTGTGAGGCGTCCGAACGTGCTGGCAGTGCCGATCGGCTGCCTCGCCGAGCGGCCGGCCGGCGTGCGCCGGGCGCGATCCTGCGCCCGCGACGCAACGCTTGGCGCGTCGAGCGCGCAGCGCGCGCGGCGGTGCTGATCGACGGCGCCGCCTTTTTCCGCGCCGTGCGCGAGGCGCTGCGCAAGGCGCAGCGCGATGTGTTCATCATCGGCTGGGACATCGACAGCCGCATGCGGCTGGTCGGCGAAGACTGCGAGCCGGACGACGGCATGCCGATCACCTTCGTCGATTTCCTGTCGGCGCTCGTGCGCGAGCGGCCGGAGCTGACCGTGCATCTGCTGTTGTGGGACTATTCGGTGCTGTACGCGCTCGAGCGCGAGCTGTTTCCGACCGCGGCGCTGCACTGGGCGACGCCGCGGCAGGTGCGTCTCTGCCTCGATGACGAGCTGCCGCTCGGCTCCTCGCATCACCAGAAGATCATCGTGGTCGATGATACCGTGGCCTTCTCCGGCGGCCTCGATCTGACCATCCGCCGCTGGGACACCCCCGACCATCGCCTCGACAACCCCGATCGCGTCGATCCGATGGGCAACCCGTACCGGCCGTTCCACGACGTACAGGCGCTGGTCGACGGAGCGCCCGCGCAGGCGCTGGCGGAGCTCGCTCGTGCCCGCTGGTGTGGCGCGAGCGGCGATCTTGCGACCGACGTCAAGGCAAGCAGCGATCCGTGGCCGGACAGCGTGCGCCCGGACCTGCGCGATGTGGACGTCGGCATCGCGCGGACGCTTCCGCTGTATCAGGACGAAGAGGAGGTGCGGGAGGTCGAGGCGCTGTTCTGCGATTGCATTGCGGCAGCCGAGCGCGCCCTCTACATCGAGAACCAATTCGTGACCTCTCCGCTGATCGCCGAGCAGCTGGTGCGCACGCTGCGCGAGCGCCCGGCCTTGGAAGCCGTGATCGTGGCGCCGCAGCGCTACGACTCCTGGATCGAAAGCCGCACCATGCGCAACGGCCGCATCCGCTTCATCCAGACCCTGCGCGACGCCGGCGTTGCCGACCGTGTGCGCCTGCTCTATCCGGAAGTCACCGACGGCGTGCGCACCACCAGCACCATCATCCATTCGAAGGTGTTCGTCGTCGACGACCGTCTGCTGCGCGTCGGCTCGGCCAATCTGAACAACCGCTCGATGGGCACCGACACCGAGTGCGACCTCGCCTTCGAGGCGGAGACAGCGGCGCACCGGCATGCCATCCTCGACGTCCGCAACCGTCTGCTGGGCGAGCATTGCGGCACCAGCGGCGAGCAGATCGCGGCGGCACTGGAGCGGACCGGGTCGTTGATCAAGGTGACGGAGGAGACGTCGCACGACGGCCATGCCCTGCGCCCGATCGACGACGGCGAGCCGGACCCGCCGGACATCTCCGCCACCATCGAGGAGGTCGCCGATCCGCCGCGCCCGCTGGCAACCGATATCGCGCGCGCGAGCCCGTTCGGCACCCGCCTGCTGCAGTTGCGGCTGTCGGCGCTGGCCAAGATCGCGGTCGCGGCGCTGCTCATCATCGCCCTGCCGCTGGCCTGGAAGTACACGCCGCTGTCCGCGCTCGCCGATCCCGCCATGGTGCAGCGCGCGCTCATGCGCGCGGCGAGCGGGCCCTGGGCGCCCGCGCTGGTGATCGGCGTGTTCGTGCTGGGCGGCCTGGTCGCGTTCCCAGTGCTGGTGCTGATCGCGGTGACGGCCGCGACCTTCGGGCCGCTGTACGGCCTCGCCTATGCGGCGAGCGGCTGCCTGGCGAGCGCGCTGGTCACCTATTTCATCGGCGCGCGCCTGGGCAAGGACCTGCTGCACGATTACCTCGGGCCGCGGCTCGACCGCATTCGCCGCCACATCGTCCGCCAGGGAGTGATTTCGGTCGCCGCCATCCGCGTGGTGCCGATCGCGCCGTTTACCTTCGTCAATCTGGTCGCCGGCGCGAGCCAGATCCGGCTGCAGGACTACGTGCTGGGAACCATTCTCGGAATGGCGCCCGGGCTCGTGATCATGTCGGCGCTCGGCCACCAGATCTTCGAGCTGTGGCGGCATCCCACGTGGACGAACATCGCCTTGCTGGTCGCCGCCGTGGTCGGTTGGCTCGGCGTCTCGCTCGGGGTACAGATTCTGGTCTCGAAACGCCGGAGAGCGGTGAAGACTTGAGCGAGCGGCCGGGGATCGTCCGCGTGGCGACCTGGAACATCCGCGGCGGCGTCGGGGCCGACGGACGGTTCGATCTCGACCGCGTCGTGCGCCTGCTCAAGCGCGCCGAGCCCGACATCGTGGCGCTGCAGGAAGTCGATTCCCGGCGCGGCACCGACCAGCACGAGCATCCGTTTCTGCTGCTGCGCCAGACGCTCGGCGAGCACTCGATCGAGGCCAAGTCGATCGTCAGCGCCCATGGCGAGTACGGCCAGATCCTGATCAGCCGCTGGCCGCTCTCCGACATCCGGATCCACGACATCTCGGTGCCGGGCCGCGAGCCGCGCCGGGCGATCGAGGCCGAGGTGGCGACGCCTTACGGCGCGTTGCACATGGCGGCGGTGCATCTCGGCCTGACCTTCGGGGAGCGCCGCAGCCAGACCCGCACGCTGCTCGAGATTGCCGAGCGCGTGCCGGGCACCACCGTCATGGCCGGCGACTTCAACGACTGGATCTGGCGCGGCTCGGTGCAGAACGCGATTCACCACAAACTCCCCGCGCGCACCTGGCACCGGACCTTCCCGTCCTGGCTGCCGATGATCCGGCTCGACCGCATCTACTGCCGGCCGCGCGACGCGCTGGTTGCGAGCTTCACCGACCGCGCCGCGCGCGCGCTGTCGGATCACCTGCCGGTGTTCGCGGATGTGAGGGTATGAAAACTCCCCTTTCTGCGGAACTATGTTCTCTATATGTTACAAGCAATTGCGTATTAGTTTCAGATATTGACATTTACGAAATCAAAATGCAACTATCGCGACTTTAGGGATTCTCCAATGCAGATCATCAATGTCGTCTTGCTTCACGGAATCCCGCCTGACGTCGGCCGCTGTTTGCGCGTCGGGACTACCGGCCACCGTCAAGTCGAAACATTTCTCGGCGTGGGTCGTATGCCGATCGCGTCGCATCGACGCTCAAGATCGACACGCAAGTGTTCCAGCCGCAGCAGGCCATAAATCCATGTCAACCGCAGTTGCCAGGATCCTTGACGATTTGCGAGCTCGCGGTGGTTTGCAAGGTAAGGACATTGCCAACATCGTCGATGTGTCTCCAGCGACCGTTTCGCGCTGGTCGCAGGGGAAGGCCACGCCCGAACTACGAACGCAGACCGTAATCTCGGATTTGCGCTACGTTGTTGAAAAGTTGAGTGACTTTTACACTCCGGACGAAACAAGACTGTGGTTGCATGCCCATCACCCGCTCCTGAATGGTGAACGCGCCATCGACCTCATCTATGCCAATCGGACGCAAGAGGTCCTGGCCGCTATCGAACGAATGGATGCGAGCGGGTACCTTTAGAAATGACCGATAGCCGAAAGGCGCGCGACCTTGAACTGCTAGACGCCATAGACAAGCTACCGGGGACTACTTTTGACGGCCAGGTTTGGCGGGTTGTGAGGGAATTGCGCGATGTTCTACTAGGCTCTCGGGTTGGTGCCAGGTGGGACCCGGCCACATTCGATGTGCTCTATACATCGCTCGATCGCGACACAGCCTTGGCAGAGGTCTATTTTCATCTGTCGCGCCAGCCTGTCTTCCCGTCGGTTCCGTTCCAAATTCACCGAATTCGGGCTCGCGCCAGAAGAATTTTGCGGCTCGACGAGATGAGTTTGCTACGCCAACTCGGCGTCGACACCGACAAGTACGCGACCATGGACTATGCGCGCACCCAGGCAATCGGCGATGCGGCTTTTTTTCTTGGTTTCGAAGGTCTCATAGTCCCGAGGGCTCGATCGTCCGCTTTGAACTCGGTCTTGTTTTCGGATCGCCTTGAGGTGACGGATATCGAAGTGGAAGATTCTCGAGTCTATCGATTGGCAAAGCGGGCGGCGACTGAGGTGAAAATGTGCGGCACTCACGACATGATTTGTCATGCCCTGTCATCAAAGCAGCGCAGTGATGCTTCGGCAACGTGTTGACGACCCGCCCTTGGACGGATCGCCAAATCGACAAGATGCCGCTTCGGATCTCACTCTGACATTGCTTTTCCCAATGTCAGAGGTTCAGCTCCGGTGCGCCTGCGCCCGCCCGCGGGCGCGCACGAGCTACGCCGCCGCCTTCTGCGTCTGCGGCGAGAAGCGGCCGTAGAAGCTCTCGCCCTTGGCGGCCATGTCGGTGAGCAGCTTCGAGGGCTTGAAGCGCGCGCCGTACTTCTTCTCCAGCCGCTCGCACAGCTCGACGAACGCCTTCGTGCCCATCATGTCGATGTAGGAGAGCGTGCCGCCCTTGAACGGCGCAAAGCCGAAGCCGAGGATCGAGCCGACGTCGGCCTCGCGCACGTCGGTGAGGCAGCCCTCCTCGAAGATGCGCGCGGTCTCGAGCGCCTGGATCGCCAGGAAGCGATCCTTGAGCTCCGGCACCAGCTGCGGGTTGGCGTCGATCTCGTCGGCGGTGAGCGTCTTGCCCTGCAGCTCGGCGAGGCCCGGCCACAGCGTCTTCGGGCCGCTCTCGGGATAGTCGTAGAAGCCCTTGCGGTTCTTGCGGCCGAACCGCCCGCGCTTCTCGACCATTTCGGACAACAGCGCCTTCTGCTGCGGGTCGATCGCCTTGTCGCCGAGGTCGGCCTCGGTCGCCTTGAGGATCTTCCACGACAAATCGATGGCGACCTCGTCGTTGAGCGACAGCGGCCCGACCGGCATGCCGGCCATGCGGGCGACGTTCTCGATCATCGCGGCCGGGATGCCCTCGGTGAGCATCATGTGGCCTTCGCGGATGTAGGTGCCGACCACGCGCGAGGTGTAGAAGCCGCGCGAATCGTTGACCACGATCGGCGTCTTGCGGATCGCGCGCACGTAATCGAGCGCGGTCGCCAGCGCCTCGTCGCCGGTGTCCTTGCCCATGATCAGCTCAACCAGCATCATCTTGTCGACGGGCGAGAAGAAGTGCACGCCGATGAAGTTTTCCGGGCGCTTGTAGTCCCTGGCGAGCGAGCTGATCGGCAAGGTCGAGGTGTTGGAGCCGAAGACGACGTTGTCGGGCAGCGCCGCGCCCGCCTTGGCATAGGCCTCGGCCTTCACCTTGCGATCCTCGAACACCGCCTCGATCACGAGGTCGCAGCCCGCGAGCGCCCCGTAGTCGGCGGTCGCCGCGATGCGGCCGAGCAAAGCGGCGGCGTCTTCCTGCTTGGCGCGGCCCTTCTTGACCTGGTCGGTGACGAGCTTCTCGGCGTGCGCCTTGCCCTTGTCGGCGCTTTCCTGATCGCGGTCGACCAGCACCACGTCGATGCCGGCCTGCGCCGTCACGTAGCCGATGCCGGCGCCCATGAAGCCGGCGCCGATGATGCCGACCTTCTTCGGGGTCTTCGGCGGCACATGCGCCGGCCGCCGCGCGCCCTTGTTGAGCTCCTGCATCGAAACGAACAGGCTGCGGATCATCGCCCGCGCCTCCGGCGAGCGGACGATCTTGGTGAACCAGCGCGCCTCGATCTTGAGCGCGAGGTCGATCGGCACCTGCAACCCGTCGAACACGACCTGCATGACGGCGCGCGCCGCCGGATAGTTGTCGAGCGTCTCGCGCCGGTAGATGGCGTTCGCGGGCGGGAAGGTCATGGCGCCGGCCTTCGACCAGACCGGCCCGCCCGGCAGCTTGTAGTTCGGCGCGTCCCACGGCGCCTGCGCCTTGCCGCCGGCCTTGATCCAGTCCTTGGCGGCGGTGATCAGCGCTTCCGGGGCGACCACGTTGTCGATCAGCTTCATGCCCTTGGCGCGGTCGACGCGCAGCTGATCGCCCTTGAGCAGCACCTGCAGGGCGTCGGCCGGCGCCAGCATGCGCGGAATGCGCTGCGTGCCGCCGGCGCCCGGAAACAGCCCGACCTTGATCTCGGGCAGGCCGACGCGCGTCTTCGGGTTGGTGTCGGCGACGCGGTGATGACAGGCGAGGCAAAGCTCGAAGCCGCCGCCGAGCGCGGTGCCGTTGATGGCGGCGACCCACGGCTTGCCGCACGTCTCCAGCCGGCGGTAAGTCTTGGACAGCTTTTGGCTCTCTTCGAACAAACGGGCGTTGGCGGCTTCCTCGCCCTGGCTCTTCATCTGCTCAGCGAAGATCTGTCCGTAGCCCTCCAGCATCGTCAGGTCGGCGCCGGCGCAGAACGTGTCCTTGCCGGAGGTGACGACCGCGCCCTTGATGGCCGGATCGGTCGCCACTTTCTCGACGATCTCGTCGAGTTCCTGCATCACCTTCTGGTCGATGACGTTCATCGACCGGCCCGGCATGTCCCAGGTGACGAGGGCGATGCCGTCGGCGTCGACGTCGAACTTGAAGTTCTGATGGGTCATCCCAATGCTCCTTGATTGTCAGGCATACGGCTCGCCGGAACGGTGCGTGATCCGGGTGCCGCGCTCATCCCGGTCGTAGATCATGTCGACGTCGGAATATTCGGAATGCTCGCGCGGCGAGCGCGCGCCGATCTCGAGCAGGACGGCGTCGCGGTCGCCGCGATTGATCAGGTGATGGCCGTTGCGCACGCCGGCCTTCCAGCCGGCGGCGTCGCCCGCCTTGAGCACCGTCTCGCCCTCGTCCTCCACCAGCACGACCTCGCCCTCCAGGATGTAGACGAGCTCGTCCTCGTTCGTATGCCAGTGCCGGAGCGAAGTCGCGGCGCCGGGCTTGAGCGTCGTGAGGTTGACGCCGAACTGCGTCAGGCCGACCGCATTGCCTAGCCGCCGGCGCGCCCGACCGTCCACGACCTTCCGGTACGGCGCCGGATAACCGGTGGAGGTCTCGGCCGGCAGCGTGTCGATGGCGATCTTGGGCATGAGCTCTCCATCCTTTACCTCTCCCCGCGTGCGGGGAGAGGTCGGATCGCGAAGCGATCCGGGTGAGGGGCCTCCTGCGAGCACCGTCGAAAGGCCCCTCACCCCGACCCTCTCCCCGCAAAGAGCGGGGAGAGGGAGTCCGTCAAACGCGCTCGATGATCGTGGCGGTGCCCATGCCGGCGCCGATGCACAGCGTGACCAGCGCGGTCGCGAGCCCGCGTCGCTCGAGCTCGTCGAGCACGGTGCCGAGGATCATCGCGCCGGTCGCGCCCAGCGGATGCCCCATCGCGATGGCGCCGCCATTGACGTTGATCTTGTCGTGGCCGATGTCGAGCGCCTGCATGTAACGCAGCACCACCGACGCAAACGCCTCGTTGAGCTCGAACAGGTCGATGTCGCTCGTGGTCATGCCGGCGCGCTTGAGCACCTTCCTGGTCACGTCGATCGGGCCGGTCAGCATCATCGCCGGCTCCGAGCCGATATTGGCGAAGGCCTTGATCTTCGCGCGCGGTTTAAGGCCGGTGGTGCGCCCGGTCTTCTTGTTGCCGATGAGAACGGCGGCGGCGCCGTCGACGATGCCGGAAGAGTTGCCGGCATGGTGCACGTGGTTGACGGCCTCCACTTCCGGATGCGCCTGCACCGCGACCGCGTCGAAACCGCCCATCGCCCCGACCTGCACGAACGACGGATTGAGCTGGCCGAGCGACTGCATGGTCGTGTTCGGCCGCATGTGCTCGTCCTTGGCCAGGATGGTGATGCCGTTGACGTCCTTGACCGGCACCACCGAATTCTTGAAGCGCCCCGCGTCCCAGGCGGCGGCGGCGCGCTTCTGGCTTTCGACCGCGTAGGCGTCGACGTCGTCGCGTGAGAAGCCGTAGCGCGTGGCGATCAGGTCGGCGGAAATGCCTTGCGGCAGGAAGTAGGATTTGATCGCAATCTGCGGGTCCATCGGCCAGGCGCCGCCGGACGCACCCATGCCGACCCGGCTCATCGAACTCGACGCCGCCGCCGATCGTCATGTCGTGCTGGCCGGACATGATCTCCGACGCCGCCAGATTGACGGCATCGAGCCCGGAGGCGCAAAAGCGGTTGACCTGGATGCCGGCGACCGAATTGGGATAGTCGGCATTGATCACGGCGGCGCGCGCGATGTCGCTGCCGGCCTCGCCGACCGGATCGACGCACCCCATCACCACGTCGTCGACCAGCGCGGTGTCGAGCGCGTTGCGGTCGCGCACCGATTTCAGCACGTGGGTCGCGAGATTGAGCGTCGACACCTCGTGCAGCGCGCCGTCCGGTTTGCCGCGCCCGCGCGGCGTGCGGACATGGTCGTAGATGAATGCGTCGGCCATTGGACTTCTCCTCAATTCCTTCGACTCGAATTTGCCATTCCGCCGGGCGCGCGCCGTCACAGGCTGCGCGCGATGACGACCTTCATGATCTCATTGGTGCCGGCATAGATCCGCTGGACGCGCGCGTCGCGGTACATGCGGGAGATCGGGTACTCGTCCATATAGCCATAGCCGCCGAACAATTGCAGGCAGCGGTCGACGACCTTGTTCTGCAGGTCGGTGAGCCAGTACTTCGCCATCGAGGCGGTCACGGTGTCGAGCGCGCCGGCGATATGGCGTTCGACGCAATGGTCGTGGAACACCCGCCCGATCGTCGCCTCGCTCTTGCACTCGGCGAGCTCGAACTGGGTGTTCTGGAACTCGATGACCGCCTTGCCGAAGGCCTTGCGCTCCTTGACGTAGTCGATCGTCAGCCGCAGCGCCCGCTCGATCATGCCGATCGCTGAGGTCGCCACGATCAGCCGCTCCTGCGGCAGGTCGCTCATCAGCTGGATGAAACCCTCGCCTTCCCGCGGCCCGAGCAGGCCCTCGGCCGGGAGCTTGACGTCCTCGAAGAACAGCTCGGACGTATCGGCCCAATCCATGCCCAGCTTGTTGAGCTTGCGCCCGCGCCGAAACCCCTGCGCATCCTCGGTCTCGACCACCATCAGCGAAATGCCCTTGTGGCCGGCATCCGGATCGGTCCGCGCCACCACGATGACCAGATTGGCGTGCTGGCCGTTGGTGATGAACGTCTTGGAGCCGTTGAGCGCGTAGCCGTTGCCGGACTTGCGCGCGGTGGTCTTGACGCCTTGCAGGTCGGAGCCGGCGCCCGGCTCGCTCATCGCGATGGCGCCCACCATCTCGCCGGTGGCGAGCTTCGGCAGCCAGCGCTGCTTCTGTTCCTCGGTGCCATAGCGCAGGACATAGGGCGCGACGATGCCGGAATGCAGCGGCGCGCCGATCTGGTCGAGGCCGGCAAGCGCGAACTCGCGGTTGATCACCGTCTCGTGCGCGAAGCTGCCGCCGGCACCGCCGTATTCCTCCGGAATGCCCGCGCACAAGAGCCCGGCGGCGCCGAGCTTGTCCCAGGCCGCGCGGTCCATGATGCCGTCATCGTGCCAGCGCTCTGAATGCGGCGTGAGCTCGCTCGCCATGAAGCGACGCGCCTGTTCCTCGAGCAGGACCAGATCCTCGGTCATCCAGGCCGGGCGGGGTACGTTCAAGACTTCCATGGCCATGCTCACGCGTGCTGGCGATCCGGATGCTGGCGGCTGACGATGGTCGCGATGCCGGCGTCGCGCATCCAGTCCTCGGTGCGCTGTGCCGGCAAGCCGGCGATCGCGTCGGTCCACGACAGCTTGCCTTCGATGCCGTAGGCCTTGGTCGGGCGCATCGCCTCGGGATCGTCGAGGCTGGCCATGGTGACGCTGATCGTTCCGGCGCCGGCGAGCCGATAGGTCAGCGGCGTGCCGCAAGCGCTGCAAAAACCCCGCTCGCCATGCTCCGAGCTGTTGAAGATTGCGGGCGCGCCCCGCGTCCAGCGCAAGTTCTCCAGCTTGCCGCCGGTGAACGCCATGAACGGCTGGCCCGACGCCTTCTGGCACATGCGGCAGTGACACACGCTGGCAAAGGCCGGGCGCTCGGCCCACTCGTAGCGCACGGCGCCGCACTGGCAGCCGCCGGGGATCCCGGAATCAGCGATCGCATTCATCGTCGTGCCGTTCCTTCGGCTGTCATCCCGGCCGAGCGCAAAGCGCGAGAGCCGGGAGCCATGTATCCACGCTCTTGAAGTTCAAGTCTCATCCCAACTGGAACCCCATCACGTGGATCCCGGATCGGCTCGCTCACGCTCGCCGTCCGGGATGACACCGAGAGGTTAGAATGCCTCGGCCGGCAACTCCATCACGCTGCCCGCGCCGGCCTGGATACGTGCCAGCTGGGCCGCGGTCTCCGGCAGCATGCGCTCCATGAAGAAGCGACCGGTGACGAGCTTGGCATTGAGCCGGTCGCTCGCACCATTGCCGCCGCCGTTGGCGAGCTTGACGCGCGCCGCCTTCACCATCTGCACCCACATGTAACCGAGCGCAACCAGGCCGAACAGATGCATGTAGTCGGTCGCGCCGGCGCCGGCGTTGTCCGGCTGCTTGACGGCGTTCTGCATGAACCACATCGTCGCCTGCTGCAGGTGGCCGAGCGCTTGCCCGAGCGGCGTCACGAACGGCTTCATCGCCTCGTCGGTGGCGTTGTCCTTGATGAAGCCCGAGACCTCGGCGAAGAACGCGGTGATCGCGCGGCCGCCGTCGCGCGGCAGCTTGCGCCCGACCAGGTCGAGCGCCTGGATGCCGTTCGCGCCCTCGTAGATCATGGCGATGCGGGCGTCGCGCACGAACTGCTCCATCCCGGTCTCGGCGATGTAGCCGTGGCCGCCGTACACCTGCTGCGCCATCACGGTGTTGGCGAAGCCCTGGTCGGTCAGGACGCCTTTGAGCACCGGCGTGAGCAGGCCCATATGGTCGTCGGCGCCCTGCCGCGTCTTCTCGTCGTCGGAGCGATGAGCGACGTCGGCCTTGAGCGACGTCCAGACCACGAGCGCGCGCGCCGCCTCGTTGAAGGCCTTGATCGTCATCAGCGTGCGCCGCACGTCCGGATGCACGATGATCGGATCGGCCGGCTTGTCGGGAAACTTGGGCCCGGTGAGCGAACGGCCCTGCAGGCGTTCCTTGGCATAGGCGGCGGCATTCTGGTAGGCGACCTCCGATTGCCCAAGCCCCTGCACCGCCACGCCGAGCCGCGCGTCGTTCATCATCACGAACATGGCGTTGAGGCCACGGTTCGCCTCGCCGACCAGCCAGCCGGTGGCGTTGTCGTAGTTCATGACGCAGGTCGAGTTGCCGTGGATGCCCATCTTCTCTTCGATCGATCCGCAGCTCACGCCATTGCGCGCGCCGAGCGAGCCGTCGGGATTGGGCAGGATTTTCGGCACCACGAACAGCGAGATGCCCTTCACGCCCGGCGGCGCCCCCTCGATGCGGGCGATCACCAGATGCACGATGTTCTCAGCCAGGTCGTGCTCGCCCGCCGAGATGAAGATCTTGGTGCCGGTGAGCTTGTAGCTGCCGTCGGCCTGCGGCACCGCCTTGGTGCGCAGGAGGCCGACGTCGGTCCCGCAATGGGGCTCGGTCAGGTTCATGGTGCCGGTCCAGGCGCCGGTCACCAGCTTGGGCAGGTAGGTCGCTTTCTGTTCGGGCGAGCCGTGGGCGATCAGCGCCGCGATCGCGCCCTGGGTCAGGCCCGGATACATGGCGAACGCCATGTTGGCCCCGATCACGAATTCGTTGATCACCGAGGTCAGCGTCATCGGCAAGCCCTGGCCGCCGTATTCGGTCGGCGCCGAGAGGCCGAGCCAGCCGCCGCCGACATACTGGCGCCAGGCCTCCTTGAAGCCGGTCGGCGTCGTCACCGAGCCGTCGGCGTGGCGGGTGCAGCCCTCGAGGTCGCCAGCGCGGTTGGTCGGCTGCACGACCTCTTCGCACAGTTTCGCAGCCTCGCCGAGCACGGCCTCGATGACATCGGCTGACGCATCGGCAAAGCCTGGCAGATTGTTGTAGCGGTCGATGTGGAACACGTCGTTCAACAGGAACTGCACGTCCTCCACGGGTGCCTTGTAGATCGGCATCGAAGTCTCCTTCACGCGGGCCTATCCGGCCGCGCATGTGCTGGCGGCTAGACGCGTTCCGCGCCGCGCTCGCGCGTCGCGAGCATTCCATCGATGATCTTGCGGGCGTGCGCCAGTTCGGCGATCGCGCGGTCGATCTCATCGCGCTGCCGTTGCAGGCGCGCGATGCGTTCGCCGAATTTGTCGTGCGCCACTCTGAGCTGCGTAACCTGGCGATCGCCGACATCGTAGAGGTCGAGCATCTCGCGGATCTCGTCGAGCGAGAAGCCGACGGCCTTCCCCATCATGACGTATTTCAGGCGGGCGCGATCGCGGCGGCTGTACAGACGGTCCAGGCCGGCGCGGCGCGGATTGACCAGGCCCTTCTCCTCGTAGAACCGCAATGTGCGGGCGCTCACGCCGAATTCCTTGGCGAGATCGCGGATGCTCAAGAGCTGCGCCGCATCCTCCTCGGCGCCGCGGCCGCGGGGTCCCGGCGTGCCGGCGGCGTCCTCCCGCAAGGCCTCTGCGATTTCGGTCGTGGTCAAGTGGCGTCCTCACTGGATGTGCTTTCCAGCAATATAGGGAAGTTTACGTAAACGTAAAGTACCTTTTTCATACCCTCGGCGAGTCTTTGATCCTGCGCGCGTTTTTTCAGCCTCGCCGCGCCCTGACCGCCGGCGATTTTCGTCAGTCCACCAAGCCTTAACCGCATCTTTACCCTGAAAGAGAAAAGTCGGTTCTGAGGACCAGAGGACCGTGCCCCGGCCTATGTTGCGCCGACCCAGGCTCGGTCTTGGCGGGCTCTTGCCCAGCTCCTCCCCGTCCGTCCCGCGAATTTGGGCTGAGAGCATGGCATCAGACGCACCCTGGAACGTCAGAGGGCTCGCCCCGGAGGTGCGCGAGACCGCCCGCGAAGCTGCGCGGCGCTCGGGCCTCACGACCGCCGAATGGCTGCAATCCGTCATCATCGATTCGGCTGCCGAGGAGGGGGTCGCTCACATTCCCCGCCAAAGCTTTGAGCACGACGGCACGATCGGCAGTCGCGATATCCAGGCGCTCGATGCGCGCCTCGCCGCGCTCTCGCAGCAACTCGAGTGGCTGGCGCGGACCGGCGCTCAGACCACCGCGCCTTCCCCCCTCCCCGCGGCGGCTGCGAGCGAGCCGGCCGCGAGCAGGCGCGGTCCCGTCGAGCAGCGACTGGGCGCCGCGTTACGCGCAGTCGAAACGCGGCTCGCCGAACAGGAGGCGAGCGCGCCTGATCGCGGCGGTTCGCAACCGATCGCCGATGCGCCAGCTCCGTTCGGGCGCCGGCGCGAGCAGCTCGCCACCGACGGTCGTTCGGCATCCAGCGAGCTCGAATCTCGCATCGCCGCAGTCGATCGCGCGCTTGCGACGCTCAACTGGCAGAGCGACGCCGGTCGCCGCCATTCCGCGGCGGATTGGTGGACATCCGGGACGAGCGAGCATGCGGTGGTCCCGACGCCGGAAACAGCGGTACCGCGCTCGTTGTCGGCGGCCGTCTCCGACCGGCCGCAGCCCGGGTCATCGGGCATCGAGGACGCGATGGCGGAGATCGCCGCGCGCCGGCCGGCCCTCGAGATCGAGGATGGCGCGCGCCCGGATCTCGATCGGCAGGTCGCAGAGCCGCCGGCGCGGCTCGGCGCCGCGCCGCGACGACCCACGGAGGTCGAGAGCAATCACCTGTCCCGGCTCGAGCACCAGCTCCGGCAGCTGACCGGCCAGCTCGAGACCCTGCGCGCGCCCGGCGGCTTCCAGCAAGCTCTCGCCGCGCTCAGAAGCGAGCTCGCCGACATCGGCCGCAAGCTGACGGAGGCGGTGCCGCGCCGTGCCCTGCAGGCGCTCGAAGCCGAGGTGCGCACCCTTGTCGACCGCATCGACGTCGGCCGCCATCGTGGCGGCGATGCGGCGACGCTGGCGAACATCGAGCGCGCGGTTGGCGAGGTGCGCGACGCGTTGCACCGGCTGGCGCCGGCCGAGAGCCTGGCGTCGTTCCGCCAGGACGTGCAGGCGCTCGACCACAAGATCGACGCGGTGGCGGCGGGCGCGGGCGATGCCGGCGCGCTGCGCCAGCTTAAGGATGCGGTCGCGGAGCTGCGCGAGATCGCGTCACGGGCCGCCTCGGGCGAGGCCCTGATCGCGCTCGTCGAGGAAGTACAGGCGCTCGGCGACAAGATCGATCGCATCGTCATGCCCGCGGCATCGGGCGACGCCGCACCGGAAAGCCTTGACCAGCGGTTTGCGCAGCTCGCCGCCGCGCTCGAGGCGGGCATGGCGGCGTCGGTGCCTCCCAGTACCGCCCATTTGATCGCGATCGTCGAGACCTTGGCCGAGAAGGTCGAACGCATGGAGGTCGCGCGCGAGCGCTCGCCCGCGCTCGACCAGATTGCCGCCCAGCTCGCTCGGCTCACCCACATGCTGGAGGCTTCGGGAAGCCGTCTCGCCCATCTCGACGGCATCGAGCGGACGCTGGCGGGCCTGTTCGATCAACTGGAAAGCCTGCACGCCAGCGCGGTCACTGGAGCTCAACGCGCTGCCGAGGAGATCCTCGAACGTTCCGGCACCTCGGGCAGCGCGATGATCGACCTCGAGGGCCTCAAGCAGGATCTCGGCGCGTTGCTTCAGAGTCAGCTGCAGAACGATCGCCGGACCCAGGACACGCTCGAAGCCGTCCACGATACCCTCGAGCGGCTGGTCGACCGACTGGCGATGGTCGACATCGACATGCGTGCCGGGGCGCGCTCGAGCTGGGCAGATTTGACGGCCAGGGAGCCCGAAGCGTCGGCGCACCTTTCCGGCTCGCCTCATCAACCGGAAACGCGCCGGGCATTGGCGGCGGCCGTGGTGGCGGCGGCGCCGGCCATGATGATGCCGCCGGCGCGGCGGCCGATCGATCCGACGCTGCCCGCCGACCATCCGCTGGAGCCCGGCACGGCCAGGCAACGCCCGCCGTCGTCGACGACGCCGGCATCGGCTGCCGAACGGATCGCGGCCTCGGACGCCTCGCGGGTCGGCGCCAATCCGGCCGCCGAGCCTGACAGCAAGGCGAACTTCATCGCCGCCGCGCGGCGCGCGGCGCAGGCTGCCGCCACCCTGGCGCCGCCCGCCTCGCGCGCTCTGTCGGAAGAGCACAAGTCGAGCGTCTCGACCTTCGCGGCGATCGCGCAGAAGCTGACCCGGCGCGGGCCGCTGTTTCTGGGCGTCATTTTGCTGATCGCCGGCGCGCTCCATCCCGTGCTCGACGCCTTCGCCACCGACACTAGGGCAATCGTCGCTTGCGATGAATCACTCTCCCCGGCGGCCTATTGCGTGCCGCTCGTGAATGTCGGTGAGAAGTTGCGGTCACGTAAGGCGGGCGCTGCCTCGTGCTCCCTCCCCCCCTGCGGGGGAGGGTCGGGGAGGGGGTATTCGCGAAATCAGAATTGGCCCTTACCCCCCTCCCTGTCCCTCCCCCGCAAGGGGGGGAGGGAACGCTGGAGCGACGCCTTCGTGAGAGCAAAAGCGCAAATTTCAGTTCGGCGCTCAGATGTGTGCATCTGATAGCTCCGGCCGGAGAGGTAGCGCAGCGGCGCTGCCGTGCACCATCACCACCGGGAAATGCCCTAATCGCGCCGACGCTCTGCGTCCTGGCGCTTCGCGGGTTGTCGCGGCTTTCGACGCTTCCAAGCTCGGCGGCATGCCGGCCCAGTCGACGTCGAGTAGCGCCATCATCGTCTCCCCGGTTACGGCCGGCATCCTGCCGCCGTTCGGAAATCTCGCCTTCGCGGCATCGGCCGGTGGTCTTCGGTGTTAGAGCTAACGGGTCGAATTGCCTTGATTGGGCCGCATGTGCTCATGCAAAAGGGTGATTGGACCCCTCGAGCAAGCACTGGACCGCGCGGTTTCCCGCGTGCGGCCGGATAGAATTTTTCCAACGGCCGCGTGGCCACGGCCCCGCAGCGACCGGCGGACGATGCCGTGCAGATCTACCTTCCGATTGCCGACTTGCCGGTCAACGTTTTCCTCATCCTCGGGATGGGAATCGCGATCGGCTTCCTGTCCGGCATGTTCGGGATCGGCGGCGGCTTCCTGCTCACCCCGCTGCTGATCTTCGTCGGCATTGCGCCGGCGGTGGCGGTCGCCACCGTTTCCAGCCATATCGCCGCCTCGTCGTGCTCGGGCGTGCTCGCGTATTGGCGGCGCAAGGCGCTCGATCTCACGCTCGCCAGCATGCTGCTGGTGGGCGGCCTGATCGGCACGGTCGGCGGGGTGTGGCTGATTTCGGTGCTGCGCCGCATTGGCCAGCTCGATCTCGCCATCGGGCTCGCCTACGTCACCTTGCTGGGGATCATCGGCGTATTGATGATCACCGAAAGCGCCCGCGCCATCGTGCGCGCGCGGCGGGGGGAGGCCGCGATTTTGCGCCGGCCCGGCAGCCATGCCTGGTTTCATGGCCTGCCGCTCAAGCTGCGGTTCAAGCAGTCGAAGATCTACGTCTCGGTGATCCCGGTTTGGACCATCGGGTTCGCCATCGGCCTGCTCGGCGCGATGATGGGCGTCGGCGGCGGATTCCTCCTGGTGCCCGCCTTGATCTACCTGTTGCGCGTGCCGACCAACGTGGTGATCGGGACCTCGATGGTGATGACGCTCGTCACCATGGTGGCGGCGACCGTGCTGCATGCGGCGACCAACATCACGGTCGACGCCGTGCTGGCGTTCATCCTGATGGTCGGCGGCGTCATGGGCGCGCAGTTCGGCGCGCGGGCGGGCCAGCGCATCCGCAGCGAGCAGCTCCGGCTCCTGCTCGGGTTGCTGGTGCTCGCGGTCGGGGTGAGATTCGCGGTCGATCTGGTCGTGCCGCCCGCCGACCTGTTCTCGCTCCAGCCGCTCGAGATAGCGCGATGAGCCGCGGCAAGCCGGCGGCCGGCGTCCTTGCCGCGATGCTGTGGCTGTGCGCGGGCGGCCCGGCGCTGGCCGAGCGGCTGGTGATCTCGCTCTCCACGCATCGGGTGCTGATCAGCCAGAATTTCACCGGCGTCGAGCTCACGCTGTTCGGCACGGTCGAACAGGACGCGGCGGCGGTCGGGCGTCCGGGGGCCGGCTACACGGTGGTCGTCACCGTCGTCGGCCCGCGCGAGTCGGTG
The DNA here is from genome assembly GCA_963788095.1 of uncultured Alphaproteobacteria bacterium. Lineage (GTDB taxonomy): Bacteria > Pseudomonadota > Alphaproteobacteria > Rhizobiales > Xanthobacteraceae > CAVTXS01. The sequence continues at coordinate 167,521 of CAWBFP010000034.1, read as the reverse complement.
GTCACCTGGCGCAAGCAGCGCGTGCTCGGGATCTGGGTCAATGCGCAGTCCAACACCTTCGTCAACGCGCCGAGCTATCTCGCGGTCTTGAGCAATCGGCCGCCCGACGCCATCGCCGGCCCGGAGGTCTTGCGCCGGTTCCAGATCGGGCTCGCCCAGTTCCCGCTGCCCGACCAGTCCGGGTCGGCCGCGCCCGCGCCCGACGATCGGTTCCGTGCGGCGTTCGTGCGGCTCAAGCGCGAGCACGGGCTCTATCGCGAGCAGCCGAACGCGCTGACCTTCCTGACCCCCAACCTGTTCCGCGCCGTCATTCCGCTCCCCGCCAACGTGCCGATCGGCGAGTACGAGGTCGACGTGAAGCTGTTCGTCGAGGGCGCGCTGCTGGCCCGCGACAGCACCGCGTTCGAGCTCATCAAGGTCGGCTTCGAGCAGTTCGTCGCCACCGCCGCGCACGAGCATAGCATCCTGTACGGCCTCGCCACCGCCATCCTGGCCTTGCTGACCGGCTGGCTGGGCGCGGTGGTGTTTCGCCGAGATTGAGGGGACGGCGGCAGGCGGCGGAACGGCAGCTGCCACAGTCGGGTTCGTTTTGCGAAGCTCGTGGTTTTTGCGCAACTCAATCGCTAATTGCTTTCACTGGTGAATTGAGCAGGATGGCGGCGATGGTGGCCGTAGTGGCATTGATCGATGGGCGGCCGGGTGGGTACGGCATTTCATTCCCTGATTTTCCCGGGGGGGTCGCGGGCGGAGCAAGCGTCGACGAGGCCCTGCGGCGGGGGCGCGAGAACCTGGCTTTCCACATCGAGAGCATGGGCGAGGTCGGCGAGGCGCCTCCGCGCGTGCGCGACATCGCCGAGGTCAGAGCCGATCCGGAATTCGTCGAGGATTTCGCCGGCACCGGCATGGTTGCGCTCGTGGACGTAGACCTGCCCGGCCGGGCCCTGCGGCTCAACATCTCCATGGACGCACGGCAGCGAAGCTAAGCAAGTTTCGGTCGGCTGACCAACGGATGCGCCGGGATCCGGCGTCAGCTTTCGCACCCTGCGGACATGCCGTCGCATTGGCTCTCGGCAGCAATGGGCCAGATTCTGACCTGAGCATTTGCAGCATTCCAAGCTGCTGGGCTAGTTGCTGGGAAGGCGGCTAGGGTTTCGCAATGACGCCGCGATCACCGCCACCGATGCCGCTGCGTCACCGGGACCGCCCTGTTCTTCTTGCGGCCATTTGCAGGCTACACTAAGCAGAGATTCTCGGGCTGCCCAATGGATCGAGGCTGCTCATGATTCAGGTGAGAGGCGTGGTCATTTCCATTCGTTGGCTACCCCGCGCCAACCTGCTTAGAATTTCTGTGCGGCAGCGGGGGCTGCCCGAGCGCGCAAAACCCTTTGCGCCGCATTCGGTTCTCGAAGAGGGAGGCTGCATCTTATGACCAGGGAATCTCGCTACGTCGCCGCGGGCCTCGTGCTCACACTGGTGCTTGGCGCGACCGCATACGCGCAGTCCGCTGAAAAATTGGTCGCCAGTTCCATGGACGTTCGAACGACTTTGACCTTCAAGGTCCCGGACGCTGCAGTCCGGAAAGTGCTACCTGAGGGTTGGGAGTTAAATTCCCCGACCACGGGTCCGAACAAGGGCTTCAACGTGTCGGTTGTTTTGATTGACCAACAGTTTGCGCAGGACGCCGATGGTAAGGACACACCCTTGTTTCGCGGCGCCGTGGTCGCGATACCCGCCAAGAAAAGCGGCTCCGACACTACTGGCAGCATGATAATCACCGGCCTCGCCGCGCCAAGCGGATCGCCAGGCGCTTACGGAGTCTATATGGAGTTGGCCTTTGCCATTGACCGCATGATAAGTACGGGCTCGGATAAGTCGGCCAGCGAAGAAAGGTGGGCATTCAAAGCTAACGACGGTAATACGATCGATGTTCAGATCAGCTATATCCGTAGCGCGCCGACCAGAAGCAAGCCGACGGATTTCAGGATTTACTCTTCTGCTAGGCCGGACTTTTATCGCATATACCGCCAAGAGCAAGCGACCGACTTTTTACGGAACGCTGACGGGACCGACAGGATAACCAAGCTCTCCTTTAAGGCGGCGGGTCCAAAGCTGTCACAGTTATTCGATGGCTCTGAGCAGCTGGTCAACGTCATATCCATTCCCTGGTACGCACGCCAAACTTTCTTACCCGGCTCCTAAGCAGAGATTTTAAAGTTGCCCAACGGATCGAGGCTACCAACCACGCCGTCGAGGCGCATATTCATAGCCCATTCGTTGGCGAAGGCGAGAACATCTGCTTAGTCGGGCCGCAATGACGGAGGCGGGCGGCGGATGGTTTCGGGCCCCCCACGCCGTCATCCTGAGGTGTCCGAGCGAAGCGAGGGCCTCGAAGGATCCTGCTCTGCCGTGCAGCTGCTACGTTGTGCGTCCTTCGAGGCTCGCCCGACTTCGTCGGGCGAGCGCCTCAGGATGACGAGTCACAACAAGCGTCGCCCCCCACAACACCGTCATTCTGATCAGGATGAGGGGTTGCCCAAGTATCATCCAGGTGGATCGGCGGGCCGCAATGACGGAGGCGGGCGGCGGATGGTTTCGGGCCCCCCACGCCGTCATCCTGAGGTGTGTCCGAGCGAAGCGAGGGCCTCGAAGGATGCTGCTCTGCCGTGCAGCTGCTACGTTGTGCGTCCTTCGAGGCTCGCCCGACTTCGTCGGGCGAGCGCCTCAGGATGACGAGTCACAACAAGCGTTGCCCCCCACAACACCGTCATTCTGAGGATGAGAGGTTGCCCAAGTTTCATCCAGGTGGATCGGCCGCCAGGCCGGTGCGCAACTCGCGTGACGGAACTCTTTGCCGAAACGGATGGTGTTGCGCCTGAGCACCATTTCGCAAGACGAACTCCCGCCGCGGCCGGACGGCCGTTGCGCTGAAGCATCATTTCGCAAAACGAAAGCGCTTCCCTGTGACTCCAAAGCCACATTTCGCAAAGACGAGCGCGAGGCGCCGGCAACCGTCATCCGCTGCCGTGACGCACCTCAGTATGACGAGGTTGGGAGACGCCGGAGAGCAGGCGCTTCTTTTCCGGTCAGACTGTCACGACCTGAAACTACAGCGCGTCGCCCCCCGCCGCGCGCGCGGACTTCGGGCCGCCTCTCGGCTCCGGCGGCAGGTCCAGCGTCTGCTTGAGCTCGGCGGCGCGGAACGGCCGGTCGATCAGCGACAGCATGGCGACGACTTCGCGCGGGAGCCCGCGATAGCTGCGGTAGTGCACGAAATCGCGTTCGTGGTGAGGGAGCTTGCCGCCGGCGAACACGTGCACGCCCTTCTGCGTCACCACGATGTCGCCGCGCGCCAGCGTCGGGTCCTGCGTGATCGGCACCGACATGGCGACCGCGCCGGCGCCGCGGCAGGTGCAATCCGGCTTGAGGCTCTTGCGATAGGCGAGCGCGGCCGGCAGCGAGGTGTACGGCTTGCCGCGCTCGGAGACCGCGTCCTCGATCGAGTCCGCGCCGCCGCCCAGGCGGTAGACCTCGGTCGGCGCCGCCGGGCAGAGCGCGCGGCACATCTCGGTCTTCGACAGGCTGCCGCGGGCGGTGAGCGGGAAATAGAAGCCGTCGCAGGTGCGCACGCAGTAGTGCCGCTCGCCGGCGTAGCCGGCGCGACCGGAATGAGCTTCGTCACGCGCGCGCTCCCGTCGCGGCCGGATGATGAACCGCAGCGGCGGCTCGGCCCACTGATCCGCGCGGCCGCTCTGGGACCAATCCGCGCGGCCGCCCTGGCGCGCGTACTCCTGGCGCCAGAAATCCAAGGCGTCGTTCGCGCGCAGCGCGTCGGCGCCGAGCATAAGGACGCAAGCGCCGAGGCTCGCGGCCCGCACGTGGCGAGAAAAACGCATGGACCGGCCCGTTCGCGGAGAGAATCCCGAGGGGGCAACGCGGGTGCGGATCAACGGTTCCGCGAAGTCCTGGATGCAACGGCGAATGGTATCGCGATGCGGCACCGGGACGAGGTCGATGGGGCCCTAAAGCGTGATGGGTTCACGTTGAGTCGTCATGCGCGGGCTTGACCCGCGCATCCATCTGCTTTGCAAGAAATCTTGCGAAGAGATGGATTGCCGGGTCAAGCCCGGCAATGACGCAAAGTGCCTCAACCTCAAATCATCGCGCTCTAGTACCTAATGAGACTGAAGCGTGACTCAGCCCGTGTCCCGGGCGCAGCGCAGCGCCCCCGGTCTGCGCTTCGCGCAGCCCGAGGGCAGGCTCCGCGATGCGCTGCAGAACCGGGACCTTCACAAACGCATGCGTCTGCGACGGTCCCGCATCAGCGGCGCAGCGCTTCGCGCTGCACCGCGTGCGGGACACGAAAACGCGATTCCCGGTACCAGTGCGTGATGATTTCAAGTCGGCACGTCCTGGTCATTGCCGGGCTTCGACCCGGCAATCCATCATCTTCCGAAAAGAGTTCTTGCAACGCAGATGGATGCGCGGGTCAAGCCCGCGCATGACGACTCAACATAAACCCATCACGCTTTAGCGGCGACCGCTTCAGGCGGCGAGTGCGCCCTCGCCTTCGGCGGCGGCGAGCAGCTGGGCGAGCCGCTTGCGGGCATGGAACATCCGCGTCTTCACGGTGTTCGCCGGTACGCCGATGATCTCGGCGGCGTCCTCGATCGTGCGCTCGTGATAATAGACGAGGTCGATGACCTCGCGGTGCGCCCACGACAGCTGCTTGAGGCAGGCGCGCACGAGCGCGGCCCGGCTGGCGCGCTGCATGGCGGTTTCGGGATCGTCGGCGTGATCGGCGATGTTGGCAGCGGCGCGGTCGTCGAGCTGCTCGTGCACCTGTCGGCGCATGACGCTGAGCGCCTTGTGGCGCGCGATCGCCAACAGCCACGTGGAGACCTGGGAGCGGCCCTCGAAGGCCTCCGCCTTGCGCCAGATCTGGAGAAACACCTCGCTGACCAGATCCTCGGCGGTCGCCCGGTCATCCAGGAGGCGCAGCAGAAACCGGTGGACGCGGACTTGATGGCGCCCGAACAGCAGGCGCATGGCGCCGGCGTCGCCGGCGGCAATGCGCTTGATCAGGGCTTCGTCGGATGTCGTCGCCTGGACCTCGTCCGAACACCGGTTCGTCGGGGCCACAGGCAGCACAAGGCCGCTCTGCATGGGTGCCTCCGCTTTTCGGCGCTGGTCCAACGCGCGAGTATCCCAATACAGGGCTCGCGTTTCAGGAATATTGCGTCAAAAAACCAAATCATTTCGCGCATTGAGGCGAATATTTCGCCCGTTTTTGTGGGAATCATACCCGCGGCGATCGAGAACGACCACGTGGTGGTCGAGGTCTGAACTCCGATTCGTCATTGCCGGGCTTGACCCGGCAATCCATCTCTTCAACAACACTCTTGCGAAGAATGGTGGATGCCCGGGTCAAGCCCGGGCATGACGAGTGAGTAAAGAGCCGTCGATCCGCGAGCCAGCGACGCGGCCGCCGAGCGAGGATCGTCATTGCCGGGCTTGACCCGGCAATCCATCTCTTCAACAACACTCTTGCGAAGAATGATGGATGCCCGGGTCAAGCCCGGGCATGACGAGTGAGTAAAGAGCCGTCGATCCGCGAGCCAGCGACGCGGCCGCCGAGCGAGGATCGTCATTGCCGGGCTTGACCCGGCAATCCATCTCTTCAACAACACTCTTGCGAAGAATGATGGATGCCCGGGTCAAGCCCGGGCATGACGAGTGAGTAAAGAGCCGTCGATCCACGAGCCAGCGACGCGGCCGCCTAGCGAACGATCGTCATTGCCGGGCTTGACCCGGCAATCCATCTCTTCAACAAAACTCTTGCGAAGAATGATGGATGCCCGGGTCAAGCCCGGGCATGACGAGTGAGTAAAGAGCCGTCGATCCACGAGCCAGCGACGCGGCCGCCTAGCGAACGATTGTCATTGCCGGGCTTGACCCGGCAATCCATCTCTTCAACAAAACTCTTGCGAAGAATGATGGATGCCCGGGTCGAGCCCGGGCATGACGAGTGAGTAAAGAGCCGTCGATCCGCGAGCCAGCGACGCGGCAGCCTAGCGAGGATCGTCATTGCCGGGCTTGACCCGGCAATCCATCTCTTCAACAACACTCTTGCGAAGAATGATGGATGCCCGGGTCAAGCCCGGGCATGACGCAACGGCCCCGGATCAGTCCGGCAGGCAGTACCCGCCATCGATCCGATAGACGCGGCTGCGCCCGATCACGTGCACGCTGAACGCGCGCTGGTCGAACAGGCGGGCGAAGGCGCGATCGCGCACATTGAGGCCGCCCGCATAGGCGCCGAGCGCCGGCAGCACCATGCGGCGCGCGTCATGCACGAAGCAACGGCCGCGCACCGAACCCCCGTTCAGGCCGACGCGCGCGACCGGGTGAAGATGGCCGGCGATCTCGCCTTCCGGCGCGTCGGGCTCGGGTCGGTGGCGGAACGCCAGCGGGCCGATCGCGAGCGCCGCCGCGGGCGTGCCGGCGACCCCGCCGATCGGCGCAGGGTCGTGATTGCCGGCGATCCAGATCCAGTCGCGACCGCGCTGCAGCGCGGAGAGATACGCGTAGTCGCGATCGCCCAGGCGCCCGGCGCCGCGCCGGTCGTGGAAGCTGTCGCCGAGCGCGATCACGCAGGTCGGCGCATAGGTCTCGATCAAACGGTGCAGACGGGCGAGGGTGTCGGCGGTGTCATACGGCGGCAGCAGCGATCCGCGCCCGGCGAAGCTCGACCCCTTCTCGAGATGCAGATCGGCGACGACCAGCAGCCGCTCCTGCGGCCAATAGAGGCCGCTGGCGATGTCGGCCACCAGCGCCGCACCGGCAACCTCGATCTCCTCGCACGACTGCAACCGGCGCGCCGCAATCACCCCATCGCCTCCCGCACCAAATCCGCGGCCGCCGCCGCCAGCAGCGCGTCGGCGGCTTCGCCATGCACCGTCTCGCGGCCGATCTCCAGCAGCACCGGCACCGCCAGCGGCGATATCCGATCGAGCGCCTTATGAACGATTCGCCCCGTGATGCGCGAGAGCATGTCGCCCAACCGCCGAATGTCGAGCAGGCCGGTGGCGGCGTCGGCCGCCGCCGCGCGCAGCAGCATGTGATCGGGCTGGTAGCGCCGCAGCACGTCATAGATCAGGTCGGTCGAGACCGTGACCTCGCGCCGGGACTTCTCCTTGCCGGGATAGCGTCGCTCGATCAGGCCCGCGATGATGGCGCAGTTGCGGAACGTGCGCTTCATCAGCGCCGACTCGGCGAGCCACGCGTCGAGATCGTCGCCCAGCATGTCCTGATCGAACAGCGCGGCGAGCGAGAGCTCGCCACGTCCGATGCGCAGTCCGATATCGCCCAAACCCCAGAGCGCCAACGCGTACTCGTTGGCGACGAAGCCTTGCGGCCGCAGGCGCGCGCGCTCGAGCCGGCGCGTGAGCAGCATCCCGAGCGTCTGGTGCGCCAGCCGTCCCTCGAACGGATAGCAGACGAGGTAGTGGCGTCCGGCGTGCGGGAAGGTCTCGACCAAAAGATCGCGGCGCGCCGGGGCGAGCGAGCGCCGGCGCTGGATGTCGAGCCATTCACGCACCTGTTCCGGCAGCAGGCCCCAGGAGGAGGGATCCGCCAGGATGGCGCGCACCCGATCGGCCAGATAGGTGGAAAGCGGAAATCTGCCGCCCTCGTAAGCAGGGATCTTCGGATCGGCGGCGGTGGTGCGCGAGACGTAGGCCTCGTCCTCGACCAGCGCCTCGTAGCGCACGATCTCGCCGGCGAACACGAAGGTGTCGCCGGGGACCAGCGTCTCGATGAAGTATTCCTCGACCTGGCCGAGCAGGCGACCGCGGCGCGCGACCGCGCCGGCGTAGCCGGCGCCCGGGCCGCGCGAGCGCACCAGCCGCACCTTGAGCATGTCGGCTTCCACGATCGTGCCGACGTTCATGCGGTAGGACTGCGCGACCCGCGGGTGCGCGACGCGCCAGCGGCCGTCGTCGCCCTGCCGGATCTTGGCGAACCGCTCGTAGCTCTTGAGGGCATAGCCGCCGGTGGCGACGAAATCGATCGCCGCGTCGAAATCCGAACGCGTCAATCCCGCGTACGGCGCCGCGGTCCGGACCTCGGCGAACAGATCGTCGGCGCGGAACGGCTCGCCGCAGGCGCGGCCGAGCACGTGCTGGGCCAGCACGTCGAGCGCGCCGGCGCGCAGCGGCGGGGTGTCCTGGGCGTTGTCGGCGACCGCCCCGATGGCGGCACGACACTCCAGCACCTCGAAGCGATTCGACGGGACCAGCACGCCGCGCGACGGCTCTTCCAGCCGATGATTGGCGCGGCCGATGCGCTGCATCAGGCGCGACGATCCCTTCGGCGCGCCGACATTGACCACGAGGTCGATGTCGCCCCAGTCGACGCCGAGATCGAGCGATGAGGTGCACACGACCGCGCGCAGCCGCCCCGCGGCCATGGCGCCCTCGACCTTGCGGCGCTGGGCGACGTCGAGCGAGCCGTGGTGAAGCGCGATCGCGAGGCCATCGTCATTGATGCGCCACAGCGCCTGGAACAGCATCTCGGCCTGGCTGCGGGTATTGACGAACACCAGCGTGGTGCGGTGGCGCCGGATCAGGTCGTAGATCTCGGGCAGCGCATGGCGGGCGGAATGGCCCGCCCAGGGCAGGCGCTCGCGCGTATCGAGCATGGTGACGATCGGCTGCGCCCCGCCGTGCGCCATGACGAGGTCGGCGTGCGCCGACCCGGACGGCGGCTGCGGCACCAGGAAGCGGCAGAGATCGTCGGGCTCGGCGACGGTCGCCGACAGGCCGACGCAGGTGAGCGCCGGCGCCAGCGCGAACAGCCGCGCAAGGCCGAGCGCGAGCAGGTCGCCGCGCTTCGAGGTGACCAGCGAGTGCAGCTCGTCGAGCACGACCCGGCGCAGCGTCTTGAACAGGTACGGCGCATCCGCCGACGCGATCAGCAGGGCGAGCTGCTCCGGCGTCGTGAGCAGGATGTCGGGCGGATTGCGCCGCTGGCGCTGCCGTTTCGACACCGGCGTGTCGCCGGTGCGCGTCTCCAGCCGCACCGGCAAGCCCATCTCGGCAACCGGCCGCTCGAGGTTGCGGGCGATGTCGACCGCCAGCGCCTTCAGCGGCGAGATGTAAAGCGTATGGAGGCCCCTTCCCGGCCGGTCCGCGCGCGGCGGGCCGCGCCCGGCCGCATGCGGTCCGCTCAGCTCCACCAGCGTCGGCAGAAACCCGGCCAGCGTCTTGCCGCCGCCGGTCGGCGCGATCAGCAGCGCCGAGCGGCCGGCACGCGCACGCGCCAGCAGCTCGAGCTGATGCGCGCGCGGGTGCCAACCGCGGCTCGCGAACCAGCGCGCAAAGCGCTGCGGAAGCTCGGCGCGTTGGTCAGTATCGATGTGGTCGAGAAGGCTCACCCGGCAGAACCTATAGCAATTGTCGCTTGCGTTGAGTCACCTCTCCCCGCTTGCGGGGAGAGGTCGGCGAGCATAGCGAGCCGGGTGAGGGGCATTAGTCGCAGGCTGTGCCTAGCGGCAAGCCCCCTCACCCGGATCGTCTCGCTCGCGCTCGACGATCCGACCTCTCCCCGCAAGCGGGGAGAGGTCGCGCGGCGGCGCTCGCCGTGCATCAACACCACTGGGAAATTCCCCAATTAGCATTCGAATCGGGCAAAGATCGAGCGGCCCGAACGGGCCGCGCGCGCTATGGCCGCTCGACGACGACCAGCAGACCGGGCACCGGCAGGCGGTTTTCGGTGCGGGTCGACGACGGCGCCCAATGACGAAGCGTCAATCCAGCGTTGGCGAGCGCGGTGCGGACGTGGTCCGCGCCGTGGGCGTAGCGCAGCTTTTCGCCCAGCACGACGCCTTCGCCCGCATGCGTTTCCACCGTGAACGCGAACATGCCGCCCTGCGCCAGCACGCGCGCGACCGCGGCGAAGAGGCCGTCGAGGCCGGCGAAGTAGGTCAATGCATCCGCCGCGACGATGAGGTCGAAGCGCCCGTTGCCGGCGATCGCATCGGCCAGGAAGCGCGCGATGTCCGCGGTCGCAAGTCGATCGTAGAGACCCTTGCGCCGTGCCTGCTCGATCATGCCGGGTGAAAGATCGACCCCGACGAGCCAGTCCACGTGAGGGCGGAACGCCGCCCCGCCGAGGCCGGTGCCGCAACCGAGGTCAAGCATCGATCCCCACCGCATGGCGCGGCCGCCGGCCCGGCAGACGGATTCGACCGCCGCGAGCAGCAGCGCCGGCGCCCGATAGTCAAGCTCCGCGAGGGCTTGATCGAAGCGCGGCGCATAGTGATCGAACAGGGTACGTACATAGGCGGTCGGCATCGCGCACGCTGGATCGCCGACACCGAGGCGCGCAAGGCGCAGGGCCGCGCCATGCCGGTCATCCGGGTCGGCGGCACGCGCGCGCGCAAATGCCGCGATCGCGGCGCTGCCGTCGCCAAGCCGCTCGCGCAGCTCGCCGAGCGCGAACCAGGCGGAGGCGAAATGCGGCGCCCGCTCGATCGCCTGCGCGAACAGATCGGCGGCAGCTTGCAAATCGCCGCGCGCCTCGAAGTCGCGCGCATGCTGATAGCGCCGGTCCGCGATCAGGTCGCCGGAGGAGAGGAAGAGCGGCGTCGGGTGCAGGCACATAGATCGGTGGGCTCGCGGTTTACTCCACCGTGATCATCCGCGAAGGCGGATGACCCAGTAAACACCGCCTTGAGTGAACTATCTCAAACGGCGTCGTTTACTGGATCCCCGCTTTCCGCGGGGATGACGGTGGGCTCGCGGTTTACTCCACCGTCATCATCCGCGAAGGCGGATGACCCAGTAAACACCGCCTCGAGTGAACTATCTCAAACGGCGTCGTTTACTGGATCCCCGCTTTCCGCGGGGATGACGGCCGAGGATAGCGGCATCGGCCAGAGAAGCCGTTGGCCTTAAGCGAAGGCAGCACCCAACAGTGCTCGCCTCGACGCTCGCGCTATCGTGACTATCTTACCCGCATATGCGCGCCGAAGACCTGCTCGTCCCGACACCGCACGGCCTGTGCTGCCCGCCGGGCGGATTCCACATCGATCCGGTGCGCCCGGTCGAGCGCGCGCTCATCACCCATGGGCACTCGGATCACGCGCGCGCGGGTCACGGTGCGGTCCTGGCGACGGCGGAAACGCTCGATTTCATGCGGTTGCGCTACGGCGACGGCCATGCCCGCAGCACCCAGGCGGCGCGCTACGGCGAAGCGCTGAGCATCAATGGCGTAACGGTCACGTTCCGACCGGCCGGCCACATCCTGGGCTCGGCGCAGGTCTGCGTCGAATGGAACGGCCTGCGCATGGTCGCGTCCGGAGATTACAAGGACGTCCGCGATCCGACCTGTGCGTCGTTCGAGCCGATCGCATGCGACGTGTTCATCACCGAGGCGACCTTCGGGCTGCCGGTGTTCCGGCATCCCGAGCCGTTGGACGAGATCCGCAAGCTGATCGATTCGGTCGCGCTGTTTCCCGAGCGCGCGCACCTGGTCGGTGCCTATGCGCTCGGCAAGGCGCAGCGGGTGATCGCGCTCGCGCGCCAGGCCGGTTACGACCGGCCGATCTATCTGCACGGTGCCATGGAGAAGCTCACGCATCGCTACGTCGAGCGCGGGGTCGACCTGGGAGAGCTGCGCGCCGTGCGCGATGCCAAAAAGGCCGATCTCGCCGGCACGATCGCGCTCTGCCCGCCCACCGCGCTGCAGGATGTATGGACCCGCCGCTTTCCGGAACCGGTGACGACGTTCGCCTCCGGCTGGATGCGCGTGCGCGCGCGCGCCCGCCAGCGCGGCATCGAGCTGCCGCTCGTCATCTCCGACCACGCCGACTGGGACGGCCTCACCGCCACCATCCCGGCAACCGGCGCCCGCGAGGTGTGGATCACGCATGGCGAAGAGGACGCGCTGACGCACTGGTGTCAAACGCGCGGCATCCCGGCGCGCCCGTTGCGGCTGGTCGGATACGGCGAGGAGGAGGCCGAGAACGTCATGGCCGACGAAGGCGCCGCGGCCATCGGCGACGACAGCGAGGTCGTCGCTTGAACCGTTTCGCCGCCCTCCTCGACCGGCTCGCCTTCGAGCATGGCCGCAACGCCAAACTGCGGCAGATGACCGAGTATTTCCGCACCACACCGGACCCGGAGCGCGGGTGGGCGCTGGCCGCGCTCACCGGCGCGCTGTCGTTCCGGCATGCCAAGCCCGGGATCGTTCGAGCGCTGATCGCCGAGCGCGTCGATCCGGTGCTGTTCGGGCTTTCGTACGACTATGTCGGGGATCTGTCGGAGACCGTCGCACTGCTGTGGCCGGAAGGCCCTCTCCCCGCTTGCGGGGAGAGGGTGGCGAGCCGCGCCAGCGGCGAGCCGGGTGAGGGGGCGTCGGACGCTCGGTACGCATCGTGGCAGCCCCCTCACCCGACTTCCTCGCTGCGCTCGGAAGTCGACCTCTCCCCGCAAGCGGGGAGAGGTAAAGAAAAGCACGCTCCCGCCCTCTCCGACGTCGTCACCACGCTTGCCGCCCTCGGCAAGAGCGAGCTGCCGGCGCAGCTCGCGCGCTGGCTCGACGCGCTCGACGCGACCGGCCGCTGGGCGTTGCTCAAGCTCATCACCGGGGCGCTCCGCATCGGCGTCTCGGCGCGGCTGGCCAAGACCGCGGTGGCCGCGCTCGGGGGCAAGGACGCCAACGAGGTGGAACTGATCTGGCCGGCGCTGGAGCCGCCCTATCTCGAGCTGTTCGCCTGGATCGAGGGCCGCGGCGAGAAGCCGGTGTCGAGCGATCCGGCGCCGTTCCGGCCGGTGATGCTCGCGCACGCGGTCGAGGAAGGCGACCTCGCCGGGCTCGAGGCCGCCGACTACATGGCCGAATGGAAATGGGACGGCATCCGCGTGCAGGCGGTCGCCGGACGGCGGCCAGATGGCCGGCGGGTCGCGCGGCTCTATTCACGCACCGGCGAGGAAGTCTCCGGCAGCTTTCCGGATGTGTGCGAAGCGCTCGACTTCGAAGGCGCGCTCGACGGCGAGCTCTTGATCGTGCGCGACGGCCGCGTGCAGACGTTCAACGTCCTGCAGCAGCGGCTCAACCGCAAGACCGTGACGCCGAAGCTCTTGGCGGAGTTTCCCGCGCAGTTGCGCACCTACGACCTCCTCGCCGACGGGCCGGAAGACCTGCGCGAGCATCCATTCGTCGAACGCCGGCGGCGGCTGGAAGCGTTCGTTGCGCGGGTCGGCGATCCGCGCATCGACGTTTCGCCGCTTGTTGCGTTCGCCACCTGGGACGAGCTCATTGCCGCGCGCGCCGACCCGGCCGCCGCCGGCGCCGGCCGCGATGCCGATGCCGTGGAAGGCGTCATGCTCAAGCGGCGCGACGCGCCGTACCTGCCGGGGCGCCCCAAGGGCCAGTGGTGGAAATGGAAGCGCGATCCTTTCATCGTCGATGCGGTGCTGATGTATGCGCAGCGCGGCAGCGGCAAGCGGTCCTCGTTCTATTCCGACTATACGTTCGGGGTGTGGGCGCCGGGCGCGAACGGCGAGGAGCTGGTGCCGGTCGGCAAGGCCTACTTCGGCTTTACCGACGAGGAACTGCTCAAGATCGACCGCTTCGTGCGGCGCCACACGGTCGACCGGTTCGGGCCGGTGCGCGAGGTCGTGCACGCGCCCGATCAGGGCCTGGTGCTCGAAGTCGCGTTCGAGGGACTGCAGCGCTCGACCCGCCACCGCTCGGGGCTGGCCATGCGCTTTCCGCGCATCAGCCGGCTGCGCTGGGACAAGCCGCCCGCAGAAGCCGATCGCCTGGAGGCACTGGAGCGGATACTGCAGGGAATCGAGAGCGGCCGCGCTGCGGCTCCCGCGCCGGCCGTGGAGCCGCTATAATCGATCGCCACAACGCCCGCCTAGCGGAGACCTCGATGGCCAACGACGTCGTCAACCGATTCTTCGGGGGGCCACCCCATTGGGTGCTGATCCGACTCATCCTGCTGTCGATCCTGGTCGGCGTCATTCTATCGGCCATCGGTCTCGACCCCTTGAACATTATTTCGAGTCTCGAACGCTTGGTGCGCGCGATCTGGGACATGGGGTGGGATGCGATCGCCTGGGTGTGGCGCTATTTCCTGCTCGGCGCCGTCCTGGTCATCCCGATCTGGCTGATCGCGCGGCTGGTGAAGACGCCGGCGCGCCGGGGTTGACGGCAATACCCAAGAGGTGGAGGAACCACATGCTGCGAAAGCTCCTTGCTGCGGCCCTCGTTGCATCGCTCGCGTTGATTGCGCCGCTCCCAGCCGGCGCGGAGACGCTGACGCAAGACCGCCCGGAGCACCTCGGCTTCTCGTCCGAACGGCTCGGCCACATCACCAAGATTCTGCGCGAGCACACCACCAAAGGCATGTTGCCGGGCGCCATCCTGCTGATCGCGCGCAACGGCAAGATCGCTTACTTCGAAGCGGTCGGCGTGCTCGATCCGCAGACCGAAACGCCGATGCCCAAAGATGCGATCTTTCGCATCTATTCGATGACCAAGCCGATCACCAGCGTGGCCGCCATGATGCTGGTCGAGGACGGCAAGCTCGCCCTCGCCGATCCGGTCGCCAAGTACATCCCCGAGTTCAAGGACACCATGGTGGCGGTCGAGGAGGCCGGCGAAGAAGGCAAGCCGACCGTGTCGCTGGTCCCGGCACGGCCGATGCGCGTCTACGATTTGATCCGCCACACGTCAGGGCTGACCTACGGGGTATTCGGCGACAACTCGGTGAAGCGCGCCTACCGCGACTCGGGGCTGATCAAGGGCGATTTCGACAATGCCGAGTTCGTCGCCCGTATCGCCAAGCTGCCGCTGATGTTTCAGCCGGGCACGGCCTGGGAATACAGCCACGCCACCGACGTGCTGGGTCGCGTGGTCGAGGTCGTGTCGGGCCAGTCGCTCTATGACTTCATGAAGGAGCGCATCCTCGATCCACTCGGCATGACCGACACCAGCTTCCATGTAGCCGACGCGTCCAAGCACCCGCGCATTGCCGAGCCGTTCAAGGACGACCGCACCATCGCCGAGGGTGAGGTCGTCTTCGATCCGCGCCAGGCGGCAAAGTATCAGTCGGGCGGCCACGGCCTGGTAAGCACCGTGATGGACTACGCGCGCTTCCTGCAGATGCTGCTCGACGGCGGCCATGTGGGCCACAAGCAGCTGTTCGGGCCGAAGACGATCGCGATGATGACCTCCGACCACATCGGCGCGGCCGTGAACACCGGGTCGGCCTATCTGCCGGGGGAAGGATACGGCTTCGGGCTCGGCTTCGCGGTGCGCAAGGAAACCGGCCTGTCGCCGATTCCGGGAACCGCCGGCGATTACAACTGGGGCGGCGCCGGGGGCACCACGTTCTGGGTCGACCCGAAGGAGAACATGTTCGTCGTGTACATGTCGCAGGCGCCGAAGAATCGCGCCTACTACCGCGTCCTGCTGCGCAACCTGATCTATGCGGCGATGACGAAGTAGAGGGCGATTCGCCGGTCATTGCGAGGTGCGCACCGGCCTGACGGCCGATCCACCTAGATGAAACTTGCGCAACCCCTCATCCTGATCAGGATGACGATGTTGTGGGGGGCAACACTTGTTCTGACTCGTCATCCTGAGGCGCTCGCCCGACGAAGTCGGGCGAGCCTCGAAGGACGCACGACATAGCAGCTGCACGGCACAGCAGCATCCTTCGAGGCCCTCGCTTCGCTCGGGCACCTCAGTATGACGGCGTGGGGGTGCTTCGCTTCGCTCGCAACGACGGCTCCCTCCGGCAGGAGGCCGTTACCCATCAGTCGCGCGCGTGACCGCCATTCTGCAAATCAAATAGCTTTGGCCCACGCGCGCCGGTAGCGTCGCGGCGCGAGTTGTCCATGGACGCGACAAACACGAGCTCCCGTTCCTTCGTGGTGACCCACGCCCGCGTGCTCGCGATCGCCGGGCCGATGACGCTCGCGCATCTGACAACGCCGCTGCTCGGCGTCGTCGGCACCGCCGTCATCGGTCAGCTCGGCGAGGCGCACCTGCTCGGCGCCGTCGCGGTCTCCGCCGTGGTGTTCGACTGCATCTTCTGGCTGTTCGCCTTCCTGCGCATGGGCACGGTCGCGCTCACCGCACAGGCACTCGGAGCCGGCGACGCCACCGAGCAGCGCGCCGTGCTCGCCCGGGCGCTGGTGATGGCCGCATGCATCGGCGCCGGTTTGCTGCTGCTGCAGCGGCCGATCGCCTGGATCGCCTACGAGGCCATGGGCGCGAGCGCCGCCGTCACCGAGGCCGCCCAGGTCTATTTCTTCGTGCGCATCTGGTCGGCGCCGCTCACGCTTGCGAATTACGCCGTGCTCGGCTGGCTGATCGGTCTTGCGCGCACCGATCTCGCGCTGGTGCTGCAGGTCGCGATCAACCTCGTCAACCTGGCCGCAACCGCGCTGTTCGTCCTGGTACTCGAAAAGGGCGTGGCGGGCGCCGCGGCAGGCACCGTGGTGGCGGAAGCCGCGGGACTTGCCGCGGGCCTGCTGCTGGCGTGGCTGCTCGCGCGCGGCGAGCCGCGCCTCGCGGCCGCTATCGCCCTCGATGGCGGCAAGCTGGTGCGGATGCTGGCGGTGAACCGCGACATCATGATCCGCACGGCGGCGCTGATCGTCGCATTCAGCTTCTTCATGGCGCGGGGGGCGCGCGCGGGCGACACCATCCTTGCCGCCAACGCAGTGCTGTACAACCTGGTGCTGATCGGGGCGTTCTTCCTCGATGGATTTGCAACCGCGGCCGAGCAGTTGTGCGGACGGGCGATCGGGGCGCGCGATCCCGCCGCGTTCCGGCGCGCGGTTAACCTGTCGATCGGTTGGGGATTCGGTTTCGCGGTGGCGGTGGCGGCGATCTTCCTGGCCGGCGGCCCGCACTTGATCGCGTTGATGACGGCAAGCCCGGACGTGCGTGCGGCCGCCGCGCAATTCCTGATCTTCGCCGTCATGGCGCCGCTCGCCGGGGTCCTCGCCTACGCGTTCGACGGCATCTACGTCGGCGCGACCTGGACGCGCGACATGCGCAACCTGATGCTGGTTTCGCTTGCGCTGTACTTTGCCGCCTGGTGGACGCTGCAGCCGCTCGGCAATGCCGGATTGTGGGGTGCGATCCTGGTGTTCCTCGGCGGACGCGGATTGCTGCAGGCTTTGCGCTACCCTGGCCTGCTGCGCGCCACCTTCAGGCCACCGCCGCCCGAATGAGGACGCCAATGGCGGGGGCATGCTGCCGCCCGCGGGGCGGTTTGGACCGCTCGCCTTTCGCGATCGCGCGCTACCGCGTCTGGCGCGGTCGCCGGCGATCCGGCTGCGGAACGACCGGCGGCGCCACATAGCGCGCGTTGGGCCGGCAGTAGCCGCCGAGCCCGCGGAGCTCTTCGAGGCAGGCCGCGAAGTTCACGTAGCTGCAGTCCTCGTAGACGATGTCCGCGCCGCGGCTCACCGCGCAATACGGATGGTCGGTGCGCGCGACCGCGCTGGGCACGGCTACGACTGAAGCGATCACACTTGCGCCCGCCAAGACCGCGCCGGCGCGCGCTGCCGAGATCCACTGCCCCATCGTCAACCTACGATCCCGATTGCCGGCGGCCGCCGCGGCGCGGGCGCGCTTCGCTCGCCGGCGCGCGCTCGACGCGAAACTGCGGGTTGACCTGGCACCATCCGCCCATTCCCAGGATGGTCTCGCGACATTGCGCCATGGTGGCAAACCCGCAGGTGACGAACCCCGATCCGTACCCGCCATTGGCGCCCTGGCAGTATGGATACTCGGTCTCGGCGCGGCCGCTGCCCACGGCGGCGAGCTGAGCGCCCAGCAAGATGGCCCATGCCGTCCGGCGGGCAATCGTGCGCATTCGTTGCTTCCTCGGCTCCGAACTCGAGAGCGGCACGCGAGCGCCGGGGCGTGACCAGTCGTGCCGCACGCGCCTTGGCCACGGCCCAAGCGCACCGAACCGACGCGTCCCCGCTGCGGACGATCGCTCGCTCGCATACGACGACTCTACACCAAGCCGTCGCGGGTCAGGGCCTAGTTTCTACGGCAGTGGATTGGATGTGTTCGCAAGCGGGGCATCGATATGAGACGAGTTCAAACCTTTCGCCAAGTGTCGGATGGGGGGTTCGACGGAAAAGACTTGTCGGGGTTCGACATCTCTCGCAAGCAGGGCACTCCAAATACATGGCGCGCGCGGACCCTTTCATAGCACACGCTCCGTGATCTGTTTCGTTCGGGATGACAACGCGCCCCGCGCGGCGGAGTTGCTGTAATACCGGCGGCGATTGCTGCGCAGATGGCGCGCCACGCGTAACGAAATTAGGCCGGCGCGCTTGTCGCTGATCGTTTCATCCAAAGAAGTTCGGACCAGCCCTCAATACCGGTAAGTCTCCGGCTTGTACGGTCCCTCCGCCGGATAGCCGACGTAGGCGGCCTGCTTCTCGCTCATGGTGGTGAGCTTGGCGCCAATCTTGCCGAGGTGGAGGCGCGCGACCTTCTCGTCCAACCGCTTCGGCAGCGTGTACACCTTCTTCTGGTACTTGCCGGCCTTGTTCTGGGCGTCGGCCCACAACTCGATTTGCGCCAGCGTCTGGTTGGTGAACGAGGCCGACATCACGAAGCTCGGATGCCCCATGGCGTTGCCGAGGTTCACCAGCCGGCCCTCCGACAACAGGATGATGCGCTTGCCGTCCGGAAACTCGATCTCGTCGACCTGCGGCTTGACGTTGTGCCACTTGTAGTTCCGCAATGCCGCCACCTGAATCTCGGAATCGAAGTGACCGATGTTGGCGACGATGGCGCGGTCCTTCATGGCGCGCATGTGGTCGATGGTGATGACGTCGAGATTGCCGGTGGCGGTGACGAAGATGTCGGCGCGCGGTGCCGCATCTTCCATGGTGGTGACCTCGTAGCTCTCCATCGCCGCCTGCAGGGCGCAGATCGGATCGATCTCCGCGACCAGCACCCGACAGCCGGCGTTGCGCAGCGAGGCGGCCGAGCCCTTGCCGACGTCGCCGAAGCCCGCCACCATCGCGACCTTGCCCGCCATCATCACGTCGGTGCCGCGGCGGATGCCGTCGACCAGCGACTCGCGGCAACCATAAAGGTTGTCGAACTTCGATTTGGTGACCGAGTTCGTTGACGTTGATGGCGGGGAACAACAGCCGGCCCTCCTTCTCCATCTGATAGAGGCGATGCACGCCGGTCGTCGTCTCCTCGGTGACGCCGCGGACGTTCTTGGCGATGTTCGAGTACCAGCCCGGCTGGCGCTTGAGCCGCGCCGCGATCGCCGCGAACAGGACCTCCTCTTCCTCGTTGGTGGGCTTGGCGATCACCGACCGGTTGCTCTCGGCCTTCATGCCGAGATGCACCAGCAGCGTGGCGTCGCCGCCATCGTCGAGGATCATGTTGGGCGTGCCGCCGTCCGCCCACTCGAAAATGCGGTGGGTATAGTCCCAGTAGTCGGCAAGACTCTCGCCCTTGACGGCGAACACCGGCACGCCGGTCGCCGCGATCGCGGCCGCCGCGTGGTCCTGGGTCGAGTAGATATTGCAGGAAGCCCAGCGCACCTCGGCGCCCAGGTGGGTGAGCGTCTCGATCAGCACCGCGGTCTGGATCGTCATATGCAGCGAGCCGGCGATGCGCGCCCCGCGCAGGGGCTGTTCTGGACCGTACTCCTCGCGCGTCGCCATCAGCCCGGGCATCTCGGTCTCGGCGATGGCGATTTCCTTGCGGCCCCAATCGGCAAGGCCGATGTCCTTGACGACATGGTCGGCGGCAGCAGGCGCGGCTTTCTCCTTGGTGGCGCTCATGACGGTCCTTATGCGGAATGGGCTGCAGAGCGACAGGCTATAGCAGGGCTTTGGCCGTGCGGCAATAAAGACATAAAGATTTCTTTATATGCGGCTTCGGCCTTCCCTGCAGGAGGCGCGATCCCTCATGCCCTTGACCCTCGGAATCCGCTCTTGTCTGATGTCAGACGACTGCGCCGCAGGCTTAACGCGGCGCGGACTCGGCACTTTCAAGAAGCATCAACGCGAGCCGCCGTGCGCGGCGCCAAGGGAGGCTCACCCATGCTGTCGATTTCGCGTCTTTGCGCCGGGGTTGCGCCGGCGCTCTCGATCGTCGCGCTCGCGCTTGGCGCGCCGCCCACCGTCGCGCAAACGCCGATCGTGATGAAGATCGCGACCGTGAACGCCGGTGAAAGCCCGCGCAACTTGGCAGCCTACGAATTCGCCAAGGTTGTCGGCGAAAAATCCGGCGGCCGCATCAAGGGCGAGGTCTACATCAACAATCAGCTGGCGCGTGGCGAGGGCGCAACGCTCGAGGGCATCCAGCTCGGCACCATCGATGTCGCTCCGGTCGGTTCGGCGCCGATCGGCGGCATTTTCGAGCCGGCATTCCTGCCGCTCGACCTGCCGTTCCTGTGGACCAGCCGCGAGCAGGTCTGGAAGGTCATGGATGGTCCGGTCGGCCAGGAACTGTTCAAGAAAATGGAGGCCAAGGGGCTCAAAGGCCTGTGCTGGGGCGGCGGCTGGGGATTCCGCAACATGCAATCGAACGTGCGCGCGGTCTCCGTTCCCGACGATATGAAGGGCCAGACGGTGCGAGTGCAGGAGTCGCCGATCTACATTTCCATGATGAAGGAGCTCGGCGCCAATCCGGTGCCGATGCCATGGGGCGAAGTGTACCTGGCGATGAAGCAGGGCACGGTCGATGCCATGGAGTTGCCGGTCTTTACCGTGGTGTCGGACAAGTTCTACGAGGTGACGAAGTTCTACTCGCTCACCAGGCACACCTACCCGCCGATCTCCTGGTACACGAATCTGCGCAAGTATCAGGCGCTCTCCCCCGAGTTGCGCCAAGCCGTCGACGAGGCCGCGCAGGCAGCGTGCCGGAAGGACCGCGAATCCGAGCTCGAAAAGGAAAAGGCCGACATCGCTTTCGTCGAGAAGGCCGGCGTCAAGGTCAATGAGGTCAAGGACCTCGCCGCCTTCCAGGCGCGCATGAAACCGGCTTACGACCTGGTCGCCGCCAAGGTGGGGAAGGACTGGCTCGACAAGGTGATGGCTGCGGCGAATGCCGCAAGATAGGTCGCTAAAGCGCTCCAAGTCGCCCGTCCTGCCCTGCCCGCGCCGGGACGCGGCGTTCCGCTCAAGCCGCCGGGCCTAACGACAACGCAGCGCCACGGCGGCTCACAACGGCGCCGCATCGCCACGATCCGATGATCCGGAAAGCGCTCGCAAACTGCGTCGAATGGATCTGCCTGGTGCTGATGGCGGTGCTCGCCGTCGACCTGATGCTCGGCGTTTTTTCCCGCTACGTGCTGGTCCGCACCTTCACCTGGTATGACGAGATCGCGCGCGCCTGCTTCGTCTGGATCGTATTCCTCGGCGCCGCGGTCGGGGTCAAGCGCGGCTCGCATTTCGGGCTGCATCTGGTCGTCGAAATGACCTCCGAGCGCACGCGTCGCATAGCCGCGTTGATCACGCCGCTCGTGGTCATCGTGTTCTCGTCGGTGCTGCTCGTGCAGGGCCTCGCCTTCCTGGAATTCGGCCGTTATCAGCAGTTGCCGGTGATGGGCGTATCGAAAGCGTGGATCTACGCCGCCATGCCGATCGGCGGTGCGCTCATGATCCTGTATAGCCTGCCACAGCTGTGGCGGGCGGCGCGGAATCTGCGCGCGTGATAGCAATCGCCGCCCTCACGTTCCTGGTGCTGCTGGTGCTGGCAGTGCCGGTGGCGTTCTCGGTCGGAACGGCCGGCTTCATCGGGCTGTGGTGGAACGGCAGCTACCCGCTCACGATCATCGTGCAGCAGGCGTTTCTCACCGTCGACTTGTTCGTCCTGCTGGCGATTCCCTTGTTCATCCTGGCCGGCTTCTTGATGGAGACCGGTGGGATCGCGGCGCGCCTCGTGCGGTTCGCGCAGGCGCTCGTCGGATGGATCCGCGGCGGACTGGCGATGACGGTCGTGGTCGCGGAGTACATCTTTTCGGGAATCTCCGGATCGACCATCGCCGACGTCTCGGCGATCGGCGCAACCATGATCCCGCCGATGACGCGCGCGGGCTACAAGCCGGAGCAGGCGGTGTGCGTGGTCGCCGCCGCCTCCGCGATGGGCATCCTGGTGCCGCCCTGCATCCTGATGATCGTCATCGGTGCGATCGCCAACGTCTCGGTGGCGGCGCTGTTCGTGGGTGGATTCCTGCCCGCTCTGGTGCTCGCGCTGACGATCATGGGATACGTCTATTACGACGCACGGCGCGCCGGCATCGCGACCACGAAAGCCGCGACAGCGGCCGAGCTATGGTCGAGTTTGCTCGACGCGCTGATCCCGCTTGGACTTCCGATCATCATCTTTGGCGGCATCCTGGGCGGGGTGTTCACGCCCACCGAGGCGGCGGCTGTCGCCGTGTTCTATGCCGGTATCGTCGGCCTGTTCGTCTACCGCGAGATCAAATGGGCCGACCTTCCGCGCATCCTGATCGAAAGTGCGGTCGTCACCGCCAACGTCTGCTTTCTGCTGGCGGTCGCGGCCGTGGTCGCCTGGATGCTGGCGGTCGCGCAGGTGCCGGCGCGCGTGCTCGAATTCATGACCGCGATCTCCGCCGGTCAGACGATGTTCCTGATCCTGACCGCGCTGCTGTTCATCGCGCTCGGAGCGGTGCTGGAGGGGCTTCCCGCGGTCATCATCCTGCTGCCGACCTTCCTGCCGGTGGTCAAGCAGCTCAATATCGACGTGATCCACTTCTCGATCGTGGTGGTGGCGGCGACAGGGATCGGACTGTTTCTGCCGCCGATCGGCGTCGGACTGTTCATTTCCTGCGGCATCGCCGGCGTCGGCATGGACCGGGTGATTCGGCCGATGATGCCGTACATCTATTTTCTTTGCCTCGGCCTCCTGGTGGTGATCCTGGTGCCGTGGGTGACACTGGTGCTGCCGCGGGCCTTCGGGCTGTAGGGCGCCTGGCCGCCGGCATCATCCTGCGGCCGACCTTTCCGCCGATCGTCAAGCAGCTCAACATCGACCTCATGCACTTCTCGATCGTCGTGGTCGCGCCACCCGCATCGGCCTGTTCCCGCCGCCGATTCCCTGGCCGGACTATTCACGGCCCTCATGCTGAAACTGGCCGGCGCTTCAGCCGCAAACCGACATTCGCGCTCCCGAGGCGCGGCGTTGGTACTTAAACGGCGGTGGTCAGAATACCGATTCGGGTGAATGCGTGTAGCGGACGCTCGAGCAGTGTGTTCAAGACCGGATCGGACAGGGAGGTCACTGCGACCCCAATCCCGATGCCCACTCCTAGTCGCCAATCCGGGAGCAACGACCTGCAAGGCGCGCGGCCACTGGGTGCGCGTTCTGCCCACTTCGCCGGCGAAGCCCGCGGCGCAATCATACGAACGTGTAGGGTTCCCAGCCGCACGTACAATTGGCCGGCGGCGTCTCGCATGCAAACAGCAAGCAGGAGCCAGAACGAAACCGCTCGACCGCAGCCCTCTTTCAAAAGCGGGATGGGTCTGGTTGGTTGATATCCAACGAGCGGATCGCAAGCTTCATCATGCTGTGCGGTGGGTTATCCGCCTAATGAAGCAAGGCGTAGTTGTGGGCACCGCCACCTCAGTATGCAATATTGGCCTCAAAAGGAATGGTCCGCATGCGTACCCACCCGACAGCAAATGATCTCGGCCCGAATGCCAAAAAGATCGCCATCGAGCTGCTAAACACGCGTGTGGCGGAGGGCATCGACGTGGCATTGATGACCAAGCAGGCGCACTGGAACCTCAAGGGGCCACAGTTCATTGCTGTGCACGAGATGCTGGACGATTTCCGAGGCCAGATTGACGCCCATGTCGATACGATGGCCGAACGCGTGGTCCAATTGGGTGGCACGGCTCTCGGCACCGTGCAGACGGTGTCTAAAGCCAGCTCGCTCCCGCCTTACCCCACCGATATCTATGCCATAAGGGACCACTTGACGGCGCTGATTGAGCGCTATGGTGCCGTGGCGAATGCGCTGCGGCGCAGTATCGACGAGGCTGCCCAAGCCGGTGACGCCAACACCGCGGACATCTTCACGGCTGCGTCGCGCGACTTGGATAAGGCGCTGTGGTTCCTGGAAGCGCACGTCCAAGGGGAAAGCGCTTGAGCAAACAATAACTCGTGAGCCCTGCTTACGCACGTTCTCCCATTTCAGGTTCCGAAATCAGCTTCAATCCCTTCAGGCTGACGGCCCCCTTAGGCCTCCTCGCCGAAGCGGCTGGCGACCAACGACGCAAGGGCGTCGATCGCGGCCGCGGCGTCGGGTCCAGCGGCCTCTACCGTGATCGAGGTGCCGGGCGCGGCGGAGAGCATCATCAGGCCCATGATGGAGTTGCCGCCGACGGTTTCGCCGCCACGGGTGACCTTCACGTCAACGTCGAATTGCTCGACCGTCTGCACGAACTTTGCCGAGGCGCGCGCGTGCAAGCCCTTTTTGTTGATGATCTGCAGTTCACGGACGATCGCCTGCGGGCGCGGCTTCTGGTCCTCCGGACAGGGAGGCCCACCTGCGGCCTGCTCGCTCATTTACCCGCCAGCACCCGGCTCGCGATGGTGATGTATTTGCGCCCGGCCGCCTGCGCCTGGGCGACGACGTCGGGGAGCGGACAGTCGGCGCGCACTTTGGCGAGCTTGATCAGCATCGGCAGGTTGATGCCGGCCAAGACCTCGACGTTGGGCCGGCCCATCACCGATATTGCCAGATTGGACGGCGTGCCGCCGAACATGTCGGTGAGGATCGCAACCCCGTCGCCGGCATCGACCCGGGCTACGGCGTCGATGATGTCGCGCCGCCGCTGCTCGACGTCGTCATCCGGGCCGATGGTGACGGCTTCAAGCTGTTTCTGCGGCCCGACCACATGCTCGAGGGCGGCCCGAAACTCCACAGCCAGCCGGCCGTGCGTGACAAGTACCAGGCCGATCATCGAGAACCCCGGCCCGCGCAGGCACCGTGTGCGCTGCACGCAAGCGCGCCATAGATCATCATCAGGACTCAAAGCGCAAGGGCTTTTTCCTTACTTTTTCCACATGTTGCGCCGCACAATACCGGGGCCGGACCCGGGGTCCCGGGCGGGTCATGATCCGGCCTCCACGGTGCCCAGCGCGGCAAGCAGCACGGCCGCCGCATCGGCGCAAGAGGCGACCGCCAGGCGCGGCAAGGTGACGCTGGCGACGGTCGCGGTTCGCGCGCTTTCCGCAGGCAGCCGCTCCGCGGCGGAGGCTCCGAGATCGACCACCAGGCCGACGACCGCCAACGGCTCGTAGGGCAGCCGCCGGATGCCAAGCCCGCGCACCTCGATGAGCCCTGCCAGGGATTGCGGCGGGCGCACCAGCAGGCGTCCGTGCCGAGCCTCGACCTGGACCCGGTCGTCGGCCACGAGCCGCGCGAACGCGAGCCGGCCAACTTGCCCAGCCTCGATCAGGCTGAGGGCAACCCGCGATTTGCCGCACCCTGCCGGCCCGCGCAGCAGCACGGCGCGCGCGCCGACCAGCACGGCCGAGGCGTGAATGGTAGGCGGACCGGCTACCGCCATCACAGCGCGGGAAGACGGACCGTGAAGCGGGCGCCGAGCACGCGGGGCTGCGCGCTATCGGTGCTCGTGCGGTTCTCGGCCCAGATACGGCCGCCGTGAGCGTCCACGATCTGCTTCGAGATCGAGAGCCCGAGCCCGGAATTCTGACCGAATCCCTGCTCCTCGGGCCGATCGGTGTAGAAGCGCTCGAAGATGCGCTCCAAGGCGTCCGCCGGAATGCCGGGGCCGTCGTCGTCGACCACGATCTCGATCTCGTTCTGCAACGCATAGCAGGTAACTCGCACCGAGCCCCCCGGCGGGGAGAACGAGCGCGCATTGGCGATGAGATTGTCGAACACCTGGCCAAGCCGGGAGTCGTGACCCGGAATGATGAACTGCTTGGCATTGCCCTTGAACGCCAGCATGACTTCGACGCCATCCTGGTGGCGGACCTCGTTCGCAACCGTGACGACCGCGTTGAGCAGCTTGATCAGGTCGAGCGGCGCGGCGTCCTGGCGCTGCAGCTCGGCATCGAGCCGACTGGCGTCGGAGATGTCGGAGATCAGCCGGTCGAGGCGCCGCACGTCGTGCTGAATGATGGCGAGCAGCCGATTGCGGCTGTCGTCGGATTTCGCCACCGGCAGCGTCTCCACGGCGGAGCGCAGCGACGTCAGCGGATTTTTCAGTTCATGCGCCACGTCGGCCGCGAAGCTTTCGATCGCCTCGATCCGCCGATAAAGCGCGCTGGTCATCTCCCGCAACGTGCCCGACAAGTGGCCGATCTCGTCGCGCCGATGGGTGAAATCCGGAATCTCTACGCGTGCGCGGATGCGCCGGCGCACGCGCTCGGCGCCCTCGGCCAGCCGGCGAACCGGGCTGGCGATGGTGCCGGCGAACAGCACCGAGAGCACCACCATGACGCCGGCCAGAATCAGGAAGATCTTGACGATCGCCAGCCGTTCCGACTCCACCATCTGATCGATATCGCCGCCCTGCGTCGACAGCATCAGCGCGCCGCGCACCGCCCGGAAGCGTTGCACCGGCACCGCCACCGACACGATCACCTCGGCACGATCGTTGACCCGCACCACGCTCGCCTTCTGACCGGCGAGCGCCATCGATACCTCGGCGTAGCCGATGCCGTTTTCCGACCCGAGCTCCTTGTAGAGCGGCAGGTCGCCGCGCCTCAGCCAGGTCCGCAACATCAGCCACAAGCGCTCGAGCAGGCCCGGCTTCTCGGCCGTCGGCGGCGGCAGTTCGAAGCGCAGCACGTCGCCGCGGCCGTACAGGCTACGGCTGTCGAGGAGGAGGACGCCGTTGTTGTCGTAGATGCGCGCGCGCGTGTTGGTGGGCGACACCAGGCGCCGGAGCACCGGCGCAATGCGCTCCGGATTGATCGGGAACTCCAGCGCGCCGAATTCGTCGGCCGGGCCGTAGCTCTCGCCGGTCTGCAGCTCGAGCAGCTTGTCGGGGTCGATGGTGATGGCGTCGGTCTCGACCGTCGCGGAGGCCGCGATCGCACCGGCGATGATCTCGGCCTGCACCATCAGGCTCTGCGCCCGCGCATCGATCAGGAAGGGACGGGTCTGCGAGAGCCACAGAATTCCCACTACCAGCGCGAGCAGCCCGGTGACATTGAGGAAGACGATGCGCCGCGTCAGGCTGGAGAAGGTTTGCGCGACAAAGAACCGCCAGGCACGGCGCATCAGATTGAGCGGGCCGAGGTGGGCGGCGGCCCTGGAGCGCGCGCGGGGCTGGCCGGGGGCGGGGACCTCGGCGATATCCGGGGACGTCTCTGTGGTTCGATCGAGCACGGGCCCGTATGCGTCTCGTTTCGGTAGCGCGTTTCGAATAGTGATTAGCGAATAGTGAGTAGCGAATAGTGGAGGCGACGCCTCACCTTACTGCCAATTCACTATTCACTATTCGCTACTCACTATTCGCTCACTAGGCCTCCTTGAAGCGATAGCCGACGCCGTAAAGGGTCTCGATCATGTCGAAACTGTCGTCGGTCGCCTTGAACTTCTTGCGCAGGCGCTTGATGTGGCTGTCGATCGTGCGGTCATCGACATAGACCTGGTCGTCGTAGGCCGCGTCCATCAGCGCGTTGCGTGACTTCACCACCCCGGGACGGCTCGCCAGCGCCTGCAGGATCAGGAACTCGGTGACGGTCAGCGTCACCGGCTCGGCCTTCCAGGTGCAGGTGTGGCGCTCCGGATCCATGCGCAGAAGGCCGCGTTCGAGCACTTTCGCGGAATCGACCTCCTTGGAAGGGCCGCCGTCCTTCGGCGTGAAGCGGCGCAGCACCGCCTTGACTCGCTCCACCAGCAGCCGCTGCGAGAACGGCTTCTTGATGAAGTCGTCGGCGCCCATCTTGAGTCCGAACAGCTCGTCGATCTCCTCGTCCTTGGAGGTGAGGAAGATCACCGGCATGTCCGACTTCTGCCGCAGCCGCCGCAGCAGCTCCATGCCGTCCATGCGCGGCATCTTGATGTCGAGGATGGCAAGATCTGGCGGCGAGGTCTTGAAGCCGTCGAGCGCCGACGCGCCGTCCGTATAGGTCATGATGCGGTATCCTTCGGCTTCCAGCGCGATGGACACCGAGGTCAGAATATTGCGGTCGTCGTCGACGAGAGCGATGGTCGGCATGAAGCCCCTCTTTCGTGCGCCGGCGCTTGAGCTTTAAGGCCTTGAAGCCCCCAAAGCTGGGCCGAAATGTGACATTTTTGGCGCGCAATGAATCGCCTTGGTGTCCCGATGTGGCACCGATGTCGGCTTTTCAGCCTCGACCACCGGAACACGAGTTGGCTACGCTAGTCGCCGGTACAAGCCTTGTCTCCCGCACGCGAGTGCGACGGCGGTAGCGGCGACGGCGCGACTGTAGTCAATTGAGCCGCGACCGCAAGGCCGCAGGCGGTAAAAATTGGAGACTGCCGATGCAGCCCGGTGGGCAGTTCGATGCACGTGTGGCGGCCAAAAAGCTCCTGCGCGAGGGGCGCACCGGGGCCCTTGCCACCCTGATGCAGGGCTCGGGCGATCCCTACTGCTCGCTCGTCAACGTGGCGACGGCAGCGGACGGGATGCCGCTCATCCTGATCTCCCGCCTTGCGGTGCACACCCGCAACCTGCTGGCCGACCCGCGGGTCTCGCTCATGCTCGACGAGCGCAAGGAGGGCGACCCGCTCGAGGGGGCGCGCGTGATGCTGATCGGCACCGCCGCGCCGACCGAGGACGAAGCCGACAAGCGACGCTACCTGGCGCGCCATCCGTCGGCGGAAATGTTTGCCGGCTTCGGCGATTTCGCCTTCTACCGGATCGCGCCGAAAGGCGCCCACCTGGTCGCGGGCTTCGGGCGCATCGTCGACCTCAAGCCGCAGGACGTCCTCACCGATGTAAGCGGCGCCGACGCGCTGATCGCCGCCGAAGCGGAGATCTGCGCGCACATGAACGACGATCACGCCGAGGCGGTGCGGCTCTATGCGACCAGACTTCTGGGCGCGCCCGACGGCGCCTGGCGCTGCGTCGGCTGCGACCCCGAGGGGCTCGAGCTGCAGCTCGAGCGCACCGCCTTGCGGCTGCCGTTCCCGCAGCGGGTGACGGCGCCGGGCGTGCTGCGGCAGGTGCTCAAGCAGATGGCGGACGAGGCGCGGGCGAAAACCTAACTCGGCGAAACATCACTTCTTCGCCGCCTTGATCGGATCCTTGACCGCCTCGTAGGTCGCGAACTCGACGTTGTGCAGCTCGCCGCCGACCTTCTCGACCTTGCGGATGTAGATGTTGTGCACGACGTCGCGCGTCTGCGGGTCGATCGCGATCGGGCCGCGCGGGCTTTCCCAGTTCAAGCCCTTCATGGCGGCGATCAGCGCGTCGCCGTCGGTTGCGCCGCCGGTCTTCTTGAGCGCCTCGTAGATCAGGTGCATGGCGTCGTAGCCGCCGACCGAGATGAAGTTCGGTCGGAAATTGTTGGCCTTCTTGAAGGCTTCGACATAGGCCTTGTTGATCGGCGAATCATGCGCGGCGGCATAGTGATGCGCCGTCACCATCCCGATCATCTGGTCGCCGAGACCGTTGAGCTCGTCGTCGTCGGTGAGGTCGCCCGGCCCGATGATCCGGATTCCCGACTTGTCGAGGCCGCGCTCGGCGAACTGCTTGGCGAAGATGCCGGCCTGCGTGCCGGGAAAATAGATGAACGCGGTGTCGGGCGCGTTGTCGCGGATGCGCTGCAGGAACGGCGCGAAATCCGGATTGGCGAGCGGCACGCGCAGCTTCTCGATGATCTGGCCGCCGTTCTGCGTGAAGCGCTCGACGAACGCGGTTTCCGCCTCGACCCCCGGCGCCCAGTCGTTCACCAGGGTCACCACCCGCTTGCTGCCGTTCCTGGCCGCCCACTCGCCCATCACCGCCGACGACTGTCCGAGCGTGAAGCTGGTGCGCACCATGTAGGGCGAGCGGTCGACCGTGACGGAAGCGCCGGAGACCATGACCACGGTCGCGATCTTGGCTTGCGTGACCAATTGCCCGATGGCGAGCGCGGTCGGCGTGATGCCGCCGCCGATGATGTGGACCTTGTCGTTGACGATCATCTCCTGGACGATGCGGCGCGCGGTGTCGGCGACGCCGCCATCGTCGCGCACGATGAGTTCGATGCGTTTGCCGGCAACCGTGCTGCCGTGTTGCGCCATGTAGAGGCGGGCGCCGGCCACGACCTGCCGGCCGACCGCGTTGAACCCGGCCCCGGTCAACGGGATGCTGATCCCGATCTTGACGACGTCCTGGGCGGCCGCCGCACCGGCGCCGAGCACGCCAAGGCTTGCCACCGCCAAGCGGGCGAGGAAATGGAATCGCGGCATCGCTGTCCTCCCGGCCACGGGCGCCGCCACGCGCCGCACACCGGCGGCTCTGTAGCCCGCAGTACGTGCCAAATACGCTTGACGGTCAAGAACTTGGCCAACCAGGCTGCGGCCGATTGCTGCAGCGCCTAAACCTCGATTTGCGCCTAGGCTTGGCAGTACGGGCGAGGCCGATTATGGTCCGCCGCCCCGCCGGGGGTGAACCGCCTTGCGCACAGGGCGTTGTCGAATGCGGCTGCCGAACTCCCCCGCCGCGCGCGTATTCCGGAGGTCTAGGTGAAAGAAACGGGTGTGAGGAACAGCGCCGTTGGGGCCGACAAAGCCGGCTTCAAAGGTCTGGCCGCGGTGCACTGGAATCTCCCGGAGGGACCACTCTACGAACAAGCGATCCGGCGCGGCGAGGCGCTGCTGTCGGCCGGCGGCGCGCTGGTCGCCGACACCGGCGCCCACACCGGCCGCTCGCCAAAGGACAAATTCGTCGTGCACGACGCCATGACCGAGAACACGGTCTGGTGGGACAATAACGGCAGGCTCTCGCAAGCGCAGTTCAAACTCCTGCTCGACGACTTCATGGCGCATGCGCAGGGCAAGGAGCTGTTCGCGCAGGACCTCTACGGCGGCGCCGACCCCGCCTACCGCATCAAGACCCGCGTCTACACGGAATACGCCTGGCACTCGCTGTTCATCCGCACGCTTTTGATCCGCCCGGATCGCGCCGATCTTCCGGGCTTCGCGCCCGACCTCACCATCATCGACTTGCCGTCGTTCAAGGCCGATCCGAAGCGGCACGGCGTGCGCTCGGAAACCGTGATCGCCATCGACTTCAGCCGCCGCCTCGTGCTGATCGGCAACACCAGCTACGCGGGGGAGATGAAGAAGTCGGTCTTCACCACGCTCAACTACTACCTGCCGGCGCAGGGCGTGTTGCCGATGCACTGCTCGGCGAATGTCGGGCCGCAGGGCGACAGCGCGTTGTTCTTCGGGCTGTCCGGCACCGGCAAGACCACGCTGTCGGCCGACCCCGACCGCACCCTGATCGGCGACGACGAGCACGGCTGGTCGCCACAGGGCATCTTCAATTTCGAGGGCGGCTGCTACGCCAAGACCATCAAGCTCTCGCCGGAAGCCGAACCGCAGATCTACGCGGCGAGCCGGCGCTTCGGCGCGGTGCTCGAGAACGTCAAGATCGATCCCGAGACGCGCGTGCCGAATTTCGACGACGGCTCGAAGACCGAGAACACGCGCGCCGCCTACCCGCTGCACTTCATCCCGAATGCATCGAGCACCGCCCGCGCCGACCATCCGAAGAACATCATCATGCTCACCGCCGACGCTTTCGGCGTGATGCCGCCGATCGCCAAGCTCACGCCGGCGGAGGCGATGTATCATTTCCTGTCCGGCTACACCGCCAAGGTCGCCGGCACCGAGAAGGGCGTGAAGGATCCCGAAGCGACGTTCTCGACCTGCTTTGGCGCGCCGTTCCTGCCGCGGCATCCTTCCGAATACGGGGCGCTGCTGCGCGATCTCATCGCCCGCCATGAGGTCGATTGCTGGCTGGTCAATACCGGCTGGACCGGCGGCAAGTTCGGGGTCGGTTCCCGCATGCCGATCCAGGCGACGCGCGCGCTGCTCGGCGCGCGCGCTCGACGGCTCGCTCAAGAACGTCCGCTTCCGCACCGATCCGTACTTCGGATTCGCAGTTCCGGTTTCGGTCCCCGGCATCGATGCCGATCTGCTCGACCCGATCAAGACCTGGAAGAACAAGCAGGAGTTCGCCGAAACCGCGCGCCGGCTGGTGGGCATGTTCCAGAAGAACTTCGTGCGCTTCGAGCCGCACGTCGACGCCGACATCAAGGCGGCCGCGCCGGAAGTGCGCATCGCGGCGGAGTAGCGAATGGCGAATGGCGAATAGCGAATAGTGGAGTAGTTGAGGACACTCACTACTCGCCATTCGCCACTCGCCACTCGCCATTCGCCACTCACCGTTCACTCCTCGACAGATGCAGATCCTCGTCATCGGCGCCGGCGTGGTCGGGCTCGCGACCGCGCGCGCGGCGGCGCGTGCCGGCCACGACGTCATCGTGGCGGAGGCCGAGCATGGCATCGGTTCCGGCATCTCCTCGCGCCACAGCGAGGTCATCCATGCCGGCATGTACTATCCGACCGATTCGCTGCGCGCGCGCCACTGCGTGCGCGGCCGGCGCATGCTGTACGAGTATTGCGCCAGCCACGGCGTCGACGCACCGTCGCTGCGGCAAGCTGATCGTTGCAACCGACGCGGCGCAGCTGCCGAAGATCGAGGCGATCTGCCGGCAAGGCGTGCGCAACGGCGTCGAGGATCTGGCGCTGATCTCCGGCGCCGAGGCGAGGCAGCTCGAGCCTGAACTCGCCTGCGTGGCGGCGCTCAACTCCCCGCAGACCGGCATCGTCGACAGCCACGGTTTCATGCTCGCCCTGCAAGGCGACGTGGAGGATGCCGGCGGCGCCGTTGCGTTCGGAACCCGGGTCGATAGCCTGGCGCACACGGCGGCCGGCTGGGAGGTCCGGTTCGGCGGCGACGAGGCCGGCACGCTGACGGTCGACGGGGTCGTCAATTCGGGCGGGCTCGGCGCCACGGCGCTTGCGCGCGCGACGGAAGGCTATCCGGCGGGCCGCATTCCGCGCCTGGTGCTCGCCAAGGGCAACTATTTCGGTTACGCGGGCCGGCCGGTGTTCTCGCGCCTGATCTACCCGGCCCCGGTCGAGGGCGGCCTCGGAACCCACGTTACGTTGGATCTCGCCGGGCGCATGCGCTTCGGTCCCGACGTCGAGTGGATCTTGTCAGAGAACTATGACGTGGACGCCGCCCGCGCCGGCTTGTTCTACGCCAGCATCCGAACCTATTGGCCGCGACTGCCGGATGGATCGCTGGTGCCGGACTATGCCGGCATCCGCCCCAAGCTGACCGGCCCGGGCGAGCCGCCGGCCGATTTCATGATCGAAGGCCCGCGCGAGCACGGCATGCCGCGGCTGGTCAACCTGTTCGGAATCGAATCGCCGGGGCTGACGAGCACGCTCTCGATCGCCGAGGATGTGGTGGGGCGAATGGGAAATGGCGAATAGCGAATGGCGTGCCGCTATTCGCTATTCTCCACTCCCACTCGCCACTCGCCTTTATTAGCGCCAGAAGCTATCCCAGGAGCTTCCCCAGGAATTACCCCAGGAGCTGCCCCAGGAATTGGTCGGCCGGCGCGCGGCGCCGCCGGTGTCGATGACGGCTTGCACGCGCGCACGGCGCGGCTTGGCCTTGGTTTCGGCTTGGCCCTCGTTGACCGGGGAGGCGGCCAGGCTTTGAACCGGTGTAGCCGAGGTGGCGGTCGCGTCGACCCTGAGACCCGTCAGCTTCTGACGGATGTCGGCCGACACCCTGGCGTAGCTTCCGATCGGCGTGAAATCGGCGCTCCGGTACGGCAGCCTGCCCGAACCGTTGAACACCTGCAGGCCGGACGCGCGGGCGACGATGTCGCCGGCGCGAAGGGTGGGATCGGATTCGATATCGATCTGCGCCAAGCCGCCCGGGCCATTGCCGGTGCAGGAGCAGTCGGGGACCAGCTTCTCACGGTACACGAAGGCGTTGCCGAGGTCCTCGTAACGGGTGCCGTCGGAGGCGACCGCGCGCGCCGGGTCGCTACCGTTGAAAACCTTGGTCTGAGCCCGCGGGCAAAGCGCGCTGCAGACCTTTACGCGGCGATACCTGCCCGCTCGAAGCCGCCTTGGGCAACGGGAAGTACTTGCCGTCGCACAGCCGCACGCAATAGGCCGCCGCGCCGCCGTGCGCGCTCGGCCGCCGGTCGCCGAAATCCGGCGACGCGAACCGCTCGTCCAAGCCGGGCGCCGCATGGGTCGGGGCATAGGCGGGCGCGTACGTGCGTGGCGACTGACCGCGGGTTGATGCCGAGATTGCCGAAGATCGAGCCGAACAGCCCCTGGGCGGGGGCTTCCGACACGGGTAGCGCCAGCGCGCCGACGAATACGGCCAATCCCAGCCGTGCAATTCGTCGGGAAATCGTGATGCGGGTCCGTGCAAACACGATCAGCTCCCCAATTTTTCGGGCGTCCTGTGGCCCTGGTCGGGTAGTCGTCCCTGACTACGCCCCAGGTTCACAAAAGTTGCATGCCGGACGCGGGTTATCCCTTGGTTAATGCGGCGTAAACCGCACCATCCAAGGGGAACGATTTGGTTCTTAGCGTCCCGATATTTCCGGGGCATGTCGCCAAATGTTTCATTCCGGAAACACGCGGGCGAGGTCGGGCCGGAAGCGGAACGGTCGCTGGCCGCGACCACGAAGCCGCGCGGCGGGGCCGCGTCCCGATTGCCTCGTGGCTCACCCTCCCGGCAAGCAGGCAGCGGCTGTGCGAAGCCTGAAACGCCGCGTATGATGGCGGCGGACTGATCCTTGGGAGGACGATCGATGCGTGCGTTGACTGCGGCCGTTGCGGCGGCCGTCCTTGCGGCGGGGATATTGGCGGTCGCGGCGGCGACGAAACTGTCGCCGGCGGAGATCCAGGCGGCCTTCTTCAACGGCCAGACCTTCACCGCGTCGACACCGTCGAACATCAAGTTCGACATGGTCTTCAAGCCCGACGGCAAGGTGACGCGCGAGCCGCAGGGCAAGTCGGGGGTCAAGGGAGAAGGCACCTGGAAGCTGTCCAAGGACGGGTTCTGCACCGCCTGGAAGGGCAGCAAGGCGAACTGCTTCACGCTGATATCGCTCGGCGACAACAAATGGTCGGTCGTCAAGGGCTCCGCCTCGGTCGCCACCTGGAATAAATGACCGATCTTTCCGCAAAGGTGCGCGAGCGCGCTTTGTCTGCGCACGTACGCAGGGTCGGCAGAGCAGGATCCGGATTCAATCGGACCCTGCTCTTCAGTCAGCTATGAAAATCGGTCGCGCTATTTCCACTTGGCGAGGAAAAACCGCGGCAGCTCGTCCGGATACGGCGTGAAGTCGAGCTGCTTGGAGTAGCCGTAGGTGGTCACGTAGGTGTGCAGCGGCGCCCAGTAGGCGCGCTCGGTGATCCGCTGGATCGCCGCCGAGTAGGCCTTCTTGCGCATCTCCGCGTCGTTGGATGATCCGGCCTCGCTCAGCCATTTCTGCACATCCGGATCGCGGGCGTAATCGTCGGCTCCGCCGTCAAAGAAGTTGGGCAGGATGGCCGACACGTCATTGATCGAGTAGCTGCCCCAGCTGCCGAGATACATGCGCAGCTCGCCGGCCTTGGCGCGCTGGACCAGCGCCTGCACCTGCAGCTGGTTGATCTTGGCGCGGATGCCGACCGCCTGCAGATAGTTTTGCACCGCCGCGCCCCATTGCGGCAGCACATAGCTGGCGAGCTCGACGTCGAAGCCGTTGGCATAGCCGGCTTCCGCAAGCAGCTGCTTCGCTTTCGCCGGATCATAGGGGTAGTGCACGGCCATCTCGCCGTCGCAGCCGAACTGCGGCGGGAAGCACGGCGCCGGCGGAACGCGGCTGCCGCCGGTGACGAGCTTGTCGGCGATCGCCTTGCGGTCGATCGCGTGCCAGATCGCCTGGCGCACCTTGAGCTTGGTGATCGGATTGTCGGCGCCGGTGCGGCCGGCGGCGTCGAGCGCGAGATAGCCGACCCGCATCGACTCTTTGCGCACCGCCTGCAGGTGCGGCAGCGTATTGACGCTGTCGAACTGGTCCGGGTTGAGGTTCCAGATCCAGTCGGCACGGCCGGCGAGCAGCTCGGTCATCTCGGTCGCGGCGTCCGGCACGAAGCGGACGCTGATCTTCTTGATCGCGGGCTTGCCCTTCGGGCTGCCGGTCCAGTAGTCCTCGAACCGCTCGAAGTCGATCGACACGCCGGACTCCACCTTGGTGACCTTGTAGGGGCCGGCGCCGACCGGCGCCTTGGCATAGCCTTCCGCGCCAACCTTCTCGCGGTAGGCCTTCGGATAGATCGGGATCACCAGCGCAAAATATTCGAGCGCCGCGGGCGTCGGCCGCTTGAGCTTGACGCGCACCGACAGCTCGCCCGTCTTCTCGGCCTTGTCGATCCAGTTGTAGTTCGCCGGCGTCGACACCTTGCTCATGGGATCGGCCACGAGATTGAGGGTGTAGACGACGTCGTCGGCGGTGAACGGGCTGCCGTCGTGAAACTTCACCCCCGGCCGCAGCGTGAACTCGATCGTGGTCGGGTCCGGCAGCTTCCATTCGGTGGCGAGCAGCGGCTCGAGCTTGAAGGTGTCGGGGTTGCGATAGACGAGCGCGTCCCAACCCTGGTGATGCATCACCACGCCGGTGCGCAGATTGTTGTAGTAGGGGTCGATGTTCGTCAGCGCATCGCGCATCGTGATCCGCAACGAGTCGGCGGACTTCTGCGCCACCGCGGGCGCGGCACCTGCACCGAGCAGGATCGCCATGAGGACCGCCGCGCCGAACCTGGCTTGCACACGCATGTTGCTCTCCCTTGTCGAAGACGCGCGTCGAGCGGGATGCCTTTGCTTCGAGGCGCCATCCCACTCCCAATTATTGCTTTGCGCGCGAACTCTTCCGAAAACCGGCTCCCACCCCGGATCAAGTCCGGGGCAGGCTTTTTCGGGATCGCGCGCCTTAAGCCAGATGACACTCTACCATCGCTTCCCGGCCGCGGACCATGGGTATCGGCGACACGCTGCGGCACCGTTCGACCGCGATGCGGCAGCGCGGATGAAACCGGCAGCCGGGCGGAATATTGGCCGGATCGGGCAGCACGTCGCCGAGGCCGACGTCCGGCACGCCACGACCGGGCTCCGGGGTGAGCACGCTTTCCAGCAGCGCCTGCGTATAGGGATGGCGCGGCGCGCGGAACAGCGCATCGGTTTCGTTGCGCTCGACGATGCGGCCGAGATACATCACCGCGACTTCGCTCGCGACGTGTTCCACGACGGCGAGATTGTGGCTGATGAACAGGTAGGTCAGCCCGAGGTCGCGCCGCAGATCGGCCAGCAGGTTGAGGATCTGCGCCTGCACCGAGACGTCGAGCGAGCTGGTCGGCTCGTCGCAGATCACGATCCGCGGCTCGAGCACGAGCGCGCGGGCGATCGCCGCGCGCTGGCGTTGCCCGCCGGAGAGCTGCGCCGGCATGCGCTCCCCGATCTCGGCCGAGAGCCCGACGCGGTCGAGGATGCGCGCGACCCGGCGCGCGATCTCGGTGCGCGAAAACGTTCCCTGCGCCGCGAGTGGCAGCGCGACGATGTCCTCGACGCGTTGGCGCGGGTTGAGCGAGGCAAACGGGTCCTGGAACACCGGCTGGATCAACCGGGCGCGCGCCCTGCGGTCGATCTCGAGCAAGGGCTTGCCCTCGACCAGCGCGGTTCCCGAGGTCGGCTTGAGCAGCCCCAGGATCAGGCGGGCGAGCGTCGATTTCCCGCACCCGGACTCGCCGACAATGCCGAGCACGGCGCCGGCCGGGATGCTGAAGGTGACATCGTCGACGGCGACCACCCGCCGTTGCGGGGCCAGCGCTCCGGAGCGGACGCGGAACTCGCGCCGCAGGTTTTTCACCTCGATGGCGGCGCTCATGCGGATGGCGGCGCAACGAATTCACCGGTGCGCAGCCGGCACAGATAGTCGTGCGCGGCGCCCGCCTCGCGGCGCGGGATCTCGCGCTCGCAGGTCTCGTCCGCGTGCGAGCAGCGCGAGCGGAAGGCGCAGCCGGCAAAACCCGGCATGATCCGCGGCACCACGCCGGGAATCGAGCCGAGCGGCCGGTCGCGCCGCACCCGCCCCGGCACCGGCACGCAGGACAACAGCCCGCGGGTATAGGGATGCTGCGGCGAGCGGAACAGCTCCGCCGTCGGCGCGCGCTCGACCACCTCGCCGGCATACATCACGGAAACGCGGTCGGCGACGCGCGCGACGATGCCGAGGTCATGAGTGATCAGCAGGATGGCAAGTCCGAAGTCGCGCTTGAGGGAAGCGAGCAGGCGCAGGATCTGCGCCTGCACGGTGACGTCGAGCGCGGTGGTCGGCTCGTCGGCCACCAGCAGTTCGGGCCCGCACATCAGCGCCATGGCGATCATGACGCGCTGGCGCAGTCCGCCCGAGAGCTGATGCGGGAACTGGCCGAGCCGCATCTCCGGTGCGGTGATGCCGACGCGCCCCATGAGGTCGACCGCCCGTTCCAGCGCATCGCTGCGCGAGACGCCCTTGTGGGTCGTCATCACCTCGCCCAGCTGCGAGCCGACCGTGAAGGCCGGGTTCAGGCTGGTCATCGGCTCCTGGAAGATCATCGACATGCGATTGCCTCGGATGCGCGCCATGCCGCGGTCCGACAGCGACAGCAGGTCGGTGCCTGCGAACGTCATGCGCCTGGCAGAGCGGTGGCCGCCGCGGGCCAGCAGGCCCATGACCGACAGCGCGGTGACCGACTTGCCGCAGCCGGATTCCCCGACCAGGCAGTGGGTCTCGCCCTTCTCGACCCGCAGCGAGGCACCGCGCACCGCGGCGGTGCGGCCGCCGAAGGTCACTTTCAGGCCTTCGATCTCCAGGAGCGCGCTCACGCCAGGCGCTCCGTGCCGAGCAGGTTGCGCAGTCCGTCGCCGACCAGGTTGATCCCGAGCACGAGGACGAACAGCGCCACACCGGGAATCATGATCACCCAAGGCGAGAAGAACATGTAGTCCTTGCCCTCGGCGATCATGAGACCCCACGACGGCAGCGGCGGCGGCACGCCGAGGCCGAGAAACGACAAGGCGGCCTCGAGCAGGATGGCGAGCGCCATCTCCAGCGTCGCCACCACCGCGAGGTGGCTGGCGATGTTCGGCAGAATCTCCCTGATCAGCAGGTGCGGCGTGGAGGCGCCGGCGCACCATGCGGCGCTGACGTAGTCGAGCGTGCGCACCTGCATGGTGGTCGCGCGCGCGACCACCGCGAAGCGGTCCCACAGCAGCAGCCCGAGCGTCGCGACGACGAGCACGAGGCCCGATCCCAACAGCCCGACCACGGCGAGCGCCACCAGCACCACCGGGATCGACAGCCGGGTGGTGATGGCGAACAGCACCGCGTCGTCGACGCGCCCGCCGAAGAAGCCGCCGAGCACGCCGAGCGTGATCCCGATCAGGCCCGACGTGATCACCGTCATGATGCCGATCAGGAGCGAGATGCGTGCGCCATAGACCAGCCGCGCCAGATAGTCGCGGCCGAGCTGATCGGTGCCGAGCGGATGCTCGGGCTGGCTGCCGGCCATCCAGAACGGCGGCTTGAGGCGGTTGCCGAGGTCCTGCGTGAACGGGTCCTGCGGCACCAGCGCGTTGCCGACGAGCGCGGCCGCGACCACGAGGCCGACGATAGCGAGGCCGAATGCGAATCCTGCCATGCCGACGCGCGAGGTCGGCGCCGGCCGCACGGCGACCGGCGCGCTCATCCGGTCCGCAGCCTCGGATCGAGCAGCGCGATGAGGATGTCGGCAAGCAGCGTGAGGCCAATATAGATCGTCGCCAACACCAGCACGACCGCCTGCACGACCGGAAAGTCGTTCTTGGCGATGCTTTCCCAGCCCAGATAGCCGACACCGTGAAGCGCGAACACCGTCTCGATGACGATCGAGCCGCCGAGCATGAAGCCGAGCTGGACCGCGGCGATCGCCACGACCGGGATCGCGGCGTTGCGCAGGGCGTGCTTGAAGACGATGCGGATGCGCGACAGGCCCTTGGCGCGCGCCGTGCGGATGTAGTCGGACGCCATGGCTTCGATCATGCCGGAGCGGGTGAGCCGGGTGAGCGCCGGGATCGCCGTGAAGGCGAGCACGATGCCCGGCATCACGAAGTGCTGCCATGTGCCGGTGCCCGAGATCGGCAGGATGCCGAGGTGTAGGCCGAGCACGATCATCAGGATGAGCGCGAACCAGAAGCTCGGCACCGCCTGCCCAACCATCGTGAGCATGGTGACGGCGCGGTCGATCCAGGTGTTCTCGCGCAGCGCCGCCAAGATGCCGAGCGGAATCGAGACGATGAGCGCGAGGCTCAAGCCGACCAGGCCGAGGGTGATGGTGGTCGGCAGGCGCTTCGCGATCAGGTTGGCGACGCTCTCCTTGAAGAAGAAGCTTTGACCGAAATCACCGATCATGGCGCGGCCGACCCAGTCGAAGAACTGGACGGTGAGCGGGCGATCGAGGCCGTAGGCTTTGCGCACGATCTCGACGTCGGCCTGCGTCGCCTGCGGGCCGGCGATCGAGATCGCCAGGTCGCCCGAGAGCCGCGTCAGCAGGAACGCAAGCGTCATGACGGTGAACGCCACCAGGAGGCCGAGCGCCAGACGCCGGATGATCAGACGCAGCATGGCTAGTGGCTCGTGACGAACTGCGGCGCAGAGAGGTTGCTCAGGACACCGTGGCGGCACCTGAAGACCGCGGCCACGGTGTCACCAATCCGCCGGCGGGCGCAAGGGCCGGCCGGCGCGCCGCGCCGTCGCGGCCTCAGCGCGCGCCCTCACGCGTGCACCGCGAGGTCGCGGATCGTCGGCCGCTCGCCCGACAGCGGGTTTTGCGGGTCCCAGGCATAGTCGAGCGTCGTGAAGCGCATCGAGCGCGCGTCGATCATCAGCACGCGGCCGACCAGGCCCTCTCCGAAGCCGACGATCTCGCGGATCGCCTCCATCGCCATCAGCGAGCCGACGACTCCGGTGAGCGCGCCGAGGATTCCGGCCTCCGCGCAGGCCGGGACGGTGCCAGCCGGCGGCGGCTCGGGAAACAGGCAGCGGTAGGTCGGATTGGGCCGCCCTTCGGCGCCGCGCTCATGCGCCCGGACGGTGGTGAGCGTGCCATCGAAGGTGCCGACCGCGGCGGTGACCAGCGGCTTGCGGGCGAAGTAGCAGGCGTCCGACACCAGGTAGCGGGTGGCGAAATTGTCCGAGCCGTCGGCGACGAGATCGTAACGCCCGATCAGCTCGAGCGCGTTGTCGGCGGCGAGCCGGACCGCATGGGTATCGACCGCCACATGCGGGTTGAGGCGGCGGACCGTCGCCGCCGCGCTGTCGACCTTGGCGGCGCCGATGTCGGGCGTGCCATGGATGACCTGCCGCTGCAGGTTGGAAAGCGAGACCTTGTCGTCGTCGATGACGCCGAGCGTGCCGACGCCGGCGGCCGCCAGATACATCAGCGCGGGCGCGCCGAGCCCGCCGGCGCCGACGACGAGAACGCGCGCCCGCTTGAGCGCCGCCTGCCCGGGGCCGCCGACCTCGAGCAGCACAATGTGGCGCGCATAGCGCTCGAGCTCGTCCGGGCTCAACATTCCGGTCACCCGCCTTGGTTCGCTCCCCGCAACGGATCCCTTGCGGGAGCGCGTTGTTGCGGTACCCTTTGCGCGCTTCTTACCACGCAAGGGGGCCGGGATGCGGTACTTCGGGGCGATCCTGCTATCGCTTGGGCTCATGGCGCCGGCGCTCGCCCAGACAGCGCCGCCGAGGGCCGCGCCGAAGCCGAGTGCCGCGCCGAAACCGCAAGCCACGGCGAGGCCCGCGGCCACCGCCGCCAAGCCAAATCCGGTCGCCGAATCGTATGCCGCCATTCCGGACGCGGAGCGCATCGCGATTCAGAGCGACCTGATCTGGACCGGGGATTACAACGGCACGCTCTCGGGCGAGTTCGGCGAGCGCGCGGTTGCCGCCGTCAAGGCGTTCCAGAAGCGGCGCGGCGGCAAGGAAACCGGGGTGCTCAATCCGCAGGAGCGCGCGGCCCTGAGCGCCGCCGCGAACCCCAAGCAGGAGGCGGTGGGCTGGCGCATGCTCAACGACGGCGTGAGCGGCGTCCGCCTCGGCCTGCCGGCGAAGCTCGCCCCACAGGCGACCGGCATCGCCGGCGGCTCGCGCTGGACCTCGGCACGCGGGGAAGTGCAGATCGAGACCTTCCGGATCGCCGCGCCCGGCACCACGCTGCAGGCGGCGTTCGAGCAGCAGCAAAACGTTGCCGAGCGCAAGGTCTCGTACAAGCTGCTGCGGCCGGACTTTTTCATCGTCTCCGGCCTGCAGGGGTTGAAGAAGGTCTATGTGCGCGGCGCGTTCAAGGATGGCGAGGTGCGCGGGTTCTCCATCCTCTACGACCAGGCGCTGGAAGGCACCGTCGATCCGGTGGTGATCGCGATGTCGAGCGCATTCGCGGGGTTTCCTCCCGGAGTCGTGGCAGGGCCTCCGCCCCGCCGCAAGGTCGAGTACGGCACCGGCGTCGTGATCGGCGCCGCCGGCCACGTGATCACCACGCGCGAGGTGACCGACGCATGCCAGGTGATCACGCTCGGCGGCCTCGGCCCCGCGGACCTGATCGCCGAGGACAAGGCGACGCATCTCGCGCTACTGCGCGTCTACGGGAGCCGCGATCTCGAGGCGCTCGGCGTCGGCGACGGCGACGGTACGGATGTCACGCTGGTCGGCGTTGCCGACCCGCAGTCGCAGGGCGGCGGCGCCGCCGCGTCGACGGCCGCCGCACGAGTGACCTCGCAAGGCGCCGCCAGGGTGGTCGAGCCGGCACCGGCGCCGGGATTTGCCGGCGCGGCCGCGCTCGCGCGCGACGGCCGCCTCGCCGGCCTGGTCGACCTGCGGCCGCAGGTCATTGCCGGCCCGCCTGCGGCGGCGGCTCTCGCCGCGCTCATTCCGGCCGAGGCGATCACGGCTTTCCTGCTCGCGCATCAGGTGGCCGCCGCCGCGCCGGCAGCGGCCAGCGGCGTGGAGAAGGCGAAGGCGGCGACCGTGCGCGTGATCTGCGTCCGGAAGTAACCAGGGGCGTGTACTCATAAATCGCGAGTGCTCGGCAATCGCGGGCTGATGGCCGCTTGCCTCCGAAGGCGGCCAAATAGCAAACATTGAGGTAGGTTCGAGTTGTGCCTTAAACGGCCATGGCGCTATCTTGATCCAACGACGGAGATGCAAGGCAAAGACAACTTGGAGGGCATCATCAGACAGGCTGGCCAAGCGGCAGAGACCGTCATGCATAGACCTTGGCCGCACTCGAAGTGCCGCCAGCGAATGGGGCGCGGTAGGTTTCGCGAAAGCGCAATATTGTAAAGAACGCGACGGCTGCCGCCGCCATCATCAGGAACGCCGGCGCAATCTCGTTACCCGTGCGTTCGACCAGCCAAGCCGCTGCGAGGGGTGTCGAGCCGCCGATCACGCCAAAACAGATATTGTAACCCAGCGCCACGGCCGTGCAGCGCACCTGCGGCGGCGCTGCCTCCACCAAGACGGCCGGCTGTGCGCCACCGTAGAGACCGACGATCAATACGAGGCCGAACTGCCCAAGCTGCGCAAGCAGCACCGACGGGTGGTTCATCAGCCAGAAGAGCGGTAGCGCGGCGACAAAGCCGAGAATGACCGGGATGAGAAGGAGCGGCTTGCGCCCAAACCGGTCGCTCAACGCGCCTCCCGCGAGCACTACCGCCAGCATGATGGTCATGCTCAATGTATTGATCTCGAGTGCGTGCGAGGGCGGAATGCCGTCGGCCGTTTGCAGCCAGCTCACCAAATAGACGAATCCTGCGTAGAAGCTCACCGCGTTGAACACCGACAGGCCGGCGAAGCCGAGAACCGTGCGCCAGTGATCATGCAGTGTCTCGACGATCGGTACGCGCTTCGACCGCTCCACCGGCATGGTTTCCAATTGGTGCCGGCGCAGGAAGTAGCCGGCAATCCCGATAAGCAGACCCATCAGGAAGGGAATACGCCAACCCCACGCTTCCAGCGCCGCCTCCGACATGCTCGCGGCAAAGGTTGCGCCTATGGCCGAGCCGAGGAGCGTGCCGACGCCGGCTCCGCAAGCCGCCAGGGCACCCATTAGGCCGCGGCGACCTTCCGGCGCGTGCTCGACCAGAAACACCATCGAACTCGTATATTCGCCGCCGACCGAAAGTCCTTGCACCATGCGCAGCAGGATCAGCGCGGCCGGCGCCAGCAGACCGAGCATAGAATATCCCGGCAAGACCCCGATCAAGAAGGTTGGGATCGCCATGGCGGTGACTGAGAAAGTAAGTGCGCCGCGTCGTCCGAAGCGGTCGCCGATATGGCCGACGAGCGCGCCACCAACCGGCCGCATCAGATAGCCGAGCGCGAACACGCCGAAAGCCGAAAGCAGCTGAGCGACTGGATCCTGATGCGGGAAGAACTGCCGCCCAATCGCGGAGGCGAAATAGGCGTAGGTCGCAAAATCGTACCACTCGAGCACGTTCCCGATCATGCCCGCGACGATCACCTTGCGTGTCGGTGCAGAATTCATCCTCGGTCCCAGAGCGCACCTGTCAGCCCGACCAATTATTCTATCACCTCGTCGGGCGAAACTCGCGTCGTCTTGTCTGGAATTGCATTCGGTCCCCTACCAGCCAGGGCCG
Source organism: uncultured Alphaproteobacteria bacterium (assembly GCA_963788095.1). Taxonomy (GTDB): domain Bacteria; phylum Pseudomonadota; class Alphaproteobacteria; order Rhizobiales; family Xanthobacteraceae; genus CAVTXS01. Next base: position 122,714 of record CAWBFP010000034.1, on the reverse strand, counting down.
GACGCAAAGGCTCGAAGTGAGCAAATGTTTTCTGGCTGGCCCTCGAAAGCGGACTTCCGATCAGCCCGCTAAGGTACGCCCTTAGCGGTTCTTGAAATTCGGCGGGCGCTTCTCGATGAAGGCCGCCATGCCTTCCTTCTGGTCGTCGGTCGCGAACAGCGGGTGAAAGGCGCGCCGCTCGAAGCGCATGCCTTCGGCGAGCGAGGTCTCGAACGCGCGATTGATGCTCTCCTTCACCGCCATCAGCGAGAGCAGCGACATGGAGGCGATCGTCTCCGCCGCCTTCAAGGCCTCGTCCATCAGACTCGCGAGCGGAACGACGCGCGCGACCAGGCCGGAACGCTCGGCCTCCGCCGCATCCATCATGCGGCCGGTGAGACAAAGGTCCATCGCCTTGGCCTTGCCGACCGCGCGGGTGAGCCGCTGCGTGCCGCCGATCCCCGGGATGACGCCGAGCTTGATCTCGGGTTGCCCGAATTTCGCATTGTCGGCCGCAATGATCATGTCGCACGCCATCGCGAGCTCGCAGCCGCCGCCGAGTGCGAAGCCGGCGACCGCCGCGATCACCGGCTTGCGCGCGCGTGCGGGGGCGTCCCAGCCGGCGGGGAAGTCGCCAAGGTACGCGTCGGCATACGACATGCCGGCCATCTGCTTGATGTCGGCGCCGGCCGCGAACGCCTTGTCGGAGCCGGTGAGTATCATGCACATGATGCTCGGATCGGCCTCGAACTCGTCGATTGCGCGCGACAGGTCCGCGATCAGGGCGGAGTTGAGCGCGTTCAACGCCTGCGGGCGGTTGAGCCTGATCAGCCCGATCTTGCCTTTGGTTTCGACCATGATGTTGTCGTAGGCCATCGACGTCTCTCCTGCCTGATGCATCGCTAGCGGAGATGATCGCCGGTAGCAATCACCGCGACCGAACGGACAAGGGTGCGCCCGATCGGTTAAGCTTCCGGTCGGAATCGGTCAGGGAAGGTCCGATGCCGGTGGTGGAGTTCTGGCTCGAGTTCGCGTCGACCTACTCGTATCCGGCCGCGATGCGGATCGCCTCGCTGGCGCGCGACGCGGGAGTGACGGTGCGCTGGCGGCCGTTCGCGCTCGGGCCGATCTTCAAGCAGCAGGGCCTGCCGCTCGATTCGCCGTTCAACTGGCAGCCGGCCAAGGGACGCTACATGTGGCATGACGTGGAACGGCTGTGCGCCGGGCTCGGCCTGCCGTTCCGCAAACCCGATCCATTTCCGCAGCCGAGCCTGTTGGCCGCGCGGATCGCGCTCATCGGGCTGCCGCAAGGCTGGGGCGAGGACTTCGCTCGCGCCGTGTACCGCGCCGAATTCGGTGACGGACGCCAGATCGGCGATGCTGCCGTCATGGCGGAAATTCTCAGCAGTCTCGATCTCGATGCGGCGGCGATCCTGGCCCGTGCCCAAGGCGATGAAATCAAGGCCGAGCTGCGCGGCGTAACCGAGCAAGCACAGCGCCTGGGATTTTCGGCGCGCCGAGCTTCGTCACCGAGGACGGGGAGCTGTTCTGGGGCAACGACCGGCTGGAGCAGGCGCTGGCCTGGACGAAGCAGCCAAAGGACGCACCATGACGTTCGTGCCCAACCCCGACGTGCTGGCGGCGTTCACGCTGGCAGCCTTTGTGCTGATCCTCACCCCGGGTCCCGACATGACGCTGTTCATTGGGGAGACGCTGCGCGCGGGCCGCGCCCGTGGCTTCGCGGCGATGTTCGGCGCCATCTCGGGAATCCTGATCCACTCGACGCTGGCGGCGATCGGGCTTTCGGCCCTGCTCGCTGCTTCCACCACCGCTTATACGGTGCTCAAGATCGTGGGCGTCGCCTATCTCTTGTGGCTCGCGCTGCAGGCGATCCGCCATGGCTCGGCGCTAACGGTGGCGGCCGAGCCCGGAACCCGGCGCCCGCTCGCGCAAAGCTATCTGATGGGCCTGGGGGTCAACCTCTTGAACCCGAAGATCGTGATGTTCTTCGTGACCTTCCTGCCCCAATTCGTCTCGGCCGCCGACCCGCACGCGGGAGCGAAACTGTTGTTCCTCGGCCTGTATTTCATCGCCCTTGGCATCCCGACCTGTGCGATTCTGATTGTCATCGCGGAGCGCTTCACCGACGCGATCCGGCGCGCGCCGCGGGCGATGCGCGTGATCGACTGGCTGTTCGCCGGCCTGATGGGTGCGTTCGCGGCGCGGCTCCTATTCTCGCGCGGCAACTAGCGCCGATTGCGGAAACCTCGCGGACGGGGCGCCGGCACGCGGGCCTTACTCGCTCTCGGTCTTGCCACTGAGCTGCTTGAGCTTGGCAAATACCGCTTCGACGTTGAGCTCCTCGGCGGGCTTCTTGGGCTCGGGCTCGGCCGGCTCCCGCGCCGTGGTCACCTCGGCCGGCAGCAGCGTGACGCCCTGTTCGGGCGCGGCCGGCTTCTCCTTGGCGGCGCGCTGAACCTCGAGGTCGAGGTCGAGCTGGGAGCACAGGCCGAGCGTGACCGGGTCCATCGGCTGCAGATTGGGCGCGTTCCAATGGGAGCGGTCGCGGATCGACTGGATCGTCGACTTGGTGGTGCCGACCAGCCGCATGATCTGGCTGTCCTTGAGCTCCGGGTGATTGCGGATCAGCCAGAGGATGGCGTTGGGACGGTCCTGGCGGCGCGAAACCGGCGTATAGCGCGGGCCTCGCTTGGCCTTCGGTTGCGGCAACTTCACCTTGGGGTCGGCGAGCCGAAGACGGTGCTCGAAATCCGATTCCCCCTCCTCGATCTCCTCGCGCGTCAATTGCCCAGTCAGGATCGGATCGAGGCCCTTGATGCCTTGCGCGGCGTCGCCGTCGGCGATGGCCTTCACCTCCAGGGGGTGCAGCTTGCAGAAATCGGCAATTTGATCGAAGGAGAGCGCCGTGTTCTCCACCAGCCAGACCGCCGTTGCCTTCGGCATGAGGGGCTGAGTCGTCATGGCAAATGTCCTTTTGTGCTCCGCCCGCCCGGGGGCGCAAGCTTGCGCGTCATCGACGATGACAGGAAGTGCCGGGAATATAGGCTTCCGGAGGCGCGCTGTCCAATGGAACATGGTTTCGCATGGAACATGGTTTCGCATGGAACATGGTCTCGCGGAACATGGTCTCGCTTGACAGGCCGCCGCCGGGCGCCCATGTCGGTAGCGTCCGTGCCGAGGATTACGAGCCTGTTGCGGCGGCTTTCGGCCGTCGAGTCGTAAAAGGCCATACGCCTGCGGCGGGAGAGCAACGATGACCCTCGCCCCTTCCCGCCAGCCGAAGCCGCAGCTGCGGGTGTTGCTGTGTGCGCCGCGCGGCTTTTGCGCCGGAGTGGTACGCGCGATCGAGTCGGTGGAGCGGGCGCTCGAGGTCTACGGGGCGCCGGTCTATGTGCGCCACGAGATCGTTCACAACAAATACGTGGTGGAGAGCCTCAAATCCAAGGGCGCGGTTTTTGTCGAGGAGCTGGAAGAGATTCCGGACAGCGACGCCCCGGTGGTGCTCTCCGCCCATGGCGTGCCCCGCGCCGTGCAGGAGGAGGCAAGCCGCCGCAAGCTGTTCGTCCTCGATGCCACCTGCCCGCTCGTCACCAAGGTGCATCGCGAAGCGGAAATCCACTTCCGGCGCGGGCGCGAGATCGTGCTGATCGGTCATGCCGGCCACCCGGAGGTGGTCGGCACCATGGGCCGGCTGCCACCGGGCGCGATCACCTTGATCGAAACGGTGCAGCAAGCGAGGACGTTTGTTCCGCGTGACGCTGCCCGTCTCTCCTATGTGACGCAGACCACGCTGTCGATCGATGATGCGGCCCAGATCGTCGAGTGCCTCAAGCGGCGGTTCCCGGAGATCGTCGGCCCGCACAAGGAAGACATTTGCTACGCCACCACCAATCGGCAGGAAGCGGTGAAGAAGGTGGCGCCGAAAGTCGACGCCATGATCGTGGTCGGCGCTCCCAATTCCTCCAATTCCCAGCGCCTGAAAGAAGTGGCCGAGCGGGCGGGCTGCCCGCACGCGGTCCTGCTGCAACGGGCTGCCGACATCGATTGGCAGGCGCTCGGCGCCATCGGCAGCCTCGCGATCACAGCCGGAGCGTCGGCGCCCGAAGTTTTGGTGGAGGAGGTGCTCGACGCCTTCGCGGCCCGCTATGACCTCCACGTGGAGACGGAATCGGCCGTTACGGAAAGCGTATTCTTCCCCCTGCCGCGCGTGCTGCGCCCCGTCGAGGCGGCGGAGTAGCCCGACGGATGGCGGTCTATACCGACGTTGCGGCCGAGGAGCTCGGCGACTTCCTCGGGCGCTACGACATCGGCGAGCTGCTCGCCTACAAGGGGATCGCCGAGGGGGTCGAGAACTCGAACTATCTCGTCCACACCACGCTCGGCCACTTCTTCCTGACGCTGTACGAGAAACGGGTGGACGCCCGCGACTTGCCGTTCTTCCTCGGCCTGATGGAGCACTTGGCGCAACGCGGGCTGCACTGTCCGCAGCCGGTCAAGGACCGCGCCGGCGAGGCCGTCGGCGCCTTGGCCGGACGCCCGGCGGCGCTGATCACCTTTCTCGACGGCATGTCGATCCGGCGTCCGTCGGTATGGCACTGCGCCGCCGTCGGCGAGAGCCTGGCCGGGCTGCATGTCACCGGGGGCGACTTTCCGCTGCAACGGACGAACACCCTCTCGGTCGCGGGCTGGCGACCGCTCTACGAGGCCGCGAAGAATCGCGCCGATACGCTGCAACGCGGGCTGTGCGCGACCATCGCGGCCGAGCTCGACGATGCCGAGCGGGCCTGGCCGCGCGGCCTCCCTTCCGGGGTGATCCACGCGGACCTCTTTCCCGACAACGTGTTCTTCCTCGGAAATGCGCTCTCGGGCATCATCGATTTCTACTTCGCCTGCACCGACACGCTGAGCTACGACGTCGCCGTCTGCCTGAATGCGTGGTGCTTCGAGCCGGACCACTCCTTCAACGTCACCAAGGGTCGCGCGCTGCTGCAGGGCTACAACAAGGTGCGGCCGCTCTCGGACGAGGAGCAGGCGGCGCTCCCCACCCTGTCGCGCGGCGCTGCGCTGCGGTTTCTGCTGACCAGGCTGGTGGACTGGCTCAACGTGCCGCCGGGCGCGCTGGTGCGGCCGAAGGACCCGCTGGAGTATTTCCGCAAGCTGCGGTTCCATCAGGCGGTCGCGAGCATCGTCGACTACGGCATTGCGGCATAGGGGGCGGCGTGAGCGAAACGATCGTCAGCATCCATACCGACGGCGGCGCGTCCCCAAATCCCGGCCCTGGCGGCTGGGGCGTCATTCTCAAATGGGCTGGTCACGAGAAGGAGCTCAAGGGCGGCGAGCTTTACACCACCAATAACCGGATGGAGCTGATGGCCGCGATCTCGGCGCTGGAAGCGTTGAAACGGCCGTGCATCGCCGACCTGCACACCGACTCCCAGTACGTGCGAAACGGGATCACGGAGTGGATCCATACCTGGAAACGCAACGGCTGGCGTACCGCCGAACGCCAACCGGTGAAGAACGCTGAACTCTGGCAGCGGCTCGACGCAGCAGTCGCCCGCCACGACGTGCGCTGGCACTGGGTCAGGGGCCATGCCGGCGATGCCATGAACGAGCGCGCCGACCAACTGGTCCGCGAAGCGATCGCCGAGATCAGGGCGGCGGCGCGCGCCGGGCGTCGGGCCGCGCACGCGAAACCTTAAGTAAAGCCGCTCACAGCACCTTCAACATGGCCTCGGCGCTGCTCAGCTCCACCTTGCCGGGCGCTTCCTCGATATTGAGCTGTTTCACCATGCCGTTGTCGATCAGCATGCAGTAGCGCCGCGAGCGCGTGCCGAGGCCGTTGGCTGAGCCATCGAAAGTCAGGTCGATCGCCTTCGCGAACTCGGCATTGCCGTCGGACAGAAACTCGATCTTGTCGGCGGCGTCGGACGCGGTCTTCCAGGCATCCATGACGAAATGGTCGTTGACGGATGTGACCGCGATCATGTCCACGCCCTTCTTCTTGATCGCGTTGGCGTTCTGGATGAAACCCGGCAAATGGCTCTTGTGGCAGGTGCCGGTGAAAGCGCCGGGCACGCCGAACAGCACCACCTTCTTGCCGGCAAACAGCTCATCGGTGGATTTCCAGGCAGGACCTTCCGCGGTCATGACGCGCAGCTTGGCGCTCGGGAGGCGATCGCCGACCTTGATGGGCATTTACGTGTTCCTTTCGGGTTGCGGTGGGCAGGGCGGCGTGCGGCGTGGCACGCAAACCCGCCGCAGCCGCGGGGCTAAATTAGCGCGGCGACCACATTAGTCGAGATGCGCGACGACCTCGATGGCGGAGGTCGTCGACACCGCCGTCAGCCTCACTGCCGCGCCGGCAGCGGTGGCGCCGGGCGGAAGACCATCGAGCTCGAACATGAAGCGCTTCACGCCAACGCTCGGGCCCTCAACCGGCTGGGGCAGCGGCAGCGCCCATTCGGCCGTCGGTCCCTCGGCGAACAGGTCGACGTTCGCAACTGCCGGCGCCGCAACATCTACAAGGACGCGAGCAGGCGACCTCCCGGCGTCCCGTCGAACTGCGACAATGGCGAGCGGCTCCCGCGGGCCGATCGCGACGCGCAGAGGGACTCTCGCCTCATGCGCGGCAAGAGGCGGGTCATGCGCCGTTGCATTTGCGCCGAGCCGAAGCTCGAGCTTGGCATCGACCGGAACGCACAGCTTTTCGCATACGCCAAAGTCGAGATCGACGCGCAACAGCACCGGCTTGCGCTCGTCGGCGGGCTCCACCAGCAGCGGAAAGATGACAGCCTCGGCGTAACCGATCGACCCTCCGCTACCATCGGAAAACCGCTCGGGCGCCGGCCACAAGACGGTCACATCGCGGACATTCTCGGAGCGAGCGAAATCAAACCGCGGCGGGACGCCGGAATCGCCGGGATAGCGCCAATAGGTCTTCCATCCCGGCCGCAGCTGAATTTCGACGCCGGCCCGCAGCCGGACGGCGCCGTGATCGCGCACGGCGCCCGCACCGATCAGCCGCACGGACGAATGAGTTCCGCTGTCCCACGGCGACGCTTCGCTCGCCTGGCTCGCGTGCGGCACGAGGGCGAGCAACAGGGTGGCGGCCAGGGTGGCGAGGCGATGGAACGCGCAGCCGGTCATTTGCGTTCAAATATGCGGGCATTGCCGCGCGCGCCATTGAAATGGTCGTGATCGAGCCGCATTTTGAGAGCACAAGTTTCCTTGCATGCTGGCTGGATCGGAGTAACCTTCCAAACATGAAGCTACCGCGCAGGAAGGCGTCAAAAGGTTCGGCCCGAGGCTATCTGGACGGGCAGATGCTTATTGCGATGCCAGCGCTGCAGGACGGACCGTTCTCGCGCAGCGTCATCTACATCTGCGCCCACTCCAACGATGGTGCGATGGGCATCATCGTCAATCACCCGGCCGCCAACATCAACTTTCCCGACCTGCTGGTGCAGCTCGAGGTCATTCCGGCGGCCGATCGGATTCAGCTCCCGCCGCGCGCCGAGACGGTCAAAGTGCTCAAGGGCGGCCCGGTCGAGACCCAGCGCGGCTTCGTGCTGCACTCGAGCGACTTCTTCATCGAGGACTCGACCCTGCCGATCGACGACGGCGTCTGCCTGACCGCCACTCTGGATATCCTCAAGGCGATCGCGCGCGGCAAGGGCCCTGCGAGCGCGGTGCTCGCGCTCGGCTATGCGGGATGGGCGGCCGGCCAGCTGGAGAGCGAGATCCAGGGCAACGGCTGGCTGCACTGCAGCGCCGATGCGGAGCTCATTTTCGGTGCCGACATCGAGAGCAAATACGACAAGGCATTGCGCAAGATCGGCATCAATCTCGGCATGCTGTCGTCCGAAGCCGGGCACGCGTAGCCGTCGGCGGTCGCACTATCTCTTTGAGCACGCCTACTTCCGGCCCCCGGATTCGTCGCTGGCGAAGCCTATCCGTCATGGCGAGGAGCGCGGGTGCCATCGAGCGCGATAACACTCGCAAGCGACAAAGCAATCCAGATCGGCGCTGCCAGTCTGGATTGCTTCGCCTTCGGCTCGCAATGACGGCTCAGCGCACCGGTTCGTAGGCGTGCGACTTGAGCAGATCGTGGGCTGCGCGCGCCGCCATCGGCTCGCCGAACACGTAGCCTTGCGCGTATTCGCAACCGAGCTCGAACAGCTCGGTCGCATCGTCATCGTTCTCGGCGCCCTCGGCGACGACCTCCATTCCGAGATCGTGCGCGAGCGCGATGATCGATCGCAGGATCACCGGACGCTTGCCCTTGCCGCCGGTGCGCACGAACGACTGATCGATCTTGATGGTATCGAACGGGAAGCGCTGCAGATAGGCGAGCGAGGAATGCCCGGTGCCGAAATCGTCGAGCGCGAGCCCGGCGCCGAGATCGCGGATGCGCGTGAGCATCTGGGCGGCGTGCTCGGGATTTTCCATCACCAGCGATTCGGTCAACTCGATCTTGAGCGTGCCGAGCGCCGGTGCCGAGCGCGCAAATACGGTCCGCAGATCCTGGATCAGGTCGTGCCGCAGCAGCTGGCGCGACGAGACGTTGACGCTCGCGAACACCGGATCAGGCCCGCCGACGGTGCGCTGCCATTCCACCAGCTGACGGGCGGTGCGCTCGATCACGAACTGGCCAAGCTCGACGATCAGCCCGGTCTCTTCCGCGATCGAGATGAACTCCGACGGCGCCAGGCGCCCCATGCGCGGGTGATCCCACCGCATCAGCGCCTCGAAGCCGGCGACCGAGCGGTCTTCCAGCCGCACGATCGGCTGGTACAGCAGCATGATCTCTTCGCGTGCCAGCGCTCGGCGCAGCTCGGACTCGAGCGTGAGGCGATCGCTCTTGCGTGCGCGCATCGCGGGCTTGAACACCTCGATGCGGTCGCCGCCCATGCGCTTGGCATGATACATCGCGAGCTCGGCGTCCTTGAGGAACTCTTCCTTGCGTTGCGTATCGTCGCCAACCAGCGCCAGCCCGATCGAGGCGGTGAGCAGGATCTCGCGGTCATTGAAGGTGATCGGCGCCCGCAGCGCCCGTCGCATGTTGTCGGCGAAGGCCGTGATGCGGTCGGGCTCGCGCTCGGACAACAGCAGCAACCCGTACTGGTCGCCGCCCAGGCGCGCCAGCATGTCCTGCGGCTTCAATAGCCGCCCGAGCCGACGCGCCAGCGTCAGCAGAATCGAATCGCCGACCGCGATGCCGACCGAGTCGTTGACCTGCTTGAAACGGTCGATGTCGATCACCGTCACGGTCGGCCGGATCGCCGCGTCCGCCTTGGCGAGCGAGAGCGCGGCCTCGAGCCGATCCATGAACAGCTCGCGGTTCGGCAGGCCGGTCAGGTTGTCATGCACCGCGTCGTGCAGCAGCCGCTCCTCGGCCGTCTTGAATTCGGTCACGTCGGTCAACGTGCCGACCAGGCGCACCACCTCGCCGTCCGAGCCGACCACCGGCCGCGCCTTGAGCGAAAACCAGAGGTAATGGCCGTCGGCGGCGCGCAGGCGAAAATCCTGCATCAGGCGCCCGCGCCGCTGTTCCAGTACGCCGTCGAGCGAGGCGCGGAAACGGTCGCGATCCTGCGAATGCAATACGTCCAGCCAGCGCGCGGCCGACCCTTCCAGGGTGCCGCGCCGCAGCCCGAGCAGGTGCTCGGTCTCCTGGCTGGTGAACACCTTGTCGGAGGAAACGTCCCAGTCCCAGATCAGGTCGCCGGCGCCGGTGAGCGCCAGGGCGCGGCGCTCGACGTCGGAGACGATCGCATTGGTGACGCTGCCGGCGAACGCGTGCTGCATCACCGTGAAGCCGATCAGCATCACGATCAAGACCAGCCCGCCGAGCAACGCCGGCCCGACGATGTCGTTGGTGACGACACTGGTGACGGAAAGGCTGGCGGCGAACACCCAGGCGAGCAGCAGGAACCAGGTCGGAATCAGCAGGACGGCGCGGTCGAAACCGTGCACCGCGAGATAGACGATGAGGGCAAACCCCGCGACCGCGACCGCAGCGAGCGAGATGCGCGCGATGCCGGACGCGGCCGCAGGATCGTAGAGCGCGAGCGCGACCAGGGCGCCGAGGAAGACCAGCCAGCCGCCGGTGATGTGGGCGTAGCGCACGTGCCAGCGATTGAGGTTGAGGTAGGCGAACAGGAACACCAGCAGGGTGGCCGCCAGAATCGCCTCGCCGCCGGCGCGCCACACCTGTTCGGCGCCCGACGAGAGCTCGAATACCTTTCCCCAGAAGCCGAAATCGATGCCGATATAAGTCAGCACCGCCCACGCGAGCGCGGCCGCGGCCGGGAACATCAGGCTGCCCTTGACCACGAACAGGATGGTCAGGAACAGCGCCAAAAGGCCGGCAATGCCGAGCACGATGCCGTGGTAGAGCGTGAAGCTGTTGACCTTGTCCTTGAAGGAATCCGGCTCCCACAGATAAAGCTGCGGCAGCTTGTCGGTGCGCAGCTCGACCACGAAGGTGATCACGGTGCCGGGGTCGAGGGTGAGGCGGAAGATGTCCGCGGTCGCGCTATCCTGACGGTCCGGACGGTCGCCGGTCGACGGCGTGATGGCGACGATGCGCGACAGGCCGAGGTCCGGCCAGATCAGTCCGGAGCCGACCATGCGGTAGTGCGGCGCGACCAAGAGCCGGTCGACCTGCTCGTCGCCGTTATTGGCAAGCGCGAATACCGCCCAGTTGTTGCCGCCTTCGCGTGCGCGCACCTCGATCCGGCGCACGATCCCGTCGGGACCCGGTGCAGTCGACACCCCGATGCGCTCGCCCTCGGTCCGATGCCGCTCGACGGCGTCGGTGAGGTCGATGGCCGCAGCGTCGAGGCGCACGTTGATGGCGTCGACGGCGCGCGCGCTCGATACGCCGAAAAGGCCGAGGATCGCCAGCGCCAACAAGCTGACGGCGCGCAGAATAGGCAAGCGGCAGCCTCGCGGCTTGATGGTCCCAGATTCCACGCTCATGAGTACCGGGGCCGGTGGCCGAGGGCAAGGTCCGCAGCCGCGGTCATGCGGTGAGCACGATCTTGCCGATATGCGCGCTCGACTCCATCAGGGTGTGCGCGGCGGCCGCTTCCGCGAGCGGAAAGGTGCGATATATCACCGGCTTGACGCGTCCGGCAGCGATCAGCGGCCACACCTTCTCCTCGACCGCGCGCGCGATCGCGGCCTTCTCGGCGACCGGACGCGAGCGCAGCGTGGAGCCGGTGTGCGTCAGTCGCTTGAGCATGACGCGACGGAAATCGACGGTCGCCTTCGAACTGCCCTGGAACGCAATCTGCAGCACGCGGCCGTCCATTGCGGCGGCCTCGAAATTGCGTTCGATATAGTCGCCGCCGACGATGTCGACGATGACATCGGCACCCTTGCCGGCAGTCGCCTGCTTGGTAATGGCGACGAAATCCTGGGTGTTGTAGTTGATCGCATGCTCGGCGCCAAGCTTGAAGCAGGCCGCACATTTCTCGTCCGAGCCTGCCGTCGTGATCACGCGCGCGCCGAACGCCTTTGCAAGTTGGATCGCCGTCGTGCCGATGCCGGACGAGCCGCCATGCACCAGGATCGATTCGCCGCTGCGCAATCCGGCGCGCTCGAACACGTTCGACCACACCGTGAAGAACGTCTCCGGGATCGCCGCGGACTCGGCCACCGACAACCCGGCCGGCACCGGCAGCGCGTGCGACTCATGGGCGAGGCAGTATTGCGCATAGCCGCCGCCCGCCACCAAGGCGCAGACGGCGTCGCCTACTTTCCACCGGGCGTCACCGGAGCCGAGGGCCGCCACCTCGCCGGCGATCTCCAGCCCGGGAATGTCCGGCGCGCCCGCGGGAGGCGGGTAAAGGCCCTTACGCTGCATCACATCCGGCCGGTTGACGCCGGCGGCCGCTACTTTGACGAGGATCTCGCCGGGACCAGGGATCGGAAGCGGCCGCTGTTCGGGCACCAAAACCTCGGGCCCGCCGGGCACGCGGATGCCGATGGCGGTCATTTCGGCAGGCAGATCGGGCATGGGGCCGCTTTCCGAAGCGCTGCAACTGTGGTCGGCGTTGTCTAGTGGAGCGCCGGTCGTGTGACAACCCGCGTTGCGCTTGAACAGCGCCCGAACCGACGCCATCGGATCGGCCCGCGAATCTCTTTGGTCTATCGTTTTCCAATGCATTCCCGCCGGATCAACCCCGGGGGCAGGATTCCGTTGGAAAAATGCTCTATCCTTGAGCCACCGCACCGGAGGCGCGGCGATGTTTGACGAAGACCTCACCCCCAAGAAGAAGCTGGCGCACGAGATCGGGCAGGATCTCACGCTGCTGTCGGTCGAGGAGCTTGCGGAGCGGATCGCGTTGCTCGGGCAGGAGATCGCGCGGCTGGACGAGGCCATGGCCAAGAAGCGCGCTTCGCTTGCCGCCGCCGACCAGTTCTTCAAGCGATGAGGCGAGCCTGTTGCCGCGCCCCGGTGGAGCCCACCATCCGGGGAATTTTCGGTCGGCAGCTTGGGCTGATCAGCGCGGGGCGGATTGGGTCTCGCTTTCATCCTGCCTACGTGCCACAAGTGGGATTAGAGCGCTCTGGTGTGAGCTTCTCGCGCCGCAAGGCGCTCGGAGCGGAGAGCCCAATGGGTTCTCCGCTTTTTCCTCTCACCGGTGACGTGATGCTCAAGTTGGGTCTGTTGGCTACCCTCTTTATCGTCGCCTTGGTTATTTAGACAGCCCTTGCGTCTCTCGTGAGTTGGATAAACACAGAGGATTGATTTGCAATGGACCAACCGCGAGAGCCGAGTGCGCCCAAGAGCCGCCGTGAGAGCGTAGCCGAACAAACCAGCAAGGCCGCAAAGGCCTTGATTGAGGCCGATGCCATTCGTACGCGCGCAAAGACAGCGCGTTTGCGAGCGCTGCGATTGGCAAAGGCAGCGGCGATGACCAAGGAATAGGACGCCGCAGCCAGCGGGCCTAAGTTTTGAATGCCGAAAGCCACCTGATGTTGTTTACTTCGATAGGTCCGACACTCATCGACAGTCACTCCTAAGAAACTAAGTGATGTCCATGACTATCATTCGACAATCCACGACTGGTCGGGAACACCGATTTACTCATCTGTTTGCCCGAATTTCGGAAGAGGACGATGGCTACATTGTCCAGCTCAGATTGCGTAATGAGGCAACGCCCGACACCGCCTGGGGGGAGGAAATCGCGGATTCATTTGAATCTGCCGCAGAGATGATTGGTATCCTTGCCGAACGGTTTTCGATTCCAATGGACCGCATCACGCTCGAAATCCGAATGGACGATGTTGCCGAGAATACGCGCCACTGAAAAGGTGCGCCCGCCTACCACAGTTCTCCGACGCACAAACCTGGGTGGCCGTTTCAGGGCGCCGCTGTGCTCGCGGGGCTTCCTCTTGCTCAACCCCGGCTCGCCTTGGACTTCATGCGGGGCATACTCGGCTGGAGCGCACGAGCTCACCAGCGTAAGCTCGCTATCGGGGTGGCGTGGCCCGAAGGCCGCTTTTCGGTACAGGCAAGTTGTTGTTCCGCGATGACCGTATATGGCCCGCGGAGCAATTTGCCAGCACAAGTCGGCGTCAGGCGCCTATTCGATAGTCCTGTTGACTCCTTCCACAGCGTCGTAGACAGCAACGTGAACGATCGGATGACTCTTCCTGATCGCCAGACCGGCTATTTCGGCCGCTTCGAAGGTCGCGTATGAGGACTTCGTCTGCCGGTCCACCTGCAGTAGAAATTGGTGCTCCTTCGGTCGCTTGTGCTGTTTGAATCTTTCCGGGGCAGGCTCTTCCTGCTCGGTCACTTTCGCGGATTTGACCAATCGCAATGCCACTGTCGCATCTCCTTGAGTTGCTCCCTCTCGCAATTGCCGCGGGAAATTACCAGAACACGAAATTGATCGGAGCCTTCACCGTATACAGAAGTGCAATCACCACGACCGTATTGACCAGCGCCATCACGTAAATCCAGTGCTCGACGTGCATTGCCTGCGTATGCCTACGTATGTCCATGCACCAGTACCGGATGGATCGAGGCGCCACATCGGGCGCGTCGCCGTAGTGTTCAGCTATTTCAGGCTGATCAGCAGTTCCGCGCATGCCCGGGCAACCGCGGTGTCCGGCGTCTTGCTGCCGGGCAGCGTTGCCCAGCCGCCCTTCTCGACGAACGTGGCCTGTTGCCACGAGCTGACCTTTTTGAGCTCGAGCAGGTTCGCCGTGGAATCACTGGCGAGCTGAAACTTGTCGACGCAGATCGGCGCAAGAGCGGCCACCACGGCACTGGAGGCGCTTCTCTGCGCCTGCTCCTTGGCGGTGCTTCCGAGCGTCCAGCCGCCCCAGTAGAAGCCAATGATCATCGTCGCCACAGCGCCGATGCCGATGCCCTGCGCCAGACGAGTGAGTGACTCGCCCTGCAGAATGGGAGGAAGTTGCATGAGATTTACCCTTTCGGTGCGAGGAACACGCCGGCCAGCCGGCGCGCGCGCATGCGGCAGCGGGGCGGCTCGCACCTGCGCCGAGCGCAGCTCTATTGGAGTGTTATTGTGCCTGCCGATGGCACCAGCGCTGCCAATTATTGGTAACGGAGACGTCGGAAGGTCAACGCTTTATGGGCAGCTCTCGAGCGGCCATTGCTCACCCGTGCATGCACGCTACTACGTCGAATACCCAGTGTACAGCGCAATCGAGTGCTCCAATCGACTTTTCGCAAACCACCCTTCACGTCAGGACGTATTCGCAACTCCCAAGACGAAATTGCTTTGCGGCCACTGGTCCGGCGGCTCGATCATGCCCATATGCGAGTCATCACCGACTATTCGTGGCACCAGGGCCTCGGTGGCTGAGAGACCGGTCGTGCTCCCGCCTGCAGGAGGAGGGAGCGTTCCATGTTCACGGCCGAACAATACCGCGCCAAGGCAGCCGAGTACGCGAGTTACGTCAAGAACGCGCAGTCTCCCAGCGAGACCAGAGAGTTTCAGAATCTCGAACGCGTCTATCGGTCGCTGGCGGAAAACGCCGAATGGCTGGCGAGCAGTTTCGAGCAGACGATGCCGGCAATGGTCCACGACTTGAACGAGGGCACCGCACTGACCCAGGAGGAAGAGCAAATGCTCGGCTGCCTCGGTGCGGCGGTGATGATGCGATGGGGCACCCTGCCGACCAAGATCCAACGCGAACTGTTCGAAAGCGCCACATCGATCGGCGATCTGCGGCAAACGGCGCAGACGAAGGGGCAGATCGCACGTTTTCTCCACCTTCACAAAAAAGACGGGGAGAAGTCGGCGGCTGCCATTCGCCGGCGTGGATCGTAAAGCCGGTAGCACGCGGCGCAGAAGGGACAGTTCAATGGCGACGAAAGAGCGGCTGGCGGCCATGGCGGCCTCCCGTTGCGCCGTGTGCTCAGGGGCGATGGTCGTCAAGCTGGTGGCGCCCGATCCGACCGACCGCGCCTTGGAGCTTCGCACCTATGGGTGCGCAGGTGCGGCCACAGTCAGACCTACAGTGTGGAAAGCGGCAATTCGTGAGCACTCGGCTCAGACGCCTCAACGGCTTCAAGAGCCGACCTTTGTCGCGGCTACCCTCTCTCTGCAAGCGCCCGTTCGTCTTCAAGCGCACGGTCGATTGCGTCCAAGGTCGTCTGTAATCTGATGAGCATCTCGCGCAGGTCTTGCGCTCCGCCCTTCTCTCGGGGCGCAGCCAAATCTCTTACTACTCGACGCCGCTGCTCTACGGTTAGCCTGCGCAACTCCTCTAAGGCTTCGATGTGCTCAGTCGTCATGGAACGCGCGTGGTGGTGGTGGCTTCCTGAGCCGCTCGGCAGCCGCCTCCTTTGTCCAGGCGGAGGTCAGTCGCTCGGGTCTTATCTCTGATCGCTTGGTCGGCGGCTTCACGCTCCGCGGCGGCGTGCGAGCCTTCCGCGTTTCTGGCCACCTGTTTAAAGGCTTTGTTGGCACGCACCTTCAAATCATCTGTACCCATGTATATGGAAACGCTCAGTGCATCCATCCCCAAGTTCCACGGCGTCGCCGGCTGTAGGCCTTCGCCCGCGATTAGCTCTCGTCTGTGTGGTTGGGACCGCTCTTCACCGCGGACAGGCCAAGTTCAACCAGTTTCTTTTGAATCTCTTGACGGCTCCGCGCCATGATGATGGTGAGATCATCAATCGTCATGGCCTTAGCGAAATCCCGCAGATCTTCGACATCCATGATCGACCAGTCCTGACCGCTTTTGTAGCTGGAGTTGCGTCTCATTGTCGGCCGATCCGGTCCGGGTAAACTGCGCCGCAAGTGTCGACCTCCTTGCCCGCCGCGATCTTGGGGCAGCCGTTGGCGAGGATCACCAAGGACGGGGGTGGTGATCGGCGAGCGTGGACGTAAGAGCGGGACATGGGGTTGGTCAGCCGTCAATCCTTTCGGGGCGGTCAATGTCCGGCAGCGCAGCCTCCAGTTTGTTCAACTCCGCCTCGCACCATTGAAGGGTCGCTCTAATTTCTTTCGCCAGGTCGTGCCGAACTCCATCGCGATCATAGTACGCGAGATCATAGTACGCGAGACCATAGTCTATGCGCGTCATCCCGATAGGCCGCTCGCGCCACCAGCGCCACGGTGTACGACGCGGCCGGCTTGCGCGACCGCTCCTACGGTGCAGCGCGGTCATGACTGCCGCCGCGGAATGCTTGCATTCTCGGCAAAGTCGCCAGGACGGCCGCTGGTGCGCCTTCCTGTGCCGGCTATCTCAAGGCCGCGGCGCTCGATACGGCACATGGGTGAGTCGCTGTGCGCGACCGCGCGGGGCGAGAAGCCGCGAACAACCGGCTACCCAAAATGCTACCCAACTCGGTAGCACGAGGCAGGATGAGGCGGTACAGGGCGGCGCGCTGTCCCCGGTCTTTCCCGATGAATCAGCACTTGGTAGGACGGGCCCATGCTAAAAAATATTTACCCTTCTTAACGTGTCGTTAAGCTTTCTCCTTCATTACAGAATTCGTCCAGCTTCTGGACGTCGAGTGGCTCCTGTCCACTCTGTTTGACGCCTCCCTGTTATGACTTCGAGCCGCCCTTGCTGGCGGCTCTTTTTTTGTCCCATTTCGCGCGCGCCGACCCGGGCCGCAACTTGCACACTCGTGATTGTGTCGCCCTGGACAGGCCTGGGCCGGTCCGGCACCATGGCACGGGGTACGGTGAGGCGTGGGTCATGAGTGAACACCCGTTGAGCGGGACTGGCGCCGTTTCGTTCGGCGAGCGGCTGGCTTCATCGCAGGCATTTACGGCTCTGTTTCGTGAGGGCATGGCGCTGGTGGAGGAGACCGCCGCCTACCTCGACGGCGCAGGCCGGCAGGAGGCGAAGGCGCTGCCGCGCCGTGCCGCCCTTGCCTACGCGACCGAGAGCATGCGGCTCACGACGCGGCTGATGCAGCTCGCCTCCTGGCTGCTGTTGCACCGTGCCGTAAACGAGGGCGAGATGTCGCTCGCGCAGGCGCGCAAGGAAAAGGCCAAGGTGCGCGTCCGCGCCGACGAGCACGCCGACGCCGAGCTTGCGGGCCTCGTTCCGCCACGGCTGCAGGCGCTGATCGATCGCTCGGTCAGCCTGCAGCAGCGGGTGCTCCGCCTCGACACCACCATTCACACCTCAACCGAGATCGCCGCGGCCGCCGTGCCCAACCCGGTCGAGCACCAGCTCGGCCTGTTGCGGGCGGCATTCGACCGGGCAAAGATGTAGCGAATAGCGAATAGAAGCGCCGCGTCGCCACTACTCGCCATTCGCCAATCGCCAAGCTGTGCTACAGCGATTTGACGATCTCTTCCGTCATCTTCTTGGCGTCGCCGAACAGCATCATCGTGTTGTCGCGGAAGAACAGCTCGTTCTCCACGCCGGCGTAGCCGGAACCCATGCCGCGCTTGACGAACAGCACGGTCTTGGCCTTCTCCACGTCCAGAATCGGCATCCCGTAGATCGGCGAGGTCTTGTCGGTCTTGGCGGCCGGGTTGGTGACGTCGTTGGCGCCGATCACGTAGGCGACGTCGGCGGTCGCGAACTCGTTGTTGATGTCCTCGAGCTCGAACACCTCGTCGTAGGGAACGCTCGCCTCCGCCAACAGCACGTTCATGTGGCCGGGCATGCGGCCCGCGACCGGGTGGATCGCGTACTTGACCTCGACCCCTTCGTGCTTGAGCTGATCGGCCATCTCGCGCAGCGCGTGCTGGGCTTGCGCAACCGCCATGCCGTAACCCGGCACCACGATCACCTTGGAGGCGTTTTTCATGATGAAGGCGGCGTCGTCGGCCGAGCCTTGCTTGACCGGCCGCGTCTCCTTGCCGGCCGCCGGCCCCGCAACCTCGCCGCCGAATCCGCCGAGGATCACCGAGATGAACGAGCGGTTCATCCCCTTGCACATGATGTAGCTCAGGATCGCGCCGGAGGAGCCGACCAGCGCCCCGGTGATGATCAGCGCGGTGTTGCCGAGCGTGAAGCCGATGCCGGCCGCCGCCCAGCCCGAATACGAGTTGAGCATCGAGATCACGACCGGCATGTCGGCGCCGCCGATCGGGATGATGATGAGCACGCCGAGCGCGAACGCAGTGAGGGCGATCAGCCAGAATACCAATGCGCTTTCGCTCAGCACGAACACGATGGTCAGCAGCACCAGCAGCACGCCGAGCGCGATGTTCACCATGTGCCGCATGGGCAAGAGGATCGGCGCGCCGCTCATGCGCCCGTCAAGCTTGAGGAACGCGATCACCGATCCGGTGAAGGTGACGGCGCCGATCGCGGCGCCGAGCGACATCTCGACCAGGGTGGCGCCGTGCAGGTAGCCAGGCCGCCCGATGCCGAAAGCGGCCGGCGCATAGAGCGCGGCGGCCGCGACCAGAACCGCCGCCATGCCGACCAGCGAGTGGAACGCCGCGACCAGCTGCGGCATCGCCGTCATCGGCACCCGGCGGGCAATTACCGCCCCGATGCCGCCGCCGATCCCCATGCCGACGATAACCAGCAACCAGGCGGTCCAGTTTGCGGGCCGGCTGAACGCGAGCGTCGTCACGACCGCGATCGCCATCCCGATCATGCCGAACAGGTTGCCCTGCCGGCTGCTCTCCGGACTCGAGAGCCCGCGCAGCGACAGAATGAACAGGACGCCGGCGACCAGATAGAGCAGCGCGGCGAGGTTTGCGGACATCGCTCAAGGCCTCACTTGCGCTTCTGATACATGCCGAGCATGCGCTGGGTGACCAGGAAGCCACCGAAGATGTTCACGCTCGCAAGGATGAGCGCGATGAAGCCGAGGGTGCGGGCAAAGCCCGAGCCCGCTTCGCCGGCGGCGACGTCGACCGAAACCGCCAGCAGCGCGCCGACCACGATGACGGAAGAGATCGCGTTCGTCACCGACATCAGCGGCGTGTGCAAGGCCGGCGTCACCGACCACACCACGTAGTAGCCGACGAACACGGCGAGCGCGAAGATCGACAAGCGGAACACGAACGGATCGATCGCGCCGCCGGTCGCCCCGTGCATCGCGGCCGCGGCCAGTTCGGCGAAATTCTGGGCTTCCAGCGCGGCCTGCCGCGCAAGCTCGGCAGCGGCTTGCGCGCATTCGGCGGCCTTCTGGGGAAGCAGCTGGCCGGTGCATTCCGCCGTCGTCGGTGTCGCCATCTCTTTAATCCTAAGCTGCGGTCTGCGGCTGGAAGCTCGGGTGCACCACGGCGCCCCCGCGGGTCAGCGCCGTCGCCTTGACGATCTCGTCGTCCCAGTCGATCGCCAGCGCCTTGGCGCTCTTGTCGATCAAGATTTCGAGGAACGCGTAGAGGTTGCGGGCGTAGAGGCTCGAGGCGGTGGCGGCGAGCCGGCCGGGCACGTTGCCGTAGCCGACGATCTTGACGCCGTTGATTTCGGCCACTTCGTCGGCCTTGGCGCCCTCGACATTGCCGCCGCGCTCAACCGCCAGGTCGACCAGCACCGATCCCGGTCGCATGGAGGCGACCATGTCGGCCGAGATCAGCCGCGGCGCCGGCCGCCCCGGGATCAGCGCGGTGGTGATGACGATGTCCTGCCGCTTGATGTGCTCGGCGACGAGGGCGGCCTGCTTGGCCTGATATTCGCGCGACATCTCCTTGGCGTAGCCGGCGGCGGTTTCGGCCTCTTTGAACTCTTCGTCCTCGACCGCGACGAACTTGGCGCCCAGGCTCTCGACCTGTTCCTTCGCCGCCGGCCGCACGTCGGTGGCGGTGACGATTGCGCCGAGACGCCGCGCGGTCGCGATCGCCTGCAGGCCGGCCACGCCCGCACCCATGACGAAGACGCGCGCAGCCGGAACGGTGCCGGCCGCCGTCATCATCATCGGCAGCGCCCGGGCGTATTCGGCGGCCGCGTCGACGACCGCGCGGTAGCCGGCGAGGTTGGCCTGCGAGGACAAGACGTCCATCACCTGCGCGCGCGTGATCCGCGGCATCAGCTCCATGGCGAAGGCTGTGATCCCGGACGCGGCCATGGCCTTGAGCGCATCCTCATGGCCGAACGGGTCCATGATCGCGATCACGGCGGCGTCGCGCCGGTAATCGGGCAGCTCCGCCTGGCTGGGTCGGCGCACCTTCAGCACGACGTCGGCATCGGCAACGGCGGCGGCGTCGCTCGCCGCGACCACCGCGCCGGCGACCTCGTAATCTGCATCGCGGATCCCGGATTTGACGCCGGCGCCGCGCTCGACCGCCACGTCGGCGCCGAGCGCGCGCATCTTCTTCACGGTCTCAGGCGTCGCGGCGACGCGCGGCTCGCCCGACTCGGTCTCGGCGGGAATCGCGATTTTCATGTGCGTTCTTGGCGGCTGCCTCGTCGGACACCGGCCAACCGCCGAACGGCGCCGGCCGGCCGAGCGATCACGTCAGGAAGAAGAACATCAACAGAAGGATGATTGCGATCACAATGATATGCCATTTCACCAGCGCCACGAACAGCCGGTAAGTTTTCTCGTGCTCGGCATAGTCGTTGCCATCCGCGGTCGCGTATTCGACCTCGCGATGCTCCGCCATCGTGCCTCTCCCGGTGCGACGAAAACCTCGTGCGGCTTATCGCAATTGCTTGCGCAGGGCAACGGCGGCGCAACCGCCGATGGCTTGGCCTTTAGTCGCGCGTCTCGGCGGGCGGCAAGCCGACCGACTGGAGCGCCGCCGCCTGCCGCTTGGCGACGCGGTCGGCGGAAAACTCCCCGATCGCCTCGTTGAACAACCGATAGAAGTTGAGCTCCGCCTGCAAGTGCAAG
Source organism: uncultured Alphaproteobacteria bacterium (assembly GCA_963788095.1). Classification (GTDB taxonomy): domain Bacteria; phylum Pseudomonadota; class Alphaproteobacteria; order Rhizobiales; family Xanthobacteraceae; genus CAVTXS01. The sequence goes on along the minus strand of CAWBFP010000034.1, from coordinate 101,452 downwards.
AACACGGCGCCGAGCCCGATGGCAGCCCGGTCCATGAACACGAACTCGCGCGGCACCCGCACCGGACCCTTCTCCCGCAAGGCGCGATGCACCTGGAACGCCTGCCGGCGCCCATACTCCGAGGGCTTGACGCCGTCCGCGATGCTCCTGACGCGGTCGTCGAGCAGCGGGCCGTAGATGAACTTCGCCCAGATGTTGAGCACGTCGATCAGCTCGCGGCCGAGCCCGCGGAAACCCCAGGTCTCGTACGCATGCACGACCAGGTCGCGGTTGCCGTGCAGGAGCCCGTGGTAGAGATCGACCACGCCGGCCACGAACCGCGACGGAAAGATGCGGATGCACCCGTAGTCGAGGAGATTGATGCCTTCGGGCCGCTTGCCGCGCCCCTTCGCGGTCGCCTCGAACACCGTGTAGTTCCCGAGATGCGGATCGCCGTGGATGACGCCGAAGCGGCTGAACGGAAACCACCAGGCCGTGAACATGGCGGTGCCGAGCCGGTTGCGGGTGGCGAGATCGGCGGTCTTGTGGGTGAGCAACGGCGCTCCCTCGTGCCAATCGAGCGTGAGCAGGCGGGCGGTCGAGAGCTCCGGCCAGACCTTCGGCACGCGAATCTGCGGCTGATCCGCCAGCATGCCGCGATAGAGCCCGACGTGCTTGGCCTCGCGTTTGTAGTCGAGCTCTTCGCGCACGCGCGCGCCGATCTCCTTGGCGATTTCGGTGGTGTCGACCGCCGGCTCCATGCGGCGATGGATCGCGAACAGCCAGTCGAGCTGCCGCAGGTCGGCCTCGACGGCGGACTGCATGTCCGGATACTGCAGCTTGCAAGCCAGCGGCACGCCGTCGAGCGACACCGCGCGATGCACCTGGCCGAGCGACGCGGCCGCCGCCGGCTGGTGCTCGAAGCTTGCGAACTTGGCCTGCCAGCCGGGGCCGAGCTCGGCCGTCATGCGGCGCTTGACGAAGCCCCAGCCCATCGGCGGAGCCTGGCTCTGCAGCTTGGCAAGCTCGGCGGTGTATTCGGGCGGCAAGAGGTCCGGGATGGTGGCCATCAGCTGCGCCACCTTCATGATCGGGCCTTTCAGGCCGCCGAGCGCCGCCGCCAGCTCGGTCGCATTCTTGCCGCGGTCGAGATCGAAGCCGAGCAGCCGCGCCCCGGCCATCCGTGCCGCCACGCCGCCCATGTTGGCGCCGACGCGCGCGTAGCGCGCCGCGCGGGCGGAGAAGCGGTTGGCTTCGCGGTCGTTCATGCGGCCCCGGGGGATCGACAACGGCCCAATACATAGTCGTCCGCGACCGAAAGGCCAATTTGGCTTGCGCACGCCGTCGAACCGTCGCGCGCTCTTCATGTTTCGGGCGGTAGTGCCGGCCGAAGGCCACGAGATCGGAAGCCAGGAGTTGCCGCAGATCGCCGTACAGGCCACCCGCATGTCTCCGATTGCCGGGGGCGCGGGGCACGAACCGGCCGAACCGCTGGTGCTCGATGCGGCGCCCGCTTTCGCTCGAAGCCGCGCACGAATCGCCGCTGATGGCTGCACCGCCCACCATGCCGTCGGCCGGAGGTCTCGCGCTGCCCGACGACCGAGACCAAATCCGCCCGCTCGAGGAAATTGAGGCGGATGCGATTCGTTTTGCCGTCTCTCACCCGGCCAGATGTCGGAAGTGGCACGGAAGTTGCGCATCGGCCGTTCGACTCTCTACCGCAAGCTGGAAACGCTTGGCCTCAACGATTCCGACGCGAATTCGGACCGAAACAGCGTGGCGGCGCGGTGACACTCTCGCCAAATTGCGCTTCCGGCGGCGCACTGCGTATTGATCGCCCGGGCAAATTGCCCCACGTACAATTTTCCAGGTAAGACGCGGACCCGAAGCCGCGCCTGACGGTTATGGGAATGGTCCCGCTGACGAGGGAGTGGTCCAATGCGCCCCCCCAGGCTCGATCGCTTTGCGGCATCAACCGCCGTAGCGCTTGTGCTTGCGATATCCAGCGGATTGGCCCTCGCGGACCCCGACGATCCAGCCCCGTTCGAGAACCGCAAGCCGGTCGCGCGGCGGTCGGCGTCGCATCCGGGACGGCCGCCCCGGCGGGGGCGGCGTCAGATGTCGAAGCGCGCATCCCGCTGCCGGAGCCCGCCGGTGTGCCGCCGATCACCGCGAGTACCCTTGATCCCGCCGACCCACCGCCGATCACCGCGAGCACCTTGGATCCCGCGCCGGCGGTAGCCGATACGACGCCGAGCCACGCACCCGCGGCAGCCGCCAGCACCCCGGCTGCGGCTCCGGTCGACGCCGCCGGCATACCGGCCGCAGCTCCGGCCGACAGCGCCAGCGCACCGGCCGCGGCTCCGACCGAGGCCGGAATCCTGGCTGCGATCCCCGTCCCCGAGCCCGCGGACGTGCCCCCTCCGAGCCTGAAGGATCTGGGCAAGAACCCGCTTGGATCGATGAAGACCGCTGACCTGCCCGTCGCCGAGCAGATGCGCGAGCTCATTTCCGGCCGGCTTGACCGCGTAGTTCCCGGCCGCAAGGAGCGCGCCGCAGTCGAAGCATTTTATCAGGGCCGCGGCTTCGCACCGCTGTGGATCGACAACGGCCGTCCGGGCGAACGCATGAAAGCCGCGGCGGCGCGCCTCCGGGCCGCCGACGCGGACGGGCTCGAGCCCGGGGACTACGTTACATCAGACCTCGGCAAGCTGACGGCCGCTGAGGCGAATGCTCTGGCCGAGGCCGAGCTCAAGCTCACCAACGCCGTGCTCACGTTCGCGCGCCATGCCCAGTCGGGGCGCATCACGCCGTCGCGGATCAGCCCGAACATCGACTTTGCCCCGCCGGCGCCGGAGCCGGCCGACGTGCTGGCCAAGCTGGCCGGGGCGCAGGATATCGGCAAGACACTCGATGCGTTCAATCCGCCGCACGACGGCTTCCGTGCCCTGAAGGCGAAGCTCGCGGAACTGCGCGGCCGCACGGGCGAGACCGAGGTCGTGCAAATCCCCCACGGCAAGGCTCTCAAGTTGCAGAAAACGCCGATGGAGGATGCGCGCGTGCCACTGCTGCGCCAGCGCCTGCACCTGCAAGCCGATGCGGCCGGCATCGCGTACGACGGCAGGCTGGCCGACGCGGTCAGGGACTTTCAAAGGCAGAAGGGGCTGGGCGCCCATGGCGTGCTGGACAAGGTGACAATCGACGCACTCAACGGCCGCACCAAGAGTCGCGACATCGACGCCGTCGTCTCCAACATGGAGCGTTGGCGCTGGTTGCCGCGCGATCTCGGCAAGGCCTACGTCATGGTCAACGTTCCGGACTTCACCCTGAAGACCGTCAACAACGGCGCCACGGTGTTCAAGACCCGGATCGTCGTCGGCAAGCCGGCAACGCCTAGCCCGTCGTTCTCGGCGCAGATCGAGAACATCCTGGTCAACCCGACCTGGCACGTTCCGGAATCGATCATCTACGGCGAGTACCTGCCGGCGCTCGCCCAGGATCCGACCGTGCTTTCCCGCATGGGGTTGATCGTGGGGCGCAACGCCGACGGCCGAATCTCGATCCGCCAGCCGCCCAGCGAGCGCAACGCGCTCGGACGCATCAAGTTCAACTTCCCGAATCGTTTCCACGTCTATCTGCACGACACGCCCGACAAGAACCTGTTCAATCACGATCGGCGCGCCTACAGCCACGGCTGCATGCGGGTGCAGAATCCCGCCCAGTTCGGCGAGGTTTTGGCCTCGATCGCCATTCCGCACGAGCGCTACTCCGCCGAGCGGCTCACCAGGATGTTCGGCACCGGCGAGCAGTGGCTCAAATTCAAGGCGCCGATTCCGGTGCACCTCACGTACATGAACGCGTACGTCGACGAACACGGCAAGCTGGTGATGCGCGAGGATCTCTACGGCTACGACGGACGGGTGCAGGCGGCGCTGCGCGGCGAATACATGGCGATCGCCGAGCGCAGCCAGCGCGTCACACCGGGCGCCGCCGCCAGCGCGCGCACCACGCGCACCACGCGCGGCCGGTACGCCGTGCCGCAGCAGCAACCCGGCTTCCTCCCATTCTTCTCGCTATTCCGCGATCGCAGCGGAATCTAGCGGTCGCGCCCAGCGCGGAATCTCGAAATCGGGACGCGCGTTCGGCCGACTTGTTCCTTGGTGTTGTCCCCAGCTCTCCTTACTTGCGGCCAGCTTTCGCCACACTCGCCCCCTAGCCAATTCATGAGCGGGGGGACTGGGTTAGCGCTAATCCGGCATTAACCCTTCCCGACAACACTGCAGCAGCTTTTACGACGGCGGCGCGTTCGCGCCTCCGGTTCTTGGTCGAAGCGAAGTCAGGTTCACGGGAAGGCCCCTCGTGCCCTTTGGAAGCGCGCGCCCGAAGCCGCTGATCTGCAATTCGTCACGCGCGGGGCGCGGCCTCGGGCTTTCGGCGTTGCTTCTGGTTCTCGGCACCAGCGGGCTGCAGAACGCCGCCGCGGACTCCGATACCCGCACCCTCAAGATCCACCATACCCACACCAAAGAGGACATCACCGTCACGTTCAAGCGCAACGGGCGCTATGACGACGGCGGCCTCGAGCGGCTCAATCGTATCCTGCGCGACTGGCGCAACGACGAGCAGATCAAGATGGATCCGCAGTTGTTCGACATCGTGTGGGAAGTCTACCAGGAGGCCGGCGGCAAGGAGCCGATCCAGATCATCTCGGCCTACCGCTCGCCCGCGACCAATTCGATGCTCCGCCGCCGCAGCCGCGGCGTCGCCCAGTTCAGCCAGCACATGCTCGGCAAGGCGATCGACTTCAACATTCCCGACGTGCCGCTCGATCGGGTTCGCGCCGCCGGCCTGCGCCAGCAGCGCGGCGGTGTCGGGTTCTATCCGGCGAGCCAGTTCGTGCATCTCGATGTCGGCAGCGTCCGTCATTGGCCGCGCATGACGCATGATCAGCTGGTGCGCGTGTTCCCGAATGGTCGCACCGTTCACATTCCGTCCGACGGCCGTCCGCTGCCGGGCTACGAGCTCGCGCTCGCCGACATCGAGCGACGCGGCGGCAGCCCGTCTCGGGCTTCCCTCGCCTACGCCCGCGACGCCGGCGTGATCGGCGCCGACGGCTCGGCCGCCGGCGCGAAGCCGAAGCGCAGCCTATTGGCCCGGCTGTTCGGCATCGGCGAAGAGGACGAAGACGCGAACGAGATCGCGGCAACTCGCAAGCCGGCGGTGGCGGCGCGAGGCAAGGCCGCCGAAGAGCCGAAACCCGTGCAGACCGCCTCGCTGGTGCCGCTTCCGCGTGTGCGGCCGCTCGCGCGCGAGCCCAAGCCCGAGCTCGGCGGGATGCGGGTGATCGCGTCGAGCCCGGCCGACATCGTGGTTGCGCGCGGGCCCTGGCCAGGCAGGACAATGCAGGCCGCGGCGGCGCCGGATCCGGCGCGTCCGGCCGAGCGGCTAGTGTGGCAGACCGGGCCGCAGGGCCGCCCGATCGCATCCTCGGTCGGTGGCCGCACGGTGATCGAGGGCGCCGTGCCACGGTCGCTGCCGATCGAATTGGTCTCGGTCGGCGGGCCGCCGGCGAGCCTGCCGTCCGGGCCGATCGGCGCGCGTGAAGATCGCATCCCAAGCGAATCCATGTTGGCTTTCGCGCCGCAACCTGCGGCCATCGCCTCCGACCAGCCGGCTCGCGCCGCCCCGATGGGCGCGCTGCGTCCCGGCCAGTCGGCGGTCGCGCGCACCCCCGCGCCCACGGGCGCGCAAGCCGCGGCCCAGCTGCCGAGCTCGAAGCCGCTGCGGGAGAATCCGTGGCTGCGCGGCCTCATAGTCGCGCCCAGCATCCAGGAACTCGATGGATGTCGTCGCGACGAGCGGGGCCGATTATCGGGCGATCGCGCCGCTGATGCGCAAGCCTGCAATGGCGGTAGCGGCGGCCTTCTCGGACGACCCGGCGTTCGAGGCAACCGAGCCGCAGATGTTCGGCGGCCGCCGGGCGGTTGACTTCCTTCCGACCGTCACATTCGGCAGGGTCACCGCGAGCCTGCGCTGACCGCGTAGCCCGGGTTCGGCGGCGCAAGCTACGAGGCCGCAGACCCCGACTGCCTGATCGTTCCAGGTATCCTGGAATTCGCTGCGCTCAACCGACGCGATTCATTCCAGCATGCCGAGCGCGTGCAGGTACGTCTCCAGGATCGCCTCTTGCTCCTTGCGCTCGTTGAGGTCCTGCTTGCGCAGGCGCACCACGCTGCGCAGCGCCTTCACGTCGAAGCCGTTGGCCTTCGCCTCGGCGTAGACGTCGCGGATGTCGTCGGCGATCGCCTTCTTCTCCTCTTCCAGCCGCTCGACGCGCTCGACGAACGCGCGCAGGTGATCCTTGGCGAAACGGGCGGCGGGCTGTTCCTTGACTGCGGCGGCGGTGGCCATCGAGCACTCCTCCGATACAACGGGCGAGAGCTGCACTCGCCGCGGCGGAAGGTGTCGAAGGCCGCGAGCGCGCCGTCAAGGCGCAGCGTGGGTCATCCACAGCCGTGCACAGGCCGACGCGCGATCGATCAGAAAATCAGTGCTGCCGGCTTGATTTCTCGAACGCCGCCTGCTGCTCCGGCGAGGCCTCGCGCTGGTATTTGGCGCGCCACTCGCCGTACGGCATGCCGTAGACGGCCTCGCGGCTCTCGTCCTTGCTCATCGCCACGCCCTGCGCATCGGCCGCCTCCTTCATCCAATTGGACAGGCAGTTGCGGCAGAAGCCGGCGAAATTCATCAGGTCGATGTTCTGCACATCGGTGCGGCTGCGCAGGTGCTCGACCAGCCGCCGGTACACGGCGGCCTCGAGCGCGGTGCGGGTGGTCTCATCCATGGGTCATGTCCTTCGCGTATGACCGCAAGATAGCGAAGCCGACCCGCGTCCGCCATGGCGGCCCGGCACGCCCGCCGGGCGCCGGGCGCCGACTACGCCGCCCAATCCTCGGCGCGCAGCCCGGGCACGCGCGTGAGCTCGCGCGCATTCGCCGTCACCAAGAGGGCGCCGCGCCGGCGCGCCTGCGCGGCGATCAGGAGATCGTAAGGGCCGATCGGCGTGCCGGCCCGCTGCAGCGCGTCGCGCACGTCGGCCGCCTCCTCGGCATCCGCCACCTCCACCGGCCAGGGCACCACATCCAGCGTCAGGAACGCAGCCAGCACCGCCGCGCTCGCTTGCGCCCGCGCGCCCCTCCGGGTCCCGTAGTGCAGCTCGAACAGCGTGATGGTCGAAATGCCGACCGCCACCCCCTCGGCGAGGGCTTGCTCCAGCCGCCGGCGTACGCGCGGCCAGCGAAGATTGATCGCCGCAATGACCGCGTGGGTGTCGAGGCAGATCATCGATCGAAAAGGACGCGCTGCCCGGGCGCAGCCGGCTGCTGGGGCCGCCCCTCGGGAAGCACATCGGCGCCCCCCAGCCGGTCGATCTCGGCGAACACGGCCTGGATATCCTTGAGGTCCCGCCCGCCCGGCTCCAGCAATATGCCGCGCCCGATTCGGCGGACCCGCACCTCGCTCCCGGGGAGGCGAAATTCCTTCGGCAGCAGCCGCACCGCTTGGCTGCGACCGTGCCGGAACAGCTTGGCTGTGGCGAAACTGCTCATTCAGACAGCAGGTTACGTGGTATATATCACTGATATATACCAGGCCATGGCGCTGCCGGCAAGGCATCTGGCGGCGTCCGTGGCCGCAAGTGAACGCGGTCCTGCCGATGTGCTAGTGACGCTGCCGCCGCCCTGCCATAGGAATATTCCGCCCGCGTGACATTTTGGGAGGGGCGACGCATGACGGCCGTAGGGGCGCCAACCGACGACCGGCGCCGCGTCCTGCTCGCTTACGTCTCGCTGGTGCTCGGCGCGGTCGCCATGGGCGCGTCGCCGGTCTTCGTCCGGCTCGCCGACGTCGGCCCGCATGCCAGCGCCTTCTGGCGCACCGCCCTGGCGCTGCCGTTCCTGTTCGCCTGGATGCGCGTCGAGAACGGCGAGGCTGCCTCGACATGGCCGCCGCTCGACCGGCCGCTGCTGCTATGCGGCCTGCTGTTCACCGGCGACCTGTTCTTCTGGCACCTCGCGATCCTCGGCACGACCGTCGCCAACGCGACGTTCCTCGCCACCACCTCGCCGATCTGGGTCGCGCTTGGCGCCTGGCTGATGCTGTCGGAGGCCATCGGGTGGCGCACCCTGGTGGGGCTCGCCCTGTGCCTGGCGGGCGGGGTGGCACTCGTCGGCGAGAGCTATGGCTTCATGCCGCAGCGGCTTGCGGGTGACCTGTTCGGCCTGGCGACCGCCGGCTTCTTCGGCGGCTATGTGCTGGCGGTGCGCGCCGCCCGCGCCCGCCACGGACCTGCCACGCTGATGTTCGTCTCGACCGCGATCACGGCCGCCTGTCTGTTCGTCATCGCGGCCGCGTTCGAGCCGCACCTGGTGCCGCGCTCGTGGGGTGGCCTCGCGGCGCTGGTCGCCTTGGCGCTGGTGTCACAGGTCGCGGGTCAAGGACTGCTGTCGGTCGCCCTCGGCGCCTTGCCGGCGACGTTCTCGTCGCTCGTGATCTTCCTGGAGGCGATCGCGGCCGCAGGTTTCGGCTGGATGCTGCTTGGCGAGGCGCTCGGCTGGGTGCAGACGCTCGGCGGCCTGTTCATCGTTGCCGGCATTTGGGTGGCGCGTCCGCGCGCGACCGCGCCGGCGGTGGGGTCGGCGCTGTGACGACGGCGGCCCGCGCGCTGCTGGAACGGCTCTACGCCGACGCCGTCGAGGCCGCGCATCCGCGAAGCTGCCTGCCGTCGCACCTGCCCGCCCCACCCCCACCGCCCGGGCGGCTGCTCATTCTGGCCGCCGGCAAGGCCGCCGGCTCGATGGCCGAGGTCGCGGAACGCCACTACCTCGACAGCTGCGGGCTCGCTTCGGACCGCCTCGCCGGCATCGCGGTGGCACGCCACGGCTATGGGCGCCCAACCCGCGCGCTCAAGATGGTGGAGGCGGGTCACCCGGTACCCGACCAGGCTGGGCTCGATGCTGCCGAGAACACGCTCGAGATCGCCGGAGAGGCCGGCGCCCACGACCTTGTGCTGGTGCTGCTCTCAGGCGGCGCGTCGGCCAACTGGATCGCGCCGGCGGCGGGCCTCTCGCTCGGCGACAAGCAGGGGATCACGCGCGCGCTGCTGCGCTCGGGCGCCACCATCGGCGAGATCAACACGGTGCGAAAGCATCTCTCGCGCATCAAAGGCGGCAGGCTGGCGGCGCGCGCCGCGCCGGCCCGCCTGCTGACGCTGGCGATTTCGGACGTGCCGGGCGACGAGCCGACGGTGATCGGCTCCGGCCCGACCGTGCCGGACCCTTCCACGCTCGCGGAGGCGGCCGCGATCAGCGCGCGCTACGGCCTGGAATTGTCAGCCGCCGCACGCCATCTGCTGGCGGATCCACACAACGAGACGCCGAAACCGGGCGACCCGGCCTTCGCCAAGGCTGAATTTCGGCTGGTGGCACGGCCGGCAGACGCGTTCCAGGCGGCCGAGGCCGTCGCCCGCGCGGCGGGGTTCGAGTGCATCCTGCTCGGCGACCGGCTCGAGGGCGAAGCGCGCGAGGTGGCCGCCGTCCACGTCGGCCTTGCCCGCGAGCTGGCGGCAGCCGGTCGCCGCGCGGTCGTCCTTTCGGGCGGCGAACTCACCGTGACGATTGCCGGGCATGGCCGCGGCGGCCCCAACCAGGAATACGCGTTGGCCCTCGCGCTGGCGCTCGAGGATGCGGCCGGCATTACCGCTCTGGCGGCCGATACCGACGGCACCGACGGGGGCGGGGGGGACGCCAGTGATCCCGCCGGTGCGGTGGTCGATGGCACGACCGGCGCACGGGCTCGCACACTCGGCCTCGATCCGGCCGCGTTTCTTGCGGACAACAATTCGACGGGCTTCTTCTCCCGTCTCGGCGACCTTCTGACGCCGGGTCCGACCTATACTAACGTCAACGACTTCCGCGCCATACTGGTCGACCAGCCGCCGGCGCGGGACCGCGGGTGAACTCAACGCGCGCTAACCATGGCACCCCCGCCCCCCATCGCGCGGCGCAGGACTTTCTCCGTTCGGGATCTGGTCCGCACCGCGGGCGCCGTGATCGCCATCAGCGCGACCGCGGCCGGCGTCTGGCCCGGGGCGGCGATGGCGGACTTTCGGCTGTGCAACAACACCGGCAGCCGCGTCGGGATCGCCATGGGATACAAGGACGCCGACGGCTGGGTCACCGAAGGATGGTGGAACCTGTCCTCCCGCACGTGCGAAACGCTGCTCCGCGGCAAGCTTGTGGCGCGCTTCTACTACATCTACGCCGTGGACTATGATCGCGGCGGGGAGTGGGCGGGAAAGGCTGTGATGTGCACGCGCAACAAGGAATTCACCATCCGCGGCATTGATGACTGCTTCGCCCGCGGGTTCGAGCGCACCGGCTTCTTCGAGGTCGATACCGGCGAACAGGCGACGTGGACCGTACAGCTGACCGAATCGACCGAGCAAGCTCCCGCTCACCCGCTGCAGCCGCAGTCGCCGCTCGATCAGACCGGCAGAGGTAGCGCGGCCCCCGGGCAAGCGCCGCCTGCGCAACAGCCGGTGCCTTCGCGATGAGGCGGTTGCGTCGCGCCAAGATCGTCGCGACGCTCGGCCCGGCTTCGTCGGACCGCGCCATGATAGCCAGGCTGTTCGAAGCCGGCGCCGACGTCTTCCGCATCAACATGAGCCACACGAGCCACGAGCGCATGCGCGAGCTCGTGAGCTCGATCCGCTCGTTGGAAGGCCATTACGGCCGCTCGATCGGTATCCTGGTCGATCTGCAGGGCCCAAAGCTGCGGATCGGCAGCTTCGCCAATGAAACCGTCATGGTCGAGACCGGCTCAACCTTCGTCCTCGATGACAATCCCGCGCCCGGCGATGCCACGCGCGATTCAACTTCCCCACCCGGAGATCCTGGCGGCGCTCGCGCCCGGGGACACGATGCTGCTCGATGACGGCAAGGTGCGCCTGACCACGATCGAGGCGAACGCCAGCCGTGCGGTCACGCGCGTCGAGGTCGGCGGACGATTGTCGAACCGCAAGGGCGTCAGCCTGCCGGACACGACAGTGCCGCTCGCGGCACTGACCGAGAAGGATCGCTCCGATCTCGAAGCCGCGCTCAATACCGGCGTGGATTGGATCGCGCTGTCGTTCATCCAGCGCGCCGATGACATCGCCGAGGCCAAGAAGATCACCCGCGGGCGGGCGGCGGTCATGGCCAAGATCGAGAAGCCGCAAGCCGTTAACCAGTTGACGGAGATCCTCGATCTCGTCGACGCGCTGATGGTGGCGCGCGGCGATCTCGGGGTCGAGATGCCGCTCGAAAAAGTGCCGAGCATCCAGAAGCAGCTCACGCGCGCCGCGCGCAAAGCCGGCAAGCCGGTCGTGATCGCGACCCAGATGCTCGAATCGATGATCTCCTCCCCGGTGCCGACGCGCGCCGAGGTCTCGGACGTGGCGACGGCGATCTACGAGGGCGCCGATGCGGTGATGCTGTCGGCCGAATCCGCGTCCGGCCAGTTTCCGGTCGAGGCGGTCGCGACCATGAACCGGATCGCCGAGGAGGTCGAGGGCGACCCGACCTATCGCCCGATCGTGCAGGCGCAGCGCGCCGAACCGGAGCCGACCGGAGCCGACGCGATCGCGGCGGCGGCGCGGCAGATCGCCGAAACGCTCGATCTCTCCGCCGTGGTGTGCTGGACTTTTTCCGGCTCGACCGGGCTGCGCGTCGCGCGCGAGCGGCCACGCCCTCCGATCGTGGCGATCTCACCGAACCTCTCGGCCGGACGCAAGCTGTCGCTCGTCTGGGGCATCCATTGCGTGGTCGCGCAGGATGCGCGCGACCAGGACGACATGGTCGAGCGCGCCTGCCGGATCGCGTTCAAGGACGGATTCGCCCGCGCCGGCCAACGCATCATCATCGTTGCCGGCGTTCCGCTCGGCACGCCGGGGGCGACCAACATGGTGCGCATCGCCTTCGTGGGCAGCGACGCCGCCGAGGAAGCGTGAGGCGGGCCGCGCTGCCGCAGGGCGCCGCGAAACGGGGTCAGATGTCGCGGCCGTCGACCTTTTCGGTCAGCGACTTCACCAGGTCGGGGATGCGCTGCAGGTGCGGGTGGACGTCGAGCGCGCGGCGGAACACCTCGAGCGCGCGCTTGTCCTCGCCGAGCTCCTGCATGATCATTCCGAGCCCGGCCAACGCGCCGAAGTGACGCGGCTCGCGCGCCAGCACCTGACGAATGTCGACGATCGCCGCGCTGAAATCCTTCTTCAGGAAGTGCACGGTGGCGCGCCGATTCCATCCTTCCACATAGTCGGGCTTGATCTCGACGACGGCATTGAGCAGCTCGATCGCGAGATCGAACTCCTTGGCGTCGATCGCCGTCTTCACGCGCGTCATCAACAGATCCGCAGTGTCGCTGCCGGAAACCAGCCAGAGCGTCAGGATGCGGTTCTCGACCAGCTTGGCGGATTCGGGATCGGGCGCCGCCTTCAGCGCCCCGAACAGGAATTCGATGTTGCGCGAGCGATCGACGTTGGTCGGGCGGGGGTGCTTGGCTGGAGGAGGCTCGGCCGACCCGCCCGCCTGTGCACGGGCGGCCGGTGGGGTGTGCAGCAGCATCGCCGCAGCGCAGGCCGCTGCGACGAGCCCAAGCAAGCCGATCCGCGACAACGGCGATTCCATGCGCCTAATATGAGGCCGCCGGCGCGCGCAGGCAAGGACGCGATCGGGCGGCCGACGCTAGCCTTGGCGCGCCTTGAAGCGCTTCTGCAGCTTGTTGATGACGTAGACGCGGCCTTTGCGGCGAACGAGCCGATTGGCACGATGCCGGCGCCGCAGCGATTTCAGCGAATTGCGCACTTTCATGGGTCCAACCTGTCGCGGCCGCCTGCGACGGCGCCTGTCGTTTGCAATTGATCAGAAGTCGCGCCGGTTCATAAGGACGGGCATCGTCACTGTCAATCGGCCGGCGCGCCGCTACCTGGCAGCGTCTTGCCTCAGGTCGGGTCAGGCGTGACCAGCTTCAATCCCACGACCCCGGCCACGATCAGACCGAGGCAGAGTACGCGCAGCGGGTCGCGCGACTCGTCGAACAAGATCATGCCCAGCGCCGCGGTGCCGACCGCGCCGATGCCGACCCACACGGCATAGGCCGTGCCGACCGGCAAGGCGCGCAACGCCAAGCCGAGAAACACCATGCTCAGCGCCATCGCGACCAGCGTCCAGGCACTCGGCCACAAGCGCGTGAAGCCGTCGGTGTATTTCAAACCGATCGCCCAGGCGACTTCGAGCAATCCGGCAACAAGCAGGTAGATCCAGGCCATGGTCGCTCCAGACGATCAAGTGACGGAGACGGTCACAGTTGGCGGCAGCCGCTCGACGGCTTTCTTATGCGGCGGATCGGGGCTCCAGCCGACGACCGCCAGCATGACGAAGAAGCCGATCACATAGGCGACCGCGACATGCCAGCCGTGCCGCAGCCACAGGCCGACCGATTTCGCTTCCGGGTACATGTTGGCGAGCGCAACGCCCGCCGACGAGCCGAACCAGATCATCGAGCCGCCGAAGCCGACCGCGTAGGCAAGGTAGCCCCAATCGTAGCCGCCTTGCTTGAGCGCGAGCGCGGTGAGCGGGATGTTGTCGAACACCGCCGAGACGAAGCCGAGACCGAGCGCCGTCTGCCAGGAGGCGGCGGGCAGCTTCTCGACCGGCATCATCGAGGCCGACGTCACCAGGGCGAGCAGGAAGATCGTGCCCTTGAAGGTCTCGGGCATGATCTCCCAGTCGGGCCGTCGCAGCGGCGCGGCGAGCAGAATGACGACCCACACCGAGAGCCCGATCACCGGGACGGCGTCGAGCAGCGCGGGGAATCGCAGGTTGGCAACCACGTTCGCCAGAATGGCGGCGACCAGAATGGCGGCGACGATCGCGACGCGAACCCAATCGATGCGCAGGCCCTGCGGCGGCTCCCGCACGATCGGAGAATAGCGGTGCTGCTGCAACGCCGCCGGTACCCCGAAGATCAGAATGGCGACCGAAGCCGCGACGTAAGCCTCGAGCACGCTCAATGGGCTCACCCCGTCGATCCACATCATGGTGGTGGTGGTGTCGCCGACGACGCTGCCCGACCCGCCGGCATTCGAGGCGGCGACGATCGCCGCCAGATAGCCGATGTGGACGCGTCCCCTGAACACGTGACGCGCCATCGTGCCGCCGATCAACGCGGCCGCGATATTGTCGAGAAAGCTCGACACCACGGCGACGATCACGAGCAGCGCGAAGGCGCCCTTCCAGTCGTCGGGCAGCAGTGCCGGCATTTCGTCCGGCACGCGGCTGTTTTCGAAGTGGCGGGAGAGCAGCGCAAAACCCATCAGCAGCAGGAACAGGTTGGCCAGGATCACCCACTCGTGCTGCAGGTGGAGGCCGAGCCCCGCGAAACCCAAGCCGAATTTGAAACCGGTGAAGGCGAGCTTGTAGACGGTGATCGCGGCCAGTCCGGCGAGCGCGACCGCGAGCGTGTGATGGTGGAAGACCGCGACGCCGATCAGGGTCAGCCCGAACAGGATGAAATCGACCGGGATCCCGAAGAAGTACAGGGGCTCGATCGCCGACGCGCCGGGGCTGGCAGCCGCGACGGCGGGCGCGGCGAGCAAGCTCGGGACGGCCGCCACTATCAAGCCGATTGCCCGGCGCTGGACCCGGCTCGGCTCACCGCGAACACTCGAACCCGCCCGACCGCCCATGCGCGTCCCCGATCCGGCAAGGCGGTCGCAGTCGGTCCGCGCGGACCGGGCCTATTCCCGCACCTCCATTCTGACGGCCGGCAAGGTCCGGCAACGCGGCCGGCTAGTCAAGACAACCTCAGAATTGGCGCGATCGGCAGCAGCGTGAGCAGGGCGAAGATCGGGAGCAGCACCAGCGACGCCCACAACAGGTAACCGAAGAAGCTCGGCATCTTGACGCCGTTCTCGGTCGCGATCGCATACACCATGAAGTTCGGTGCGTTCCCGAGATAGGTGAGCGCGCCCATGTCGACGGCGCCGAGCGAGATCGCCGCCAGCGTGCCGGCGAGCGGCCCCATCAGGGCTTGCGGATCGCCGCCGGCTAACTCGAAGAACACGAGATATGTCGGCGCATTGTCGAGGAAAGCCGAAAGGGCGCCGGTCAGCCAGAAATACGCCACCTCGTTGGGGGTCCCGTCGGGATGCGTGATCGCCCGCAGCAGCGCCGCGAACAGGCCGCGGGGGCCGGCTTCCAGCGCCGCCAGGACCGGAATGATCGTGACGAAGATGCCGGCGAACAGGATCGCGACCTCGCGGATCGGTTCCCAGGTGAACCCGTTGGCTGCGCGGTGCTCCTCCGGGGTCAACCACAGCGACAAGAAGGCAATGAGGATGAGCGCGCCATCGCGCACGAGACTTTGCAGCGCCACCCAGGTGCCGAAGATGCGCAAGCCGATGTCCGGACGCCACGCCGCCGACAGCAGGATGCAGCCGATGATGAGGCCGGTGAGCACGAAGTTGATGCCGCCCTTGACCCGGATCGGGTCACGCGGGTGATCGGACGCGCGCAGGTTCGGCCGATCGCCGCGCGCGAGCCAGAGATCGAGCAGCAGGAATATGCCGAGCACCAACGCGGCGGTGATGGCCGTCTGCATCCACAGGTGCCGCGCCGGCCAGAAGAAATCGATGCCGCGCAGGAAGCCGACGAACAGCGGCGGATCGCCCAGCGGGCTGAGCGCGCCGCCGATATTGGCGACCAGCAGGATGAAGAACACGACGACGTGCAGGTTGTGACGGCGCCCCGCGTTCGCGCGCAGCAGCGGACGGATCAGGATCATCGCCGCGCCGGTCGTCCCGACCAGGCTCGCCATGGCCGTGCCGAGCGCCAGCAGGCCGGCGTTCGCAAGCGGCGTGCCTCGCAGCGTTCCGGTCACCCGGATGCCGCCCGCCACCACGTAGAGCGCGAACAGCACGACGATGAAGCTCAGATACTCGGCCAGCATGGCATGCACGAAGGCGCTCCACGCGATCGACGGCCCATGCCCCAGTGCAAGCGCCACCAGCAGCAGCGCCACCCAGCCCGCACAGATCGTCGGGTAGTGGCGATGCCAGAGCTTGGGAAACAACAGCGGCCCGGCCGCAATCGACAGCAGGATGCCGATGAACGGCAGCGCCCACGGCCATGAAAGTGCCGAGCCGTCGAGACCGGTCGCGGCCTCTGCCGTCCCGTGTCCGGGCGGCACGACGGCAATCAGGCTCGCGGCGAATGTCGGCCTTCGAGGTGAGCTCATCGCTTGGCGCGCGTTCGACAACCGCCCCAAGCGCAGCACGCGGCCGCTCGAAAGAAAAGCGTGATCGCGTCGAGCGTGACTCCGGCGATGGTACGGTAGCTAGTACTACGCAGTAAGACTAGCGCATTTCCCAGTGGTGATGGTGCATGGCAGCGCCGCTGCGCCACCTCTCCGCGTTGGGGAGAGGTGATTTGGCGCAAGCGACAATTGCTCTAGTACGACTTGTCGAGGAACCAGAGGTCTGACCCGAAGCTCTCCTTTATCTCCCGCAGGACCTCGTCCGCGTCCTCTGCGATGATCGCATCGTAGGGAAGCATGTCGAGCCTTCGCTTGTGCGACAGATACTCGCCGGTCAGCTCCCTGAAGGTGTTCATCTCCTCGTCGGAGAAGACGAAAACCTCAAACGAATAGACGTGCTCCGTCACCTCGCGATTTATCGTCGCGCCGTAATCCTCTTTGATGCGCTTGACGCCAAGATTCCTCTCGCTCGTTTCTTCTCTCGTCGTGATATTGATGTCCTCGATTTTGACTTCCGGCCAAATCAGCCAGTGAATGCGTATCCTGACATTGGCAAACACCTTTTCGCCGGGATCGGTCCGCAGCTGCACTTTGATGATTTCGTCCTTTCGTGCGGCTAACCTCTGCGCCACCACGCCATCAACTTCCTTGAGCTTCTCTTGAACGTGGGCCTGCACGTTCGCCTGGTACTGCTTTTCACGACCCGAGAAGATGGCTTCGGCAAAAACGGTACCCATGCCTCCACCCCCGAGGCGACCGCCGGGACTTTTCGCTGCGACCGGCTTCGCCGACGGCTTGATCTTGGGGGTCGCCCGAGCGCTCGGCACAGCTCCGCCAGCCCGACCTCCTGCCGTCGCCGGCGTCGAGCTACCGCCGGCCGCCTTCCCGCGGACGTGGGGCTTCTGCTTGCGCTCGGTGCCGAGCAGCAGCTTCCTCGCGGCGGCGAGGTCCTCCGTACCGGCGACGCTGGGGATGTTGGATTCTGGCGCGATCTGCACGCCCACCTGGGCAGCCCGCGTGGCGGCTCTCTGGTCGAGCGTCCAGAACCGGGCTTTCAACCCGTGTGCTTCCGCAGCCACGAACAGGTCGCCACGCCGACTGAGATCCTCCTTGTGGGGGCGGCCTTTCACGCCTTTGAATTGCTCGAGCCCACCCCTCGGCTTGTAGTCCAGCGCCATAGGAACGGTCTGCCGCTCAATGTTGCGTTGATAGATATCCGCGCGAGCGCTCAACATCTCAATGCGAGCTTTCTTGATAAATTCCGCGTCACGGCTCTTGGGTCCCTTGGGCGCGACGTGGATCTTGAGATCCCTGAGCATCCGGCGCCAGAGGACGCGCTGGCGCGGCGTTCGCGCTTCGATCACCAGCTCGCGATAGGCTTGGCGCGCGATGTAGAGTGGCGTTCCAGATTTGCGATGGCGCGTCAGCGCTTCCGCTGCCTGGCTGTTGCCCTCAGCAATGTTTATGAAGACGTTTGTATCGATCACGATTGGAACAGACGCGTCGCCCATGATGATTGCCTCCTCTCGCTGACCGGCATTCCGAGCCCGGAGACTCGCGCGTCCCGAGCGCGTGAAATTGCCCGGCGTTTCCCCGTCCCCCTCCGCTGAGGGGGAATTTCGACCGATCGTTAGTCTGAAGCGCGGGAGAGAGCGGTTCGAAGGATCACACCGACGTGATCGCTTCACCGAGAAGCGCAACATCACGCTCGAGGCGGTGCCAAGCTATCGATAGAAAAGATCAATGCGCGAAGATGGTGGGCGCGGCTGGGATCGAACCAGCGACCCCTACGATGTCAACGTAGTGCTCTCCCGCTGAGCTACGCGCCCGGACCAAAGCGTTCGTGGGGCTTGGGTTCGTCTTATCGGCTCGGCGCCATGGAGGCAAGCGCGCCGGCGGGTGGCCGTTCGGCCGTTCAGGCCGCCAATACCTTCTGCACTTCGTTCACAAGGTCGCGCAGGTGGAACGGCTTGGAGAGCACCTTGGCGTCCTTGGGGGCCTGCGAGTTGGGGTTGAGCGCGACTGCCGCGAAGCCGGTGATGAACATGATCTTGATGTCCGGGTCGAGCTCCGAGGCCCGGCGGGCGAGCTCGATGCCGTCCATCTCCGGCATTACGATGTCGGTGAGCAGCAGCTCGAATGGTTCCTCCCGCAGGCGGTGGTAGGCGGAGAGCCCGTTGTCGTATGAGATCACCGCATAGCCGGCCTGCTCCAGGGCTTTGACCAGGAAGCGGCGCATGTCGTTGTCGTCTTCGGCGAGGAGGATCTTGGTCATGGCAGGCTCAAGGCGGGCGGACCGCGTCAAGGCATTTGATTCCATAAGCCGGATGCCGGGTAAATATGCGGTGAAGGCGCCGCCTTGCGGCGCCCGCGGCCGATGGACAATCAGCCGCGAAAGAGGCTAGACGACCGGACGTGCCCCCGTCTTCAGTTGGCCCTCCGGGAACAGACTTCCGCCCATGAGCGACCGTTTCGAAGCCGAACTCGATCCGCCGTTCGAGATCCTCGAGCCCGTCGAGTGGCGCAGCCCCGTGGTCTTCAATTCGCCCCATAGCGGCCGCGTCTACCCGCCCGCCTTCCTGGCGGCGGCGCGGCTCGACCTCGCGACCTTGCGGCGCTCGGAGGACAGCTTCGTCGACGAACTGTTCGCCGGAGTGGTGCGACGCGGGCATCCGCTCATGCGCGCCCACTTCCCGCGCTGCTATGTCGACGTCAATCGCGAGCCCTACGAGCTCGATCCGCGCATGTTCGACGGGCGACTGCCGTCGTTCGCCAACACCCGCTCGATGCGGGTGGCGGGCGGTCTCGGGACCGTCGCCCGCGTGGTCGGCGAGGCGCAGGAGATCTACCACGAGCGGCTGCCGGTGAATGAAGCCTTGCGGCGTATCGAGGGGCTGTACAAGCCCTACCACCGCGCGCTGCGTCGCCTGATGAGCCGCATCCATCGCGACTTCGGCGCGGCCGTGCTGGTCGATTGCCACTCGATGCCGTCGGCGGTCGGCGCCAAGGACGATCGGCCGCGCGCCGACATCGTGATCGGCGATCGCTACGGCACCAGCTGCGTCGGCGTGGTCGCCGACACCATGGAGGAGACGCTTCACGGCCTCGGCTACTCGGTCAATCGCAACAAGCCGTACGCGGGCGGGTTCATCACCGAGCACTACGGCAACCCGGCAAGCGGGCTGCATTCGGTCCAGCTCGAGGTCAACCGGGCGCTTTACATGGACGAGCGCCGGTTCGTGCGCGGCGGCTCGTTCGCGCGGCTGGCCGCCGACCTGGTCACCATGGCGGACCGGCTGGCCGCGGTGCCGACCGAAGAGCTGCGCCCGTATCGGGCCGCGGCCGAATAGGCGGCCGGGAAAAAAAGGCCGCCAGCGAATGGCGGCCAAGTCTAGGGAGGAAACGCCCAAGGAGGGCAGCGGCAGCACAGCTACCGCAACGCAAAATATGACATTGCGCCGCACAAAAGGCAAGAGGGCTGCCGGGCCCGGCTGCCCATCGCGCGGGTCAACTCATTGATCGAATTATCAAACAGATTTCGCATGCGGGTCGCGTGCCCACAGGTACGGGATCATGGTCGCTGCCAGCCACAACGCCTGCGCGGCAAAAACGATTCGGTAGGCTTCCAGCGGGTACGCGCCGCCTGGGGCCGGGAACAGGTCGATGATCGCGCCCGTGATCGCCTGCGAGACGAACACCCCGCCCATGGTGCCGATATTGAGCAGCGTCATGCCGCGACCGACGAGCGCCGGCGGGAACAGCGTCTTGCCGTGCGCGACCAGAAGGGCCGTGTAGGCGCTGACCAGGCCGAACGTGCCGAGCCAGGCGACCAGCGCTGCCGCCGGCAGCTTGCCCACCACGGCCGGCACCAACAGGCTGGCGACCGTCAGGGCGGAGCCGATGAGAACCGGCATCTTGTGGCCAAACAGCCGGCCGAGCGGTCCCCAGGCCAAAGACCCGACGCTCTGCCCGACCGCCGTGAGCAACAGGAGATCGCCGCGCTCCTGCAGGCCGAAGCCGTAGATGTGCGTGAGGTAGGGGCCACCCCACAAACCGGCGATCAGCACGAAGCTCGAATAGGCGGACATCTGCATCAGGAACAGCGCGCCGACCGACGGCGTCCGCAGCGCGTGCAAGGTGCCGGCGATGCTCTGACGCAACGTCTCGCTGGGCTTGGATGCGTCCGCCGTGGCGGGCTCGCCGGGCACGACGAGCGCCAGCAGTACGCCCGCGAGCGCCATGGCGGCCGCGATCAGCACGAAGGTCGCGCGCCAGCCGACCGCCGCCGCGGACCAGGCCAGCGGCGCAGTCGCGAAGATGGTGCCGAGCGTGCCGAGCCCGAGCTGGATGCCGGTGAATAGCCCGAAGCGCGACGGCGGAAAGCGGCGCGCATAGAACGCCAGCGGCGCCATCAGATAGCAGGAGGAGCCGAGCCCAAGCAGGGCGCGGGCGCTGACGAGCCCGAGCGGGGTGGTCGCGACCGCGAACCACAATGCGCCGATGACGGCGATGCCGCTGCAGACGAGCATGCACGCCTTCGGGCCGAAGCGGTCGAGGCAAACGCCGAGCGGCACTTGCGCCGCCGCAAACGCCACGAAGAAGGCGCTCGACAACAGCCCGATCTCGGCGGCCGAGAGGGCAAGCTCGGCCGCGAGGTTGGGAGCGATCACGCCGATCGAGTTGCGAAGCGCCTGCGAGACCATGTAGGCCCCGCCCAGTGTCCCGACCACCAGCACGACCGTTGCGGTCGCCATCCCGAACGCGCGGCGATCCTCGACGTGCGCCTCCATTGGAATCTCGTCGCACGGCCGCAGCCTCGCAAGCAAGGTTGCCGATCCCGGCCGTCTCCTATAGACGCGCAAGGTCGCCGCGAGCCCCGGGGGAAGCATGACGGCCGTTGACTTCGCCGCATTCGTCGATCAGCTGGCGACCGCTTCGGGCGACGCGATCCTGCCCTTCTTCCGCACCTCGCTCGGGGTCGAGAACAAGACCCGCGGGCGCGGCTTCGATCCTGTGACGGCGGCCGATCGGGCGGCGGAAGCCGCCATGCGCGCGCTCATCCGGCAGACTTTCCCGGAGCACGGCATCGTCGGCGAGGAATTCGGCAACGAGCGTACCGACGCCGAATACGTCTGGATGCTCGATCCAATCGACGGCACCAAATCCTTCATCTCGGGCATGCCGGCCTGGGGCACCCTGATCGGGCTTGCCCGCCACGGCGTGCCGGCGTTCGGAATGATGCATCAGCCGTTCACGCGCGAGCGCTTTTCCGGCGACGGCGGCGCCGCGCGCTATCGCGGGCCCGCCGGCGACCGCAGCCTGATGGTGCGCGAATGCGGCGACCTTGCCGATGCGGTGCTGTTCACCACCAGTCCGCTGCTGATGAGCGAAGCCGACCGGCAAGCGTTCGATCGGGTGCAGAGCGCGGTGCGGCTGCCGCGCTACGGCGGCGATTGCTACTGCTATGCCATGCTGGCCGCCGGGCACGTCGACCTGGTGATCGAGACCGGCCTCAAGCCGCACGACATCGTCGCGCTCATTCCGATCATCACCGGCGCCGGCGGGATCATCACCACCTGGGAGGGCGGTCCCGCCGCCAACGGCGGCCGCATCGTTGCCGCCGGCGACCGCCGCGCACACGCGGCGGCGCTCGCGCTGCTGAAGGGATAAGTTATCAGGGCGGAACGCGCTGCAATATTTCCCTGTGGTGTTGATGCACGGCGAGCGCCGCTGCGCCACCTCTCCCCGCTTGCGGGGAGAGGTCGGATCGTCGAGCGCGAGCGAGACGATCCGGGTGAGGGGGCTTGCGGCCAGGCACGGTCCCCGACCAAGGCCCCTCACCCGGCTCGCTACGCTCGCCGACCTCTCCCCGCAGGCGGAGAGAGGTGACTCAACGCAAGCGACAATCGCGCTAGCCGTCGGCCACGATCCCGTGATCCAGGTCGGTGACTGCCGCATCGACCTGCTGGCGCGCGAGCCAGTCGAGATCCTGCCTTCGCTGCACGATGCCGACGATCACCGGCAGACCGTGGCGCCGCGCCAGCCGCGCGAGCGAGAAGGCCGACCACCACCCCTGGAACGCCATGCGCGTCCAGGTGCGGTCGTCCCAACCGGTGAGCAGCGCGTCGGGCGCATAGGCGCGCACCATCCGGTCGATCACCCAGGGATAGCTGGCGATGACGCCCAGGCGCAGCGGCCGCGGCCGCTGCCACGGGAACGACCGCGCCGCCTTTTCGAAGCCGAACACGAGTGCGCGGCCGGCGAGATCATGTCCGACCAGTTCCGCAATGACCTCGGATGCGAGCCCCGGCTGCTTGATCTCGACCAACAGCTCGAGGTCGGTGCCGGCGAGGAACGCCAGCGCGGCGTCGAGCCCGAGTGACGCTTGGCCTGGCCGCGGCGGGTCGTGCGAGACCACCAACGTGCCGGATTGCGGCGCGCGATTGACGTCGAACTCGATGCCGGCGATCTCGGCATTCCGCGCCGCGCGCGCGAACGCCTCGAGCGTGTTCTCGTTCGGGCCTGCGGCCCAGCCGCGGTGGGCGATCAGCTTCATGGCTGGCCAATCCTAGCGCGCAAGTTCCGCGCACGTTGCGTTCGTCGCCCGCGCCGCGTTGAAAGGCGCATCGCCATCGTCCACCATCGGGCAATCTTAGGACCGAAGCAGCCGTGGAGGACGCGATGAGCGGCGAGCTTTCCACCACGCCGGTCTCGCGCCGCCGCGCGCTGCGACGCCTCGGTTACGGCGTCGCCGGCGTGGCACTGGTCGCGGCAGGCGGCGGCCTGTACCGGGCTTATCGTCAGGGCCTCATCGGCGCCGACCCGTCGCTCGAAGCCTGGGACGCGTTCGAAGCAGGCGCGCATGCGGGGCCACTACGGCTGGTCTCGGCCGCCATCTTGGCAGCGAGCCCGCACAATACCCAGCCCTGGCGGTTTCGGATAAGCGAGAACGCGATCGAGCTCGAGGCCGACTTCGAACGCCGGCTCGAGGCCATGGACCCGTTCGAGCGCGAGATGTTCATCGGCCTCGGCTGTGCGCTCGAGAACATGACGGTCGCGGCGCCCGGTGCCGGACTGGCGGCTGCCATCACGCTCATGCCGCGCCCTGGTGAGCGGGCGCACGCCGCCCGTATCGCCTATAGTTCGACGGCAGCGACCGTCCACCCGCTCGCCGCGGCGGTCGTCACGCGGCAGACCAACCGCGGCCCCTACGAGACCAGGCGACGTATCTCCGACCGCGATCTCGCGGCGTTACGCGAATTGCAGCGCGACGAGCCGTGCCGGCTGTTGTTGTTTCCACGCGACAGCCAGGAGGCGAAGCGGTTCGCCGCGCTGACGCTCAAGGCGACCGAGGAGATCATCGCCGATCCCGAGATGAGCCATGCCAGCGCCCGCTGGTACCGCCACGCCCAGGACGAGATCGTGGCCCGTCGCGACGGCCTCACGCTGCAGACCGTAGGCTTGCCCCTGTGGCTCTCGACTGTCGCCCGGATGGGGCCGCCGGTGTCGGAACAGGGCGCCCATGACAGCTGGTTCAAATCCACCCGCGACACACAGCTCGCGACCGCCGATCATGTCGGGATGATCACAGTTGCGCCCGACGTTTTCTATGATGACTTCACCTCGCTGCAGGTTGGCCGGCTCTGGCAGCGCATGCACCTCGCTGCCACGCTCGTCGGCCTCGCCTGCCAGCCGATCAACCAGATCCCGGAGCGGATCAGCCGCGAACGGCAGCTCGGCCGGGCGGCCACAACCGTCGCAGCCCTCGCCGATAGCTTTGCATTGAATGGATGGCTACCCACGTTCTGCTTCCGCATGGGCTACCCGACAACCGCTTACCCGCACAGCCCTCGCCGCACGGTCGCGATGGTGACGGTCGCGTAGGGGCGTCGCGCGCCCGCTACCGGCAGATCACCGGCACCATGGTGCGCGCGAACGCCTTGAGCTCGGTCGGCTTGGCGCCGAGGCGGGCGCGTACCGCCAGCGTGTCGAGCATGGCGCCTGCGAGCCGCGCCCGGGTGGCAGGCGATGGATCAGCCGCGAGCTCGCCGGCCGCGACCGCGCGCGCGAACGCCTGCTCGAATTGCGCCTCGATCTCGGCCAATAGCTCTCTCGCCGCCGCCGCGATCGTTCGGGAGCTGGGCGCCTCGACGGTGGCGGTGCCAATGATCATGCAGCCGGTGGACTTGGGCGGTGCCGTGTAGAGATCGACTGCGGCCCGATAAACCTCGCCAAGGCGCGCCTCGATCGTCCCAGGGCACGAAAGGATCGCCTGCATCGCGTCGATGTTGCGACCGGCGTAACGGCGCAACGCGCGCACATAAAGCTCCTCCTTGTTGCCGAATGCGGCGTAGAGGCTCGGCCGATTGAGGCCCGCCGCGGCCGCGAGGTCGTCGAGCGAGGCTCCGGAAAAGCCCTTCTCCATGAATACGCGGCGCACGCGGGCGAGCACCTGGTCGGGGTCGAACCCGCGCGGGCGTCCGCGCCGACGTTCCGTCGCCCGGGCAGCTGCTTTCCTCGCTATTTTTGTACCGGTTCGCATATTTTTCGTTGACATTCGGCTTTGACGCCATTTCTGTACTGGATCGCATAAAATAGGGAGAGCCCGAAATGCAACTCTATGCATCCCCCATGGCGTGCTCGCTCGCCTCCCATATCGCGGCGGTCGAGGCCGAGCTGCCCGTCACCATCCATTACGTCAACACCGCGACCAAGCAAACCGAGGACGGCCGCGACTATCTCGAGATCGCCCCCAACGGCTACGTGCCGGCGCTGCGGCTGCCCTCGGGCGAGATCCTCAACGAGGGGCCGTCGGTGTTGCAATGGCTCGCCGACCAACGGCCGGAGGCGAAGCTCGCGCCGGCTTGGGGCACGCGCGACCGTTACCTCTTGATCGACACCCTCAACTATCTGTCGACCGAGGTGCACAAGCGGATTTTCTATCCGACCTTCAATTCCGCGCCGGCCGAGGCCAAGGAGGCCGCCCGCGCGCAGTTCGAGCCGACGCTCGATTACCTGTCGCGCCGGCTCGGCGAGCGGCCGGTGCTGGTGGGCGAGAGCTTCACGGTCGCCGACGCTTACCTGGTGACGATGCTCAACTGGTTCCGCTACCTCAAGGTCGATCTGCGCCGCTGGCCGAACATCGCGGCCTATCACAAGGCGCACTTGGCGCGGCCGTCGGTCGCGCGCGCGATCGCCGAGGAGATGGCCGAACGCGAGAAGCGCGCGGCCTGACGCCGAGGTCAGGCCGTCCCGGCCGAGCGAAGCGAGAGCCGCGACCATGTATCCCTGTCTGCCGGATTGTGGGTTGTGGGTCCCGGCTCGCGCTCGCGTCGCTCGCTTGGCCGGGATGACGTGATCGGTTTCGGCCACGCTTTCAGGAGCGCCGCCGCCGGCCCTCACCAATCCGATCGATCATCGGCCTCGGCTGCGGCCGCGCCCGAGCCCGGCACGAAGGCGTCGAATGCCGCCCAGAACTGTTGGCGGTAGTGATCGTGCTCCATCAGCAGCTCGTGGCGCGCGCCCGGCACCACGACGTGCGAGCCTGCGCGCAGCCGGATCGCGAACTGCTCGATCGCGGGCGTCGAGACGACGGCGTCCTGGCCGGCGCCGACGATCAGCATCGCCTGGGTGAGGCTGCGCGGATAGGCCGGGTCTGCAAACGCCGCTATCTGCGCGTAGGCAGCACCGAGCCAGGCGATCGTCGGCGAACCGAGGCTGAGCGCGGGCGCGGCTTCCACGATCTTGGCGGCGCGGCTGTAGCGTACGGGATCGGAGGTGAGCACGTTGCCCTCGAACGGCAGCGACGTGACGGCGGTTGCACTGCCGCCGGGTACGTAGCTGCGGCCCATCCCGAACAGGCGCGCGATGCGGATGGTTCGGCGCGGCATCGCGCGCGCCGCGCGGCCGGTGAGTGCGAGCATCGGCGCCGAGAACACGATGCGCTCGAACCAGCGATGCCCATGGTGGATCGCCCGCATCAGGACGGCACCGCCCATCGAATGGGCGAGCGCGAAATACGGCGCCGGGCAATCCGGCAACGCTACCTGGCGCACGAACGCGTCGAGGTCCAGGACATAGTCGGAGAATCGGCGCACATGGCCCTTGCGCGGGTCGGCAAGCGCGCGATCGGAGAGGCCCTGCCCGCGCCAATCGAGCGTCGCCACCGCAAAGCCGCGGTTGCGGAGATCGGTGACCACCTCGAAGTATTTCTCGATGAATTCGGTACGGCCCTGGAACACGCAGACCGTCCCCTTGCGGCCCGCCACCGCCGGCCAGCGCGCGAAGCGCAGCTTGACGCCGTCGCGCGTCGTCAGCTGGCCGGCGACCGCCCCGTCCGGGACTGGATTTTCAGGTATCGCGACGAGGTCCATGGGGGCCGATCGGATGGCGGGTTGCCGCCTTATAGCAGGGTACGACCGTCTGCACGCTCGATCGTCGCAACGGCGGTCCGGTCGACGGGAGGGTTGCTGCGCCGCGCAAAAGACCACCGCCCGGATTGGATTCCGCACCCCTTGACAGCTTCGGCCGGCTTCCTAAATCCACCTCGCGCAGGCCAATTCCGGCTGCGTTTTCCATAGGTTCGGCCCTCCGGGGCGGACCGCCGCATGTCGCTCAACCAAGGAGGATATGCCATGCGTACGTTCGATTTTGCTCCCCTCTATCGTTCGACCGTCGGCTTCGACCGGCTGTTCAACCTGTTCGACCAGCTCGGCGGCGTTGACGGCTCGACGCCGACCTACCCGCCCTACAACATCGAGCGGACCGGCGAAAACAGCTACCGCATCACGGTTGCGGTCGCCGGCTTCAAGGACGACGAGCTCGCGATCGAGACCAAGGAAAACACCCTTGCGATCCGCGGCGAGAAGCAGGTCAAGCAGGAGAACGCCGGCGAGGTGCTCTACCAGGGCATCGCGGCGCGCGCGTTCGAGCGGCGCTTCCAGCTCGCCGACCACGTGTTCGTCAAGGGCGCATCCCTCGAGAACGGGCTCTTGCACGTCGACCTCGAGCGCGAGATCCCCGAGGCGATGAAGCCGCGCCAGATCCCGATCGGCGGGGCGAAGCCCAAGGTTGTCGAGGCCAAGCCGTCGAAGGCCGCGTAACCCCCCGCGACCAGAACCAGAGTGGAGCGCCCCGGATTTCCGGGGCGCTTTTTTGTTGCTGGGGAAGGGAACGGGTGAACTCAGTCGAGCGGCTGCACCGGCGGCAAAGCGGGCGCCGCCGGCGGCTCGGCGCCGCGCGCGGGCGGCTGGGTCGGCAACGTCACCCCGCGGGACTCGCCGGCGCTCTCCGGTCGCGCGGCCGGCGCGCCCGGCAGCACCACGCGCGGCGTCGGCGCGGTAGCGGTCACGGGCGGAGGCTCGGCCGCCATCGGCGTTTCGGCGGCGGGCTCATCGGGCGTCGACATCGGCTGTTCGGACGCATCGGGTTTCGGCACGACCGGGCCCGGCGCCGCCGGCGCGGGCCGTGGTCGCGGCAGCGGCGTCACCGCCGCGGTGCGCGGCTTGGCGGGAATCGCAGCCGGCGGCACGGTCGCCACCTCGTCGTCGTCAACATCCGGCTCGAGCGGCCGCGGCGGGCGCGCCCATGCGGGCGGCGCCGGCGGAGGCGGCGGGCGGTTGAGCGAGATCACGCGCACGATGTCGCCGTACGCCGCATCGACCACGACCCGCTTCAAATCACCGTTGCGGTCGGTTGCCTGCACGACGTAATTCGGACCGACCAGTGCCGGGCGCGACACCGGGACGAGACCACGCGCGCGCAGGATCCGCATGACTTCATAGGGCGAGACCTCGGCGAAAGG
Source organism: uncultured Alphaproteobacteria bacterium (assembly GCA_963788095.1). GTDB lineage: Bacteria > Pseudomonadota > Alphaproteobacteria > Rhizobiales > Xanthobacteraceae > CAVTXS01. Next base: position 73,320 of record CAWBFP010000034.1, on the reverse strand, counting down.
ACGATACCAGCCCGGTTGCGCCAGCGCCTCGGTCGCCCCGAGGCCGAGCAACAGGGTCACGACCGCGACCTTGATGTTCATGACAGGTCCTCCTGCCAACAGATTTTCGCCGCCCCTCGCCAACGCCTTCGCGGCGCCGGTCGGTTGTTCGCAAAGTATGCGCGCCGGATTGAGGCGGAGCTTGGGCGCGCGCTGGGCGGAGCGCGGGCTTGCTACGCGGCGCCGGCAAGCGCGGCGAAGCGGTCGATCTCGACGTCGGTGGTTGCGAATGACGTGACCAGGCGCACCAGCACGCGGTCCTGGCCGATGGCGGCATTGCGCGGAAGGCCCTCGGTCGACCACGGGTAATACATCGCGCCCGCCGCTTTGAGCCGCGCGTCCGCATCTTTGGGCAATGCGACGAACACCTCGTTGGCCTCGATCGGCCACACCGGATGAATTTGCACGGCCGCAAGGCGCGCCGCCAACCGGTCGGCGGCATCGTTGGCGCGGCGCGCAAGGCGCAGCCACAGGTCGTCGCGCAGGTAGGCCTCGAACTGAGCCGCCGCGAACCGGTGCTTGGAGACGAGATGTCCGCCGCGCTTGCGACGCGAGTCCATGCCGGCGGCGCGGGCCGGATCGAAGAACACGATCGCTTCCGCCGCCATCGCGCCGCCCTTGGTGGCGCCGAACGAGAGCACGTCGACGCCGGCCTGCCAGGTCGCCTGCGCCGGCGTCAGGCCGAGCCGCGCGAGCGCATTGCCGAGACGCGCGCCGTCCATGTGCACGGCGAGCCCGCGCGCACGTGCGATGTCAGCGAGCGTCCGCGTTTCGGCGGCGGTGTAGACCGTGCCGACCTCGGTGGCTTGCGTGAGGGAGAGCACCGACGGCGTCACGCTGTGCGGCGCGCCGCGCCCGAGCGCCAACGCGCCGGTCAATGTCTCAGGCGCAATCTTTCCGGCCTCGCCGGGCAGGGGCATGAGCTTGAGGCCGCCGCCGAAGAACTCCGGGGCGCCGCACTCGTCGACCGCAACGTGCGATTCGGCATGGCAGAGCAGCGCGCCCCACGGGGGTGAGAAATGAGCGACCGCGAGCGCGTTGGCGGCGGTGCCGGTCGGCACCAGGAACACCGCGACCTCGCGCCCGAATACCTCGGCGATGCGCGCCTCGACCCGCCCGGTCCAGGCGTCGTTGCCGTAACCGAGGGCAAAGCCCTCGTTGGCGCGCCCGATCGCCTCAAGGATTTCGGGCGCGATCCCGGCGGTGTTGTCGCTCGCGAAGTTCATGCCGTATCCCTGCCAACCGATGCCGATCCGTTGATAGCGTCGTCTTGAAAGTCGAAGATCACCGCGAGACCATCTCAATCCTCGCTTTCATCAAACCCTTCGAGGTGCAAGTTTCGGCGCGGCTCCATCCGTTCGTGCAATACGCGGACGATCTCGATCAAGTCCGGCTCGACCGTCCGGTAGTACAGGACATGGACCGGCCTGCTGATTCTAGCCCCGGGGTTTTTTCCACGCGCGTGCCGGAGATGAAGGCTGCGGAGGCCACTGAAGATCTCAGATCGGTCACGCGTGAGGGGACCTTGTGGATCGGCAGCCGCCTTCCGCATCGCTGCCGACAGGAGCGCCGCGTATCGACGCCTGCTCTCGATGCTCCATTGCTCGGCGCTGACCGCAAGAATGCGCGCGATGTCCGTCCGGGCGGATTGCGCCAGGCGGTAGCGCGCCATCAGTCGATCAGCGGAGGTTCGCGCCAGGGTGGGTAGCTAACGCGTCGAGGTGGTCATCTAGCGCCGCGTCTTCGATCTCAACAAACTCGCCTCGTGCTAATTCGTCGATGCCAGTCTTGATCTGCGCGCGCAGCACTTTCAGCTTCAGAGCGTCTTCTTGCCGACGCTGTTGCAGCACACGCAAAGCGTCGCGCACCGCTTCGCTGGCATTCTGATATTCACCCGCTTCGACCACCTTCTTCACGAAGGCATCCTGCTCGGGCGTCAGGTTGATGTTGCGGGTCGGCATTTTGTCACCCTATTCGTCTCAGCATATAGGCTCTTTTGGCAAAGTTTGCCAAGCCAGCCCGTCGGGAGCCCTGAGCCAAGGCAGCCACCCGCCCTACCGAGCCCGCGAAACAACATTGCGGAAATGCCGCTCCTGCGGACAGCGACTATCAAAATTCCCCTGAAATGCGTATCTTTGGAACATTCTACCCTTGTCTCGACATCGAAAATTTGGCAGGGTACAGATAGGACAGCATTACTGACTTAAGTGAGCCCCGCCCGCCGCCGAAGATGGGCCGTACCCCCGGCGCCGGCGTGGAATGAGGCCAGGAGGCGGTGCGTTCGGGCACCGCGGATGGCTCAAGCGGCAAGGTGCCCCAGCGGGCGCTGATCAGGCGGCACCAAAAGAGCCGCTACCGACAACTGATCGGCCTTGCGGCCGCGGTGTGCGACGCACCGCGGGCGAGGCGGATACGCCGGGCCGGTTGCCGGCCCGCAAGGGGACGACGATGGGCGCGACCTTCGACGCGACAGCTACGCGCAACGCTGCGGCGGAGACGAACCTCAAGGGCGCGCGCGCGGACGCGTGGCACGACCCGGCGTTGCCGCAGGCGGAGGGGCTCTACGACCCTCGCCTGGAGAAGGACTCCTGCGGCGTCGGCTTCATCGCCGACATCAAGGGGCGCAAGTCGCACGCGTTGATCAAGGATTCGCTGGCAATCCTGTGCAACCTCGAGCATCGCGGCGCGGTCGGCGCCGACCCGCGGGCGGGTGACGGCGCCGGCATCTTGGTCCAGACCCCGCATCGCTTCTTCAAGCGGAAGGCGGCCGAGCTCGGCATCGCGCTGCCGGAGCCCGGCCACTACGCAGTCGGCTTCGTGTTCATGCCGCACGAGCCGGAGGCGCTCAAAGCCGTCCAGGACATCTTCGCCGACATCGTGGCGGGCGAGGGCCAGACCCTGCTCGGCTGGCGCGAGGTACCGTGCGACGACTCCTCGCTCGGCGTCTCCGTCAAGCCGCTCGCGCCCAAGCACATGCAGGTGTTCATCGGCCGCGGTAAGGACTGCGCCACGGACGACGCGTTCGAGCGGCGGCTCTATATCATCCGCAAGTCGATTTCGAACGTCGTGTTCCACAAGCGCGACCCCGGGCTCGCGCACTACTACGTGGTGTCGCTGTCGTGCCGCACGATCGTGTACAAGGGCATGTTCCTGGCCGATCAGCTCGGCAAGTACTACCCGGACCTGCACGAGGACGACTTCGAGTCGGCGCTCGCGCTCGTGCACCAGCGCTTCTCCACCAACACGTTCCCGAGCTGGCGGCTGGCGCACCCCTATCGCATGATCTGCCATAACGGCGAGATCAACACGCTGCGCGGCAACGTCAATTGGATGGCGGCGCGGCAGGCCTCGGTCGACAGCGAGCTGTTCGGCAACGACATCTCGAAGCTCTGGCCGATCTCCTACGAGGGCCAGTCCGACACCGCCTGCTTCGACAACGCGCTCGAATTCCTGGTCCAGGGCGGCTACTCGCTCGCGCAAGCGATGATGATGCTGATCCCGGAAGCGTGGGCCGGCAATCCGCTGATGGATGAGGACCGCAAGGCTTTCTACGAGTACCACGCCGCGCTGATGGAACCGTGGGACGGGCCGGCGGCCATCGCCTTCACCGACGGCCGCCAGATCGGCGCCACGCTCGATCGCAACGGCTTGCGGCCGGCGCGCTGGCTCTGCACCGACGACGACCGCGTGATCATGGCGTCGGAGGCCGGCGTGCTCGCCATTCCGCAGGAGAAGATCGTCCGCAAGTGGCGGCTGCAGCCCGGCAAGATGCTGCTGGTCGATCTCGAGGGCCACCGCATCATTTCGGACGAGGAGATCAAGGCGACGCTCGCGGCCGCCAATCCCTACCGCGAGTGGCTCAAACGCACGCAGATCGTGCTGGAGGAGCTGCGTCCAGTCGAGGCGCGCGAGGCGCGCACCGACGTCTCCCTGCTCGATCGCCAGCAGGCGTTCGGCTACACGCAGGAAGACCTCCAGCTCTTGATGGAGCCTATGGCCACCACCGGCCAGGAGGCGGTCGGTTCCATGGGCACCGACACGCCGATCTCGGCGCTGTCGGACAAGTCGAAGCTGCTCTACACCTATTTCAAGCAGAACTTCGCGCAGGTAACGAACCCGCCGATCGATCCGATCCGCGAGGAGCTCGTCATGAGCCTGGTCTCGTTCATCGGGCCGCGGCCGAACCTGTTCGATCTCGAAGGCCTCTCGCGGCGCAAGCGCCTGGAAGTGCGCCAGCCGATCCTCACCAACGAGGACCTGGAGAAGATCCGCTGCATCGGCCACATCGAGGAGCGCTTCGACACCCGCACGCTCGACACCACCTACGCGGCCGAGAAGGGCGCCGGCGGCATGCCCGACGCGCTCGAGCGGCTGTGCGAGCGCGCCGACGCGGCGGTGAAGGGCGGCTACAACATCATCATCCTGTCCGACCGCATGGTCGGCCCGGACCGCATCCCGATCCCGTCGCTGCTCGCCTGTGCGGCGGTGCACCACCACCTGATCCGCACGGGACAGCGCACGTCGGTCGGACTGGTCGTCGAGTCGGGCGAACCGCGCGAAGTGCACCACTTCTGCTGCCTCGCCGGTTACGGCGCCGAGGCGATCAATCCCTACCTCGCGTTCGACACGCTGATCGCGATGAAGGGCGACCTGCCGGAGAAGCTCTCCGACAAGGAGATCGTCAAGCGCTACATCAAGTCGATCGACAAGGGCATCCTCAAGGTGATGTCCAAGATGGGCATCTCCACCTACCAGTCCTACTGCGGCGCGCAGATCTTCGACGCGGTCGGCCTGCGGTCGGACTTCGTGGACAAATACTTCACCGGCACGGCGACCAGGATCGAGGGCGTCGGGCTCGACGAGGTCGCCGAGGAGACCGCGCGCCGCCATGCCGACGCCTTCGGCACGTCGCCGATCCTGCGCGGCGCGCTCGAGATCGGCGGCGAATACCTGTTCCGCCAGCGCGGCGAGGCCCATGCCTGGACGCCGGAATCGGTCGCGGCCCTGCAGCACGCGGCGCGCGGAAACAGCCGCGACAAGTATCGCGCTTTTTCCAAGCTGGTGAACGAGCAGTCGGAGCGCTACCTGAGCATTCGCGGCCTGTTCCGCCTCAAGGCGGCAGCCGACGACGGGCGCGAACCGGTGCCGCTCGAGGAGGTCGAGCCCGCCAAGGAGATCGTCAAGCGGTTCTCTACAGGCGCGATGTCGTTCGGCTCGATCAGCCGGGAAGCCCACACCACGCTCGCGATCGCGATGAACCGCCTCGGCGGCAAGTCCAACACCGGCGAGGGCGGCGAGGAATCGGACCGCTACAAGCGGCTGCCCAACGGCGATTCGATGCGTTCGGCCATCAAGCAGGTGGCGTCCGGCCGATTCGGGGTGACCACCGAATACCTGGTCAATTCCGACGCCATGCAGATCAAGATGGCGCAGGGCGCCAAGCCCGGCGAGGGCGGACAATTGCCCGGCCACAAGGTCGATGCCGTGATCGCCAAGGTGCGGCATTCGACCCCGGGGGTCGGGCTGATCTCGCCGCCGCCCCACCACGACATCTATTCGATCGAGGACCTGGCGCAGCTCATATTCGACCTCAAGAACGTCAATCCGGCCGCCGACGTGAGCGTCAAGCTGGTGTCCGAGGTCGGCGTCGGCACGGTGGCGGCCGGCGTGTCGAAAGCGCGGGCGGACCATGTCACGATCGCTGGCTTCGAGGGCGGCACCGGCGCCTCGCCGCTGACCTCGATCAAGCACGCGGGCTCGCCGTGGGAGATCGGCCTCGCCGAGACGCATCAGACGCTGGTGCGAAACCGCCTGCGCGGGCGCATTGCGGTGCAGGTCGACGGCGGCTTGCGCACCGGCCGCGATGTGGTCGTGGGCGCCCTGCTCGGGGCCGACGAGTTCGGATTCTCAACCGCGCCGCTGATCGCCGCCGGCTGCGTGATGATGCGGGTGTGCCATCTCAACACCTGTCCGGTCGGGGTGGCGACGCAGGACCCGGTGCTGCGCAAGCGGTTCGTGGGCCAGCCCGAGCACGTCATCAACTACTTCTTCTTCGTCGCCGAGGAGGTGCGCGAGCTGATGGCCACGATGGGCTATCGCACCTTCGACGAGATGATCGGGCAGATGCGGATGCTCGATAAGCACGACGTCGTCGAGCACGCCAAGGCCCGCGGCCTCGACTTCTCGCGCCTGTTCCACAAGCCGGACGCACCGGATGGGGTGAACATCTTCAAGTGCGAGCCGCAGGACCACCGGATTTACGAAATCATCGATCGCACGCTGATCGGAGAGTGCCAGGCCGCGCTCGACTTCGGCCGCAAGACCCGGCTCGAGCTTCCAATCCTGAACACCGACCGCACCACCGGCGCCATGCTCTCGGGCGAGGTCGCCAAGCGTTACGGCCATGCCGGGCTGCCGGACGATACCATCCACGTCCGCTTTCGAGGCACCGCCGGGCAGAGTTTCGGCGCCTGGCTCGTGCGCGGCGTGACCCTCGAGCTCGAGGGCGAGGCCAACGACTATGTCGGCAAGGGCCTCTCCGGCGGCCGGCTGATCATCTATCCGCCGCGCGAGGCGGTGCAGCTCGTTCCGGAGCAGTCGATCATCGTCGGCAACACCGTGCTTTACGGCGCGATCGAAGGCGAATGCTACTTCCGCGGCGTCGCGGGCGAACGCTTCGCGGTACGCAATTCCGGCGCCATCGCGGTGATCGAGGGTGCCGGCGACCATTGCTGCGAGTACATGACCGGCGGCGTCGTGGTGGTGCTCGGCCGCACCGGGCGGAACTTCGCGGCCGGCATGTCGGGCGGCATCGCCTACGTGCTCGACGAGGACGACACGTTCGAAGCCCGCTGCAATCTCTCGATGGTGGAGCTCCAGGCGGTGGCGGCCGAGGAGGAGGCGATCGCGCGGCACTATCACCAGTCGGGCGACCTCGACACGCATGGGCGCGTCGACGTCATGGAGGACATGAGCCGGTTCGACGCCGAGCGGCTGCACCAGCTCATCGCCAACCATGCGCGCTACACCGGCTCGACCCGCGCCCGGGAGATCCTCGAGCAGTGGGCCGAGTATCTGCCGAAATTCCGCAAGATCATGCCGGTCGAGTACCGCCGTGCGCTGCAGGAGCTGGAGCGCGCCCGCACCATGCAGGCGGCGGAGTAGCGACCTGCCCTCCGCGCGATCGGCAACCTCGACTGTCATCCCGGCCGAGCGCGAAAGTGCGAGAGCCGCGATCCATGTCACCGCGGGATTGCGGATCAAAGGTCAGGCCGGGATACGCGGATCCCGGATCGGCCCTTCGGGCCGTCCGGGATGACAGCGGAACGCAACTGCTCCTCATAGCAAGAAGCACGGGTATGATCATCTACGGCGATCTCGCATCCGGAAACTGCCTGAAGGTGAAGTACACGGCCGACCACCTCGGTCTGCCGTATCGCTGGGTGGCGGTCGACATCACCAAGGGGGAGAGCCGCACGGCCGCGTTCCTCGCCCGCAACCCGCAGGGACAGGTGCCGACGATCGAGCTTGCCGACCGCCGCGTGCTCGCCCAGTCGAACGCCATCATCCGGTATCTGGCGCGCGACAGCGCCCTGTTGCCGCAGGACCCCTTCGCGCAAGCCAAGGTCGACGAGCTCTTGTTCTGGGAGCAGTACAGCCACGAGCCCTATATCGCGGTCTGCCGCTTCCATATGAAATATCTCGGACGACCGGCGGAGACGCGCGAGCCGGCGCGCGTCGAGCGGGGCGAGGCCGCGCTCGATCTGATGGACAAGCTGCTGGCCGGACGCGAGTGGCTGGTGGGAACCACAATGACGATTGCGGACATCGCGCTCCTTGCCTACACCAGGCTCGCGCACGAGGGCGCCTTCGACCTTGCGCCACGCGCGGCGGTGCGGGCATGGATCGGCCGCTGCGAGCAGGCGCTCGGACTGGACGCGGCGGCATAGCGGCGGCCCCGATGCGCGAAGAACCATGCGGCGTCATCCCCCGCTAAAGCGACGCTAAAGCGGGGGATCCAGTAGCCCCTGACGCTGCGGCCGTATCCGAGATGCGGTGGTTACTGGATCATCCGCTTTCGCGGATGATGACAGCAAAGAGTTGAGCACTTAGAACTGAGACGATGGGCAAGGTTACGGGCTTTCTCGAAATCGACCGGCGGGACCGGCGCTATGCGCCGGCCGGCGATCGCGTGCGCCACTACGGCGAGTTCATGATCCCGCTGTCGGAGGAGGCGACGCGCGACCAGGCCGCGCGCTGCATGAACTGCGCCATTCCCTACTGTCACAACGGCTGCCCGGTGAACAATCAGATCCCGGACTGGAACGATCTGGTCTATCGCAACAACTGGGAAGAGGCGCTGCGCGACCTGCATTCCACCAACAACTTCCCGGAGTTTACCGGGCGCGTCTGCCCGGCCCCGTGCGAAGCCGCCTGCACGCTCAACCTGATCGACAGTCCGGTCACCATCAAGACCATCGAATGCGCGATCATCGATCGCGGCTGGGAGCGCGGCTGGGTGCATCCCGAGCCCCCCACGTCGCGGACCGGCAAAAAGGTCGCGATCGTCGGCTCGGGGCCCGCCGGCATGGCATGCGCGCAGCAGCTGGCGCGCGCCGGCCACGCCGTGCACGTGTACGAGAAGCACGCCAAGGCGGGCGGCCTGCTGCGCTACGGCATCCCCGATTTCAAGATGCATCGCCACCACGTCGATCGCCGCGTGACGCAGATGGAGACCGAAGGCGTCACCTTCCACTATGGCGCCCACGTCGGCGAGAACCTGCCGATCGAGGTGGTGGTCGAGGAGCACGATGCGGTGGTGCTTGCGGGCGGCGCCGAGAAACCGCGCGACCTGCCGATACCCGGCCGCGAGCTCGACGGCATCCACTTCGCCATGGATTTCCTGCCGCAGCAGAACCGGCGCGTCGCCGGCGAGCCGGTCGGCAACGTGCAGCCGATCCTCGCCGGCGGTAAGCACGTGATCGTCATCGGCGGCGGCGACACCGGCTCCGACTGCATCGGCACGTCGGCGCGGCAAGGCGCGGTCTCTATCGTGCAGCTCGAGATCATGCCGCGCCCGCCGGACAACGAGGACAAGCTCCTGGTGTGGCCGGAATGGCCGCTGAAGATGCGCACCTCGTCCAGCCACGAGGAGGGCGCCGAGCGCGACTTCTCGGTCATGACGCAGGAGTTCACCGGCGAGCACGGGCGCGTGAAAAAGCTGCGCTGCATCAAGATCGACGAGAAGTTCAAGCCGATCCCCGGGACCGAGTTCGAGCTGCGCGCCGATCTGGTGCTGCTCGCCATGGGCTTCGTGCACCCGGTGCACGAGGGCATGATCGAGAGACTGGGCATCGCGCTCGATCCGCGCGGCAACGTCGCCGCCGACACCCTCGCCTACCGCACCTCGCACCCGAAAGTGTTCGCGGCCGGCGACATGCGCCGCGGCCAGTCGCTGGTGGTGTGGGCGATTTGCGAAGGACGACAGGCGGCCCACTCGGTCGACAAATTCCTGATGGGATCGACCACGCTGCCGCGGTAACGGTCATTCGGCCGAGCGCGCGGCGCGAGAGCGAAAAGCTCTTCGCAATGATGACCTAACGCACGGCCCGCGCCGGCTTCGCGTCCGACTGCGCCGGCGGCCGTTGGCCCGCGCGCGGGAGAGCCGCGCGCGCCGCGGCCGCCGGAGCGGCCGGGCGAGGCTGGGCGGACGCGATCGGGTCCGCCGGCTCGATCTGGTCGGCGGCGGCGCCATCGGTGCGCGGCCAGGAAAAATGGTCAGCTCGGCCGCTAGGCGCTTCGACCGGCTCGCCCTTCACCAGCACGCGCACCGCAACCGAATCGGCCGTGATGTTGCCTTGCCCGGCGCTCCCGAGCAGCGCTTCCGCGGCGGGCGTGTGCCCGGTCAGTGGCACCACCGGTCCGGCTACCGGCCGCGGCGCAGGGCCGCTCGGCTGCGGCACGGCCAAGGGTTTCTGCGGTTCATCAGGAATCGGCAACGCGACCGGGGTCGCTTGGTTGAGCAACCGGCGAATTTCGCGCTCGACATAGTGCGCGAGCTTGCGCGCGCCAGCCTTGGTGAAGTGCACGCCGTCGCCGGCGCGCAGGCGGCGGTTCTGCCCGATGATGTCCGGCCCGAAGTTCGAGAACTCGCCGGATTCATCCATGAAGCCGTCCCAGACATCGACGTAGACGGTCCCCGCTTTCTCTGCTCGCGCCTTGTACATTTCGTTCAGGAACGACACCTCGGCGCGCGATCGCGTCCCGCGAATCGGCGGCAGGCCGACCCATATGACCGGCACCCGCTTGGTCTTCAGCGCGGCGATCGTCTCGTCGATGCGCCTGCCATAGATCTCGCTCCATTTGTCGGAGCGGAACTCATACGATACGACGGCCCCAGGACGCCCGAGTCTCCGGCCCGGCGGGCGCGGGCTGTTCCGGAGCCGGGACTTCGGCTTCCTGGCTGTCGCCGGCCTTTGCCGTTTCGGCGGGCTTGGCGACTTCGGCAGGCTTTGCGGTTCGCAGGCTTGGCCGGATCGGCGGCCTTGGGGGCCTCCGCCGGCTTGGCCGGCTCACCCGGTTTCTGCCCCGCCGGTTGGTTCGCGCGCGCCGGTTGGCGCTCGCGGATCGGGTGACGATCGCCAAGTCCGATCATCATCACGACGAAGTCCGCCTTGTCGCGCGCCAGCGAATCCTTGGCCCCCTGCACCCAGTCGTAGGCGTCGCGGCCTTCGCTACGCAGCAAGCCCGACCCGGTGCGATGGCGACGCGTGACACCAAGCTCGGGCGTGTCGGAGAACGCGTCCTCCAAACCGTAGGCAAGCCAATCGGCCATCGAGTTCCCCAGCACCAAGACGCTGATGGGGGCGTCGGCCTCCTTGCGCGCCGGCGGGGGCGCCTTGCTGAAATCCCCCTGCGGCTGCGGCCGCTCGACCTGCGGCCGCTCGACCCGGCGCGGCGGCGGCGGCGCCCAAGGGTCCTGCTGCTGGTAATTCCAATTGCCACCGCCGAAAAACCCGAAACCGAACCCGCGTTCGCGCTGCTGCTGCTGCCGATTGCGCTGCTGGTACCCGCCACCAGGAATCGAGCCGGGCGGACGCGAGAAGAAGTCAAAGAACTGCGCTTGCGCCGGGACCGCCACCGCGCTCACGCCGACCAAGGCGGCGGCGCCCTCGACCGCCAGCCAACCGGCAGCCAGCAACGCCGCCGAAAGCCCAGTGCGGCGATGGCTCGGTTCGGATTTGGCCCTGCGATCCATGCCTGCTCGCCTTCGCGAATGCGCCCTCGGAGGATCAACGCCGATAGCCGAGGAAAGTGTCAACTCGAAGGTATAGGCTTCTGGCGGCGCTGCAAGACTATTGCGCACGCAACCGCGTCAGCAGCGCGCCAGATGCAAACCCGTCCGGAACCAGCCCGGCGCCGGCCTGATAGTCGCGGATCGCCGCGCGAGTTTTGGGGCCGAAGCGTCCATCGGGCTCGCCGATATCGAACCCGCGGCTTGCCAGCCGCTGCTGCAGCTCCAATCGCTCGGTGCGCGACAACACGCGTTCGTCGCGCGGCCACTGCTGCAGGAACGGCTCGCCGCCCCGCAAACGGTCGGCGAGGTGTCCGATCGCCAGCGCGTAGGCCTCTGCCGGATTGTAGCGCATGATCGCGCGGAAATTGGCGAGCATCAGGAAACCGGGGCCGCGGGCGCCTGCCGGTACCAACAGGTAGGCTCGCTCGTCGGACCGCTCGAAGGGCCTGCCGCCGGTGCGTCGGATGCCGAGCTGCTCCCACTGCCGGATCGTTTGCACCCGTGCGCGGTCGGCCAGCCGATAGTCGAAGTTTTGGGGCACGACGACCTCGTAGCCCCACGGCTGGCCCGCGACCCAGCCGTGTTGCTTGAGGTAGTTGGCGGTCGATGCGATCAGATCGGGTATCGACCCGACCAGGTTGCGGCGGTCCGTCGCGGTCGAAATCGACGGCGTAGCGTTTGAAGACGGTGGGCATGAATTGCGTGCCGCCGAAGGCCCCCGCCCACGAGCCCTTGAGCTGATCGGCGGCGACGTCGCCGTTGTGGAGAATCTCCAGCACCGCCAGGAACTCATTCTGGAAATAGTCCTGACGCCGGCCGACGCAGGCGAGCGTGGCGGTCGAGCGGACGAGCGGACGCTCGCCGGTGATCGCCCCGAACTTGGTCTCGACGCCCCAGATCGCCGCCACCACGTGGCGGTCGATCCCGTAGGCGTTCTCGACGGCGTCGAAGGTCGCCTTGTGCTGCGCCAGGAGTTCGCGGCCGCGCGCAATGCGTTCCTCGGTAACCAGGAGGTCGAGGTACTCCCACAGCGCTTTCTCGAACTCCGGCTGCGCATCGAGCAGGTCCATGATGCGCAGATCGGGCGTCAGCCCCGCCGCGTGCCGGTCAAAACTTTGGCGCGAGATGCCGCGACGCGCGGCGGCCGGCCATAGGCCCTCGATGCAAGCTGGAAAATTGGCGGCTGCGCCTTGGATCGCCTCGACCGACATGAGCGGATGACCCGACGCGCCCGCCTGCCCGCTCCATTCGCGCGCCGCCGGCTCAAGGGTGGAGCCGATCGATCCGACCGGTGGCAGCGTGATCGGCAGCCGCTCGTCCACCTGCGCCTGCACGTTGACGACACCGACGAAAGTCGCCGCCAACGCAGCCGCGCTCGCAATCAGCTTCGACCGTCTCATCGCACTCCCTGCAAGATGCCCATGAATTGTCGACCCGAAGGGCGGCGCGCGTGTGGCAGCTTGTTGGCAGCCGGCCGCCGGCGCGCCCATGGGAACCCTTGCCCACACCAAGGATTTGTGCCTGTTGGGCAAATCGCGATTCCCGCCCCTCCCCCGCTGCTCGACCGATCATGAAGCCCATCCGCAAAGCCGTTTTTCCCGTCGCGGGCCTCGGCACGCGCTTCCTGCCTGCCACCAAGGCGATGCCGAAAGAGATGCTGCCGGTCGTCGACCGACCGGTGATCCAGCACGTGGTCGACGAGGCCCGCCAGGCCGGTATCGAGCATTTCATTTTCGTGACCGGGCGCAACAAGGGGGTGATCGAGGATCATTTCGACAAGCAGTTCGAGCTCGAGGCCACCTTGCAAAGGCGCGGCAAGAGCGCGGAGCTCGATTTGCTCGAAGCCGAGCTTCCCGGCGCCGGGCAGACGAGCTTCACCCGCCAGCAAGAGCCGCTGGGCCTCGGCCATGCGGTGTGGTGCGCGCGCGAACTGGTCGGCAACGAGCCGTTCGCGCTGCTGCTCCCTGACATGCTGCATCATGCGGCAGCGCCCGGCTGCCTCGCCGGAATGATTGAAGTGTACGCCGAGACCGGCGGCGGCAACGTCATCGCGGTGTCGGAGGTTCCGCGCGAGCAAGTGTCGCAATACGGCATCGTCGGCGTCGGCGAGGCGCGCGGGAAGGGCTTTCGCGTCACCTCGATGGTCGAGAAGCCGACGCCGGCGCAGGCGCCGTCGAACTTGATGATCTCCGGGCGTTACATCCTGCACCCGGAAATCTTTGCATTGCTCGAGACCCAGGCCGCAGGCGCCGGCGGCGAGATCCAGATCACCGACGCCATGCGAACGCTTGCCGATGCGCAGCCGTTCTTCGGCTACCGCTTCGACGGCCGCATCTTCGATTGCGGTTCCAAGATCGGTTTCCTCGCCGCCAACGTGGCCTATGCGCTGGCACGCGATGACATCGCGCCGGAATTCCGGGAGGAGCTCAAACGGCTGCTGAGCAACGGCTAGCGCAGCGAACGCGAGGCACGGGCGACATCCTCGCGGCTGGCGGGCCCTGGTTAACGGGGATAAAACGGCTATGGTTAACGCCGGGTTGACCGGGCCCCGGCGGTCGCCGCCGGGGCCCGGTTCGTGCTATCTCCTCCCCACCGTTCCCTGATTCCGGACCGCATGCCCACGACCCGACCACGCACCGACGCACGCAACCGTACGCGGGCGCTGATCGAGTCGGCCGAGCGCACGCTCGATGCCGAGGCGGGTGGCATTGCCGAGCTCACGGCGGCCATGCGGGCGGACCTCGGACCGGCGTTCGCGGCGGCGGTCGAGCTGATGCATGGCGCACGCGGCCGCGTGATCGTCACCGGCATGGGCAAGTCGGGCCATGTCGGGCGCAAGATCGCGGCGACGTTCGCCTCCACCGGCACGCCCGCCTTCTTCGTCCACCCGAGCGAGGCGAGCCACGGCGACCTCGGCATGATCACCGCCGACGACGTGATCCTGGCGCTGTCGTGGTCGGGCGAGACCGTCGAGCTCAAGGACCTGACCGACTATTCGCGGCGGTTTCGTATCGGCCTCATTGCGGTCACCGCCAATGCCGGCAGCACGCTCGGCAAGGCCGCCGAGGTCGCCTTGGTGCTGCCGCCGGCGCGCGAAGCCTGCCCGCACAACCTGGCCCCGACGACGTCCTCCCTGATGCAGCTCGTGCTCGGAGATGCACTGGCGATCGCGCTGTTGGAGAGCCGCGGCTTTACCGCCATCGATTTCCGCGTGTTCCATCCCGGCGGCAGGCTCGGCGCCCAGCTCAAGTTCGTGCGCGACGTCATGCAGACCGGCGACGCCGTGCCGCTGGCGCCGCTCGGCACTCGCGTGGCGCGGGCGGCCGTCGAAATGTCGCGCAAGGGAGGCGAGTATGTTGCGGGCTGTGTCGGCATCACCGACCGTGCCGGACAGCTCGTCGGTATCATCACCGACGGTGATTTGCGGCGGCAGCTGCGGCCCGACCTGCCGGACGTGGCGGTCGAGGCCATCATGTCGCGCGATCCGAAGACCGTGCGGCCCGACCAGCTGGTGAGCGAGGCGCTCGAACTGCTCAACAGCTCGAAAGTGTCGGTCCTGCTGGTGGTCGATGCGGGCAAGCCGGTCGGCATCGTCCACTTCCACCATCTCTTGCGCGCCGGCGTGGCGTAGCTATTCCCGGGTCGGCTCCACGATCAGGACCGGCCCGTCGGCGTCGCTGACCTTGACGCGCGAGCCGGCAGGCGAGTCCGGCCCCCTCACGCTGCCACATGGTGTCGCCGATCCGGACCGCGCCGGCGCCGTCGACGATCGGCCGTTCCAGCGTGAATACCCGGCCGACGAATCCCTCCGCCCGCCGATTGAGGAAGGGCTGCGAGCGGACCTCGTCCGCCTTCCCGCCGAAGCGGCGCCACAGCACGATCGAGGCGATCGAGAGCACCGCGAACGCGACCAGCTGGGCCTGCCACGGCCAAACGATCGACGAGCGAGATCAGCCCGACCGCGATGGCCGAGAGCCCAAGCCACAGCATGAAGGTGCCGGGCGCAATGATCTCGAGCGCAAGCAGCACGCCGCCGAGGATGAACCAGTTCCATACGCCAAGGCCGACGAGTGCGTTCATCATGATCGGTCCGCCCGGTCTGACGACCACGCCGCCAGGGCTTGTCGGCGGCACCGGTGGGACGCCGTGTCGTCGACGCCGGCGGCGCCGGCGGCCTGCCGTCCGGACCGAAGGTCGCGCGCGCGATCTCGCCGATGCCTCCGAGCGCGCCCAGCACGCTCGTCGCCTCGATCGGCAGCATGAGAATCTTCTGGTTCGGCGATTCGGCAAGTTGCGCGAACGCCTTGAGGTACTTCTCGGCGACGAAGTAGTTGAGAGCTGCGACGTCGCCGCGCGCCACCGCCTCGCTCACCATCTCGGTCGCCTTGGCTTCGGCCTGGGCGAGGCGCTCGCGGCCCTCGGCGTCGCGAAAGGCCGCCTCGCGGCGCCCTTCGGCCTCGAGGATCTGCGACTGCTTGGCGCCTTCGGCGCGCAGGATCTCGGACTGCCGCTGGCCCTCGGCCTGCAGGATCTCGGCCCGCTTGTCGCGCTCGGCCTTCATCTGCCGCCCCATCGCCTCGACCAGATTGGCCGGCGGGATGATGTCCTTGATCTCGATCCGGTTGACCTTGACGCCCCAGGGCGACACCGCGGCGTCGACCACGCGCAACAGCCGCTCGTTGATCTCGTCGCGGTGCGAAAGCATCTGGTCGAGGTCCATCGCGCCCATCACCGAGCGGATGTTGGTCATCGTGAGCTGCACGATCGCATGGTCGAGATTGGACACCTCGTAGCTCGCCTTGGCGGCATCGAAGACCTGGAAGAACGCGATGCCGTCGACCGTGACCGTGGCGTTGTCCTTGGTGATCACGTCCTGCTGCGGGATCTCGATCACCTGCTCCATCATGTTCATCTTGCGGCCGATGCGGTCGAAGTACGGCACGATCAGGTTGAGGCCCGGCGACAGCGTGCGGATGTAGCGGCCGAAGCGCTCGACCGTCCACTTGTAGCCTTGCGCCGACGGTCTTGACGCCGGCGAACAAGGTGAGGACGGCAAGCACGACGATGACGATGACGAAGATGTCCAGTCCGAGCGGAAACATGCGAGAGGCCCCCTGATCGCGTCGTGCGCCGGATTGTGGAACCCGCGCCGGGCCGCAGCAATAGGCAAGCCGCGGCCTTGTTCGTCATTGCAGGGAGCGTCGCGGCGAATCATGCGAATAGCGACAGCGATAGCGATGGCGAATGGAGAGGTCGCCACTCGCCAATCCCTCTCGCCATTCGCCACTCGCTATTCGCCACTCGCTCGATTGCTTCGCCTTCGGCTCGCAATGGTGGGAATCGGTCAGATCCAGCCCTGCAACTCGCGCAGAACGACGTGGCGGATCAGGTGCATTCCTTGCTCGCCGTCGTTGAGACACGGGATCGCGGCAAAGTTCTCGCCGCCGGCATGCCTGAAGATCTCGGCGTTCTCGCCGGCGATCTCTTCCAGCGTCTCCAGGCAGTCGGCCGCGAAGCCGGGCGTGACGACGGCGAGCTGCTTGACGCCGCGCTTGGCCAGCGCCTTGACGGTCTCGTCGGTGTAGGGCTGCAGCCATTCGGCGCGTGCCGAAGCGCGACTGGAACGTCAGCATCAAGCTGCTCCTCGTCCAGGCCCGAGCCGCTCGCGCAGCAGCCGCGCGTCTTGACGCAATGGCAATGGTATGGGTCGCCCTTGTGCGAGATAGTCCTTCGGCACGCCGTGGAACGAGGCGATGACGACCTCGGGCTGAACGGCAGCTTCGGCGAGCTCCGCCTCGAGCGACGATGCCACCGCCTCGATGTAGACCGGGTCGTCGTGGTAAGGCGGCGCCACCCGCAGCGCCGGCTGCCAGCGCATGCGCTTGAGCGCATCGAAAGGCCTTGTCGCACACCGTCGCGGTGGTGGCGGCGGCAGTATTGCGGATAGAGCGGAACCAGCAGGATGCGCTCGCAGCCTTGCGCCTGCAGGCTCGCCAGGCGCGACGGGATCGACGGATTGCCGTAGCGCATCGCCCAGTCGACGATGATGCTCGGATGCGACCGGCGCGAGCGACGCCGCCAGCTTCTCGGCTTGCGCACGGGTGATGGTCTTGAGCGGCGATTCGTCGCGTTCCCGGTTCCAGATCTTGTCGTAGTCGCGCCCCTTTGCGCCGCGGCCGGACCGTCAGGACGATGAGATTGAGGATCAACCACCACTTGAGGCGGTTCTCCTCGATCACCCGGCGGTCGGACAGGAATTCCTTCAGGTAGCGGCGCATCGACCAGTAGTCGGTCGCGTCCGGCGTGCCGAGATTGACCAGCAGGACGCCGATGCGGCCGCGCGCCACGGCCGGATGCTGCGGCGGCAGCGGCTGCTCCGACGGCCGTGAAGCTCGAGCTCTTCTCGTTCATGCCGGCCTGTAGCTCGCGGCGACGCCCGCGTGGTAAGGCACCGGCATGTCGTCAGGAGCCGCCATGTCGATCACGCGCCGCGCCATTGTGCTCTCCCTCGCCGTTTTGGCGGTCGTCGGCCTGGCGCCGCCGGCAACCGCGCAGACCACGCACCGGACCGCCATCACCTTCCTGCTCACCAACGACATATACCTGATGAACGAGCAGGTCATGTTCGATGGCAAGAGCCGGGGCGGCTTCGCAAGGCTGGCCGCGGTGGTCAAGGCCGAGCGCGCCAAGGGCGGGCATGTCATCTTTGCGCATGGTGGCGATACGCTGTCACCCTCGCTGATGTCCGGGCTCGATCGCGGCGCGCACATCATCGCGCTCACCAACATGATCCGGCCCGACATCTTCGCGCCCGGCAATCACGAGTTCGATTTCGGCAAGGCGACGTTCCTCGAGCGCATGGGCGAAGCCAATTTCCCGATCTTCGCCGCCAACCTGCGTGGACCGGACGGCGCGCCGATTGCCGGAATCAAGGACCGCGCCGTGGTCGAGCTCGACGGCGTCCGCATCGGCTTGACCGGCGCGACCTTCGAGGATACGCCGCAGACCGCCTCGCCCGAGGATCTACGCTTCGCCCCGACGGTCGAGACCATAAAGGCGCAGGCGGCGGCGCTGCGACGGGAGGGCGCCGATTTCGTGGTCGCCGTGGCGCATATGACCCGCGGCGACGCACTTGCCCTGCAGTTTGCCCGCGCCGCCGACCTCCTGCTCACCGGTCACACCCACGATCTGTTCATCACCTACGACGAGCTGAGCGCGATCGCCGAGTTCGAGCTACGACGCCCACTACGTGGTCGCAATCGACATCAGCATCGTCGTGACCGTCAGCCAGGGCCGGCGCGAGACCAAGTGGTGGCCGCAGTTCCGGGTCATCGATACCGCGACCGTGACGCCGGATCCGGTGGTCGCCGCCGAGGTCGCCAAGTTCGAGGCCACGCTCACCCGTGGAATGGACGTTGCGATCGGCACCACGGCGGTCGAGCTCGACAGCCGCAGCGCCACGGTGCGGTTGGGCGAGGCGGCGATCGGCGACCTGTTCGCCGACGCCATGCGCGACACGATGCGGGCGGACGCCGCGGTCGCCAACGGCGGCGGCATCCGCGGCGGCAAGGTCTATCCCCCGGGCACGACCATCACGCGCAAGGACATCCTGGCCGAACTGCCCTTCGGCAATCGCCTGGTGGTGCTCGAAATTGCCGGCCGCGACCTCAACGCGGCGATCGAGAACGGCCTCTCCCAGCTGCCGGATATGGCCGGGCGTTTCCCCCAGGTGTCGGGCATGACCATCAGCTTCGATCCGCGGCGGCCGCCAGGCAGCCGTGTGCTGGCCATGACGGTGGCGGGCGCGCCGCTCTCCGACACGCGGCTCTATCGCGTCGCCGTCAACGATTTCATCGCGCGCGGCGGCGACGGCTATGACACCTTTCGCGACGCCAAGCGTGTGACGCCCGACAACGACGCGCCGCTCATGGCCAACGAGGTGATGGCCTATATCCGCCGGCTCGGCACGGTGCGGACGGGTGTCGATGGGCGGCTGGTGGCGAGGTGAGCCGCGCAACCGACGCGCGCAGGCCCGGCGACGATGGGGGCCCCGGCATTTCCGCCCGCGATTCTCGCAAGCTTGCGCGACGGTGTGGCAGTCGTATGATAACCTGACGAAAAAGCTCGCGGCCGGTGGATTTCTCGCGCCGCATCACAAAATTCCAAATCATCCAGGGGAGGACATGCCATGACGAGCAAAGCGCGGCTTTCACGCCGGACACTGCTGCAGGGGACGACCGCTGCCGGTGTCGCCTTCTTCGGTCCTTGGAAGCACAACCACGTTTGGGCGCAGAAGACCGACAAGCCGATCCTGATCGGCCTCACGCACGACGCCACGGGTCAGTTCGGCAATGCCGGCCAGGACGAGATGCGCGGCACCGTCATGGCGATCGAGGAGGCCAACGAAAAAGGCGGTGTCCTCGGGCGCAAGCTCGCGCACATCCACGCCGACACCGAGACCACGCCGGCGACCGGGACGCGCGTCGCCGAACGCATGATTACCCGCAACGAGGTCGCGTTCCTGGTCGGCGCCATCCAGTCGGGCGTCGCCAACGCCATCGGGCAAGTGGCGCAGAAATACGGCACCGTGTACTTCAACACCAACTCGTCCTCGCCGACGGAAGCCGGCAAGGACTGCCATCGCGTCAAATTCGTGTGGGACGGCAACGGGACAAACTTCGCCATCGCCGGCGCCAAGGCGGCGATCAACAGCTACGGCAAGCGCTGGCTCTTGCTCACCAACGACTATGTGTGGGGCCATAACACCTCCAAGTCGTTCCGCGACGTCGGCACGCAATTCGGCGCCGAGGTGTTCGACGAAATCCTGGTCCCGGTCGGCACCCGCGATTTCTCGCCGATTCTCTTAAAGATCCAGCAGGCGAAACCGGATGTGGTCACGGTCGCGGTCGGCGGCGACGACGCCAAGACGCTCAAACAGCAGGTCGTGAGCATGAAGCTCGACAAGAAACCGGCCTGGCTCACCAATCAGCAGGACTGGCCGGATATCTACGGCTTGGGTCTCGATGCCGCCTTCGGCACCTTCGCGACCACCTGGTACCACAAGCTCGACCTGCCCGGCGTCACCGACTTTGTCGCCCGCTACCAGAAGCGCTGGCCGCGTGCCGCGATCGATGTGCCCGGCAACGTCTCCTACAATGGCTATGTCGCCATGCGCGAACTGATCCGTGCCGTCGAACGCGCCGGAACCACCAACAACATCGCGGTGATCAAGGCGCTGGAGGGGCATCGCATGCTGGCGGTCGACCGCATGCAGCACCATGACGCGTGGATCGATCCCAACTCGCACCACGTGCAACAGACCGTCTACCTGTGCGCCGCCAACGACAAGCCGGTCGACAATACCGACTACTTCAAGATCGTCACGGCGCTCAAACCGGAAGACGTGAAGGATCCGGGCGAGTCCGTCTGCAAGCTCGAGGCCTACCAGGACACGCCAACCTACGAGATGTAGGCTTCACGAGCCTGCGGGCGGCCCTGGGGCTGAGGCCGGCAGCCCGCAGGCCCGGATTCCTTAGCTGGGCCGCAAGCCCCGCGAGGTCGACGCGTGGGCCGCCCTTCGACCTTGTCTCGCGCACCGGAGCGAGGTCGAGGGTGTGAAACGGCCCAGGTTGAGAGGTAAAGTGTCGCGATATCCGTTGATTTGTCGTCCGCAGTGCTTGCCGGCTTGCGCCTAACGTCGTCGGCCACGTCATGGATTTCTTCTACAATCTCCTGCCGCACCTTCTCAACGGCATTTCGCTTGGCCTGCTGTTCGCGCTGGTCGCACTCGGTTTCATGCTGATCGTCGGCGTGATGGAGGTGCTCAACCTCGCGCACGGCTCGCTGTTTGCGCTCGGCGCGTATGTGGCGCTCGTCTTCATCCTGCCGCCCGGCGCGCTGCCTTTCGAGTTCCTGGCGCCCTACTACGGACTTCCGCTGGCCTGGCGGTTCGTCGTCGCCATCATTGCGGCGCCGCTGGTGGTCGGAATTGCCGGCATGGCGCTCGAGCTTTGCCTGCGGCGCACCTACGGCAAGGACCCGCTCTACGGCCTGCTGCTGACGTTCGGGGCCGCGCTGGTGATCGAGGAATTGATCCGGGTGATTTGGGGATCGGCGGAGAAGCCGTTTCCGCTGCCATCCGGCATCACCGGCGGCCTCCTGATCGGCGATCTCATCTACTCGACCTATCGGTTCTATGCCTCCGCCTTCGCGATCGGCGTGATCTTGCTGGTGTGGCTGTTCCTCGAGCGCACGCCTTACGGCGCCCTCATCAAGGCCGGTGCGCACGACAGTGAGATGGTGCGAGCGCTCGGCGTCAATCTACCGCGCCTGCGCCTGATCGTGTTCGCCTTCGGCACTGGTCTTGCGGCCGTCGCCGGCGTGACCATGGCCCCGATCTGGGGCGTGCGTCCGCACGTCGGCGTGGACGCCGTCGTGCCGGCCTTCATCGTCATCGTTCTCGGTGGCGTCGGCAGCTTCTGGGGCGCGGTGCTGGCCGGCCTCATGATCGGCATCGTCGTCGGACTGACCGGGGCCTATGCCACCGACTGGTCGCTGATCTCCATGTACTTGCTGCTGATCGCCGTGGTCACGTTCCGGGCGCGCGGCCTGCTCGGCAAGAAGAGCATCCTCGAGCGATGAGAACGGCCCGCGGCGCGATCGCCAGGCTGCGCGGCTGGATCACCGAGCCGATGCTGGTCGCCTTTGCGGTGTTCGGCAGCGTGCCGTTCTGGATCAATCAGGTCGGCCTCTATCCCTATCTGGGGGTCGAGGTGCTGGTGTTTTGCATCTTCGCGCTCGGCTTCAACGTCCTGTTCGGCCACACCGGCCTCCCGTCGTTCGGACACGGCGCCTTCTTCGGCATCGGCGCCTATGCGATGGGATTGACGCAATTTCACCTGGTGGCGAACCTATGGATCGGCTTGCTGGCGGCGACCCTGGTCGCGGCCGTCTTCGGCGCTGCGGTTGCCTGCTTCATTTCACATCGGCGCGGAATCTATTTCGCGCTGATGACGATCGCATTCAGCCAGTTGTTCTTCTTCATCGCCAGCAAGTGGACCTCGGTGACGGGGGGAGAAGATGGGTTGCTCAACATCCGCCGATTGCCGGCGGATTTCGGCATCGTGAGCTTTCCGCTGCGCACCAACCCGGCGCTCTACTGGTTCGCGTTCGCCTGCTTTGTCGGCATCGCGGTGCTGCTGTGGCGCCTGGTGAACTCGCCGTTCGGCCGCGTCCTGCAAGCGATCAAGCAGAACGAGGAGCGCGTGGCATTCCTCGGGTACAATGTGTGGCTCTACAAGTGGCTGAGCTTTGCGCTGTCCTGCGCGGTCGCCGGCTTCGCGGGCGGCATCTTCGCCATGGGCCAGGGTGGCGCCTTCGTGCAGGTGATGAGCTTGCAATGGTCGGGGGTGATTGTGCTGATGGTGCTGATCGGCGGCGGTCTCGTCAGTTTCTGGGGGCCGGTCATCGGAACCGTCATCTACTTCATCGCGCGCGACCTTCTGGGCGCCTACACCGAGACGTGGCTGCTCTGGTTCGGGCTGATGTTCATGCTGATGGTGATGTTCAAGCCCGAGGGTGCGGCAGGGCTATGGGCGGACCTTCGGCGGCGGACGACGGCGGTGCGGGCGCGAGCGCCCGCCGCCAGTTTTCGCACCGGCGGCCCCGTCGGGACGTGAGCGATGGCTCTGCTCGAGGCACATCGGCTGCACAAGCGCTTCGGAGACCGCGTGGTCCTGGAGACGATCGATCTCGCCTTCGAGGAGGGACGGCTGAGCGGCATCATCGGGCCAAACGGCGCCGGCAAGACCACGTGCTTCCACGTTCTGACCGGACGCTATCGTCCGGACGGCGGCCGTGTCGTGCTCGACGGCCGGGACATCACCGGGCTCACGCCGCGGGCGATCGCACGCATGGGAATTTCGCGCTCGTTCCAACTGATGAATCTGTTCGACGACTTCAGCGCATTGGAGAACGTCGCGCTCGCCGTGCCGGAGCGCCGGCGGCAGGGTTTTCACATGCTGCGCGACACCCGGCAGGATTCAAGGGTCGCCGACAAAGCCGCCGCCGTGCTGGCGCGCGTCGGCCTCGTCGGCAAGGAGCGCGAGCTCGCCAGGAATCTTTCCTATGGCGATCGCCGGGCGCTTGAAATCTGCGTCGCGCTCGCCGCCGAGCCGCGCATCCTGTTTCTCGACGAGCCGACCTCCGGTCTCGGGACCGAGGCGACCGCGCGCCTTGCCGACTTGGTGCGCAGGCTCAAGGAGGAGGTCACGCTGGTGATCATCGAGCACAACATGCGGTTCCTGTTCGAGCTCGCCGATACCGTGGCGGTGATCCAGTGGGGCCAGGTGATCGCGCGCGGCACGCCGGAGACCTTGCGCACCGACAGGTGGGTGAAAGCCTCGAATTTCGGAATGCTGGCTTGATATGACTCTCGAAGTCGCCAGCATCGATACCTTCTACGGCGAAACGCAGGCGCTGTTCGGCGTGTCGTTGCGGGTCGAGGCGGGCGAGATCGTCGCACTGCTGGGACCCAACGGCGCCGGGAAGACCACGACGCTGCGTTCCATCCTCGGCCTCACCCCCGCCAGGCGCGGACGCATTCGCTTTGCGAACTTCAACATTACCCAATGGCCGACGCATGAGATCGCGCGCGCAGGGATTTCCTGGGTGCCCGACGACCGCCGCGTGTTCCCGACCCTGACGGTGGAACGCAACCTGTCGATCGCAGTGAAGCGCACGCCCTACCGCTCATGGAGCCAGAAGGAGGTCTGCGAAATCTTCCCGGCGCTCGACTATCTGCGCGGGCGCGAGTGCGAAAACCTCTCCGGCGGCGAAATGCAGATGGTGGCGATCGCCCGCGCGCTGCTCGGTTCTCCCGGGCTCGTGCTGTTCGATGAGCCAAGCCAAGGATTGGCACCGAAAATCGTCGACGATGTGTGTACGACGATGCGCCGGCTCAGGCGCGAGGGCGTCTCGGTGCTGCTGGTCGAGCAGAACTGCGACCTCGCGCTGTCGGTCGCGGAGCGGGTCTACGTGCTCGACCAGGGTGTTGTCGTCTACGACGGCCTTGCCGCCGAGCTCCAGCGTGACGCCGCGCGCCGGCATCGGCTGCTCGGGATCTAGGCGATGAGCGCGAGACCTCTGCTCGCGGTCGAGGACCTGCGCAAGACCTACACGCGCGGCCTGCTCGATCGCACGCCGACGTTTCGCCTGCGGGCCGATTTCGTCGTGCCGGAGGCTGCCATTGTCGGCGTCATGGGGCCGAACGGCTCGGGCAAGACGACGCTGTTCGAGCTGATCACCGGCAGCAATCAGCCGAGTGGCGGGCGCGTCATGACGGCCGGGCAGGACATCCACCGCGTCCGCTACCGCGAACGCTCACGGCTGGCGATCCACTACCATCAGTCCTACCAGGTGCGTCGTTTCAAGCAACTCATGCCGAGCTTCCTGCTGGAACGCGCGCGGTCGCACTCGCCGCTCATTCACCTGTTCGACGAGCCGCAGTTCAACGTCCAGGACGGCTATATCGGCTTCATGCTCGACCACTTCCGCCGGCTGCGCGCCGACGGCCGGCTGGTGTTCGTGTGCGTGCATCCGACGGCGCGCTACCATCTCGAAATCTTGCAGGAGATCTGCGAGCGCTTCATTTTCGTCGAAGGTGGCGAGCTGACGCACGCGGCCTCGATGGCCGCGCTGCGCGATGACGAGAGCTTCAGGCGCTACATCGGCGCGCTGGGGTGAGGCGAGCGGTTCAATCCAGGATCGAGCACGCGTATCGCTCCCGCAATTTCGTGGTCACAGCCGTTGCGCTCGGCGAGCGCGCCCCCGTTCACGCATAGCTTCGCTCGTCGGCGATCACCTTGCCGTCATTGGGCAGCGAGCCGGGCGCCACCAGCTGCACGCGGCCACGGACCTTGGTCACCGCCTGCAGCGTCTCGGCGATCGTCTGCTCGAACGCATCGCTCGGCGTTGCGCATTCGGCATGCAGCACCATCACGTCCTGCTCGCCCTCGCGGCCGACCGCAAGGCGCACGCGCCCGAGCTCCGGATGGCGCCGCGCCACCTCAGCCACCTGTCCGGGATGGACGAACATGCCCTTGACCTTGGTGGTCTGGTCGGCGCGACCCATCCAGCCATTGATGCGCATGTTGGTGCGCCCGCACGGCGACTGCCCGGCCAGCACCGCCGAAAGGTCGCCGGTCGCCAGCCGGATCATCGGGTAGTCGGGGTTGAACGAGGTGGCGACGATCTCGCCGACCTCACCGTCCGGCACCGGATCGCCGGTGCCCGGCCGCACGATCTCCACGATCAGGTTCTCGTTGACGATCATGCCCTCGCGCGCCTCGCTCTCGTAGGCGATGACGCCGAGCTCGGCGGTGGCGTAGCACTGCAGCACCGCGACGCCGCGCCCGCCGAGCTCGTCGCGCAGCGAGGCGGGAAGCGCCGCGCCGGAGACCAGGCCGCGCTTGATCGACGCGGCGTCCTTGCCGCTCTTGGCCGCGGTATCGAGCAGGATCTTCAGGAAATCCGGCGTGCCGACATAGCCGCTCGGCCGGTAATGGGCGATCGCGTCGACCTGCTGTTCGGTGTTGCCGATCCCACCCGGAATGACGGCGCAACCGAGCGCATGCGCGCCCGATTCCAGCAGATAGGCGCCGGGCGTCAAATGATAGGAGAACGAGTTGTGCACGATGTCGCCCGCACGCGTGCCGGCCGCGAACAGAGCGCGCGCCGCCCCCGCCAGATCCTCGCCGTGCCCCTCCGGCTCGAAGATCGGGCCCGGCGACATCAACAGCCGCTTCGCCTTGCCGGGCGCGATCACCGCGAAGCCGCCGAACGGCGGTCGCTGCTGTTGCAGCCGCAGCAGGTCGGATTTGCGCAACACCGGCAGGCTCGCGAGCATCCGGCGCGAGGTGATCTTTCGGGGCTCGACGCCGGCCAGATGATTGGCCCAGCCGGGCGCCGACATCGCGTGGGCGATGGCGTCCGGCAGCCGCCCGAACAGGTCGTTCTCGCGCGCCAGGCGATCGCGGGTCTCGAGCGCGTCGTAGTGATCGGTCATCGCGTCACACCGTGACGCCGTCCGGCGCCGTGAACGCCGCATCGACGACGTTGCCGGTGTTACGGGTCGCGGCCGGCTCGAACAGGATGATCTCGGCCTCCTGGTCGGCGGCGGTGCGATGTACGACCCCGCGCGGAACGACCAGACCCTCGCCGGGGCCGAGCTCGACGACGCGGTCGCGGAACTCGACGCGGAAGCGGCCCTTCCACACCAGGAAGAATTCATCCTCGTTGTCGTGATGATGCCAGGGAAAAGTGCCCTGCACCTTCACGAGCTTGATCTCCTGCTCGTTGAGCGCGGCGACCACCTTCGGCCGCCAGTGCTCGGCGAACAGTGAGAATTTGTGATCGAGATCAAATTTTTCCGGCATTCTCGCTTACCGTTCACAAAGTCGAGGACGCTCGATCGACACGCTGTGGGTTCTCATCATCAAATTCCCAACGCGCTGGGTTTTCATCGATATATCGGCGGATCCGGTCTAAATCAGCTTCATCACGAATGACGTGTTCATAATAGTTTCGCTGCCACAGGCGTGAATGAAATGCCGGCCAGCCGTTTGCATTTACATTTCGAACGTACTCGACGGTGGACAACGATTTGAAGGCACCAACCACCTGTCCGATCGTAGGGGCGACCCTTGTGGTCGCCCGCGTGCAGTCAGCCATGACCGGCCCGTCGTCTGGGTACAGCAAAATCCCGTGAATGTGATTGGGCATGACGACAAACATATCCAAATCAACATTGGCAAAGCGAGCCGGAACCTCGTTCCATAGCGTCGTTACCAATCCGGCAGCGTTCAGTTTCATTGTATAATCCATGACGTCGCCAAACAGACATGCCCGATCCTGCGTACAGATCGTCACGAAATACGCGCCGGGTTGCGCGTAGTCATAGTCCTTGAGACGGATGGTGCGGCGGTTGGGTCGTGAGTCGGCGATCATGACGTAAGAACCGGAGAACGACGTAACGCGCGGGCGACGACGAACGTCTCCTTGCGCGGGATCACATGGGCGACCACAAGGGTCGCTCCTACGCGGGACCACGCGGGCGACCACAAGGGTCGCCCCTACGTGCCTGGCGGGCGACCACAAGGGTCGCCCCTACGTATCTGGCGGGCGACCGCAAGGGTCGCCCCCACGTATCTGGCGGGCGACCACAAGGGTCGCCCCTACGATCGTTTCACGCACACGTTAAGCCAGCCAGCGCTTCCGGCGCTTGTAGTGCTTCACCTCGCGGAACGATTTGCGCTTGCCTTCGGCAACACCGAGGTAGAATTCCTTGACGTCCTCGTTCTCACGCAGGGTCTTGGCCTCGCCGTCCAGCACCACCCGGCCGTTCTCCAGGATGTAGCCGTACTGCGCGTATTTCAGCGCCATGTTGGTGTTCTGCTCCGCCAGCAGGAACGAGACGCCTTCCTTTTCGTTGAGCGCCTGCACGATCTCGAAGATCTCCTCCACGATCTGCGGCGCGAGCCCCATCGAGGGCTCGTCGAGCAGGATCATCTTCGGTTTCGACATCAGCGCGCGGCCGACCGCGCACATCTGCTGCTCGCCGCCCGAAGTGTAGCCCGCCATCGAATTGCGGCGCTCCTTGAGGCGCGGGAAATAGCCGTAGATCGCCTCCAGGTCGCGCTTGATGGCGGCGTTTCCATCGCGCCGCGTGAACGCACCGGTCAGCAGGTTCTCTTCCACCGTGAGGTGGCCGAAGCATTGGCGGCCTTCCATCACCTGGATGCAGCCGCGCCGAACCAGCTCGTTGGGCGAGGACTTCTGCACCTCCTCGCCGTCGAACACGATGGAGCCCTTGGTGACCTCGCCGCGTTCCGAGTGCAAAAGGTTGGAGATCGCCTTGAGCGTGGTGGTCTTGCCGGCGCCGTTGGCGCCGAGCAGCGCCACGATGCCGCCGCGCGGAACCTCGAGCGATACGCCCTTGAGCACCAGGATGACGTGATCGTAGACGACCTCGATATTGTTGACCGCAAGGATGCGGTCGACCGCCGCCCGCGGGGCCGGCTCATCACGCTTCAGCTCGGCCGCAACGCTCATCGCAGGCTCCTGTCGTCTCGCCCCGCCGGCGGAAGGCCGCGCTCGTGAAGCAATCGGGTCGGGGCGTTGGCGGACGCGCGCCCGCAACGCGCCCATCAATACCGGCTCCCTCTCCCCGCGGGCGAGGGAGAGGGAACTCGGTGGGCGTGCAGCTACGACGAGCGGTCGCAGGGTTCGGTGCGCTGCGGCCACGGCTGGTTCTTGGACACGTAGTCCTTGGAAGCCGCTTCCAAGAGCGGGCGCACCTTGTCCTTCATGGGCATGATCCAGTCGGAGTCCTTCGCCCACTTGGCGCCGTCCCATTGCATCATGTAGGCAGCATGATGGCCGTTGTGGTCGCTGCACGACACATTGGTGATCGGCGCGCCGAAGCCTTCGAGGCCGAGTTCCTTCCAGCGCGCCGCGTCGATCTTGAGCAACTCGAAGCCGCGCCGCACGTCCTCACCGGTGACCACTTTCTTGCCGGTAATGCGCTGCGCGTTGCGGATCGCTTCGGCGACCAGCAGCGAGTTGTAGACGCCGCGGTTGTACAGCACCTCGCCGACCTTGCTCTTGTCGACCTGGCTCTTGCCCTTGTCGACCACGTGCTTGACGATGTCCTGGATCGCCGGGTAGTTGGCGCCCAAGCCGTTGAGATTGAGCGCGAGATAGCCCTTGGCATCGGCACCGCCGCCGCGCGCGTCGTCCTCGCTCGCCGACCACCAGATACCGATGAACTTGTCCATCGGATAGTTGATCTTGGCGGCCTCCTTGACGGCCGTCGGGTTCATGGCGCCCCAGCCCCACATGATCATCCAATTGGGACGATCGCGCCGGACGTTGAGCCAGAGGCCCGACTGGTTCTGCATCTCGGCCGCCGGGACCGGATACTGTTTCACCGTGAACCCGTAGTCCTTGGCGAACTGCTCGAGCAGCGGGATCGGCTCGCGGCCGTAGCCGCCGTCGAAGAAGATGTAGCCGATGGTCTTGCCCTTGAGCTTGTCGAGCCCGCCTTCCTTGTCGGCGATGTACTTGATGATCATGGAGAGACCATCCCAGTAGGTCGCCGGCGGGTTGAAGATCCACGGGAAGTTCTGCCCGTCGGCGGAGGCCGAAAGGCCGTAGGCCATCGACAGCACCGGAATCTTGTCGACCGCGGCCTTCGGGATCAGCTGCAGGGTGATGCCGGTCGAGTACGGGTTGATCACCACCGGCTTCTTCGCCTTGACCTGCTCGTAGCACTCGACGCCTTTCTTGGTGTCGTAGCCGGTCTCGCATTCCTCGACGACGATCTTGACGCCGCCGATCCCCCCGTCGCGCTCGTTGAGCATGGTGAGATAGTCGCTCATCCCATTGGCGATCGGGATGCCGGAGCCGGCGAACGGTCCGGTCCGGTAGGTCAGCAGCGGCACGTAGATCGTGTCCTGCGCCAAGGCCTTGCCGGCAAGAACGGGAATACCCGCCATGGCCAGCACGGTTGCGCCGATAACGAGGTGTTTCAGTTTCATTCGTGTCTCTCCCTTGGAGTAGCGTCGGCTGCGATTGCAACCTTCTTGCTTGCGGCCGAACGGCAGCCGCCGCTCGCACCTGGTTCCGGTCGCCGCGCCATGCGTGGCGGGGACCGGTATTTGAGGCGTAGTCTGCACCATCAGTACGGAAACGGCCACACCCTGAGCTTCTGCTTAGCGATCTGCCACAGCCGCGCAAGGCCGTGCGGCTCGACGATCAGAAAAAAGATGATCAGCGCGCCCAGGATCATGAACTGCAAGTGCTCGACGGTGGCGGCGTGGATCGCGACGCCGAAGAACTCCGGCATCGCACGCAGCACGATCGGCAGCCCCCAGATGAACGCCGCGCCGAAGAAGGACCCGATCAGGCTGCCAAGCCCGCCGATGATGACCATGAACAGGATCAGGAACGACTGGTTGATGTTGAAGCTGTCGGCCTCGGCGGCGCCGAGCCACAGAAACACCATCATGGCGCCGGCAACGCCGCAGTAGAACGAGGAAACCGCGAAGGAGAGCAGCTTGGTCTGATAGAGCTTGATGCCGATCAGCTCGGCCGCGATGTCCATGTCGCGCACCGCCATCCACATCCGGCCGATGCGGCCGTGCACCAGGTTGGATGCGACCCAGGTCATCAGCGTGACGATGCCGAGCACTACGAGATAACGGGTCATCGGCGTGGCGTTGGGCCCGGTGACCGGCACCCCGAACAGGGTGCGGGTCGGCACCTCGATCGCGCCGGAGACATTGTAGTTGACGAGCCACGGCAAGCGCACGAAGCACCAGGACAGGAAAAACTGTGCCGCCAGCGTCGCCACCGCGAGGTAGAAGCCCTTGATGCGCAGCGAGGGCAGCCCGAACACCACCCCGACCGCGGCGGCGAAGAAGCCGGAGGCGACGATCCAGACCAAGATGTTGACGCCTGGAAAATAGGTCGTGAGCTTGTAGCAGGCGTAGGCGCCGACCCCCATAAAGCCGGCGGCGCCGAGTGAGAGCAGGCCGGTGTATCCGGTCAACAGGTTGAGCCCGATTGCCGCGAGCGAAAAGATCAACACCGGGATCATGATCGATGACAGCGCGAAGCTCGACATCGTCAGTGGCACGACCGCAAACGCAATCACCAGGATGACGACCAGCCCGATCCGGTCCTGCAGGATCGGGAATACCGACTGATCGGCCTGATAGCTGGTCTTGTACTGGCCGGCTTCGCGGTAGAGCATCGCTTCACCTTGGCGAATGGCGAATGGCGAATGGCGAATAGCGAATAGCGAGTGGTGAGTAGTGAGTGGTGAGTAGTGAGTAGATCATTGTTGAAGTTCCAACTTGCCGATTCGCGTCCACCACTCGTTCCCTCCACTATTCACTATTCACTATTCACTATTCGCCATTCGCTATTCGCTATTCGCTAGATTCGCTCGATGATCTTCTCGCCGAACAGGCCCTGCGGCCGGAACAGCAGGAACACCAGCGCGATGAAGTAGGCGAGCCAGCTCTCGATCCCGGAGCCGAGCAGCGGCCCCCAGTAGAACTCGCCGAGCTTCTCGCCGACGCCGATGATGACGCCGCCGACGATCGCGCCGGGGATCGAGGTGAAGCCGCCGAGGATCAGCACCGGCAGCGCCTTGAGCGCGATGATCTGCAGCGCGAACGATACATCCGAGCGCGCGCCCCACATGATGCCGGTCGCCAGCGCGACGATGCCGGCCGCGAACCACACGATCACCCAGATCTGCTCGAGCGAGATGCCGACCGACAGCGCCGCCTTGTGGCTGTCGGCGACTGCTCGCAGGGCGCGCCCGATGCGGGTCTTCTGGAAGAAGACCGCCAGCACCGCCACCATGATCGAGGCGATCGCCGCGGCGGCGATGTCGATCTTCTGCAAGGAGACGAACCCGCCCAGCACCTTCCACTCCACCGACCCCTTCGGGAGGTAGAGCTCGTTCGCGATCATCACCTTGGGCTCGCCGCCGAACACAAGCTCGCCCAGGCCGATGAGGAAATAGGTGAGCCCGAAGGTCGCCATGAACAGGATGATGTCCGGCTGGTTGACCAGCGGGCGCAGCACGACCTTCTCAATGCCGACCGCGAGCGCGAACATCACGCCGACGGTGACCGCGAGCGCGATGAAGGCCGGGACGCTGCGGGTCAGGAAGAAGAAAGCGAACAGCCCGAACGCCGCCACGGCGAGCGCGATCAGCTTGTTGGGATCGAGCAGGGCACGGTCCTGGTAGAAGCGCCACGCCGCAAAGCCGATCCCGCCGACAATCAGGATGAGGCTCAACAGCGGCGGAAAGCCGCTGTTGTGCAGGCCGACCAGGGTGAGCGCCGCGAACACCACCATGATCCCTTGCGCGAAGTTGAACACGCCTGAGGCCTTGAAGATCAGCACGAAGCCGAGCGCGATCAGCGCGTACAGCACGCCGCCGACCAGCCCTTCCCACAAGGTCTGCACCAACAGGTCGGGCGCCGTGCCCATCTGCACGAACGGGTCGATGAATATCTTGTAGAGCAGGTCCACCGGGCCCCTCTCAATGCGCCACGCCGAGGTAAGCGTCGATCACTGCCTGGTCGCTCTTAACCGCGTCCGGCGTGCCGTCGGCGATCTTGCTGCCGTAGTCGAGCACGACGACGCGGTCGGACAAATCCATGACCACGCCCATGTCGTGCTCGATCAGCGCGATCGTCGTCCCGAACTGGTTGTTCACGTCGATGATGAAGCGCGACATGTCCTCCTTCTCCTCGAGGTTCATGCCGGCCATCGGCTCGTCGAGCAGCAGCAGATCGGGTTCCATGGCAAGCGCGCGGCCGAGCTCGACGCGCTTCTGCAGCCCGTAGGGCAGTCGCCCGACCTGCACCTTGCGGATATGCGCAATCTCGAGAAAGTCGATGATCTCTTCGACCCGGCGGCGATGTTCCACTTCCTCCGCCATCGCAGGGCCGTAGCGCAGCAATTGCCACAGGAAGCCGCTGTGCATCTTCAGCGAACGCCCGGCCATGATGTTGTCGAGCGCGGTCATCCCTTTGAACAGGGCGACGTTCTGGAAAGTGCGCGCGATGCCGCCGCGCGCGGCCTCGTGCGGTCGCATCCGCGAGCGCGTCTGCCCGCGGAAGGTGATGCGGCCCTGCTGCGGATGGTAGAAGCCGTTGATCACGTTCAGCATCGAGGTCTTGCCGGCGCCGTTCGGGCCGATGATGGCGCGGATTTCCTTTCTGCGGATATCGAAGGAAACGTCGGTGAGCGCTTTGACGCCGCCGAACGCAAGCGACACCTTCTCGACCGACAGCAGCACCTCGCCGGCGGCGGCGTCGCGCTCGGTCGGGGCCCTCATCGAGCCGACCCGCATCCCTTGTCCCTCCCCTGGACGCGGAGGGCCGACCGCGCGGAGCGAGATCGGGTTGGGGTCACCAGGGTGAGGTATGGGGCAAGCTGGCTCACGCCGCCTGCTCCATCGCCGCCGGCGCGGAAGCAACGACTGTCACGTCGCGGATCTTCACGCGCGCCGCAATCGTCCCCTTGCGGCCGTCCTCGAAGGTGACTTGCGTGGCGATGTCGGCAACCTGCGAGCCGTCATAGAGCGCCTGCACGAGGGCCGCATAGCGCTCCCCGATCAGCCCGCGCCGCACCTTCATGGTCCGCGTCAGCTCGCCGTCATCGGCGTCGAGCTCTTTGTGCAGGATCAGGAAGCGCCGGATCTGCGCGCCGGCCATAACGCCTTCTTCGGCCAGCGAGCGGTTCACCTCGTCGACGTGACCGGCGATCATGTCGTAGACCTGCGGATGCCCGGCGAGCTCCTGGTATGAGCCGTAAACCACGTTGTTGCGCTCGGCCCACGAGCCGACCGCCACCAGGTCGATGTTGAGCATCACGCAGGCGAAGTCGCGCTTGTCGCCGAGCGCCACCGCTTCCTTGATGTTGGGGTAGAACTTGAGCTTGTTCTCGATGTATTTCGGCGCGAACAGCGTGCCGTCGTTGAGGCGCCCGACATCCTTGGCGCGATCGATGATCTTGAGGTGACCGGTCTTGGGGTCGAGGAAACCGGCGTCGCCGGTGTGCACCCAGCCATCCGGCGTCTTCACCTCGGCGGTCTTCTCGGGATCCTTGTAGTAGCCGGCGAACACGCCCGGCGAGCGGAACAACACCTCGCCGCTTTCGGCGATCTTGATGTCGACGTCGATGTTCGGTTTGCCGACCGTTTCGGCGTGGATCTCGGCATCCGGTTGCGCCGTGATGTAGACCGACGCTTCGGTCTGCCCGTAGAGCTGCTTGAGATTGATGCCGAGCGCCCGATAGAAGCGGAAGATCTCCGGCCCGATCGCCTCGCCCGCCGTATATCCCACCCGGATGCGCGAGAGCCCGAACCGGTTCTTCAGCGGCCCATAGATGAGAACCTCCCCCAACCGATAGAGCAGCCGCGCGTGCAGCGGCACCCGTTCGTTGTTGAGAATTTTCTCGCCCCAGCGCCGCGCCACTGCGATGAAGTAGTGGAACAGGCGGCGCTTGACCGCGCTCGCGTCCTCCATCCGCACCATCGTGAGCGTCAGCAGATTCTCGTAGATGCGCGGCGGCGCGAACGCGTAGGTGGTGCCGATTTCCCGGCGGTCCTCGACCACGGTTTCCGGCGACTCCGGGCAATTGACGCAAAACCCGGCCACATAGGACTGCGCATAGGAGAAGATGTGGTCGCCGACCCACGCCAGCGGCAGATAGGCGATCACCTCCTCCTTCTCGGTCAAATTGTCGAAGGTGTTGCCGTTGCGGGCGGAGACCAGGACGTTCTCGTGGGTGAGCATCACGCCTTTCGGCCGTCCGGTCGTGCCGGAGGTGTAGAGGATGACCGCAAGGTCTTCGCCCTTGCCCGCGTCGACCGACGCTTGCCAGCGCTGCGGCGCGACAGGGTCCTTCGCCAGCCGCTCGCGGCCCATTTCCTGGACCTCCGAAATCGATTTCAGGCGGCTGTGATCATAGTCGCGCAGGCCGCGCGTCTCGTCATAGACGATGAGGGAAAGCTTCGGCAGCCGGTCGGAGATCGAGAGGACCTTGTCGACCTGCTCCTGATCCTCGACGACGGCGATCGTCGCCTCGGCATGGTCGAGGACGTAGGCCATCTCCTCGGCGACCGAATCGACGTAGAGCGGCACCGGCACGGCGCCCAGCGCCTGTCCGGCGGCCATCGCCCAGTACAGTCGGGGCCGGTTGTGGCCGATGATGGCAAGCTTGTCGCCGCGCTTGAGGCCGAGCGCGTCGAGCCCGACCGAGAGCACGCGCACCTCGTCCAGCACCTGGGCCCAGGTCCAGCTTTGCCAGATACCGACATCCTTGTGGCGGATGGCTGGCCGCGCGCCAAAGATTTCGGCGTTGCGGATCAACAGCTTCGGGAACGTGTCCGGTTGAACGGTGGCGATGTTCGCCACGGTTGCGTCTCCCTCTCTGCCCGCCCAGACGACCGCTCAAGCGACCCTCCGCGGCGGCCCATGTCCCCCGGCCTTCGGCCATCATCTCTTTGCAGGGAAACGAACCGTTCCGCAAGCCGGTACTTGAGCGACGAATCCGTTCGCGGCCGCCCCGCCGGAGCCCCGCACATCATAAAGCTCGCGTTAACCCTATCTGACCCTGCCGAGTCTTTTGACGGGCTGCGGCTCCCCCTGCTCGACCCAAATCGATCGAACAAGTGTCCACCATGTCCCCGAACACCCGTCCACCATGTCCCGGGCACCAGGGGAGGGAGAAGGAGCCCTCACAATCCCGCGCCGCGATAGAACGCGCCCGCGTCGGCCGTGAAGGCGGCGCGCGCGTCCGGCTCGAGGTAGAACATGTGGCCGCCGCGGTAGACTTTCAGCTGCGCACGATCTTCGCCGCCGATCGCCGGCATATGGTCGAGCAAGTAACGGCTCACCCCATACGGGGTCACGAGATCGCCGCGGCCGTGGGAGATCAAGACCCTGAAGCCGGGATTGAGCGCGAGCAGTTCGCGCAGGTCGCGCGCGACGCTTGCCTGCGAACGCCCGCCGCCCCAGTCCCACTTGCCCGAGACCTCGCGGTTGAGCAGCGTGTAGGTCATCTCAGTCTTGAAGCCGAGCCTGTCGCGCGCGTAGGCGGCAAACGTGCCGGCGAGCGCCATCAGATAGCCGTCGAGGACGTGGTCGCTGCCCTCGGCGCCTTCCGTCTCCGGGAACGGATCGGGCGCGGCCGAGGCGGCGTCATAGGGGCTCACCAGTTCGCGGCGTTCGCCGCGCGCATGCTTGACGTAAGCATCGCGGATGAAGCCGCGCGTGCGCTCGACGACGTCGAGCGGCAATCCGCTGAGCTCGGCGACGCGCCTGTAGAAGGCGCGGCCGGCCTCGCCCTCCGGCGGCTTGCCGGCGAGCGTGGTCAGATATTCGGTCATGGCAAAGCGCTCTGCCGCGGCAAGCGCCTCCGGCGTGAACCGGCCGCGCCGATCAAGCTCGGCCGCGGCGAGCGAGGGAAACTGCAGCGCAGCGCCGAGCGCGAACCGGCTGGCGCCGCCGTGCAGCCCACCTTCCAGGAACGGCGACACCATCACGATGCCGCTGGCGACGATGCCCTGTTCCTGCTGCAGGGCGCGCGCCACCTTGACCGCGCGAAAGCCGCCGTAGCTCTCGCCGAGAAGAAATTTCGGAGCGGCGGTGCGGCCGTGGTACGCCAGATAGAGCGCAATCGCCTTGGCGAGCGCCGAGGCATCGGCGCGCACGCCATAGAATTCGCCGGCCTTGTCGGGCTTGGCGGCTCTGCTCCAGCCGGCGCCGACCGGATCGATCAAAACCAGGTCGGTGAACTTCAGCCAGCTATCCGGGTTGTCGCGCAGCCGCGCATTGGCGCCGTCGCGCGGCGCGCCGAAGTCGATCGCCTGCGGCCCCACCAGCCCGAGGTGCAGATACGCGGAGGCGGCGCCCGGGCCGCCGTTGAACGCGAAGGTGATGGGCCGCGTCTCAGCGGCATCCTTCAGGGTGTAGGCCGTATAGAAAATCGCGGCCGAGCGCTCGCCGCTTTGCTCATAGAGCGACAGGGTCCCGGCCTTCGCGGTGTAGGCGAGCCGGTTGCCGCCGATGTCGAGCACATGCTCGGTGACCGCGTCGGCGGGGAGCAGCGACAGGACGCCGGGCGAAGAGCTCGCCGACGCTTCCGCGGCCGGCGCCCCGGCGCCGCGACCGCGCTGCGCCTCGGCGGGCGCAAGCGCGAAAGCAAGAACGAGAGCGATAGCGAGAAATCGAAAAACGGGCCGGCTCAAACGATCACCGTGCGGAACGTACGCGCCCCTATCGCCCATGTAGGCATTGCGTCATGCGGTTTGCAACATGCCGGGCGGCGCAGCCCCTTCGCCCTGCAGGAGATGGAGCCACGAGGCAAGTCTACTCCGCCGCCTTGAGCAGCGGCGCGGGGCCGGCGCGGAACTGATCGAGCAAGACCGCCTCCTCGGCTTTGGCGGCCTTGAGGTGGCGCGCCTTGACGTGGCCGTAGCCACGGATCTTCTCCGGGATGGCTGCCAGCGCAACCGCCAGATGATGGTTCTCGGGCGTGAGCTTCGCCAGCAATTCGTCGAGCATCGCCTCATAGTCGCGGATCAGCGCGCGCTCGCTTCGGCGCTCCTCGCTGTAGCCGAACGGGTCGAACGGCGTTGAGCGCAGGAACTTGAACTTTGCCAGGGCGCCGAAGACGCTCAGCATCCAGGGGCCGAACGTCATCTTGCGCGGCTCGCCGGTCGTCGGGTCCTTGCGGGCGAACAGCGGCGGCGCGAGATGGAACTGGAGGCGCAGGTTCTCGCCGGCGACCTCGTTGCGGACCTGCTCGAGCGTGTGCGCGGCATGCAGCCGGGCGACCTCGTACTCGTCCTTGTAGGCCATCAGCTTGAACAGGTAGCGCGCGACCGTTTCGGCAAGCCCGGTCTCGCCCAGAGCCTTGGCAGCCTCGACCGCCCTGACCTTGTCGACCGCGCTGCGGTAGCGCGAGGCATAGCGTTCGTTCTGGTAGTCGGTGAGGAAGGCCACGCGCCGGTCGACCACCTCGTCGAGCGATTCCGACAGCCGCCGCGAGTCGCTCGCGGCCTCGGCTTTGGGCGTGACCAACGCCTCGACCGCGGCCTGGTCGAGCGCGGCGCGCCGGCCCCAGCGGAACGCCGCCTTGTTCATCGCCACCGCTTCGCCGTTGAGCTCGATCGCCTCCTCGATGGCGGCCGCCGAGAGCGGCAGCGCGCCGAGCTGGTAGGCATAGCCGACCAGGAAGATGTTGGCGCCGATCGAGTTGCCGAGCAGCGCGACCGCGAGCCGCGTGGCATCGACGAAGCACGTGGCCTCGCGGCCGGCCCCACCCACGATCGCGCGCTTGAGCCGCTCGGTCGGCAGCGAGAAGTCGGCATTGCGGGTGAAATCGCCCGGCAGGAACTCGGCGAGATTGACGATGGTGCGCGTGCCGTTGCGGATCGCGGCCAACACCTTTTTGGTGCCGACGACGACCATGTCGCCGCCGAGCACGAGGTCGGCGCCGCCCGCCGCCACCCGGATCGCGTGGATGTCGTCCGGGTGGCCGGCCAGCCGCATGTGGCTGTAGACCGCGCCGCCCTTCTGCGCGAGCCCGGCCTGGTCGATGATGCCGACCGCCTTGCCCTCGAGGTGCGCCGCCATTCCGAGCACGCCACCGATGGTGACGATGCCGGTGCCGCCGACGCCGGTGATGATGATGTTGTAGGTCTTGCCGAGGGGCGGCAGCGCGGGCTCGGGCAAGGCCGGCAGGTCGTCCGCCTCCTTCACCCCCTCGCCCTTCTTGAGCTGCGCGCCGTGCACGGTGACGAACGACGGGCAGAATCCCTTCAGGCACGAGTAGTCCTTGTTGCAGCTCGACTGGTCGATGCGCCGCTTGCGGCCGAACTCGGTCGTGAGCGGCTGCACCGAGACGCAGTTCGACTTGACGCCGCAATCGCCGCAACCCTCGCACACGAGGTCGTTGATCACGACCCGCTTGTCGGGATCCGAGAACTGTCCGCGCTTGCGCCGCCGGCGCTTCTCGGCCGCGCAGGTCTGGTCATAGATCAGCACGGTAAGGCCCGGCACCTCGGCGAGCGCGGTCTGCACCGCCATCAGTTCGTCGCGATGGTGGATGGTGAGGCCCTTCGGCCAATCGATGTCCTTGGGGTATTTCCACGGCTCGTCGGTGACGACGCGGATCACCTTGGCGCCCTCGGCCGCCACCTGCCGGGCGATCTGCGGCACCGTCAGCCCGCCTTCGTTGCGCTGGCCTCCGGTCATCGCGACCGCGTCGTTGTAGAGGATCTTGTAGGTGATGTTGACGCCGGCCGCGGCAGCGGCGCGGATCGCCATGTAGCCGGAGTGGTTGTAGGTGCCGTCGCCGAGGTTCTGGAACACGTGCGGCCGCTTTGAGAACGGCGCCTCGCCGATCCAGTTCGCGCCCTCGCCGCCCATGTGGGTCCAGCCGAGCGTGCTGCGGTCCATCCACTGCGCCATGAAATGGCAGCCGATGCCCGCATAGGCACGCATGCCCGCCGGGACCACGGTCGAGGTGTTGTGCGGGCAGCCTGAGCAGAAATAGGGAATGCGCTGCGCGACGTCGCCAATCTCGCCGAGCGCGCGCTGCGCTTCTCTGAGCCGCGCCACGTGGCCGGCGATCGCCTCGTTGTGCCCGTATCTGAGCACCCGCTCGCCGATGCAGACCGCGACGTCATTGGGGTCGAGCGCGCCCTTGACCGGGAACAGCCAGTCGCCGGTCTCGTTCTTCTTGCCGATGCAGGTAGGCTGGTTGGCGGTGCCGTAGAGCTCCTCGCGCACCTGCACCTCGATCAGCGAGCGCTTCTCCTCGACCACGATGATGAGGTCGAGGCCGTCGGCGAATTCCTTGAGCTCGCGCTGCGACAGCGGCCACGGGCAGGCGACCTTGTAGAGCCGGATGCCGAAGTCGTTGCACTTGACCTCGTCGATGCCGAGCTCGTCGAGCGCCTGGCGGACGTCGAGGTAGCTCTTGCCGACCGTGATGATGCCGATCTTCGGGTTGCGGCCGCCCGAGGTGATGTAGCGGTTGAGCTTGTTGGCGCGCACGAAGGCGAGCATGGCGTCGCGCTTGAAGTCCTGCAGCCGCGCTTCCATGCCGAGGATGGTGTCGACCAGACGGATGTTGAGCCCGCCTTCGGGCATCTGGAAATCGTCGGGCGTGACGATCCTCAGCCGTTCCATCGAGCCGTCGACGACGGCGGTCGATTCCACCGTCTCGTGCATGCACTTGAGCCCGACCCAGGCGCCGGTGAACCGCGACATCGCCCAGCCGTAGAGCCCGTAGTCGATGATCTCCTGCACGCCGGCCGGATTGAGGATCGGGATCATCACGTCGACGAAGTGGAATTCCGACTGGTGCGCGGTGGTCGATGATTCCGCCGTATGGTCGTCGCCCATCAGGGCGAGCACCCCGCCATGCTTGGATGTGCCGGCAAGGTTGGCATGGCGAAAGACGTCGCCGGTGCGGTCGACGCCGGGGCCCTTGCCGTACCAGATGCCGAACACGCCGTCGTACTTGCCCTCGCCGCGCAGCTCCGCCTGCTGGGTGCCCCACAGCGCCGTCGCGGCCAGGTCCTCATTGAGGCCGGCCTGGAAGATCACATCGTTCGGAACCAAAACCTTGGCGGCGCGCATGAACTGCTGGTCGAGGCCGCCGAGCGGCGAGCCACGGTAGCCGGTGACGTAACCGGCGGTGTTGAGGCCGGCACGCCGGTCGCGCTCCCTCTGCATCAACGTCGCGCGGATGATCGCCTGATAACCGGTGACGAACACGCGGCTCTTGGTGAGGTCGTATTTGTCGTCGAGGGTGACTTGGTTGCTGGTCATCGTCGGCCTCGGGGGCACCGTTGCCCCGCAATCGTCATGGCCGGGAGCGCCCGGCGCCGCCGCCCCGCTTGCCGGTGATCTATATAGGAAACGGCTTCGTCGAGTCGGAGGGGCAAACGGTAGAAAAGCTGACACTTCAACGCCCTGCGGTCAATTTCGTTCTCGCGCCGGCGGCGCTTCGGAAATTTCGGGCCTCACCTCCGGCACGCAACTTGCCGCATCGCAGCAATCTGCCATCAAGCCCCTGACCGCAGTTGGCGAGTTTGGGTTTTCGCCAGTACGTCACGCCATCGCCGGGAGGGAAAGAATGCTGCTGCTTCCAACATACGCGGAGCAAAAGTTCAATGAGCGTTCCAATCGATTGCTGCCGGGTATCCGCTCCCAAGCTCGGTCGCGCGGCGGCCGTACTACGTTGCGCACCGCGCAATTGATGCATAGACCTCGTGCCTAGCGGCAAGGCAGCCAAACGGCGCCTACACACGCTGGCGGTTGCGCACGAGTGGTTTGGCGCCGCGCGCTTAACTCTACGCCGCCCGCCGTCCCCGCGTCGGCCTGATCAAGACCTCGGCCGGGATGCCAAGGCGCTCGTGTAGGCGGCGGATCATGCCGATGGAAAGATTGCGCTTGCGGTTGAGCACCTCGGCGACCCGGGTGCGCGTGCCGATGAGCGGCTCCAGATCCTTGCGCGTCAATCCCTGCTGCTCCATGCGGAAGCGGATGGCTTCGATCGGATCGGGCGGGTCGATGGGATAGTGCGCCGTTTCGTAGGCGTCGATCAATGTCGCAAGCACATCCAGCCGGTCCCCCGCTGGCGTGCCCAGCTTCGCACCCCACAGCCGCTCCACCTCCTGCAAGGCGGATTCGTAATCGCGCTTGGTGCGGATGGGTTTCACATCATTTTTCATGGTCCACCTGCGTGACGTCGATACGGTCGTAGTCGCGATGCGTACCGATCCACTT
Organism: uncultured Alphaproteobacteria bacterium; assembly: GCA_963788095.1. Taxonomy (GTDB): domain Bacteria; phylum Pseudomonadota; class Alphaproteobacteria; order Rhizobiales; family Xanthobacteraceae; genus CAVTXS01. Next base: position 31,590 of record CAWBFP010000034.1, on the reverse strand, counting down.
GATCCAGACGATCCCCTTCTCGAAGTCGACGGACACCACCAGACGGTAACTGTTACCCTTGATGTTGAACACGATCCGGTCGGCACTGACGATGCTCGCGGTCGCGTAAACTCGCCGCACATCGGCGGTGGTTCTCCAGCGCGCGCGCCGCACTTCCGCGAACCAGACGTCAAGCGCGGCCTTAAGTGCCGGCTGATCTTTGGAACCGGCGCGCGCCAGCTATGAACTCTCGCAGCGTACGCCGGGCAATGATCCGCATGAGACAACGTACTCTGCGCCCATTTTGGGCGCAAGGGCCGCGGATCTTTGCCCACCGGGGCGGTCGGCGCTAGCCCAGCCAGGGCGCCAGCAGCGGCTCGGCGAGCTTGAGCTGCCGCACGATGCCCTCGCGCGGGACGCCCTGCTGCGCGAGGCAGGTCTCGATCTGCCGGCGCGCGTCCTCCCAAGACAGCCCTTGGGCGTAACAGCACGCGAGATATTTGAGCGTCCGCTCGCGGTTGAGCTCCGGTACGGCTAGCGGTTGAGCTTCGTCGGCGAAGCAGGCGGCAACCAGGTCTTCGCAGGCCATCGGCCCGTCCTCCGGATCGCCCCCCGCGGCAGTATGACTCTCCTCCGCACGTGATGGACAGTCGGGCTCTGCCGCTCAGACATGCCAAGCAGCTCGCCTGCTTCCAGCAGCGACAGCTCGCCCCACTCCCAATGGGCTCAAAACATCCCAAAACTCAGCATCCTGCGGTCCTTCTAGGCACGCTGTCCGGTTCATCGCCCTGCTCCTGCGCCAGGGATCAAACCGGACAACTCGTGTGCTACCAACCCGGACTACTCGTGTGCCATGAAGCATCCAGGACACAGGTGTTGCCCCGGCGCCACGGTGTACGATAATCCGCTGCCTGTGTGAGCCTTGTCACAACGTTCGCGCACGAGAATCGGCATAATCCGGATGCGTTTGGAAACGCACGAGGCGCCCCATGGCCCAGCTCTATTTCCACTGCTCAGGCCCCGAACGGGTCGTGCCGGATCGGTCCGGCAGCGATCTGGAAGATTTGGTCGAGGCCCATGCCCACGCGATCGGGTTTGTCCAGCGGATTGTCGCGATGGCGACCGCGGAGGATTGGCGGGCCTGGAAGCTGCAGGTGATCGACGAGGAAGGCGACCAGGTATTCGAGGTGCCGTTCGCGTCGGTGATCGGCCGGTTGCACTGACGGAGAGTTCCGTTGCCCACCCACCTGTCCGAGGCCCTGCGACAGCGGCTACGCGCCCCCGCCTGGCGGCGTGAGCTCGGCAGGCTGTGGCGGCGCCTCCAGCGCAACTGCTTCGACCGCTACCGGCCGGAGCGCCACTATATGCGCGGACCAGGCCCGCGCTGGCGGGAAAAGCACAGCGGCTAGGGCCGTCCCGGACGATCGACCGCGCCTTCGCGCCGATCGACCAATGTGGCGGCTCCACGGACAAGCTGCCGGCATCGGTGCCGCCCCCTGAGGCTGGCGAAATCCTGACCGCAGCGCGTTATCCTCGCCCCAACAGCTCCTGTCGGCGACGAAAATGAACATTTTCGGCCCTCCGGCCTTGTTACAGGCCGGGTTTTCTCGATGAACGACAAAGCCGACAGCACCCTCCCCTTCGCCTCTGCCGGCCGTCGCTACCAGTTGCTCGTCGACTCGATCATCGACTACGCGATCTACATGCTCGATCGCGAAGGCCGGATCGCGACCTGGAATCCCGGTGCCGAGCGCCTGAAGGGCTACAGCGCCGACGAGATCATCGGCCAGTCGTTCTCGAAATTCTTTACCGAGGAGGACCGGCGGGCAGGCAAGCCCGCGCGTGCGCTGCGCACCGCCGCGGAAACCGGGCGGTTCGAGGACGAGGGCTGGCGCGAGCGCAAGGACGGCACCGTGTTCTGGGCGGTCGCGGTGCTTGACGCCGTCCGCGACGAGACCGGACAGCTGATCGGCTTTGCCAAGGTCACCCGCGACATCACCGAACGGCGGGCCGCACAGGAGGCGCTGCGCAAGGCGGCGCGCGAGTTCCAGCTGCTGGTGCAAAGCGTGAAGGACTACGCCATCTACATGCTGGACCTTGAAGGGCGCATTTCCAACTGGAACAGCGGCGCGCAAAACATCAAGGGGTACCGCGCCGACGAGGTGATCGGCTCTCACTTCTCCCGCTTCTACACCGAGGAGGACCGGAAAGCCGGGGTGCCGGCGCACGCGCTGCGGACGGCGGCCAACGAGGGCAAGTTCGAGGCCGAAGGCTGGCGGGTCCGCAAGAACGGCAGCCGGTTCTGGGCGAGCGTGCTGATCGATCCGATCTACGACGAGAACGGCGAGCTCGTCGGCTACGCCAAGGTCACGCGCGACATCACCGAGCGCCGCGAGGCGGATGAGCAGCTGCGGCAGGCGCGCGCCGAATTGTTCCAGGCCCAGAAGATGGAAGCCATCGGGCAATTGACCGGCGGCGTCGCCCACGACTTCAACAACTTGCTCACCGTGGTGATCGGCAATCTGGAGCTGTCGCAGCGCCTGCTTGCCTCGTCAACCGACGGCGACCCGCGATTGCGGCGCGCGATCGGCAACGCCATGCGCGGGGCGCAGCGTGCCGCCAACCTGACCGAGCGGCTGCTCGCCTTCTCGCGTCAGGCGCCGCTCGAACCGCGAGTGATCGATGCCAATCAGCTGTTGCACGGGCTGGCCGATCTCCTCGGCCGATCCCTCGGCGAGAACATCGACATCGAGACCGTGGGCGCCGGCGGGCTCTGGCGCGTCGAAATCGATCCGGTCCAGCTCGAGGCCGCCATCCTGAACCTGGCCCTGAATGCACGCGACGCGATGCCTGATGGCGGCAAGCTCACGATCGAGACCCACAACGCGCATCTGGACGAGCAATACAGCCGGCGCCACGCCGATGTCCGGCCTGGCCAGTACGTGCAGATTGCCATCACCGACACCGGCAGCGGAATGTCCGAGGACGTGGTCGGGCGTGCGTTCGACCCGTTCTTCACGACCAAGCAGGTGGGGCAGGGAACCGGCCTGGGCCTGAGCCAAGTCTACGGCTTCGTCAAGCAGTCCGGCGGACATGTGAAGATCTACAGCGAGGTCGGGCAAGGCACGACCGTCAGGATCTACCTGCCGCGGCTGCTGCGCGGGTCGGATGCCCAGCAGGAACCCACGGCCGAGGCCCCCGGCAGCGAGGCGCACGAGACCATCCTGGTGGTCGAGGACGACCGCGACGTGCGGTCCTATATCGTCGACACGCTGCGCGAGTTCGACTATCGCGTGCTCGAGGCGGCGGATGCGGAAGCCGCCCTGGGCCTGCTCGAGCGGGGCGAGCGCAAGATCGACCTCCTGCTCACGGACGTCGTGCTGCCGGGCAAGAGCGGACGCCAGCTTGCCGATCAGGTGATCAAATCGCGGCCCGACATGAAGGTGCTGTACATGACGGGATATTCGCGCAACGCGATCGTGCACCAGGGCCGGCTCGACCCCGGCGTCGCCCTTATTCAGAAGCCGATCCGCGCGCCGCTGCTCACCGCGCGCATCCGCGACCTCTTGGACGGACCCTGAGCGCCCAGCAGGCGTGAATGCGTTCGCGGCCCTTCAACCCAGCTGTTGGTGGAACGGACACTGTGGCCCACGACCAATTCATGCGACGCGCCGCCGCGCTCGCCCTGCAGAAGATGCGGGAGAATGTCGGCGGGCCGTTCGGCGCGGTGATCGTGCGCGGCGATGAGATCATCGCCGAAGGCTGGAACGAGGTGACATCATCCGGCGACCCGACCGCGCATGCCGAGATCGTGGCAATCCGCCGCGCCTGCGCGCGTTTCGCGACCTTCCAGCTGCCCGATTGCGACATCTTCAGCAACTGCGAGCCCTGCCCGATGTGTCTGGGGGCGATCTATTGGGCGCGGCTGCGGCACATCTATTTTGTCCATACCCGCGCCGAGGCGGCCGCGATCGGCTTCGATGACGACTTCATCTACCGCGAGATCGCGCGCGCGCCGGCAGCGCGCACGATCCCGGCGACCCGGCTGGCGCGGCCGCACGACCTCGATCCGTTCGGCGAGTGGGTGAGCAAGCCGGACAAGGTGCCGTACTGACCGCTTGGCACGGTGCGACGGCGTTGCGCATTTGACCAGACCATGCACTGCGGCATCATCCGCGCCTCGAATCGTTGGCGGAAAGGAGACTCCATGGCGGCTTTCGATCCAGTGGCCGCGCTGATCGGCGGCGCGCTCATCGGGCTTGCGGCGGTGCTCATGATGCTGCTCACCGGGCGCATTGCCGGGGTCAGCGGCATTTTCGGTGGCCTGCTGACCGGACCCGCGAACGATCGCGCTTGGCGGCTTGCGTTCATCGCCGGCCTGATCGCCGCACCGCTGATCAGCGCCGCGTTCGGCCGTCCGCTGCCGCTGCCGGACATGCCCGCGAGTTGGGCCGTGGTGATCGCCGCCGGCCTGCTGGTCGGGTTCGGTACGCGCCTGGCCGGCGGCTGCACCTCCGGCCACGGCATCTGCGGCATGGCCATGCTCTCGCCACGGTCGATCGCCGCCACCATGATCTTCATGGCGATAGCGGTCCTCGTCGTCGCCGTCACGCGCCATGTGATCGGAGGCTGACCGATGCCGATCGCCCTCGCCGCCTTCGCCTGCGGGCTCGTGTTCGGGTTCGGGCTGATGATCTCCGGCATGACGCAGCCGGCGAAAGTTCTCGGCTTCCTCGACATTTTCGGGCGCTGGGACCCGACGCTCGCGTTCGTGATGGTGGGCGCGCTGGCCGTCACCTTCGCGGGCTACGCGCTCGCACGGCGGCGCCCCGCGCCGGCGTTTGCAGCCTCGCACCTGTGGCCGACCCGGACCGACATCGACCGCCCGCTGGTCGCCGGCTCGGTCCTGTTCGGCGTGGGCTGGGGGCTGGTCGGGTTGTGTCCCGGGCCAGCGATCGAGAATCTGGCAACGCTGTCGCCGCGCGTGATCGGCTTCGTAGTCGCGATGGCGGTCGCCATGGTGGCACACGATCTGTGGTATGCGCCGCGCGAAGCGCGGCGCCGCAACGAAATGGCGGCACCGGCGATCGCGGCCGACGGCTAAGCTCCTGCGCCCTTCGCTTGCAGGGAAGTGCCGGGGTTACGCGCCGCGCAAGCCCACGATCTGGCCGCCGTCGACCACGATCGTCTCGCCGGTGATATAGCGGCCGGCGTCGGAGGCGAGCAGCAACAGCGCGCCATCGAGGTCGCGCTCCTCGCCGAAGCGCCCGGCGGGGATTTCGCGCGTCATCTTGCCGCCCTCGCCGGCGAGCCATTCGCGGTTGATCTCGGTGACGATGTAGCCGGGCGCGATGGCGTTGACGCGCACGCCCTTGAACGCCAGCTCGATCGCCAGCGCCTTGGTGAGCTGCACCACTCCGGCCTTGGCGACCGCGTATGCGGCCACGCCCTTGGCGACGCCGAAGCCGAGCACCGAGGCGGTGTTCACGATCGAGCCGCGCCTGCCGGCCGCCAGCATGCGGCGCGCCGCCTCCTGCGCCCAGAAGAACACCGCGTCGAGATTGGTGTCGAGCACGCGCCGCCAGTCGGATTCGGCCGTTTCGACGGCACGACCCGCAACGGCGATGCCGGCGTTGTTGGCCAGGACGGTGACGGTGCCGAAGGCCTGCTCGGCGGCGTCGTAGGCGCGGCGCATGGCGTCGCGATCGGTGACGTCGGCGGCGACCGCGAGCGCGCGAGCCCCGGCCGCTTCGATGCGCTCGCAGAGCGCGGCGAGCCGCTCGGCCCGACGCGCGACCACGACCACTGCGGCACCATTCGCCGCCAAAACTTCCGCGAAGCGCACGCCGATGCCGCTGGAGGCGCCGGTGACCAGGGCCACCTGGCCGGTGAGGTCGAACAGTTCGGCGGCTTTCATCGGCAATCCCCTTGCTGGTAGAATACCTTCATGTCACACGATCGCGACGATCACCACCACGATCACGACCACGGCTCGGAGCTCGACGAGATGCAGCTGCGCGTGCGCGCGCTCGAAAGCATCCTCACCGAGAAGGGCTATGTCGACCCGGCCGCGCTCGACCTGCTGATCGAGACGTACGAGACCAAGGTTGGTCCGCACAACGGCGCCAAGGTGGTCGCGAAGGCGTGGGCCGATCCGGAATATCGCCGCTGGCTGCTGGCCGAGAGCGGCGCCGCCATCGCGTCGGTCGGCTACATCGGCCGCCAGGGCGAGCACATGGTGGCGCTCGAGAACACGCCGAAGCTCCACAACATGGTCGTTTGCACGCTGTGCTCCTGCTACCCATGGCCGGTGCTCGGGCTGCCGCCGGTCTGGTACAAGTCGGCGCCGTACCGCTCGCGCGCGGTCGCCGACCCGCGCGGCGTGCTGCGCGATTTCGGGGTCGAGCTGCCCGCCGATACCGAGATCCGCATCTGGGACTCGACCGCCGAGATGCGCTATCTGGTCGTGCCCTTGCGACCGGAGGGCACCGACGGCTGGAGCGAGGAGGAGCTCGCCCGCCTCGTCACCCGTGACTCGATGATCGGCACCGGCCTACCCAAGCGGCCACACGAGGTCGCGGCGTGAACGGCGCCCACGACATGGGCGGCATGCACGGGTTCGGTCCGGTCGAGCCGGAGCCGAACGAGCCGCCCTTTCATGCCGCATGGGAGCGGCGGGCGTTTGCGCTCACCGTGGCGATGGGCGCGACCGGCGAGTGGAACATCGACCAGTCGCGCTTCGCCCGCGAGAGCCTTCCCCCGCGCGAGTATCTCGCCAAAACCTACTACGAGATCTGGTTCGCCGGCCTCGAGCGCCTGCTGCAGGCGCGCGGCCTGGTCGCTGCCGACGAGGTTGCGGCCGCGCAGGCGCTGCATCCGCCGAAGCCGGTGCGGCGGACGCTCGCTGCCGCCGATGTCGCCACCACCCTCGGCCGCGGTGGCCCGACGGTGCGGGAGCCGACGACGCCCGCGCGCTTCAAGGTCGGCGACCGCGTACGGGCGCGCCAGATCAATCCGCCGACCCATACGCGTCTTCCACGCTACGTGCGCGGGCACGTCGGCACGATCGAGCGCGTCCATGGCTGCCACGTCTTTCCCGACAGCCACGCCCAGGGTCTCGGAGAGCATCCGCAATGGCTCTATGCCGTGCGGTTCGAGGGGCGCGAGCTGTGGGGTGCGGATGCCGATGCCTCCGCGAAGGTGTCGGTCGATGCGTTTCAACCCTACCTCGATCCGGCCTGACATGGCAGCGATCGATCCCGCGGCCGCACTGGGCGCGACCGATGTCGTGCCCGGCATTCCGCACGATGCCGACGGCCCGGTATTCCGCGAGCCGTGGGAAGCGCAGGCGTTCGCAATGACGCTGGCGCTGCATGGGCGCGGGCTGTTCACCTGGCCCGAATGGGCCGCCGCGCTCGCGGCCGAAATCAAGCGCGCGCAGGCCGCCGGCGACCCCGATACGGGCGATACCTACTACCGGCATTGGCTCGCGGCGCTCGAGCGGCTGGTCGCGGAGCGAGGCGTGACGGACGCGGCGGCGCTCGCGCGCTACCGCGAGGCCTGGGACCGCGCCGCCGATCGCACCCCGCACGGGGTGCCGATCGAGTTGCGGCAGGAGGATTTCGAGTAGCGCCAGGCGCCCTCGCAACGGCGCCGGCCGCACGCGTGTGCTAAGGATCACGCGATCAGCATCCGCTCGCTCGCCAGATAGCCGAACAGCAGCAACACGCCGAACGCCAGGATCAGCACCGACGCCGCGGTTTCCACGCCGCGCAGGACGACCGTGCCCCAACCGGTCTGCGTGCTCGCGTATCGGCTCGCGATGCTTCTGGCAGCGACCGCGATGGTCGCGATCGCCGCGACCGTGATCGCCGTCCCGAGTGCCATCACGAAGGTTCCGGCGACGCCCGCCCAGAACAACCCCTGAGCCAGCGCGAATACCAGCACCAGGATTGCGCCGGAGCATGGCCGCAAGCCGACCGCCACGATCGCGGACAGTCCGCGTTTCCATCCGCCGGGGCCGGCGAGGTCCGCGGGCTCGGCGCCGTGCGCGTGGCCCCAGGCCGACGCATGATCGTGATGGTGATGATGCGCGTGCTCATGATCGCGATGCCCGTGGCCGCCGTGGTGGTGACCGTGGTGGGCGTGCGCCGCCACCGGCCGGCCGACGGCCGCCAGGCTGGCGAGGAAGGCGCCTCCCTTCACCCACAGCAGCCGCGCGCCAATGAGCGCGATCAGCGCATAGCTCGCAGCCTCGATGTACCAGATGGCGTCTCGCATCGTGGCAGCAGTGGCGTTGAGCACGATCGCCGCGATGCCCACGAAGGCGACCGCCACGATCGCCTGCAGCAGCGCCGAGGCGAACGAGAGCACGATGCCCCGCCACCAGGTCTCGCCGGTCGCGATCAGGTAGGACGCGATCACGGCCTTGCCGTGACCGGGGCCCGCGGCGTGAAAGATGCCGTAGAGAAACGAAACGCCGAGCAGCGTCCACACCGCGCTGCCGTCGACCTTGGCGGCGCGAATGATGCCCGAGAACTGCCGGTAGAACTCCGCCTGCTTGGCGATGATCCAGCCGGTAAACCCGCTCGGCGCCGGCGGCGGCGGCGTGGCCGGCGGACGCCCGACGCCGAAGGGACTTTGTTGCGCCAGCGCATCCGGCGCGGCGACCACGATCAGGATGCCGATGGCGATTGCGAGTGTCGCGAATCCGAAGGCTGCGCGCGCCCGCATGCGCATTATGGGCAAGTCACCACGATCTTGTTGGCGAAGCGCGCGCCCCAATTGCTCGACGAGCCGAGCGAGTTGAAGAACGCCTCGTTGGGCGCCTGGTTCGGTGTCGCGGCCGTATTGGGCCCCGCGGTCGCCAGCTTGCATTGGGCGGGAGCGCTCACGAGCTTCGCGGCCTCGCTTTTGGCCAGGCTGAAGTCGACGAAGTAGGTTCCGTCGTAGATCTCGACCTGCAGCGTCTTGGCCTTGACCGGGGTCTTCAGCGACAGGGTGAAATGCAGCGTCAGCAAGCCGCCCTGATGCTCCAGCCAATAGTCGGCGGCATCGTTGAACGAGGCCTTGTTGCCGTCGCCATTGGCATAGGTGAAATAGTCGAACTCCTTGAGCGAGGTGACGTTGACCTCCGCCAGGCCCTTCAACTCGTCGCGCGACAGCTTACCATCCTTATCGGTGTCGAGGCCCTGGGTCGCGAACGTGGAGAACATCTCGTCGAAGGTCCAATGGTGACGCACGGCCGTGACCGTGCCGTCGGCGCCATAGACGAGCTCGCTCTTCACCGTGACCCAGACATGCGGGTGGGCCGACGCATCGTTCGCGCCGGCCATAGCCGCCAGCGCAAGGATCGACAGCAAAATGCCAGAAAGGGTTCGAATCATGCGTAGAAGCCAAATGGGGCGGCCCAGTTCGCCGCGGCGGGCGCCACCATAGCATGGAGTATGGCGGAATGGTGAAACGCCGGAGCGTTCGAGCGTGCGCCGCGAAACGCTCGATCTGATCACGCGAATCGGGTTCTGGCTTGTGCTCGCGCTTACCGCAGGCGGGGTCGCGGTACAGACAACGCTCCTTTTGCGCCGCCGGCGCGCCGGTGTCCCGAACATGTTTCCTCGCCACTGGACATCCGCGCAATGCCGATCCGTGGAACGGTTCCGCGCGTGGGCGGGAGTGTCGCTGATACCGCCGTGGGCGTTGCTTATTTGGGTGATCCGGTGGCCGGTTGGGACGCGCGACGCCGTTGCGCTCAGTCTCCTTCTGCTCATGACCCAGATCTGGCTCTCGCTGCTGACGCCGCACGATTGGGACAAGCTGGAGACCGTAAAGAACTTTTCGCTCGTGATGGCCGTGCTGGTCGGGTCATGGACGACCATGCTCGCGGTCGCGATCGGGTTCTTTCTGCCGTCGTGACGGGTCACGCGCCGGCGGCGCCGCCGTCGGCGCGCGGATCGTGCGCGCCCTCGAGCGTGCCGTTCGGATGCAGCACGACCGCGCCGGCGTGACCCATCGTGTCCGAATAGGCCTCTTCCAGCACCTCGATGTCGTGGCCGGCGGCGCGCAGCCGCTCGACCAGGCCTTCGGCAAAGCGCGACTCGAGCCGCAGGTTGGTGACGGTCGAGCCCCAGGTCCGGCCCAGCAGCCAGCGCGGGCGGTCGAGCGCGTCCGCGAGGGGCTGGCGAAACATCACGTGGCGCGTGAACAGCGCGGCCTGCGACTGCGGCTGGCCGTCGCCGCCCATGGTGCCGTAGGCGATGACGCGGCCGTCGCGCAGGACGGCGAGCGCAGGATTGAGCGTGTGGAACGGCTTGCGGCCGGGCTCCAATGGATTGACGGCATTGCGGTCGAGCGAGAAGCTCGCGCCGCGGTTCTGCATCAGCACGCCGGTCGCCGGCAGCACGCAACCGGAACCGAACTCCCAGTACAGCGACTGGATGTAGGACACGACCAGACCAGACGCGTCCGCCGCCCCCATCCAGACGGTATCGCCCTCGCCCCAAGGCGCCGGCCAGTGCGCCGCCTTGGCACGGTCGATCTTGCGCACCTCGATGTCGAGCACCTCCCGGGTGAGGTAACGGTCGGCGGGCCGCGCCAGCCGGTCATGGTCGGTGACGGTGCGGTCGCGGACGCGGAATGCCCGCTTGGTTGCCTCCACCAGGCCATGGACGTGGTCGAAGCTCTCGGCCTCGGTCACCTGCAGCCGGTCGAACAGCGCGAGGATCATCAGGGACGCCAGCCCCTGCGTGGGCGGAGGAGTATTGCAAAGCGTGCCGGCGCCGACGGCCGCCTCCAGCGGCTCGCGCGCCACCGCGCGATAGCTTTCCAGGTCGCCGCGCACCACCGGACTGCCGATACGCTCCAGGTCGGCGGCCATCTCGCGTCCGACATCGCCGCGGTAGAAGTCGTCGAGCCCGGCACGGGCGAGGTGGTCGAGGGTCGCCGCCAGCGCGCTCTGCCGCAGGATCGCGCCGGCTTCCGGCGGCTTGCCGTCGACAAGGAAGGTGGCCGCAAAGCCCGGCACGTTCTTAAGCTCGGCGAGCTTCTCGGCGGTGAGGCGAGCCTGGCTGCGCGTCACCGCATAGCCTTCGCGAGCGTGCCGGATCGCCGCCGCGAGCAACATCTCGAGCGGCAGCTGGCCACCCGCGGCGCGCGCCGCCTCGATCGCCAACGCCCAACCGCCGACCGCGCCCGGCACCGTGAGCGCCGCCAGCGGCCCGCGCGCCGGGATCGCATCGTGCTGGCTATAGAGCTCCGGCCGCGCCCGCGTACCCGCCGGACCGCAGGCTTCGATCGCGCGCACGCGTCCGCTGCGCTCGCGCAGCAGCCAGAAGGCGTCGCCGCCGACATGGTTCATGTGCGGGTATACGGCGGCGATCGTAGCCGCCATGGCGATCATGGCCTCGATCGCGTTGCCGCCCTCGGCCAGGATCTCGCGTCCGGCTTCCGCCGCCGCATAGTGCGGAGCTGCGACGACGCCGCGACGATGGCCGGTGCTGTACAGCTCCATCGACGTCAAGCTGCCTCGCTGGCGGGCCGGTCGAGACCCCGCTTGGCGAGCACGGCATCGACCTTGGGCAGCGCGCCGCGGAAGAGCGTATAGGCCTCCGCCGGATCGCGCAGATTGCCGGCGGAGTAGACGTAGTCGTGCAGGCGCCGCGCGGTCGCCGGATCGAAAACGTCGCCCGCCTCGCGAAAGGCGGCGAAACCGTCGGCGTCGAGCATCTCCGACCACATGTAGCTGTAGTATGCGGCCGCATACCCTTCGCCGGAGAACACGTGGGTGAAGTGCGGCGAACGGTGCCGCATCACGATTTCCTCCGGCATGCCGATGCGCGCGAGCGAGGTGCGCTCGAAGTCTGCGGCATCGACCGGCTCGGCGTCATCCCGCTGATGAAAATCGAGGTCGACGATGGCGGATGCCAGATACTCGACGGTGCCGAAGCCCTGGTTGAAGTTGCGCGCCGCGCGGATGCGCTCGACCAGCTCCTTGGGCATCGGCTGCCCGGTCCGATAATGCACCGCGAATCGGCTCAGCACCTCCGGCTGCTCCAGCCAATGCTCATAGAGCTGGGAGGGAAGCTCGACGAAGTCGGTGGCGACGCTGGTGCCCGAGAGCAGCGGGTAGGTCACGTTCGACAACAGGCCGTGCAGGCCGTGACCGAACTCGTGGAACAGCGTGCGCGCATCGTCGAAACTCAAGAGCGCCGGCTCGCCGGCCTCGGGCTTGGAGAAGTTCATGACGTTGACGATGATCGGCGTGATATCGCCGGCGAGCTTCTCCTGGTCGCGCAACGACATCATCCAGGCGCCACTGCGTTTCGACGGACGCGCGAAATAGTCGCCGAGGAACACGCCTACAAGGCGTCCGTCCGCCGCCCGTACCTCCCAGACGCGCACGTCGGGATGATAGGTCGGCACCTCGGCGACCGGCGCGAAGGTCAGCCCGAACAGCTGTCCCGCCACGTAGAATGCCGCCTCGATGACACGGTCGAGCTGCAGGTAGGGCTTGATCTGCGCCTCGTCGAGATCGAAGCGCGCCTTGCGTACTTTCTCGGCGTAATAGCGCCAATCCCACGGCGCGATCGCGAAATTCGCGCCCTCCTGGCGCGCCCGCGTCTGCAGGTCGTCGCGCTCCTCGAGCGCGCGCCGGCGCGCCGGTTCCCAGACGTCGGCGAGCATGGCGCGCGCGGCCGTCGGCGTCTTGGCCATGGCGTCGTCGAGCCGATAGTGCGCGTGGTCCTTGAACCCGAGCAACCGGGCCCGCTCGCGCCGCAGCGCCACCATCTCGGCGATCAGCGCCTTGTTGTCGGTCCCGCTGCCGCCGTCGCCGCGCGCGATCCAGGCGCGGAATGCCTTTTCTCGCAGGTCGCGGCGGCTGGAAAACTGCAGGAACGGCTCGATGCTCGAGCGGCCAAGCGTGATGACGTGCTTGCCGGAGAGCTCGCGCTCCTCGGCTGCGCCACGCGCGGCCTGGCGGACGAAATCCGGCAACCCCGCGAGGTCCCCCTCGCTCTCCAGCACGAGGGTGTAGGCCTTCTCGTCCGCCAGCACGTTCTGGCCGAAGCGCGTTCCGGTAAGCGCGAGACGCTCGTTGATCTCCGCCAGCCGCGTCCGCTCGGCGGGCGCCAGCGCCGCGCCCGCGCGCACGAATGCCGTATGGTAGCGCTCGAGCACGCGGCGCTGCTCGGCGTCGAGGCCAAGCCGATCGCGCTCGGCCTGCAGGGCGGCGATCCGGCCATAAAGCCCCTCATGCTGGAAGATCTCGCTGTAGTGGCGCGCCAGCAGGGGCGAGATTTCGAGCGCGACCGCCTCCAGGGCATCATTGGTGTGCGCGCCGTTGAGGGCATAGAAAACCGCGCTGATCCGCGACAGCTCCTCGAAGCTCTGCTCCAGCGCCGCGATGGTGTTGTCGAAGCTGGCGGTCTCCGGCGTGGCGGCGATTTGATCGATCACCTCACGGTGCCGTGCCAGCGCGCCGTCGAATGCGGGGCGAAAGTGCTCCGGCGCGATCGCGCCGAACGGCGGCAGCCCATGCGGCGTGCGCCAGGGGCCGGACAGGGGGTTCGCGACCGCGGCAGCGGCATCCGTCTTGGCGTCGTGCATTTTTTCACTCGTCCAGGAACTTTGCGTTTACCATTCGTTTACCATTCGGACGCACGCTCGATCACATACGGCGCCTTCCGGCCGCCGATGCCCACTCGTCGGTCCTTAGCGGGATAGCCAAAGGCCGGACTTCCCCTCCCCCGCATCGCTGCGCGGCAGCGCGTAGAGGGTCGACCTGCCGCCGTCAATCTCATCTTATGGGCGGCGAGCCGCGACTGCGCCGAGAATCGACCGCCTCCGCGCGCCCGCTCCCCCTTTACGGCGGCCGGCGTTTGCCATAAGCGCCGAAATCATTTCTTTCACCATGCGTCCCTGACCCCTCGGAAACGGCAAGCCATGCGCATCGCGGTCGGCGGCTTCATGCACGAGACCAACACGTTCGTGCCAATCTCCCACCACCTGGGACGATTTCGTGCGTGCCGGCCCCTGGCCGACGGTGACGGAAGGCGAGGCAATCCTCTCGGTCTTCCGCGGCATCAACTTGGCGATCGCGCACTTCATGGATGCGGCCGAGACCGCCGGTCACGTGATGGTGCCGCTCGCGTGGGGCGCCGCCATGCCGGCGGGACGCGTCACCGATGACGCCTTCGAGCGCATGGCCGCCAAGATGGTGGCAGGGCTCGAGCGCGGCAAACCTGACGCGGTGTTCCTCGAGCTGCATGGCGCCATGGCGACCGAGAGCCACGACGACGGCGAAGGCGAGCTCCTGCGGAGGATCCGCGCAGCGGTCGGACCGCCGGTGCCGATCCTCGCCTCGCTCGACCTGCACGCCAATGTATCGCCCGCCATGGTCGAGCTTGCCGACTTCTTCTCCTCCTACCGCACCTATCCGCATGTCGACTGGGGCGCCTCCGGGAGCGCGATGCGCCGAGTGGCTCGACCGCGTGCTCGCCTGGAAACGGCCGGCGCGCGCGTTGCGCCAGCTGCCGTTCCTGGTGCCGGTCACCGCCGGCTGCACCTATGTCGAGCCGGCCGGCGGCCTCTATGAGGAGCTCGAGCGGATCGAGGCGGCAACCGGCGTTCATCTCTCGCTCAACATGGGCTTTCCGCCGGCCGACATCGCCGACGTCGGCCCGAGCATCGTCGCGTACGGGCCCGACCAGCAGTCGGTCGACGCCGCCGCCGACCGGCCTGTTGGCCGCCGTGCTCGCCGCCGAGGGTGCGTTCGCGGCGCATCGGCCGCTGCCGGTCGCCGACGCGGTGGCGGAAGCGATGCGGATCGCGCAGACCGCGTCGCGGCCGGTCGTGCTCGCCGACACGCAGGACAATCCCGGCGCCGGCGCGCCGTCGAACACCACCGGCCTGATCGCCGAGCTCTTGCGGCAAGGCGCAGAGCGCGCCGCGGTCGGGATCGTGCACGACCCGGACGCGGCGGCGGCGGCGCATGGGCGCGGCATCGGGGCGACCCTCGACCGGCTCGGCGGCGGTCGCGGCGACGGCCCGGGCCAGCAGCCGCTGCCGGGACCGTGGCGGGTCGCGGCGTTGAGCGACGGCCGCTTCAAGGGCACCTCGCCGATGCTGCGCTCGGCCGTGACCGAGATGGGGCCGACCGCGCTGTTGGCGCAGAACGGCGTCGAGGTTTTGGTCGCCACCATCCGCCAGCAGCCGGTGCACCGCGAAGTGTTCACCCACCTCGGCATGGACGTGAACTCGCGCGCGATCCTCGGCCTGAAGAGCTCGGCGCATTTCCGCTCCGGCTACCAGGAGATCGCCGAAAAGGTGATCGTCTGCCTCGCGCCCGGCATCAATGTCGAGGACCCGGCGAGCTTCCGCTTCCGCAAGATCCGGCCGGGCGTACGGTTGCGGCCGCGGGCAGCGTAGGGTCAAAACGCGCAAGCGTCACACGGCAGCGGGCGCGGCTGGTCTGCCGGGAAGCGGCTGCCGCGCGTGACGGCGAGCGCGTCCGGCGGCGCTGCGCCGGCACCTTGAGCTTGCGCTTTGTCCAATGGGGTCTTTGAGCTATCGTCGCAACGCGTGCGGCGATCCGACAGCGGGCGAAATCTCCATGCAGACCAGTCCGTCATCGGCGAGCTGCCGGCGTCACTGCTTGAAAATCTGACGCTCCGGCCGATGCACAGGTTGGCGCGCGGGAACCCAACCGCGGAGAGCAAGCGATGCCGCTTCGACGCGTGCCTACCTTCCTGTTTCGGTCGATAGTCCCCCTGCTGCTTGCGATCTTGCCTGGCCCGGTTTTCGCTCAGGTAACGGTGGAGACAGCCGCGCGGCCAAATTTTCTGGTGATCCTGAGCGACGATCAGCGCCACGACACGATCGACTATATGCCGCGCGCCAAGGCGCGCATCTTCGGAGAGGGCGTCAGTTTTCCGAACGCTTACATCACCACACCGCTCTGTTGCCCCAGCCGCGCCAGCATTCTCACGGGAATGTACGCCCATAAGCATGGCGTGCGTCTGAACCCGCATCCGCTGCACAAGGAAACGTTCGTCCAGCACCTGAAAGAAGGCGGGTACTTCACCGGTCAAGTCGGAAAATACTTGAACTCTTGGGATGGCTCGGCGCGACCCGAGTTCGACTTCTGGGCGGCGGGTCCAGGCGGCATCGCCCACTACTTCAATCCGCGAATGAATATCAACGGCACATGGAGCATCCAGCAGGGTTACCTCAGCCACATCGTGCGCGACCACGCGATCGAATTCCTTCGGCGCGCCGCGCAACAGGACAAGCCGTTTCTGCTGCTGTTCTCCCCGAACGCGCCGCACTTCGGTTACCCGCCGTCTGGCGGACCGCCCCGAGGACCGCTGGATGTTTCGTTCTTCTTGCAGCCACCCGAGCCCGCTCCCGGCGACGAGAAGCTCTACCAGGATCTCGCACCCCACCGTCCGGCCAGTTTCAACAAACGTGACCTGGCCACCAAGCCACGTTGGTTCGGATCACTGCTGCCTCTCACGGACGAGTTGATCGCTCAGGTCGACGCCTTTCGTCGCAAACAACTTCAGAGCCTGAACGCGCTCGATCAAGCCATCGACGGCGTGCTTTCGGCACTGGCCGAGCAGGAAAGACTTGACGAAACGGTCGTGATCTACCTCTCGGACAACGGGCACTTCTGGGAGAGCACGGAATCGCCTGGGGCAAGAACGCCGTCTATGAGGAGGCGAGCCGCGTCCCGTTTGCGGTGCGCTACCCGCGATTGGCCGCGCGACCGCGCGTTGAGACAAGATTGGTCGCCAATATCGATGTCGCGCCGACCATCTATGAGCTGGCGGGCCTTGTTATCCCGCCGGAGGTCGATGGGCGGTCTTTGGTCCCGCTGCTCGATGCTGCTCGGGTGCAGGCATCGGCGGCCTTGCCCTGGCGTGCGGAACTCTTGATCGAGGGCTGGTTCGCCGATGCGGCCCTGAAACTGGGCTGGGCACCTTATGCGGCAGTTCATACGGGCCGATACGTCTACGTGGAGACGGAAGGGGATCGCTCGGAGCTCTATGACCTGACGACCGACAGCCACCAGCAGCACAACCAAGTCGAGAACCCTGACTACCAGTCGATCGCGAACGATCTCAAGGCGCGCCTGAAAGCACTGCGTCCCGCTTCCGCGGTACTACTGCAACGGTGAAGATCCGCACTCTTGGAGGGCCGCACTGCGTGAGGGGCGCGGGCCGTCTCAGAACAGCTTGTCGCTCGGTGCGGCGTCCACCCGCACACACGTGGGGATGGTCGAACGCGCAGAAAAGAGCATGTCAGTGGTGGCGCTATGGAAGTTCGCGAGGGCGCTCGGCACGACCAAGTCACAACTGCTGGAGGGGCATGAGCCTCTTGGAGGAACCGATGGCGTCAGCTTTCGCCACCGGCGGACATGCCGTCGCATTGGCTCCCGGCAGCAATGGCCAATTCCAGCCGCGAGCGAGCCTTCCTCCTACACGCGCTGTCGTATATGAGAGAGTTGCCATCGAATGTGCCGATAGTCCCCACGAGCGAATTGGTGGCGTGTCGGCGGCGGATAGGTCCAAGAAAAATCGTGATCTGACTTGATCTACGCAAGCGCGAACAGACCTCTTCAACCGGGCATAGCATGTTAAGTCGATTTTCGACAGCGCAATCCACCGTGGCGATGCGGCGTTGGGCCCCTCCCGCCGTGTTAACCCTCGCGGCGATGGCCGCACTGACGGCGCTGACCGCCGACGCCGTCGCGAGACAGGCGCGCCCCGCGCCACCACCCAAAGAGGCGGCGGCGCCGCGCGATGCCGGTGAGCCGATCATGGCGATCGTGTCGATCAAGTCCCAGCAGGTGACTTTTTACGACGCCGACGGCTGGATCCTGCGCGCGCCGGTGTCGACCGGCGTCACGGGACGCGAAACACCTGCCGGCGTTTTCGCCGTCGTCGAGAAGAAAGAGGACCACCGCTCCAACATGTATGACGATGCCCATATGCCGCACATGCAGCGCATCACCTGGAACGGCATCGCGCTGCACGGTGGGCCGCTGCCCGGGTATGCGGCCTCACATGGCTGCGTGCGGTTGCCCTTCGGCTTTGCGGAAAAACTCTTCGACAAGACGCGGATCGGGATGCGGGTGATCATCTCGCCGAACGACGCAGCTCCGGTCGAGTTCTCCCACGCGGCGCTCTTCGTGCCGAATGTCGAGGCCGTCGCGGCTGCGCCGGCACGCGCCGAGACGCTCGCCCGCGAGGCCGCGGAGGCTGCCAAGGCGGCCGACGAGGCGAAGAAAGCCGCCGTGGCAGCAGCGCGCGAGACAGCATCGCTCACGGCGTCGCTCCGCAAGCTGGAACAGCTCAAGGCCCGCGCCGACGCCGAGCTCGCGCGCGCCGAGAGGGCGCTTGCCGCCGCAAAGACGGACCAAGCCAAGGCGCGGGCCGAGGAGGCGAAGCAGAAGGCCGCCGCCATGGCCGCGGAACTGGGGACGCAGCTCGCGACCGTTAAGGCCGACGCGAAGTCGACGCCCGACGCCGCCGTCGCAAAGGAGGTCGCCAAGGTGGCCGAGACCAAGAAGGCCGCCGCCGCCAAAGCGGCGAGCGAGGCGAAGCTCGCGCTGGATCCGGTCTCGATCTACATCAGCCGCGCGACGCAGAAGCTTTACGTGCGGCGCAACACGCACAAGCCGCTGCCGGACGGGGGCGTGGTGTTCGACTCGACCATCGAGGTTCCGATCACGATCCGCGATCCCGGCAAGCGGATCGGCACGCATGTATTCACGGCAGTGACGCGCGACAATGCGGGCCTGCGTTGGACTGCGGTCACGATCGACGACGGGGACAACGCCAAGAACTCGCTCGACCGCATCACCATCCCAAAGGATGTGCTCGACCGCATCGCGCCGACCGCGTTGCCGCGATCCTCGATTATCATCTCGGACGAGCCCCTGAGCGGCGAAACCAACTACCGCACCGAGTTCGTCGCGGTGCTGAGCAATCAGCCTCAGGGCGGCTTCATCATGCGCAAGCCCACTACTACCGATGTTGCGGCGACCGACGCACAGGGCGACGGCTTCGGCTTCTTTGACTTCCAACGCAGTTGGGGTTCCCAGACTGGTCCCCAGCGCAGCCGGGGCTCTCAAACTGGTTCCCAGCGCGGCTGGGGCTTCCAAACTGACAATTTGGACTGGCGCGGCGACCGGTATTTTCGTCGGCAGCAACAAGGCTGGTGATCACAGCCGGCACGGCTCGTCGGCTCGCTCAAGTCCACCGGCAGCATCGACAACCGGATACTGGCCTTCAGCTGATAGAGCCTGGTCAGTTGTCGACATTCCGACGGGCGGTTCGCGTTCGCCCCGCGCAGACTCTAAAATGTTCGCTATGGGTAAAAACCCGAACACCTCTTTTGGGGCCCTCCGTCCGCATCCGCCAGGTGCGGACATGATCCGGGGGGTGGTCCATTGGTCAAGCTCTGCCACTCTGCTTAGAGCCTATGCCGATCCCGTCGAAGCTTATCGGCGGGCGCTGCTCGAACGTTGGGGATTGAGCGCCTTACCCGGCACCGAGCGCACCTTACGCGGTGCCGCAATCCAGATTGCGGCGGCCGAAACGACGCAACAGCCAATCGCCAGCAGAAATCCCGGCCGGTAGCTTCCGGTCAGGTCGTGCAGGACGCCGACGATCCATGGGCCGGCAGCTCCGCCGGCGATCAACGCGACCGTGAGCGTCCCGAAGATCGAGCCATAGTGCGGCCCCTCGAAGATCTCGGCTGCGATCGGCCCCATGACCGAGGTGAGCGCGTAACCAAGGAAGCCCTGCGAGATCACCATCGCGTACAGCAATGTGTGCGCCGGCGTATGCTCGAGCGCCAGCAGGGCGAGATAGCAGATCGCAAATCCTGCACATCCGGCCGTCCACACCCATTCCCGGCCGATGCGGTCGGACAGCGCACCCAGCGCTATCTGGCCTGGAATGGCGACCACGCTCACCAGGCCCAAAGCCCACGCCGCTTCGAGCGCGCTGAACCCGATCTCGATCAGGAACTTGGTCTGGTGCACCTGCACCGCATACCAGGCGACCAGAGCACAGAAGTATCCGAGCACGAGCCACCAGAAGCGGCCTGTGCGCATCGCCAGCGCCAGCGTCCACTCGATCGCGGCCCAGGCCGCATCGACGACGTTCGGGGCACGGTGGCCAGCGTCGGGAGCGTCGCGCGGTGACGATCCGTCCGGCAGCAAACCGAGCTGCTGCGGCGCACGCCATACGAAAAGGTTGATCGGACCGAGCACCAGCAGAACGATCAGAGCCAGCGCCCAGCATGACGCACGCCATCCGTCATGCGCAATGATCAGCTGCAGCCACGGCAGCAGGACGATGGCGCCGACGCCGACGCCCGAGAACGCAATGCTGATGGCAAGGCCGCGCCGGCGCACGAACCAGTTGGGTAGGAAGAGCGACTGCGCGGTGTAGCTCATGACGTTCGCGCCGCCGCCGACGAGAACGCCGAGCGTCGCATAAAGGTGCCACGGCTCTTTCATGGCGGGTGCGAGCAGCAGGCCGGTGGTCAAGACGACGACGCCGATCTCGATGACGAAGCGCGGCCCACGGCTGTCCATCAACCGGCCGACGATCGGGCTTATGACCGCCGAGACCAGGAAACCGAACGAGAAGGCGCCGGCAACCAGGCCGCGATCCCATCCGAACTCGCTCACCAGCGGCGGCAGCAGCAGAGAAAAGGCGGTGCGCGCGCTCACGCTCACCGCCATCGTGACGAAGGTGATGCCGACGATGACCCAGCCGTAGTAGAACGGCAGGCGCGTCAGCCATCGTTGCAGCGGCCCGCTCACCACGTGCCTCACGACGCCGGGTCGATCAGGTTGAGCGGCAACTCTCCCCTGGCGGTCCGCTCGATGTTCTCTGCGATCATCTTCGAGCGCGCGGCCAGCATGCCATCCGTCCATCCGGACACGTGCGGTGTCATGATCACGTTGGCGAGCTCATGAAAGGGTTGATTGGCCGGCAGCGTCGCGTCGTGCGAAGCGGGGTAGCGATACCAGACATCGAGCGCCGCACCGGCAAGGCGCCCGTCGGCCAGCGCCCGATAGAGCGCCTTCTCTTCGATGAGCTCGGCGCGCGCGACATTGATCAAGAACGCCGTCGGCCGCATCAGCCGCAAGCGGCGCTCGTCGATCAAATTGCGCGTCGCGGGCGAGAGCGAAAGCGTGACGACCACATAGTCGGAGCGTCCGAGAACGTCATCGAGCCGATCGGGACCGCCGATGAACGCCACGCCGCTCGGCGCATCGGCCTGGGCTTGCCGGCGGATGGCGCACACCTGCATGTCGAATGCGATTGCGCGGCGGGCGAGCGCCTGGCCGATGTGACCAAATCCAAGGATGCCGAGCGTCTTGCCGGCGAGCTCCGGCCAAGGTGGGGGCACCGCCGCTCCGGCGGCCCATTGGCTTTCCCAGCGCCCCTGCCGCAGCTGCGCATCGAGCCGCCCGAATGACCGGGTGAGGGCGAGCATGGCGCCCATGGCGTACTCGGCGATGCCGACCTCGTGGCCGTAGACATTCGCCAGCAGCGTTCCCGGCCGCAGCGCCGCCCGATCGATGCGATCGAGACCGGCGCCAGGAACCTGCACCAGCCGCAGCCGTGGCGCCGCCTCCGCCATGGCGCGCGTGAACCCCATCGACACGAGGACGTCGACATCGGCCAGCTGCGGGACGATGCCGGCCTCATCGGCAACGACCACTTCGCACGGGATGGAAAGCCCGCCACGGACCGGGTCCGCGAGGCGCGCCGCGAACGAGCCGGCGAATGCCACTTTCATTCCGAAGTGCTTTCGGGCGAGCCAAAATGACCCGGCTTTGCTGCCGGTCAGGACCGCATGCATTATGCGGTGCAGCCCGCAATACTCAACTACGTGCAAGGTAGTCATGAAGGGCACGGCGAGCTTCGCGTCACGGCTTCGGTGGTGGCGCCGCAGGCGCGACCTATCGCAGCTCAAGCTGGCCATGGCGGCGGGGTGCTCGCAGCGCCATCTCAGCTTTCTGGAGCTTGGCCGCACGAACCCGAGCCGCGCGATGGTGCTCCAGTTGGCGGAAGCTCTCGATGTGCCGTTGCGCCAGGCCAACCAGTTGCTGCTTTCCGCCGGATTTGCACCGGTGTGGCGCGAGACCGACCTCGGCGCGCAGGAACTCGCACCTGTCCGCAGCGCTCTGGGCTACATTCTGTCACAGCACGAGCCGTTTCCGGCCGTGGTCGTCGACCGTCGCTGGAACCTGCTGCAGGCCAATTCCGGAGCCGTGCGGTTGGTCGAGTTTCTGGTCGGTCCGATCGAGCCCGGAAGCGCGATCAACCTCGCCGACGCGCTGGTCGCTCCCGACATGCTGCGCCCTCACCTCACCAATTGGCCGGACGTTGTTCGTTACTTCGTCCGCAGCGTCGAGGCCGACGCCGCCGCTGATGCGACGCCTGAAACCGCAGCCTTGCTGCAGCGCCTGCTGGGTTACCAGGGTGTCCGCTCAGCGATAACGCATACCGGATCCCACGCGGGCGATGGCCCCGTGCTTCCGATGCATTTTCGCAAGGGCAACACCAAGCTGCGGCTGTTCACCATCATCGCGACGCTCGGGACGCCGCAAGACGTCACGCTGCAAGAGCTGCGTATCGAGAGCTTCTTTCCGATGGACGACGAGACGCGCGAGGTGTTCCGCAAGTGGGCGCGGGCGAGCAAGGCTTGATGCTCACCGCCTCCGATCCCGACCATGGCAGCACGCGCAAGCATAAACCCAAGCAGCCGAAGCTAAAGCAGGTTTCGGTCAGTTGACCAATGGATGCGCCGGGGATGCGGCGTCAGCTTTCGCCCTCCGCGGACATGCCGTCGCGTTGGCTCTCGGCTCAATACGTCGCCCTCACGACGGCCAGCGGCGAGTACCGAGGAGAATACCATGCTGGAGACCAGGCACATTGACATCGTAAATCCGCAGATCTGACCAGTCGAATGCCGCCTCAACTGCCCTTAGCGCATTCGGCTCATTCACTTCGTGAACCTCCGTCACATAGAGCACGGGCTGAGCGCCGTAGACCTGCTCGAAGTCATGAACGATCTCCAGAATGGGCGGCTTGGTACAGTCTAGGTGCAGGCCCGTGTCAGGCCTAAGCGCATCACCCCATGGCGGGCCGAGAAAAACGACAATGTGACGATCGGGAGGATGCCTTCGCGCGCCCACCAGGTCCTTGTAGCTGCCGCGGACAAGCTCGATCGGCGCGTTGAGGTGCGTGATATTTCGCGCGGTGAGATCGAAGACAGCGGGCTCGACCTCAAAACCGATGCCGGTCGCGCCGGGTAGATGTCGCAAAATCGCGTAAAGGCCGTTGCACGAGCCTGCGAACGGATCGACGACGCCGATAGCACGGTTGCCGGACGCCCCCGCCACAACATCCGCAATGTCACGTCCAATCTTGTTTCCAAGGGGATCTTTGACGGCCTCAAGACACGTACGCGCCAGAATGCGCACGCCGCGCTTGTGCCACTCCTTCGGAGGCATGCCGTAGAGATGAACATGATCGGGGTCATTGAAGCAGTCGCGCCCATACTTCTCGACTTCCCATAGCTCGATGACCTGATTTCGCTTTTCCGAACCGAGGAGAAAGTCGCGATCGTATTTCCGATTTGTGTCTTGCAACATCACACAGCCCCCCCAAGACCATGTCCGTTATTGATGCTAACAAGCGACAGGCTGCCCGACCAGCTACCAAGGCAACCGCAGCATGGTCTGCAACGGGTCAGAGATCGGGATAGGGGGGAACCTCTCGGCTCCGCCCCTCCCACACCACCGTACGTACGGGTCCGTAAACGGCGGTTCGAGAGGTTTGCGCTAACTTGAGATCGAGGGGTTGCAACAACCTCTCCCAAGACAGCCGGCATCAGAAAACCTTCACATTACCGGACACATCGGACGCAATGCCCTTTAGCGAGCGTCAGCCTGACTGCACCAGTTCACGGGGGACTTCTTCAGCTTGAGTTGCTTCACCAAGAAATCGGTACCATCGTTGAAATCATTGAGGGGGGCACCGGACCAATACGCGGTCTTGCACGTCGCCGTGTTGCAATTGCCCCCTGCCGTGATCCATTCGCCGGTGCGGAGCACATCGCAGGCACAAATGGCTTTCTTCGGATTTGCAGGGTCAACTGTGCACGGCTTGTTGAGACACCAGGTCCAGGGCGTGCCGGCCGCGCATTTCAACGTGCGTTTGCCCCGCGCGAATTGCTTGAGCGCGAACTGGGAATACACGGTGCGTACGCCATTGGCGTCGGTGCTGGGCTTGACGGTATCACACGCGACCGTGGCCAAGTTCGGGCCGTCCTCGACATCGCAGGTGCAGATCGCCACCCTCGGATTGCCTGGCTCTGGGATGCACGGGGCGGACGTGCAAAGCGCAAATTGCTGCTGGCAGAAATAATTCTCCGCCTTTGCAGGCACTACGTATCCCAGACCGGCAGCCGCCACGACAAGTAGAATAGGCAAGCTGATGGAGTTCATCGAATGTGCGCTCTCTCATGCTTTGCGCGGGTCGAGGTCCCGGCGCCGAGAAGCGGGAAGAAATTGCGGCGTCTCAACGCCCAGTACCTTCCGTGCTTCCGAAGGAAAGGAATAGCACACCTCGGTACGGCAGAAGACTGCTGCGCTGCGGGATTTCAACCCGGCTCATGACGCGCGCGGCGATTGACACGGTCGGCCGACAATTATTCATCTATGTACTGCCCGGCAGATCGCAGCAGCGCGCGGCTGCCGTTAGCTCGCCATTTTGGACCCGGCGGCGCGCAGTCCGAGCTTGCGTGCCGCCCGATGGCCCTCATACGTCGCCTCGTAGACAGTGCGCGGCGCCGTCGCGCAGCCGATCGTCTCGACGCTCAGGCCACGCCGTCGCAGCAGATGGTACAGCGAGTTCTCGGAGCTGCGCGCGGTCGCCATGACGATCGCATCGGCCTTGATCCGGCGCGCTTTCGTCTTCTGATAGACGTTGAATATCTCCACCTCGTTACCGCGGATGCTGCGCACGAAATGGTTCGGAATCATCTCGACGTCGGCTTCGTAGACATAGGTCAACATCCAATGCAGGTACACCTCCGGAGCGGTGTCCGATCCGATCGTCGGCCATTTGGTCACGAGACGGACGGTTGAGCCTTCGCCCGCCAGCTTGACCGCGATCAACGGCGCGGCGACATCGGCCATCTCGTCGATGACCAGGATCTCGCCCGCCACCTTCGTCTTGCCGAGCGCCACCTCGTCCCAGGTCACGCAATTGCCGGTCTCCCAATCACGCAGGTGCGTGTTTTCGTGTTCATGCGTGTTTCGGAAAGCCCTGGAAACCCTGATATAGCAGGCACCTACGTTTTTCGTTGTTTATGGCTGTTCTTCCCGGTATTTTGGACATCTGTTGGACACCGGCTGTTTGCCGCCCTGGAGGACACTACACATGGCCCGCCGCCTTCGCGATGCGACACTCGACAGCCGAGAGGCGCGGTCTCGCCTCAAAGCGCGTGGGAAGCCTTACTGGCGCAAGGCCGACCAAGGGGTGGACATTGGGTTCCGCAAGCCGCAAGGCCGCAAGGGCAAGCCGGCCGGCGCGGGAGCGTGGGTCGCACGGTACTATGTCGGCAAAGGGAAGTACAAAACGGAGAAGATCGGCGTCGCCGATGATATCTCCGATCCGGACGGCGTGTGGTTCTCGACTTTTGGCAGGCTGTCAACGTGGCCCGCGGCGCTGGGTTCGGCGGGTCCATGATGCAACGGCGTCCACGGCCCGCTAACGGTTGGTCGCGCGATGGACGACTACGTCGCGTTCTACGTGCCGATCGAAAGACCGCCAAAGATGCGAGCTCACCGGATCGAGGCATTCATTCGGCCAGCGTTCGGCAATATCACCGTTGACAGCCTCACGGTCGATCGTTTGCGGGGGGTGGCGCAACGAGGTTGCCAAAGCTCCGCCACGGGTTCGACCCCCAAAGGTGAAGACAACAGTATCGCGACACTGCCGGGGATCCTGATGCCGAGCGGTGTCGCAAGGTGAGCGCGAATAGGTCGTTGACGATCCTCAAGGCCGGGCTCAACCGCGCGTGGAAGGACGGCAAGGTGCCGAGCGACGCGGCGTGGCGCCGTTGCGAACCTTTCAAGGATGTAGACGTGGCGCGCCCACACTGGCTCACGATCGCGGAGGCGAAGCGGCTGATCAATGCGTCCGATCCGGAATTCCGCCCGCTGGTCGAAGCCGCACTACAGACCGGCGCACGCTACGGCGAACTGATTTCATGTTGACTGTCGCCGACTTCCGCGCCGACAGCGGCACGATCGCGGTCCGAACGAGTAAGTAGCGGCAAGGCGCGAGACGTTATCCTGAGCGACGAGGCGCGCGCTTTCTTCGAGCGTCTGTGTGCTGGGCGGAAGGGCTCGGAGATCCTCCTCCAGAAGGGCGGCCAGCCCTGGGGCAAGTCGCACCAGATAAGCCGATGCGCTTGCGCGTGCGAGCGGGCGCGGATCTCGCCGGCGGTCAATTTTCATGCGTTGCGGCATACGTGGGCGAGTTCTCGCGATCATGAACGGTGCGCCGCTGTTGGTGGTCGCGGAAAACCTGGGCCATGCCGCACGTGAAGATGGTGACGCGGCATTACGGGCATTTGTCACGCGACTACATCACCGATGCCATTCGCAAGGCCGCGCCGGTTTTCGGAGTCGAGCCCGACACCACCGTTGTCCCGATCGGCGCCGGAAATAGGCTGATCTTGGCGCGGCGAGGGTAGCTCGCCGAACGCCCGGCACCTGCTCCGGGCTCCGCCGCGCCGACCACCATGCAGGGCACCGAGCAAGGGTGCATCATGGCCAACGGGTTCCAGCCCTGGCAGGCTCGCTTGGTTACAGCGCGAGACTCCTCGTCGTGTTCGGCTACAGCGCGAGAAGAAGCGGGTCGACGTCGACAGCATCGGCCTCGGTGAGGCCTCAAGGCGGATTATCCCCCCGGATTTAAAGGTGATCGAGTTCCTCGCTCAACCGTGCCAATGAAACGATCACCGCCGCCGCAGAACCCCAATGATTACGCCAAGCTCGTCACGGCCGACACCTTGGAGCGGCTCCCGCCGCCGCCCTGGTGATGCTGGCAGTCGCGAACATCATGGCCGATGTGAAGACCTGGAGCGACAGGCGTCACGGCGGCATGGTTCGCCATTTACAAGCCCCTTGGCTCGCGATCAGTGTCCATCAATTGACAGTCGTCGACAACGAGAACCCGATCGACGCACGGATCCGATCAGGTAAGGGCGGCGCACGCGGCAGGGACTCCAAGGCGAAGGCGATTGCTCGCGCGACGTGCGCATGGCGCGCGATTTCCTGAGGCGCAAGGGCTCGGGCTCGAGCCATTTCAGTGCTCATGGAAGAGATCGGCGCCGTTGAGGGCTTGAAGCGTAGCGCCGCGATCGAAGCTATCAAGGCCGGCCCATTTTTTTGCTCCAGCGGAAGCGCCAAACCGGACGAATAGCTGTCATCGCCATGTCCGTCCATGTTTACACATCGGAGCGGACAATGACTTCGTCCTCCTCACGCTTGACGAATGGTTCCACGCATCGCCGGCTGCTCGCGTTCCATGTACACAAGCTGAAGCCCAGGGTAAGCGCCGCGCACCCACGGGGTTCGCGCCAAACAGCTCATCCGCCCGCAGGCCGATTTCGATTGGCTTCGCGATCGCGAAGCCGAGGAGCGGACGCCGCCGCCGGACAATTCCAAGGCGATCGAGGCCTCGCTGAAGGCGCGCGGGCATTGAGAAGAAGGCCGAGCAACAGGCGACATGAAGAGGGCCGCCGGCGGTTGCGCGCGCCGGGGCCTGGGAGTGTAAAACCATTAAAGCTTCAGCTTCGTTCTCCATTATCGCAAGTTCCAGGTGGCAGTGCAAACGCGCGGGCGGTCTCAGGGAGACCGGACGACGTGAAGGACCCGCCTGCTCCGGCACTGCCCCGGCGATCGCGCGGCCGACAGACTACGCGTCCGAGGCAACATCAGGCCCAGCGCGGTGCGCTCTACGACACCATGCTGCAGATCCAATCAACACTCGATTTTCGCCGTATCGTCTCACGGCTGGGCGTACATCCTGGAGGAACACGGTCTCACCAAAGGTGACTTCGACGCCGCCCAGCGGCTGATCAACGTATTGCCGGAAGGCCGCTTCTGCCGCTCGACATCTGCTGCGAGGACGAGGGCAGACAGGCGCAGCACATCGAGGACGTCGACGACGAGACCCCGGAAGAGTTTGCGCAGGGCTGGTTTGAATACGTGCGCGCAGCGCACGCGCAGAGGTACACGCCTGTTTTCGACCTGGAGCGATCTCGACGCTATGTGCAGATGACGGTCGAGAAGGTCGACGATCTCAAGAGTTCTGTTCGCGCCCGTTGCGGGCCCGTTCCGGTTTCGACGACCACATCAGCGGGTGAAACGGCATCGCTTCGCGCGCCCGTCATCATGGAGCTTCGCCGTTCGGGAGGCGCGCGGCAAGCACTACGTTCTACTGCATTGCGGCGATCACGGTCCCGGCGGGCTCAACATCTCGAACCTCCTGCGCTCGAACTTCGCGGATCTTCAGCGGCGCAGTCGGCTGGTCTCCTGACACCTCGTCATCGACCGCTTTGGGCTGAACGCTGACTTCATTCAAGCGCAGCGGGCTGACCTGGATGGACGACCTGGAGAGGGCAGCCGGCGGCCGGCTGGATGATCTACGTCATCCCATCACCACAAGGATACGTGCAGGACGTACTTGAGGCGGTCGGCGCCCGCAAGGTCGAGGCCAACGCGCTCGTGGTCCGTCCCGAGGCCGGCCGCAAATTGTGTCGAGGGATGCGATTTCGAAGCATGTGCCAAGCGGGCGGTCGTTCGGTTCGAGGCAAAGCTATCAGCGCATCGGGAACAGCCGGCAGGCCATTGAAGGGCTGCTGCCATGAGGCGCCGCGAGCCCGAACGTCACCAGACCAGAATCTCTCCACACCACACCACCACCCGAGCGAGAGATGACTATGGCTAATCACTGCCGAACGATCTGCACGATTACTGGACCGGATGCCGAGATCGAGCGCCTCAAGCAGACCTGCTTCGTCACGGCACCGCCGATACCCGGCTACTGCCGACTATCGGCGATCGGGATCGATTTCACCCGCGCCGAGTGGAAGGCGCGATCAGTCGATCTACTGGTCGAACTATTGCTTCCACGAGGGGCAGCATCAGCTTTGGATCAAGTCGGCGTGGCAGCCACCGGTCGCAGAGCTGATGCAGATTTCAGCGTTGTTCCCGAGCTGACGTTCGACCTCTACGCGACCGACGAGTTCGGCAATTTTTTCGTCAAGGGTCCGATCAAGGCGGGCGTTGCTGATCTGCACGATGACGAGGAGGCGATGGAGAAGCACCTCGCCTTTTATGCCCGCGATGACGTGACGTTTTCGAGCAGGGTATGGCCCCGACGGCCTGTATCTAGAAACCAACACATGACCAACCGCGCCACCGATCGAAGTTTTTCATCCAAGGCATAGCGCCATGAAGGGCGACGTCAACGACACCTTCGACGCGGCGGACCGACGCGGTCGCGATCGCCACGACCGCGCGCGAGCACGGCGCACGTCGGATAACGGCGACAACGGCCGCGAGCACCTCGACCGCGACCGCCGCCATTCTCCGAGGAGCGCTGGCGTTAGACTTCGCCGAGAGACGCACGCCGCCGACCTGCACCACGTCGCAAAGTGGGCGGATGGTGCACTGGACCGACCACGATGGATGCCTCGACGACATCCTCTACGCCTTCGATCAGGCCCGCAAGATCTGCCGCGGGCCGCCGCCGCGTGCAACAGCAAATGCGCCGCTCCCTCGCCAGCGCCAAAACTCTCGTCGCCATCGACGACTGGAAAGCCGATCGCCGCATCGCGCACCGTCGAGCAGTGGAACACCATCTGTTTCGGTTCAATGAGGAACAGCCATGACAATCGATATGCGCACCGGAGCACAACACCCGCCGCGCCGCAGGACTACTACCCAGAGCGCGCACCGAGACGAACCCCACGTGCCAATCTCGCTGTGGAGCGCCTTCCTCGATCGCGTCACCGGCGATCACGATTTGCAGGCTACTGCGGCGCTTCATCGGCTACTGCCTGACCGGCGACATCCGAGCACTCCCTGTTCTTCCTCTACGGGACCGGCGCCAACGGCAAGGCAGTGGTGAATACCCTGGCCGGCATCATGAGTGACTACGCCATCACCGTCGCCAACGAGACCTTCACGGCGTCGAGACCGATCGCCACCCGACCGAGCTGGCCGCGCTGCGTGGCGCCCGCCTCGTCACGCCAGCGAAACCGAAGAAGGCCGCCGTGGGCCGAGGCCGGATCAAGGCGCTCACCGGCGGCGACAAGATCGCGGCCCGCTTCATGCGCCAGGACTTCTTCGAGTTTATCCCGCAGTTTAAGCTTCTGATCGCCGGCAACCACAGGCCCGGCCTGCGCAGCGTCGACGAGGCTATCCGCCGCCGGTTGCACCTTATCCCTTCACCATCATGATCCCCGTGAAGAACGCGACCCGATTGATCGAGAAGCTGAAGGCCGAATGGCCCGGCATCCTGCATGGGCCCTCGAGGGCTGCCCGACTGGCAGCCCCACGGCTTCCACCGCCCGCGCCGTCCTCGCCGCAACCAGAACCTACTCGACACCCAGACGCCTTCGCCGCTTGGCTCGAAGATCGCTGCGAGCAAAACCCCAACGCCTTGGACCGCTCGAACCGAGCTGGTTCAAATCATCAAGCGACGGCCACCGCCAACGGCGAGTTCGTCGGAACCGTACCGCTTCCTCGACGCCCTTCAATTCCCGTCGCTTCGAACCCGCAATCCGGCGCGGATCCACGGCTTCCGTGCCTCACCCTCAGGACATCATCGGCACCATCATGTCGCCAGGGTGAACCTGTCCCTTCTACAGCGTTTCTCGCGCGCGCGTGCGCGCCTGAGACGGCCTATGGAAAGTGCTTCACCTCTTCACCCTCGCGGCTTCAACCACGCCTCCCTCGCTCATTCAATCAGCCCTCGCATTTTCCGCGCCGGCCGATCAGGGTCCGTTTTAGACGCTGATTCTTCCGCTCCGGCTCGTTTAAAGGCTAGACCTGTCCGCGCCGACCGGTTTCCGGGCCCCCTGGGCGGCAAATGCAGGCGCTGAGAGGCGCCAGAAAGACCTCCCGTGTATGTGGGCTTCCTAAGGGCTTGACGTCTCGTCTCCAACGGTGAGCGATAAGCGCGGAGCATTGGCCGGTTTCGAGGCCGGGCGCGAGGGTTCCGAGGGGCGGAAATCGGCGACGTTGAGGCGGCGATACAGGAAAACAATGAGCCCAGAAGAAGGGAGCTACCCCGGCCGATCGACATGCGGTCGAGGCTCTCGGCCGGCGCGTGTCGGAGCTCGGCGGCTCTACCGTGAGCGGCTTGGGCCTGATATGGCAAGTGATCCGCTCCTGGCAGCAGCAATCCAGCGTGCCGCGACCTTGAACGCCTTGGCCGAGCAGGCAGCGGCGCGCGCGATCAAAGGGATGCTAGCATTTCGGCCGACGACGTCGTT